>NZ_JBIRQU010000003.1:184082-984538 GCF_044333355.1 Streptomyces sp. NPDC021012
GGCGGGGGCCCCCCCCCGCCGGCCCCGGGGGGGGGGGGGGGGGGGGGCCCGCCCGGGGGCGGGGGGGGGGGGCGGGGGGCCCCCCCCCCCCCCCCCCCCCCCCCACCCCGGCCCGTTCTCGTTTCCTTCGCCTCGTCGTGCCGGGCCGTGTACGACGCCCGTACGGATCGCGTCAAGGGCCTGTCAGCATCGCCGCCCGGCGTGCCAGAGAGCCGTCAAAGTGGCTGCGCGGGACCCGGCGGGAGGCGTCTCCTCCGAGAGTGCGCGCCACACGCGTACAACTCCCGGGAAACGCAGGGCAGTCGAAGGGGAAGTCTGGAACATGAGCGTCGAGAACGTCGTCGGTCTGATCATCGCGGTCGCACTGGTCGGCTACCTGGTGGCCGCCTTCGTCAAACCCGAGAAGTTTTGAACGCCCACCACCCCGCAGGGGCGCCCCGTGGTCGCCACGGCAGGCTCAAGGTCTACCTCGGGGCCGCCCGGGGAGCGGGCAAGACCTGCCGGATGCTCGACGAGGGCCGCCGCAGGGCGGCGCGGGGTACGGACGTGGTCGCCGGGCTCGTGGAGTGCCACGGGCGGCCGTACACCGAGACCATGCTCGACGGTCTCGAACGGATCCCGCCCCAGGGCCGGGAGCTCGACCTGGACGCGGTGCTGCGCCGCCGCCCCGAGGTCGTCCTCGTCGACGACCTCGCCCACGCCAACGCCCCCGGCTGCCGCAACGAACGGCGCTGGCAGGACGTGGCCGAACTCCTCGCGGCCGGCATGGACGTCGTCACCACACTGGACATCCAGCACCTGGAATCGCTCAGCGACGTCGTCGAGCGGATCACGGAAGTCCCCGGCGGCGAGACCGTCCCCGACACGGTCGTGCGCGGCGCGGACCAGATCGAGCTCGTCGACATGGCGCCCGAGGCGCTGCGCCGCCGGATGGCCCACGGCGACATCCTCCCGCCCGGCGAGGTCGACGCGGCGCTCGCCCGCTACTACCGCATCGGTAACCTCACCGCTCTGCGTGAACTCGCCCTGCTGTGGCTGGCCGACCGCGTGGACGACGCCTTGCTCGCCTACCGGTCGGAACACCGCATCGGCGGAGTCTGGGAGACCCGCGAGCGGGTCGTCGTGGCGCTCACCGGCGGCCCCGAGGGGGAGACCCTGATCCGCCGGGCCGCCCGGATCGCCGCCCGAGCCGCCCACGGCGAACTCCTCGCCGTGTACGTGGCGCGCAGCGACGCCCTCACCTCGGGCTCCTCGCCCGCCGCCCTCGGCCGCCAGCGCCGGCTCGTCGAAGACCTGGGCGGCAGCTACCACACGGTCGTCGGCGAGGACGTGCCCACGGCCCTGATCGACTTCGCCCGAGCGGAGAACGCCACCCAGCTCGTCGTCGGCACCAGCCGGCGCGGGCGGCTGGAACGATTCCTCACCGGGCGCGGCATCGGCGAGACGACCGTGGCGCTCTCCGGAGACATCGACGTCCACATGGTCACTCACGAACGGGCCGGGCGGGGCCGTCTGCTGCCTTCCCGGCGGAGCACGCTGCCGACGTCCCGGCTCGTCGCCGGGCCGGTCGCCGGCCTGGTCCTCCCCGTCCTGCTGACCCTGTTCCTCGACCGCGCCCGCGGCACGCTCAACCTCACCAGCGAGGCGCTGCTCTTCCTCCTCACCGTGGTCGGCGTCGCGTGCATCGGCGGTGTCGCCTCCGCGCTCGTCGCCGCCCTCACGGCCTCCCTGCTGCTCAACTACTGGTTCATACCGCCCGTCGGCCAGTTCAGCTTCCAGGACCCCGACAACGTCCTCGCCCTCGTCGTCTTCGCCGTCGTCGCGGGTGTCGTCGCCGCGGCCGTCGACCGATCCCTACGGCTTTCCCGCAGGGCCGCCCGCGCCACCGCTGAGGCCGAGACCCTGTCCTCGCTCGCGGGCTCCATCGTCCGGGGTGAGGAAGCCCTCTCGGCCCTGCTCGGCCGCGCCAAGGAGGCCTTCGGGATGGCGTCGGCCGAGCTCATGGACTCGGCCGAACTCGCCGCCGCCCGGGAGGCGGGACCGGAGGACGGCATGGACACCACCGGCGTCGCCGTAGGAGACGACCTGCACCTCGTCCTGCGCGGCCGGCCCCTGTCGTCCTCCGACCGGCGCGTCCTCGCCGCCTTCGCCGCCCACGTCATCGCCGCCACCGAACGCGACCGGCTCGCCGAAGTCGCCGCCGAGGTGGAACCCGTACGGGCCGCGGACCGCATGCGCACCGCGCTCCTCGCCGCCGTCAGCCACGACCTGCGGACGCCGCTCGCCAGCGGCTGGGCCGCCGTCGCCTCCCTGCGCAGCCCTGACGTCGACTTCACCGCGGACGAACGGCGGGAACTCCTCGACACCGCCGACACCTCCATGGCCCGACTGGCCCACCTCATCGACAACCTCCTCGACATGAGCCGCCTCCAGGCGGGCGCCCTCTCCCTCTCCCTACGGCCCACCGCCCTGGAGGAGGTCATCCCCCCGGCGCTCGATACTCTGCCGCCCGGCTCCCGGCCCCCGACGGTCGGCAGCCTGGAGGACACCCCCGAGGTCCTCACCGACCCGCCCCTCCTCGAACGGGTCCTCGCCAACCTGGTCGCCAACGCCACCCGCTTCGCCCCGCCCGAGCACCCCGCCCTGATCACCGCCAGCACCCTGGCGGGCCGGGTGGAACTCCGCATCGTCGACCGCGGTCCCGGCCTCCCCGCAGACGCCCATGAACGGGCCTTCGAGCCCTTCCAACGCCTCGGCGACACCGACAACACCACCGGCCTCGGCCTCGGCCTCGCGCTCTCCCGGGGCCTGACGGAGGCCATGGGTGGCATCCTCACCCCCGAGGACACCCCGGGCGGCGGCCTGACCATGGTCCTCAGCCTGCCCTGCGCACACGTGGCGCCGACTGGCGCCGAGGGAGCCACGAAGGCGGCCAGGTGAGCGAGCCGCCCCGGGTGGTTCCGTCCCGCCGGTTCATTCGTTCAGGCGGGTGCGGATCAGTGTGTCGAGACGCCGCCACGCCGGCGACTCGGCGTTGACCGTGCCCTGGATGAGGGCGGGGATCTCGGAGGCCGTGTCCAGATCGGGCAACGCGTCGCGTCCGTAGCGTGCCCGGGTCTCCTCGACGATCCGACGGGCGAGATCGACGAGGCGGGGATCGTCGGGATCGAGGTCGTGCGCATGGTCGTAGTCGAGGAAGAGCTGCCGCCGCGCGGGGCCGGACACGATCTCGTTCTGGTCCTCGAAGAGCGTCATCGCCTGGTCCGGGTGGGTGGCGAACACAAGGATCCACAGGTCTCGTTGCAGGTCCACCCAGCGGGAGGTGAATCCCCAGCTGGTCAGCCGCTCCAGAAAGGCGACGACCTCGGTGGGCAAGGGTGACAGTTCCCCGGCCGCGAGCCGTCGCAAGCGCACCTGATTCGCCCGCAGGTCACGGATGCGGGCGGTGAGCTCGTCGTCGATCTCACGCAGCGCCTGCCGGAAGTCCTCATCTGCCGCCGCTCTGAGGTCCCGGATACGGGCCAAGGGGACTCCGCCTTCCGCGAGCGCGCGGATCTTGATCAGCTCGATGGCGTCCGCAGCGCTGTACCGTCGGTAACCGGACGCGTCGCGGCCGGGCTCGGGGAGCAGCCCTTTGTCGTGATAGACGCGAATCGTCTTCGTCGACACTCCGACGTACCTGGCCAGCTGCCCGATGGTGATCACGCAGCCATCGTCCCATTTGACCTTTCCCCAGGGGCAAGGTTGGACCCTGGCGTCATGACGAACACGAACATCGATCGGGAAACCCTGCGGGCGCTGGCCGACGAGGGCAACGAGACGGCTCTGGACCGGCTCGCCGACCTCGCCGATGCCGACGGCGACCTGGAGGAGCTGAGCGAGCTGCTGGACGAGGGATCCATGCGGGCCGGGCGACTGCTCACACGACGCGCGGCCGCGGCGGGCGATCTGCGCGAGCTGCAACGGATCTCGGACGCCGGGTACGACGGTGCCGGGGACGAGCTGAACCTTCTGCTGAAGGACCCGGCCGGCGAGGCGGCGGACTGATTCAGGCGGGGGCGCGTACGGGATGTGTAAAGACGGCCGCCTTACACGTTAGGAGGACGTCAACGGCGACCGGGTCGTGGCTGAAATGCGCTTTCCTCACTCACGGGTCCGACGGACCGCTCATCTCATCCACACACATTCGGGAGCTCACGATGGCCGACCTGGCCTTCGTCGTCACCACGGTCGCGGTCTTCGCGCTGGTGGCTTTCGTCGCCAAGGGGGTGGCGAAGCTGTGACTGTCGAGAACATCGTCGGTCTGGTGGTCGCCACCGGCCTGCTGGCCTATCTCGTCCTCGCCCTCGTCAAGCCTGAGAGGTTCTGAGTACGGATATGAGTCCCGTCCTGGCTGGAATCCTCCAGCTCCTCGCCCTCGTCGTCGCTCTCGGTCTCTCGTACCGGCCCCTGGGCGACTACATGGCCAAGGTGTACTCCTCGGAGAAGCACCTGCGGCCCGAGAAGTGGATCTACAAGGCGATCGGCGCGAACCCGAACGTCGAGATGCGCTGGCCCGCCTACCTGCGCGGCGTCCTCGCCTTCTCCGCCGTGAGCGTCCTCTTCCTCTATCTGCTGCAGCGCCTCCAGGGCTCCCTGCCCGGCTCCCTCGGCTTCGTGTCGATCGACCCGGACCAGGCCTTCAACACGGCGGCGTCGTTTGTCGCCAACACGAACTGGCAGTCGTACTACGGCGAGCAGGCCATGGGCCACGTCGTGCAGACCGGCGGCCTGGCCGTGCAGAACTTCGTCTCGGCCGCCGTCGGCATCGCCGTCGCGGTGGCCCTCGTCCGCGGCTTCGCCCGCTCCCGTACCGGTGAGCTGGGCAACTTCTGGGCCGACCTGGTCCGCGGCACCGTGCGCATCCTGCTGCCGATCTCCGTGATCGGCGCCCTGGTCCTGGTCGCCACCGGCGCGATCCAGAACTTCTCCGGCATCCACGAGGTCGGCCAGTTCACCGGCGGCTCCCAGCAGTGGAACGGCGGCGCGGTCGCCTCGCAGGAGGTCATCAAGGAGCTGGGCACGAACGGCGGCGGCTACTTCAACGCCAACTCCGCCCACCCCTTCGAGAACCCCAACGGCCTCTCCAACCTCTTCGAGATCTACCTGATCCTCGTCATCCCCTTCGCGCTGACCCGCACCTTCGGCCGCATGGTCGGCTCGATCAGGCAGGGCTACGCGATCCTGGCGACGATGGCCACCATCTGGCTCGTTTTCACGGGCCTGATGATGTGGACCGAGTTCGCGGGCAAGGGCCCGGCCTTCGAGATCGCCGGCGGTGCGATGGAGGGCAAGGAGACCCGGTTCGGCATCGGCGCGTCGGCGATCTTCTCGGTCGCCACCACGCTGACCTCGACGGGCGCGGTGAACTCCTTCCACTCGTCGAACACCGGCTTCGGTGGCGGCATCAACCTGCTCGGCATGCAGCTCGGCGAGATCGCGCCCGGCGGTGTCGGCTCCGGCCTCTACGGCATGCTGATCATGGCGATCATCGCCGTGTTCATCGCCGGTCTGATGGTCGGGCGCACCCCCGAGTACCTGGGCAAGAAGATCGGCACCCGCGAGATCAAGTTCGCCGCGCTCTACATCCTGATCACCCCGGCGCTCGTGCTCTGCTTCACCGCGGCCTCGTTCGTCCTGGACACCCCGTCGCACTCGATGACCAACTCCGGCGCGCACGGCTTCTCCGAGATCCTCTACGCCTACACCTCCGGCGCCAACAACAACGGCTCCGCGTTCGCCGGCCTGAACGCCGACACTCAGTGGTTCAACACGACGATCGGCATCGCGATGCTGCTCGGCCGGTTCCTCCCGATGGTGTTCGTCCTGGCCCTGGCAGGCTCGCTCGCCGAGCAGAAGCCCGTACCGGAGACCGCGGGCACCCTGCGTACCGAGAAGCCGCTGTTCACCGGTCTCCTGGTCGGCACGATCCTGATCGTCACCGGTCTCACCTACTTCCCGGCCCTGGCCCTTGGCCCGCTCGCCGAAGGACTCGCAGCATGAGCACCCTCACTCCCACCCGGGCACCCCACCCGGACGTACCTACGGGGCACAAGCCCGAGACCGGACGTGTCGGCAGCGGCCTTTTCGATCCGAAGCAGCTGGTCAAGTCGTTCCCGGACGCGGTCCGCAAGCTCGACCCGCGGGTGATGGTCAAGTCGCCGGTCATGTTCGTGGTCCTGGTCGGCTCGGTGGTCACCACCGCGCTCGCGATCAAGAACCCGGGCGACTGGTTCGGCTGGGCGATCACCGCCTGGCTGTGGCTGACCACGATCTTCGCCAACCTGGCGGAGGCCGTCGCCGAGGGCCGGGGCAAGGCGCAGGCCGACACCCTGCGCAAGGCCAAGACCGACACCGTCGCCCGCCGTCTCCTCCAGGACGGCAAGGGCGAGGAGGAGGTCCCCGGCACCGAGCTCAAGATCGGTGACCTGGTGGTCTGCGAGGCCGGGGACGTCATCCCCGGCGACGGTGACGTCGTCGAGGGTGTCGCGAGCGTCGATGAGTCGGCTATCACCGGCGAGTCCGCCCCCGTCATCCGCGAGTCCGGAGGCGACCGCTGCGCGGTCACCGGCGGCACCAAGGTGCTCTCCGACCGGGTCGTCATCAAGATCACGACGAAGCCCGGCGAGACGTTCATCGACCGGATGATCAACCTGGTCGAGGGCGCCGCCCGGCAGAAGACCCCCAACGAGATCGCCCTCAACATCCTGCTGGCGTCCCTCACCATCGTCTTCCTGCTCGCCGTCGTCACCCTCAAGCCGTTCGCGATCTATGCCGGCGCCGACAAGCAGACCTCGATGATCGTGCTGACGGCCCTGCTGGTGTGTCTGATCCCGACGACGATCGGCGCACTGCTCTCCGCGATCGGCATCGCCGGCATGGACCGGCTCGTCCAGCGCAACGTCCTGGCGATGTCCGGGCGGGCGGTCGAGGCCGCCGGTGACGTGTCCACGCTGCTGCTGGACAAGACCGGCACGATCACGCTGGGCAACCGGCAGGCGTCGGAGTTCGTGCCCGTGAAGGGGACGACCGAGGCCGAGGTCGCCGACGCCGCCCAGCTGTCTTCGCTCGCCGACGAAACGCCCGAGGGTCGCTCGATCGTCGTCCTCGCCAAGGAGAGGTACGGGCTGCGCGAGCGCCACCAGGGCGAGCTCGCCGACGCCACGTGGATCGAGTTCACCGCCCAGACCCGCATGTCGGGTGTCGACGTCGACGGGCGCAAGGTCCGCAAGGGCGCGACCGGTTCGGTCGTGGCCTGGGTGAAGGAACGCGGTGGCGAGGTCGCGAAGGATGCACAGGAACTCACCGACGCCATTTCCCAGGCTGGTGGCACGCCGCTGCTCGTGGCTGTGGAGGACGACAAGGGCGCGCGCGTTCTCGGTGTCATCCACCTGAAGGACGTCGTCAAGGAGGGCATGCGCGAGCGCTTCGACGAGCTGCGCCGCATGGGCATCAAGACGGTCATGATCACCGGCGACAACCCGCTGACCGCCAAGGCCATCGCCGAGGAGGCCGGGGTCGACGACTTCCTCGCCGAGGCCACCCCCGAGGACAAGATGGCCCTCATCAAACGCGAGCAGGCCGGCGGCAAGCTGGTCGCGATGACCGGCGACGGCACCAACGACGCCCCCGCCCTGGCCCAGGCCGATGTCGGCGTGGCGATGAACACCGGCACGTCGGCCGCGAAGGAGGCCGGCAACATGGTCGACCTCGACTCCAACCCGACCAAGCTCATCGAGATCGTCGAGATCGGCAAGCAGCTCCTCATCACCCGGGGCGCGTTGACGACCTTCTCGATCGCCAACGACGTGGCCAAGTACTTCGCGATCATCCCCGCGATGTTCGCCGTCGCCTACCCGTCGCTCGACAAGCTGAACATCATGGGCCTGGCCTCCCCCGAGTCCGCGATCCTGTCCGCCGTCATCTTCAACGCGCTGATCATCGTCGCCCTGGTCCCGCTCGCCCTCAAGGGCGTGCGCTACCGGCCCTCCAGCGCCGACTCGATGCTCCGCCGCAACCTCGGCCTCTACGGCCTGGGCGGCCTGATCGCCCCGTTCATCGGCATCAAGATCATCGACCTGCTCATCTCCCTCATCCCCGGAATCGGCTGACGACCATGAACAACTCCGTAGGAAACGCAGGACGGTTGCTCTGGGCCGGACTCCGCGCCCTTCTCGTCCTCACGGTCGTGTGCGGTGTGCTCTACCCGCTCGCAGTCACCGGCATCGCCCAGGTGGTCTTCCCCGGCAAGGCGAACGGTTCCGAGATCAAGGACGCCGGCGGCAAGGTCGTCGGCTCCGAACTCATCGGCCAGGCCTACAACCTGCCCAAGAAGAACCCGGACGACGCGGAGGAGGCGGTGGTCCCGGACCTGAAGTGGTTCCAGCCCCGTCCCTCCAACGGCCTGGGAAGCAACAGCGTCAACACCCAGTACTCGATCATCCTGTCCGGCGCCACCAACCGCTCCGGCGACAACGCGGACCTGATCAAGTGGGTCACCGATGCCAAGGCCGCTGTCGTCAAGGACAACTCCACCGCCGACTACACGGTGAAGCCGTCCGACGTGCCGGCCGACGCGGTCACGTCCTCCGGCTCCGGCCTGGACCCGCACATCTCGCCCGAGTACGCGAAGCTCCAGGTCCACCGGGTCGCCGAGAAGAACGGCCTGGAAGTCAAGCAGGTCGAGAAGCTCGTCGCCGACCACACCGACGACCGCATCCTCGGCTTCATCGGCGAGCCCCGCGTCAACGTCCTCCAGCTCAACATCGCGCTGAAGAGCCTCGTGGCGGCCAAGGGCTGATGGCCTTACGCCCGACGCATGGGAGCCGGCAGTCCGGGAACGTCCCGGCTGCCGGCTCCCGACGCGCATCCGATGCCATGCTCACGACGAAAGGCAGTACGCCGATGACCCGGGTCCTGGTCGTCGAGGACGACGCGCAGCTCGCGCGTGCACTGACGATCAACCTCAAAGCGCGCAAATACGACGTGGACGCGGCCTACGACGCCGCCACCGCGCTCCGGCTCGCCGCCGCCGAGCAACCGGACGTGATCATTCTGGACCTCGGGCTGCCGGACATGGACGGCGTCGACGTCATCCGGGCGCTGCGCGGCTGGAACCGGGCTCCGGTGCTCGTCCTCTCCGCTCGCAGTGGATCCGAGGACAAGATCCGCGCGCTGGACGCGGGCGCGGACGACTACATGACCAAGCCGTTCAGTATGGATGAACTCCTCGCACGGCTGAGGGCGGCCACCCGCCGGATCGAGGAGTCGCCCGCGCACGCGCGGCCGAGTACTGGAGCGGCGGCCGCCGTGGTCACGACCGACGATTTCACGGTCGATCTCGTGGGGAAGAAGGTCCGGCGCGGCGATCGCGACGTCCGGCTCACCCCGACCGAGTGGCACCTGTTGGAAATCCTCATCTGCAACCCCGGGGTCCTCGTCAGCCAGCAGCGCCTCCTCAAGGAGGTGTGGGGGCCGAGTTACAGCACCAAGACCAACTACCTGAGGGTCTACATGGCGCAGCTACGCCGCAAACTGGAGGCGGATCCGTCACACCCCCGCTATCTGATCACCGAGCCCGGTATGGGTTACCGCTTCGAGGCGTGACGCCTCGCCCGCACACGTGTACACGCACTGCCCGACATCGACGAGAAACGACACCAGACGACACCATGGGACGCGGAAAGCTTCGTATCTACCTCGGCGCGGCACCGGGCGTCGGCAAGACGTACTCGATGCTCTCGGAGGCCCACCGGCGGGTGGAGCGTGGTACCGACTGCGTCGTCGCCTTCGTCGAGCACCACAGCCGGCCGCGTACGGAGGTGATGCTGCACGGCCTGGAGATGATGCCGCGTGCGGAGATCGCGTACCGGGACACGGTGTTCACCGAGATGGACGTGGACGCGGTCCTTGCCCGGAAGCCCGCCGTCGCGCTCGTGGACGAACTGGCCCACACCAACATCCCCGGGTCGCGGAACGCCAAGCGGTGGCAGGACGTCGAGGAACTGCTCGCGGCCGGCATCGACGTCGTCTCCACGGTCAACATCCAGCACCTGGAGTCGCTCGGCGACGTCGTCGAGTCGATCACGGGGGTGCGGCAGCGGGAGACGGTCCCGGACGAGGTGGTGCGCCGCGCGGACCAGATAGAGCTGGTCGACATGTCGCCGCAGGCGCTGCGGCGACGCATGGCGCACGGCAACGTCTACAAGCCGGACAAGGTCGACGCGGCCCTGTCCAACTACTTCCGGCCGGGCAACCTCACCGCCCTGCGGGAGCTGGCGCTGCTGTGGACGGCCGACCGGGTCGACGAGTACCTCCAGGAGTACCGCACCGAACACCGGGTCTCGAAGATCTGGGGCTCCCGGGAGCGGATCGTCGTGGGCCTCACCGGCGGCCCCGAAGGACGCACCCTGATAAGGCGCGCCGTCCGGCTCGCGGAGAAGGGTGCGGGCGGCGAGGTCCTCGCCGTCTACATTTCCCGCAGCGACGGGCTCACTGCCGCCTCGCCGAAGGAACTCGCCGTCCAGCGCACCCTCGTCGAAGACCTGGGCGGCACCTTCCACCACATCGTCGGCGATGACATCCCGGCCGGGCTCCTGGAGTTCGCCCGCGGGGTCAACGCCACCCAGATCGTCCTCGGAGTCAGCCGCCGCCGCTCGTGGCAGTACGCCTTCAGCCCCGGTGTCAGCGCCACGGTCGCGCGCGAGTCGGGGCCCGACCTCGACGTCCACATCGTCACCCACGACGAGGCGGCCAAGGGCCGCGGACTGCCCGCACCGCGCCGCGCGAAACTGGGCCGTTCCCGCACCATCTGGGGCTGGCTCGTCGGCCTCGCCGGACCGGTGCTGCTCACCCTGCTGCTCAGTGGCGCCCTCCCTGACGTGGGCCTCGCGAACGACGTCCTGCTCTTCCTCACCCTCACCGTGGCCGCCGCGCTGCTCGGCGGGCTGCGCCCCGCCCTCGCCTCCGCCGCCTTCGGATCGCTGCTGCTCAACTACTACTTCACTCCTCCGATCCACGAACTCACGATCGCGGACCCGAAGAACGTGGTGGCGCTGGTGATCTTCGTGGGTGTGGCGATATCCGTCGCCTCCGTGGTCGACCTGGCCGCCCGCCGTACCCACCAGGCCGCCCGCCTGCGGGCGGAGGCGGAGACGCTCTCCTTCCTCGCGGGCAGTGTGCTGCGCGGCGAGACCGGCCTGGAGGCCCTGCTCGAACGGCTCCGGGAGACCTTCGCCATGGAGTCGGTCGTACTCCTGGAGCGGCACGAGGACACCGAGCCGTGGACGTGCGTCGCCGCCGTCGGCCCCGGCCGTCCGGTCGGCCGTCCCGAGGACGCCGATGTCGACATGCCGGTCGGCGACCACCTGGCGCTCGCCCTGACCGGTCGCGTCCTGCCCGGCGAGGACCGGCGGGTGCTCGGCGCGTTCGCCGCCCAGGCGGCGGTCGTGCTCGACCGGCAGCGTCTCGTCGACGAGGCGGAGGAGGCCCGCAGGATCGCCGAGGGCAACAAGATCCGCACGTCCCTGCTCGCCGCCGTCAGTCACGACCTGCGCACCCCGCTGGCAGGCATCAAGGCCTCCGTCTCCTCCCTCCGTTCGGACGACGTGGAGTGGTCGGAGGAGGACCGTGCCGTACTGCTCGAAGGCATCGAGGAGGGCGCCGACCGCCTGGACCACCTCGTCGGCAACCTCCTGGACGTCTCGCGCCTGGAGACCGGAACCGTGACCGCCGTACTCCGGCAGACCGACCTCGACGAGGTCGTCCCGATGGCGCTCGTGGGCGTGCCCGACGACGGCGTCGAGCTCGACATCCCCGAGACGCTGCCCATGGTCGTCGTCGACCGCGGCCTGCTGGAGCGGGCCGTCGCCAACATCGTCGAGAACGCGGTGAAGTACAGCCCCGCCGGCACTCCGGTCCTCGTCGCCGCCAGCGCGATCGCCGACCGCGTCGAACTCCGCGTCGTGGACCGTGGACCGGGCGTTCCCGACGAGGCCAAGGACCGCATCTTCGGCGCCTTCCAGCGTTACGGCGACGCCCCGCGCGGTGCGGGCGTCGGTCTGGGCCTCGCGGTGGCCCGAGGCTTCGTCGAGGCCATGGGCGGCACGGTCACGGCGGAGGACACACCCGGCGGCGGCCTCACCATGACCATCAGCCTCCGCATGGAGGACGGCGCCCCGCCCTTCCATCCCGACGCGACGACCGAGACGACATGACCGTGTGCCGGAGCGCGACTGGGGCCGGGCGCGCATGATGGAGGGAGGGCGCGTGGGCGCGGCGTACCGGTAGGAGCCCCGATGGCGCGAGGACGGTTGCGGATCTACCTCGGGGCGGCCCCAGGGGTCGGCAAGACCTACGCCATGCTCGAAGAAGGTCAGCGGCTGCGCGCCGGCGGCGCGGATGTCGTCGCCGGATTCGTCGAGCCGCACGGGCGACGGCCCACTGCCGCGATGGCCGAGGGTCTTGAGACGATTCCCCGGCGCACCATGATCCACCGTGGGGCGGCCTTCACCGAGATGGATCTGGACGCGGTGCTCGCCCGGCGCCCGCAGGTCGCCCTGGTCGACGAGCTGGCGCACACGAACGTACCGGGCTCGCGACACACCAAGCGCTGGCAGGACGTCGAGGAACTGCTGGAGGCAGGGACGGACGTCGTCACCACCCTCAACGTCCAGCACCTGGAATCCCTGGGCGATGTGGTCCGGCAGATCACCGGCGTCCCGCAGCGCGAGACCCTGCCCGACGAGGTCGCGCGCCGCGCTGACCAGATCGAGCTGGTCGACCTACCGCCAGAGCTCCTGCGCCGCCGGATGCTGCACGGCGAGATCTATCCCTCCGACCGCGTCGAGGCTGCCCTGACCCACTACTTCCGGGTCGGCAACCTCACGGCCCTGCGGGAACTCGCCCTGCTGTGGCTCGCCGACCGCGTGGAGGAAGGACTGCAGCGCTACCGCGCCGAGCACGGCATCACCGCTCCCTGGGAGACCCGCGAACGCATCATGGTGGCCCTGACCGGCGGCCCGGAGGGCGAGACCCTGATCCGTCGCGCGGCCCGGGTCACCGCCCGTACACCTGGTAGTGAGCTGCTGGCCCTGCACGTCGTGCCGAGCGACGGACTCGTCCATGCCGATCCGGCCGCTCTCGCCGCCCAGCGTGCCCTGGTGGAGTCATTGGGCGGCAGCTACCACCAGACGACCGGCGACGACCTCCCGGAGACTCTGCTGCAGTTCGCGGAGGCCGAGAACGTCACCCAGATCGTGCTGGGCGCCAGCCGGCGCGGACGGCTCTCCACCTTCCTGTACGGAAGCGTGGGACACCGGACGATCCGGCGCTCAGGCCCGATCGACGTGCTCGTCGTCACCCACGAGGAGGCCGCCGGGCCGTCCTCGCCCCTGCGGTTGCCGCACCCGACGCGCGCCACCGGACCACGGCGCTTCTGGGGCGCGATGCTGCTCGCCGCGATCGTGCTGCCGGCACTCACCGCGTCGCTGGCCGCTCTGCGCGGCCAGGTGGACCTCGCCTTCGTCCTCGTGCTCTACCTCCTGACCGTCGTCGTGATCGCCCTCATCGGTGGGCTGGTACCCGCCCTGCTCTCCGCACTGGCCGCGGGGCTGCTCGCCGACTACTACTTCACCGCGCCCCTGCACTCGCTGGACGTGCACCGCACCTCCGACGTCCTCGCCCTGCTGGTCTTCGTCGTCACGGCCCTCGTGGTCGGTTCGGCCTCGGGAACGGCCGCGCACCGCACGTACGAGGCGGTCCGTGCGAGATCCGAGGCACGCGCTCTGAGCAGGCTGGCCACCGCCCTCATGCGCGGTGAGGACCTGCCGGCTCTTCTCGAACAGGTCAGGGAGGACTTCGGCCTGGATGCGGTCAGCCTGCTGAAGGAGGACACCGAGCACCCGGCCGAGCCGCGCTGGTCCGTCGTAGCCGCCGCCGGAGAGAACCCGCCGGAACGCCCGTACGACGCGGATGTCGAAGCGCCCGTCGACAGCCCCGCCTCGGACGGACTGACGCTGGCGGCGCGCGGTCGCACCCTGAGCAGCGACGACCAACTCGTACTCCGCGCATGCGCCGCGCAGTTGGTCATGGCATACGCGCACGGCCGGCTGGCCGCCGCGGCGGCCGAGACCGGCCTTCGCGCCGAAGCCGAACACACGCGGGCCTCGCTGCTCCTTGCCGCGAGCAGGGATCTGCGGGCCCCGTTGCGTGCCGCGGAAGAGGCGTTGCAGCGTCTCTCCGCTCATCCCGCGACATCGAACGCGCCACCGAACGCCCGGCAGCCGGCCGAGAAGGACGGCCGACTGCTGGAAACCGCCCGAGTATCGGTGCGTCGTGCCGCCCAGCTCGTCACAGATCTCGACGACCTCAGCCGCCTGCGCGCCGAGTCCCTCGACCTCTACCTGCGCCCGGTCGACCTCGACGAGGTGCTGACCGCGGTCCTGGACACCCTCGGCCCCGGCAGCGAGAGGATCCGCTGCACCGTGCCGGAACACATGCCGGACGCCCTCGCCGACGCGGCAGTGCTCACCCGTGTACTCTCCGCGCTGACGGCGGAAGCTCTGCGCCGGACTCCGCCCGAAGAGCCCGCCCACCTGACAGCCGAGGTTCGGCCCGGCCGGCTGGCGATCCGCGTCGGGGACGGGATCGCCGGCGGGGCCGGCGGCGCGGCGCCGGGGACGACCGCTGTCCGCCCCGAGGACAGCGTGATCCTGCGGCTGTCCCGCGACGTGACCGAGGCCATGGGCGGCACCCTCGATTCCGTGGCGTCAGGGCCTGGATTCGCGATGATGCTCACGCTCCCGACGGCGCCTCCCCGCACGGTGCGGCCGTTGGCGTAGTTGCTCGTCGGAGCGTGATCGCGGGCCGAGCCCGGGGAGGTGGGCGGGCGTCCGGCGGTAGGGCCTGAGGGTGCGGTGGCGAGTGGATCGGCTCGGCCGGGTGTGCCGCCCGAGCGGTCACGAAGGTGTGTCACCCGCGTCCGACGGATCAGCCGTACCGCCCGCTTCGGGGCCGCGCCGGCGGGAGGGCTGAGCCGTGTCGCCTTGCAGGGTGAGCCACAGTCCAAGGGGCACCGCGCCCAGCAGAACCGTCGCACCGACAGCTGTGGCCACGACCGGGTACCTGTTGTTCCAGTCCTCGGCCTTCTCCTCGTACGTGTAACGCACCGCCTCGGAGCCCGCGCGCATCACGCAGCTGTCACCTGGGCCCATCTTGCGGTCCATGCAGTGGACGCTGGTGCCGTCGCGCAGGTCGATCACGCCTTTCCAGAGCGTGACCGCCCCGAAAAGGAGCACGAGGAGTGTCAGTCCGCAGCCCAGGTCGCGAGTGGATTTGTCCATGGGAGAAGCCTGAACACCGGCGGGAGCCGCCCGCTCCGATCCGGCGGAATCCTGCCGCCGCCCTGACGTCAGGACAGGACGGTGGTGGCCTTCACATCCCTGTGCTCGTCAGGGAGCCGTCAATTCCGCGGGACCCGGGCGAATCGGCAGCTCCGCGCTCCTAGATTCCTTCTTGACCATCGGCGGACCGAGGCAGCGACGATCGGGTTGCCCGGCGAGAGGATTGCGCATGAGCGGCGTAGCCAACACGGGGGCCGGAGACACCGGTGGACTCCCGAGGCTGTCGATCTTTGGCGGTCGCCATGAACTGGCGGTGCGCGGGTTGACCGTCCGGCCGGATTCCTTCACCATCCGATACACGATCACGCCGCCCCTGCCGAGCGGCGAGGCGCCGTCCGTCCTGCTGGTGTTCGAGGCGAAAGACGACCTCGGTCAGGAATACGTCGACTGGGGCGGTGCCTATGGGCCCGGTGAGGACGGCACCTACACCGACGGAAGCGTTACCGGGCAGCCGGCCCTCGCCGCCGGAGTGCGCGCCCTGCACGCACGGATCACGTTTCTGCGTGACGGCGAAGAGTACCCGTACGACCTGGTCCTGCCCGTCCCACTCGCTTGACGGCCTGGCCATCCCGGCCGTCAACAACGCGTGAAAACAGACGCGATGAGCGTCAGGGCCACGTCAATGAAGCCGGTCCATATCCGAAAACGATCGGACACTGATCGGCACGGGGGACGGGCGACCGTCCGTGGCGTGGGTTGGAGGGTGCGTGGCCATCACCACCGGACAGACGCGAACTTCGGGCGTGGGGGCCCGGACAGGCGTGGAGCACGCGCCGCGGGCGGTCGTTCCCCGAGGGGGACCGCCCGGGCCGGGCGAGGGGCCGGGGCCCGGCGGTCCCCACCGTCTGTGGCGGCGGACCGTCGCCGCGGCGGAATCGTTCCGGCGCCGATACTGGGACACTCTGCCCGCGCGGTTACGTCTCCTGCGCACGACGGTGCTCCTGCTCACCGC
Organism: Streptomyces sp. NPDC021012; assembly: GCF_044333355.1. NCBI lineage: Bacteria > Bacillati > Actinomycetota > Actinomycetes > Kitasatosporales > Streptomycetaceae > Streptomyces > Streptomyces sp. NPDC021012. The sequence continues at coordinate 200,475 of NZ_JBIRQU010000003.1, forward strand.
AGCCTGCGCCACCCTGCTCGTGGTCGCCGCGCTCGCCGCATCCCGCACCTGGGACAGCGCGGCCGAGCGCCACGCCCCGCAGACGGTGAGTGCCGCCGGGCTCAACCTCGCCCTCAACGACATGGACGCGCAGGCCGCCAACATCCTGCTGTCCAGCGGGGAAGCGGGCAGAGGACGCATGGGTGTTCCGTACGCGAAGGCCACCGAGTTCTACGGGCAGGCACGGCACACCATCAGCGGGGAACTGCGCACGCTCGCCGTCGCGGCAGAAGGTGACACGAAGGACGAGCGGGCCGTGGAGACCCTCACCGAGGACTTCGCCCGCTACCAGGAGCTCCTTGGCCGTGCGTTGGAGAACGGCGGCCGTGCCGGCGGCAAAGTGGACGCGCTCGCCGACTACCGTGCCGCGACCGATCTCCTCGCCGCACGCCTGCTGCCGGAGGCCCGTGGACTGGTCGAGGCCAACGACCACGCCTTCGACGCCACGTACGCCGCCGAACGCTCCGACCTGGCCACCCAGTCCACGGTCCTCGCGGCTCTCGGCCTGGCAGTGTCGGCCGTGCTCGTGCTGCTGCAGTGGTACCTCGCCCGGCGCTTCCGCCGCCTCCTGAATCCGGCCCTGCTGGCCGCAACGATCTGTGGCCTCACCGCCGTCGTCCTCGGCCTGCAGCTGCTCACCGCCTCCGCTGAGCAGTTCAGGGTCGCCCGGCGGGACGCCTTCGACTCGGTCGTCGCCCTTTCCCGTGCCCGCGCCCTCGCCTACGACGCGAACGCCGACGAAAGCCGTTACCTCCTCGACCCGTCCCGGCGCCCCGCCTACGAGCGGAGCTTCCTCGCCAAGTCGCAGCAGTTGTACGGAGTCGAGGGTGCGACTCTCTCCTCGTACGACGCGAAGCTCGGTGAGACCTGGGCGCGTTACCGCGCCGACCACGAGGACCGGGTCTTCACCGGCGAGTTCCGCCGCGAGCTGGACAACATCACCTTCACGGGCGAGCGGGAGGCTGCCGAGCGGACGGTCGAGGCCTATGCCGTCTACCAGCGCGACGACCGTACGATCCGGTCCCTGCTGGCCCAGGGCAAGGAGCGCGAGGCGATGGCCTTCTGCATCAGCTGGGAACCGGAGAAGTCCAACGCCCACTTCGGCGTCTGGATGAAGGCGCTGGACGACGTGACCGACATCAACCGGGCCGCGTTCGACAGTGCGGTACGGGACGGACGGGACACGGCCACTGGCCTGTTGCCCTGGGGGATGGGGGCGCTCCTGGCCGCGGGCGTCCTCACCGTTCTCGGCCTGCGCCCCCGCCTGGCCGAGTTCAGCTGACCGGACGCCCGCCCGAACCCACATTCGTGATCCATACGAAACCTTGACGCCGAACTCACGTACGACAGGGAACTCGGCGCACCGCGTTCGGCAATCTTGGTTCGTGTGACGTCAACCATCCATCTGCGCCTGCCACTTGGGCAGCGTTCCCAGCACATGGTGATCTGCGGGGACGACGGTCTGGCCCACCGTCTCGCCGTCGAGCTCGACGCGGTCTGCGGCGAGACGGTGACCGTGGTCCTGCCCTCGCGGCGCGGCGCGTACGGGGCGGAGATCGCCGACCTGCACCGCGACCCCCGCTCGCCGGTCGAGCTGCTGGTATCGGCGAGGCCGGACGAGCAGACCCTGCGTGCGGCCGGGGTCGAGCGGGCAGCCGCCCTCGCGCTGACGTACGGCGACGACCAGGTCAACATGACCGCCGCGCTCCTCGCGCGCAGCCTGAATCCGTCCATACGCCTGGTCATCCGCATGTACAACCGCGAGCGCGGGCGGCATCTGGAACGGCTCCTCGACCGGGCCGCCGAGGTCGGAGGGCAGGCGGACGATGCCACTCTGGACGCCTCCACCACCGTGCTCTCCGACACCGACACCGCTGTTCCGGAGCTCGTCTCGGCCGCGGCCGTCGGACAGGGCCACACGCTCCAGGTCGAGGGCAAGGTCTTCCGAGGCGTCGTACGACCGGCGGGGGCTCCTGGCAGGCCGACCGATCTGGCGACCCTGGCCGTGCTGTCCGGGGCGCATCAGGACGACCCGGCGAGCGAGGACAGCGCGGAGACGCCGGGAGAGGAGGGCACCCAGCTGCTGCCGGACACCCGCACCGCGTACCACCGCCAGTTCACGCACGGCCGGCTCATGCTCGAAGAGGTCACCCACCACCACGATCCCGAGACCCCGAGGACCTCCCGCGGCTACCGGGACCTGCTGCTCGGCCATCTGACCCATCTGCCGTGGAAGGTCTTCGTCTCGAAGCAGGTGACCGCGGTCTTCGGAGCGCTGGCCGCCATCGTCGTCCTCCTCTCCGTCGCGACCGCGCTCGTCCTGGACGGTCCGCTGTGGAAGGCCGTGTACCTGCCGCTGCTCGACATCTTCACCATGGGGGACCCGGCGACCGACGAGGAGCCGGCCCGACGGGTCCTCCAGCTCGTCGCTGGTTTCGTCGGCCTCGCGATTCTTCCGCTGGTCGTGGCCGCCACCATGAACGCCACCGAGGCCTTCCGTACCGGCTCCGCGAACCACCCGCCGTCCCGGGATCTGAGCGACCACATCGTGCTGGTCGGACTCGGCAAGATCGGTACGAGGGTCCTGGCCCGGCTCGGCACCACCGACCACAAGATCGTGGCCATCGAGCGGGATCCGCACGCCCGTGGCGTCCAGCTCGCCCGCGAGCTCGGGATACCGCTCCTCCTTGAGGACGCCACCGCGCCCGGAGTGCTCGACCAGGCCCGCGTCGGGCAGAGCAAGTCCCTGCTCGTCCTCACCCGGGAGGACGGCGAGAACCTGGACATCGTCATGGCCGCCCGGGAGATCAACCCAGGTGTCAGGGTGGTGATGCGGCTGTACGACGACGACTTCGCGGCCACCGTCTCGCGGACCATGCGCGCCTCGTACCCGAACGCCCTGACCCGCAGCCGTAGTGTCTCCGCGCTGGCCGCAGCCTCCTTCGCCGCGGCGATGATGGGGCGGCACGTCCTGGGGGTGATGCCGGTCGAGCGCGGCTCGCTGCTCTTCACGGTGGTCGACGTCGCCGGCCACCCGGAGCTGGAAGGCCGCTCGATCCACGACGCGTTCCGCGAGAACGAATGGCGCGTCCTGGCCGTCGGCGCCGCGGGCGCCAGGTTCTCCCCGTCCTCGATGGACACACTGGCGGGGCTGCGGCTCGACCGGCAGGGCCTCGACTGGCGCCCGCCGCACGGACGCGTCCTGCGCGCGGGGGACCGGGTGGTCCTCGCGACGACCCGACGGGGGCTGGACTTCCTGATGACGGGAGTGCAGCCGCACCCTCCGGGGCGAAGACCCTGAGCGTCGTGGGCGGGGGGACCGGCAGGTCGGCGGTTCCCCTCGGCGGCAGCAGGATCAGGAACAGGGGGAGGGGTAGAACCGTCCACAGGCCGGAGCAGGTGCCGCCCAGCGCATCCCATGCTCGCGCCTGCCGCCGTATGCAGGGCGTAAGGCAGTGGCCGACGGGTGTCAGGAAGGCGTGAATGTTCCCTTCCGAAACGCTCAGAGCGCTCGGTCGTGTCGAAGATCGTTCCTCATGAGAAATGAGGTTCGGTGACGGCACAGGTCATGGCGTGGACGATGGAGGGTCGCCTGGAGAGCACGGCCCACTGGTACTCGGCCAACGGCACCCCGCCCCCGCAGCAGATCGTCAGCGTCGCCGACAGCATCAGTGTCGCCGCGGCGCACCGCCTGATGGCCGAGGGCACTGCCCTGCTCTGGACCGGTGACTACCCGTCCGCGCGCCGGCTCCTGGCAGCCGTCGGCCGTCGTGCCGAGCGCGCGTCCTCGCCCCGGGCTCAGAGCCCGGCCGAGGCCTTCCGCCTCCACCGCCGCGAACAAGCCCGCCGCGCACGACTGCTGGGCATGCTGCTCATCCCGTACGACGACGGCTGGACGGTCGCCCTGCGCCGAGCGCCCCGGGTGCAGGAGGCGTGCCTCCACGCGCACGGTCCGAGCGCGGGGGCCGGCATGGGCTCGTTGCGGGAGCTGCTCGGAGTGATCGGCGCGCACGAGTGGCGTACGAAGGGCGTCGAGATCCCCGCGCTGCGAGGCGACCGCATCCACCCGCACTACGGGGTCTTCTCGCCCGTGCGGGGCGAGTACGTCGACCTGGTGGCCGAGGCCGAACTCCCGAAGGGATACACGGCTTTCGACATCGGCACCGGAACGGGCGTGCTCGCCGCTGTTCTCGCCCGCCGGGGCATGCGCCATGTCGTCGCCACCGACCAGGACGTACGCGCCGTGCACTGCGCCCGCGACAACGTCGCCCGCCTCGGCCTGGCGACCAGGATCGCCGTGCGTCATGCGGACCTCTTCCCGGCGGGCCGAGCGCACCTGATCGTCTGCAACCCGCCGTGGCTCCCGGCGCACCCCCGCACGCCCCTCGACCAGGCGGTGTACGACCCCGACGGCCGGATGCTGAACCGCTTTCTGACCGGACTGCCGAACCACCTGGAGCCGGGCGGTGAAGGCTGGCTGATCCTGTCGGACCTGGCCGAACGGCTCGGACTGCGAGGCCGGACCGAACTCGAGGACGCCATCGCGGCCGCCGGACTGCGTGTCCTGTCCCGCACGGTCACGAAGCCGCGCCACCCCCGCGCGACGGACCCGTCGGACCCGCTGTACCGAGCCCGCTCGGCCGAGACCACCTCACTGTGGCGCCTCGGGACGGCTGGGACGCGTTGAGGGAGAGAGGCCGGCGTGGTCGCCTCGGTTACTTCGGGTCGCGGTTGAACTGCGCCGTCGACCAGCGGTAGCCGAGCGCGACGAGAGCCACGCACCAGGCGATCGCGATCCAGCCGTTGTTGCCGATCTCGGTGCCGAGGAGGAGGCCTCGAAGGGTTTCGACGGCGGGGGTGAAGGGCTGGTACTCGGCGATCGGCTGGAACCAGCCGGGCATGGTCTCGGCAGGGATGAGGGCGCTGGAGATGAGGGGGGAGGAGGATGAGCGGCATGGCCATGTTGCTGGCCGCCTCGGGGTTCGGGCCGGCCGGGCCCATACCGACCGCGATCCAGGTCAGCGCCAGGGCGAAGAGCGCGATGAGCCCGAATGCCGCCAGCCATTCGAGGACGGTTGCGTCCGCGGAGCGGAAACCGATGGCCACGCCGACGGCGCCGCCGATGCCCGCGCTCATCACGTCGCCGAAGACGTAGACGAAGAGCAGCAGCATCATGATCGGCGTGAGCAGCAGGTTGAGGGTGCCTGACGGGTAGCGTCGCGCGTGAAGCAGGTTGCGGCGCAGCATCGTGTTCGAGTCGCGTACGGCGAGGGAGAGGGAGCTCATCGGGCGGTCTCCTTGTGCTGGCTGGGGGCGTTGTCCGAGCCGGTCAGGGCGAAGAACACGTCGTCGAGGTCGGGGGTGCGGACGGTCAGTTCGTCCGCCTCGATGCCGGCGGAGTCGAGCCAGTCGAGAATGGAGCGAAGTTCGCGCTGACTGCCGTCGCTGGGCAGCTGCAGGGCCAGGGTCTCGTCGCGGGCCGCGCCGGTGAGGGCGGCGGCAGTGCGGTAGGCGCCGGGGTCGGTGAAGCGCAGCCGCACGTGGCCGCCAGGGATCAGGGGGTGCGGCAGGCGCCGTCCGCTGTTACTCGCTGTGACGTGGGGCGATATCGGCGAGTCGTGTCGAGGCCGGTCGACTGGACGGCGGGCGGCCTGACGGCGCTGATGTGAGGTGCGGTTGGCGGCTCCGGTTCTCCCCAGATTCTCCCCAGCGTCTTTCGAGCCTCGAAAGGCCAGGTCAGAGGCCCTTTGAGAAGTGGGGCGAGGAGATCACCCGCATCACTTCTCCCCAGGGACTCCCCAGTGCCCCATATGGCCGTTTCGTGCGGCAGATGCAGGAGCAAACCGTGCGCGCTGAGTGTGCGGGGCCGGCCGCTTTCTATAGCCAGTCCCGCCGCTTGAAGACCACGTACAAACTGACACATACCGCCCCCATCAGGCCGATGGCGAAGGGGTATCCGAAGCGCCAGCTCAACTCGGGCATGAAGTCGAAGTTCATGCCATAGATGGTTCCCACGAGTGTGGGAGCAAAGAGGATGGCGGCCCAGGAAGAGATCCGCTTGATCTCCTCGTTCTGTTCGAAACCCGCTTCCGCCAGGGCGCGCATCTCGGCGTTCTGTTGTTGGGTGACCAGGGTCGCGTTGACCGTGAGGATCTCGGTCAGGGCCTGGCGGAAGCCGTCGACGCGTTCGCTGGTGTGGGTGACGTGGTCGGCGACGTCGCGGAGGTAGCGCTGGAGTTCCTCGTCGGTGCCGTATTTGGCGAAGCCGGCCATGAGGGCGTGGAGCATGCCGACCAGGGGGCGGGTGGCGCGCTGGAACTCGACCATTTCGCGGGAGAGTTCGTAGATGCGGCGGGAGACGGCGGGGTCGCCGCCGAAGACTTCGGTCTCGATCTCGTCGATGTCGTTCTGGACGCCCGCGACCACGGGGGCGTAGCCGTCGACGACCGCGTCGAGGATCGCGTACAGGACGGCTTCGGGGCCGAGGGCCAGGAGGTCCGGGTTCTCCTCCATGCGGCGGCGGACGGCGGAGAGGTCGGGGGCGGCGCCGTGCCGGACCGTGATGAGGAAGTCCGGGCCGACGAAGACGTGGAGCTCGCCGAAGTCGACCTCCTCCGGGGCGTCCAGGTAGCGGGCGGCCCGCAGGACGACGAAGAGGGTGTCGCCGTACCGTTCCAGCTTGGGGCGCTGGTGGGCCTCCATCGCGTCCTCGACGGCCAGCTCGTGCAGGTCGAACTCGGCGGCCAGGGAGTGGAGTTCCTCCTCGGTGGGCCGCTGGAGGCCGATCCATGCCATGCCGTCGGGGTGTTCGCGCAGCTGCCGGAAGGTGTCCGCGAGGGTGGTGGGGGAGGAGACCCGGAGGCCGTCGCGGTAGAGCGCCGAGTGCACCACGCTCGGCTCCGGGGCGGGCTGCCGCGAGGAGGGGGACGAGGGCGTGGGCGGTTGGTCGGGGCGGCGGCGCCAGGCCGCGTGGGGGCGGCGGTCGGACATCGTCGTGCGCCTCCTTCGTCGGGCTCCACGGGCTCCTCGGCTGTGGGACCAGAGCAGGATATATGGGGTGAATCGCTGCCGTCCGAATCCCGATGCCGTCGGGTTCGCCTTGCGGACCGTAGCTGTCCGCAAGGCTCGGTAGCGTGCGGTCATGGCCCTCAAGACGACCCACCCCGTGCTCGGCCCCCGCGCCCTGAACCGCGCCACCCTCGACCGGCAGCTGCTCCTGCGTCCCGCCCCGCTCGGCGTCGAGGAGGCCGTCGCGCACCTCGTCGGCCTCCAGGCCCAGAACACCAAGCCCCCGTACTACGCGCTCGCCGCCCGCCTCGACGGGTTCCGGCCCGAGCGGCTGTCCGCGCTCATGGAGTCCCGCGCCGTCGCCCGGATCGTCTCGCTCCGGTCCACCGTCCACACCCACACCGCCCGCGACGCCGTCGGCCTGCGCAGGCTCGTCCAGGCCGGGGCCGTCGACCGGGAGCTGAAGATGTTCCGCAAGGGGCTCGACGGCGTCGACCTCGACCGGCTCACCGACCTGGCCACCGCGTACGTCGAGGAGCGGCCCCGCACCCCCAAGGAGCTGCGGGAGCACCTGCTCCGGGAGTGGCCCGACGCCGACCCGCAGGCGCTCACCATCGCCGCCCGCTGCCTGCTGCTGATGGTGCAGGTCACCCCGCGCGGCCTGTGGGGGCGCAGCGGGCAGGTCGCGCTCACGACCGTCCGTACGTGGTTCGACGGGGTCGAGGACCGGGCCGCCGACCTCGACGAGACCGTGCGGCGCTACCTCGGCGCCTTCGGGCCCGCCTCCGTCAAGGACATGCAGCTCTGGTGCGGTCTCACCCGCCTCCGCCCGGCCTTCGAGCGGCTGCGGCCGGAGCTCCTCGTCTTCCGGGACGAGCAGGGCACCGAGCTCTTCGACCTCCCCGACGCGCCCCGCCCCGAGGAGGACACCCCCGCGCCGCCCCGCTTCCTCCCCGAGTTCGACAACCTGCTGCTCTCGCATGCCGACCGCACCCGCGTCGTCCCCGCCGAGTACCGCTCCCGCACCTGGACCGGCAACCAGGCGCACCGCGTCTTCCTCCTCGACGGCTTCCTCGCCGGCCTCTGGCGCCTCGACGAGGCCAAGGACCGCACCACCCTCACCATCGAGCCCTTCGCGCACGTCACGCGGGCGGACCGGGCCGCGCTCACGGCCGAGGCGGAGCGCACCCTCCGGCTCATGACGCCTTCCGGCACCCCGTACGACATCGTGCACGCGGACTCCTGATCCGAAGGGAAGGCCCTACGGCAGCACCCCCGCCCTCCGGGCCGTCACCACCGCCTCCAGGCGGGTGTGGGCGCCCAGCTTGCGCATCGCCGAGCGGAGGTAGCCCTTCACGGTCTCGGGGCGCAGGCCGAGGCGGTCGGCGGCCGTCGCGTTCGTCGCGCCGGAGGCGACCGCCGCGAGGACGTCCGTCTCGCGCGGGGTGAGGGAGACGCCGAGGACGGCGGGCCCGGCGCCGGAGGCCGATTCGAGGCGGCCGCAGACGGTGAGGAGGCGCTCCCGGAGCTCGGGGTCGAGGACCTTCGGGGCCAGTTCGCGCAGCTCCCCGTAGGCCTGCCGCACCTCCTCCCAGGACGGGCCGGGCGGCGGGGGAGCGAGCAGCTGCCGCACCTCGTCCCGTACCGCGAGGGCCTGCTCGACGTCACGGGCCGCCGCCATCGCCGCGTCGAAGACCCGCTCGCCGATCGGGAGGGACTCCCGCAGCGCCCCGTACAGCACCCCGCGCACCTTGCGCCGTACGACGACGGGGACGGCGATCACCGCGCGCAGGCCCTCCGCCGAGACCGGCACGTCGTACTCGTGGGTGATGTGCCGCGACGCCAGGTAGTCCGTCGCCGCGCACGGCCGCGCCAGCGCCAGGCACTTCCCGCCCAGGCCCGAGCCCGCCGAGATCGCCAGCCCGCGCAGCGCGGGCGTCACGGCCCCGCTCAGCTCCGCGATCCGCATCGTGCGGCCCGCGGCCCCCTCCTGGAGCAGTCCGCCGAAGACGACGGGCAGCCCGCTGGCGCGCCTCAGCCGCAGCAGCGCCGTACGCAGCTCCACCGCTTCCACCATCTCGGGCACGGGACCACTCCTTCACCCCCGAACGGGGGTAGTGAGACCTGGGTCACCGATTACACGATGTCCGGGACAGGTCCCGCAACGAGGAGGACACATGACGGCCACGAGCGCGACCGGCGCGACGGAGAGGTTCCGGGCCGCCCGGGACTTCCTGCTGGAGCACCGGGAGGACTACGGGACGGCCTACGAGGGCTTCTCCTGGCCCCGCCCCGACCGTTTCAACTGGGCGCTCGAATGGTTCGACGTCATCGCGGAGGGCAACGACCGGACCGCGCTCCACATCGTCGAGGAGGACGGCTCCGAGACGCGGGTGAGCTTCGCCGAGATGTCCGCCCGCTCCAACAGGGTGGCGAACTGGCTCCGCGCCCAGGGCGTCCGCGCCGGCGACCGGATCATCCTGATGCTCGGCAACCAGGTCGAACTGTGGGAGACCGTGCTGGCCGCGATGAAGCTGCGCGCCGTCCTCATCCCCGCCACCCCGCTCCTCGGCCCCGCCGACCTGCGCGACCGCGTCGACCGGGGCCGCGCCCGGCACGTCATCGTGCGCGCCGAGGACACCGCCAAGTTCGACGACGTCCCCGGGGAGTACACCCGGATCTCGGTCGGCGGCGACGGCGTCGACTGGCTGGGGTACGAGCTCGCCGACCAGGAGTCGGACGTCTTCGAGCCCGACGGCGTCACCCTCGCCGACGACACCCTGATGCTGTACTTCACCTCCGGTACCACCGCCCGCCCCAAGCTCGTCGAGCACACCCACACCTCGTACCCCGTCGGCCACCTCTCGACGATGTACTGGATCGGCCTCAAGCCCGGCGACGTCCACCTCAACATCTCCTCGCCCGGCTGGGCCAAGCACGCCTGGTCCAACCTCTTCGCCCCGTGGAACGCCGAGGCGACCGTCTTCATCCACAACTACACCCGCTTCGACCCCGCCCGCCTCATGGACGAGATGCAGCGCAACGGCGTCACCAGCTTCTGCGCCCCGCCGACCGTCTGGCGGATGCTGATCCAGGCCGACCTCGGCCAGCTGAAGACCCCGCCGCGCGAGGTCGTCGCCGCCGGCGAACCGCTCAACCCCGAGGTCATCGAGTCCGTGCGGCGCGCCTGGGGCGTCACCATCCGGGACGGCTTCGGCCAGACCGAGACCGCCGTCCAGGTCTCCAACAGCCCCGGCCAGCGGCTCAAGGAAGGCTCCATGGGCCGCCCCAGCCCCGGCTTCAAGGTCACCCTCGTCGACCCGGTCAGCGGCACGCCGGACGTCGAGGAGGGCGAGATCTGCCTCGACCTCTCCGCCCACCCGGTGGGCCTGATGACCGGCTACCACGGCGACCCCGAGCGCACGGCGGAGGCGATGGCCGACGGCTACTACCGCACCGGCGACATCGGCTCCCGCGACGCGGACGGCTACATCACGTACATCGGGCGCGCCGACGACGTCTTCAAGGCGAGCGACTACAAGATCAGCCCCTTCGAGCTGGAGAGCGCCCTCCTGGAGCACGAGGCCGTCGCCGAGGCGGCCGTCGTCCCCGCCCCCGACCCGCTGCGCCTCGCCGTCCCCAAGGCGTACATCGTCCTGGCCGCGGGCTGGGAGCCGACCGCGGAGACCGCGAAGGCCCTCTTCGCCCACTCGCGCGCGGTCCTCGCCCCGTACAAGCGCGTCCGCCGCATCGAGTTCGCCGACCTGCCCAAGACCGTCTCCGGCAAGATCCGGCGCGTCGAGCTGCGCCGGCTGACGGCGGAGGGCGGCGGCAAGGAGTACGCGGAAGGGGACCTCGCGTGACCGCCGTGAATCTCCCGTACGCGGAAGGGGACCTCGCATGAGCACGGTGAACCTGGCCTATGCGCACGGCGTCTCGGAGACGCCGCTCCTCGGCGACACCATCGCCGACAACCTCGACCGGGCCGTCGCCGCCTGGCCCGAACGCGAGGCCCTCGTCGACGTCCCCACCGGACGCCGGTGGACGTACGCGGAGTTCGGCGCGGACGTCGACCGGCTGGCCGGCTCCCTGCTCGGCAGCGGGGTCCGCAAGGGCGACCGGGTCGGCGTCTGGGCGGTGAACTGCGCCGAGTGGGTGCTCGTCCAGTACGCCACCGCCCGCATCGGCGCGATCATGGTGAACATCAACCCGGCGTACCGCGCGCACGAGTTGGAGTACGTCCTCAAGCAGGCCGGCATCTCGCTCCTGTTCGCCTCGCTCACGCACAAGACGAGCGACTACCGGGCCATGGTCGAGCAAGTCCGCGCCGGATGCCCGGAGTTGCGCGAGGCCGTCTACTTCGGCGACCCGAGCTGGGACGAGCTGCTGGCCCGGACGCCCGGGGAGCTGCGCCCGGAGCCGCTGTCCTGCGACGAGCCCGTCAACATCCAGTACACCTCGGGGACGACGGGCTTCCCGAAGGGCGCCACGCTCTCCCACCACAACATCCTCAACAACGGTTATTTCGTGGGCGAGATGATCGCCTACAGCGAGCAGGACCGCATCTGTGTCCCGGTGCCCTTCTACCACTGCTTCGGCATGGTCATGGGCAACCTCGCGGCCACCTCGCACGGCGCCTGCATGGTCATCCCGGCCGCCTCCTTCGACCCGGCGGCCACCCTCCGGGCGGTCCAGGAGGAGCGCTGCACCTCGCTGTACGGGGTGCCGACGATGTTCATCGCCGAGCTGAACCTCCCCGACTTCGCCGCGTACGACCTCTCCACGCTCCGCACCGGGATCATGGCGGGCTCGCCCTGCCCGGTCGAGGTGATGAAGCGGGTCGTCGCCGAGATGAACATGGCGGAGGTGTCGATCTGCTACGGCATGACCGAGACCTCGCCCGTCTCCACCCAGACCCGCCGCGACGACGACCTGGAGCGCCGCACCGGCACGGTCGGCCGGGTCATGCCGCACGTCGAGGTGAAGGTCGTCGACCCGGCGACCGGTCTGACGGTCGAGCGCGGGGAGGCGGGGGAGCTGTGCACGCGCGGCTACGGCGTGATGCTCGGCTACTGGGACGAGCCGGAGAAGACCGCCGAGGCGATCGACCCCGGCCGCTGGATGCACACCGGGGACCTCGCGGTCATGCGGGACGACGGTTACGTGCAGATCGTCGGCCGCATCAAGGACATGATCATCCGGGGCGGGGAGAACGTGTACCCGCGCGAGATCGAGGAGTTCCTCTACGGGCACCCCAAGATCGCGGACGTGCAGGTCGTCGGCGTGCCCGACGAGCGGTACGGCGAGGAGATCCTGGCCTGCGTGATCCCGCGCGACCCCGCCGCCCCGCCCACCCTGGACGAGATCACGGCCTTCTGCCGGGACCGGCTGGCCCACTACAAGATCCCGCGCAGGGTGGAGATCCTCACCGAGTTCCCTATGACGGTGAGCGGCAAGGTGCGGAAGGTGGAGCTGCGGCAGACGTACGGCTCCTAGACGGCCTCCGCTCCTAGACCACCTCCCGGCGCATGCAGACGCGGGGCCAGGCCGACAGGCCGTGGGCCGCCTCGGCGCGGCTGATCTCGCGCAGCCCCTCGGTGAGCGCCGGGTCGGAGTCGGCGAGCGGCCGGAAGCCGAGCCGCGTGTAGTACGGCGCGTTCCACGGCACCTCGGTGAAGGTCGTCAGCGTCAGGGCCGCCAGGCCCTGCTCCCTGGCGGCCGCCTCCAGGTGCTCGATCAGCGCCCGGCCGACGCCCCGGCGGGCGGCGTCCGGGTGCACCGACACCTGCTCGATGTGGGCGGCGCCGTCGACGGTGTCCATCAGCAGGTACGCGACCGGGCGGTCGGCGGCGTCCACCGCCACCCACGCCCGACCCGCGCTGCGGTAGGTCTCCAGGACGTCCAGGGGCAGCGGGTCGTCGTCGGCGATCGCCGCCATGCCGAGAGAACGGAACGGCTCGCCCGCCGCCCGTTCGATGTCCTGGAGCAGCGGGAGTTCGGCCGGAGCGGCCGCTCTGATGCGCATACGACAGTATGGCGCGGCCTCAGCACGGGGCGCCGTCCGGACCGGGACCGGCCTCCGGCGGCGGCCGGTTCCGGCCGTCGTCGCAGTCGCTCCGCCGGGGGTCCTCGTCCTCGCGGGGGCGGTCGAACAGCCCGCCCTCCTGCGAGAAACGGGGCAGGAACAGGGCCAGGGCGGGATCGCCGTACAGCGCCACGTACAGCTGGACGAGCCACCCGTCCGTCACCTCGCGCCGGTGGGCCGGCAGCGGGTACCGCTCCCGCAGGGCGGACAGCAGCCGCCGCGCCGCCCTCGTCGTGTCCGGCAGCCGCAGCAGCGCCACCGCGAGGAGGACCGGCGGCAGCCCGGCCGCGAGCGCCCCGGCGAGGCCCGACCCGGAAGCCCCGGTCGCGAGCGGCCCCGCCGCCACGGTCGGCGGCACGCACCCGAGGAGCACCCGGGCCGCCCACAGCCGCGCGACCGGCCGGAGCAGTCCGGCCCCGCGCAGCTCGCCGCGCAGCGCGTCCACCGCCCGCCGCGCCTCGGGACGCAGGGCCAGGGTCCGCAGCGCGAGCGCCCGGTGCAGCGCCCCGTGCACGCCGAGCTGTACGGGGTCACGCGTGCGGCCCGGTCCGCCATTGGCCCGAATCGTATGTTTGCGGCCCGCCGCGACCGCCCCGCGCTGGTGCAGCGCCACCAGGGCCACGGTGACCGCCGCCCGCCGCCCGCCGCGCAGCAGCGCGAGGGCCTGAGGCGGGGGCACGGCCTCGGTCCGGCTCCTCCCGCTGCGGGTTCTCAGGAGGGCGGCGGCGAGCAGCAGCTCTCCCCAGGCCGCTCCGATGAACCACCACGTCCCCGTCGGCATGACGCCCACCCCCCGAGGGTGTTGTGCCCGGGGGAGCGTGATCGTCACGCGTGAATGGCCGATTTCGGATGCCGAGGAGTTGTGTGCGGCCGCCGGTCGGCTTGCCGGTGCGGCTCCTGGTCGGCCTCCGGGGTCAGGCGCCGCCCGCCGCCAGGTCGTCCGCCGCGCCGTTGACCGGCTGCGGGGTGCCCGTCAGGTCGAGGACGAAGAGCGGCAGGCCGACCTCGGCGGCACGCGAGCGGGCCTCCGGGGTGTAGCCGGCGAGCGAGAAGAACACGCTCGCGCCGGAGGCGTTCAGCCCGTTGAGCCAGAGGCACTCGACGGCCCGCAGCCCGGTGGGCCGGGTGCTCGGGTCGACCTGGGCGACCAGACCGGGCGCCCGCAGGTCCACGCCCGACGAAGGGAGCTCCTCGGGCTGCACGACGTCCCTGAAGCCGAGCCACCGCAGATACCCGGCCGCCGCCGCGACCGCGTCCCGCGCGGTCCGGATCGTCACGGGCCGGAAGGCCCCGCGCAGCGGCTCCGGACGCGGGGCCTCGGGCGGCGGCGGGACGCGCGCGGGGTACCGCTCGGCGAAGGTGCGGGGACCCGCCGCGCCGGGCTCCTCGGCCCCGCGCCCGGCCGCACCTGCCCCGCCCCGCGCCCTCGGGCTCGGCCCGAACCACGGGGAACCGGACTCGACGGGTCGGGGGACGGGGGACGGGGACGGCGGGGTCGGCGGAAGCGGCCGGCTCGGCGGAAGCGGGGACGGCGGGAGCGGCGACGGCGCCTCGGCTTCCCGCGCCGGTACGGAGTCTCCACCGCCTCCGGACGCCGGTCCCGGCTCCGTCCCCTCCGCTCGTACGGGTACCCGCAGCACCGTCCCGCACGGGCAGCCCAGCTCCGGGTGGGGCCAGTCGGTGTCGCGGTCGCAGGCCCCGCAGCGGACGGTGACCCATGAGTCGGCCCAGTTGCGGCGTCTGATCGGCTCCGCGACCGAGTCCGCCACGACCGCCGGCGCGACCGGGTTTCCGCAGACGCAGGGGAAGGCGGGCGGCGCGTACGCCTGCGTGCGCAGGCATTCCGGACAGCTCACCGGTACCGACTCAGCCACAGCCCAACCCCCTGTCGTTCCGGCCCATCGTCCCCCCATCCGAGGGCCCGGGGGAGGGGGTTCGGCCAGTTCCGTGATCCCGGCGGGCGGACTTCTCTTGACGGCTCTCCGGAGCCCGACCTACATTGCTTCCGTATAGCAGAACAGCATTTCCGCATTACGGAAACAGGTGGTCGGGCCTCCCGAGACGAGGCGCCCGCCTGGATCCGCCCGGCCGAAGCAGGAGCACTCCCATGCCTCGTATGACCGCCGCCGCAGCGGCCGTTGAGATCCTCAAGCGCGAAGGCGTCACCCAGGCGTTCGGCGTCCCCGGCGCGGCGATCAACCCCTTCTACCGCGAGCTCAAGAACGTCGGCGGCGTCAACCACACGCTCGCCCGCCACGTCGAGGGCGCGTCCCACATGGCCGAGGGCTACACCCGTGCCCAGGCCGGGAACATCGGCGTCTGCATCGGTACGTCCGGCCCCGCCGGCACCGACATGATCACCGGCCTGTACTCGGCCATCGCGGACTCCATCCCGATCCTCTGCATCACCGGCCAGGCCCCGGTCTCGAAGCTCCACAAGGAGGACTTCCAGGCCGTCGACATCGCCACGATCGCCAAGCCGGTCACCAAGGCCGCGACGACCGTCCTGGAGGCCGCGCAGGTCCCCGGCGTCTTCCAGCAGGCCTTCCACCTGATGCGCTCCGGCCGTCCCGGCCCGGTCCTCATCGACCTGCCGATCGACGTCCAGCTGACCGAGATCGAGTTCGACCCGGAGACCTACGAGCCGCTGCCGGTCTACAAGCCGTCCGCGACCCGCGCCCAGGCCGAGAAGGCCCTGAGCTTCCTCCTGGAGGCCGAGCGCCCGCTGATCGTCGCCGGCGGCGGCATCATCAACGCCGACGCCTCCGACCTCCTCGTCGAGTTCGCCGAGCTGACCAGCATCCCGGTCATCTCCACCCTCATGGGCTGGGGCACCATCCCGGACGACCACGAGCTCGCCGCCGGCATGGTCGGCGTCCAGACCGCGCACCGCTACGGCAACGCGACCTTCCTGGAGTCCGACACGGTCATCGGCATCGGCAACCGCTGGGCCAACCGCCACACGGGCTACAACCTGGAGGCGTACACCAAGGGCCGGAAGTTCGTCCACGTCGACATCGAGCCCACCCAGCTCGGCAAGATCTTCGCCCCCGACTACGGCGTCGCCTCCGACGCCAAGGTCGCCCTGGAGCTCTTCGTCGAGATCGCCAAGGAGTGGAAGGCCGCGGGCAAGCTCCCGGACTTCTCCGCCTGGGCCGCCTCCGCGCAGGAGCGCAAGGCCACCCTCCAGCGCCGCACGCACTTCGACAACATCCCGATGAAGCCGCAGCGCGTCTACGAGGAGATGAACAAGGCCTTCGGCCCGGAGACCCGCTACGTCACCACCATCGGTCTCTCCCAGATCGCGGCCGCGCAGTTCCTGCACGTCTACAAGCCGCGCCACTGGATCAACTGCGGCCAGGCCGGCCCGCTCGGCTGGACCATCCCGGCCGCCATCGGCGCCGCCACCGCGCAGCCGGACGTCCCGGTCGTCGCGCTCTCCGGCGACTACGACTTCCAGTTCATGATCGAGGAGCTGGCGGTCGCCGCCCAGCACAAGGTCCCCTACGTCCACGTCCTCGTGAACAACGCCTACCTCGGTCTGATCCGCCAGGCGCAGGGCGGCCTCGGCATCAACTTCGAGGTCAACCTCGAGTTCGAGAACATCAACACCCCGGAGATCGGCGTCTACGGTGTCGACCACGTCAAGGTCGCCGAGGGCCTGGGCGTCAAGGCGATCCGCGTCACCGACCCGGACAAGCTCGGCGAGGCGCTGGAGGAGGCCAAGAAGCTGGCCGTCGAGTTCCAGGTCCCGGTCGTCGTCGAGGCCATCCTGGAGCGCATCACCAACATCGCCATGAGCAAGACGGTCGACATGAGCGACGTCACCGAGTTCGAGGACCTGGCCACCGAGCCCGGCCACGCGCCGACCGCGATCAAGGCCCTGAAGGTCTGATCCCTGAGGGTCTGATCCCTGAAGGTCGGACCTCTGAAGGTCTGACCCCTGAAGGTCTGACCCCTGAAGGTCCGATCACGGAGCCGTGAGAAGGCCCCCGCCCCGAGGAGCACCGGGGCGGGGGCCTTCCTGCGCCGCCACGAGCACCGCGCCCGCCTCCGTCCACTCGTACAGCACCGAGCGCCCCGCCCGGCCCCGCCGTACGAGCCCGGCGTCGAGCAGCACCTTCAGGTGCCGCCCCACCGAGCCGAGCCCCTGCCCGGTCAGGGCCACCAACTGGCTTGTGGACAAAGGCGATCCGAGTCGTACGAGCACCCCGGCGCGGGCCGTCCCGAGCAGCGCCCCCAAGGCCTCCGGCACCGCCGGACCGGCCGCGTCCGCCAGGGCTCCCGCGCAGGCGTAGACGATCGCGTACCGCTCGTCCCCCTCCCACGACACCCAGCCGGTCGCCGGCGTCACCGGCACGAACAGCAGCCGCCCCCGATCCACCGAACGCGGTGGATATTCACGGGTGTTGACCTGGAGCCGTCCGTCACCGAGCCAGCGCATCTTCCCCGGGCACAGCTCGTCGAGCGCCGCCGCCCAGCCGCCCCGGCTCAGCATCGCCGTCCGCGCCACCACGTCGGCCTCCAGGATCCGCCGCCGCCGCGCCCACTCCGGCAGCACGGTCTCCCGCCACACCCAGCCGAGCACGCCCGCGAGCCGCTCCGGCAGGTCCCGCGCCGAGCGCAGCGGCTCCGGCACCGGGCCGCCGACAGCCACCGCCAACTGCTCCACGGCGTCAGCGGGTTCGGTGGCCCGGACCGCATCGACCTCCTCCTCGAAACTCCGCTCGCGGTCGCCCAACGGGGTCGGGGTGAGGAAGTCCGCGTTCCAGGTGGGCCCGATCGCCGCCCGCACGAGCAGCGCGTCCAGCGGCTCGGCCGCGAGCCGCTCCCGGTAGGCGGGCAGGTGCCGGCCGAGCCAGGCCCGCTCGCCAGGGTGCGCCGCCTTCCCAGCGTGCAGCGTCTTGAGCGAGGCGACCGTCTCGGCGAGCGGCGAGAGCGCGAACGAGCTCCCCGCCAGGGTGTCCGTGCCGATCTGCCACCAGCCCATGTTTCGCCTCCCCGCGAAACAGTACCGGCGGCCCGCCGCGCACTCGGACACTCCCCGCATGTCCCGCTACCGCGCGCTCTTCCGCACCCCGGAGTTCACCCCGCTCTTCCTCACCGGGGCCGCCCACACCGCCGCCCAGACCGTCGCCGGGCTCGGTCTCGCCACGCTCGTCTTCCGCGTGACCGGGTCCCCGTTCCTCTCCGCCCTGGCCCTCTTCGGCCCCTCGCTCGCCCAGCTCCTCGGCGCGACCACGCTGCTCTCCGCCGCCGACCGGCTGCCGCCGCGCGCCGCGCTCTCCGGCATCGCCCTCTTCTTCGCGCTCGGCACCGCCGTCCTGGCGATCCCCGCCCTGCCGACCTGGGCGGTCTTCGTGATCCTCCTCGCCGAGGGGCTCGCGGCCTCGCTGGGCGGCGGGGTGCGGTACGGGCTCCTCAACGAGGTCCTCCCACGCGAGGAGTACCTCCTCGGCCGCTCCGTGACGAACATGGCCACCGGCGCCTGCCAGATCGGCGGCTTCGCCACCGGCGGCCTCCTCGTCGCCCTGCTCTCGCCCCGCGGCACGGTCCTCGCCGGCGCGGGCCTCTACCTCGCCGCCGCCCTGGTGGCCCGCCTCGGCCTCGGGGCGCGCCCGCCCCGCGCCGCCGGGCGGCCCTCGGTCGCCGAGACCTGGCGCACCAACGGACGCCTCCTGACCGTTCCCGCCCGCCGCCGCGCCTACCTCGCGCTCTGGGTACCGAACGGCCTGATCGTCGGCTGCGAGTCGCTCTTCGTGCCGTACGACCCCGAGCGCGCCGGGCTCCTCTTCGCCTGCGGCGCGCTGGGGATGCTGGCCGGGGACACCGCCATCGGCCGCTTCGTACCGGCACGGCTGCGCGAGCGGATCCGCTTCCCGCTCCAGGCGCTCCTCGCGGCCCCGTTCCTGCTCTTCGCCCTGGACCCGGTGCTTCCCCTGGCGCTCCTCCTCGTGACCGTGTCGGCCGTCGGCTACGGGGCGAGCCTGCTGCACCAGGAGAAGCTGATGACCCTGGTCCCGGAGGAGCTCAGCGGCCACGCCCTCGGCCTGCACACCTCGGGGATGCTCGCGCTCCAGGGCGTGAGCGCGGCCCTGGCCGGCACCCTCGCGCAGTACACCTCGCCGCGCACCGGCATGGCGCTGCTCGCCCTGGCCTCGCTCATGGTGACGTTCCTGCTGGCCCGTGCGGAAGCAAAAGAAGAAGAGCGCGGAACCAGGGACCGTAAACCTGGTTCCGCGCTCTCCCGCTTGTGACCGCCCGACGGCACGAGGCTGGCGCGACAGGACGTTCGCGCCGCCGGGCGGAGTCTTGGGATGTGCCCGCCTCCGGGGCCGGCGGACGGAGTCCGACGCAGCCGTCCGAAGCCTGCGAAGCAGTGCGAGGGCGGCGTCGAGAACGGGTCGTTCGCGCCGCCGGGATGAGTCTTGGGGATCCCCCTGACGAAGGGGGGGCGTTGGGACCGCGGCGGTGCCGACGGGCGCCGTGGCGGTTCCCCTTCCTTCAGGTCAAGAAGGGGGCCAGGCGTCCTTACCACCGCACTGGCTCGGAGCCGCCGCGGTCCTCACGCTTGTCCGGTTCGCCGACCACCCCTCATCCGGGCCGGCGATCCGGACCACGTACAGCACTGACCTCCCGTCAGGTGCCGTACGCAGTCTGGGTGTTGCCGCGCGATCAGTCGCGCAGGGCCTCGACGGCCTCGCGGACGCGCTTGCCGTAGTCGGCGTCGGCGGCGGCGAAGTGCGCGAGGTTCTTCTCGATGACGTCCTCGCGGGAGACCTGGGACAGACCGCCGGCGATGTTGGCGACCAGGCGCTTCTTCTCGTCCTCGGACATCAGGCGGTAGAGCTCGCCGGCCTGGAAGAAGTCGTCGTCCTTGGTGTGCGCGGGCGCCTCGTGGGTGCCGGTCCAGCCGTGGATGGCGAGCGGCGCGGAGAGCGCGGCGTCGGTCTGGGCCGGGCCCTGGTACGAGTTGGGCTCGTAGTTCTTGTCGTAACGCGAGCCGTTGCGGGTCGCCATGGCGCCGTCACGGCCGTAGTTCTCGGCCACGGTCGCCTTGGGGGCGTTCACCGGGAGCTGGGTGTGGTTGACGCCGAGGCGGTAGCGGTGGGCGTCCGCGTAGGCGAAGAGACGGCCCTGGAGCATCTTGTCCGGCGAAGGACCGATGCCCGGCACGAAGTTGTTCGGGGAGAACGCGGCCTGCTCGACCTCGGCGAAGACGTTGTCCGGGTTGCGGTCGAGGACCAGGCGGCCCACGCGCTGCAGCGGGTAGTCGCTGTGCGGCCACACCTTGGTGAGGTCGAACGGGTTGAAGCGGTAGTCGGCTGCCTCGGCGGCCGGCATGACCTGGACGTACAGGGTCCAGCTCGGGTTCACACCGCGCTCGATGGCCTGGAGCAGGTCGGTCTGGTGCGAGTTGGCGTCCTTGCCGACGAGCTCGGCGGCCTGCTCGGAGGAGAGGGAGCGGATGCCCTGGTTCGTCTTGAAGTGGTACTTGACGAAGAAGGCCTCGCCCGCCTCGTTGGTCCACTGGTAGGTGTGGGAGCCGTAGCCGTTCATGTGACGGTACGAGGCCGGGATGCCGCGGTCGCCCATGAGCCAGGTGATCTGGTGGGTGGCCTCGGGGGCGTGCGCCCAGAAGTCCCAGACGTTGTCCGGCTCCTGCTTGCCCGTGAAGGGGTCGCGCTTCTGCGAGTGGATGAAGTCGGGGAACTTGATCGGGTCCTTGATGAAGAACACCGGGGTGTTGTTGCCGACGAGGTCGTAGTTGCCCTCTTCGGTGTAGAACTTCAGGGCGAAGCCGCGGGGGTCGCGGACCGCGTCCGCGCCGCCGAGCGAGTCGGCCACGGTGGAGAAGCGGATGAAGGTCTCGGTCTTCTTGCCGACCTCACCGAGGAAGTTCGCCTTGGTGTACGCGGTGACGTCGTCGGTCACCTCGAAGTAGCCGTACGCGCCGGAACCGCGGGCGTGCACCACGCGCTCCGGGATCCGCTCACGGTTGAAGCGCGCGAGCTTCTCCAGCAGGTGCTGGTCCTGGAGGAGGAGAGGGCCACCGACGCCGGCGGTGGCGGAGTTCTGGTTGTCGGCGACGGGGGCGCCGGACTCGGTCGTAAGCACGCGCTTCGACATCGTGACCTTCCGTACGGGAGCTCTGCTGACGGTGCGAGGAGCGTAAATTCGGCTCGAACAGCACGTCAACAGTTTGTTGAAAATGAAGTGTGGTGTTCCGGTCGGCGGCGACGCCTGGGCGCGACAGGACAGGTTGTCAGCGCCGCCGCCGACCGGAAATCAGTGGCCCCGGGAAGGGGCTAGGGCCTGGCCCGGAAGACAGGCCCTAGTGGTCAGACCTGCTGGCCGGAGAGGCGCTCGACGGCGCGCAGCAGGGCCGAGTGGTCCAGGCCGCCGTCACCCTGCGCGCGCAGCGAGGCGACGAGCTGGGCGACGACCGCGCCGACCGGGAGGGCCGCACCGACGTTGCGGGCGGCGTCGGTGACGATGCCCATGTCCTTGTGGTGCAGGTCGATCCGGAAGCCGGGCTTGAAGTCCCGGTTCAGGAAGTTGTCCTTCTTGCGGGTCAGCACGGTCGAGCCGGCCAGACCGCCGTTGAGGACGTCGAGGGCGGCGTTGAGGTCCACGCCCGACTTCTCCAGGAAGACGACGGCCTCGGCGCAGGCCTGGATGTTGACCGCGACGATCAGCTGGTTGGCGGCCTTCACCGTCTGGCCGGAGCCGTGCGGGCCGCAGAGCACGATGGTCTTGCCGAGGGCCTCCAGGATCGGGAGGGCCTCGTCGAAGTCGGCCTGCTCACCGCCGACCATGATGGAGAGCACGGCCTCGATGGCGCCGGCCTCGCCGCCGGAGACGGGCGCGTCGATGACGCGGATGCCCTTCTCCTTGGCGTTCTTGGCGAGGTCGACCGAGGTCTGCGGGGTGATCGAGGACATGTCCACGATCAGCGCGCCCTGCTTGGCGTTCTCCAGGATGCCCTCGGGGCCGTAGGAGATGGCCTCGACCTGCGGGGAGGCGGGCACCATCGTGATGATGACGTCGGCGTCCTCGACGGCCTCGGCGATCGAGCCGGCCGCGGTGCCGCCGGCCTTGGCCAGGCGGTCCAGCTTGTCCTGCTCCAGGGTGAAGCCGGTGACCGAGTAGCCGGCCTTCAGGAGGTTCTCGGACATGGGGGAGCCCATGATGCCGAGGCCGATCCAAGCGATCTTGGGGAGGTTGCTGCTCATGGTGAGGGTGCCTCTCAAAACAAGGTGGTACGGGGAGGGGGCCTGCGTCAGCGGGCGGGGCGGGCCTCGGCCGGCAGCCATTCGAAGGAGGCGGCGGCGTCGGCGGCCTTGTACTCCAGGCCGACCCAGCCGTCGTAACCGGCCTTCTTCAGCTCGTCGAGCAGCTGCTCCAGGGGGAGCTCGCCGGTGCCCGGCGCGCCGCGGCCCGGCTTGTCCGCGATCTGGACGTGGCCGGTCTTGTCGGCGTACTGCGCGATGACCTGGCTGACGTCCTCGCCGTTCATGGCCAGGTGGTAGATGTCGAGGAGGAACTTGGCGTTGCCGAGGCCGGTGGCCGCGTTCACCTTGTCCACGACCTCGATCGCGGAGGGGGCGCTCACCAGCGGGTAGAGCGGCGACTCCGGCTTGTTGAGGGTCTCGACGAGGAGGATCGCGCCGATGCGGTCGGCCGCGCGGGCGGCCAGCACCAGGTTCTCCAGGGCGAGGGCGTCCTGGATCTGCGGGTCCACGCCCTCGACGCGGTTGCCGTAGAGCGCGTTGAGCGCCTTGCAGCCGACGGAGGCGGCGAAGTCGGCGGCCACCTCGATGTTGGCGCGGAAGCGGTCCGACTCCTCCCCGGGCACGGAGAGGGCTCCGCGGTCCGGGCCGGGGAGCTGCCCGGCGTAGAAGTTCAGGCCCACCAGCTGGGTGCCGGCGTCCTCAAGGGCCTTCTTGAGGGCGTCGAGCTCGCTCTGCTCGGGGGTGGCGGTGTCGATCCAGGGCCACCACAGCTCGACCGCGGTGAAGCCCGCCGCGGCGGCGGCCGCGGGGCGCTCCAGGAGCGGGAGTTCCGTGAAGAGGATCGACAGGTTCACATCGAAGCGCTGGTCCGTGTATCCCATGAGGGGCGGCGCTCCTTCCGTATTGCGGAAGTAAGTTTCTGTCTGACGGAATGTTGCAAGGCGGGCGACGCACTTGTCAAGAGGTCCCCGCAGGTCCGGGGCTCCCATGGGGCGGGATCGGGCCGTAGCGTGGGGCCATGGAGCGTTTGAGAGTGGAGTTCACGACCGAGCCGTTCGACCTCGACGAGGCGCCGGCGCACGCGGTCGTGGCCCGTGAGGTCATCCAGTCGGCCGAGCTGGACGCGGTCGACGTCGGCCCCTTCGGCAACACGGCGGAGGGTGGCGCCGACGCGGTGCTGACCGCCGTCGACGCCCTGCTGCGCAAGTCGCTCGCGGCCGGTGCCACGCGCGTCTCGCTCCAGGTCAATGTGATCGGGGAGGGCGGGAAGTGAGCGAGCACCCCTTGGTCGCGGCCGTGAAGCCCCTGGTGGACGCCATGGGCGCCGAGCTGCTGGTCCCCGCGCAGGCGGAGAGCGACGACGTCGTCCTGTCCTGGGAGGGCGAGGACGTGCTCGCCGTGCGCCTGCCGCAGCTCTCGGACTCCCTGGACCGCATCCTCGCGGCGATGGAGCGGCGGCACGGGATGCCGCTGGCCGAACTGGACCGCAAGGCGAAGCAGGAGGTGGTCCGGCTCCTGGAGGCGCGGGGTGCCTTCTCCGTGCGCCACGGAGTGGAGACGGTGGCGGGCGCCCTCGGCGTCAGCCGCTTCACCGTGTACAACTACCTGAACAGGGAGACCGCCCTGAACAGGGAAAAGGCCGCCAAGAGCGAGTAGTTGATCATGTGGTGCCCTCAAGCCGTCGTCCAGATGTCGGGACGACGGCTTTTGTGTGGCCGAGTTTTCAACAAAGTGTTGACGTTGTGTTGCGGAGGGCGTTAGCTATCCGCAGCCCGTTCGACGCACAGCGAAAAACAGCCACGGAGGCTTCCCGTGACTTCAGGTACGACACCGGGTCTGACCCGGTTCAACACCTCCTCGGACAGCGAGGCCGTCGCCGCGCTCCACGAGGTGTGTTCCAGTTCGGCGTGGGGGAGCAAGGTCCTCGCCCAGCGCCCGTTCTCCACCGCCGAAGCCCTCTTCCTCGCCAGTGACGCCGCCATGGCCGAGCTGGCCGCCGAGGACCTGGCCGAGGCGATGGCGGGGCACCCGCCGATCGGTCGACCGAAGGAAGGGGACCCGACCTCCTCCCGCGAACAGAGCGGGATGGCCGGCGCCTCCGCGGAGCTCAAGGCCGAGATGCTCGAACTCAACCTGGCCTACCAGGACAAGTTCGGCCATGTCTTCCTCATCTGCGCCACCGGCAGGACCGGCGAGCAGATGCGCGACGCGGTCCGGGAGCGGATCGGCAACTCGCCCGAGACGGAGCGGGAGATCGTCCGCACCGAACTGGGCAAGATCAACCGCATCCGGCTGAACCGTCTCGTGGAGACCCCCGAGTCCCCCGAGACCTCCGAGACCCCCGAGGAAGCGAGCTCCCGATGAGCACCGACACCACCGCCTCGGTGTCCACCCACATCCTGGACACCAGCATCGGCCGCCCGGCCGAGGGCGTGACCATCACGCTCGCGGCCCGCAGCGGCTCCGACGCGGAGTGGGTCGTGCTCGGCGGCTCCGCCACCGACGCGGACGGGCGCTGCAAGGACCTGCCGGCGCTGCCGGAAGAAACCACCCACGTGCGTCTCGACTTCGAGACCGAGACGTACTTCGCCAAGAAGCAAGCCGAGGCGCAGCAGGACGCCCCCCGCGTAAGGGACAGCGGTGCGTTCTTCCCGGAGGTGGCGATCACGTTCGCCGTCAAGCCGGGCGAGCACTACCACGTACCGCTGCTGCTCAACCCGTTCGGCTACTCCGTTTACCGAGGGAGCTAGCAGACATGCCCACGATTCTCGGCCAGAACCAGTACGGCAAAGCAGAGAACCGCGTCGTCAAGATCACGCGGGACGGCGCCACCCACCACATCAAGGACCTGAACGTCTCCGTCGCCCTCTCCGGCGACCTCGACGACGTCCACCTCACCGGCTCGAACGCCCACTGCCTCCCCACCGACACGACGAAGAACACCGTCTTCGCGTTCGCCAAGGAGTACGGCATCGAGTCCGCCGAGCAGTTCGGCATCCACCTCGCCCGCCACTTCGTGACGAGCCAGGAGCCGATCAAGCGGGCGCGCATCCGGATCGAGGAGTACGCCTGGGAGCGCATCGCCTCCTCCGACGCCAACTCCAAGTTCATCGGCGCCGACGAGGTCAACCACTCCTTCGCCCGCAAGGGCCAGGAGACCCGCGTCTCCCAGATCACCTACGACGGCGAGAAGTGGGAGGTCATCTCCGGCCTCAAGGACCTCGTCGTCATGAACTCCACCAACTCGGAGTTCTGGGGCTACATCAAGGACAAGTACACCACCCTCCAGGAGGCGTACGACCGCATCCTGGCCACCCAGGTGTCCGGCCGCTGGCGGTTCAACTGGACCGACGACGAGCAGCGCATGCCCAACTGGGAGCGGTCCTACGAGCAGACCAGGAAGCACATGCTCGAGGCCTTCTCGGAGACGTACTCGTACTCCCTGCAGCAGACGCTATACCAGATGGCCACGCGCATCATCAACCACCGCTCGGAGATCGACGAAGTCCGCTTCTCGCTCCCGAACAAGCACCACTTCCTGGTGGACCTCGAGCCCTTCGGCCTGAAGAACGACAACGAGGTCTACTACGCCGCCGACCGCATGTACGGCCTCATCGAGGCCACCGTCCTCCGCGACGGAGCCACGGCGCTCATCCCGGTCGACATGACCAACCTCTAAGCGGCATCCGCGTCACCGGCCCCGTCCGCCCGCAGTCGGGCGGGGCCGGTGGACCGGACCGGAGGGAACAACAATGGCTCAGCCTGCAAAGGGGCCGGCATCCGCCGAAGGCCCGTGTTCCACCCCGTCCACCACCACCTCGGCCACGGCCGAGTGCCACCCGGTGGACGAGAAACTCCCCGCCTCGCGGCTCGTCCCCGCGGCACTCCAGCACATCGCCGCCATGTACGCGGGCGTCGTCACCCCTCCGCTCATCATCGGCCAGGCCGTCGGTCTCGACGCCGCCGGAATGACCCGGCTCATCGCGGCCAGCCTGCTCATCGCCGGCTGCGCGACCCTCCTGCAGACCCTCGGCATCGGGCGCTTCGCCGGCAACCGGCTCCCGTTCGTCAACGCCGCCTCGTCCGCCGGCATCGCCCCGATGCTCGCCATCGCCGAGACCAGCGCCCCCGGACACCAACTCCCCGCCATCTACGGCGCGGTGATGGTCGCCGGAGTCTTCTGCCTCGCCGTCGGTCCCTTCTTCGGCAGGCTGCTGCGCTTCTTCCCGCCGCTCGTCACCGGCGTCGTGATCACCCTCATCGGTGTCACCCTGATGCCCGTGCCCGTCGGCTGGGCCCAGGGCGGCGACAAGACCGCCGCCGACTTCGGCTCCATGAAGTACCTGGCACTCGCCGCCTTCACCCTCGTCGTCATCCTGCTCTTCCAGCGCTTCGGCAAGGGCTTCGTCAAGCAGATCGCCCTGCTCCTCGGCCTGCTCCTCGGCACCCTCGCCGCGATCCCCCTCGGGATGGCCGACTTCAGCGCCCTGCGCGAGGCACCCGTCGCGGCCCTGCCCGCCCCCTTCGCCTTCGGCGCCCCCGAGTTCCAGCCCGCCGCGATCCTCTCCCTGTGCATCGTGATGCTGGTCCTCATGACCGAGTCCAGCGCCGGCATGCTCGCCCTCGGCGAGATCTGCGAGCGCCGCAGCGACGGGAAGACCATCACCCGCGGCCTGCGCACCGACGGCATCGCCACCCTGCTCGGCCCCGTCTTCGGCGGCTTCCCGACCTCCGCCTTCGCGCAGAACGTCGGCGTCGTCTCGCTGACCCGGGTCCGCTCCCGGTACGTGGTCGCCGCCGCCGGCGGAGCCCTGCTCGTCCTCGGCGCCTTCCCCGTCCTCGGCGCGGTCGTCTCCATGG
The DNA here is from genome assembly GCF_044333355.1 of Streptomyces sp. NPDC021012. Taxonomy (NCBI): domain Bacteria; kingdom Bacillati; phylum Actinomycetota; class Actinomycetes; order Kitasatosporales; family Streptomycetaceae; genus Streptomyces; species Streptomyces sp. NPDC021012. Next base: position 227,703 of record NZ_JBIRQU010000003.1, read on the forward strand.
TCCCGATGCCCGTCCTCGGCGGCGCCGGCATCGTCCTCTTCGGCTCGATCGCGGTCAGCGGCATCCGTACCCTCTCCGAGGCCGGACTCGACGACAGCTCCAACATCATCCTGGTGGCCGTCGCGCTCGGAGCGGGCATCATCCCGCTCGCCGCGCCCACCTTCTACGCCGGCTTCCCGGCCTGGGCCCAGACGGTGCTCGGCTCCGGCATCAGCGCGGGCGCGCTCGTCGCCGTCCTGCTGAACCTCTTCTTCCACCATCTCGGCACCCGGAGCCGTCACGCGGCTCCGGCACTCAAATCCTCCTAGGGTCCTGCCGTGCCCGAACCATCCCCGAGGAATGAAGGAAGCACCGCCATGGCAGCACCTTCGGCAACCCAGCGCATCGTCATCGAGAACGCGGCGATCGCGACCGTCGACGCGAACGACACCGAGTACGCCTCCGGGTACCTCGTCGTCGCCGACAACAGGATCGAGTCCCTCGGCGCCGGCAAGGCGCCCGAGGGCCTGGAGAACGTGGTCCGCAGGATCGACGCCACCGGTCACCTGGTGACGCCCGGCCTGATCAACACCCACCACCACTTCTACCAGTGGATCACCCGAGGTCTGGCCACCGACCACAACCTCTTCAACTGGCTGGTCGCGCTCTACCCGACGTGGTCGCGGATCGACGAGTCGATGGTCCGCGTCGCCGCCCAGGGCTCCCTGGCGATGATGGCCCGCGGCGGTGTCACCACGGCCATGGACCACCACTACGTGTACCCGCAGGGCTCCGGCGACCTCTCCGGCGCCATCATCGGCGCGGCCGCCGACATGGGCGTCCGCTTCACGCTGGCCCGCGGCTCCATGGACCGCAGCGAGAAGGACGGCGGCCTGCCGCCGGACTTCGCCGTCGAGACCACCGAGGGCGCGCTCGCCGCGACCGAGGAGACGGTCCGCAAGTACCACGACGCCTCCTTCGACGCGATGACCCAGGTCGCCGTCGCCCCCTGTTCGCCCTTCTCCATCTCCACCGAGCTGCTCCGCGAGGGCGCCGCGCTCGGCCGCCGCCTCGGCGTCCGCATGCACACCCACGGCTCGGAGACCGTGGAGGAGGAGAAGTTCTGCCACGAGCTCTTCGGCATGGGCCCGACGGACTACTTCGAGTCCACCGGCTTCCTCGGCGAGGACGTGTGGATGGCGCACTGCGTCCACATGAACGACTCCGACATCGAGGCCTTCGCCCGCACCAAGACCGGTGTCGCGCACTGCCCGTCCTCCAACGCGCGCCTCGCCGCCGGCATCGCCCGCGTACCGGACATGCTCAAGGCGGGCGTCCCCGTCGGCCTCGGCGTCGACGGCACCGCATCCAACGAGTCCGGCGAGCTCCACACCGAGCTGCGCAACGCGCTCCTCATCAACCGGCTCGGCGCCCACCGCGAGGCCGCGCTCAACGCCCGCCAGGCCCTGCGCCTCGGCACCTACGGCGGCGCCCAGGTCCTCGGCCGCGCCGACAACATCGGCTCCCTCGAGGCCGGCAAGCTCGCCGACTTCGTCCTCTGGAAGATCGACGGCCTCGGCCACTCCTCGATCGCCGACCCGGTCACCGCCATCGTCTTCGGCGCGGCGGCCCCGGTCACGGCCTCCTTCGTCAACGGCAAGCAGATCGTCGAGAACAACCGACTGCTGTTCGCCGACGAGGAGCAGATCGCGCGTGACGCGCGCGCGGAGGCGCAGCGCCTGGCCCGCATCACGGCCGGCAGCTGACCCTCCCCATGGAGTCCGACCGAGGGGGACGGCCCTCGGTCGGTCGCCGCGGACCCGAGCGGGGTCCGCGGCAGCCCGACCGGGTGGTGCCGTACGCAGAAGACGTACGGCACCACCCGGGACGGTGAACCCCGCCCGGCACCCCCACACCGGGCATCCGTTGCCCGCCCCGCGCCCCCTCCGCGCGGCCCCGCCCCACCCCGCACCGAGCCGCACCTCCTGCACTTCGCACCGCATCGCACCACCTCCCTGAACCCCTCGTCGCCGCCGACGTGTAACCGACCGGAGGAACCGCCGTGGCCGCCCAGCCCCAGGTTCGCAATGCAACCGACGCAGGCTCCGCTCCCGAAGACCTTGAGAAGCACCCGGTCGACGAGACGCTGCCCCCTCTCAAGATGCTCACCAGCGGCCTCCAGCACGTGGCCGCCATGTACGCGGGCGTCGTCGCCCCGCCCCTGATCGTCGGAGCGGCCGTCGGCCTCTCCGGTACCGAGCTCACCTTCCTCACCGGCGCGAGCCTCTTCACCGCCGGACTCGCCACCTTCCTCCAGACGCTCGGGATCTGGAAGATCGGCGCCAGGCTGCCGTTCGTCAACGGCGTCACCTTCGCCGGTGTCGCGCCGATGCTGGCGATCGTCAACACCACCGAGAACAAGGCGGACGCGCTGCCCGTGATCTTCGGCGCGATCATCGTCGCCGGACTCCTCGGCTTCGCCGCCGCCCCCTTCTTCTCCCGGCTCGTGCGGTTCTTCCCGCCGGTCGTCACCGGCTCCGTGATCACCCTCATCGGCGTCTCCCTCCTCCCGGTCGCGTTCGGTTGGGCCCAGGGGCCCAACCCCAAGGCCGAGGACTACGGTTCGACCACGTACCTCTCGCTCGCCGGCATCACGCTCGTCGTGGTCCTGCTGCTCCGCCGCTTCACCCGCGGCTTCCTCAAGCAGGTCGCGGTCCTGGTCGGCCTCGTCCTCGGCACGCTCATCGCCATACCGTTCGGGGTCACCGACTTCTCCCCGGTGAAGGAGGCCGACCTCGTCGGCTTCCCGACCCCCTTCCACTTCGGTGCCCCGCAGTTCGCCCTCGCCGCGATCGTCTCCATGTGCGTGGTCATGCTGGTCTCCATGACCGAGTCGACCGCCGACATGCTGGCGCTCGGCGAGATCGTCGAGCGGCCCGCCGACGCGAGGACCATCGCGGCCGGACTGCGCGCCGACACCCTCGGCTCCGCGCTCAGCCCGCTCTTCAACGGCTTCATGTGCAGCGCCTTCGCGCAGAACATCGGCCTGGTCGCCATGACCAGGATCCGCAGCCGCTTCGTCGTCGCCTGCGGCGGTGGCTTCCTGGTCCTCTTCGGCCTCTCGCCGGTCGCCGCCTCGCTCATCTCGGTCGTGCCCCGGCCGGTCCTCGGCGGCGCGGGCGTCGTCCTCTTCGGCTCGGTCGCCGCCAGCGGCATCCAGACCCTGGTCAAGGCCGGCCTGGAGAAGGACAACAACGTGCTGATCGTGGCCGTCTCGCTGGCCATCGGCATCATCCCGATCACCAAGCCGGAGTTCTACCACGCCTTCCCGGAGACGGCGAAGATCATCCTGGACTCCGGCATCTCCACCGGCTGCGTGGCCGCCGTCCTGCTCAACTTCGTCTTCAACCACCTGGGCCGGGGCCGCGACGCCGACGAGGTCACCGCGCCCATGGAGCCGGGCGGGGAGATCTCCGGCACCGCCGACGCGAAGGCGGCGCACGCCCACTGAACCCGCTCCCCGTCCCACCGCCCGCCCCGGTCCCCGCGCACGCCGCGGGGCCCGGGGCCGTGGCGCATGCCGACCGCGGGCGGCCGGGGGCCGTGGTGCTGATCAACCCCAACACCTCCACCGCCACGACCGCGATGATGACCGCCATCGCCCGCCGCGCCCTGGGTCCCGCCCTCCCCGTCCGCGGCGTGACCGCCGCCCACGGCCCGCTCATGCTCACCGACCCGGACGCCCTGCGCGCCGCCGCCCCCGAGGTCCTCACCGCCGGCCTCCACGCCATGGCCCAGGGCGACTGCGCCGCCCTCCTCGTCGCCGCCTTCGGCGACCCGGGCCTGACCGCACTGCGGGAGGCGACGGCCGCCACCAGTGCGACGAGCACGACGAGCGCGACCGACGCGACGGCAGCGCTCCGGGCGAGGAGAGCGGCCGGGGCGAGGAGAGCGGCCGAGGCGACGGCGGCCGCGGCGGCCGGGGCGGCGGAGACGCCTCCCGCGGCCGGCATTCCCGTCGTCGGCATCGGCGAGGCCGCGCTCCTGGAGGCGGCCGCCGACGGAACGCCCTTCGGCATCGCGACCACCACCCCGCTCCTCGCGGAGGCCATCGCCGAGCGCGTCACGGCCCTGGGCCTCGCGGACCGGTACACCGGCCTCCGGCTCACCGAGGGCGCCCCCGAACGCCTCTCCGCCGACCCGGCGCTCCTCCTCGACCAGCTGGAGCGCGCCGTCCGCGCCTGTGCCGAACGGGACGGGGCGCGCGCCGTCGTCATCGGCGGCGGCCCGCTCGGCGAGGCGGCCGAGGAACTCCAGGCCCGCTGCGCGGTCCGGGTCGTCGCCCCGATCCCGGCGGCCTGCCGCGCGATCGTCCGCCTGCTGACGGCCTGACGGTCGGCGGCGGTGCTCATCGCTCCACCGCGATCCGCCGCCGGCACTCCCGGGCCAGCGCGGGGTAGGCGGCGGCGATCGCCTCGTACATCCGCCGCCGCAGCAGCCGCTCGGCCTCGCCCCGGCCGGTCTCCCCGTACAGCCCGTCGAGCAGCGACTCGTACCGCGCGAGGGCGTGCCGCAGATAGCTCACCTGCCACCGCACCAGGGAGGCGGCGGGGTCCGGCCCGGGACTGCGGGCCCCCAGCAGGTGCCGGTGCCGCACCGCCCGCCGCTCCAGCTCGGGTCCGGGCAGCAGGGGCACCTCGATCGGCTCCGCGCGGATCGCGGTCAGGACGGCGGCCCGCCGCAGCTCGGCGTGCTCCCCGGGGGCCGCGGCCCGGGCCCGGCGGAGCGCGGCCGCCTCGCCGAACTCGGCCGTCCGCTCCACCGCCTCCACCCGCGCCAGGAGATAGAGCCGCACCGGCGCGAGGGACCAGCGGCGCGGATCGCGCCCCTGCACGTCGGGCATGCCGAGCAGGTCCCGCACCATCGCGTCGGTCCAGCCGCGCCGGCGCACCCCGGCGAGCGTCACATAGGTCGTACGGTCCGTCATGATTCCCCCAGGTTCGACTACGGAGCGTGACGATTCCAGTGAAGCGCACCCCACTGACAACGCCCCCTTGCCGGACCTCCGCCCCCTGTGCGATATAGGTCTGGACCTTTTCGACGGACGGAGGCCGGCCCGTGCAACGCACGCTCACCGCAAGCCTGTTGACCGCGCTCGCACTCACCCTCACCGCCTGCGCCGGCCCCGCCGCCCCCGCGCCGGAGGACACCCGCGCCCCCACCGCCCCCACCGGGGTCACCGCCACCGCGGGCAGCGCGAGCACCGTCCACGTCATGTGGAGCGCGGCCACCGACGACCGCGCCGTCACCGGATACGCCGTCTACCGCGAGGGGCGCGAGGTCAAGGACCTCCCCGCCACCACCCTGATGACCGACGTCGTCGGCCTCACCCCCGCGACCCGCCACCGCTTCACCGTCCGTGCCCGCGACGCCGCCGGCAACGTCTCGGCCCCCAGCGCCACCGTCACCGCGACCACCCTCCCCGCCGCCGCCGAGGACCGCACACCCCCCACCGCCCCGACCGCGCTGCGCGCCACCGCCGACGGCAACCGCGCCGCCACCCTCCACTGGTCCCCGGCCCGCGACGACACCCGCGTCACCGCGTACGACGTCTACCAGGCCGACACCCGCATCCACACCGTCCCCGGCACCGCCACCACCGCCCACCTCACCGGCCTGCGCCCCGGCACCGCCTACGCGTTCACCGTCCGCGCCCGCGACGCCGCCGAGAACTCCTCCCCGGACAGCACCCCGGCCGACCTCACCACCTCCCCGTCCCCCGGCGCCCCACCGAACACCGCCCCCACCGCCCTCACCGCCACGGCCACCCAGGGCGAGATCACCCTCACCTGGACCCCACCGAAGACGGGCGCCCCCGTCACCCACCACGAACTCCACCTCAACGGCCGCTTCGCCACCACCATCGTCTGGGGCACCACCCCACCCCCCGGCCGCGCCACCTACACCTTCGCCGTCCAGGACCCCCCTGGCACCCGCTACACCCTCACCCTCCGCGCCCAACTCCCGGACGGCACCTGGGGCGACTTCTCGGCACCGAGGACGGTGGTGGTCCGCTGAACCGCCCTCCGCGTGGCCGGAACCGCACCCTTTCGCCGGACGTGACGGTCCCTCACCCTGCGATCAGGGGATGCGACAGAGCGCTGGGGGGACGCCGATGTCCGAGCCGATCTACGTACCCGCACTGCCCGCCCGGTGGAGCGCGCTCACGGCGTACGGCCTGCTGACGCCGGACGTACGCACGCGCGTGGCGCCCCTCTGGACCGTCCCGCCCCGGGTCGGCGGCGAGCGGACCCCCGGCCGCCCACCGCTCCACCCCCTCGACCCCGACCCGGCCGCACTCGCCCGCCACACGTACGAGGCCTTCGGCCTGATCGCGCGGGTGCAGCGCGATCACCCCGCCTGGGTCGACACCTGCCATGTCGAGCGCGAGCCCGGATTCCCCGGCTCCGGCGCGGCCGGGCCGCCGCTGCGGCCCGTGACCGGCGTCGAGCGCGACCCCCGGCAGCAGGTGGCCTGCGCCGAGGCGGCCCGATCCGGTGGCACCGGTCTCGGCGTCCGGCTACGCCCGACCGGGCCCCCTGACGAGCGGTCGGCGGAAGCCCTCTGCCGTCTCCTCGAACGGATCGCCTTCGCACGGTGTCCGGTGGACCTCCTCGTCGACCTGGGCGAGGTCGACGAGGAACAGGACGCGCACCACACGGCGCTCCACACCCTGAACCTCCTCGGCCCCCTGCACCCCTGGCGCACCGTCGTCCTCCTCGCCGGCGCCTTCCCCCGCACCCACCCCGAGGCGTACGGAGCACCCCTGGCCGAGACGTACCGGACCGACCGTCACCTTCCCGACCTGCTCCGCCACGCCGGACACGGTCCGCGACCCGCCTACGGCGACTACGGGGCGCACGACGCGGCGAGCGCGGACCGCGTCTCCGACACGGGCGACGACCCGTTCCGCGGAGCCCTGCGCTACACCACCGCGCTCACCTTCCTCGTCGGCGAGGTACCGGCGGAGACCGACCACCACCTGACGGTCCGGGCGCTCGCCCGGGAGATCGTCGCCGCCCCCGACTTCAGGGGAGCGGAGTACAGCGAGGGAGACCGCTGGCTCCAGGTCTGCGCCGACGGCACGGGCCCGCCCGGCACCGGCCACCCCGATTCCTGGATCCTCGCCGGCCACGTCCAGCACCTGACCCACGTCGCCCGCGAACTGCGCCGACACTCCTGACCCGTCGCTCTTGCCCGCCGGAACCGGCCCCCCGGAATTACCCTGGGAAGCGTGGCCGGGACCGTTCTCACCAACACCGGGCTCGACAGCTTCCTCGACGGAGCGACCGAGCGTCGTGACCCCGCGTTCGCGCGGGCCGCGGAAGCGGTCCTGGGGCTGCTCGCGCTGCGCGGGGCGGACCGGGCGACGGGGCTGCCGGAGCCGACGCCGGGGCTCGTGCGGCAGCTGTTGGTCGAGGATCTGCCGACCTTCGTGTACGCGCCGCCGGGGGAGCTCGCCGCTTATCCGGCCGTGCTCGGGGAGCTCGCGGCGCGGTTCGACGGAGGGCGGCAGGAGCGGATCGCCGTGGTGGTCGCGGAGTCCGCGCCCGATTTCGAACGGGCCATGAACGACCCCGGCAACCTCACCTGGCACCGCTGGTACGCCTCGCTCCTGCGCACGGTCGGCGCCGACCTCGACGACCCCGAGGACGTACGGCGCAGGCTCGCCGCCCTCGACGGCGCACCGCTTCCCGACGGCGTGCACCGCGCCCACCTCATGGGCCGGACGGCACTCGCGGACGTCCTGCTCGCGGAGGCGCTCACGCACGCGTACGTACGGGACGCCGAGACGCCCCCCGCCTCGGGGCCGCTGCTCACCGACCACGCCGTCGCGACCGGCATCGGGCAGCTCGCCGCCGCCCTCCAGGACCGCTGGACCGCCGCCGGGCTCGCCGAGCAGCTCGCCGGACCGTACGCGCGGTTCGCGCCGGGACCCGAGGCCTTCCCGCACCTCGTCCTCGCCGACGCCCTCCTCGACGAGCACCTCGACTACTACGGGGACCCCGCCGCCCCCGCGCCCCCGCCGCCCGCGATCGAGACCGGGCCGGTCGAGGAGGACGCCGACGCCCTCATCGCCGCCGTCGAGGAGCTCGCGGAGGAGGAGTTCGAGCCCTACGGGGGCGAGGCGCCGCACCTGCTGTACGCGGTCTACCAGCGCGGCTGCTCCGCCGAGTCCGTCGCCCGCAAGGCCGCCGAGTACGAGGACTGGGCCGTCGACCCGGACCTGGAGGACCTGCCCGTACCCGTGCCGGACGCGGCACCCGACGCGTACGCCGTCCCGCCCGTGGCGGAGCTCGGGCGCCTCCTCGGCACGGCCGAGCCGACCGAGGAGGACCGGGACCGGCTCGAAGGACCGGCCCGCGACCTCGCCGCGGTCCTCGACCACCTCGCCGCCACCGGGCTGGTCTTCCGCGCCGGAGACGCCTTCGGACTCACCCCGCGCGGCGCGGGCGTCGTCCGCTACCTGCTCGGAGTGCGCGGGGTCGCCGCCCCCGACGCCGCCGAGGCCCTCGCCTGGACCGCGTCGGACGTGGTCGCCGCCGCCGGAGGCTGGTCGGCGTCCGTCGCCGCGCGCGTACTCGCCGACTGGCTCCACGCGCGCGCGGACACCGCCGACGCCTGGTCCCGGCTGCTCGCCGCCCTCGGCACCGTCCACGCCGGCACCGAAGAGGCGGCCGCCACCCGAGGCCTCTTCGCCGTCCTGGACACCGCCGGAGCGCCGCCCGAGGCCCTGCGCGGCGCCCTCCGCGACCCGGTCATCGGCGCGTACGCCCTCGACGCCCTGCGGGACAGGGGCGAGGAGGCGGACCCGATCCAGGTGCGGACCTCGGCCCGGGCCCTGCACGTCCTGGACGCGCTGCCCGCCAAGAAGGGGCCCCTGGAGTCCCGCCGCGCCGCCTTCGACACGGCGGCGGCCTCCTGGCCCGGCGGTTCCGCCGCCCTGGTCCGCGCGATGGCCGCCGCGGACCGGCACGAGACCGAGCGGGTCCTCCGCCCGCTCGGCATCGCCCTCCCGTGACCGTGACCGCTACCCCGCCGTGAGGTACATCCCCGACGGCCCCGCCCCCGCCGTGTTCCGGCAGCTCTGGTTCCCCGTCGGGCGGGCGTAGACCAGGGCCAGGCAGCGGCCGAAGCCCTGCTGGCCGTAGGCGTTGGGGTGCATCGACTCCTGGACGAGGCCCTGCGTGCTCTGGCTGTCGATCCAGCGCGCCCACTCGCTCGTCGTCGCCGACGGCGGCACGGTCGCCGTCACCTGCCTGCTGGCCTTCGCGCAGACCTCGCGGCCCTGGAGCGCGTCCCGCAGGTCCAGGAACTGCACGCCCTTGGCCGTGGCGACTGCCTTGAGGCGGTCGGCGATCTGCGGGACCAGGGAGTCGCGGGCCCAGTCGGAGTCGAGGTTCCAGAAGGGGCAGCCACCGGTGTTCGTACGGGCCCAGCCGCTCTCCGCGTACCGGTTCTCGGCGGCGCGCGGGATGGGGGAGGGGTACGACTGGAGCACGATCCGGTAGTCGGAGGCGGCGTACCCGGCGGTGGTCATGACCGCCCGGATCTCGTCCACGGACCGGCCGACGTCGGCCATCACGCCGTCGATCTTCGCGTCGACCTCGGCCTGCTGGTCGTCGTGGCAGTACGAGTACCAGACGATGTAGTCGGTCGCGCAGGTCGAGATGATGTCGGCGAAGCCGAGGTCGTTGCCGCCGATGGACAGCGCGATCAGCTTGACGTCGTTCGCGGCGGCCACCGCCGCCAGCTGGTCGGCCTGGGGCGCCTCGCCCTTGTAGGCCTCGCCGCCCTGGGAGGCGCGGAAGACGTTCTTCGTGGTCGCCCCGGAGCAGGCGAGGTTGATCAGGGAGGAGGCGATGGACCCGGCGCTCCTCACCTCGGAGACGTCCGAGCGGTGGCAGCCGCCCGCCGTGGTGCCGTACACCCGGGACGGGTCGTACGCACTGCCGGTCCAGGCCCGGTCGGTGCCGTTGCGGCTGCCGGAGTTGGTCAGGCTGTTGCCCTGCCAGCGGCCGGCCTCGCCGGAGATGTAGCTGTCGCCCATGGCGACGACGGCGGTGGGGCCGGAGCCGGGGGAGGCGTGGGCGACGGGGGCGGTGAGGGAGGCGAGCCCGGCGGCGGTACACAGTGCCAGGAGTGCGCGCAGCGCACGGTGGGGGGTCGAAGGCATGGCTGTGCTCCTGCGGTATGCGGTACGCAGTGACGTGGGGGACAGCCGCCGGCCGGTGGCATGGCGGAATCTCGCACGGCGTGGCTTATTACCGCTAGGTAGCTGCATATCTCGGTTCCGTCACGTCACCTGTGCGGCGATCGGGAACGGACAGGGCTCCGCCCCCGGCGCCGTGCGGCACCGGGGGCGGAGCCCTGGTCAGGTCGCTGTCGGCGGCTGTGCGGGCAGCCGAGTCAGCCGTACGGGTCGGGTCAGCCGACCAGCTGCTCGTAGGCGGGAAGCGTCAGGAAGTCCGCGTAGTCCGCATCGAGGGAGACGTGCAGGAGCAGGTCGTGGGCCTGCTGCCACTTGCCGGCCGCGAAGGCCTCCTCGCCGATCTCGGCGCGGATCGCGGCGAGCTCCTCGGCGGCGACCTTGCGGGCCAGCTCCGGAGTGGCCGTCTCGCCGTTCTCGAAGACGACGCCGGCGTTGATCCACTGCCAGATCTGCGAGCGCGAGATCTCGGCGGTGGCCGCGTCCTCCATCAGGTTGAAGATGGCGACGGCGCCGAGGCCGCGCAGCCACGCCTCGATGTAGCGGATGCCGACCTGGACGGCGTTGCGCAGGCCGTCGTACGTCGGCTTCGCGTCGAGCGAGTCGATGGCGATGAGGTCGCCGGGCGCGACGGAGACGTCCTCGCGGAGGCGGTCCTTCTGGTTCGGCTTGTCGCCGAGGACGGCGTCGAAGGAGGCCATCGCGATGGGGACCAGGTCGGGGTGGGCGACCCAGGAGCCGTCGAAGCCGTCGCCGGCCTCGCGGTCCTTGTCGGCCTTGACCTTCTCGAAGGCGACCTTGTTGACCTCGGCGTCCTTGCGGGACGGGATGAAGGCCGCCATGCCGCCGATCGCGTGCGCGCCGCGCTTGTGGCAGGTGCGGACGAGGAGTTCGGTGTACGCGCGCATGAACGGGGCCGTCATCGTGACCGCGTTGCGGTCCGGAAGGACGAACTTGGCCCCGCCGTCACGGAAGTTCTTGACGATGGAGAAGAGGTAGTCCCAGCGGCCCGCGTTCAGTCCTGCGGCGTGGTCGCGGAGCTCGTAGAGGATCTCCTCCATCTCGTACGCGGCCGTGATGGTCTCGATGAGGACCGTGGCGCGGACGGTGCCCTGCGGGATGCCGACGTAGTCCTGCGCGAAGACGAAGATGTCGTTCCAGAGGCGGGCCTCCAGGTGCGACTCCGTCTTCGGGAGGTAGAAGTACGGGCCCTTGCCGAGGTCGATCAGACGCTGGGCGTTGTGGAAGAAGTACAGGCCGAAGTCGACGAGCGCGCCGGGCACCGGGCGTCCGTCGAAGGTGAGGTGACGCTCCTCCAGGTGCCAGCCGCGCGGCCGCATGACGACGGTGGCGAGCTGGTCGGCCGGCTTCAGCGCGTACGACTTGCCCGACCTCGGGTCGGTGAAGTCGATGTTCCGGGTGTACGCGTCGATCAGGTTGACCTGGCCGAGGACGACGTTCTCCCAGGTCGGCGCGGAGGCGTCCTCGAAGTCCGCCAGCCAGACCTTCGCGCCGGAGTTGAGCGCGTTGATCGTCATCTTGCGGTCGGTCGGGCCGGTGATCTCGACACGGCGGTCGTTCAGGGCCGCCGGGGCCGGCGCGACCTTCCAGGAGTCGTCGGCGCGGATCGCGGCCGTCTCCGGCAGGAAGTCCAGGGTGGACGTGCGGGCGATCTCGGCGCGACGCTCCGCCCGACGGGCGAGGAGCTCGTCCCGGCGCGGGGTGAACCGCCGGTGCAGTTCGGCGACGAAGGCCAGGGCGGCCTCGGTGAGCACCTCCTCCTGACGCGGGAGGGGCTCGGCATCGACGACGGCCAGGGGCGACGGCGCTGGTGCGGACATGAACTGTCACTTCCTTCAGCGGACTTCACGGGCGGTGCGAGGCGGCCGCCGGGCGTCACGGGACGGCACGGAGTGCCGCAGGCGCCGAGATACGGCCGCTAGCGCCTCTGAACTAGCAGGGGCTTCTGAACAGTGGATACTAGTTTCCTCATAGTGGAAGTTCAATGGTTTGTTGATGTCGAGATTCTCCGGATCGACAGAACATGGCGCTCGGTGCCAGCCCGTTCACTCCAGGTGGGACAGGTCCGCCTCCGTGTCGATGTCGTAGGGCTCGGCCACATCCGAGCAGTCCACCAGCGTGATCGCATCCCGGTGTGCCGCCAGATAGTCCCGCGCGCCCCGGTCGCCCACCGCGCCCTCGGCGATCTCCGGCCAGCGGTCCGCGCCGAAGAGCACCGGGTGGCCGCGCTTGCCCTCGTACGAGGCTGCCGCCAGCGCGTTCCGGGAGTCGTACGCCGCGCGGACCCGGGACACGGCCTCCGGGCCGATGCCCGGCTGGTCGACGAGGAGGACGAGTGCCGCGTCCACACCGCGCGGGTCGGCGGCCAGCGAGGCGAGCCCGGCCCGGAGGGAGGAGCCCATGCCCTCCGCCCACTCCGGGTTGTCCACCAGGACGCACCCGGGCAGCTCCGCCCGCTCCCGTACGGCGTCGGCCGACGCCCCGAGCACCACGTGCACCACCTCGCACCCGGCGCCGCGCAGCACCCCCACCGCGTACTCGACCAGCGGCCGCCCCCGGTGCGGGAGGAGCGCCTTGGGGCGTCCCCCGAGCCGCCTGCCGCCCCCGGCGGCGAGGAGGAGTCCGGCGACGACGGGGCTTCGGTCATGTGTCGTTGTCATGGGGACTGCATACCTCATGGGGCGGAATCACACGGTCGCCTGAATTCCGTCCACCAAGGGTGGCGCGGTGGGGTGGCGAAGGAGTTAACTGGCCCGCGAATCACGGCGCCCGACCGCCGTCCGGGGGGCCGGCTCGGGGTGTCCGGAGTGTTCGTCGTACGGAGTTCTGCGCACGGTGTCGTGCGGGGGGAGAACCATGTTGCGAAGCGTGGGGCAGAGGCGAGTGACCGGCGAGGGCGTGGACCCCAGGGTGGCCGAACTGCGATCCGCCGTATCCCGGCTCCGGCGTGAACTGGCGGCGCACCGCGTCGAGTTCGCCGACCGGGAGATCGCCGAGGACGAGCTCGCCGCCCTCGACGCCATGGCGCTCAGCGGTGACCCCGAGGTACGGCGGCTGCGCCGCTCCCTGCTGCTCGTCGCGGGCTCCGTCGGCTCCGTCAGCGCCCTCGCCGAGGGACTCGCCGGGGTCCGGCGCGCGGTCGAACTCTTCGGTCCCCCGCGGCCCGGGCAGTAGACCGGCGGCCGGCCTCCGGCCGGTCCCCGGAGGCCCCTCCGGAGCGGGACCTTCGGGTACCCGGGAGGGGTTTACAGGGCTCTGTGCGATGGCCGAACCGGAGAGAAAGCTTCCATCCTGAAGGCAGGCCCGTTTCGGCGGGCCCGACCGGAAGGTGGTGGTGGACGTGGAGGCCACGGGCGACGATTTGCCGCGGGGCGCCCCGGTTCCCGGCGGTCCCGACCCGCTGGGAGACCCGTACCTGCGGACACGATTCGCCCTGCCGAGCCGCCCCGGCACGTTCCTGCGCCGCGACCGGCTGGTCGAGCACCTCGAACAGGCCCTGCTGACCCCGCTGACCGTGGTCAACGGCAGTGCGGGGGCCGGCAAGACCCTCCTGGTCGCCGACTGGGCCGCGAACCTGGGGCGGCCGGTCGCCTGGCTCGCGCTCGACGCGGCGGTCGAGGGTCCGGGGATGTTCTGGGCCCATCTGCTCCAGTCCCTGAACGCCGCCGGGGCACCGGTGCCCACCGCAGTCGGCTTCCCCATCGACGCGACACGAGCCCCCCACACGCTCCTGAGCCGACTCGCCTGGGGACTCGCCGGGCGCGACCGGCCCGTCACCGTGGTGATCGACGAGTTCGAGCGGATGACCGACCCCGAGGTCGGACGGCAGCTGGAGTTCGTCCTGCGGCACGCGGGGCAGGGACTGCGCCTCGTCCTCGTCAGCCGTACCGAGCCCCTCCTCCCGCTCCACCGCTACCGCCTCGCCGGCGAGATGACCGAGATCCGGGACGCCGAGCTGGCCTTCACCACCGAGGAGGCGGTCGACCTCCTCGAACTGCACGGCCTGTCACTGTCCGCCCCGGTGGCCCGGGCACTGGTGGAGCGCACCCGGGGATGGGCGGCCGGCCTCCGGCTGAGCGCCCTGGCCGCGCGGTCGACCCCGGATCCCGAGCGCTATCTGAAGGAGTTCGAGGCAGGGCGCAGCACGATCGCCGACTTCCTGCTGGCCGAGGTGCTGGAACGGCAGACACCGGAGACGCAGGACCTGCTGCTGCGGATCAGCGTGCTGGACCGCTTCTGCCCCGACCTGGCGGACGAGCTGACCCGGCGGCGTGACGCCGCGACGATCCTGGCCGCACTGCACCGCGCCAACGCCTTCGTCGAGGACTTCGGGCAGGGCTGGTACCGGCTCCACCCGTTGTTCCGGGAGATCCTCCGGACCCATCTGCGCCAACGCGCCCCCGGCGTCGAGCCGGAGCTGCACCGGCGTGCCGCGCACTGGCTGCGGCGCTTCGGCACGCTCCCCGAGATGCTGGCGCACGGCGCCGCCGCCCAGGACTGGACGTACATGGCCCGGGCCCTGGTCGAGGACCTGGCGATCGGACAGCTCTTCACCGGCCTCGGCTTCGCGGAGCCGGCGGACTGGTTCGCCGGGACGGAGGGAGAGGCGGCCGACCCGTCCCTGAACCTCGTCCGCGCCGCATGCGAACTGTCCCGCCCGGCTCTCGACGGCGGCCTGGCGCACCTGCGCCGCGCGGCGGAGCAGCTGGCGGCCGACGACCGGGGCTCCCCGGCGGCCCTGCTGAGCTGCGCCCTGCTCGAGGCGCTCGCCGGACGGCTGGCCGGCTCGGCGCACCAGGCGGAGCGCGCCGCCCGGACGGCCCAGCGGCTGATGCCGCAGCTGCCCTCCCGGCTGCTGGACGGGCACCCGGAACTCGCGGCCCTCCTGCTGACCCACGTGGGCTCCGCGCGGCTGTGGGCCGGACACCACGACGAGGCCCGGGCCGCCCTCACCGCGGTGACCCGCGGTCCCCGTACGGCGTCCACGCTCCTCCCGAGGATGGAGGCGCTGGAACACCTG
This sequence comes from Streptomyces sp. NPDC021012, assembly GCF_044333355.1. Lineage (NCBI taxonomy): Bacteria > Bacillati > Actinomycetota > Actinomycetes > Kitasatosporales > Streptomycetaceae > Streptomyces > Streptomyces sp. NPDC021012. The sequence goes on from NZ_JBIRQU010000003.1 coordinate 242,993, forward strand.
GCGCTCGTCGACCACCTCGACGCCAGGCCGAGCGCGGCGGAGCGCAAGGTCTTCGCGATGACGGCCGAGGCCGAGCGGTACGGCCTCGCCCAGCCGTCGGGTTCCGGGCTCGGACAGCTGGTGCTCGCCGCGGTCGCCCTCGACCGGGACGAGCTGGACCGCGCCGAGGCCCTCCTCGCCCGGACGTCCGACCGGCCGCCGGTGGACCCGGTGACGGCCGCCGTCAGGCGGGCCGTGACGGCCGGCGTGCTCCTGGACCGGGGCCGTACGCGGGAGGCGCTGGCCGTCGCGGCCCGGCCCGTCCCCGCCGCCGAGGCATCGCCCTGGGCGCAGGGCCGTGCCGCCCTGGTCGCCTCGGAAGCCCATCTGGCCGAGGGCCGCCCGGACGCGGCCGTCGAAGTCCTCCGCCAGCTCGCCGGTGAGCTGCCGGAGTGCACCGTCGGCGCGGCGCGGGCCCACCTCGCCGCCGGCGACCCCGGCACGGCCCTCCGCCTGCTCGACGGCCTCGCGGCCCACGGGAGCGCCGGTCCGGGGGTGTCCGTACCGGCCGCGTTGGTACGGGCGCGGGCGTCGGTACTGGAGGGGGACACGGCCACCGCCCGCAGGATGGTCGCCCAGGCCCTCGCCGAGGGGCGCCGCGAGGGGCTCAGGCGCGCCTTCCGGGTCGCCGGACCCTGGATCGCTCCCTTCCTGGCCGAGCCCCCGCTGCGGGCGTCGGCCGCCGGATGGCTCGTACCCGGATCCGAGTCGTACGACGGGACGGAGCGGGGCGGACCCGGAACCGGGCCGGGCGCGCCGGTGGAGCAGCTCAGCGGACGGGAGCGCGAGGTCCTGGAGCGGCTCGCCCGGGCGATGTCGACCGAGGACATCGCCGCCGACCTGTTCGTGTCCGTGAACACGGTGAAGACCCACCTCAAGAGCGCCTACCGGAAGCTGTCGGTGCACCGGCGCAACGACGCCGTCCGCCGCGCCCGCGAGCTGCGGCTGCTGTGACCTGGCGCCGGGCACCGGAGGACGCACCCGTCCCGCGGCCCTTCCTCACCCGCCCCGGGTGAGGCGGCCGGTGACCGTTTCGGATGTGATGGCGGCGAGGGTGGGCTCGACCTTCCGCTGCCGCCGACACCGGCGGCCAGGCCCGGCGAGGTGGCGACCGTGAAGAAGTGGCGCGCTCTGATCGTGCTGGGGACGGCCCAGTTCCTGATGGTGCTCGATACCTCCGTCATGAACGTGTCCATCAGCCAGCTGGTCGAGGACTTCGACACCGAGGTGACCGCCATCCAGGCCGTCATCACCCTGTACGCCCTGGTCATGGCCGCCTTCATGATCATCGGAGGCAGAATCGGTGACATCCTGGGCCGTCGCCGCGTCTTCCTGATCGGCATGACCGTCTACGGCCTCGGATCGGCCCTGACCGCCGTGGCGCCCCGTCTGTGGGTCCTGGCCCTGGGGTGGTCGGTCATCGAGGGGCTCGGCGCCGCCCTGGTGCTCCCGTCCATGGCGGCCCTCGTCGCCGAGTCCTACCGGGGCCGCGACCGCTCCGTGGCGTACGGCGTCGTGGGCGGCCTGGCCGGTGCCGGCATCGCGGTCGGCCCGCTGCTCGGCGGCTGGGTGACGACGTACCTCACCTGGCGCCTGGTCTTCGCGGGCGAGGTCGTGGTGGTGCTTGCCGTCCTGCTCGCGCGGCGGGCGATCCCGGAACCGGCCCCGGTGAGCCGGCGTCCCGGCCTGGACGTCGTCGGCGCCGTCCTTTCGGCGGTCGGCCTGGGCCTCGGCGTGCTCGGCGTGCTGCAGAGCGGCACCTGGGGATGGGTGGAGCCGCGCAACCCGCCCTTCACCGTCTTCGGCTTCGCCCCCACGCTGTTCGTGGTCGGGGCCGGGGTGGTGGTCCTGTTCCTCTTCCGGGTCTGGGAGGAGCGGCGGGAGGCCGCCGGCGCCGACCCCCTGGTCCATCTGGCCCTGTTCCACAGGCCCACCCTGCGTTCGGGGCTGATGACCCTGCTGAGCCAGAACCTCATCCTGCTGGGGCTGTTCTTCACCATCCCGCTCTATCTGCAGGTGGTGCAGGGACTCGACGCCTTCGAGACGGGACTGCGGCTGCTGCCGGTCTCCGTCACCATGCTCGCGGCCTCCCTGGGCGCGGCGAAACTCGGACGCAAGCTGGGTCCGCGGCGGATCGTGCGGACGGCCCTCGTCCTGCTCCTCGCCGCCATCGCCTGGCTCCTCGGCACCATCGACCCCGTCATCGACGACGCCCAGTTCTTCTCGGCCATGGCCCTCCTCGGCCTGGGCATGGGGCTGCTCGCCTCGCAGCTCGGCAACGTCGTCCAGTCCAGCGTCGGGGAGCGGGAGCGCAGCGAGGTCGGCGGCCTGCAGTTCACCGCCCAGAACCTGGGGTCCGCGCTGGGCACGGCCCTCATCGGATCCCTGCTGATCGGGGCCCTGGCCCAGGCCTTCACCACCCAGGTGGAGGACGACCCGAGGCTCTCGGAGGAGGCGCTCCGGCAGACGAGCGTCGCCCTGGAGGCCGGGATCAGCTTCGTCCCCGCCGACGAGGTCCGTGCGGCGGCGGAGGACGCGGGACTTCCGCCCCAGGAGGTGGACGCCGTCACCGACTCGTACGCCTCGGCTCAGCTGGCCGGCCTCAAGGCGGCCATCCTCGCGACCGGGGGCATCACCCTGGCGAGCTTCCTGGTGACGCGCGGCCTCCCCGGTGCGGGCGGGGCCACCGGTGCGGAAGGGGCCACGGGCGCAAACGGGACCGCTGGTACGGGTGGGGACACCGGTACGGGCGGGGCCGCGGCGGACGGCCCCGCGGGTGCGGGCCGCCGCCGGGACACCGAGGGGCCCGCGCCGTCGGAGCCCGGTTCCGAGGGCCCCTGAGTCACCCGCGCAGGGTGAGGCAGCCGGAGACGCGAAGACGGACCATCGCATCAGGGCCCGACCGGCCCTGTGACAGCCACCCCCACCACGGGAGGGGCAGATCATGCAGTACGAGATCCGGATCGACGGCCTCATGTCGGAGGCCCTGATCGGATCCTTCCCCGAGCTGGAGCACGTGATGATCTCCGGCCAGACGGTGCTGTACGGCCCTCTCGTGGACGAGGCCCACCTCTACGGCCTGCTGGCCCGCTTCCAGTCCCTCGGACTGCACGTGGTGGAACTGCGGCGGCTGCCGGAATGACCGAGACGGACCCCGGCGGAAGCCCGGCGGGAGAAGGAACCGGAAACGGAGCCGAGACATGGACACACAGATGTACCTCGCCTACGACTATCCGCTGCTGAGCATGTTCTGGACCATGCTGTGGTTCTTCCTGTGGATCCTGTGGTTCATCCTGCTCTTCCGGATCATCGGCGACATCTTCCGCGACGACGCCCTGGGCGGCTGGGGCAAGGCCGGCTGGATGGCGTTCGTCATCCTGCTGCCGTTCCTCGGCGTGCTCGTCTACGTGATCGCCCGCGGCAAGAGCATGGGCCGCCGCGAGATCGACCACGCCCGCGAGAAGCAGCAGGCCTTCGACGCCTACGTCCGCGAGACCGCCGGCGGCGGCAGCAGGCCCAGCCGGGCCGAGGAACTCCATCGGCTCGCCGACCTCCGTACCCGGGGCGACATCAGCGAGGAGGAGTTCCAGCGGGCCAAGGCCCTCGTCCTGAACGACGACCGTCCGTCCACGTCCGCCGGCACCACCACGGCCCCTCGGTGAGACGGGCCGGGGAGAAGGAGAGACCGAGATGAACGCCACGCACACCGCTCACGCCTCGTCGGCGAAATACGCCTGGGCCGGGGGCCTGCGGGTCTTCGCCGCCGTCATGCTCTCCCTCGCGGGACTGTTCGGCATCTTCCGCGGGATCATGGCCATCGCCGAGGACGAGGTCTTCGTCACCACGCCCAACTACGTCTTCAAGTTCGACCTCACCGGTTGGGGCTGGGTCCATCTGGGCCTGGGCATCGTCGCCCTGCTGGTCAGCTTCGGACTCTTCACGGCGGCCGCTTGGGCGCGGTACACCGGCGTCGGCATCGCGGCGCTCGTGATCATCGCCAACTTCCTCTCACTGCCGTACTACCCGTGGTGGTCCGTCATCATGATCGTGATGTCCGGGGTCGTCATCTGGGCCCTGTGCGTCGACCGGGGTGAGGACGTCGTCGGCCGTCCCGCTGACGGGAGGCTGCCGTGAAGGACCTCAAGTTCGAGCAGAAGAGCTCCCTGACCCGTACCGAGGCCGCCGACCAGCTGGAGGCGCTCGCCGACGCGCTCAGGGCGGGTGAGGAGGCCGAGATCCCGCTGGGGCCCGGCGTACTGAGCCTGCGGGTGCCGGAAGAACTCCGCAGCGAGGTGGAGTTCGAGGTCGGCGACGGCGAGATCGAGCTGGAGATCGAGCTGAAGTGGCGGACGGGCCGCGGCTCGCGCGACACGACCGCCCCCGAGGGGAAGGCCGACGGGGCGGAGGCGCCCGAACCGGAGCCCGAGCCGAAGACCAGACCCGGGACGAAGAGGGCCGAGGCGAAGAAGACCGAGGCGGGGAAGAAGGCCGAGGCCCCCGTCCGGAGACGGAAGGCCACGCCACCGGCCAAGTCCAGACGCACCACCCCGAGGGCCGCGTGAGCCGGTCCCCGCTCGGGGTCGGGGTTCTCGTTTCACCCGCTTGACCTGGCTGCCGTGCCGGTGCGGCCGGGCACGAGTTGGGTGGGAACCCCGACTCCCGAGAACGGTGACCGCCATGTACGAGATGCACATCGCGCCCGACGACTCCAACGGACTCCTGGTCTGGCACGTGATCGCCAAACAGGCGGCCAACAGCCTCTGTGGTCAGGCCGTCGACCGTGGCGCGGACGGGATGCGGACGGACCGGCACTGTCTGTCGTGCATGCGGTCCTTCCAGGAGCTGATGGCCGCGCGGGCCGACTCGCCGGCCCAGGGCCGGCCCGACGGCCTCACCGTCTGATCAGCCGGCGGGCCGTCGCCGTCGCCACCGCCGCCGTGCGCGAGTCCACGCCCAGCTTCGCGAAGATGTGGACCAGGTGGGACTTCACCGTCGCCTGGCTGAGGAACAGCGCCTTGCTGATCTGCTGGTTCGACAGGCCCTCGCCCACCAGCTGGAGGACCTCCAGCTCGCGCTTGGTCAGGGCCTCCGCGGGGGTCCGCATCCGGTCCATCAGCCGGTGCGCCACCGCCGGGGCGAGCGCCGACTGCCCGGCCGCCGCCGTCCGGACCGCCGCCGCCAGCTCCTCCGGCGGTGCGTCCTTCAGGAGGTAGCCGGAGGCTCCCGCCTCCACCGCCGCCAGGATGTCCGCGTCCGTGTCGTACGTCGTCAGGACCAGCACCTTCGGCCCGCCCGGGGCCGCGGTGATCGCCGCCGTCGCCTCCGAGCCGTGCATCCCCGGGCCGAACTGCAGGTCCATCAGGACCACGTCGACGTCCCCGGCGGCGGCCAGCTCCACCGCGCGCTCGGCCGTGGCCGCCTCCGCGACCACGGCGAAGTCCGGCTCGGTGTCGAGGACCGCGCGCAGGCCCGCCCGTACCACCGGGTGGTCGTCGGCGAGGAGGAGTCGGATGGTCATGCTTCAGGCTCCAGTGGGGAGGGGGAGGGAGACGGCGACGGCGGTGCCCTGGCCGGGCGCCGCCTCGACGGTGAACGTGCCGCCCAGCGACTCCGCCCGCGAGCGCATCGCCGGAAGCCCGAAACCACCGTCGGAGGAGGGACGCACGGAGACGGGGTCGAAGCCCCGGCCGTCGTCGACCACGTCCAGGGTCACCGACGCGTCCATGAAGGAGAGGGTGATCTCGGCCCGCGAGGCCGAGGCGTGCCGCACCGTGTTCGCCAGCGCCGACTGCGCGATCCGCAGCAGCGCCACCTCGTACGGGGTCGGCAGCTCGACCGGCGTGCCGCTCACCGAGAAGCGGACCCGGGGCCCCGGCCCCCCGCCCGGCTCGCACAGGCGCTCCAGGGCCCCCGCGAGGGAGCCGTGCTCCAGGTCCGGCGGCGTGAGCGCCCGGACGAAGCGCCGGGCCTCCGCCAGGTTGTCCTGCGCCGCCTCGCGCGCCCGGCCGATGTGGCCCGCGGCGGGGGAGTCCGGCGGAAGCTGCCGCTCGGCCGCCCGCAGCAGCAGCTGGATCGAGGACAGGCCCTGCGCGAGCGTGTCGTGGATCTCCCGGGCGAGCCGCTCCCGCTCGGCGAGCGTCCCCGCATGCCGCTCCGCCGCCGCCAGCTCCGCCCGTGTCTCGATCAGCTCCTCGATGAGCCGGCGCCGCCGCTCGCTCTCCCGGTACAGGGCCTGGTAGCCGAGGACGGTCGCCACCGCGACCGCCGCGCCGAGCAGCGGCCCGATGAAGACCCCCGGGTTGAGCGGGGCGCCGTGTCCCACGTACGAGAGGATCGCCGCGCCCGCCGTGAGGGCCACGACCGGCAGCGACCAGCGGGTGGGCAGCAGGTGCAGCTGGAGGAAGTACAGGGGGAAGGCCAGCCAGAGCGCCTCCGGGGTGAGCCAGAGCAGCCCGAGCCAGGACGCTCCGAGGACCCCCAGCCACACCGCGGCGGCGCGCTGCGAGCTCCGCACGGACGGCAGGTACGAGCCCGCCGCGTAGACCGCGCCCATGACCACCGACATCACCGTCCCGGCGGTCGAGTCCGCCCGTACCGCCGCCAGGACGAGCAGGCCCGCCATGAGGAGGTGCAGGCAGAGGCGCAGGGCGCGCAGGGCGGGGGTGAGGGAACGCGGATCCATGGTGCCCCCAGCGTAGGCGGGACGAGACAATCCGGGCTCAACCAAAAGTTTGATAGCGGAGCAATCCGTGGCGCGATGCCCGCGGGGCACCTCGCGGACCACTCTGGTCAGCATGTTCGTGGCATGGAGAGACCTGAGATTCGCCAAGGGGCGTTTCACCCTCATGGGCACCGTGATCGTGCTGATCACCCTGCTCGTGGGACTGCTGTCCGGGCTGACCGCCGGACTCGCGCGAGAGAACATCTCCGCGATCACCGGTCTGCCCGCCGACCGGCTGGCCTTCGCGGCCCCGCCGTCGGGGCAGTCGGCCTCCTTCACCAATTCGACGGTGACGGAGGAGCAGTGGAGCGGGTGGGCGAAGCGGCCCGGTGTGACGGAGGCCGACCCGCTCGGCATCCGTACCCTCAACGCCGTCGCCGGGGAGCACACCGCCGCGGTCTCCGCCTTCGGTACGGAGCCGGGCGCGGGTCTCGCGCCCGGGAAGGTCGGCGCGGGGAAGGCCGTCCTGTCCGAGTCGGCCGCGGAGGAGCTGGCCGTGGGCGCCGGCGACACCGTCCGCCTCGGCCCGCTGGAGGTCACCGTCGCGGCGGTCTCCGGCGACGCCTCGTACAGCCACACCCCCGTGGTGTGGACCTCGCTCGACGACTGGCAGAAGGTCGGCCGCAACGGCACCGCCCCGGAGGAGGAGGCCACCGTCATCGCGCTGAGCGGCGACGGCGTCGACTGGGCGGCCGGCGACAAGGCCGCCGGCACCGAGGCCCGCACCCTCGACGGCGCGCTGACCGCCATAGGGTCCTACCAGTCCGAGAACGGCTCGCTCCAGCTGATGCGCGGCTTCCTCTTCGCCATCTCCGCGCTGGTCATAGGGGCCTTCTTCACCGTCTGGACCATCCAGCGCAGCGGTGACGTCGCCGTCCTCAAGGCGCTCGGCGCCTCCACGCCGTACCTCCTCAAGGACGCCCTCGGGCAGGCCGTCCTCATGCTCACCGCCGGCACCCTGCTCGGCACCGCGCTCGCGGTCGGCCTCGGCGCCCTCATCAGCGGCGGGAACGTGCCCTTCGTCCTCGAACCGCTCACGGTCCTCGGTCCGGCCGCCGTGATCGTCGTCCTCGGTGTCCTCGGCGCCGCCCTGTCCATCCGGCGGATCACCGCCGTCGACCCCCTCACCGCCCTCGGGAGCGCCCGATGAGCCTCGTCCTCGACGCCGTCACCCTGACCTACCCCGACGGCGACGGCCGGCTCACCGCCCTCGACGCCGTCTCCCTCACCGTCCCCGCCGGTACGCTCACGGCCGTCGTCGGCCCGTCCGGCTCCGGCAAGTCCAGCCTGCTCGCCGTCGCCGCGACCCTGGTGACCCCGGACGAGGGCCGGGTCGTCGTCGCCGGTACGGAGACGGGGAGCCTCACCGCCGCCGCCAAGGCGGAGCTGCGCCGCGAGCACATCGGGATCGTCTTCCAGCAGCCGAACCTGCTGCCCTCGCTGAGCGCGGTGGAGCAGCTCCAGGTGATGGCCCATCTGTCCGGGCGCGGGCCGAAGGAGGTCCAGGGCCGGGCCATGGAACTGCTCGGCGCGGTGGGCCTGGCGGACCAGGCGCACCGGCGGCCGCACCAGCTGTCGGGCGGTCAGCGGCAGCGGGTCAACATCGCGCGGGCGCTGATGAACGAGCCGTCCGTCCTCCTCGTCGACGAGCCGACGAGCGCCCTCGACCACGAGCGGGGCGCGGCGGTCATGGACCTCCTCGCCACGCTGACGGCCGAGCGGGGCACAGCGACGGTGCTCGTCACCCACGACCGCACCCACCTGGCCCGCACGGACCACACGGTGACGGTGCAGGACGGGCGTCTGACGGAGTCGGTCGACGCCTGAACCGCCCGGTGCGCCCGGTCCGTCGGACGGACCGGGCGCACCGGGAGCGGGTCCGCGGGGTCGGACCTCGACCACATGGCCGAGGTCCGACCCCGCGTCGGTCTCAGCCCTGGTTGTTGCCCGCCGTGTTCGCCAGGGCCGCCGACAGTTCGCGGGCCACTTCCTGGAGGATCGGGACGATCTTCTCCGTGGCGGCCTCGGTGACGCGGCCCGCCGGGCCCGAGATGGAGATGGCCGCGGCGGTGGGGGAGTCGGGGACGGAGACCGCGAGGCAGCGGACTCCTATCTCCTGCTCGTTGTCGTCGACGGCGTACCCGGTCTCGCGGACCGCGACGAGCGCGTCGAGGAAGCCGTCCGGGGTGGTGATGGTCTTCTCGGTCGCGGCCGGCATGCCGGTGCGGGCGAGCAGCGCGCGCACCTCCTCCGCCGGGGTGTGCGCGAGGAGTGCCTTGCCGACGCCGGTGGAGTGCGGCAGGACCCGGCGGCCGACCTCGGTGAACATGCGCATCGAGTGCTTGGACGGCACCTGGGCGACGTACACGATCTCGTCGCCGTCGAGCAGGGCCATGTTCGCCGTCTCGCCGGTCTCCTCGACGAGCCGCGCCAGGTAGGGGCGGGCCCAGGTGCCGAGGAGGCGGGAGGCGGACTCGCCGAGCCGGATGAGCCGGGGGCCGAGCGCGTACCGGCGGTTGGGCTGCTGGCGCACGTAGCCGCAGGCGACGAGGGTGCGCATCAGGCGGTGGATGGTGGGGAGCGGGAGTCCGCTGCTGGCGGAGAGCTCGCTCAGCCCGACCTCGCCCCCGGCGTCGGCCATCCGCTCCAGGAGGTCGAAGGCGCGCTCAAGGGACTGGACGCCCCCGCTCGCGGCGGGCTTGGCGGCGTCGGTGGTGCTGGCGCTGGACGTCGGCACGTCAACGGTCCTTTCGGGGCAGGCGGGCAAGGCAGCAGCCTACCGGGCCGTCGGCCGGGGCACACGGCCCCGGTCCTGGCGTCAGCGCCGGTCAGGGGGTGTTTGTCCGGTGTCGGTGACGGCCCGGAGCGGTCCGGGCCCGGCTCGCATGTGCGGAGCTACGTTCTACTGTACGGAATCGCGATTCCACTTTGTGGAAACCTCTAAGTCGGGTTCTCCGGCGGCCGATGCTGGAAGTCTGCCCTTGACGACCCGTCGCCGGGAAGTGAAGACTCCTTTTCAACAGTTCGTTGAAATTCCCGTTGAAGTGCTGGAAGAAGGGGTACGGGTGGACGTCAACCTGGTCCTGCGTTCGACACGCGTCATCACCCCCGAGGGGACGCGCCCGGCGTCGATCGCCGTCTCCGGTGGGACGATCGCGGCCGTGCTGCCGTACGACGCGGAGGTACCGGCCGGTGCCCGCCTGGAGGACGTCGGCGACGACGTCGTGCTGCCCGGCCTCGTCGACACCCACGTGCACGTGAACGACCCGGGCCGCACCGAGTGGGAGGGCTTCTGGACCGCCACCCGCGCGGCCGCCGCCGGCGGCATCACCACGCTGCTCGACATGCCGCTGAACTCGCTGCCGCCGACCACCACGGTGGACAACCTGCGGGTCAAGCAGGACGTCGCCCGCACCAAGGCGCACATCGACGTCGGCTTCTGGGGCGGCGCGCTGCCCGACAACGTCAAGGACCTGCGCCCCCTCCACGACGCCGGCGTCTACGGCTTCAAGTGCTTCCTGTCGCCCTCCGGAGTGGAGGAGTTCCCCGAGCTCGACCAGGAGCAGCTGGCGAACTCGCTCGCCGAGATCTCCGGCTTCGACGGCCTGATGATCGTGCACGCCGAGGACCCGCACCACCTCGCCGCCGCGCCCCAGCGCTCGGGCGGCGCCTACGCCGACTTCCTCGCCTCCCGCCCCCGGGACGCCGAGAACACGGCCATCGAGAACCTGGTCAACCAGGCCCGCCGGCTCAACGCCCGCGTCCACGTCCTGCACCTGTCCTCCTCGGACGCGCTGCCGCTGATCGCGGCCGCCAAAGCCGAGGGCGTGAAGATCACCGTCGAGTCCTGCCCGCACTTCCTCACCCTCACGGCCGAGGAGATCCCGGACGGCGCCACCGAGTTCAAGTGCTGCCCGCCCATCCGCGAGGCCTCGAACCAGGACGCGCTGTGGCAGGGGCTCGCGGACGGCACGATCGACTGCATCGTCTCCGACCACTCCCCGTCCACCGCCGACCTGAAGACCCCGGACTTCGCCTCCGCCTGGGGCGGCATCTCCTCCCTCCAGCTCGGCCTGCCCGCCATCTGGACCGAGGCCCGCCGCCGCGGCCACAGCCTGGAGGACGTGGTCCGCTGGATGTCCCAGGGCCCCGCCCGGCTGGCCGGACTCACCCGCAAGGGCGCCATCGAGGCCGGCCGCGACGCCGACTTCGCCGTCCTCGCCCCCGACGCCACCTTCACCGTCGACCCGGCCGAGCTCCAGCACCGCAACCGGATCACCGCCTACGCCGGCAAGACCCTCCACGGCGTCGTCACCGCCACCTGGCTGCGCGGCGAGAAGATCGCCGACCGCGGCACCCTCGCCGAGCCCTCCGGCCGCCTCCTCGAAAGGAACAACTGACGTGTCGTCCATACCCAGCTTCACCGGTGACGCCAGCCCCTACGGCGGCGGCGACCCGTACGCCGACTACCGGACGGCCGACTTCCCCTTCACCCAGTACGCGGACCTCGCCGACCGGCGCCTCGGCGCGGGCGTCGTCGCGGCCAACGACGAGTTCTTCGCCGAGCGCGAGAACCTGCTGAAGCCCGAGGCCGCCGAGTTCGACCCCGAGCACTTCGGCCACAAGGGCAAGATCATGGACGGCTGGGAGACCCGCCGCCGCCGCGGCGTCTCCGCCCAGCAGCCGCACCCCACCGAGGACGACCACGACTGGGCCCTCGTACGCCTCGGCGCGCCCGGCGTCGTCCGCGGCATCGTCGTCGACACCGCCCACTTCCGCGGCAACTACCCGCAGGCCGTCTCCGTCGAGGCGACCTCCGTGGCCGGCTCGCCCTCGCCCGAGGAGCTCCTCGCCGACGACGTGAAGTGGACGACGCTCGTCCCGCGCACCGCCGTCGGCGGCCACGCCGCCAACGGCTTCGCCGTCGACGTGGAGCAGCGCTTCACGCACCTGCGCGTCAACCAGCACCCCGACGGCGGCATCGCCCGCCTCCGCGTCTACGGCGAGGTCGCCCCCGACCCCGCGTGGCTCGGCGTCCTCGGCACCTTCGACCTCGCGGCCCTGGAGAACGGCGGCCAGGTCGAGGACGCCTCGGACCGCTTCTACTCCCCGGCCACCAACACCATCCAGCCGGGCCGCTCCCGCAAGATGGACGACGGCTGGGAGACCCGCCGCCGCCGCGACAAGGGCAACGACTGGATCCGCTACGCCCTGGTCGCCGAGTCCGAGATCCGCGCCGTCGAGATCGACACCGCCTACCTCAAGGGCAACAGCGCCGGCTGGGCCGCCCTCTCCGTCGCCGCCGAGGGCTCGGAGGACTGGACCGAGATCCTGCCCCGGACCCGCCTCCAGCCCGACACCAACCACCGGTTCGTCCTCGACACCCCGGCGGTCGGCTCCCGCGTCCGCATCGACATCTACCCGGACGGCGGCATCTCCCGCCTCCGCCTCTTCGGCTCCCTCACGGAGGCCGGTACGGCGCGGCTGACCGCCCGCCACCAGGAGCTCGGCGGCTGACCGGCTCCCCCTGAACTGGGCGGGTACGACACCCCGCCCGGCCCGCGAGGGCGCACCGACCCGACAGCACCGGTGCGCCCTCGCGCCTCCCTTTCTACTGGGTCACGCGGCGTGCCCGCCGTCCACCGAGAACTCGGCGCCCGTCACGTAGCGTCCGCCGGGGCCCGCGAGGAAGGCGACCATCGACGCCACCTCGTCCGGGGTGCCGAAGCGGCCGAGCGCCGTCATGGCGGCCTGCCCCGGGGCGTACGGCCCGTCCGCCGGGTTCATGTCGGTGTCGACGGGACCGGGGTGGACGATGTTCGCCGTGATGCCGCGCCCGCCCAGCTCCCGCGCGAGCGCCTTCGTCAGCCCGATCAGGGCCGCCTTGCTCATCGTGTAGAGCGTTCCGCCGGGGCCCGGCACCCGCTGGGTCATGCAGGTGCCGATCGTGACGATCCGCCCGCCCTCGGAGAAGCGCGCGGCGGCCGCCTGCGAGGCGAGGAAGGCCGCCCTGACGTTCACCGCGAGGACCCGGTCCACCTCCGCGAGGGAGAGCGACTCCAGCGGACCGAGGACGCCCGCGCCGACGTTGTTCACCAGGACGTCGAGGCGCCCGAGGGCGTCCGCCGCCCACTCCACGGCGCCCGCCGCGTCCCCGGCGTCGGCCGCGTCCGCCCGCAGGGGCAGCGCCTTGCGGCCGGCCGCCTCGATCCGCGCGGCGACCTCCTTGGCCCGCGCCTCGTCCTGGACCCAGGTGAAGGCCACGTCGGCGCCCTCCCGGGCCAGCCGCACCGCCGTCGCCGCGCCGATCCCCCGGCTGCCGCCCGTGACCAGGACCGCCGTGCCGTTCATCGTGGACATTCCGAAACCTCCGTGAGAAGCGTCAAGTGGTTGCGGGTTCAATGAAAGTCGGCGGGGCGCCCCGACGCTGGCGGCAATCGGACACCGACCCGATCACCGATCCACCGGTTCGCCGGTTCACCGATGAGTTCCGCCCGGCGGCGCGGTCAGAGCTTCCGAGACACGATGGTCCGGAGAGAAGAAAGGGCATCCGCCATGGCCACGCTCAGCCTCACCCAGTTCCTCACCCTCGACGGCGTCATCCAGGCGCCCGGCGGCCCCGAGGAGGACCCCAGCGAGGGCTTCGAGCACGGCGGCTGGTCCGCGCCGTACGACGACGAGGACTTCGGGCAGCGCGTCACCGAGATCTTCGCCCGCCCGACCGCCTTCCTCCTCGGCCGCCGCACCTACGACATCTTCGCGGGCTACTGGCCCCAGCACGACGCCCCCGACAACCCCGTCGCCTCCAAGCTCAACCACCTCCCCAAGTACGTCGCCACCACCACCCTCACCTCGGCGGACTGGGAGAACACCACCCTGCTCCGCGGTGACGTCGTCAAGGAGGTCACCGCCCTCAAGGAGCGCCTCGACGGCGAGATCCAGATGCACGGCAGCGCCGGCCTCGCCCGGACCCTCCTCGACCACGACCTCATCGACACCCTCCACCTCCAGGTCTTCCCCGTGGTCCTCGGCACCGGCCGCCGCCTCTTCTCCGACGGGGTCCGCCCCACCGCCTTCCGCCTCACCGACGCGCGCGTCACCAGCACGGGCGTCACCCTCCACACGTACGAACTGGCCGGCCGCCCCACGTACGGCAGCTTCTGAACCGGCGGCCGAGGAAAGGTGTAGCCGCCACGGGCCCGTCCCGGTACGGTGATCGCTCCGAGTGCGAGCCGTCGAAGTCTCCACCCCGCCCCTACCGTTGGAGAACCGGCCCGCGATGTCAGCCTCGTCGATCGCCGCACCCGTATCCCTCGGCGCCCCGCGCCGGGCCTGGCTCACCGACCTGCCCGTCCTGCTCGTCGCCGTCGTCTGGGGCGCCAGCTATCTCGCGGCCAAGGGCATCACCACCGGCCACACCGTCATCGCGGTCCTCGTGCTGCGGTTCGCCGTGGTCCTGCCCGTCCTCGTCGCCGCCGGGTGGCGCAGGCTCCGGGCCCTCGGCGCCGCCCAGTGGCGCGGTGCCGCGACCCTCGGGCTGATCCTCGGCGGGATCTTCCTCCTGGAGACGTACGGCGTCGTCCAGACCTCCGCCACCAACGCGGGCCTGATCATCAGCCTCACCATGATCTTCACCCCGCTCGCCGAGGCCGCCGTCACCCGCGTCGCCCCTCCCCGCGCCTTCCTCGCCGCCGCCGCGCTCTCCGTCGCCGGTGTCGTGCTGCTGACCCAGGGCGGCGGGTTCACCGCCCCCTCCCTCGGCGATCTGCTCATGCTGTTCGCCGCCCTCGCCCGTACCGTCCACGTCCTCGCCATGTCCCGGATCAAGGCGGTCCGGTCGGCCGACTCGCTCTCCCTCACCACCGTCCAGCTCGGCTCCGCCGTCGCCGTGTTCGCCGTCATCGCCGCCTTCCCCGGCACCGGCGCCACGCCCTGGGCCGCGGCCCTCGACTTCGGCCCGCGCGAGTGGGCCGGGCTGCTCTTCCTCTCCGTCTTCTGCACGCTCTTCGCCTTCTTCGTGCAGATGTGGGCCGTCCGCCGCACCTCGCCGTCCCGGGTCAGCCTCCTCCTCGGCACGGAGCCGCTCTGGGCCGCCGCCGCGGGCATCGCCCTCGCCGGCGACCGCCCCGGCACCCTCGGCATCGCGGGCGCCGCGCTGGTCCTCGCGGGGACGAGCTGGGGCCGCCGCGCCACGGACCGGGACGCCGGGTAGGGACGGGCCTCGGGAGGAACCGGGCCCGGGTAGGGGCGGTCTTGGAGGGACGGCCTCGGAGGGACGGGCTCCGGTAGGGACGGGCTCCGGTAGGGACGGGCCCTGGTAGGGACGGGCCCTGGTAGGGACGGGCCCTGGTAGGGACGGGCCCCGGTAGGAACGGGCCCCGGTAGGAACGGGCCCCGGTAGGCCCGTCCGGCAGGGACGTCCGGCAGGTCCTCGCCCCGCCACCTCAGTCCTGCGCTATTCGGCCGGCCCCGATCACGAGGACCAGTCCGAAGACCGCGACGACGATGTTCGCGAACAGCTCCCGGCCCTCCAGGAACCCCACGTTCTCCGTGAGGAACCGGGTCAGGCCCATGAAGGGGAACCAGCCGCCGGTCAGCTCGCGGATCACCCCGGCGACGCCGGCCACGAGCAGCAGTCCCCCGATGCCCTCAAGAATCTTCTTCATGAGCCGATCATGAACGGGCCGGCCGCCCCGTCGCGTCCGCCGCCCGTCCATGCCGGCCGATACCAAAGTATCGACCCGCGCGACTCCCGTAGCGCGACCGCCCGCACGGCCGCTGGACCGCCCCCGGCCTGCGTACATTTGCGGACATGACTCGTACGGACCGGCAGCGCTGGCTGTTCCCCTCCCACCTGGTCGCACCGGCCGGGAACGGGGCGGCCCGACCCCGCCGTACCGTCCGCGACTGGATCGTGGACACCTCGCTCTTCCTCCTCGCCGCCTTCGTGGGGCTCCTCGCCGCCGACGCCAGCGCGCAGTACACCAGCGGGACCGTCTCCCTCCTCGACCAGCTGGCCGGCGCCGCCGCCTGCTGCGCCCTCTGGCTGCGCCGGCGGTGGCCCGTGGGACTCGCCGTCGGCCTCTGCCTGGTGAGTGCCGTCGCCCCGGTCGCCGCGGGCGCCGTCCTCGCGAGCCTGTTCAGCGTCGCGGTTCGCCGTCCCTTCCGTGAGGTCGCCTGGATCGGGGCGCTCGCCCTCGCGGCCTCCGTCACCCAGGTCTTCGTCCGCCCCGACCCCACCATCAACGTCGGCCTCGCCCTCGCCATCGGCTTCGTCTTCATCCTCCTCGTCACCGCCTGGGGCATGCTCGTCCGCTCCCGGCGCCAGCTCGTCGAGGCCCTGAGGGAACGGGCCCGCCGCGCCGAGGCCGAGGCCGAACTGCGCGCCGCCCAGGCCCAGCGGCTCGCCCGCGAGGCCATCGCCCGCGAGATGCACGACGTCCTCGCCCACCGGCTCACCCTGCTCAGCGTGCACGCCGGAGCCCTGGAGTTCCGGCCGGACGCCCCGCCCGAGCAGATCGCCCGGGCGGCCGGAGTCATCCGCGACAGCGCCCACGAAGCCCTCCAGGACCTCCGCGAGATCATCGGCGTCCTGCGCGCGCCCGGCGAGAACGGCGACGGCGACCGGCCCCAGCCCACCCTCGTCACCCTCGACGCGCTCGTCGACGAGTCCCGCGAGGCCGGTGCGGACGTCGTCCTCGACTCCACCGTCGACGACCCGGCCGCCGTGCCCGCCGCCACCGGCCGCACCGTCTACCGCATCGCGCAGGAGGGCCTCACCAACGCCCGCAAGCACGCCCCCGGCACCACGGTCACCGTCACCGTCCGGGGCCGCCCCGGCGAAGGCCTCACCGTCGACATCCACAACCCGGCCCCCGCCGGACCCGTCCCGCACGTCCCCGGCTCCGGCCAGGGCCTCATCGGCCTCACCGAACGCGCCGCCCTCGCCGGCGGCCGGATGGAACACGGCCCGACCCCCGACGGCGGATTCGCCCTGCACGCCTGGCTGCCGTGGCCGGCATGACCGCCCGGCCGATCCCGCCATGCCCGCGTCCGCCCGTGGCCGACATGACCGCCCGGCCGGTCGTGTCGCATGCGCGGCTACCGTGGCCCCCATGACCATCCGGCTGCTGATCGTCGACGACGACCCCCTGGTCCGCGCGGGCCTCACCCTCATGCTCGGCGGTGCCGACGACCTGGAGATCGTCGGTGAGGGAGCCGACGGACGCGAGGTGCCCGAGCTCGTCGCCCGGCATGCCCCGGACGTCGTCCTCATGGACATCCGGATGCCCCAGGTGGACGGCCTCACGGCCACCGAGCGCCTCCGCGCCCTCCCCGGCGCCCCCGAGGTCGTCGTCCTGACCACCTTCCACGCCGATGAGCAGGTGCTGCGCGCCCTGCGGGCCGGTGCCGCCGGGTTCGTCCTCAAGGACACCCCGCCCGCCGAGATCGTCGCCGCCGTCCGCCGGGTCGCCGCGGGCGACCCCGTCCTCTCCCCGGCCGTCACCCGCCAGCTCATGACCCACGTCGTGGAGCGGCAGCCGGAGCAGCCGCGCCGGACGACGGCCGCCGCCCGCCTCGCCGAACTCGCCGACCGGGAGCGGGAGGTGGCCGTCGCCGTCGGTCACGGCCGGTCCAACGCCGAGATCGCCGCCGAGCTGTACATGGGCGTCCCCACGGTCAAGACCCACGTCTCCCGGATCCTCGCCAAGCTCGGCCTCAACAACCGTGTCCAGATCGCGCTGCTCGTCCATGACGCGGGCCTCGTCGACGCGGACGAGAACGACTAGTCGGATAGTCTGCTTCGATGTCCGTCATCGAACTGGGGGAGTACGGCGCGGACTTCACCGCGAACCCGTACCCCTACTACGCGAAACTCCGTGAAGCAGGTCCCGTCCACGAGGTGCGGCTGCCCGACGGCTTCCAGTTCTGGCTGGTCGTCGGCCACGAGGAGGCGCGAGCGGCGCTCGCCGATCCGCGGCTCGCCAAGTCCCCGTCCGTCATCGGCGTACGGCCGCCGGAGGAGGAGGTCATCGGCGTCCACCTCCTCTCGGCGGACGGCACCGACCACACCCGGCTCCGCCGCCTGGTCACGGCCGAGTTCACCGGCCGCCGGGTCGAGAGCCTGCGCCCCCGCATCGAGCGGCTCACCCACGAGCTCGCCGACGCCATGGAACCGGCCGGCCGCGCCGACCTCGTCGACGCCTACGCGTTCCCGCTGCCGATCACCGTCATCTGCGAGCTCCTCGGCGTCCCCGCCGAGGACCGCGACACCTTCCGCGGCTGGTCGAACGAGCTCGTCACCCCGACCGGCGAGCGGGGCATCCTCGACGCCCTGGAGGGCTTCGGCGGCTACCTCGACGGGCTCATCGAGGACAAGCGGGCCGCGGGACCCGCCGACGACCTGCTCTCCGGTCTGATCGCCGCCCGCGCCGAGGACGGCGACCGGCTCTCCGGGCCCGAACTCCGCGCCATGGCCTACCTGCTGCTCATCGCCGGCCACGAGACCACCGTCAACCTGATCTCCAACACCGTCCGCAACCTGCTCGCCCACCCCGAGCAGCTCGCCGCCCTGCGCGCGGACCCGGACCTCCTCGACGGGACGATCGAGGAGTCCCTGCGGTACGACGGTCCGGTGGAGACCGCCACCTTCCGCGTCACCCGGGAGGCCGTGACCATCGGCGACACCGTGATCCCGGCGGGGCAGAGCGTCATCGTGGGGATCGGCGCGTCCGACCGGGACCCGGTCCGCTTCCCCGGACCCGACCGCTTCGACATCCGCCGCGAGACCAAGGGCCACCTCGCCTTCGGCCACGGCATCCACTACTGCCTGGGCGCCCCGCTCGCCCGCCTGGAGGGAAGGATCGCCCTCCGGACGCTCCTGGACCGCTTCCCCGGCCTCGAACTCGACGCGGAGGCCGGTTCGTTGGAATGGCTGCCCGGCATGCTCATGCGCGGGACCCGTCGTCTCCCCGTCCGGTGGTGAACCCTTGAGCGACCAGACCCCCGCCCTCGACCTCGACCTCGACCTCGCCCGGAAGGTCCTCGACGCGCAGCCGTTCAGCCGGCTCGTCGGCGCCCGCCTCACCGAATTCGGCGCGGGCCGGGCGGTCCTGGAGGTGGACCACCGCGACGAGCTGAGACAGCAGAACGGCTTCCTGCACGGCGGCGTGCTCTCGTACGCGGCGGACAACGCGATCACCTTCGCCGCGGGCGCCGAGCTCGGCGCGGCCGTGCTGACGGCCGGGTTCTCCATCCAGTACGTCCGGCCCGCCACGGGCGGCGTGCTGCGCGCCCGGGCGGAGGTGGTCCACGCCGGGCGGCGTCAGGCGGTGGTCCGCTGCGACCTGTCGACCGTCGACGAGCAGGGCACCGAGACACTGTGCGCGGTCGCCCAGGGCACGGTGCTCTCAGCCGGCTGAACAGGGCACGGCGCCCTCAGCCGGCTGGACCGGCCCCGGTGAGCCGCACCGGCCGCCGCCCCGGCATCAGTGCGGGACCGGAACCGGCCGCCGCTCCCGTCGCGAGCGCTCGCAGGCCTCGGCGATGCGGAGCGCCGCGAGGGCCTCCCGGCCGTCGCAGGGGTTGGGGGTCTCGCCGCGGACCAGGCGTACGAAGGCGTCGAGCTCCGCCTCGTACGCGGGGGCGAACCGCTCCAGGAAGCCCGGCCAGGGCTTGCCCGGGGCGGGAGGGCCCTGGGGCTCCACCGAGGCGAGCGGGGAGCGGTCGTCCAGGCCCACCGCGATCTGGTCCCGCTCGCCCGCCAGCTCCATCCGGACGTCGTACCCGGCGCCGTTGCACCGGGTCGCGGTCGCCGTCACCAGCGTGCCGTCGTCCAGGGTGAGGAGCGCGGCGGCCGAGGACACGTCCCCCGCCTCCCGGAACATCACCGGGCCCGCGTCCGAGCCCGTCGCGTACACCTCGACGACCTCCCGCCCGGTCACCCAGCGGACGATGTCGAAGTCGTGCACGAGACAGTCGCGGAAGAGACCGCCGGAGAGCGGCAGGTACGCGGCGGGCGGCGGCTCCGGGTCGGAGGTCACGGCCCGCACGGTGTGCAGCCGACCGAGCCGCCCCGACCGCACCGCCTCGCGCGCCGCCCGGTAGCCCGCGTCGAAGCGGCGCATGAACCCCAGCTGGAGCACCGTGCCCGCCTCCTCCACCGCGTCGAGCGCGGCGAGGGTCCCCGGCACGTCCAGGGCGATCGGCTTCTCGCAGAAGGCCGGCAGCCCCGCCCCGGCGGCGCGGGCGATCAGCTCCGCGTGCGCGGCCGTCGCCGAGGCGATCACCACGGCGTCCAGGGCGTGCCCGAGCAGCGCGTCCACGTCCGGCGCCGCCTCCGCGCCGAGCGCCCCCGCGACCCCGGCCGCCCGAACCGGGTCCGCGTCCGCCACCACCAGCGACTCGACCTCCGGGTGCCGGGCCAGCACACCCGCGTGGAAGCTCCCGATCCGTCCCGTACCGATCAGTCCGATGCGCATGGCCCCACCGTGGAGGCGGGCGACCCGACTGTCAAGGATTTGTCAGGACATCCGGACGTCACGACTTCCCGTCATCAAGCTTCCTGTCCTCAGCACCCCGGGCTACGCTCCCCCCGTGCCCAAGCAGTCCGGCTCCCCCCTGCCCCCGCTCTCCGTGGACCGCACGAGTCCGGTCCCGCTCTACTTCCAGCTCGCCCAGCAGCTGGAGAGCGCCGTGGAGAACGGGACGCTCGCCCCGGGCACCCTCCTCGGCAACGAGATCGACCTCGCCACCCGTCTGGGCCTCTCCCGGCCCACCGTCCGCCAGGCCATCCAGACCCTCGTCGACAAGGGCCTCCTGGTCCGCCGCCGGGGCGTCGGCACCCAGGTCGTGCACCGCAGGGTCCGCCGCCCGATGGAGCTCAGCAGCCTGTACGACGACCTCGCCGCCGCCGGGCAGCGCCCCGCCACCCGCGTCCTCGTCAACCGCCTCGAACCCGCCGCGGGACCGGTCGCCGCCGCCCTCGGCGTACCGGAGGGCACCGAGGTGCGCTACCTCGAACGGCTCCGTACCGCGCACGGCGAACCCATGGCGTACCTGCGCAACCACCTGCCCACGGGGCTCGTCGCGCCCGACACCGGGCAGCTGGAGACCACCGGCCTCTACCGCGTGCTCCGCTCCGCCGGGCTCACCCTGCACAGCGCCCGGCAGGTCGTCGGCGCCCGCGCCGCGACCGCCGGGGAGGCCGCGCTGCTCGACGAACCGGAGGGCGCCCCGCTGCTCACCATGGAGCGCGTCACCTTCGACGACACCGGGCGCGCCGTCGAGTACGGCTCCCATCTCTACCGGGCCGCCCGCTACTCCTTCGAGTTCCAGCTGATGGTCCGTCCGTAGCCACTCCAGGGGCCCCCTCACCAGTGCCAAGACCCGCATGACCGATACTGCAATGCACGCAGAAGGACACAAAGGAGGGCACGGTCCCGTGACCAGGCTTCGGACAGGAGGGGCACGCGCCGCAGTCGGCGCCGTGCTCGCCCTCGCACTCACCGCGGCGCTCGCCGGGTGCAGCAGCACCGGCGGAAAGCGGGCGGAGGACGCCCGCAAGGCCGCCGAGGCCCAGGGCAGGGCGGCCGTCGACACCCCCCGGTGGACCTTCGCCATGGTGACCCACTCCGGTGACGGCGACACCTTCTGGGACATCGTCCAGAAGGGCGCCAAGCAGGCCGCCGCCAAGGACAACATCAACTTCCTGTACGCCCACAACGACGAGGCCCAGCAGCAGGCGCAGCTGATCGACTCGTACGTCGCCAAGGGCGTCGACGGACTCATCGTCACCCTCGCCAAGCCCGACGCCATGAAGGCCGCCGTCGAGAAGGCCGTCAAGGCCGGCATCCCGGTGATCACCGTGAACTCGGGCGCCGAGCAGTCCAAGGCCTACGGGGCGCTCACCCACATCGGCCAGGACGAGACCGTCGCCGGCGAGGCCGTCGGCGAGGAGCTCGACAAGCGCGGCAGGAAGAAGGCCCTCTGCGTCCTGCACGAGCAGGGCAACGTCGGCCACGAGCAGCGCTGCGCCGGAGTGAAGAAGACCTTCGACGGCGAGCTGGTGAACCTGTACGTCGACGGCACCAACATGCCCGACGTCAAGGCCTCCATCGAGGCCAAGCTCCAGTCCGACAAGGACGTCGACGCCGTCGTCACCCTCGGCGCCCCCTTCGCCGACACCGCCGTCCAGGCCGCGAAGAGCGCCGGCAGCAAGGCCGAGGTCGACACCTTCGACCTCAACGCCAAGGTCGCGACCGCCCTGGAGGCCGGCACCCTCGGCTTCGCCGTCGACCAGCAGCCCTACCTCCAGGGGTACGAGGCCGTCGACCTGCTCTGGCTCTACCGATACAACGCCGACGTCCTCGGCGGCGGCAAGCCGGTCCTGACCGGCCCCCAGATCATCACCAAGGACCAGGCCGCCGCGCTGAAGCAGTACGCGGATCGGGGCACCCGATGAGCTCCACCGCCCCGACCTCGGACGGCGTCGACCACGTCGACGAACGACTCCTGCGCACCACCCCGCTGAAGAAGCTGCTCGCCCGCCCCGAGCTCGGCTCGGTCGTCGGCGCGATCGCCGTCTTCGCCTTCTTCGCGGTGGTCGCCGACAGCTTCCTCAAGCCCTCCAGCCTCGGCACCGTCCTCTACGCGGCCTCCACCATCGGCATCATGGCCGTGCCCGTGGCCCTGCTGATGATCGGCGGCGAGTTCGACCTCTCCGCCGGCGTCCTGGTCACCAGCTCCGCGCTGGTCTCCTCGATGTTCAGCTACCAGATGACGGCGAACGTCTGGGTCGGCGTCGGCGTCTCGCTGCTCGTCACCCTGGCGATCGGCGCCTTCAACGGCTTCATGCTGACCCGCACCAAGCTGCCCAGCTTCATCATCACGCTCGGCACCTTCCTCATGCTGACCGGCCTGAACCTGGGCCTCACCAAGCTGATCAGCGGCACCGTCTCCACCAAGACCATCGCCGACATGGAGGGCTTCCCCTCCGCCCGGAAGCTCTTCGCCTCCGAGGCGACGATCGGCGGCGTCGAGTTCAAGGTCACCATCCTGTGGTGGTTCGCCCTCGTCGCCCTCGCCACCTGGATCCTGCTCCGCACCCGCTTCGGCAACTGGATCTTCGCGGTCGGCGGCGGAGCCGACGCGGCCCGCGCGGTCGGCGTGCCCGTCTACCGCACGAAGATCGGCCTCTACATGGGCGTGGCCTTCTGCGCCTGGATCTCCGGCCAGCACCTGCTGTTCTCCTTCGACGTCGTCCAGTCGGGCGAAGGCGTCGGCAACGAGCTGATCTACATCATCGCGGCCGTCATCGGCGGCTGCCTGATCACCGGCGGATACGGCTCGGCCATCGGCTCGGCGGTCGGCGCCCTCATCTTCGGCATGACCAGCAAGGGCATCGTGTACGCCGAGTGGAACCCCGACTGGTTCAAGTTCTTCCTGGGGGCGATGCTCCTCCTGGCGACCCTGCTGAACGCCTGGATCCGCAAGCGCGTGGAGGCGACCAAGTGACGACCGACACCGCTCCGCTGGTGGAGCTGACCGAGGTCAGCAAGTACTACGGCAACATCCGCGCCCTCGAAGGGGTCTCCCTGGAGGTCCGCGCGGGCGAGATCTCCTGCGTCCTCGGCGACAACGGCGCCGGCAAGTCCACCCTCATCAAGATCGTCGCCGGTCTCCACCGGCACGACGCCGGAACCTTCCGCATCGAGGGCGAGGAGGTCACCCTCGCCAACCCGCGCGACGCCCTCGACCGGGGCATCGCCACCGTCTACCAGGACCTCGCCGTCGTCCCCCTCATGCCGGTCTGGCGGAACTTCTTCCTCGGCTCCGAGCCCACGAAGGGCAAGGGCCCCTTCAAGCGCCTCGACGTCGAGCAGATGCGGACGACGACCAGGGAGGCCCTGCTCCGCATGGGCATCGACCTCCGGGACGTCGACCAGCCCATCGGCACCCTCTCCGGCGGCGAGCGCCAGTGCGTGGCCATCGCCCGCGCCGTCCACTTCGGCGCCAAGGTCCTCGTCCTCGACGAGCCGACCGCCGCGCTCGGCGTCAAGCAGTCCGGCGTCGTCCTGAAGTACGTCGCCGCCGCCCGTGACGAGGGCCTCGGCGTGGTCCTCATCACGCACAACCCGCACCACGCCTACCTCGTCGGCGACCGTTTCGTCCTCCTCAAGCGGGGCGCGATGGCGGCGAGCCACACCAAGGACTCCGTCACCCTCGACGAGTTGACCCGGCAGATGGCGGGCGGCAGCGAGCTGGAGGACCTGCGCCACGAGCTGGAGCGGCCGACCGGCGCATGACGGCCCCTTGACACCCCACCTGGCAGAATCGGAGCCGATGAGTACCTACCGTGACCTCGCACACCGGGGAGCCGCCCGCGGGACCGTGCTGCGGACCGTCGGGACCCGGGAGCGGCGCTCCCACCTGACGGCGCCCCGGGTGCCGACCGTCGGCATCGACATCGGCGGTACGAAGGTGATGGCCGGCGTCGTCGACGCCGACGGCAACATCCTGGAGAAGCTCCGCACGGAGACCCCGGACAAGTCCAAGAGCCCCAAGGTCGTCGAGGACACCATCGTCGAACTCGTCCTCGACCTCTCCGACCGGCACGACGTGCACGCCGTCGGCATCGGCGCGGCCGGCTGGGTCGACGCCGACCGGGCCCGGGTCCTCTTCGCCCCGCACCTCGCCTGGCGCAACGAACCCCTCCGCGACGCCCTCCAGGGCCGCCTCGCCGTCCCCGTCATGGTCGACAACGACGCCAACACCGCCGCCTGGGCCGAGTGGCGCTTCGGCGCCGGACGCGGCGAGGACCACCTCGTCATGATCACTCTCGGCACCGGCATCGGCGGCGCCATCCTGGAGGACGGCCAGGTCAAGCGGGGCAAGTTCGGCGTCGCCGGAGAGTTCGGCCACATGCAGGTCGTCCCCGGCGGCCACCGCTGCCCCTGCGGCAACCGCGGCTGCTGGGAGCAGTACAGTTCCGGGAACGCCCTGGTCCGCGAGGCCCGCGAGCTGGCCGCCGCCGACTCCCCGGTCGCGTACGAGATCATCGAACGGGTCAAGGGGAACGTCCCCGAGATCACCGGCCCCCTCATCACCGAGCTCGCCCGCGAGGGCGACGCCATGTGCGTGGAGCTGTTCCAGGACATCGGCCAGTGGCTCGGCGTCGGCATCGCCAACCTCGCCGCCGCCCTCGACCCCTCCTGCTTCGTCATCGGCGGCGGCGTCTCCGCCGCCGACGACCTGCTCATCGGCCCCGCGAGGGACGCCTTCCGCCGCCACCTCACCGGCCGCGGCTACCGCCCCGAGGCCCGCATCGTCCGCGCCCAGCTCGGCCCCGAGGCCGGCATGGTCGGCGCCGCCGACCTCGCCCGGCTCGTCGCCCGCCGCTTCCGCCGCGCCAACCGGCGCCGCGTCGAGCGCTACGAACGGTACGAGCGCTACGCCCAGGCCCTGCGCAACGGGACCACGGGCCGGACCGCACGTACCCCCGAGGACCCCCCTTCATGACCCTGCCCCACACGTCCGCCCCGCCCCGCACACCGCAGGACAAGCTGCCCGAGGACCGCCGGCACATGATCCGCCGCCGCTGGCTGACGGCCGTCATCATCGTGCTCCTCGTCGGCATCCCCGCCGGCTACCTCGTCATCTCCGCGGGCCAGAGCCGGGACAGCGGCCGCGACAAGGAACGCGAGTCCTCGGCGGCCGGCCTCCAGGACAACTGGCCCTCCCTGATGAAGCGCCGCGTCTTCGAGATCCCGATCCCCAGCGGTGCCTGGGACGTCGCCTACTACGAGACCAGCAACTGGAAGACCAGCCGGCTCTACGTCCAGTTCACGACCACCGCCGGCGGCCTCGACGCCTTCCTCGCCGAGTCCGGCACCGCCCGCTCCGCCCTCACCTCGGGCCGTATCACCGTCGGCGAGCGCGACGCCGACATCGCCGGCTGGACCTTCCCCGCCGACACGACCTGGGCCGGCACCGTCGTCACCCGCGAGGAACCACGCCCCCGCACCGACATCACCGTCGACCTCACCGACCCCGCCTTCCCCCGCGTGTACGCGGTCTCCACGACCAGCCCCTGAGTCGACCCGGGTGTTCACTCCGTGGACGGGTGGTGGCAGCGCTCCCGTTCGGTGCTATGGTCCCGTCCATGCAGCAGACCGCCACCCTCGCCATGATGCGAATGATGCCCCGAACTTCGGAGGCGCTTCGCTAGCGAAGCCGTGCGCGCACAGGATGCGACGGACCCTCCGGAAACGGAGGGTCCGTTTTTTGTTGCCCTCATTCGACAGAACTCCGACAGAAGGCGAAGAACCGCCATGACTTGTCCGCCGGTCGTCTCCCTCACCGACTGTGCCGATGCCAACGCGCTGGCCCGGCAGTCCACCCGTATCGCCACCCTGTTCGGTGCCACGCCGACCGTGCTGCCGCTGACCGGGCCGGACCCGGAGGGCGCCGCCGCCCTGACGCTGCTGGACCTGCTGCGTTCCACGGACCTGATCGGCGGTCCGACGCAGCCCGTGGTGGTGCTGGTCAACATCGCGCCCCGGGACGGGCACTGGCCCAACGGTGTGCCGTTCTGCTGGTTCCGGCACGGCCAGCACCTGGTCATCAGCACGCTGAACCACCGGGTCCTCGCCCCGCTGGCGGCCTACCTGGGCGTCACCGAGGTGCACGTGACCGATGTGCGTGAGGTGCTGGAGGCGGCGGCCGCGGGGTGGGCGGAGCTGGCGCCGGGCGAGGTGGAGGAGATGGTGCGGACCCAGTTCCGCAGCCTGTGGTACGTGCCGCTGCTGGCCCGCTGGCTGGCGGACGGCCGTGAGGTTCCCGCGCGGACGGAGGCCGTCCAGCCGCCCGCCGCGCGTGAGGTGCGGATCGCGGTGGTGGACAACTTCGGCAACTGCAAGCTGGATCTGCCGGCCGTCGAACTGCCCGGTTACGAGGACGCGAAGGGCCTGCTCGTGCACAACCGGCACGAGGGCCGCGATGTCGAGGTCCGCTGTTACGACCGGCTGCCCGACGTCCCCTACGGCGAGCCCGGGATCACGGTCGGAAGCTCCGGTGTGGGCTTCGCCGAACTGGTGGTCCGCGGCGGTTCCGCGGCCGAGGTGTTCGGTCTCAGGCAGGGCGACCAGATCTTCGATCTCACCAGCTGATATCTCTATCCCACATCCCTTTCCCGGACCTCTCCCGAAGGACCCCCCGATGTCCCGTACCCGCATAGCCGTCGCGGCCGCTGCCGCCGCCTCCCTCGCCGTGCTGGCGGCGGCCGGCTGCGCGCCCCAGCCGCAGAGCACCACCCCGAAGGCGTCCGGTTCCGCCAAGGCCGCCGACTGCACCACCGGCAGCCCGAGCCTGCACCAGCCCGGCCGGCTGACGATCGCGACCGACTCCCCGGCCTACGAGCCGTGGTTCAGCGGCAACACCCCCTCCAACGGCAAGGGCTTCGAGAGCGCGGTGGCCTACGCGGTGGCCGGCAAGCTGGGCTTCGCCAAGGACCAGGTCAAGTGGGTGGTCGAGCCGTTCGCGCACTCCTACGCCCCCGGTGCGAAGGCCTACGACTTCGACATCAACCAGATCTCCATCACCCCGCAGCGCGCCAAGGCCGTCGACTTCTCCCACAGCTACTACACCGCCAACCAGGCCGTGCTGACGCTGAAGGACTCGAAGTTCGCCGGCGCCACCTCGCTCAGCGCCTTCAAGGACGCCAGGATCGGCGTGCAGGTGGCGACGACCAGCTACCAGGCCGTGCTGGAACGGCTCAAGCCCTCGGGCAAGCCGAGCGTCTTCAACACCACCAAGGACGAGGTCACCGCGCTGACCAACGGGCAGATCGACGCGATCGTCACCGACACGCCCACCGTGTTCTACCTGGCCGGAGCCGAGCTGGACAACGGCAAGATCGTGGGCCAGTTCGGCTACGCGGGCGGCACCCCGGAGGAGTTCGGCCTGCTGCTGCCGAAGAACAGCGGCTACACCACCTGCGTGGACAAGGCCCTGGACGCCCTCAAGGCCGACGGCACGCTCGCCGGGCTCACCAAGCAGTGGCTGTCCGCGTCGGCGAACGTGCCCGAGCTGAAGCAGTAACGGGCCGGCCGTGGAACTCACCAAAACACCCGCGCCCCCGGCAGCGGACGACGACGCCTACCAGCCCAGCGACCACGAGCGGGAGCGGCGGCGCTTCCGCCGCTCCCGCAAGCGCCGGCAGACCTGGACCTCCGCCCTGTGCACCGTCCTGGCCCTGGTGGCGGTGGGGGCGGGGGCGGTCGCCTCGCCCGGCTGGGAGCGGGTCCGGAGCCTGTTCCTGGACGGCGCCGAGCTGCGCGCCGCGTTCCCCGAACTCCTCAAGGGCTTCTGGCTCAACATCCAGATGTTCCTGGTCGCCGAGGTCCTCATCCTCGTCCTGGGACTTCTGATCGCCCTGGTCCGGGTCACCCGCGCGCCCGGGCTGCAGCCGCTGCGGCTGGCCGCCACCGTGTACGTGGACGTCTTCCGCGGGGTGCCGACGCTGCTGCTGGTCTTCCTCGTCGGCTTCGGCCTGCCCGCCCTGCAACTGCAGGGCACCCCGACCCAGCCCTGGGTCCTGGGCGTGATCGCCCTGGTGCTGTCCTACACCGCCTACGTCGCCGAAGTCTTCCGCGCCGGACTGAACTCCGTCCACCCCGCGCAGCGCAACGCCGCCCGCGCCCTCGGCCTCAACCAGCGCCAGACCCTGCGCCACGTCGTACTGCCCCAGGCCGTCCGCAACGTCGTCCCCCCGCTGCTCAACGACTTCATCGCGCTGCAGAAGGACACCGCGCTCGTCGCCGTCCTGGGCCCGCTGGAAGCCCTGCGCGCCGCGCAGATCAAGGCCGACTACGACTTCAACTACACCCCCTACCTGGGAGCGGCCGTGCTGTTCATCGCGGTGACCATTCCGCTGACCCGCTTCGCCGACCGGCTCCAACAGCGGGCGGCGCAGCGCACCTGGGCGGAGACGGGCCGATGAGCCACCAGCCTTTGCTGCGCATCCGCGGCCTGCGCAAGCAGTACGGACCACGGCTGGTGCTGCGGTCGATCGACCTGGACGTGGCCGAGCACCAGGTGGTCTGCCTGATCGGCGGTTCGGGGTCGGGCAAGTCGACCCTGCTGCGCTGTGTGGACCTGCTGGAGGTCGTCGACGACGGCACCGTCCACCTGGGCGAGCGCGAACTGACCGACCCCCGCCTGGACCCCGACGTGGCCCGCCGGCGGATCGGGATCGTCTTCCAGGCCTACAACCTCTTCCCGCACCTGAACGTGCTGGACAACATCACCCTCGCCCCCCGCCAGGTCCACGGCGTCCCCCGCAAGCAGGCCGAGGCGAAGGCTCTGGAACTGCTGGACCGGCTCGGCCTGGCGGACAAGGCGAAGGAGCATCCCGACCGGTTGTCGGGCGGGCAGCAGCAGCGGGCCGCGATCGCCCGCGCCCTTGCCACCGAACCCGAACTGCTGCTGTTCGACGAGATCACCTCCGCCCTCGACCCCGAACTGGTCGGCGAGGTCCTGGACGTCGTCACCGACCTCAAACAACGCGGTCTGACCATCCTGATGGCCACCCACGAGATGGACTTCGCCCGGCACGCCGCCGACCAGGTCTGCTTCCTGGAGAACGGCGTGATCGTCGAGCAGGGCACCGCCGAGCAGGTCCTCACCGCACCCCGGGAAGCGGCCACCCGACGCTTCCTCGCCCGCGCACTCGACCGTTCCTAGGCCGGACCGTCAGGGGCGCCGGGAGTGGCGGGAAACCGCCAGGGACGACCCGGCGCCGTGCGGGAGGGCGGGAGATGAGAGGGTCTTGCGGGTGAGCGAGACACCGACGAACACCCTGCAATACCGTGTCGACGGGCGTGAGGACGCCCCGGTCCTGGTCCTGGGACCGTCCCTCGGTACGACCTTCCACATGTGGGACCGGCAGATCCCGGAGCTCGTCCGGGAGTGGCGGGTCGTCCGCTTCGACCTCCCGGGGCACGGAGGCGCGCCCGCGGAGCCCTTCACCTCCGTCGCCGAGCTCGGCGACCGGCTCCTCGCCACGCTCGACGCGCTCGGCGTCCAGCGCTTCGGCTACGCGGGCTGCTCCCTCGGCGGCGCCGTGGGCCTCGACCTGGCCCTCCGCGCCCCCCACCGGGTCGCCTCCCTCGCCCTGGTCGCCACCTCGCCCCGGTTCGGCACCGCCGACGAGTTCCGGCAGCGCGGTGTCATCGTCCGGACCAACGGTCTGGAGCCGATGGCCCGCGCAGCCCCCGAGCAGTGGTTCACGCCGTTCTTCGCCGGCGCGCAGCCCGCCATCGTCGACTGGGCCGTCCAGATGGTCCGTACGACCGACCCGGCCTGCTACATCGCCGCCTGCGAGGCCCTCGCCGTCTTCGACGTCCGGGGGGCCCTCGGCAGCATCGGCATCCCCGCCCTGGTCCTGGTGGGCTCCGAGGACCAGGTCACCGGCCCCGCCGAGGCCCGCACCCTGGTCGCCGGCATCGCCGACGCCCGGCTCGCCGTCGTCCCCGGCGCCTCGCACCTCGCCCCCGTCGAGCAGCCCGCCGCCGTCACCGACCTGCTCACCGAGCACTTCTCGGGCATCGTCCAGGAGACCGGCGGTCTGGTCGTGCCGCCGCCGCGCGTGCCGCCCGTCCCCGTCGCCGAGCCCGCCCAGGCCGCCCCGGAGGCCGAGCCCGCCGAGGCCGGCCGGCCCGACCCGTACGAGAAGGGGCTCGGGCTGCGTCGCGAGATCCTCGGCGACGCCCACGTCGACCAGGCCCTCGCCGACGACCCCGACGGGGCCTTCCAGGAGCTCGTCACCCGCTACGCCTGGGGCGAGGTGTGGAGCAGGGAGGGGCTCGACCGGCGCACCCGCAGCGTCGTCACCCTCACCGCCCTGATCGCCGGAGGCCATCGGGAGGCCCTCGCCGACCACACCCGCGCCGCCCTGCGCAACGGCCTCTCGCCCGAGGAGCTCCGCGAGATCGTCCTCCACGCGGGCGCGTACTGCGGCTTCCCCGCCGCCGAGACCGCGCTGCGGGTGATCACCCGGGTCGTCGCGGAGGAGACGACGCCCCCGGCGTAGCCTGGGCGCGTGAAGCTGACGAAGAAGTCCCATGCCTGCGTGCGGCTCGAGAAGGACGGCCGCACGCTCGTCCTCGACCCCGGCATGTTCACCGAGGAGGACGCCGTCCTCGGAGCCGACGCGCTGCTCGTCACCCACGAGCACGCCGACCACTTCGACGAGGGCCGGCTGCGGGCCGCCCTGGAGGCCAACCCGGCCGCCGAGATCTGGACGCTGCGCAGCGTCGCCGACCGGCTCTCGGCGGCCTTCCCGGGGCGGGTGCACACCGTCGGGCACGGTGACGCCTTCACGGCGGCCGGTTTCGACGTCCAGGTCCACGGCGAGCTGCACGCGGTGATCCACCCGGACATCCCGCGCATCACCAACGTGGGCTACCTCGTCGACGGCGCCGTCTTCCACCCCGGCGACGCGCTCACCGTGCCCGACCACCCCGTCGACACGCTGCTGCTGCCCGTCATGGCCCCCTGGAGCAAGATCTCCGAGGTCATCGACTACGTGCGCGAGGTGAAGCCGCGCCGGGCGTACGACATCCACGACGCCCTGCTCACCGACCTCGCCCGGCCCATCTACGACCGCCAGATCGGCGAGCTCGGCGGCACCGACCACCGGCGGCTGTCCTCCGGGACCTCCGCCGAGGTGTGATCGCGCCGACTGTCACACCCCGCCAGTAGGCTTGCGCACATGCGCATCGCCACCTGGAACGTCAATTCGATCACCGCCCGGCTGCCCCGGCTCCTGGCCTGGCTGGAGAGCAGCGGCACCGACGTGCTGTGCATCCAGGAGACCAAGTGCAGCGCCGAGCAGTTCCCCTTCGAGGAGCTGCGCGCCCTGGGCTACGAGGCGGCGGTGAACGCCACCGGCCGGTGGAACGGCGTGGCGCTGATCTCCCGGGTCGGCCTCGCGGACGTGGTCACCGGACTGCCCGGCGGCCCGCAGTACGAGGGCGTGGAGGAGCCCCGGGCGGTCTCCGCGACCTGCGGCCCGGTCCGCCTCTGGTCGGTGTACGTGCCGAACGGCCGCGAGGTGGCCCACGAGCACTACGCGTACAAGCTGCGCTGGCTGGAGGCGCTCAAGGCGGCCGTCGCCGAGGACGCGGCGGGGGAGCGCCCCTTCGCGGTCCTCGGCGACTACAACATCGCCCCGGCCGACGAGGACGTCTGGGACATCGCCGTCTTCGAGGGCGCCACGCACGTGACGGAGCCGGAGCGGGCCGCGCTCGCCGCGCTCCGCGAGGCCGGCCTCGCGGACGTGGTCCCCCGCCCCCTCAAGTACGACCACCCCTTCACGTACTGGGACTACCGCGCGCTCGGCTTCCCGAAGAACAAGGGCATGCGCATCGACCTGGTCTACGGCAACAAGCCCTTCGCCGAGGCGGTCTCCGACAGCTATGTGGACCGCGAGGAGCGCAAGGGCAAGGGCGCCTCGGACCACGCGCCGGTCGTCGTCGACCTCGACGTCTGAGGGCGAGAGGGGGATGATCACCGCGCGCCGGATGGCCGACCCGCGGGTGGCGGTGCGACGCTGTTCCGATGAACATCCCCTTTCTGGACAGCTGGCGAAAGCGGCATGAGCCCGAGCCCGCGGACTCCCCCCTGGCCGCGGCCTTCGACCGCGACCCGGAGGGGGTGGCCGAGCTCCTCTCCGAGTGCGAGCTGCTGCGTTCCCGCGTCGGGGAGGCGGGGGTGGTCCTGGACGACACGCCGCGCTCCCTCGCCGAGCTCGACCAGCTGCCGCCCCGCTGGCGAAACGATCCGGAAGAGCTGCCCTGGTTCGGGAACGACGCCGGTCTGTACCTCGGCACCGTGATCGTCCGGAACGTGCCGGGCGCCCGCTGGCAGGTGTGGCCCGGCGGCGGCCCCGTGGTGCGGCTCGCCTCCGGCCGGGAGATCCAGGTCGTCGAGGCCGGTCTGGACTGGGCGATGACCGGCGCGCCGGAGCTCTCCCAGGTGTACGCCGAGGCCTCCGAGTACTGAGAACCCACGGGCCTCGCTCCACTCTTCCGTGCACTCTTCTGCAGTAAATACGGCTTATTCCGTTTTCATGCGTGTCGGGCCTGAAGTCCCTTTTTCTCCTGAATAGTTTGCGCTGACCGCGACACCGCTGAGAAACGGGGCAGGGCAGCGCATGGCCGTCGTCGATCCGCTGATCGAACTGCGTGGCGTCAACAAGCACTACGGCACGCTGCACGTCCTCCAGTCCATCGACCTCGTGGTCGGACGCGGGGAGGTGGTCGTCGTCATCGGCCCCTCCGGATCCGGCAAGTCCACCCTCTGCCGCGCGATGAACCGGCTGGAGAGCGTCGAGTCGGGCGAGATCCGCATCGACGGCCGGCCCCTCCCCGAGGAGGGCAAGGCGCTCGCCCGGCTGCGCGCCGACGTCGGCATGGTCTTCCAGTCCTTCAACCTCTTCGCGCACAAGACCGTCCTCGCGAACGTCTCCCTCGCGCAGACCAAGGTCCGCAAGCGCAAGAAGGAGGAGGCCGACCGGCGTTCGCGCGAACTCCTCGACCGGGTCGGACTCGCCGCGCACGCCGACAAGTACCCGGCCCAGCTCTCCGGCGGCCAGCAGCAGCGCGTCGCCATCGCCCGCGCCCTCGCCATGGACCCCAAGGCCCTCCTCTTCGACGAGCCGACCTCCGCGCTCGACCCCGAGATGATCAACGAGGTCCTGGAGGTCATGCGCCAACTCGCCCACGAGGGAATGACGATGGTCGTCGTCACCCACGAGATGGGCTTCGCGCGCTCCGCCGCCCACCGGGTCGTCTTCATGGCCGACGGAAGGATCGTCGAGGACCGGGCGCCGGAGGAGTTCTTCACGGCCCCGCGCAGCGAGCGCGCCAAGGACTTCCTCTCCAAGATCCTCACGCACTGACCGGGGTGGCCACCATGCACCGCACGCACCGGACCCCGGCCGCGCTCGCCCTGCTGCTCGCCGTGACGGCGACGCTCGGCGGCTGCGGCAAGGAGGGCAGCCCGCCCGTCAAGGGCCCCCAGCCCGACCAACTGCCCGTCTACCAGGTCCAGTCGGGCTTCACCCTGCCCGACTCGGCCACCTGGAACCGGGCGAGGAAACGCGGCCGGCTCGTCGTCGGCGCCAAGGAGGACCAGCCCTACATGGGCGAGAAGGACCCGGCCACCGGCCGCTACTCCGGCTTCGACATCGAGATCGCCAGGATGATGGCCGCCTCCCTCGGCTTCGACCCCGCCCGCGTCGACTTCCGCACCATCGCCTCCGCCAACCGCGAGACGGCCCTCCAGAACGGCCAGATCGACTACTACGTCGGCACGTACACCATCAACGACAACCGCAAGAAGCTCGTCGGCTTCGCCGGCCCCTACTACCAGGCCGGCCAGTCCCTCCTGGTCCGCACCGACGAGAACGACATCGACGGACCCCGGGACCTGGACGGCAGGAGGGTCTGCTCGGCCGCCGGCTCCACCCCGTACCAGCGCATCGAGAAGGACTACCCGAAGGCCGAACTCGTCGCCTACGACACCTACTCCGTCTGCGTGGACAACCTGCTGACCTACCAGGTCGACGCCGTCACCACCGACGACACGATCCTCATGGGCTACGCCGCCAAGGTCCCCGACGAACTCGAGGTCGTCGGAAAGCCGTTCTCCAAGGAGCCCTACGGCATCGGCGTCCCGCACGGCGACACCGCGCTGCGCCTCGCCCTCGACGACGCCGTCGCCGCCCACGAGGGGAACGGCGACTGGAAGAAGGCCTACGACGCCACCCTCGGCCTCTCCGGGGTCCCCGCCCCGCAGCCGCCCGCCATCGACCGCTACCCGGCCAACTGAGGACCCCCACCGCTGACATGGACGTACTCACCGACAACTTCTCGCTCTACGCCGAGGGATTCCTCGGCACCGTCGAACTCACCGTCTACGCCTCGGCCCTCGCCCTCGTCCTGGGCTTCGTCATGGCCTCCTTCCGGGTCGCGCCCGTGGGCTCCTTCCGGGTCATCGGCACGGTCTGGGTCACCGTCCTGCGCAACACCCCGCTGACCCTGCTCTTCTTCGCGGTCATGCTGGGCCTGCCCCGCTTCGGACTCGTCCTGCCCTTCGAGGTGTTCGCCGTCCTCGCCCTCGGCTGCTACACCTCCGCCTTCATCTGCGAGGCGCTGCGCTCCGGCATCAACACCGTCCCGCTCGGCCAGGGCGAGGCCGCCCGCAGCCTGGGCATGACCTTCTCCCAGACCCTCTCCGCGATCGTCCTCCCGCAGGCCTTCCGCACGGTCATCCCGCCCATCGGCTCCACCCTCATCGCCCTCGCCAAGAACTCGGCGATCGCCGGGGCGTTCAGCGTCACCGAACTCCTCGGCACCTACAGGACGCTGAGCGAACTCGGCTACGACATCGTCTGGACCTTCGTCTGGATCGCCGTCGGCTACCTGATCATCACCCTCACCATCAGCGCCCTCTTCCACCTCCTGGAGAGGCACTGGGGAGTCGCCCGATGACAAGCGCCACCGCCCTGTACGACATCCCCGGGCCGAGCGCCCGGCGGCGCCACCTCCTCTACGGACTGGCATCCACCGCGCTGATCCTCGCGCTGGCCGGCTGGATCCTCCACCTCCTCCTCGACACCGGCCAGTTCACCGCCGCCAAATGGACGCCCTTCGAGTACAAGGGCATCCAGGAACTGCTGCTCAGGGGCCTCGGCAACACCCTCAAGGCCTTCGCCTACGCCTCGGTGCTCTCGCTCGCCCTCGGCACGGTCCTCGCCGCCGGGCGCCTCTCCGAGCACCGGGTGCCGCGCTGGGCCTCCACCCTGCTCGTCGAGTTCTTCCGCGCCATGCCCGTCCTCGTGATGATCTTCTTCATCTTCGTGGCGCTCAAGGTGCAGCCGCTGCCCGCGCTCGTCGCCGGACTGACCCTCTACAACGGCTCGGTGCTCGCCGAGGTCTTCCGCACCGGCGTCCACGCCGTCGCGCGCGGCCAGGGCGAGGCGGCGTACGCGCTCGGCATGCGCAAGACCCAGGTGATGACGTACGTCCTGGTGCCGCAGGCCGTCCGCGCCATGCTGCCCGCCATCATCAGCCAGCTCGTGGTCGCCCTCAAGGACACCTCGCTCGGCTTCCTCATCACCTACGAGGAGTTCCTGCACGCGGGCAAGCTGATCGCGTCCAACCTCGACTACGACCTGCCGTTCATCCCCGTCGTGCTCGTCATCTCGCCGATCTACATCGGGATGTGCATGCTGCTCTCCTGGTTCGCCGGCTGGGTGGCCCGCAGGGAGCGCCGAAGCCCGAAGACGAAGGCCGTGGACGTCGCCCCGGCCGAACCCGAGACGCTGCTGCCGGGACAGCAGTAGGGGCGGTCACGCCCCCGAGCCGCACCCGCCCGGCAGCAGCCGGAGATCACTCCGCCCGCAGCGGGACCGACACGTACGACGGGTCGCCCGTGGGGGAGGAGAAGGTCAGCTGCGCGCCGGTCGGGTTGTGCTCGATGTAGAGCGGGTCGACGGTGTCGACGACCAGCGCGAGCCGGTGCCCGGCCGGGACGTCGTAGGCCGTCGAGAAGAGGTCGAGATCGACGCCGAACGGCTTCCCGGGGGTCCGGTCGTGGAAGGTGTACGGGGCGTTGGTCACCAACTTGCCGACACCGAGGGGGCCCACGTCGTAGAGGTACGCGACGAGGGTGCCGCTCTCCTCGGTGGAGGTGACCGTGGTGTGCAGCCGCACCGTGCCGCGCACCCGCTGCGGGGCGTCGTACCGCTCCGACTGCCAGACACCGGCGAAGGCGCGGGGGAGGAGGGGGATCGAGGCGACGGGCGGGGCCTGGAAGAACTGGTCCAGGAGGTTGGAGAGCATGACGACCCCGCCGTTCGCGCCGGAGTCGACGTTCGCCCAGATCCGCTGCGTACCGCCGAGGTCGAACCTCCGCCGGTTCGCGTCGAGGGACTTCCAGTCCGGGTACCCCTCGTAGCCGGCGTCGGACCGCGGCTTGAGCTGGACGGGCTGCTCGCGGTCGATGCCGTTGTCGGCGCCCTTGAGGTAGCGGTCGAACCAGCGGCGGGCGCTGGTCCAGGTGTCGTTGGGCAGTCCGAGGAGTCCGGTGGCCTCGGCGGTGGCGTGGTCGCCCGGCCGGAACTCCAGCCGCTTGGGGCCGGTGAGCTTCTCGTAGAAGCTCGCGTACTGGTTGGGCGGGAAGATGGTGTCGCCCCAGGCGTTGCCGAGCATGATCGCGGCGCCGTTGGCGTTGATCCGGTCCAGGTAGGTGGTGGCGGACCGCTTGCGGCCCCAGGCGATCATGTCCTCCTCCTTGGCCAGGTTGGAGGAGAGGAAGTCGCCCAGGATCTCCTGGAGTTCGGGACCCGGCCGCCCGGTGAGGTACCCGGCGCCGCCGAGCAGGGCGGCGGCCTGGAGGTGCTGGGTCCGGCCGCTGTAGATGGAGTCGATGAGGTCGGCCCAGCCGCTGAGCGCCGCGACGGCCTTGATCCGCGGGTCGTTCGCCGCGGCGAGCAGACTGATCCCGGCGCCGTACGAGACCCCCGCCATGCCCACGTGGTCGGGGTCGGACGGGGTGTTGGCCAGGGCCCAGTCGATCACCTTGGAGGCGTCGGCGACGTCCTTCGGCCCCGCGGTCTCGATCTCCCCGCCGGACTGCCAGAAGCCGCGCGAGTTGTAACTCAGCACGACGTACCCGGAGTCGGCGAGCTTCTGGGCCTGTGCGAGGTACTCGACCTGCGGCACGCCCCAGCTGGTGGGCAGCACGACCAGGGGGAGGCGGGCGGCGGTTCCGGCTCCGGCGGGCGTGACGACGTTCGCCTTGAGGACGGTGCCACCGTCCCCGGCGATGTCGACGAAACGGATGGAGGTGTCGGCGGCCTGGGCCGCGGGTGCGAGCCCGAGCGCCGTCCCGGCCACGAGGGCGGCCGAGACGGCGAGGGTCAGGGATGTGCGCACGGGGCACTCCTCACTGGGGCACTGTTGGGGGGCAGTGAAGTGAAAGTGACCCGACGGTAACCGGGGTGCTTTACCTGTGGTAACCGCTCGGTAAGTTACGTGCGGGTAACGATTGGTGGGCTGCTCGGGAGGGCGAGGGCCTCCGCGAAGTCGGCGTGGGCCTCCCCGTACCGCTTGACGGCGAGGAGGAACATCGAACGGTCGGTGAGGGCGCGGGCGAGCGCGCCCGGGTCGGCGGTCGGGCGGCGGGCGAGGGCCACGCCCTCGTCGAAGGACGGCCGGAGCGACTCCTCGGCCCGGCGGCCGGACGTCTCCCAGCGGAGCGCCCGGCGGACGGTCAGGCGGCGCTGGGCGGCGATCAGTCCGGGGAGATCGCCCGACTCGCGCAGGGCGTCGGTCTGCCGTTCGAGGGCGGGGATCGAGGCGAAGCACTCCTCCCGCATGTCGGGAGACCATCCGTGGACCGGGTGGACCCCGAACGTCGGCAGCGGGGCGTCCGGAGTGGCGACCGGTTCGGCCGGCCGGCCCGACAGGGCGAGGAGGGTGACCCAGCAGGCATGGATGTTGCTCCAGCTCACCGGCTCGCCATCCCGTGCGAGACGGGCGAGCAGGGCCAGCGCCTCGTGCCGCGCGGCGGCCTCCTCGGCCCTGCGTCCGGCGGTCAGGAGCATCCCGGCGTACCGCTCCAGCTTCCACACCAGGGAGGCGAGCGGGCTGCGGTCCTCCACCGCCTTGCGCCGGTGGTCGTCCACGAGGCGCGCGAACACCCCCAGGGCTTCCTCGTGCTGCCCCGCCGCGTCGAGTTCGGCCGCCCACTCGATCCGGGTCCAGCGCGACGCGTCGTCCGCCTCCCGCGCCGCGACGTGCCGACCGTACAGCTCGGCCGCCTCCCCGTGCCGCCCCTCCTCGGCCAGCACGACCGCGAGGCGTCTCCATTCGCCCGCCTCCGCCAGCTCCTCGCAGACCGCACGCCCCTCGGCCCGTCGACCGGTGGCGAGCAGCCAGTGCTCGTAGCCACTCAGGGCGCGGCGCAGCCGCTCCTCCCCGTGCGGCACCTCCGCGTCGAACCGCCGCGCCGCGTCCGCCGCTTCGCCGTACAGGGCCCGGAGGATCTCCGGATCCGCGAAATCCCGGGCCCGCTCGATCAGCGCGTCCACCAGTTTCGGCAGGTACGCCCGCGGGCTCACCTCCGCCAGTACCCGATACGCGTCCAGCCGTTCCCGGAGGCTCGGCTCCTCCGACCCGAGCAGCAGGACCCGAGCCCGCAGCACCGCGTCCTGGCTGAACTTCTCCGTGTTCCCCATGCGCCCCCTGTTCTCCGTGTGGTGCGACGACGGAGATTCTGGGAGCCGGGGGACACCCCGGACAAGGCTCCCGAACTGTGCGTTCCGTCCTACGAAAACGCGCTCTGACCTGTCATGATGGTGACGTCTTCACCCCTGGATCACCCGGACGGGAGGGCCGGTGCAGAGCAGGAACGTCGCACCCGACGTCTTCGACCCGCGGATCTACGCCGCCGGCATCCCGCACGACCGCTTCCGCGCCCTCCGCGACCACGCCCCCGTCGCCCGGCAGGAGGAGCCCGAGATCCTCGGCTGGCCCGCGGGATCCGGTTTCTGGGCCGTCACCCGGCACGCCGACGTCGTCCGGGTGCTCAAGGACGCGGAGACGTACTCCTCGCACCTCGGCGCCACCCAGATCCGCGACCCCGACCCCGCCGATCTGCCGTTCATCCGGCGCATGATGCTCAATCAGGACCCGCCGGAACACGGCAGGTTGAGGCGGCTCGTCAGCCGGGCCTTCACCCCCGGACGGATCGAGCGCTTCACCGTCACCGCGCGCGACCGGGCCCGCGAGCTGCTCGCGGACGCGTTCGCGGACGGCGGCGAGGTGGACCTCGTCCGGGCCGTCACCGACGACTACGCGCTGCTCAACCTCACCGACCTGCTCGGGATCCCCGCGAGCGACCGGGGGCTGCTGCATGCCTGGACCGAGCGGGTCATCGCCTACCAGGACCCCGACGAGCCGCCGGTCCTCGACGCCGAGGGGCGGCCGGTCAATCCCCGCTCGCCCGCGATGCTCGCGGAGATGTTCGGCTACGCGCAGGAGCTCGCCGCGTACAAGCGGGCGCATCCGGCCGACGACGTCATGAGCGTGCTCGCGGTCTCCGAACTGGCCGACGCCGAACTGGAGATGTTCTTCTTCCTGCTGACCGTCGCCGGGAACGACACCGTCCGCAGTGCCGCTCCCGGAGGGATCCTCGCCCTTGCCGAACACCCGCAGGAACAGCGGAGGTTGTGGGGCGGGGAGGTCTCGCTCGACACGGCCGTCGACGAACTCCTGCGGGTGCACCCGCCCGTGCTCTCCTTCCGGCGCACGGCCGCCCGCGACACCGAGCTCGCCGGGCGGAAGATCCGGGCGGGCGACAAGGTCGTCGTCTTCCACGCCTCCGCCAACCACGACGAGCGCGTCTTCGCCGACCCGCACCGCCTGGACCTCGGCCGTAGCCCGAACCCGCACGTGTCCTTCGGGGACGGCCCGCACGTCTGCCTGGGCGCGCACTTCGCCCGGCTCCAGCTCCGGGTGTTCTACGAGGAGGTGCGGGCGGCCTGTGGCGGGCTGGAACTCGCCGGGCCGCCCCGGCGGCTCGTCTCGAACTTCGTCAACGGGATCAAGTCGCTGCCGGTGCGGCCGTCGGAGCCGTCCGCGCCGCGCTCGTGACGTCGGCCACCAGCTCCACCACATCGGGGCCGTACGCCTGCGAGTTGACCACCTTCAGGAGGAGGACGAAGGAGCCGTCGCGGTGGCGGCGGGCCAGCGACTCGTAGTGGCGGGCGAGATAGCGGGTCGCCGCCTGGTTGGTGATCGCCCGCTGCCCGCAGAAGAGGAACACCGGCCGGCAGTCCTCGCCCGCCATGAGCCGGGCCAGGATCACGTACTCCTCGGTGCCGGAGTCCATGCGGTAGCGCTCCGAGCCGATCAGGAACGAGCCCTGGTCCGGGCCCCGCTCCACGTCCGTGTTCACCGTGAGCCCGGGCAGCAGGGTCGCCAGGTGAGCGGCCATGCGGCGATTCGAGTACGGCCCGCCGACGCAGAACTCGGTCCGGTCGCCGAAGCCCTGGTGCGCCTGGTCGTGCTGCAATATGCGCGCGTGCGCCCCGCAGTCCTTGATGAGCGCGCAGAGTTCGAGCAGCGCGAACACGTCGTAGCGGTGCACCGAGCTGTCGCCGCCCGACTCCCTGTTCACCACGAGCAGGCACTCGGAACTCCCCGGAAGGCCGAAGAACGCCTGCTTGCGGCGGAGTCTGCGCCGCCATTGGTACGTGCGGCCCACCCAGCCGAAGGCGGCGCTGACCCCGGTCGCCAGGACCCCGAGCACGATGTTGCGGACGTCGTCGTTCATGGGCGCGCATGGTAGCGGCGATCCGGCCTTCTGTTCGAGGCGGTCCTGACGGGAGGCGGTGCGGGAAGTTACGCTGCGCGGACGGTCGTTGACTGGAGGTATGAATGCGTCGCTCCGCCGCTGGCAAGGTCTCCCTTCTCGCCGTCGCGGCGACGGTGCTCTCCCTGGGCGCCGCCGCGCCACCGGACACCGCCGCCCCACCGGTCAAGGAACCCGTCGCCGTCGGGTACGGCGGCGCCGTCGCCAGTGTCGACGCCGACGCCTCGGCCGCCGGCATCGAGGTGCTCCGCAAGGGCGGCAACGCGGTCGACGCCGCCGTCGCCGTCGCGGCCGCCCTCGGCGTCACCGAGCCGTACTCGGCGGGCATCGGGGGCGGCGGCTACTTCGTCTACTACGACGCGAAGAGCCGTACGGTACGCACCGTCGACGGACGCGAGACCGCCCCGCGCACCGCCGGCGCGGACCTCTTCGTCGAGAACGGCAAGCCCATCCCCTTTGAGGAGGGCCAGACCAGCGGCCTCGGCGTCGGCACCCCCGGCACCCCCGCCACCTGGAGGACCGCCCTCGACGCCTGGGGCAGCAAGCGGCTCTCCACCCTGCTCGAACCCGCCGAGCGGCTCGCCCGCGAAGGCTTCACCGTGGACCCCACCTTCCGCGCGCAGACCGCCGCCAACGAGGCCCGGTTCCGCGACTTCCCGGCCACCTCCGCGCTCTTCCTGCCCGGCGGGCAGCTGCCCGTGGTCGGCTCCACCTTCAAGAACCCCGACCTGGCCCGTACGTACGAGACGCTCGGCCGCGAAGGCGTCGGCGCCCTCTACCGGGGGCCGCTCGCCCGGGACATCGTGAACACCGTCCGCACGCCCCCGCTCCGCGAGGGCGCCACCCGGACCGTCCGCGCGGGTGACCTGACGGAAGCCGACCTCGCCGGGTACCGCACCGAGTCCCGCAGGCCCACGAAGGTCTCGTACCGGGGGCTCGACGTCTACGGCATGGCCCCGTCCTCCTCCGGCGGCACGAGCGTCGGCGAGGCGCTCAACATCCTGGAGGGCACCGACCTCTCGGCGGCCTCCCAGGCCCAGTACCTGCACCGCTACATCGAGGCCAGCCGCATCGCCTTCGCCGACCGGGGCCGCTGGGTCGGCGACCCGGCCTTCGAGTCCGTGCCGACGCGCGGCCTGCTCTCCCAGCGGTTCGCCGACTCCCGGGCCTGCCTGATCCGCGACGACGCCGCCCTCACCAGCCCGCTCGCCCCGGGGGACCCGAGCAGCCCGGTGCCGTGCGCGAACGGCGGCACCGCCGCCCCGACCACGTACGAGGGCGAGAACACCACCCACCTCACGGTGGCCGACAAGTGGGGCAACATCGTCGCCTACACCCTCACCATCGAGTCCACCGGCGGCAGCGGCATCACCGTGCCCGGCCGGGGCTTCCTGCTCAACAACGAGCTGACCGACT
This sequence comes from Streptomyces sp. NPDC021012, assembly GCF_044333355.1. Classification (NCBI taxonomy): domain Bacteria; kingdom Bacillati; phylum Actinomycetota; class Actinomycetes; order Kitasatosporales; family Streptomycetaceae; genus Streptomyces; species Streptomyces sp. NPDC021012. Next base: position 285,615 of record NZ_JBIRQU010000003.1, read on the forward strand.
TCTCCTTCGCCCCGGCGAACCCGGCCGTCCACGACCCGAACCTGCCCGGCCCCGGCAAGCGGCCGCGCTCCTCGATCTCGCCGACGATCGTCCTCGACCCGCACGGCCGGCCGGTCCTCGCGCTCGGCTCCCCGGGCGGCGCGACCATCATCACCACGGTCCTGCAGACCCTCACCGGAGTCCTCGACCGGGGCCTGCCGCTCGTCGACGCGATCGCCGCGCCGCGCGCCAGCCAGCGCAACCAGGCCACGACGGAACTCGAACCCGCCCTGTGGAACAGCCCGTTGAAGGCGGAACTGGAGTCCATCGGGCACGGTTTCCGGCAGAACCCGGAGATCGGCGCGGCGACCGGTGTGCAGCGGCTCCCCGACGGCCGCTGGGTGGCGGCGGCGGAGACCGTCCGCCGGGGCGGCGGCTCGGCGATGGTGGTGCGGCCCGCTTCCTGACCCGCTAGAGAGCGGTGAGGACGCGCGGGCCGTCGTCCGTGATCGCCACCGTGTGCTCGGCGTGGGACGCGCGCGAGCCGTCGAGCGTACGGATCGTCCAGCCGTCCCGCGCCGTGTAGTGCTCGTCCGTGCCGCCGCCGATCAGCATCGGCTCGATCGCGAGCACCATCCCGTGCCGCAGTTTCATGCCCCGGCCCGGGCGTCCCTCGTTGGGGACGCCCGGGTCCTCGTGCATGGCACGGCCGATGCCGTGGCCGCCGAAGCCGTCCGGGACGCCGTACCCCGCGGCCCGGCAGACCCGGCCGATCGCGTGGGCGATGTCGCCGATGCGGTTGCCGACGACGGCCGCCGCGATGCCCGCCTCCAGGGCCTCCTCCGCCGCGGCGATGAGGCGCGTGTCCTCCGGGCGGGCGGGGCCGACCGTGAAGCTGACCGCCGCGTCGCCCGCCCAGCCGCCCAGCGTCGCCCCGCAGTCCACGGAGACCAGGTCGCCCGGGGCGAGGCGCGTCCCGTCCGGGATGCCGTGCACGATGGCGTCGTTCACGGAGACGCACACGACCGCCGGGAAGGGCACCGGGGCCCACTCCGGGTGGTAGTCGAGGAAGGGCGAGCCGGCGCCCGCCTCCGCGAGCACCTCGCGCGCGGCCCGGTCGAGCTCGGTGAGCGCGACGCCGGGCGCCGCCTTCTCCCGTACCGCCGCCAGGGCACGGGCCACCACCCGGCCGGACTCGCGCATGGCCGCCAGGGATTCGTTCGTCTTGATCGTCACCATGGCCAATTACTATACCGGTATAAGTATGGGGTGGCGGTATTAGCATGGGGGCATGGTGCGCACCCCCCTGACCCCCGAAGAGCGCGAGCGCGGCGAGCGCCTGGGCCTGCTCCTGCGCGAGGCGCGCGGCGAGCGGTCCATGGTCGAGATCGCCGCGGCCGCCGGACTCTCCGCGGAGACCCTCCGCAAGATCGAGACCGGCCGGGCCCCGACCCCGGCCTTCTTCACCGTCGCGGCGCTGGCCGGGGTCCTCGGCCTCTCCATGGACGAGCTCGTGGTGCACTGCGCCCTCGTCGGCGCCGCCTAGGCGTCAGGCGGACACCCCCAGCTGGATCCGGCTGTGGCGCGGGCGCTCGATCTCGTCGACGAGGGCGAGCGCCAGATCGGCGTGGGAGATGCGGCCTGGGCCGTCGATCACCGTGCCCACGGACGTCCGGTAGCCGCCCGTCCGCTCCGCCTCCGCGTTCAGGTCCATCCCCGGCACCACCATCAGCCAGTCGAGCCCGGGCCCGGCCTCCGCCGTGAGCAGCTCGAACTCGGCCACGTGCCCCTGGGAGAAGACCCGCCACGCCTCGGGGAAGTCGGGCGCGTCCATGATCCGCACCCCGGGGGAGGTCTCCAGGGTCGTGGCGATGCCCAGGGTGAGCAGCCGCCCGACCCCCGCCTCCGTGAGCCCGGCGACCATCGCCTTCGCCGCGGCCGTGAAGAAGTCGACCGAGGGGACGTCGAGCCGGACCGCCGCGTTCACCGCCGCGTCGTGGCCCGCCGCGAGCGCCGCCACCGAGGCCGCGTCCGTCGCGTCGCCCCGTACGAGCGTGACGCCCGCACCCTCCAGATCGCGGTACGCGTCCGGGTCGCGCACCACCGCCGTCACCCGGTGGCCCCGGGCCACCGCCTCCGCCACGGCCGCCCGGCCGACCCGCCCGCCGGCGCCGAAGACCACGATGTCCTTGCCGCTGTCGTTGTCCATGGCGGGACCGTAGAACGGGCACCCCTGGTTACTTCAACGGTACTGGGCTAGCGTCGGCGGCATGACCGAGCAGCCGTCCCCGCAGCCGCTGAGTCCCTCCCTCTTCCACGACTGCGACGGCGCCCCCGCCCAGCCCGTCCGGGTCGGCGGCAAGTGGACGGCGATGGTGCTGCGCTGCCTGGAGGACGGGACGCCCCGCCGCTTCTCCGAACTCCGCGTCCCGCTGCACCGGGTCACCCCCAAGGTCCTCACCGAGACCCTCCGCGCCATGGAGCGCGACGGCTTCCTCTCCCGTACGGTCCACGACGAGAACCCGCCCCGCGTCGAGTACGCCCTCACCGCCCTCGGCCGGTCCCTCCTTGTCCCGCTCGACACGGCCTGCGCCTGGGCGCGCACCCACGCCCCCGAGATCGCCGAGGCCCGCAGCGCGTACGAGCGGACCGCGTCCTAAGCTCCGGGCATGATGCCCGAAGAGCTGCGGCACGGCCGCTACGTCAGCCTGACCACCTTCCGGAAGAACGGCACGGGGGTCGCGACACCCGTCTGGTACGCGGTGGAGGGCTCCCAGCTGTACGTGTGGACCCGATCCGACTCCTGGAAGGTCAAGCGCCTCCGCAACGACCCCCGGGTCGAGGTCGCCGTCTGCGACGTGCGCGGCAACGTCGCCGAGGGCGCCGGGCGGTTCACCGGCACGGGACGGCTCGTGAAAGGGGAGGAGCTGGTCCGCATCCGGCGCCTGCTCTCGCGCAAGTACACCTGGCAGTACTGGCTGACCGATGTGCCCGCGATGATCGTCCGGCTCGGCAAGCGCCCGCACACCGGGATCGTCGTGACGTTCTGAAAACGGACCGTAGTCGCCCCGTAACACGACTGCGGTCCAATACCCGCGGACCGGAAGGTTCCAGTCGACGGCGGGGCAGGTGTGTGACGCGTGACGGTGTATCAACTCCCGGTGGAAGTCGCCACGTTCAGGGAATGGCTGACGGATCTCGTCGGCCGCGGCCGGCCGGACGGCGGCTGGTACGGGGTCTTCGCCGCGCGCGACCCGGAGGGCCTGCGCGCCTGCCTCGACGGGGCCGAGATCCCGCCCTGGGACGTCGTCGAGTCGCTCCTCCAGGACGCCGGGGAGACCACCGGCGGACCCTTCGCCGCCCACGGCCGGATCCTCCACGCGGCCGCCGCCGGCGCCCACGACCGCCGGCCCGGCGGAGCGGAGGCCCTCGCCGAGCGCCGGGACCTGATGGAGAGCGAACGCCGCCACGCCGAGACCCGGAGCCGCGAACTCACCGAGCGACTGCACACCGCTCCGGAGCCCGCGCAGGTCGCCCGCCTGGAACACGAACTCGCCTGGACCCGCGACGACCACGCCAGGGCGACGGCCCGCGTCAGGGAACTGACGGGGAGACTGGCCCGACTGGGAGCGGAGGCGTCGCGCGCGGCGGGCCGCGACTCGACGGCCGGGGCGGCTGGTCGGGTGGCGTCAGGTCCGGTCGCGGTCGGACCGCTGATCCGTGCCGCGGGTTCGCTGCGGGCCGGCACGCCGACTTCCGGTCCTGCGGCGTCCGCGCCGCCGATTCGCGCCGCTGGTCCGGTGGCGGCTGGTCCGGTGGCGTCCGGACTGCCGACCCGTATGGCCGGTCCTGTGGCGTCCGGGCCGCTGATCCGTACCGCCGGTCCGGTGGTGGCCGCGCCGCCGATCCCTGCCGCCGGGCCGCCCGCAGGCGCCGTCAAGTCGGCCAAGACCAGGCGGCGACCCCGAGGGGCCCGGTACGCCTGGCTGGACGAGGGGGCCGAGGAGGCGGGGGAGGTGGCGGTGCCCGTGCTCCCGGCCGGGGGAGCGGCGCCTCGGGGCGCCCGGTTCGGGGGTGCCGCCGAAGCCGTCGCCGCTGTCGAGGCCCCGCCCACGGACCCCGCCGAGGCCGTCCGCGCCGCCGCCAACGCGGTCTACGCGCTCCGGCGCCTCCGGGCGCAGGGCCGCAGCGGCGAGGCGCACGTCCTGCTCTGCGAGGCGCTCGGCGGGCCGCCCGCCCGGCTGCCGGCCCTCGCGGAGGAGCTGCACCGGGCCGGGCTCGGCGCCGACTGGTCCACGCTGCTCTGGGAGGCGGCCTCGCTGCCGCCCGGTAGGCTCGCCGCCGTCGCGGGCGTGCTCGCCGACGCGGGCCGGGCGGCCGACTGCGAGCGGCTGCTCCGGCAGGGAGTGGCCCGCCCGGTCGAGGAGCTCGCCGGGGCATGCGCCGCGCTGCGCGCCGAGGATCACCACCGCGAGGAGCACGCCCTGCTCACCGCCTTCGTCCGGGTCCGCACCGCCGAGGACGCCGCCCGGCTCGCGGGCGAGGACCCGCAGGGCCTCGTCCCCCGACTCCTCGCCGCCGCCCGCGAGGTGTCGGCGTCCCGGGAGCGCGACCTCCTCCACGCCCTGCGGGTGGCGGGGGTGTGAGGGGGAAGCGGGCCGCCCGGCCGTCCGGTACGCCGGGGCCGGTGCCCCGCGGACCGGGTCTCCGAAGGTCGCCGCGAAGAGGGCCGCGACATCGGCGGCGGTGAAGCTCCGGGCGGTGCCGCCGGCCGGGAGGACCGCCGCGCCGACGGCGCCGGCAAGGCTGCTGCCGACCACCCGTACCAGCGCGTTGACGCCTCCGGCCACCGCGGTCTTCGCCGGGCTCGACGGGGAGGAGTTCCCGCGCCTCGCGGAGGCGGGCGGCCGCTGGGAGGAGTTCACCGCGAGGGACACGTACGAGAAGGGACTGTGCGCCCTGGTGGCCGACTTCCTGCCCTGAGGCCGCCCTGGGGCGCCAGCGGCGGCCGGGTCCTCTCCGTACGAGTCCGTACTGGTCAGTACGTGTCGGTACGTGTCCGACGTGGACCACTCGGGTATGAAACATGATCGACCCGACCGCTTCACGGCGGCGGTCTTGCTCCGGGGTGTGACGGGGCTTACGTTCTCCTCCTACGCACCGCGTCTACGTGCGTAGAGGCTCTCTGACGCCGTGCCGAAGGAGCAGCTCATGACCGACGTCGTACGCGCCGCGCTCGTCCAGGCGACCTGGACCGGCGACACCGAATCCATGATCGCCAAACACGAGGAGCACGCCCGGGAGGCGGCCCGGCAGGGCGCCCGGGTGATCGGCTTCCAGGAGGTGTTCAACGCCCCCTACTTCTGCCAGGTCCAGGAGCCCGAGCACTACCGCTGGGCCGAGCCCGTCCCCGACGGGCCGACCGTCCGCCGGATGCGGGACCTCGCCCGCGAGACCGGCATGGTGATCGTCGTCCCCGTCTTCGAGGTCGAGAGCGAGGGCTTCTACTACAACACCGCCGCCGTGATCGACGCCGACGGCAGCTACCTCGGCAAGTACCGCAAGCACCACATCCCACAGGTCAAGGGCTTCTGGGAGAAGTACTACTTCCGCCCGGGCAACGCCGGCTGGCCGGTCTTCGACACCGCCGTCGGACGGATCGGCGTCTACATCTGCTACGACCGCCACTTCCCGGAAGGCTGGCGCCAACTCGGCCTCAACGGAGCGCAGTTGGTCTACAACCCGTCGGCCACCCACCGCGGCCTCTCCTCGTACCTCTGGCAGCTGGAGCAGCCCGCCGCCGCCGTCGCCAACGAGTACTTCGTCGCCGCCATCAACCGGGTCGGCATCGAGGAGTACGGCGACAACGACTTCTACGGCACCAGCTACTTCGTCGACCCGCGCGGCCAGTTCGTCGGCGAGGTCGCCTCCGACAAGGCGGAGGAACTCGTCGTCCGCGACCTCGACTTCGGCCTCATCGAGCAGGTCCGGCAGCAGTGGGCCTTCTACCGGGACCGCCGCCCCGACGCGTACGACGGGCTGGTGCGGCCGTGAGCAGCCTGTACGACCGGCACAAGGCCGTCATCCCCGACTGGGTCGCCCTCTACTACCGCGACCCCATCGAGATCACCCACGGCGAGGGCCGCCACGTCTGGGACGCCGAGGGGCGCAGGTACCTCGACTTCTTCGGCGGCATCCTCACCACCATGACCGCCCACGCCCTGCCCGAGGTCACCAAGGCCGTCAGCGAGCAGGCCGGGCGGATCATCCACTCCTCGACGCTCTACCTCAACCGCCCCATGGTGGAGCTCGCCGAGCGCGTCGCCGGCCTCTCCGGCATCCCCGACGCCCGGGTCTTCTTCACCACCTCCGGCACCGAGGCCAACGACACGGCCCTCCTCCTCGCCACCGCGTACCGCAGGTCGAACCAGATCCTGGCGATGCGCAACAGCTACCACGGCCGCTCCTTCTCCACCGTCGGGATCACCGGCAACCGCGTCTGGTCGCCCACCGGCCTCTCCCCGCTTCAGACCCTGTACGTGCACGGCGGCGTCCGCACCCGCGGCCCCTACGCCCAGTACACCGACGAGCGGTTCACCGAGGCCTGCGTCGCCGACCTCGAAGACCTCCTCGGCCACACCCGGGACGTCGCCGCCCTCATCGCCGAGCCGATCCAGGGCGTCGGCGGCTTCACCTCCCCGCCCGACGGCCTCTACGCCGCCTTCCGCCGCGTCCTCGACCGGCACGGCATCCTCTGGATCTCCGACGAGGTGCAGACCGGCTGGGGCCGCACAGGCGACCACTTCTGGGGCTGGCAGGCCCACGGCCAGGCCGGACCGCCCGACATCCTCACCTTCGCCAAGGGCATCGGCAACGGCATGTCCGTCGGCGGGGTCGTCGCCCGCGCCGAGGTCATGAACTGCCTCGACGCCAGCTCCATCTCCACCTTCGGCGGCTCCCCGATCACCATGGCCGCCGGCCTCGCCAACCTCTCCTACCTCCTGGAGCACGACCTCCAGGGCAACGCCCGCCGCGTCGGCGGCCTCCTCATCGAGCGCATCCGGGCCGCGGCGGCCGGGGTCCCGGAGGTGCGGGAGGTCCGCGGCCGCGGCCTCATGATCGGCATCGAGCTGACCGAACCCGGCACCGACCGGGCGAACCGGGAGGCGGCCGGCGCCGTCGCGGAGGCCGCCCGCGAGAACGGCCTGCTCATCGGCAAGGGCGGTGGCCACAACACCAGCACCCTGCGCATCGCCCCACCGCTCTCGCTCACCGTCTCCGAGGCCGAGGAAGGCGCCGCGATCCTCGAACAGGCCCTCAGGTCGCTCTAGTTCGGGACCGGCGTGGCCGGCGGCCGTCGTGAAGGGAATTCTGGGAAATGACTCGGACTCTGATTACCGGCGGTCTCGTGATCACGGCCGCCGACGAGGTGCACGCGGACGTGCTGATCGAGCACGGCCGGGTGGTGGCGCTGGCGGCGCCGGGAAGCCAGCCGTGGACGGCGGACCGGGTGATCGACGCGTCGCAGAAGTACGTGATCCCGGGCGGCGTCGACGCGCACACGCACATGGAGCTGCCCTTCGGCGGCACGTTCGCCTCGGACACGTTCGAGACGGGGACGCGGGCGGCCGCGTGGGGCGGGACGACGACGATCGTCGACTTCGCGGTGCAGTCGAGGGGCGAACCGCTCCGGGCCGGCCTGGACGCCTGGCACGAGAAGGCGGACGGGAAATGCGCGATCGACTACGCGTTCCACATGATCATGTCGGACGTGAACGAGTCCACGCTGAAGGAGATGCCGAAACTCGTTCAGCACGGCATCTCCTCGTTCAAACTGTTCATGGCCTATCCGGGGGTCTTCTATTCGGACGACGGCCAGATCCTGCGGGCGATGCAGGTCGCGGGCGACACCGGCGGGCTGATCATGATGCACGCGGAGAACGGCATCGCGATCGACGTCCTGGTGGAGCAGGCCCTCGCCCGCGGCGAGACCGACCCCCGCTACCACGGGGAGGTCCGCAAGGCCCTCCTTGAGGCGGAGGCCACCCACCGGGCGATCCAGCTGGCCCGGGTGGCCGGGGCACCGCTGTACGTGGTGCACGTGTCGGCTGAGGAAGCCGTCGCCGAGCTGGCTGTGGCCCGGGACAAGGGCCTTCCGGTCTTCGGCGAGACCTGCCCGCAGTACCTCTTCCTCTCCACGGACAACCTCGCGGAGCCGGACTTCGAGGGCGCCAAGTACGTGTGCTCGACCCCGCTGCGGCCGAAGGAGCACCAGGCCGCGCTCTGGCGCGGCCTGCGGACGAACGACCTCCAGGTGGTCTCCACCGACCACTGCCCCTTCTGCTTCGTGGGCCAGAAGGAGCTGGGCCGGGGCGACTTCTCGAAGATCCCCAACGGTCTGCCCGGCGTGGAGAACCGCATGGACCTGCTCCACCAGGCGGTGGTGGACGGGCACATCTCGCGCCGCCGGTGGATCGAGATCGCCTGCGCCACCCCGGCCCGGATGTTCGGCCTCTACCCGCAGAAGGGGACGATCGCGCCGGGCGCGGACGCGGACATCGTCATCTACGACCCGCACGCCACCCAGACCCTGTCGGCCGAGACGCACCACATGAACGTCGACTACTCGGCGTACGAGGGGAAGACGGTCACCGGCCAGGTCGAGACGGTCCTCTCCCGCGGCGAGCTCGTCATCGACCAGCACAAGTACGTGGGCCACGCCGGCCACGGCACGTTCGTGCCGCGTTCCACCTGCCAGTACCTGAACTAGGAGAACCGCGTTGGACTTCGGACTCGTCCTGCAGACCGACCCGCCCGCCTCACAGGTCGTCGGCCTGATGCGCCGGGCGGAGCGCAACGGTTTCCGCTACGGCTGGACCTTCGACTCCGCCGTGCTCTGGCAGGAACCCTTCGTCATCTACAGCCAGATCCTCGCCAACACCACCAAGCTCCACGTCGGCCCGATGGTGACGAACCCGGGGACGCGTACGTGGGAGGTGACCGCCTCCACCTTCGCCACCCTCAACGACATGTACGGCAACCGGACCGTCTGCGGCATCGGCCGCGGCGACTCCGCCATGCGCGTCGCCGGCCGCAGGCCCAACACCCTGGCCCGCCTCGGCGAGGCCATCGAGGTCATCCGCGACCTGGCCGAGGGCCGCGAGGCGACCGTGGACGGCAACGCCATCCGGATCCCCTGGATCAAGAACGGCAAGCTGCCGGTGTGGATGGCCGCGTACGGCCCCAAGGCGCTGGCCCTCGCCGGGCAGAAGGCCGACGGCTTCATCCTCCAGCTCGCCGACCCCTTCCTCACCGAGTGGATGGTCAAGGCCGTCCGCCAGGCCGCCGCCGACGCCGGCCGCGACCCCGACGCCCTCACCGTCTGCGTCGCCGCCCCGGCGTACGTGACGGCCGACGACTCCCCGGCGGCGCTGGCCCACGCCCGCGACCAGTGCCGCTGGTTCGGCGGCATGGTCGGCAACCACGTCGCCGACCTCGTCTCCAAGTACGGCGAGCACTCGTCGATGGTCCCGGAGGAGCTCACCGCGTACATCAAGGACCGGCAGGGCTACGACTACTCCCACCACGGCCGCGCCGACAACCCCGACACCGCCTTCGTCCCCGACGAGATCGTCGACCGCTTCTGCCTCCTCGGTTCCCCCGAGGCCCACATCGCCAAGCTCCGCCACCTCAAGGACCTCGGCGTCGACCAGTTCGCCGTCTACGACATGCACGACAACCGCGAGGGCACCATCGACGTGTACGGCTCCGACATCATCCCCGCCCTCACCGCATCGGCCACGGGCTGAGGCGCGGGGTCACCCGAGGGCCTCGACGAGGGCGCGCAGGGCCTGGACGACGGAGGGCCACGCGGGGGAGTCCGGGTCGATGACGTCGAAGTGGCTGCCGTGGGGCACCTCGGTGAGCGTGGTGCCGGTGGTACGGGCGTAGGCGCGGACCATGTCGACGGGCAGGGCCTCGTCGTCGGTGCCGTGGACGACGACGGTGCGGCCCGCAGGGGTGCCGAGCACGGCGGGGTCGGCGGCGGCGTACCGCTCGGGGACCTCGGTGGCGCCGCCGCCGAGGAAGTCGGCGACGGCGCCCCGGCCGCTGCCGAGCCGGTCGGCGTGCGCGAGGTCGGCGGTGGGGGCGAGGGCGAGGACGCCGCGGATCGGTGCGGGCGCGTCGGTGCGGCCGGGGGCGCCGGCGGGGAGCCGGTGGCGGACGGCCGCCCACAAGGCGAGGTGACCACCGGCGGAGTGCCCCGCGTAGACGACGCGGCCCGTGTCGATGCGCCCCGGCGCGGCCCGGGAGGCCAGTTCGGGAAGCCGATCGACGGCCCGCGCGGTGTCGGTCAGCGTCGTAGGCCAGCCGCCGCCCGCGCCGACGCGGCGGTACTCGACATTGGCCACGGCGCAGCCGCCGTCCCGGGCGAGCGCGTCCGCGAACGCCCCGGTGTGCCGCCGGTCGTGGGCGGCGCGCCAGAAGCCGCCGTGGAAGAACAGGACCAGCGGCAGGCGGTCCGCCCCCGGCCGGTCCGGGAGGTGCAGATCGGCGACCTGGTCGGGGTGGGGACCGTAGACCAGCGGGAGGGGCCGCTGCGGGTCCCCCGTCGGGTCGCTGTGGGATGGCACGGGACCTCCTTGGTTCGATGTGTTCCGCTTCTACGGGTTCTACGGGTTCTACGGGTTCTACGGGTTCTACGGGTTCTACGGGTGGGGCGCGGCGTCAGCGCAGACCGCTCAGCTTGTCCGGGTTGACCTGGAAGCGCAGGTTCTGGATGCGGCCGCCGTTCAGGTCGTAGGTCAGCGCGCCGACGGGGTGGCCGCCCATCGTGAACAGGACGCCTTCCTCGCCGTTGACGACCGCGGACTCCCAGGCCATGCCCAGGAGTTCGGGTTTGGCCAGGACTCCGAGCATCCAGCGGGCCACGGGATCGGTGCCGTGCAGCGGGCGGCGGGCCGCGGTGACCTTCCCGCCGCCGTCGGACCAGGCGGTCACGTCGGGGGCGAGGAGCTCCATCATCGCGTTCAGGTCGCCGCCCGTGCAGGCGGCGAGGAAACGTTCGGTGACCGCCTGCCGCTGCTCCTGGTCGGTGTCGAAGCGGGGGCGCCGGGCCTGGACGTGTCCGCGGGCGCGGTGGGCGGTCTGCCGGACGTTCGCCTCGCTGCGGTCGAGGATCCCGGCGATCTCGGCATGCGAGTACCCGAACACCTCGCGCAGGACGAACACCGCGCGTTCGACGGGGCTCAGGCTCTCCAGGACGACGAGCAGGGCCGTGGAGACGCTGTCCGCCAACTCGGCTCCCTCCACGAGGTCCGGTGCGGTGAGCAGGGGTTCGGGCAGCCAGGGGCCCACGTAGGACTCGCGGGTGGCGTGGGCCGAGGTGAGCCGGTTCAGCGAGAGGTTGGTGACCGTGCGGACGAGGTAGGCACGGGCGTTGGCGACCGGACCGCGCCGCGTCCGGGACCACGTGAGCCAGGCGTCCTGGAGCACGTCCTCGGCGTCCGCGACGCTGCCCAGCATCCGGTAGGCGGTACCGAAGAGCAGCCGGCGGTGCGCGGTGAAGTCGGCGAGGGCGTCGTCCGTGGCGGTCGTGTCGATCATGGACCTCAGGCTGCCAGCGGGGACGAGCCCGCGGCAAGGAATGCCAGGCCGTCGGCGCTGTCCGCGTGGGTGGGGGCCCAGCCCAGCTCCGCCCGGGCCCTGTCGTTGGCCAGGCGCAGGTTGGTGGACATGATGCTGTGCGCCAGCGGGGCCGGGCGCAGCAGCCACAGCGGCACGGTCCTCGGCACGGGGGCGCCGAAGGCGGCCGAGACGGCGCGGACATGGCCGCCGAAACCGACCGGGGTGTCGTCGACGATGTTGTACGCCTGCCCGGCCCGGCCGCGCTCCACGGCGGCGGCCAGCGCCCGGGCGGCGTCGTCCACGTCCACCCACGACAGCGCCCGGCCCCGGTCGGCGACGACCGGAAGGGCCCGCTTGCGCAGCATCGGCAGGAGCGTGGTCTCGGTGACGCCCTTCCCGTAGAACATGCCGAAGCGCAGACTGACGGCCTCGATTCCGTCGGCGCGGAAGGCGAGTTCCTCCTTGGTGCGCATGGCGCCGACGTGCTGCTCCAGCCGGTCGTCGGACTGCACCGGGCCGAAGGAGTCCCGGTCCTCGGAGAGCCGCCGGTCGCCGTGGTCCCCGTAGCCGTACCCGAACATCATCGACTCCACGATGATGCGGCGGGCACCGGTCCCGCGCGCCGCGGCGATCAGGTTCGCGGTCCCCTCGGTGCGGAGCGCATTGGTGCCGGCCATGTCCTGGTGCCGCATCATCTTCTTGCCCTGGAGCGCGGTGGCCGCGTGCACGACGACGTCGAAGGACAGTCCGTCCACGGCGCGCAGCACCGCGTCCCGGTCCAGGAGGTCAGCCCGGACCTCGCTCCCCTCGCCGCGGCCGAGCCCGTGGACCTCGTGCCCGGCGGCCCGCAGCTCGCGCGCGGCCTTCCGGCCGAGGAGTCCGCTCGCGCCCGCCATCAGTACCTTCATGCCCGTTCCCCGTCCTGTGCGTGTCGCGTTGTCGCTCATGGGACAAGCGGGGGTACGGGAACGTGACAGGCACCCCGTGTGAACCAGGTCACAGGGTCTGGTGCCGGTGCGGCCACGAGGGGCCCGGCCGGCTCCGGCGGTCGGTCAGCGCGGGGCCAGCAGCGGGCGCAGCGGGCCGCGTGCCAGTCGCTCGGCGAGGGCGTCCTGGCGGCGGCGTACGGCCGACGTGGCGAGAACGGCCACGGCGGCGCCGAGGAGGAGGCCGACGAGGACGTCGTGCGGGTAGTGCGCGCCCACCCACACCCGGGAGGCGGCCATCAGGACCGCCGCCACCAGGGCGACCGCGCCCAGCCGGCGCGAGACGAACAGCAGCGCGACGGCCGCGGCGGCGGCGAGGGTGGCGTGGTTGCTGGGGAAGGACCAGTCGCCGGGGGCCGGGCAGGCTTCGAGGACCGTCACGTGGAGCGACTGGCAGGGGCGGGCTTCCCGTACGACCAGCTTGAGCAGGCTGCTGACGGCGAACGCCGCGACGGTGATCAGCGGGACGGCGAGCGCCCGCGCGGCCCGCTCGGGGCCCCGGCCGCGCGCCTGCCACCAGGCCGCCAGCATGAGGACGGCGAACAGGGCCAGGCCGTAGGCGGAGTAGTCGCCGACGAGCCGGTCGAGCCAGCCCGGGGAGGTCTGGGCGGTGTGGACGACGTCGAGGTAGGCGGTTCCGTCGACGGTCGAGCCGTCGAAGGCCGACGGGTCCGCGGGGACGGCCGCCGTGGCGGTGAGGACGGGCATCAGACGGTGCCGCCCGGTCGGCGGGCCCGCCGGGAACGGGTGAGTTCCAGGGCGACGGGGACGAGGGAGAGGGCGACGATCACGGCGATGACGGGCAGGAGGTAGCGGTCGACGTTCGGCACCGAGGCGCCGAGTCCGTATCCGGCGAGGACCAGTCCGACCGTCCACAGCAGACCGCCGAGCACCTGCCACGTCGTGAAGACGCGCGCCGGGACGCCGAGGGCGCCGGCGAGCGGGTTGAGGACGGTCCGCACGATCGGCAGGAAGCGGGCCAGCACGATCGCCTTCGCGTACCCGTAGCGCTCCAGGATCTCCGCGGCCCGGTCGGCGCCCTCGCCGATCTTCCGGGACTTCGTCCGCGACAGGAACGCCGGGCCGGCCTTGCGGCCGAGGAGGTAGCCGGTCTGCGCACCGGCGAGGGCGCCGGTGGCGGCGGCGAGCAGCACCCAGGGCAGCGACAGGTGGCCGGGCTGGGTGGCCGAGCCCGCGCACAGCAGGCCCGCGGTGAACAGCAGGGAGTCGCCGGGCAGGAAGAAGCCGACGAGCAGGCCGGTCTCGGCGAACAGGACGACGGCGACGCCGAGCGTCCCGAAGGCGGCGAGCAGGGACTGGGCGTCGAGGACGTTCACGGCGAGGTGCGTCTGTGGCGCGACGCTCAACGCGGCGGTCAGCGCGGGGGTCATGGGGAGGGCCCTTCTGGTGGGCGGGGACGGGCGTCGCCGAGCGGGAAAGCGGATGCTCGACGGGCACGGGGCGGCGGCGACGACCTATCCTGTCTACAGGACAGTAGTCGGTCTACTTCACTGTAGACGCAAAGTGGGTGGAGAGGGTTCCGTGACAGGGTCCGAAAGCGAGCGCAGGCCCGCCGGCGAACTGGAGGCCGGCGTCCTCGCGGCACTGTGGGCGGCGGGCGAGCCGCAGACGGCCGCCCAGGTGAGAGCGGCGATATCCCAGGACCTGGCGCGCACCACCGTCGCCACCCTCCTGGCACGCCTGCACGACAAGGGGGCCATCGGCCGCCGGCCGGGCACCCGGGGATTCCTCTACTTCGCCATAGAGGACTCGAACGGCCTGACCGCCCGCCGCATGCATCGCGCACTCGACCAGGGAGGCGACGACCGCAGCCTCGTGCTGGCCCGCTTCGTCGAGGGACTCAGCCCCGACGACGAGGCCGAACTGCGGCGCATCCTCCAGGAAGACCGCCTGTGATCGCCCTCCTCCTCATCCCCCTCCTGCTGCCCTGGGCCCTCCCGCCCCTGGCCCGCCGAACGCTCGCCCGCGTCCGGCCGGACATCGCCCTCGTGGCGATCACCGGCGCCGCCGCCGCACTCGCCGTCGGCGTCGTCGCCTGCCTCGGCGTCCTGCTGCTTCCGCTCGTCCTCCGCGTCCCGGGGTTCGCCGCCCTCCTGCACCTCCTCCAGCCGCTCCAGGCCGGCCCGACGGCCCTCGTGTTCACGACGTCCGCCGTGGCGGCCGGCGCCCTCGCCGTGACCCTGATGGCGGCCGTCCGCGGCGCCGTGGCCGAGGCGGCCCGGCTGCGCGCGGCCCGCCGCAGGGTGGCGGGACTTCCCGAGGCCGGAGGCCTGTCCGTAGTCGACGACGACCGCCCCGACGCGTTCGCGCTGCCCGGCGGCCCCCGCGGCACGGGCCGGATCGTCGTCACCGCCGGGATGCTCCGTGCCCTCGACCGCCACGAGCGCGAGGCGCTCCTCGGTCACGAACGCGCCCACCTGGCGGCCCGGCACCACCTCTTCCTCGGCGTCGCGGCCCTGGCCGGCTGGTGCCACCCGGCCCTGGCCGCCGTCGTCCCCCAGGTCTCCTTCGCGGCCGAGCGGGCCGCCGACGAGGCCGCCGCCCGGGCCTGCGGAGACCGCCGCCTGACCGCGCGCGCCGTCGGCCGCGCCGCCCTCGCGACCGGTTCCCGCCCGGCGGGACCGGCCCTCCCCGTCCTCGCCGCGGGCGGCACCACCGGCCCGGTCCCCGCCCGGGTGAGGGCCCTGCTCACCCAGGCCCCCGCCCGCCGCGTAGCCCCCGCCCTGCTCGCCATGGTCCTCCTCTGCTCCGCGGCGGCCGCCTCCTCCACCGCCGGCGCCGTCTGGCTCCACCAGGGGGTGGAGGTCGCCCAGGGCGAGCGGCCCTGAGGCCGCCGAGGCGCGGCCGCCGGGCTCACGACGACCGGCCGCGCGGGATCAGGGGAGGAGCTCGTAGGACGGACCGCCGGGCGCGCGGTCGCGCGAGCACAGCGTCACGTCCCGTCCCTTGAGATAGGCGAGCAGCCATGCGCCGAACGTCATCTCGTAGAGCGTCCACGAGGGGCTGTCCATCTCCTGGACCAGCACGCGCCAGGGCGACGACGGCGCGTCGGGGACGCGGAGGAAGACCATCTCCCCGGTCGTGGCCGTCGCCACCGGCAGCAGTTCACCGGGGCCCGCCCCCGCCCGGCTCGGCAGGAACCCGGCCATGTCCTCCTCGCGCCAGAACTCCAGGTCCAGCCTGATGTCCTTGCCCAGTTCGTGCAGGAGATGGCCGGCGGGGTGCTTGAGGTAGAGCTGCCCGTTGATCGAGACCGAACCGTAGGCGTCGACGATCTCGCGGAAGTCCGCGGGGAACTCCACGCCGAGTTCCCGCTCCAGGTCGGTCCACGGCGCCGGGTCCGACCAGTTGAAACGGGGTTCGCCCAAGAGGGCGCGTACCTCCGAAAGCGTTGCCATCCCTGAGTCCCTTCCGACACGGTGATCCGAGGACACCGTAGAGCGACGGCCGGCCCCTTCCGTCTCCCTTGACGCCCCCGCCCCGCAGGACGAGACTCCGCACGGTCAAGAACCCCACGCCCCGCACGGCCTCGTTTGCGTCCCCGAACGAAGGGTTCCCGTCCATGACCGCAACCGCGCCCTCCGGCAGACCCGCATCCCCGGACGTCCGTGACGGCCGTGTCGAGCTCGCGTCCGGCACGGTCCCCGCCGACCCCCGCTTCGTCAACGACGACCTGCTGCCCGTCCCCGTGGCCGGGCGTCGCTGGACCACGTACAACTTCGCCGCCCTCTGGGTCGGCATGGCCCACAACATCCCCTCCTGGATGCTCGCCTCCGGCCTCGTCGCCCTCGGCATGGACTGGAAGCAGGCCGTCCTCACCATCGCCCTGGCCAACCTCGTCGTCCTCGTGCCGATGCTGCTCACCGGGCACGCCGGACCGAAGTACGGCATCCCCTTCCCCGTCCTCGCCCGCGCCTCCTTCGGGCTGCGCGGGGCGAACCTGCCCGCCCTCGTCCGGGCCGGCGTCGCCTGCGCCTGGTTCGGCATCCAGACCTGGATCGGCGGCCAGGGCGTCTTCGTCCTGCTCGACAAGGTCTTCGGCGGCGGCTGGGCGGACGTGTCGAGGATCGGCGGGCAGCCGTGGACCCTGTGGCTCTGCTTCGTCCTCTTCTGGGCGCTCGAACTCGCCATCATCTACCAGGGGATGGAGGCCCTGCGCCGCTTCGAGAACTGGGCCGCGCCCTTCGTGATCGTCGGCGCGCTCGCCCTCCTCGTCTGGATCACCGTCAAGGCGGGCGGCCTCGGCCCGCTCCTCGACCAGCCGTCGAAACTGGGCTGGGGCGCCGACTTCTGGCCCGTCTTCTTCCCCTCCCTCATGGGCATGATCGCCTTCTGGGCGACCCTGAGCCTCAACATCCCCGACTTCACCCGCTTCGGCGCGGGGCAGCGCGCCCAGGTCCGGGGCCAGAGCCTCGGACTCCCCACCACCATGACCCTGTTCGCGCTGCTCTCCGTGCTCGTCACCTCCGGCTCGCAGGCCGTGTACGGGGCGCCGGTCTGGGACCCGGTGGCGCTCGCCGCGAAGACCGACAACGTCTTCGGGCTGCTCTTCGCCCTGGTGACGGTCCTGGTCGCCACCCTCTCGGTGAACATCGCGGCGAACGTCGTCTCCCCGGCGTACGACCTCGCCAACCTCGCCCCGCGGCTGGTGAACTTCCGTACGGGCGCGCTGATCACCGGCGTCGTCGGCGTGCTCCTCATGCCGTGGAAGCTCACCGCCACCCCCGAGCTGTACATCTTCACCTGGCTCGGCCTGGTCGGCGGCCTCCTCGGGACGGTAGCGGGCATCCTCATCGCCGACTACTGGCTCGTCCGCCGCACCGTCCTCGACCTCGCGGGCCTCTACCGGGCCGACGGCCCGTACTGGTACCGGGGCGGCTGGAACCCGGCCGCCGTCCTCGCCTTCGCGGTCGGCGGCGTCCTCGCCGTGGGCGGCTCCCACTCGGCGCCGGGCACGGGCCCGTTCCCGCAGGACGGCCTGATCCCCTTCCTCAAGCCCCTGGCGGACTACGGCTGGGCCGTGGGCCTCGCCGCCGCCCTGCTCCTCTACACCGCCCTCATGAGGCGCGGGGCAGCCGCCCGGCCGTCTTCCTGATCCAGCTGAGGTAGGACCAGACCCGGGTGTTCACGGCGGGGGTGTCGGTCGCGCACCCCTTCCCGTACGAGACGAGACCGATCACGTACGGCGTCCCCGCGATCGTGTGGACCAGGGGCCCGCCGGAGTCGTACTGGCAGGTGTCCCGCCCCGGCGCGTACGTGCAGAGCTGGGCGGCGGTGACCTGCGACATCCCCCGGGCCCCGCACTCCGCGTTGCCCATCGTGCCGAGGACCACGGTCCGCAGGACCTCGGAGGTCCGCCCCCCGAAGGAGGTGGTGCCCCAGCCGGGCGCCTCCACCTGCACGTGGTCGAAGGTCCCGTGCGCGAAGCGGCCGGGCAGGGCGACCGGCCGCACGTCACGGTTGGACACCACCGGCTCGGCCAACCTGATCAGCGCGATGTCGTCGCGCTGGGTGCCGGGGTCGTAGCCGGGGTGCGGGAGGAAGGCGTCCGGGGTCGCGAGCACCGCCTCCGGACTGTCGTCCGTACGCGTCAGATCATGGTCACCGAGCAGCACCCCCACACGCGCGGTACTGCTGTACGAGCCGGTCAGACAGTGCGCGGCGGTGAGCACGTACCGCTCACCGACCAACACCCCGCCACACATCACCCGCCGCTCCTCCAGATCCACCAGCCCCACCATGAACGGGTACTGATGCGGCCGCGCCTCCTGCCCGCCGACGACCGCGTACGCGGGCGGCGCGACGACGAGGGGGCACACCGCCATCACCGCACCCGCGACCCCCGCCATGAACTTCCTCGCCCGTGCCACCTGATCTCCGCCCTGCCGACACCATGTCCCCGGGACCGCCACCCGAGCGGAGACGTTTCCGCACGCCCGCCGCAGCCCGCGTGGGCATCAACGACGGGGACGCGGTGGGGTCACCTGATCATGGGTCCGGACGGGTGACCGATGGTGTGATCAGCGGCCGGGATCGGGCGCCCCGCCCGCTGCGGGCCGCGCCCTCTGCCGGGGCGAGGCCCCAGGACGCCGCCGCCCGGAGTCCCGTCTCCGCGTGGGCGGTCCAGCGCGCCGCCCACCCCTCCGTGCCCGCTGCCGCGAACTCCGCGAACACGCGCGCCCGTTCGGCTCGGAGGGGGCCAATGGGGAGGCGTATCGACCGGTGCGTGCGTAGTGCACCCCGCGGTGGGTGGCCCGCTGCCGGGCGAACAGCACCGGGACCGCGTCCTGGAGCAGCACCAGCCGGCCTCCGTCGGCGCACTCCATCCGCAGACCGGACTTCACCGGCCCCTCGACAAGCAAGCAGCCACCCTGCGCAGCGCGCGGCTACGGCACCCGGGCCGTCCACTCCACCGTGCCGAACTTGGACTCCGCGAGCTCCTTCGCGCGGGTCAGTTCGTCCTCCGTGACGTGGCTCTCGGTGAGGCCGTAGCGGTTGCGGAAGGAGGTGATCAGGCGCTCGATCACGGTTTCGCGGGGGAGGCCGGTCTGGCGGCGGAGGGGGTCGACGCGCTTCTTGGCGCTCTTGGTGCCCTTGTCGGAGAGCTTCTCCCGGCCGATGCGCAGGACTTCGGTCATCTTGTCGGCGTCGATGTCGTACGCCATCGTCACGTGGTGCAGGACCGCGCCCTCGCCGCCCACGAGCCGCTTCTGGGCCGCGCCCGCGATCTTGCCCGCCTCGGTGGCGATGTCGTTGAGGGGCTGGTACCAGGCGCGGACGCCCATGTCGCCGAGGGCGCCGAGGACCCAGTCGTCGAGGTAGGCGTAGCTGTCGGTGAAGGAGAGGCCCTGGACGAGGGCGTCGGGGACGGAGAGCGAGTACGTGATCGTGTTGCCCGGCTCGATGAACATCGCCCCGCCGCCGCTGATCCGGCGCACCACCTGGATGCCGTGCCGCTCCGCCGCCTCCGGGTCGACCTCGTTGCGCAGGGACTGGAAGCTGCCGATCACCACGGCCGGGGCGCCCCACTCCCAGATCCGCAGGGTGGGCGGGCGGCGGCCGGCCGCGACCTCGGCGGTGAGGACCTCGTCGAGGGCCATGTGCAGCGCGGGGGACTGCGCCGGCTCGTGGATCAGCTGCCAGTCGTAGTCGGTCCAGTCCGTGGCGTGGGCGAGGGCCCGCCGGACCGCGACGCCGACGCCCTCCGTGGTCAGCCCGAACATCTGCGTGCCCGGCGGCAGCGCCGCGTCGATCCGGGCCGCGAGCCCGGAGGCGTCCGTGTCGACGGGCGCGCCTTCGAGGGCTCCGTCGATCGCGAGGATCGCCTCGTCCGGTTCCAGGAAGAAGTCGCCCGCGACCCGGACGTTCCGCAGGACGCCCTCCTCGGTGTCGAGGTCGACGACCACCAGTTTTCCGCCGGGGACCTTGTACTCGCCGTGCACGGAAGCCTCCCTGTGCCTCAGGTCCGTAAGGGGTGAACTCGGCCGAAGGGTACTCCTCGGGGAAACATCGGGTGACAAGTGCGGCATTCCGGTTGTCAGCCCCCCGTGCTTAGCTGGGGACATGATCGAAGACTTCCTTGAGCACGTCCTCGGCGGTCGTACGACCGAGGTCGAGGAGGCCGTCCGCAAGGCGGCCGCCGCCGAGATCATGCCGCGTTTCCGGCAGCTCGCGGCCGACGACATCGTCGAGAAGAACGGGCCGCACGACCTGGTCACGGTCGCGGACCGGGCGGCCGAGGTCCATCTCAGCGCCTCCCTCACCGCGCTGCTGCCGGGCTCCGTGGTCGTGGGAGAGGAGGCCGTGCACGCGGACCCCGGCGTGTACGAGGAGCTGCGGGGCGACGCGCCGGTCTGGATCGTCGACCCGGTGGACGGCACCCGCCAGTTCGTCCACGGCGACCCCGCCTTCTGCACCCTCGTCGCCCTCGCCCGGCACGGCGAGGTCCTCGCCTCCTGGACGTACGCGCCCGCCCTGGAGCAGTTCGCCGTGGCCGTGCGCGGGCGCGGTGCCACGCTCAACGGGG
Organism: Streptomyces sp. NPDC021012; assembly: GCF_044333355.1. NCBI lineage: Bacteria > Bacillati > Actinomycetota > Actinomycetes > Kitasatosporales > Streptomycetaceae > Streptomyces > Streptomyces sp. NPDC021012. Next base: position 306,255 of record NZ_JBIRQU010000003.1, read on the forward strand.
AGGCGATACGGTCCGGTTCACCGGCCCCCGGCGAGGTCCTGGAGGTCGCCACCTCGCACCCCGACTACACCACCCCGGACCAGAAGCGGGCCCTGCTCGGGCTGCGGACCGAGGGCGTCCGGCCGCGCCCCTGCGGCTCCGCCGGTCTCGAGTACCTCGCCGTGGCGCGCGGGGAGCTCGCCGGCACCGCCTTCAGCTGGGAGTACGCCTGGGACCACGCCGCCGGACTCCTCCTGGTCGCCGAGGCGGGCGGCGCGACCACGACGATCGCGGGGGAGCCGTTCCGGCTCGCCGGGGGCAACGCGCTGCCGTTCACGACCGCCCGGGACGCGGCCACCGCCGAGCGGATCCGGGCGCTCCTCGGGGGCGGGTGAGGCGCGGTCCGCCACCCGCCTATCCTGGGGTTCCTGGCCATCGGCTGACGAAGGAGTCCGAAGGTGACGAACGAGACGCCGATGCTCGATGTTGTCGTCGTGGGGGCGGGACCCAACGGACTGACGGCCGCCGTCGAACTGGCCCGGCGCGGCCTCTCCGTGGCCGTCTTCGAGGCCAAGTCCACCGTCGGCGGCGGAGCCAGGACCGAGGAGCTCACCCTCCCCGGATTCCGCCACGACCCCTGCTCCGCCGTGCACCCGCTCGGCGCCGGCTCGCCCGTCTTCAAGACGATGCCGCTCGACCGGTACGGCCTGGAGTGGCTCCACCCCGAACTGCCCATGGCCCACCCCTGGGACGACGGCACCGCCGCCGTCCTGGCCCGCTCCGTCGCCGAGACCGCCGCCTCCTTCGGGCCGCGCGACGCCGGCACGTACCGCAGGCTCGTCGCCCCCTTCCTCGGCAAGTGGGACACCCTCGCGAGCGACTTCATGCAGCTGCCGCTCACCGCGCTGCCCCGCGACCCGGTCACCCTCGCCCGCTTCGGCCTCACCGGGCTCCCGCCGTCCACCTGGCTGATGCGGAGGTTCAAGGACGAGAAGGCCCCCGCGCTCCTCGCCGGGCTCGTCGGCCACGTCATCGCCCCCCTCGGCGGCTTCGCCACCGGCGCCGTGGGCCTGGTCTTCGCGCTCGCCGCGCACGCCGGCGGCTGGCCGATGCCCCGGGGCGGCTCGCAGTCCATCTCCGACGCCCTCGCCGCGTACCTCAAGGACCTCGGCGGCGCCGTCCACACCGACTTCGAGGTCAAGCGGCTCGACGACCTGCCGCCGGCCCGCGCCTACGTCTTCGACACCTCGCCCACCGCCCTCGCCCGGATCGCCGGCCTCGGCGGGCACTACGACCGCTACAAGTACGGCGCCAGCGCCTTCAAGATCGACTACGCGCTCGACGGGCCCGTGCCCTGGACCGCCGAGGAGGCCCGCCGCGCCGGCACCGTCCAGGTCGGCCCCACCGCCGGGGAGATCGGCACCGCCCTGCGCGAGGCCTCCTCCGGCACCGCCCCCGACGCGCCCTTCCTCATCACCGCCCAGCCCAGCCTCGTCGACCCCTCCCGCGCCCCCGAGGGCAAGCACGTCTTCTGGGCGTACGGCCACGTGCCGAACGGCTGGCGCGGCGACCTCACCGAGGCGATCGAGCGTCAGATCGAGCGCTTCGCCCCCGGCTTCCGCGACCGCGTCCTGGCCCGCGCCACCGCGGGACCGCCCGAACTCGCCGAGCGCAACGCCAACTACATCGGCGGCGACATCGCCTGCGGCGCCGCCCGCGGCCTCCAGCTCCTCCTGCGCCCCACCCTCTCCCTGCGCCCCTACGCCACCCCGCACCCCGCGGTCTTCCTCTGCTCCTCCGCGACCCCGCCCGGACCCGGCGTCCACGGCATGTCCGGGCACAACGCGGCGAAGGCCGTCTGGCGGAGCCTGCGAAAATAGACTGCCCCCATGGCCAAGTACTTCGACGTGCACCCCGACAACCCCCAGCACCGCACCATCGGCACGGTGGCGGACTCCATCCGGAACGGGGCGCTCGTCGCGTACCCGACCGACTCCTGCTACGCGCTGGGCACCCGGCTCGGCAGCCGCGACGGCATCAGCCGCATCCGCTCCATCCGCGACCTCGACGACAAGCACCACTTCACGCTGATGTGCGCGAACTTCGCCCAGCTGGGCCAGCTCGTGCACATCGACAACGACGTCTTCCGCGCGGTCAAGGCGTCCACGCCCGGCGCGTACACCTTCATCCTCCCGGCGACGAAGGAGGTGCCCCGCCAGCTGCTCCACCCCAAGAAGAAGACGGTCGGCGTCCGCATCCCCGACCACGTCGTCACCCAGGCGCTCCTCGCCGAACTCGGCGAGCCGCTGCTTTCCAGCACCCTGCTCCTGCCCGACGAGCCCGAACCGCTGACCCAGGGCTGGGAGATCAAGGAGCGGCTCGACCACCAGGTCGACGCGGTGCTCGACTCCGGGGACTGCGGCACCGAACCCACCACCGTCGTCGACTTCTCCAGCGGCGAGCCCGAGATCGTCCGCCGGGGCGCCGGGGACACCACCCGCTTCGAGTAGCCGGACCGGGCGGGCCACCGCTCCCGGATCGGCCCTTCCGGGCCCGACCGCGCCCGCCGTACGGTCGGGTGAACGCCACGCGCACCCACGGAGGCCCGGCCCATGATCGTCATCGCCCACGTCAGCGACGTCCACATCGACGGCGAGCAGCGCAGCCAGGACCGCACCCGCGCCGTCCTGCGGTACCTGGAGGAGCTGCCGTACGACCTGGCGGCCGTCCTCGTCACCGGTGACGTCGCCGACCACGGGACCCCGGACGAGTACGCGGTGGCGCGGGAGCTGCTGACCTCCCGCCACCCGCTGCTCGTCTGCCCCGGCAACCACGACGACCGCGCCGCCTTCCGCAAGGGCCTCCTCCCGGAGGAGACGGCGGTACGCCCCTCCGCCCCCGTCAACCAGGTGCTCCGCGGCGAGGGTTTCGTCATCGCCCTCTGCGACTCCTCGGTGCCCGGCGAGCACCGGGGCCTCCTGGAGGACGAGACGGTCGAGTGGCTCGACGGCGTCCTCGCCGACACCCCGCACGAGGTGCCCGTCCTGGTCGGCTTCCACCACCCGCCGGTCCCGCTGCACACCCCGTACGTGGACGGGATCCGGCAGTTCGGCGAGGAGCGGCTCGCCGCGCTCGCCGACCGCCACCCCCACCTCACGGCCTTCCTCGCGGGCCACGCCCACACCGCCGCCGCCACCACCTTCGCCGGGCGTCCGCTGCTCGTCGCGCCGGGGGTCGTCTCCGCCCTCCGCCTCCCCTGGGAGAACCCGATCGACCACCCGTACGTCCACCTCGGCCTGCCGCCCGCCCTCGCCTTCCACGTCCTCGGCGAGGACGGCCGGCTGACCACCCACTACCGGACCGTCGCCGTCTGAGGGCACGACCGGGGCCGGACGTCCATGTCGTTTTCTCGCCAGCCCGCGAGCCGTCCGTCCCCGATCCTGGACCCATGCACACCGACACCGAGCGCTGCGTACGGGCCGTCCAGTCGAAGGAGGCCCGGTTCGACGGCGTGTTCTTCACCGCCGTCCGCACCACCCGGATCTACTGCCGCCCCAGCTGCCCGGCCGTCCCGCCCAAGCCCGAGAACATGGAGTTCCACCCGAGCGCCGCGTCCTGCCAGCGCGCCGGCTACCGGGCCTGCAAGCGGTGCCGACCCGACACCAGCCCCGGCTCGCCCGAGTGGAACGTCCGGGCCGACGCCGTCGCCCGCGCCGTACGGCTCATCCAGGACGGCGTCGTCGACCGCGAGGGCGTCCCGGGCCTGGCCCGCCGGCTCGGCTGGTCCACCCGCCAGATCGAACGCCAGCTCCTCGCCGAGCTCGGCGCAGGACCCCTCGCCCTGGCCCGCGCCCAGCGCGCCCAGACCGCCCGGGTGCTCATCGAGACCACCCCGATGCCCTTCGGCGAGATCGCCTTCGCGGCCGGCTTCTCCTCCATCCGCACCTTCAACGACACCGTCCGCGAGGTCTTCGCCCTCACCCCCGGCGAACTCCGCGCCCGCGCCGCCCGCCGGCCACCGGCCGGGACGACGACCGGCCCCGGCGCCGCCCGCAGCGGGTCGCCCGCACCGGTCACCGCGACCCCCGGCGCCATCAGCCTCCGGCTGCCGTTCCGCACCCCGCTCGAACCCTCCAACCTCTTCGGGCACCTCGCCGCCACCGCCGTCCCCGGCGTGGAGGAGTGGCGCGACGGCGCCTACCGGCGGACGCTGAGCCTCCCGTACGGGCACGGCATCGTCGCCCTCGCCCCGCGCCCCGACCACATCGCCTGCCGCCTCTTCCTCACCGACCCGCGCGACCTCACCCACGCGATCAGCCGCTGCCGCCGGCTCCTCGACCTCGACGCCGACCCCGTCGCCGTCGACGAGCGGCTCCGCGCCGACCCGCTGCTCGCCCCGATCGTCGACAAGGCGCCCGGCCGCCGGGTGCCGGGGACCGTCGACGCCGCCGAGTTCGCCGTACGGGCCGTCCTCGGCCAGCAGGTCTCCACCGCCGCCGCCCGCACCCACGCCGCCCGCCTGGTCACCGCGCACGGCGTCCCGGTCGAGGACCCCGAGGGCGGACTCACCCACCTCTTCCCGGGCCCCGAGGCGCTCGCCGCCCTCGACCCCGAGACCCTCGCCCTGCCGCGCAGCCGCCGCACCACCCTCCTCACCCTCGTCCGGGCCCTCGCCGACGGCTCGCTCCCGCTCGGCCCCGCCGACGACCGCGAGGAGGCCCGCGCCCGGCTGCTCGCCCTGCCCGGCTTCGGCCCCTGGACCACCGAGATCATCGCCATGCGGGCCCTCGGCGACCCCGACGCCTTCCTCCCCGGCGACCTCGGCGTCCGCCGCGCCGCCGAGGGACTCGGACTGCCCGGCACCCCGGCCGCGCTCACCGCCCGCGCCGCGCACTGGCGCCCCTGGCGCGCCTACGCCGTCCAGTACCTCTGGGCGACCGACGACCACCCGATCAACTTCCTGCCCGCCGAGGAGACCGCACCATGACCACCGTCCGGCACACCGTCGTGGACAGCCCCTACGAGCCGCTGACCCTCGTCGCCGTCGACGGCGTCCTCAGCCGCCTCCACATGACAGGACAGCGCCACCGCCCGCCCGAGGAGACCTTCGGAGAGCCCGACCCGCGCCCCTTCGGCGAGGCGATCCGCCAGCTCGACGCCTACTTCGCGGGCGAACTCACCGATTTCGACCTGCCGTTGCACCTGATCGGCACCCCCTTCCAACTGCGGGTCTGGGAGCAGCTCGTCCGCATCCCGTACGGGGAGACCCGGACGTACGGCGAACTCGCCGAGGAACTCGGCAGCCCCGGCGCCTCCCGGGCCGTGGGCCTCGCCAACGGCAAGAACCCGGTCGGCATCATCGTCCCCTGCCACCGGGTGGTCGGGGCCGGCGGCGGCCTCACCGGCTACGGCGGCGGCCTGGACCGCAAGCAGCGGCTGCTCGCCTTCGAATCGGGCACGGCGGAACCGGACGCCCTTTTCTGAGGAGCTAGCGGAGCCGGTCGAGGAGCGCGGGCAGCGCCGTGCCGATCGGCTCGCGCACGACCTCGTCGGCGACGGGGTCGTACGGGGTGGGCTCGGCGTTCACGATGATCAGCCGGGCGCCGTGCTCGGCCGCGATCCCCGCGAGGGAGGCCGCCGGCTGGACCTGGAGGCTGCTGCCGACCGCGACGAACACCTCGGTGGCCTTGGCGATCGACATGGCCTGGCCGAGCACCACCGGATCGAGCCGCTGCCCGAACATCACCGTCGCCGACTTCAGGATCCCGCCGCACCCCCGGCACGCCGGGTCGTCCTCGCCCGCCCGCACCCGGTCGAGCGCCTCCGCCATCGACGAGCGGGCGTGGCAGGCCGTGCACACCACCGACCGCGCCGAGCCGTGGAGTTCGAGCACCTTCCGCGCGGGCAACCCGGCGGCCTGGTGCAGCCCGTCCACGTTCTGCGTGATCACCCGCAGCGCGTTGCCGCTTGTCCGCTCGTACGCGGCGATCGCGCGGTGTGCCGCGTTCGGCCCGGCGCTCAGGGCCGGACCGTCGAGCCGCATCCGCCACGAGCGGCGGCGGACCTCCGGATCGGCCATGTACGGCCCGTAGGTGACGAGCCGTTCGGCCTCGGGGTCCTGCCGCCACATGCCGTTCGGCCCCCGGTAGTCGGGGATGCCCGAGTCCGTGGAGATGCCGGCACCACTGAAGATCGCGACCATCGTCATGTGCCGACCCTAGGCATCGCCGAACCGCTCCCGCGAGCGGGTTTCCCGGTGCTAGGTTCCCGCCATGGCCAAGGTGAACATCGCGCTCGACGCCGAACTCGTCGTGGAAGTCATGGTCCTCGCCGGAATCGGCAACCCCCAGGACGCCGTCGAGGCCGTCGTCCGCGACTACATCGCCCGCGGCCACCGCACCGAGGCGCGGGCCGTCAGCCGGGACGAGTCCCGGCGCGCCGGCGAGATCGTCCCGCCGGAACCCCCGCAGGGCTAGGTCCCAGGGGGTTGTTCGGCCAACCGCAGTGTCCGCTCGGCCAGTTCGCTGATGCGGACGCCGTCGAAGCCGAAGACGGCACTGCGCACCCGGTCCCGCAGGGGCTCCGACCACTGCGGCGGGATCGCGGACGCGCCGCACAGGACACCGGCCACCGAGCCCGCCGTCGCCCCGTTGGAGTCGGTGTCCAGGCCGCCGCGGACGGTCAGCGTGATCGTGCGGGTGAAGTCCCCTTCCCCGTAAAGGAGTCCGGCCGTCAGCACGGCCGCGTTCGGGACGGTGTGGATCCAGCCGAGGCCCGCCGTCCGCTCCGCGAGCTCGGCGAGGGCGTCCGGCCAGCCGAGCCCCGACTCGTACAGCGCGATCGCGCCCCGTACGGTCCGGGCGAGCCGGCTGCTCGCCGGGATCCGCTCCAGGCTCGCCTCCAGGGCCGCGCGCACGTCCGGCGCGGTGAAGGCCGCCGCGATCAGCGCGGCCGCCCACATCGCGCCGTACACGCCGTTCCCGGTGTGCGAGAGGACCGCGTCCCGGCGGGCGAGCGAGGCCGCCCGGCGCGGATCGCCCGGACAGGTCCAGCCGTACACGTCGGCCCGGATCAGCGCCCCGATCCACTCCTGGTACGGATTGTCGTACGTGGCCGTCAGCGGCGGCCGCAGCCCGTTCGCGAGGTTCCGGTAGGCGACCCGCTCCGCCGTGAACGTCTGGAGGTACGGCAGCCGCAGCAGCCACTCCCCGCCGACCTGCTCGGTGGTGAACGCGAAGCCGTGCGTCTCCAGGAGGTGCAGCCCCAGGACCGACCAGTCGACGTCGTCGTCCCGGCAGCTCCCGTCGATCCCGCCCCGCACGCACCGCTCCCACTCGGGCCGCAGCTCGAAGCCCTCCGCCCCGGGCGGCGGGGGCGGGAGGTAGTCCGTCAGCGGGAGCGCCCCCGCCAGCCGCAGATAGGCGTCGATGCGATCCCGGGTCCAGTGGTCACCGCGCTCCACGGGCTTGCCGAGCATGTTCCCGGCGATCCGGCCCGTCCAGCCGCCCAGAATCCGGTCCCCGAGCTCCCCGTCCGCGCCACCCATACCTCCGGTGTACCGAATCCGGCGGCCGGGCGCGCGTCGACCCTCACTCCCCGGGCGGCTCCGCGCCGGCCCGGGCCTTCGCCGCCCGCCGCAGCCGCGGGTGGCGTTCGCCGCCCTGCTCGCTCATCGCCTCCCCGACCAGGTTCCGCACCGCGTCCCGCAGCCCGTGCAGGGCGGGGTGCCGGGCCGGGCCCGCCCCCGGGTCCTCCCGCAGCTCCCGCAGGAGCGCGAAGCACAGCACCAGCATCACGACCACGAACGGCAGCGCCACCAGGATCGTCGCCGTCTGCAGCGACTTCAGGCCGCCCGCCACGAGCAGCACCGCCGCCACGGCGGCCATCAGGACGCCCCAGGTCACCACCAGCCAGGTCGGCGGGTGGAGCGCGCCGCGGCTCGTCAGCGACCCCATCACCAGCGAGGCCGAGTCCGCGCTCGTGATGAAGTACGTCATCACCAGGAGCATCGCCAGGACCGAGGTCACCGTCCCGATCGGCAGCGCCTCCAGCATCGCGAAGAGCGAGGCCTCGGCGCCGTCCTTCATCGCCGTCGCCAGGTCCGCCGCCCCCGTCGACTCCAGCCGGATCGCGGTCCCGCCCATCACGCAGAACCACACCACCGTCGCCCCCGAGGGCACGAGCAGCACCCCCACCAGGAACCCCCGGATCGTCCGGCCGCGCGAGATCCGGGCGATGAAGGTGCCGACGAACGGCGCCCAGGACAGCCACCACGCCCAGTAGAAGATCGTCCACGCGCCCAGCCACTCGCGGTCGGTGAACGCGCCCGTGCGGCTGGCCATCGGCAGCAGCTGGTCCAGATAGCCGCCGACGGAGGCCGGGATGGTGTCCAGGATGTAGACGGTCGGGCCGAGCAGGAACACGAAGAGCATCAGACAGGCCGCGAGGACGATGTTGATCGTGGACAGCCACTTCACGCCCTTGTGCAGCCCGGAGAACGCCGACAGGACGAAGGCCGCCGACAGCGCCACGATGATGATCAGCTGCGTGGCCGTCGAGTTCTCCACGTCCATCGTCAGGTTCAGCCCCTCGGCGACCTGGAGGGCGCCGAGCCCCAGACTCGTCGCCGTGCCGAACACCGTCGCGAACACCGCGAGCAGGTCGATCGCCTTGCCCGGCCAGGAATCCGCCCGGCGCGCCCCCATCAGCGGCACGAACGCCGAGCTCAGCCGGTTCCCCCGGCCCTTGCGGAAGCCCGCGTACGCCAGCGCGAGGCCCGCGATGCCGTAGATCGCCCACGGCGTCAGCGTCCAGTGGAAGAACGAGTACTCCAGGGCCGTGCGGGCCGCCGCACCCGTCCCCGCCGGGACCCCGCTCGCCGGCGGAGGGCTCAGGAAGTGCGTCAGCGGCTCCCCGACCCCGTAGAACATCAGGCCGATGCCCATGCCGGCGCTGAACATCATCGCGATCCACGCCAGGTTCGTGAACTCCGGCTCCGAGTCGTCCGCGCCCAGCCTGATCCGGCCGAATCGGCTCAGCGCGATCACCACGCACAGCACCAGGAAGGCGTCCGCGGCGACCACGAACAGCCAGGCGAAGTTCGCCAGCACCCACTGCAGGGCGGAGGAGGACGCGCTGTCGAAGGAGTCCTCGCCGAGTGCCGCCCAGCCGACGACCGCGACGACGGCGGCGATCCCGATCCCGATGACCCTGCCGTCGGGCGTGCCGTCCGGAATGATCTTTTCCGTGCTCATGCGACCCCACTATGGTGCGGAATATCGCCTTATCAGGGGGTGGCACGCCGTCCGGACGTACGGATAGGGTCAGCCTCGGCGCGACTGCACGTTCGAAAGCAAGGGATGCAAGGTGACGGACGGAGCAGCAACTCAGGTCGCTCACGTGCTCGTGGCGGCCGACAAGTTCAAGGGCTCGCTCACGGCCGTACAGGTCGCGGAGCGGGTCACAGCAGGACTGCGACGGGTCGTCCCGGAGCTCACGGTGGAGACCCTGCCCGTCGCGGACGGCGGTGACGGCACCGTCGCGGCGGCCGTCGCGGCCGGCTTCGAGCGGCGCGAGGTCCGCGTGACGGGCCCGCTCGGCGAGCCGGTCACCGCGGCGTACGCGCTGCGCGGCACCACCGCGGTCGTCGAGATGGCGGAGGCCTCGGGCCTCCAGCTCCTCCCGCCCGGCGTGTTCGCCCCACTGACGGCGACCACGTACGGCTCCGGAGAGCTGCTCCGCGCCGCCCTCGACGCCGGTGCGACCACTCTCGTCTTCGGCGTCGGCGGCAGCGCCACCACCGACGGCGGCGCCGGAATGCTCGCCGCGCTCGGCGCCCGCTTCCTCGACGCGGCCGGCGAGCCCGTCGGTCCCGGCGGCGCGGCCCTGGCCGACCTCGCCACGGCCGACCTCAGCGGCCTCGACCCCCGCTTCGCCGCGGTCGACCTCATCCTCGCGAGCGACGTCGACAACCCGCTCACCGGCCCCAAGGGCGCGCCCGCCGTCTACGGCCCGCAGAAGGGCGCGACCCCGGACGACGTCCGGGTCCTCGACGCGGCCCTCGCGCACTTCGCCACCGTCCTGGAGAAGGCCGTCGGGCCGCGCGCCGCCGAGGCGGCCGTCGCGCCCGGCGCGGGCGGTGCGGGCGGCATCGGGTACGGCGCGCTCATCCTCGGCGCGAGCTTCCGGCCCGGCATCGAGCTGATGCTGGAGGTCCTCGGCTTCGCCCCCGCCCTGGAGCGCGCCACCCTCGTCGTCACCGGCGAGGGCTCCCTCGACGAGCAGACCCTCCACGGCAAGGCCCCGGCCGGCGTCGCCGCCGCCGCCCGCGCCGCCGGCAAGGAGGTCGTCGCGGTCTGCGGCCGCCTCGCCCTCCCCCCGGAGGCCCTCGGCACCGCCGGCATCCGCCGCGCCTACGCCCTGGCGGACCTGGAGCCCGACCCGTCGAAGTCCATGGCGAACGCGGGCCCGCTCCTGGAGGACGTGGCGGCGAACATCGCACGGGACTTCCTCTCCTAGGACCCCGCTGCGGGCGCCGGCTCGGGAGAGCGTCACCTCCCCGAAACACGGCGGTGTGAAGCTCGGTCCATGACTGCTGCGCGTATCGAGGAGAACCGCTCCCACCCCCGCCTCCCTGACCTGCTCGGCGCCTATCACCTGGCCAACCAGGCCGAGCGGGGAAGGGCCGTCGCGGGGGTCGCCGGGCTTGCGGGCGCATACCGGGTGGAGGCAGAGGACCCGGTCGGGGCGTTCGCCGGGGACACGGTGCTGCTCGCCACTCCGGTGGGGGCGGAGGAACCGGTCGGCTGTGTGGTGCTGAAGGCCTCGGGGGAGGGGCGCGGGCCCGAGATCAAGCGGCTCTGGGTGGCGCCGGGGGCGCGGCGGAGGGGGATCGCGAGGGCGCTCATGGGCGAGGCCCTGCGCCGGGCCGAGGCCGCCGGGGAGCCCGTGGTGCGCCTGACGGTCTGGAAGGGGCGGGAGGAGCCGCTCGCGCTCTACCGGAGCCTGGGGTTCGAGACCGTGGAGTCCTGGGACGAGCGCCCGGACCTCCTGTGCCTGGAGCGGCGGCTCGACGTCGTCGAGCGGCTCACCCCCGAGGCCGTACGGGCCCACGCCGCCGCCGGACTCGCCGCGCTCCTCGTGGACGCCGTGGACGGCGGGGCCTCCGTGGGCTTCCTGGCGCCCCTGGAGACCGCCGAGGCGGCCGCCTGGTGGTCCCGCGTCGCCGAGGAGGCCGCACAGGGCATCCGGGACGTCTGGGCCGCCCACGGCCCCGACGGGCGGCTCAGCGGCGTCGTCACCCTCGTCCGTACCGGCGCGGCCAACGGCCGGCACCGCGGCGAGATCGCCCGGCTCCTCGTCCACCGCTCCGCCCGCGGCCGGGGCCTCGGGCGGCGGCTGCTCGCCGCGGTCGAGGCCCACGCCGCCGCCACAGGCCTGCGCCTGCTCGTCCTGGACACCCAGACCGGCAGCCCGGCCGAGCGCCTCTACCGGGGCGCGGGCTGGACCGCCGCCGGGACGATCCCGGACTACGCCGCCGACCCGGCCGGCACCCTCCGCGCCACCACGCTCTACTACAAGCGCCTCGGCTAGGACACGGGCAGGACATCGGTCAGGACACGCGGAAGGGCCCGGGAGGCGATTCGCCTCCCGGGCCCTTCCGTACGTCGTCCGTCCGTTACGGCAGCTGCGCCGCCCGCGCCTCCCGGCTCTCACGCCGGTTGTCGCGGAAGGTGTTCACCCGCCGGGCCGTCGCGAAGAGGGGGATCACGGCGCCCAGCACGACCTGCAGCGCGCAGCCGGTCTGGAGCAGGAACGCCCCGCCCGGCGCGTCGAACGCCCAGGCCGCCAGCATGGCCATCGCGCCGACGATCCAGCTGAGCATCGCCACCGCGAGGACACCCCGCGGCTTCGGGTACTCGACCCGGCTGACCATCAGCCACGCCACTCCGATGATCGCGAGCAGCGTCGGGATGAAGGGCAGCTCCAGGAGCACGATCGAGACGACCGTCAGCGCGCCGAAGGGGCTCGGCATGCCCTGGAACATGCCGTCCTTCATCGTCACGCAGGAGAACCGGGCCAGCCGCAGGACCACCGCGAGCAGCACCACGATCGCGGCGACCGCCGAGACCTTCTGCTGCGCGTCGTCCGCGACCATGCCGTACACGAGCACGAAGTAGGCCGGGGCCAGACCGAAGCTGATCAGGTCCGACAGGTTGTCGAGCTCGGCGCCCATCGGCGAGCTGCGGAGCTTGCGCGCCACGATGCCGTCGAAGAGGTCGAAGATCGCCGCGGCCAGCATCAGGATCACGGCGGTGGCGGCGCTGTTGCGCGCCATGCCGGTCTCGCTGCTGCCGGTGAGGTGCGGGATGAGGATGCCGGTGGTGGTGAAGTACACCGCCATGAAGCCGCACGTGGCGTTACCGAGCGTGAGGGCGTCCGCTATGGACAGCCTCAGCGACAGCGGCATCTCCTCGGCTTCTTCGGCCGCCTCCGCCTCGGCGTCGGCGGCCCAGTCGGCAGCTCGTGTGTCGGGATCAATCACGGTCAATGCGAGTCACCCCCGCTGTGGTGGTCTGGCCGACCTCGACCGCGACCTCGACGCCCTCGGGGAGGTAGATGTCGACGCGCGAGCCGAAGCGGATCAGACCGATACGGTCACCCTGCTCGACCTTCGTCCCCTGCGGGATGTACGGCACGATCCGCCGGGCGACGGCGCCCGCGATCTGGATCATCTCGATGTCGCCGAGCTCGGTGTCGAAGTGCCAGACAACGCGCTCGTTGTTCTCGCTCTCCTTGTTGAACGCCGGGACGAACCCGCCGGGGACGTGCTCCACGGACGTCACCGTGCCGGCCAGCGGCGCGCGGTTGACGTGGACGTTCAGCGGGCTCATGAAGATGGCGACCCGGGTCCGTCCGTCCTTCCACGGCATGATGCTCTGCACCACACCGTCGGCGGGGGAGATGACCCGGCCCTGAGCGATCTCACGCTCGGGGTCGCGGAAGAACCACAGCATGCCGGCCGCGAGCGCGGTGGTCGGCACGGCGATGGCCGCGGCACGCCTCGACTTGCGGGAGCGCGCGAGGCTGAGCGCCGCGGTGGCGACGGTCGGCAGAAGCCACGGCGATGCTCCGCGAGCGATGCGCGCACCCTTGAGGCTGTCGCGATGTGCAGAGGTTTGGCTGTGGGGCATGGATGACCTTCGTAGCGGATGATGCCGCACTGGCAACGGGGGACGGCGGCTTTCCGGCGATGCTATCGGTTGCGGGGCGCAACTGGGCAAGCCAGGAACCGAGTCGACGGCCGGAAGACGAACACGGGGTGTGATCTTCTTCGCGGCCGAACCGACTCAAAAGCGACAATCAGCCCTGGAATCGGTACTCCTCCAGGAGCCGGCGACCAATGATCATTTTCTGGATCTCGGCGGTACCTTCACCGATGAGCAGCATCGGCGCCTCGCGGTAGAGCCGCTCGATCTCGTACTCCTTCGAGAAGCCGTATCCACCGTGGATGCGGAAGGCATCCTCCACGACCTCCTTGCAGTACTCGGAGGCGAGGTACTTCGCCATCCCTGCTTCGAGGTCGTTTCGTTCCCCGGAGTCCTTTTTGCGTGCTGCGTTCACCATCATGGCATGGGCGGCCTCGACCTTGGTAGCCATCTCGGCCAGCTTGAACTGAATCGCCTGGTGCTGGGCGATCGCCTTGCCGAAAGTGTGACGTTGCTGGGCATAAGAGACACCCAGTTCGAAAGCACGCTGCGCGACGCCGCAGCCACGGGCCGCCACGTTCACGCGGCCGACCTCGACGCCGTCCATCATTTGGTAAAACCCTCGGCCGGTGACCCCGCCGAGCACGCGATTGGCCGGAATGCGCAGTCCGTCCATGATGAGTTCGGTCGTGTCGACGCCCTTGTAACCCATCTTTTCGATCTTGCCGGGGATCGTGAGGCCGGGGCGGACCTCTCCGAAGCCGGGCTCCTTCTCGACGAGGAAGGTCGTCATCGACTTGTGGGGGGCCGTGCCCTCGGGGTGGCCTTCGTCACTTCGGACGAGAACGGCCACCAGCGTTGACGTGCCGCCGTTCGTCAGCCACATCTTCTGACCGTTGAGGACGTACTCGTCGCCGTCCTTGACCGCCTTCGACGTGATCGCCGACACGTCCGAGCCGAGGCCCGGCTCCGACATCGAGAAGGCGCCGCGCGTCTCGCCGGCCGCCATCCGCGGAAGGAAGTACTCCTTCTGCTCCTGGGTGCCGTGCTGCTTGAGCATGTACGCCACGATGAAGTGCGTGTTGATGATGCCGGAGACCGACATCCAGCCACGGGCGATCTCCTCCACGCAGAGCGCGTAGGTGAGCAGCGACTCGCCCAGGCCCCCGTACTCCTCGGGGATCATCAGGCCGAAGACGCCGAGCTCCTTGAGCCCGTCGACGATCTGCTGCGGGTACTCGTCGCGGTGCTCCAGCTCCGTCGCGACCGGGATGATCTCCTTGTCGACGAAGTCCCGGACGGTGGCGAGGATCTCCTGCTGGACGTCGGTCAGACCGTGGGTCTGGGCGAGTCGCGCCATGGCTTACTTCCCCTGTTCCTGGAGTTCCGGGCGGCCGGGCTGCTCGCCGCCGCGCGCGTCGATGTACTCGGCGGTCGGGACCATCACCTTGCGGCGGAAGACGCAGACGAGGGTGCCGTCCTGCTTGTAGCCCTTGGTCTCGACGTAGACGATGCCGCGGTCGCTCTTCGACTTCGACGGGGTCTTGTCGAGGACCGTCGTCTCGCCGTAGATCGTGTCGCCGTGGAAGGTCGGCGCCACGTGCCGCAGCGACTCGATCTCCAGGTTGGCGATGGCCTTTCCGGAGACGTCCGGAACGGACATGCCGAGCAGCAGCGAGTAGATGTAGTTGCCGACGACGACGTTCCGCTTGAAATCGGTCGTGTTCTCGGCGTAATTCACATCCATGTGCAGCGGATGGTGATTCATGGTGAGCAGACAGAAGAGGTGGTCGTCGTACTCGGTGACCGTCTTTCCGGGCCAGTGCTTGTAGACGGCACCGACTTCGAACTCTTCATAGGTACGGCCGAACTGCATCGCTCTCAGGCCTCCGGGATCTCGAACTTGCTGGTGCGCTGCATTTCGGCGGCGCGGCCCTTGCCGGAGATGACCAGGGCCATCTTGCGGGAGGCCTCGTCGATCATCTCGTCGCCGAGCATCGCGGAGCCCTTCTTCCCGCCGGCCTCGGACGTGTAGTAGTCGTACGCGTCGAGGATCAGCTCGGCGTGGTCGTAGTCCTCCTGCGAGGGCGAGAAGATCTCGTTCGCGGCGGCGACCTGGTCCGGGTGCAGCACCCACTTGCCGTCGAAGCCGAGGGCCGCGGCGCGCTGCGCGACCGCGCGGTAGCCCTCCTGGTTGCGGATCTGCAGGTAGGGGCCGTCGATCGCCTGGAGGTTGTTGGCGCGGGCCGCCATCAGGATGCTCATCAGGATGTGGTGGTAGGCGTCCGCCGGGTAGCCGGGCGGCTGCTCGCCCACGACGAGGGACTTCATGTTGATGGAGGCCATGAAGTCGGCCGGGCCGAAGATGATGGTCTCGACGCGCTGGGAGGCCTGCGCGATCGCGTTGACGTTGGTCAGGCCCTGGGCGTTCTCGATCTGCGCCTCGATGCCGATCTTGCCGACCTCGAAGCCCATGGTCTTCTCGATCTGCGTGAGCAGCAGGTCGAGCGCGACGATCTGCTGGGCGTCCTGGACCTTCGGCAGCATGATGCAGTCGAGGTTCTGGCCGGCGCCCTCGACGACCGTGACGACGTCGCGGTAGGTCCAGTGGGTCGTCCAGTCGTTGACGCGGACCACGCGGGTCTTGCCGGTCCAGTCGCCCTCGTTCAGGAACTTCACGATGGTGTGCCGGGCCTCGGGCTTGGCCAGCGGGGCGCACGCGTCCTCCAGGTCCAGGAAGACCTGGTCGGCCGCGAGGCCCTGGGCCTTCTCCAGGAAGCGCGGGTTGGAGCCGGGGACCGCCAGGCAGGAGCGGCGGGGGCGGAGCCGGTTCACAGGGCTGGTCATGCGAGGACCTCCGTACTTTCAAGGGGGCTGAGCTTGTTCGCTGTCCGGATCTCGTCGACGATACGGCCGATGATCTCCGTGATACCGAAGTCCTTCGGTGTGAAGACGGCGGCGACACCCGCGCGCTTCAGTTCTGCGGCGTCGGCGTTCGGGATGATTCCACCGACGATGACCGGAATGTCCGGGGCGCTCGCCTCACGGAGGCGGTCGAGCACGTCCGGGACCAGCGCGGAGTGCGAGCCGGAGAGGATCGACAGTCCCACGCAGTGCACGTCCTCCGCCAGGGCGGCGTCGACGATCTGCTCGGGGGTCAGCCGGATGCCCTGGTAGACCACCTCGAAACCGGCGTCGCGCGCGCGTACGGCGATCTGCTCGGCCCCGTTGGAGTGTCCGTCCAGACCCGGCTTGCCGACCAGGAGGCGCAGCCGGCCGACGTTCATCTCCTCGGCGGTCCGGGCCACCTTCTCGCGGACGAGCGCGAGCGGCGTGCCCGCCTCGGCCGTCACGGCGACCGGGGCGGAGGAGACGCCCGTCGGGGCGCGGAACTCGCCGAACACCTCGCGCAGGGCCCCGGCCCACTCGCCGGTGGTGACACCGGCGCGGGCGCACTCCAGGGTGGCCTCCATGAGGTTCTCCGTGCCCCGGGCGGCCTCCTTGAGGCGCTCCAGGGCCTGCTGGGTGGTGGGGAAGACGAACGGGTCGCCGTTGCCCTGCCGGTCGGTGGACTCCTGCCGCTCGGCGCGCCAGCGGCCGACGGCGTCGACCACCCTGGCCTCGACCGCCGGGTCCACCGTCATGATCGCGGTGTCCAGGTCGGCGGTGAGGGGGTTCTCCTCGGTCGACTGGAAGATGTTGACGCCGACGATCTTGTCCTCGCCGGCCTCGATCCGGGCGCGCCGCTCGGCGTGCGAGGAGACCAGCTGCGACTTGAGGTAGCCGGACTCGACGGCGGCCATCGCGCCGCCCATCTCCTGGATCCGGTCGATCTCGGCCAGGCACTCCCCGACGAGGGCGTCCACCTTGGCCTCGATGACGTGCGAGCCGGCGAAGATGTCCTCGTACTCCAGCAGGTCGGACTCGTGGGCGAGCACCTGCTGGATGCGGAGCGACCACTGCTGGTCCCAGGGCCGGGGGAGGCCGAGGGCCTCGTTCCAGGCGGGGAGCTGCACGGCGCGCGCGCGTGCGTCCTTGGAGAGGGTGACGGCCAGCATCTCCAGGACGATCCGCTGGACGTTGTTCTCCGGCTGCGCCTCGGTCAGGCCGAGCGAGTTGACCTGGACGCCGTAGCGGAAGCGCCGCTGCTTGGCGTTCTCGATGCCGTACCGCTCAAGGGTGATCTTGTCCCAGATGCGGCCGAAGGCGCGCATCTTGCACATCTCCTCGATGAAGCGGACGCCCGCGTTCACGAAGAAGGAGATGCGGGCGACGACCTCGCCGAACCGCTCCTCGGGGACCTGCCCCGAGTCGCGGACCGAGTCGAGGACGGCGATCGCGGTGGCCATCGCGTACGAGATCTCCTGGACCGGCGTGGCCCCGGCCTCCTGCAGGTGGTAGCTGCAGATGTTGATCGGGTTCCACTTGGGGATGTGGTTGACCGTGTACGCGATCATGTCGGTCGTGAGGCGGAGCGAGGGGCCGGGCGGGAAGACGTGCGTCCCGCGCGACAGGTACTCCTTCACGATGTCGTTCTGGGTGGTGCCCTGGAGCTGGGTGATGTCCGCACCCTGCTCCTCGGCGGCCACCTGGTAGAGCGCCAGCAGCCACATGGCGGTGGCGTTGATGGTCATCGAGGTGTTCATCTGCTCCAGGGGGATGTCCTGGAACAGCCGGCGCATGTCACCGAGGTGCGAGACGGGGACGCCGACCCGGCCGACCTCGCCGCGGGCGAGGACGTGGTCGGGGTCGTACCCGGTCTGCGTCGGCAGGTCGAACGCGACCGAGAGGCCGGTCTGACCCTTGGCGAGGTTGCGCCGGTACAGCTCGTTGGACGCCTCGGCGGTCGAGTGACCGGCGTACGTCCGCATGAGCCACGGCCGGTCCTTCTGGCGCTCAGTCATCTTCGGGACCTCAGACGTTCCGGAAGCGGTTGATGGCGTCGATGTGCTGGGCGCGGAGCTCCGGGTCGCTGACGCCCAGGCCCTCCTGCGGCGCGAGCGCGAGGACGCCGACCTTGCCCTGGTGGAGGTTGCGGTGGACGTCGTAGGCGGCCTGGCCGGTCTCCTCCAGGGAGTAGACCTTCGACAGGGTGGGGTGGATCTTGCCCTTGGCGATCAGGCGGTTGGCCTCCCACGCCTCGCGGTAGTTGGCGAAGTGCGAGCCGATGATCCGCTTCAGCGACATCCACAGGTAGCGGTTGTCGTACTGGTGCATGTAGCCGGAGGTCGAGGCGCAGGTGGTGATGGTGCCGCCCTTGCGGGTGACGTACACGGAGGCGCCGAAGGTCTCGCGGCCCGGGTGCTCGAAGACGATGTCGATGTCCTCGCCGCCGGTCAGCTCGCGGATCTTGGAGCCGAAGCGCTTCCACTCGCGCGGGTCCTGGGTGTTCTCGTCCTTCCAGAACCTGTAGCCCTCGGCGTTGCGGTCGATGACCGCCTCGGCGCCCATGGACCGGCAGATGTCGGCCTTCTCGGGGGAGGAGACGACGCAGATCGGGTTGGCGCCGCCGGCCAGGGCGAACTGCGTGGCGTACGAGCCGAGTCCGCCGCTCGCGCCCCAGATGAGGACGTTGTCGCCCTGCTTCATGCCGGCGCCGTTGCGGGAGACCAGCTGGCGGTAGGCGGTGGAGTTGACGAGGCCGGGGGCCGCCGCCTCCTCCCAGCTGAGGTGCTTCGGCTTCGGCATCAGCTGGTTGGACTTGACGAGCGCGATCTCGGCGAGGCCGCCGAAGTTGGTCTCGAAGCCCCAGATCCGCTGCTCGGGGTCGAGCATGGTGTCGTTGTGGCCGTCCGAGGACTCCAGCTCGACCGACAGGCAGTGCGCGACGACCTCGTCGCCGGGGGTCCAGGCGTTGACGCCCGGGCCGGTGCGCAGCACGACGCCCGCGAGGTCGGAGCCGATGACGTGGTACGGCAGGTCGTGGCGCTTGGTGAGCTCGGACAGGCGTCCGTAGCGCTCCAGGAAGCCGAAGGTCGAGACGGGCTCGAAGATCGAGGTCCAGACCGAGTTGTAGTTCACGGAGCTCGCCATGACGGCCACGAGGGCCTCGCCCGGTCCGAGCTCGGGGAGCGCGACGTCGTCGAGGTGGAGCGACTTGCGCGGGTCCTTGTCGCGGCTGGCGAGCCCGGCGAACATCTCCTGCTCGTCCTTGTGGACGGTGACGGCGCGGTACGACTCGGGGAGCGGGATGTTCGCGAAGTCGGCGGACGTGGCGTCCTGCGACTGGATCGCGGCCAGGATTTCCTTCACGGTGTGCCTCCGGCGGTGGGCGTCCTGAGGGCGGGACGCCTGAGGGTTACGGCGGGGGGTGCTGCTGCTGTGGAGGTGTGCCGTCGGTTCGGCTGGTGGTGCGGTGGCGGCGCTGTGGTGGAGCGCGGGGTGCCTGTGACGCAGGCGTCCGGGCGCACGAGCCGTTGGCTGTGGGGACAGCCGGCGAACGAGGTGGTCTCTGCTCGCCGGCCGCCCGGACGACATCAACGTATGGCACGCCGTGTCACCTGACAAGGCACTGCGTGCCAACAATTTCTCTCAGATGCGATCTGCCCGTCACGGATGAGCGATGATCGATCGAAATCCCCTCTGAACTGGGACGATACGCAGACGGCCGCCCCCGGAAACCGGGGGCGGCCGTCATGGTGGAGCGGGGTTCAGGGCTTCTTCAGGGCCTGCTGGATGGCGCGCATGACCTCGTCGAGGGGGGCGTCGGTACGGGCCACGGCCACCACGACGTCACCCGTCGTGGAGGCGGTCGCGGCGGCCGGTTCCGGGGTCGGCTCGGCCGGTGCGGCGGTGGTGCTCCCGGCGGGCGCCGGGCGGGCGCCTATGCCCGAGCCGAAGGTCTCCCGGACGATCGCGAAGGCGTGGTCGAGCTGGGCCTCCACGTCGCCCTGGCCGCCGGCCCGCAGCCAGCGGCGCAGCACGTGGTTGTGGGCGGTGACGACCGCCGACGCGGCCACCTCGGCGAGCAGCGGGTCGTCGTTGCCGTCGTGGTGGTCCCGCTCGTCGAAGTGCCCGAGGAGATAGCGGGTGAAGAGCCGCTCGTAGCGGGCCACCGAGGCGATCTCCCGCTCCCGCAGGGTCGGCACCTCACGGGTGAGCCGGTAGCGCTCCACGGAGACCGCGGGGGACCCCGCGTACATCTTCATGACTTCCTTGATGCCCCGGCACACCGTGTCGAGCGGGTGCTCGTGCGGCGGGGCGGCGTTCAGCACCGCCTCCGCCCGGACGAGCGTGTCGTCGTGGTCCGGGAAGATCGCCTCTTCCTTGGACCGGAAGTGCCGGAAGAACGTCCGCCGCGCGACCCCGGCCGTGGCCGCGATCTCGTCGACGGTCGTCGCCTCGTACCCCTTGGTCGCGAAGAGCTCCATCGCGGCGGCGGCCAGCTCCCGGCGCATCTTGAGCCGCTGCGCGGCGGCACGGGTGCCCGCCGCGCTCTCCGGAGCGTCGGACGGGGACGTGGCACGGGGTGTCTTCGCGGCCTTGGGCATGGTCCGAACGTACTGCATCGGAGTGGGAGCGTGCCCAGGTGGGGGCGGCGGGGCCCCCGGGGCACCGAGGGTGCCCGGGGGACTCAGCAGACCGCCCCAGCCGGCGGTGCGGGGCTCAGCGTCGGGCATATTCGCGGAAGCCGCGCCCCGTCTTGCGGCCCAGGCAGCCGGCCGCCACCAGGTGCTCCAGGAGCGGGGCGGGGGCGAGGCCCGGGTCGCGGAACTCGCGGTGCAGCACCTGCTCGATCGCGAGCGAGACGTCCAGGCCGACCACGTCGAGCAGCTCGAACGGGCCCATCGGGTAGCCGCCGCCCAGCTTCATGGCCGCGTCGATGTCGTCCAGGGTCGCGTAGTGCTCCTGGACCATCTTGATCGCGTTGTTCAGGTACGGGAAGAGCAGCGCGTTCACGATGAAGCCGGCGCGGTCGCCGCAGTCCACCGGGTGCTTCCTGATCTTCGCGGTGACCCCGCGGACGGTGGCGTGGACGTCGTCCCCGGTCAGGACCGTGCGGACGATCTCGACCAGCTTCATCGCCGGCGCCGGGTTGAAGAAGTGCATCCCGATGACGTCCTGCGGGCGCGTGGTGGCGCGGGCGCAGGCGATGACCGGCAGCGAGGAGGTCGTGGTGGCGAGCACCGCGCCCGGCTTGCAGATCTTGTCCAGTCGCGCGAACAGCTCCTGCTTGACCGCCAGGTCCTCGGCGACCGCCTCGACGGCCAGGTCGACCTCGGCGAAGGCGTCGAGCGAGCCCGCCGGGGTGATCAGGGCGAGCGTCTCGTCGCGGGCCTCGCCCGTCATCCGGCCCTTGTCGACCGAGCGGGCCAGGGACTTGGCGATCCGGGCCTTGGCGGTGTCCGCCTTCTCCTGGGAGCGGGCGGCGAGCACGACCGCGTACCCGGCCTTGGCGAAGACCTCGGCGATGCCGGAGGCCATGGTGCCCGAACCGGCGACACCGACCGAGCGGACCTCGCGGCCGGCGCCGGCCTCGGCGGAGGCGAGCGGGGTCAGCGCGTCGCGCACGACCTCGCCGGAGCCGGGCGCCTCGTACGTGTAGAAGCCGCGGCCCGCCTTGCGGCCGGTCAGACCGGCCTCGCTGAGCTGCTTGAGGATCGGGGCGGGGGCGTGCAGCCGGTCGTGCGAGGCGGCGTACATGGCCTCCAGGACCGTACGGGCCGTGTCGACGCCGATCAGGTCGAGCAGCGCCAGCGGGCCCATCGGCAGGCCGCAGCCCAGCTTCATCGCCGCGTCGATGTCCTCGCGGGAGGCGTACTTGGCCTCGTACATGGCGGCGGCCTGGTTCAGGTAGCCGAAGAGCAGCCCGTCCGCGATGAAGCCCGCCCGGTCGCCGACCGCCACCGGCTCCTTGCCGAGGTCCTGGGCGAGCCGGGTGACGGCGTCCACGGCCCGCGGGTCGGTCAGCACGGAGGAGACGACCTCGACCAGCTTCATGGCCTGGACCGGGGCGAAGAAGTGCAGGCCGAGGACCCGCTCGGGGTGCGCCGAGTCGGCGGCGAGCCGGGTCACGGAGAGCGCGTTGGTGCCGGTGGCCAGGATCGCGTCGGGCCGGACGATCCCGTCCAGGGCCCGGAAGACCTCCTGCTTCGCCTCGTACGACTCGGGGACGACCTCGATCACGAGGTCGGCCTCGGCGGCCGCCTGGAGGTCGGAGAAGGTACGGAAGCGGGCCAGGACGTCCTGCCGCTCCTCCTCGGTGATCCGCTCGCGGGCCACCGCACGGGCGGTGGAGGCCTCCAGGGCGGCGACGGCCTGGGCGGCGGCGGTGTCGCTGATGTCGATGCCGATGACCTCGCGGCCGGCCCGGGCGAGGACGTCGGCGATGCCCGTGCCCATGGTGCCGAGACCGACGACGGCGATGGTGGAGAGAGGGGTGTCCATCAGGGGACTCCTGGGAGGAAGAGTGACGACTGAAGGCAGTGCGTGGGAAATGCGAGTGCGCGGGTGCGTGCGGGAGGAGCACACGGGTGGTGCCGCTGAAATGCGCGCGAGGGAACGCCCGAGAAAGGGCGGCGCCCTGGGAAGGTGAGACGGGCTCTGTCCCGGAGCCGCGTCGAAACTGCCGAACCGACAAGCGAACACAACGGCTGCGTCACCAGGCCGTCGTGAGAAGTGCGGGTGGTGCCCGCTCACCTGAGACTAACCGGACGGTAACGAGCGCGCCAGTCCCGGGAAGTTGGGAAAGTGTGATCTGGATCGCGGATAGGGTCGGATTCATGGAAATCTCCGAGGACCCGGAATTCTGCTCGATGATCGATCGATTGCGGGACGAGATCGAGAATGACACCGGAGAAGTCCCGGCGGCATTCGGGGAACTCGCCGCGACGGAGGATCCCGAGGAACTGCACCGCGTCCTCATGGCCCCCGGACAGCCGCTCTGGGCCCGGGAGATCGCCGCCTACGGCCTCGGTGTCGCCGGCGACCCCCGCGCCTTCGAGGCCCTCGTCCTCCTCCTCAACCACCGCGACCCGGAGCGCTGCGTCACCGCCGCCCACGCCCTGGCCCGGCTCGGCGACCCGCGCACCGCGCGCGCGGCCGCCGCCCTCGCCACCAACGAACTCCGCGTCGCCTACGCCCTGCTGCCGGTCCGGCTCCTCGCCGAGCTCCGCGCCCCGGAATCCGTCCCGGCCCTGATCACCGTCCTGGAACGGCGACTTCGCCCCGACGACCCCCACTGGCGCGTCGGCCTCGCCTGCGTCGAGGGCCTCGGCACCCTCGGCGACCCCCGGGCCCGGGGGGCCCTGGAGGCCGCGCTGCCGCACCCGCGGCTCGGCCGCGCGGCCTGGGAGTCACTCGCGCGGCTCGGCTCCGGCGGCTGACGGCCCCGGGACCAGCGTCACGAGCGCCGTGACGACGGCCGGGAGCGCCATGAGCGCGAAGCAGAGGGCCAGGGGCAGCCGGCCGACGAGGAGCCCCGCGGCGGCCGTGGCCGCCGTGCCGCCCGCGTTGAAGGCGGTGTTGACCCAGGCCCCGGCCCGGGTCCGGCGGCCCGGCCCGGCGGACTCGTCGGCGAGCAGATAGGCGCTCGTGAGCGCGGGGGCCAGGAAGAGACCGCCGAGTGCGACCCAGCCGACCAGGACGTACGGATGCGGCGAGAGCCCCGCCGCCGCCAGGACCGCGCCGAGCCCGAGCGCGAGCAGCGAGAGGCGCACGGCGGTGGGGATCCGCAGGTCCACGGCGCCGAGCACCAGGCCGCCGACCGCGCTGCCCGCCGACAGGGCCGCCAGCGCCCACGGCACGACTCCGGGCATCCGGTGCTCGTCGCCGAAGGCGATCACCAGCAGGTCGAAGGCGCCCAGGCAGACGCCCATCGAGGCGGAGACGGCTATGGCCCGCACGACCCCGGTGCGCACGGGGGTACGGGACCCGGGCCCGGTCCCGGCCGTCGAGGCCTCGGCCGCGGGCCCGCCCTCGCTCCCGGTCTCGCCCCGCACCGCCGGGGACGTGACGAGGCCGAGCGTCCCGGCCAGCACGAGACCGGCGCTCACCGCGAGACCGGCGGCCGCCGGCGCGTACCCCGTGAGCAGCCCCACCAGCAAGGGCCCGGAGACGAAGAGGAGTTCCTCCGCCACCGTGTCCAGGCTGTACGCGCGCCGCAGCAGGTCCCGGTCCGGGATCATCGCGCTCAACCGGGCCCGTGTCACCGCGCCCAGCGGCGGGACCACCGCGCCGGCCGCCCCGGCGAGGGCCACGAGCGCGGGCACCGGGGGCGCGGTCCCGGCCGCCGCCACCGCGAGCGCGGCGAGCAGCAGCGCGTACGCGAGGGCCAGCGGGGTCAGGGCCCGGCGCGGTCCGAAACGGTCGACCAGAGCCGCCCGCGCGGGCGAGAGCAGGACCGTGGTCAGTCCCCACACGGCCATGACCGTGCCGGCCGCCGCGTACGAGCCGGTGCTCGCCCTGACCGAGAGGAGCAGGGAGAGCGGGGCGGTCCCGTAGGTGAGCCGCCCGAGCAGCGCCGCCCCGAAGACGCGGCGGACGTGCGGGGTCCTCAGGACCGCCGCGTAGGTGGGGGTGGGGGACAGGGCAGGGGAGGTCGCGGACATGGCGAAGTACCTCGGGTGTTCCTCGGAGAGGGCGCCGGGCGGCGGGGCCGGTGGGCGCCGGAGCGTGCGGGGTCGGCTGGGGACCGCGCCGGCTGGGCACGGCCGTCGGAGCGCCGACTTCTACGCACGGAAGAGGAACATGCGCGTCAACGTATCAAACGGAGCTACGCCCCCGTCTGGTCCGGTGCCGTCCCGGCCCGCTCCGGTATCAGCGCGAACGCCTCGATCTCCACGAGCAGTTCCGGCCGGACGAGCGCCGACACCTGCACCGCCGAGCTCGCCGGCAGGGGCGCGCCCGCGAAGTGGGCGTCCCGGGCGTCCCGCACGGCCGGGAGGTGGGCCACGTCCGTGACGAAGTACGTCAGCTTCACCACGTCCCGGAAGCCCGCGCCGGCCGCCGCGAGGCAGCGCTCCAGGTTCGCGAAGACCTGGTGGGCCTGGGCCGCCGCGTCGCCCTCGCCGACCACCGCGCCGGAGGCGTCGAAGGCGCACTGCCCGGATATCGCGACGAACCGGCCCGTGCCCCACACGACGTGGCTGTACTGGGGGCTGGGTGCGAGGCCGTCGGGGGCGGGCACGTGGGTGAGGTGGCTCGTCATGTCCCCCATCCTCGCGCACGCCACTGACAGTGCCCGCACCCCCTTTCGCGGGGCGCGGGCACGGTGAGGGGCCGTCAGGAGGTCAGCGGACGTGGCCCAGGAGGCCGTGGAGGGCGATGCCGGCCGGTTCCGCGCGGACGGCGCCGGCCCGCTTGCCGGTCTTCTCCGGGGTCGACGGCGCCGCCGGGGTCACGGGCTCCGGCTCGGGGTCGGGGAGCGCCGCGCAGACCGCGTCGACCTCGGCGTCGTCCTTGCCGCGCGGGACCTTGCCGGTGGCGAGGTAGGAGGCGAGGTGCTCGTCGAGGCAGTCGTTCCCGCCGAGGGTCACCCCGTGGTTGCCGCCGCCCTCCTCGACGACGAGGCTGGAGCCGCGCATCAGACGGTGCAGGGCGACCCCGCCCTCGTACGGCGTCGCCGCGTCGTCGGTGGCCTGGAGGATGAGCACCGGCGGCACCTGGTCGTTGGTGACGTCCGGCGGGGTCAGCGAGTCCACCGGCCAGAACGCGCAGGGCGCGTTGTACCAGGCGTTGTTCCAGGTGGAGAACGGCGCCTTCGCGTGCGTGTCCCAGCTGTCCTTGCGCCACACGTTCCAGTCGCGGGGCCAGCCCGCGTCCCGGCACTGCACGCTCGTGTAGACCGAGTAGCCGTTGTCGGCGGCCGCGTCGGCCTCCCCGTACCGCTCGTACGCCGCCTTCAGCGGCGCCGGGTCCGCGTCGTTGACGTACGCGGCGAAGGCGCTCGCGAGGCGGGGCCAGTAGCCGTTGTAGTACCCGCCCGGCAGGAAGGTGTCCTCCAGTTCGCCGGGCCCGACCTTTCCGCCTGCCGGGCTCGCGCGAAGCGCGTTGCGCATCCGGTACCAGGCGGCCTCGACGGCCGCCGGGTCGGTGCCCAGCTTGTAGACGGCGTTCTGCCGGGCCACCCAGGCCATGAAGGCCTTGTGGCGGGTGTCGAAGGCGTAGTCCTGCGCGATGTTGTCCTCGTACCAGACGCCGTGCGGGTTCACGACGGAGTCGAGGGCCATCCGCCGCACCCGCTCCGGGTACAGGCGCGCGTACACGGAGCCCAGGTAGGTGCCGTACGAGTAGCCGAGGTAGTTGATCTTCTGTGCGCCGACCGCCCGGCGGATCGCGTCCAGGTCCCGGGCGGTGCTCACGGTGTCGATGTACGGCAGCAGGTCCGCGTACTTGTCGCCGCAGGACCGGGCGAAGGACTGCGCCCGCGCGACGGCCGCCCGCTCGGCCGCCGCCGAGTTCGGCACCGAGTCGGCCCGCACGGGCGCGAAGTGGCCGGGCTCGCAGTCGAGCGCGGGCTCGCTCTTGCCGACCCCGCGCGGGTCGAAGCCGATCACGTCGTACTCGGCGGCCACCTTCGGGGGCAGCGAGGCCGCCACGTACCCCGCCATGGCGCGCCCGCTGCCGCCGGGCCCGCCCGGGTTGACGAGCAGCGGGCCCTGGGAGGTCTTCGCGGTGTGCGGGACCCGGGTGAGGGCGAGCGTGATCATGCGCCCGGCCGGGTCGTCGTGGTTCAGCGGCACCTTCAGGGTGGCGCACTGGAGCCGGGTGTACGCCTGCGTGGCGCAGTCGGTCCAGGCGAGCGGGGAGAGCGGTCGGGGGGTCGGTTCACCGGCGCCCGCGGGGGCGGCGGGCAGGACGGTGACCGTCCCGGCGACCAGCGCTCCAGCGGCGATCAGCATTCCTGCGCGTGGGGTCATAGGGCGTTTGTGTCCCGAACCGGCGCGGAGGGGACCTGTTTCGCCGAGAGTTGACCCGAACGGAGGGGGATCCGACGGCGTGTCAGGTGACCGGTCCGACGATCGGAGAAGTCGCTCGGGGGTCGCTCGGAAGTCGCTCAGGGGGTTGCTCAGAGGAGCGTGAGCTGTTCCGGGGCGGCCGCCGGGGACGGTGCCTCCGGTGCGGGGATCCGGCGCGCCGCTCCCCGGTGGGCGGGCCCGATGCCGAACTCGGCCGCGAGTTCGTGCACCTGACGGGTGATCCGCCGCTGGTACCAGGTCGGCGCGTAGGCCCCGTCCGCGTACATCCGCTCGTACCGCCGCACCAGGCCCGGGTGGTGCGCGCGCAGCCAGGTCGTGAACCACTCGCGGGCGCCCGGCCGCAGGTGCAGTACGAGCGGGGTGACCGAGCTCGCGCCGGCCTCCGCGATCGCGCGGACCGTCGCGCGCAGTTGCTCGGGACGGTCGCCGAGGAAGGGCACCACGGGGGCCATCAGCACCCCGCAGTCGATGCCGTGCGCGCCGAGGGCGCGGACCACGTCGAGGCGGCGCTGCGGCGAGGGGGTGCCGGGCTCGATCGTCCGCCAGAGCTCCCGGTCGGTGAAGCCGACGGAGACCGAGATGCCGACCTCGGTGACCCGGGAGGCCTGGGCGAGGAGCTCCAGGTCGCGCAGGATCAGCGTGCCCTTGGTGAGGATCGAGAAGGGGTTGGCCCGGTCCCGCAGGGCCGTGAGGATGCCCGGCATCAGGCGGTAGCGGCCCTCGGCGCGCTGGTAGCAGTCGACGTTGGTGCCCATGGCGATGTGCGCGCCCTGCCAGCGGGCGGAGGCGAGCTGCCGGGCGAGCAGCTCCGGGGCGTTGACCTTGACGACGATCTGGGAGTCGAAGCCGAGGCCGGTGTCGAGGTCGAGATAGCTGTGGGTCTTCCTGGCGAAACAGTAGACACACGCGTGCATGCAGCCCCGGTACGGGTTGACCGTCCACTCGAACGGCATCCGGGAGGCGCCGGGGACCCGGTTCAGGATCGAGCGGGCCCGGACCTCGTGGAAGGTGATGCCGCGGAACTCGGGGGTGTCGAAGGTGCGGGTGGTGACCGCGTCCGTGCCGAACAGGGAGATGTCGGCGGGGGCGGCGGGAGTGTCGCCCAGATTGTCCCAGCGCATGGACGCCTCCTCTGGCTCTGCCCCGGCCGTGCGCGCGGAGGCCGTGCGCCCAGAATAGAACACCTGTTCCCTTGATCGTCGCAACCCGGATTTCGTCACCCGGAGCCCACGTGGTTCGCTTGGCCCACACCCCCGAGGAACCACAAGCTGGAGGAAGTCAATGGCGCAGGTCGAGGCCACCACGGAACGGATCATCGCCGCGGACGCGGAGACGGTGTTCGACGCGCTGGCCGACTACAGCGGCACGCGCGCGAAGCTGCTCCCCGAGCACTTCAGCGAGTACGAGGTGCGCGAGGGCGGCGACGGCGAGGGCACCCTCGTCCACTGGAAGCTCCAGGCCACCAGCAAGCGCGTCCGCGACTGCCTCCTGGAGGTCACCGAGCCCACCGACGGGCAGCTCGTCGAGAAGGACCGCAACTCCTCCATGGTCACCACCTGGACCGTGACCCCCGCCGGCGAGGGCAAGTCCCGAGCCGTCGTGAGCACCGTCTGGAACGGCGCCGGCGGCATCGGCGGCTTCTTCGAGCGGACCTTCGCGCCCAAGGGACTCGGCCGCATCTACGACGCCGTCCTCGCCAAGCTGGCGGACGAGGTCGAGAAGTAACGCCCGGAGCGTTCACCGATTCGAGTGGATCGCCCGCGGCCCCCGTACCGGCGCCCCGGCGCACCGGGGGCGCGGGCCTTCTCGTAAACGCGCTGATGAGCGACCCAAGTGCGCCGTGGCGCAGGGACGTTCGTCCCCTGAGGTGCCACCGCCCTCCCGTACCGCCCGACTTGCTCCCCCTTCGCGCGCAATGCGAAGAATGGCGCGGCGCAGACGCCGTGACGAGGGGAGCAGGCACGTGGGTGCGATCACGATCGCGAAAGAGACCGGGGAGGGCACGGAGCCGCTCGCCCCGGACGGACCGCCCGCCCCGGGCGGGTCACACGCTCCGGACGGGTCAGGCGCGTTGGGCGGGGCGCACGCCTCGGACGGGTCGGGCGCCTCGGACGGCTCGCGCGCCGACCTCGCGCCGCCGCCCGGGCCGGGACCCGCCGACCTCGACCCCCGCCGCGTCCGGCTCGTCTTCTGCGGCCTCATGCTCGCGCTGCTCCTCGCCGCGCTCGAGCAGATGATCGTCGCCACCGCCCTGCCGAAGATCGTCGGCGAACTCCACGGCCTGGACCGGATGTCCTGGGCGATCACCGCCTATCTGCTGACCTCCACCATCGGCCTGCCGGTCTACGGAAAGCTCGGCGACCTCCTCGGCCGCAAGGGCGTCTTCCTCTTCGCGATCGTCGTCTTCGTCATCGGCTCCGGCCTCGCCGGCTGGTCCCACACGATGGACCAGCTCATCGCCTTCCGCGCGATCCAGGGCGCCGGCGCCGGCGGCCTCATGATCGGCGTTCAGGCGATCATCGCCGACATCGTCCCCGCCCGGGAACGCGGCCGCTACATGGGCCTGATCGGCGCCGCCTTCGGCCTCGCCTCCGTCGCCGGACCGCTGCTCGGCGGCTTCTTCACCGACCACGTCTCCTGGCGCTGGTGCTTCTACTTCAACGTGCCCTTCGGGCTCGTCACCCTCGCCGTCGTCGCCGCCGTCCTCAAGCTCCCCAGGCCCACGGCACGCGCGCGCTTCGACGTCCTCGGCGCACTGCTCCTCGCCGCCGCCTCCACCTGCCTGGTCCTGCTGACCAGCTGGGGCGGCACCGAGTACGCCTGGGGCTCCCGGGTCATCCTCGCCCTGGCCGGCGGAGCCCTCGGAACGGCCCTGCTCTTCCTGCTCGTCGAGCGCTTCGCGGCCGAACCGCTCATCCCGCTGCGGCTGTTCCGCGACTCCGTCTTCACCGTCACCGCCCTCGTCGGCGCCGTCGTCGGCATCGCGCTCTTCGGCGCCGCCAGCTACCTCCCCAGCTTCCTGCAGATGGTCGAGGGCGCCAGCGCCACCGAGTCCGGCCTCCTGATGCTGCCCTTCATGGGCGGCATCGTCGTCGCCTCCGTCGTCTCCGGCCAGCTCATCAGCCGCACCGGCCACTACAAGATCTACCCGGTGCTCGGCGGGGCCGTCTCCGTCCTCGGCATGTGGCTGCTCTCCCGCCTGGACACCGACACCCCCCGCCTCCAGTACAGCCTGTGGCAGGCCGTCCTCGGCACCGGCATCGGCCTGGTCATGCCGGTGCTCGTGCTCGCCGTGCAGAACTCCGTCCGCCCCGCCGACCTCGGCACCGCCACCAGCGCCCACACCTACTTCCGCCAGATCGGCGGCAGCGTCGGCGCCGCCGTCTTCGGCACCCTCTTCGCCTCCCGGCTCGACCGCGCCCTCGGCGACCGGCTCGCCGGCGTCCTCGCGCAGGGCGGCCCCGTGTCACTGCCGCCCGCGGAATCGATCACCCCGGGGACCGTCCACACCCTGCCGCCCGTCCTGCGCGACGCGTACATCCAGGCGTACGCGGACGCGATGCCGCGGATCTTCCTCTACCTCGTGCCGGTCCTCGTACTCGGCCTCGTCCTCGCCTTCCTGCTCAAGGAGAAACCGCTGGTGTCCCACCACAGCCCCCTCACCGAGGCCACCGACATCGCCTTCGACACCGCCGCCCAGGCCGTGCCGCACGCCCGCCACGCCGTCCCCGCCCCGGCCGCCGCCCCCGCGCACTCCGGGGTGCCGGTCTGCGGCACCGTCCAGCACCACGACGGCAGCCGCGTCCCCCGCGCCGCGCTCACCCTCATCGACGTCCAGGGCCGGCAGATCGGCCGCGGCGCGAGCGGCGAGGACGGCCGCTACGCCCTCAGCGTCCCCGGCGGCGGCGCGTACGTCCTGATCGCGGCGGCCGGCGGACACCAGCCGCAGGCCGTCTCCGTCACCGTCGGCGACCGGCCCGTCGAGCTCGACGTCGTCCTCGGCGGCGCCGGACGGCTCGCGGGCACCGTCGTCACCGCCGACGGCACGCCCGTGCGCGACGCGGCCGTCACCCTCACCGACGTGCGCGGCGAGGTCGTCGCCTCCACCCGCAGCGGACGCGAGGGCGGGTACGTCATCGGCGAGCTCGTCGCGGGCGAGTACACGCTCGCCGCCAGCGCCCCCGCCTTCCGGCCCGCCGCGCTCCCCGTGAGCGTCCAGTCCTCCCGCGAGACCCGCCAGGACATCGAACTGGCCGGCGGCGCGGTGCTGCGCGGCACCGTGCGCGCCGGGGGAGGGCGCCCCGTGGAGGACGCCCGGGTGACCCTCCTCGACGCCGCGGGCAACGTCGTCGACACCCTCACCACCGGCGCCGACGGCACCTTCCGCTTCGTCGACCTGTCCTCCGGCGAGTACACCGTCATCGCCGCCGGGTACCCGCCCGTCGCCACCGTCCTCCAGGTGGCCGGCGGCGGCCGCACCGAGCGCGACCTCCAGCTCGGCCACCAGGACTGAACGGGATCACTCGGAGGCGGTCGTCGCCCTGCGCAGCGCGCTGATGCAGGTGCCGATCGCCTCCTGGAGGGCTTCGAGGCGCTGGAGCATGTCCGCCTCGTAGATGTCCTCCTCCATCACCTCGTCGAGGGTCAGCTCCTCGAAGACCTTCGTCGCCTTCTGCAGGCTGTTGTAGAACTTCGTCCGCCGCTCCTGGACGCGCAGCGCCGGATCCTCCTCGACCGCCTTGGCGACCAGGCCCTTCACCGTGTCGTAGGCCTCGCCGGCCCACTCGCCGGCCTCCTCCGAGTCGTCCAGCTCGTCGAGGAGCGACAGGTGCCGCTCGGCCTCGGCCCGCAGCTCGGGCGGCGCCTCCACGGTCTGCCCGGCGGGGGTCCTGATCTCGCCCTTCTCGACGATCTGCCGCACGTAACCGATGCGGTCGGCCGCCTTCGCCTCGTTCGCCACCGCCTTCTTCAGGTCGTCGGTACGGGCGAAGGCCCTGGCCATCTCGGTCTGGAGGGCCGGGTCCTCCTTCATCCGGTCGAGCAGCGCCCCGCGCGCGGCCTCCGCCGTCCCGGGGTCGGCGAGGATCGCGGCCCGCAGCGCCGTCGGGTTCTCCGCGACCTCCAGGGCCTTCGTCGGCTTGATGCCCTCCGCCTCGGCCGCGGCGCTGATCGCCTGGCCGCGCACGGAGTGCGCGCTGTTGCGGGAGGTGTAGTACGAGAGCCAGACGTCCGCGTCCGGCAGCTCGATGTCCTCGCCCGGGACCAGGACCTCGAACTGCGGGACCAGACCGTCGTCGGCCGCCATGTCCCAGGCCTTGTAGTAGCGCATGACCCGCTCGGGCGAGCACCCCGCGAGCTCCGCGAAGGCCTTCGCGGAGACCTTCGTCCGGGCCGTCCCCTCGGCGGGCTGCCCGCCGGGCCGGACGCTCCGGGCCACCTTCAGCGCGAAGGTCCAGCCGCCCGTGCGCGCGTAGACCCCGAAGTCCCGGGCGTCGCGGACGACGACGGGGTCGTGCTCCCGGCCCTGGTCGTCCGTGTCGTCCTCGTCCGCAGTCTCCTGGTGCTCCTGAGTCTCCTGGGGTCCGGGAGCCGACGGCTCCCAGAACTCCGGCTCCTCCGCCATGGCGGGCCCCGTGGGCTCGGGAACGGCGACGGGCTCGGTCTCGACGGGCGCGGATTCGGACGGGGTGAAGGCGATGGTCACCGAGAGCTCTCCGGAAGGTCGACAACGACAACTGCGGCCGACAGCCTATACGCACCCGTTGGCGATGTTTCGTCCGATTCGATGTCCGCCAATCGGGTGGCGCGCCGGGCTGTCACGAGGACACCATGCCTCCATGACTCACGGAATCGAGCTCCACCCCGCGCGGTGAGCGCCTCGCACGAGCGCTCGACGCTCGCCCCTTCCCTGTACGCGTACGCCAAGGGCCTGCGCGACTCCGCCCCCGACGCGCCCCTGCCCCGCCAGGGCCTGCCCCTGCCCGAGCACGCGCGGCCGCCGCGCGTCCGGGCCGGCGGCCCCGGCCCCCAGGAGGCCCGCGCGGTCGTCACCGACCTCCTGCTGCCGTTCCCGGCCCTCCCCGACCCCGAGCGCGCCGCCGCGGAAGTGGAGCGCACGCTCGCGCGTGCAGGCGTCCGCGAGCGGGCCGTCTTCGCCGCCGTCACGGCGATTCCGCCGTCCCGGGAATCCGCCGCCCGCAGCCGGGCCCGCGCACTCGGGCGGCACCTCACCCGGGGCGGGACGACCTTCGGGGCCGTGGCCGCCGGACTCGGGCTCCTCTCCCGGCTCGGCGAACCCGAGGACGTGCCGTACGTGCGCACCCTCGGCCTCCTCGAAGGGCTCGGGCAGTACGCCACCGCGACCCTGGAACCCCTGGACCCGGCATCCGCCGCCCTGGTGTGGCTGGTCCACCGGGCCCGGGGGGACGCCCTGCGCGGACTCGTCGACGCCCTCGCCACCGGGGACGAGGCGGCCGTCCGCGACCTGCTGCCGGAGCTGCCGACCGCACCCCGGGAGCTGGGCCCCGCACACGCACGGCGCGTCGCGGAGGCCGTCGGCCTGCCGGAACTCCTGCGGCGGGAGCCGGACCACCCCGGACTCCTCGCCCAGGCGGTGCGCCTGCTCAACCGCATGTGCAGCGGCCGGGGCTACGAGAACGAGATCCTCGAGTACGACGAAGCCGTCGCCCTCTACGAGACGGTGGGAGCCCGAGCCCACGAACTGCCCCCGCTCCTCGACCACCAGGCCCTCCTCGTCACGCTCGCCCTCGAACTGCACAGCGGTGCCGCGCACCTCCTGCCCTGGCCGCCGGGACGCCGCCGGCACGTGGGCGGCGCACTCCTGGCGGCCGTGGAGGAGCCCGACACCCCTCCCGACCGGGAAGGGCGCCGCCGCGCCGACTGGATCCGCCGCACGGTACGGCGGCTGTGCGAAGCCGCACCGGTGACGCCCTCCGCCGCGCCCCGGCTGCGGATCGAGGTCGTCGTGGCCGACCCCGGGGACCCGGACGGCGTCGAGACCCGCTTCCTCGTCGACGGGCGGCCCCTCGTCCCGGCCGCCTTCGGACGCGGGCCGGGCGAGCCGCCCGAACGGCTCCTCGACGACGGAGCCCTGCGGGCCGGCCCCGAACCCCGGGAGGTGCGGCTCGCCGAGGCGTACTGCACCGAGGGCTGCTGCGGCGCCCTGTACGTCACCGTGCGGCGCGAGGGCCCGCACGTCGTCTGGGACGGGTGGCGGCGACCCGGCACGCCGCCCGGACTGCCGGCGCTGCCCGCCGCGTACCGCTTCGACGCCGCCGCGTACGACACGGAGATCGCCCGCGCCGAGCGGGACCGGGACTGGAGCTGGCCGGCCCGTGACACCGCCCGGCTGATCGCCACGGGACTGCGCGAGCGGCCCGGCCTCCTCGCCCGCTGGGGCCTGCGGCAGGGCTGGGCGGGCACCGCGTTCGGCGACCCGGACACGGCCGTGGTCACCTACGCCGACCTGCCCCCGACCACCGGCGGACGGCAGGACGCCCCGCCGCGCCAGTACCTGTGGCACCTCCCCGAGGACGGCGCCCCGCCCGAGCGGCGGGCCGCCGACGCGCTGCGCCGGTTCGCGGAGGAGGACCCCAGGGGGTTTCCGGAACCGGCCGGGTGATCCGTACCGCCGTCCGGTGGGTGCCAGTGGTCCACTCCAACGGCGGTTATCCACAGGGGTGGTAGGGCGGCCGGGCGGCGCGTACGGTGCCAGGCATGAAGATCCTCATCAGCGCCGACATGGAGGGCGCGACCGGTGTGACCTGGCCCGCCGACGTGCTGCCCGGCACGCCGCAGTGGGAGCGGTGCCGCGCGATGTTCACCTCCGACGTGAACGCCGCGGTGCTGGGCTTCTTCGACGGCGGCGCGGACGAGGTCCTCATCAACGAGGCGCACTGGTCCATGCGGAACCTGCTCCTGGAGCGGCTGGACGAGCGGGCCGAGATGCTGACCGGCAAGCACAAGTCGCTCTCGATGGTCGAGGGCGTGCAGCACGGGGACGTCGACGGCATCGCCTTCGTCGGGTACCACACGGGAGCCGGCGCCGAAGGGGTCCTCGCGCACACCTACCTCGCCAACTCCATCACGGGGGTCTGGCTCAACGGCGAGCGGGCGAGCGAGGGCCTGCTCAACGCGCACGTGGTCGCGGAGTACGGCGTGCCCGTCGTCCTCGTCACCGGGGACGACCTGACCTGCGAGGACGCCCTCGGGTACGCGCCGGAGGCGCCCAAGGTCGCCGTCAAGGACCACGTCTCGCGGTACGCGGCGGTGTGCCGCACCCCGGCCAGGACCGCCGCCGACATCAGGGCCGCGGCGAAGACCGGAGCCGCGCTCGCCGTCCGGCACGAGCCGGTCAGGGGCGGCCCGTTCACCGTGGAGCTGGAGTTCGACGCCGAGCACCTCGGCGCCGCCGCCACGGTGGTTCCCGGCGTGGCGCGGAGCGGCGAGCGGCGCGTCGCGTACACCAGCGGGACGATGTACGAGGCAATTCGCACGTTCAAGGCGGTCACGACCATCGTCTCGGCCGCGGTGGAGGAGCAGTATGGCTGAGGAGGTCCGGGGCCCGGACACGACGGCGCTCGACGAGGTGGTCGGTTTCACCTCCGAGCTCATCCGCATCGACACCACCAACCGGGGCGGCGGCGACTGCCGCGAGCGGCCGGCCGCCGAGTACGTCGCCGAGCGGCTGGCGGACGCCGGGATCGAACCCACCCTCCTGGAGCGGACCCCCGGCCGCGCCAACGTGGTGGCGCGGATCCCCGGCACCGACCCCACGGCCGAGGCGCTCCTCGTCCACGGCCACCTGGACGTGGTGCCCGCCGACCCCGCCGAATGGACCGTGCACCCCTTCTCCGGCGAGGTCCGCGACGGGGTCGTGTGGGGGCGCGGCGCCGTCGACATGAAGAACATGGACGCGATGGTCCTGGCCGTCGTCCGCTCCTGGGCCCGGCAGGGCGTCCGCCCGCGCCGGGACATCGTCCTCGCCTACACCGCCGACGAGGAGGCCAGCGCCGAGGACGGCTCCGGCTTCCTCGCCGACCGGCACGCGGCCCTCTTCGAAGGCTGTACGGAGGGCATCAGCGAGTCCGGGGCGTTCAGCTTCCACCCGCAGCCCGGCACCACCCTCTACCCGATCGCGGCGGGGGAGCGGGGCACCGCCTGGCTCAAGCTCACGGCCCGCGGCCGGGCCGGCCACGGCTCCAAGGTGAACACGGCCAACGCCGTCACCCGCCTCGCCGAGGCCGTCGCCCGGATCGGCAACCACACCTGGCCGGTCCGCCTCACCGCGACCGTCCGCGCCGCCCTCACCGAACTGGCCGCGCTCTACGGCATCGAGGTCGACACGAGCGCCCGCGACCTCGACGTCGACCTCCTCCTGGACAAGCTCGGCCCCGCCGCCGCCCTCGTCGAGCCGACCGTCCGCAACAGCGCCAACCCGACGATGCTGGAGGCCGGTTACAAGGTCAACGTCATCCCCGGCCAGGCCGTGGCGTACGTCGACGGGCGGATGCTGCCGGGCGCCGAGGAGGAGTTCGCCGCGACCATGGACCTGCTCACCGGGCCCGACGTGCGGTGGGAGTTCCACCACCGCGAGGTGCCCCTGGAGGCCCCCGTCGACTCGCCGACCTTCGCCAAGCTCCGGGCCGCCGTCGAGCGCTTCGACCCGGACGGGCACGTCGTGCCGTTCACCATGTCCGGCGGCACCGACGCCAAGCAGTTCTCCCGGCTCGGCATCACCGGCTACGGCTTCTCGCCGCTCCGACTGCCCCCCGGCCTCGACTACGGAGCGCTGTTCCACGGCGTCGACGAGCGCGTCCCCGTGGACGCCCTGCACTTCGGCGTCCGGGTGCTCGACCACTATCTGAAGTCCGCGTAGGACATCCGTGCAGGACAGAAGGGGACCGGATCCATGACAGGGGGAGACGAGATGGCCACGACCACGGCCGCGTACGGCAGCTGGCCGTCACCCGTCGGCGCCGCGCTCGCCGCCGCGCACGACGGACGGCCCGAGTACCTCGGCACCGTCGGCGACGAACTGTGGTGGACCGCGCCCCGCCCGGAGGAGGGCGGCCGCCGGGCCCTCGTGCGCCGGCGCGCCGACGGCACCGAGGAGAGCCTGCTGCCCGCCCCGTGGAACGTACGCAGCCGGGTCGTCGAGTACGGCGGTCAGCCCTGGGCCGCCGTCGCGCGCCCGGCCGGCGGAGCGCTCGCCGTGTTCTGCCACTTCCCCGACCAGCGGCTCTACGCGTACGAACCCGACGCCTTCGGCGCGGAGCCGCGGCCGCTCACCCCCGTCTCCGCCGTCGGCGGCGGACTGCGCTGGGTGGACCCCGTGATCCACCCGGACCGGGGCGAGGTGTGGTGCGTCCTGGAGGAGTTCACCGGCCCCGCGCCCACCGACGTCCGCCGCGTCCTCGCCGCCGTGCCCCTCGACGGTTCGGCCGCCGAGGACCGCACGGCCGTCCGTGAACTCTCCGACGGGCGCCACCGGTTCGTGACCGGGCCCCGGCTCTCCCCGGACGGCCGCCGGGCCGCCTGGATCGCCTGGGACCACCCCCGGATGCCCTGGGACGGCACCGAGGTCCAGCTGGCCGAGGTCGGCCCCGACGGCACCTTCCACGAGGCCCGCGCGGTCGCCGGAGGGACCGCCGAGTCGATCCCGCAGGCCGACTGGGACGCGGCCGGCCGACTGCTGTTCGTCAGCGACCGCACCGGCTGGTGGAACCTCTACCGCGCGGAGGTCGACGCCGGTGGCGGCCTCGCCGCACCGGAGGCGCTCTGCCCCCGCGCCGAGGAGTTCGGCGGCCCGCTCTGGAAGATCGGACTGCGCTGGTTCACACCCCTGGAGAACGGGCTGATCGCCGTCGTCCACGGCAGGGGGACCACCACCCTCGGAATCCTCGACCCCGACCGCCGCGCCCTCGTCGACGCCGGCGGGACCCGCACCGAATGGGCCTCCACCCTCGCCGCGCACGGCACCCGCGTGGTCGGCGTCGCCGCCGGACCGCACCGCTCCTACGAGCTCGTCGAGCTCGACACCTGTACCGGCCGCAGCCGCGTGGTCGGCGCCGAGCACACCGACGCCGTCGACCCCTCGTACCTCCCCGAGCCCAGGATCCGCACCTTCACCGGCCCCGGCGGGCGGGAGATCCACGCGCAGGTGTACCCGCCGCACCACCCCGGACTCGACGGGCCCGAGGGCGAGCTGCCGCCGTACGTGATCTGGGCGCACGGCGGGCCCACCGGCCACGCCCCGCTCGTCCTCGACCTGGAGATCGCCTACTTCACCTCCCGGGGCATCGGCGTCGCCGAGGTCAACTACGGCGGCTCGACCGGCTACGGCCGCGAGTACCGGGAGCGGCTGCGCGAGCAGTGGGGCGTCGTCGACGTCGAGGACTGCGCGGCCGTCGCGGCGGCGCTCGCCGCAGAGGGCACCGCCGACCCGGCCCGGCTCGCCGTGCGCGGCGGCAGCGCGGGCGGCTGGACGACCGCCGCGTCCCTCGTCTCCACCGACGTGTACGCCTGCGGCACGATCATCTACCCCGTCCTGGACCTGCGGGGCTGGGCCACCGACGAGACCCACGACTTCGAGTCCCAGTACCTCCACGGGCTGATCGGACCGCTCGACGAGGTGCCCGCCCGCTACAAGGAGCGCTCGCCGATCGAGCACGTCGACCGCGTCACGGCCCCGTTCCTGCTGCTCCAGGGACTCGACGACGTCATCTGCCCGCCCGCGCAGGCCGAGCGCTTCCTCGCCCGCACGGCCGGCCGGGGCATCCCGCACGCCTACCTCGCCTTCGAGGGGGAGGGCCACGGCTTCCGCGGAGCCGACACCATGGTCCGGGCCCTGGAGGCCGAACTCGCCCTGTACACGCGGGTCTTCGGCCTCGACCGTACGGACGTGCCGGCCCTGGAGTACCGCACATGACCCCGGTCGAGGCCCTGACACGGGCCGAGCGGCTCGGGCCGGGGGCGCGGGTCGCCGTCGTCGCCCCCAGCGGGCCCGTCCCCGAGGAGCGGCTCGCGGCCGGGCTCGGCATCCTGCGCGGCTGGGGCCTCGAACCGGTGGTCGCCCCGCACGTCCTGGACACCCACCCCGCGCTCGGGTACCTCGCCGGAGCGGACCGGGCGCGGGCCCGCGACCTGACCGAGGCCTGGTGCGACCCCTCGGTCTCCGCCGTGCTCTGCGCGCGCGGCGGCTTCGGGGCCCAGCGCATGGTGGACCTGGTGGACTGGGCGGCGATCCGGGCGGCCGGACCCAAGGCCTTCGTCGGCTACAGCGACGTCACCGCCCTGCACGAGGCCTTCGCCGTCCGTACGGGCTTCGCCACCCTGCACGGACCCATGGTCGCCGCCGGCACCTTCCTGTCGGACCCGCCCACCCAGGAGTCGCTGCGGGCCACCCTGTTCGAGCCCGAGACCGTCCTGACCCTCGGCCGGGAGACGGCACGGGCCCTCGTGCCGGGCCGCGCCCGGGGCGTGACGCTCGGCGGCTGCGTCAGCCTCCTCGCCGCCGACCTCGGCACCCCGCACGGCAGACCCTCGGCGCGCGGCGGGCTGCTCCTCCTGGAGGACGTGGGGGAGGAGCCGTACCGCCTCGACCGCATCCTCACCCAACTCCTGCGCTCCGGCCGGCTCGACGGGGTCGCGGGCATCGGCCTCGGCTCCTGGGAGGAGTGCGGCCCGTACGAGGAGGTGCGGGCGGTGCTCGCCGACCGGCTCGGCGGCCTCGGGGTGCCGGTCCTGGAGGAGATGGGCTTCGGGCACAGCGCGACCGCGCAGACCCTGCCGCTCGGCCTGCCCGCCGTACTGGACGCGGACACGGGCACGCTCATCCTGGACGTACCGGCCCTGCGCTGAGCGGGCGGGGCCCGGCCCCGGGCCGTCGGGCCCGCCGCGCCCCGCCCGAAGCGCCTCATGACGACGACGCGCCCCCGCCCCGGCGAGGCGGGGTCGGGGGCGCGTCGTGCGACGGCGTGGCGCGGGGCCGGGGTGGCTACCCCGCCGCCTCGGCCGCGGCGACGGCCGGGGACCGGTGGTCGGCCCCGGACGGCTGCGGCACGAGCCGTTCGAGTACGGCGTACGCGACCACCGCGACGACCAGGCCGGTGACCGCGTCGGACAGCTGCGGCGCCCACCAGTGGGCGCCGCCGCCGGCCGCCGCGCCGACCGCCCAGGCCAGGAAGGCCGTCGGACGGACCGCCACGGTGGCACGCCGGTCCATCGCGCCGCGGCCGCCGCGGCCGAAGGTGCGTGTGGCCTGGAGCGAGAAGCTCTCGCCGGTGGATCCGGCCCGGTGGCTGAGGATCCCCACGTACAGGAGCATGACGAGGTTGGCCACGAGGATGGCCGCGAGCCCGCGCCAGAAGCCCAGCATGGCGACGACCACGCCGCCGGGAATGGCGTTGGTCAGGATCATCGGGAATCCGAACCAGACGGCCGAGACCGTCAGGAGCGACTTCCGGCGGTCGGCCGGTACCGGGCCGTGCTCGAACTCGTCGTCGGGTTCCCGGTCCGCGGAGGTGTCCGGTGCCGTGGCGGAGCGGTTTGTCTTCATCGTGTCCGGTCTTCCGGGAGGGCTGTCGCGTCAGGCGAGAGCGGGGATCGTGACGTTGGGGTTCTGCGCCGTGGTGATCTCGCCCATGTCGCGGGTGTGGCCCATGGCCTCGGCCACGGTGCCGCCGACCAGCGCGACGATGGCGGGCGCCGCCGACATCGCGAAGCCGCCGAAGCCGTACGTCTCGGTGATCGCGCTGTCGCCGATGTCGAGGCCGGAGTCCTCCGGCTTGTACCCGGCGAACATGGGGCCGATCACCTTCTGCGCGGGGCCGGTGAACCACTGGCCGGGCAGGCCGGCGACGCGGATGCCGAACTCGACGCCGTTGCGGGCCATCGTGGTGACGATCGTGGAGTCCGCCACGCCGTTGGCGGCGTCCAGCGCGGCCTTGGCCATCGCCATCCACGTCGGTCCGGAGAAGTAGTCGGAGGACGCGACGAAGTCGAAGACCTCCTTCTTCTGCTCGGTCGTGAAGGACGACCGGAGCAGGCCCGGCGCGAGCGCCTGGAAGAGCAGCAGGGTGCCGGCGCCGTTGCGGTTGTGGCACTCGTCGCCCATGTGGAGCGCCTGGGACAGCAGCAGGCGCAGGTCGACGGGGCCGGTGAACTCGACGGCCTCCTTGAGCATCGGGCCGAAGACGTCCCGCATCCAGACCAGGCGGTCGATGACGCTCTGGTCGTTGGCGCCCATCCGCAGGATCTTCGCCATCTGCTCGGACAGGTTGGTGTACGCGGTGTTGCCGTGCGTCTCGTTCCTCACGATGTGCACGTACATGGAGGCGGAGGTGACGCCGGCCATCGAGCCGACCGAGTCCGCCTCGTGACACGGCTTGAAGGTGATCCGGCCGGAGGCGGCGGCCTCGGCGGCCTCGTCGAGGTCCTTCGCCAGGCCCTCGAAGACGAGCGCGCCGGGGCCGGGGCCGAGCATGCCGCCGGGTGGTCCGTACGCGCGGCAGAGCCGGTCGATGAGGCCGGCGGCGGCCGCGAAGCCGCCGGGGGGCAGGGCGGCGAGCGAGGGGGCGACGGCGACTTCGTCAGTGAGAACTGGGGCACCCCCGAGCAGCGGGACATCCTCACCGCCTCGCCCGAGGGCCTGGCCGGGATCGCCTTCGCCGAGGGCTCGATGAAGCCCAAGGTCGACGCCGCCGTCCGCGTCGCCCGGGCCGGCGGCCGCACCCTCATCGGCCCGCTGGAGCGCCTCGACGACCTGATGGCGCGGCGCGTCGGCACGGAGATCCGCGCCGACGTCGACGGGGGCGTCGTGTACGTGGGGGAGTGAGGGGCGCGGGACTACGGGTGCGGGCTCACGGGGCGTCGGCCGAAAGCCCGGGTGGAGGCGAAGGCGTCCGGGACGGGCGGTCGCAGGGCGAGCATTCGGTATACCGTTTGATCGTCAGGGAGTGATCGCGGCCCGACACCGCCCCGCCGCCCCGCGGACCCGGGGGGCTACTTCTCGGCCGTCCTGCGCTGGTGCGCGGCGGCCTCGTCCCGGCTCGTCTCCAGGTGGCGCAGGGCCAGCTTCTCGACGCGCTCCACGTCCCGCGCCTCGATCCCCCGGTACAGCTCCGCGTGCTCCTCGGCGACGGCGGTGAAGTCGTCGTGCTGCCCGAGCATCCAGCGCATCCGGCTGCGCAGCGTCGCGTTCAGCTCGGTGAGCAGCGCGTTGTCGGCGAGCTCCGTGACGGTCTCGTGGAAGTCGGCGGCCGCCCGCCGGGCGGCCTGGCCGTCGCCCTTGGCCGCGGCCGCCAGCTCGGCGTCGAGGTCGGCGCGGAGCTTGGCGAGCCCCGCCCGGGTGCGGCGCTGCGCGGCGAGCCGGAAGCCGAGGATCTCCAGGGCGGACCGGACCTCGCCGAGGTCCGAGATGTCGGACGCGGTGAACTCGCGGACGACCGCCCAGGTGCGCGGGCGCGGCGTCACCAGGCCCTCCGCGACCAGGTCCCGCAGGGCGTCGCGGACGGGCAGCCGGCTCACGTCCAGCTCGGCCGCGATCTCGCGCTCCACGAGCCTGCTGCCGGGGGCCCGGGTCCCCTCGATGATCTGGTCGCGCAGCGCGCGCGTCACCCGCTCCGATTCGGGTTTGAACTCCTCAGCGCCTGTCATGCCGCCATTCTTCCATCGAGGGACGGGCGGTCATCCGCAGGACCCGGCCGTCGGGGGTCGGAGGCGGGCTTCGCTGAATGCCCGTCAGTGGTCCGGGCGGGATGGCCTCCCCTCCGTGAGGGGGAGGGGAGGCCTCTCCGGGCTACAGCGCCGCGTACCCCGGGCGGACGACCTCGTCGACGAGGCGCTGCCGCTCCGGCAGCGGCAGGAAGGCGGCCTCCAGGGCGGCGACCGTGAACTCCTCGAAGACCTCCGGGCCGTACCCGAAGGCGTCCACCATGTGCTGGAACTCCTCGCTCATGGTGGTGCCGGAGACCAGCCGGTTGTCGGTGTTGAGCGTGATCCGGAAGCCGAGCCGGCGCAGCTCGTCGATCGGGTGCGAGGCGTAGTCCTTCGCGGCGCCCGTCTGGAGGTTCGACGTCGGGCAGACCTCCAGGGCGATGCGGTTGTCCCGGACGTACGAGGCGAGCCGGCCCAGCGTGCCGTCCTCGGCGATGTCGTCCGTGATCCGCACGCCGTGGCCGATCCGCTCGGTGCCGCAGACCTGCACGGCCTCGTGGATCGACTCCGCGCCGACGGCCTCGCCGGCGTGGATCGTGTAGTGGCAGTTCTCCCGCTTCAGGTGCTGGAAGGCGGCGAGGTGGCGGGCCGGCGGGTTGCCGATCTCGCCGCCCGCTATGTCGAAGCCCGCCACGCCGTTGTCCCGGTGCGCGACGGTGAGCTCCGCGATCTCCAGCGAGCGGTCGGTGTGGCGCATACCGGTGAGCAGGGTGCGGACGGTGATCCGGCCGCCGGTGCGGCGCTCGCCCTCGCGGAAGCCGTCGTTGACCGCCACGACGACCTCGTCGAGGGTGAGGCCGCCCTCCAGGTGCTGCTCGGGGGCGTAGCGGATCTCGGCGTAGACGACGCCGTCCGCCGCGAGGTCCTCGGCGCACTCGGCCGCGATGCGCACGAGCGCCTCGCGGGTCTGCATGACCGCGCAGGTGTGCGCGAAGGTCTCCAGGTAGCGCTCCAGCGAACCGGAGTCGGCGGCGTCCCGGAACCAGACCGCGAGCTCGGCCGGGTCCTCCGTCGGCAGCGCGGTGTAGCCGCACTCCCGCGCCAGCTCGACGATGGTCGCGGGGCGCAGCCCGCCGTCGAGGTGGTCGTGGAGGACGGCCTTGGGGGCCCGGCGGATCCACTCGGAGACGGTGGCGGCGGCAGGCGTGGCAGGGTTGTCAGACAAGTGCATGGCGGGGAAGTGTACGCCACGGCGGCGCCGGCCGCTGTGACGGCTCCGACAAGGGGTCTACGCGGGTGGACCCCGCCGGGTCCCGCCCCGCCGGTCCGCGCCCCGTGGGATCAGTGGGACTGGAGCACCGGCAGCGCGGGGGTGCCCGTCGGGAGCATGTGCTTGGCGGCCAGGACCGGGGTCTCGCCGACCCGTACGACCTGCGTGATCAGGACGGCGGGGGTGTCCGCCGGGCGGCCCAGCTGCTCCCCGCGCCGCCGCCCGAGCAGCGTCGCCGTGATGCCGCTGTGCGCGCTCAGGGCCGTCTCCCGCGAGGCCGCGACGAGCACCGCGAGCATCGAGACCGCGCGGCCGGTGTCCGCCGCCGCGTCCCGCAGGGCCCGCGCGAACTCCGGGTGCACCCGGTCGAGCAGCTCGTCGGAGGCCGCCCACTCGTGGCTCAGCGCCGCCGCCGCGCCCTCCCCGGTCAGTACGGACTCCCAGAACCGCAGCTCGGCGCGGGCGGGCGCGAGCAGGTGCTGGGTGGTGAAGTCGGTCGGCTCCTCGACGGTCCTGAGCAGCGCCCGCACCCGCAGCGGGGTGCCCGCGCCGATCAGCTCCTCCAGCGGCTGGACCTGCTCGAAGCCGCGCCGGGGCGGACGGTCGTTGACCGTGCGGCCCACCCCGCGCCGCACCGTGAGGACGCCGTCCTCCTGGAGCAGCAGCAGCGCCTCGCGCAGGGCCGGCCGGCTGACGCCCAGCTCGGCGGCGAGCTTGGGCTCGGAGGGGAGCGTGGAGCCCGGCGGGTAGGTGCCGTCGTGGACGGCGTCCGCGATCCGCTCGTAGAGCGCCACGACCGGTCGCCGCCGCTGTCCGCTGACCGCCACGGCCCCTCCTCGTCTCGTTCCCGGCCCGCTGTCCGCCGGTCTCCGCACCCACGGTAGTCGGCCCA
This sequence comes from Streptomyces sp. NPDC021012, assembly GCF_044333355.1. Taxonomy (NCBI): domain Bacteria; kingdom Bacillati; phylum Actinomycetota; class Actinomycetes; order Kitasatosporales; family Streptomycetaceae; genus Streptomyces; species Streptomyces sp. NPDC021012. The sequence continues at coordinate 351,201 of NZ_JBIRQU010000003.1, forward strand.
CGTTGTCTGACAAGTCACCCGTACGGCCCTGCTCGCCGTCACGGGGAGGCGCCGCGCGTCCCATTCTGGTCCCACGGCTGTGGCCGCGTACGACCGACGGCACGACGTGAGGAGAGGAGCCGGGCATGAGTCCCAAGCACACGCCACGGACATCGGGCGGGGGCACGTCCCGGTTCGCCGGAGCCTTCACTCCGGGCCGGATCGCGATGATCGCGGTCGCGGTCCTCACCCTGGTCTTCATCTTCGAGAACACCCGCGAGGTCAAGATCCGACTGCTCATCCCCGAGGTCACCACGCCGCTCTACGGGGCCCTGCTCGCGACCGCCCTCCTCGGCGCCGCCTGCGGCTACTACTTCGCCGCCCGGAGGCGGAAGTGAAGCCGGCCACCGTCGTCGGCGTCGGCGCGGTCCTGGCGCTCGCGGCCGTCGCCGCCTCCTCGGTGGAGGAGGCCGCCGAGCCCGGCGACGAGGCCGGGACACGGCCGATGCCGGACTTCCTCGACCGGGGCCTGTGGCGGGTCTTCACCCATCTGCCCCGCCGGACCCGGCTCGACGTCCACGACGTGAGCGGCCGCGACCGGCGGGTGCTGTGGCCGCCGCGCTGGCAGGTCTGCACCCAGTACCCGGCGGCGGGCACGGGCCTCGACCGGCGCACCACCGTCATGATCGGAGTCGTACGCAAGGGCGAGACCTGCCCACCCCGCGTCCGCGACGCCCGCCGCTGACGGGGGACCGCGCCCGCCCCGTGTGGGCCTTCGCCCCCGCCCCGTGTGGGCAATCGTCCCGCTGGGGCGAGGGGGTCCCCCCTGCGCGAGCGGAGCCGAGAGCTTGGGGGAGGGTGGGTACACGGGACGGCGCCCTTCAGCGGCGCCTCCGCGTTCCCCGCCTGAACCCGCACCCCGTGCACGGCGCACAACGTGGTGCGGGTCCAGGCGCGGAAGCCTCTGGCGCCGGCAGGGTGCGGGTCCGTTGTGCCCACCCGTTCCGCCCCTTGCGGAACGCCTGCCCACAACGGGCCATAGCCTGGCCCGTATGTTCGACGACCCCGGTTCCTACCTCGCCATCGGCCCCCGCGTGGGTCTGCGCCCCTTCTCCCCGGCCGACGCGGAGGAGTTCACCGCCCGTGCCCGCGAGAGCAGGGAGCTCCACCGGCCCTGGCTCTTCCCGCCGTGCACGGCCGAGGCGTACGCCGCCTACGCGGGCGCCCTGATCGAGGACCCGGCGCGGGCGGGCTTCCTGGTGTGCGAGCGCGACGGCGGCGGGATCGCCGGATTCGTCAACATCAACAACATCGTCCGCGGCGCCTTCCGCAGCGGCGCCCTCGGCTACGGCGCCTTCGCGCATGCCGCCGGGCGCGGGCTGCTGACCGAGGCCCTCGGGCTGCTCCTGGACCACGCCTTCGGGCCGATGGAACTGCACCGCCTGGAGGCGAACATCCAGCCCGGCAACACCGCCTCCCGCGCCCTCGTCCGCCGCGCCGGCTTCCGCCTGGAGGGCTTCTCGCCCGCGATGCTGCACATCGACGGGGCCTGGCGCGACCACGAACGCTGGGCGATCACGGCATCGGACTGAGGGGACTAGCGCTTGCGGTTGATCTTCATGGTGTCGAGGTCCGTCACCGTCGACCGCAGCGCCTTGTACCCGTGCCCCAGCTCCCGGAGCGCCGTCTCCACCCGGTCCTCCGCGATCGCGCCCGCCATCTCCTCGCCGTCCTCGGCGTCCGAGACGACGACCAGGCGGTACGAGAAGGCCTTCAGCGTCCGGTCGTAGGCCAGCGAGCCCTCCTCCGTGAACTGCATCGCCGCCATCCCGTGGTCGTCGACCTCGGCGAGCAGCCGGGCCCGGCTCTCCTCCGTCAGACCGTCGAACGTGCCGCGCACGATGACCCGGTAGGTGTGCTGCGTGCCCATGCCTCGTACTCCCTGTGCCACTGGTTCCCGGCCGCCGTCACGGCGGGCCGACCCTCCACACTACGGTGGGAGACGACGGCGGCCGTAGCGAATATCCGGGCGCGCCGACCCCGGGCCCTTTGCCGAAGCCTGACGCGGAGAACCGTGGAGAGCCCCTGGTCAGGACCGGCTCCGGCGTGTTCCATGGATCAATGACGACCGTACGACGTGCCGTACTGACGCTGCCCGTGGCCCCGTTGGGCCCGGACAACCCTCTTCCCGCACTGCGGGCCCCCGCCGGAGCCGGGGCCCACGCGGTCGACGCGCGGACCCTCGCGGAGCTCCCGCGCGACATGGCCCGGGGCATGGGGCGGGCGCCCCTGCGCAGCCTGCTCCCCGCCCCCGTGCGCGACGGCTACGGCCGCGAGCGCACGCCCGCGGACCTCGACACGATCGTGATCGAGAACGACCGGCTCCGGGTGACCGTGCTGCCCGGTCTCGGCGGCCGCGTCCACTCCCTGCACCACAAGCCCACCGGACGCGAACTCCTCTACCGCAACCCCGTTTTCCAGCCCGCCGCCTTCGCCCTCAACGGCGCCTGGTTCTCCGGCGGCATCGAGTGGAACATCGGGGCCACCGGCCACACCACCCTCTCCTGCTCGCCCCTGCACGCGGCGACCGTCCGCGCCCCCGACGGCGGCCCGATGCTCCGCCTGTGGGAGTGGGAGCGCCTGCGCGACCTGCCCTTCCAGGTCGACCTGTGGCTCCCGGAGGACTCCGACTTCCTGTACGTCGGCGTCCGCGTCCGCAACCCCCACGAGCGGACCGCCCCCGCCTACTGGTGGTCCAACACGGCCGTCCCGGAGGAGCGCAGGGTCCTCGCGCCCGCCGACGCGGCCTGGCACCACGGCTACGAACGCGGCCTGGACCGCCTCCCGGTGCCCGTCACCGAGGACGGCACCGACCGCTCGTACCCGCTGAACGGCGCCCACGCCGCCGACTTCTTCTACGACCTGCCCGAGGAGCGGCGCCGCTGGATCGCCGCCCTCGACGCGGACGGCCACGGCCTCGTCCAGACCTCCACCGACGCGCTGCGCGGCCGCAAGCTCTTCCTGTGGGGCACCGGGCGCGGCGGACGGCGCTGGCAGGAGTGGCTGACCGAACCCGGAACCCCCGGCTACGCCGAGATACAGGCCGGACTCGCCCGCACCCAGCTGGAGCACCTGGAGCTCGCGGGCGAAGGGGAGTTCAGCTGGCTGGAGGCGTACGGACCGCTCGCCGCCGACCCGGCCGCGGCGCTCGGCGACGACTGGGCGGCGGCCCGCGCGGACGTCGAACACCGGCTGGAGGCGGCGCTGCCCCGCGCCGCCGTCGACGCGGCGTACACCGCGTGGCGGGAGGGCGCGGCGGACGCCGAGCCGGAGACCGTCCTCGCGGCCGGCTCCGGCTGGGGAGCCCTCGAAGTCCTGCGCGGGGGATACGCGTTGCCGGGCACGCCCTTCCCCGAGTCGACGCTGGGCCCCGAGCAGGAGCCCTGGCGGGAGCTCCTGCGCACCGGCGTCCTGCCGCCCCCGGCGAAGGGCGCGGGACCCGGCGCCCCGCTGGTCGCCGCCCCCTGGCGGGACATGCTGGAGACCGCCCCGGCCGACCCGTCCACCGAGTACCACCTCGGCATCGCCCAGTGGCACGCCGGAGACCGCGCCCAGGCGGTACGGAGCTGGGAGCGCGGACTCCGGCGGGCCGAGGTGCGCTGGCCCCTGCTGTACTGCCTGGCCGTCGCCGACTGCGAGGACGGGCACCCGGCGCGCGCCGCCGAACGGTTCGCCGAGGCCTTCGACGACCACGAGGCCCACGACGCGGGCGAGGCCGTGGCGGCCGCCCTCGGACGCGAGGCCACCGCGGCGCTCCTCGCCACGGGCAGGGCCGGACAGGCCCGGGAGGTGTGGGCGCGGCTGCCCGACGAGGTCCGGGACAGGGGCGCCTTCCGTCTCCTGGAGCTCAGGATCCTGCTCGCCGAGGGCCGTACGGGCGAGGCCCGCGCCGTCTTCGACGCGGGCTTCGAGGTCGCGGACCTGCGCGAGGGCGCGGAGATCCTCGGCGAGGTCTGGGCGGAACTCACCGACGAACCCCTGCCGGACGCCTACGAGTTCAGGATGCGCCCGAGCTGACGAGCGGCGTCGGTCCGCCCGGAGTTCCGGGCGGACCGACGCCGGTACGGGTCAGGACACCCGGCACAGGATCTCGCCGTGCGGGACCATGAACCACGCGTCCTCCTGCTTGCCCCACTCCCGCCAGGCCTCCGCGATCGACGCCAGTTCGGCGGGGGTCGCGTGCCCGCCCCCGGCGGCCAGCTCGGCGTAGACGGAGGCCGTCGTGCGGTCCGCCCACAGGCCGCTCCACCAGTCCCGCTCCTCCGGGGTGGCGAAGCACCAGGTGGCGGCCGTCGTCGTGATCTCGGTGAAGCCGGCCTGCCGGGCCCAGGAGAACAGCCGCCGTCCCGCGTCCGGTTCGCCGCCGTTGGCGCGGGCGACCCGGCGGTACAGGTCCAGCCAGCCGTCCAGGGCGGGCCGCTCGGGGAACCAGGTGAAGGCCCCGTAGTCGCTGTCCCGGGCCGCGACCACCCCGCCGGGCCGGCACACGCGGCGCATCTCGCGCAGCGCCTGGACCGGGTCGCCGACGTGCTGCAGCACCTGGTGGGCGTGGACGACGTCGAAGGAGTCGTCGGGGAAGTCCAGGGCGTGGACGTCGGCGACGGCGAACTCGACGTTCTCCAGCCCGCGTTCGGCGGCGACCGCGCGGGCCTTGTCCAGGACGTCCTCGGCCGCGTCGACCGCGGTCACCCGGCCCGGCGCGACCAGCGCGGCCAGGTCGGCGCTGATGGTGCCGGGCCCGCAGCCCACGTCCAGGACGTCCAGGCCCGCGCGCAGTTCGGGCAGCAGATAGGCGGCGGAGTTGGCGGCGGTCCGCCAGCTGTGCGAGCGCAGGACCGACTCGTGGTGTCCATGCGTGTAGACGGCGGTCTCATGGGCCGCGGGCTGCGCGGAGGCGTGCGTCATCGAACCGACTCCCTCGGTGTGGGTGCGTGCCTCCACCGTACGCAGGGCAGCCGAATAATGAGACCTGCGTCTTGGGATGTGGACAGTCGGTCAGGTCAACAGGTCCCGCCGGTAACGGAGTTCCTCCAGGACCCGGCCGCCCGTCTCCTCCCGCACCGCCGTCCCGTCCGGCCGCCAGCCCGCGGCCTCGTAGAACCTCCGGCCGCGCGCGTTGCCCGCGAACACCCACAGTGCCGCCGCCCGGAACCCGGCCGCGGCGAGCGCCTCGGCGGACGCCGCCATGAGCGCCTGCCCGACGCCCGTCCCCCAGACCTCCGGCAGGGCGTACAACGCCGCCAGCTCCGCCGTGCTCCCCGGCGCGAACTCCCCGTCCGGCCAGGGCCGGAAGCAGGAGAACCCGACCATCCGCCCGCCGTCCCCCGTCGCCACGAGCACCGTGGGCCGGTCCGGGGCCGTGAGGCGGGCGCGCCAGGCGGTGGCGCGCTCCCCGACGTCCAGGGCGTCGAGGTACGGGGCGGGGAGCAGGTCGCGGTAGGCGGCCCGCCAGGACAGCACGTGGACGGCGGCGAGCTCGGCGGCGTCCTCGGGAAGCGCTTCACGTATCGGCATGAGGCATTCTGGCCCGGGAGGCACCGGGGCGACCCGCCGCCCCGTACGCCTGACGGACCCTCGTGTGACAGCACCGTGAACGGACCGTCCCGAGCGCCCTCGCGCCCCTAGGGTGGGCCCGCCGCCGAACGGCGGTCCGCCCCTCCGACGTGCCGAGGAGTCCCGTGCCCCACTCGTCCGCGCCCGCCCGCCGCTCCCTCCTGAAGCTGCTCGCAGCGGGCCCGGCGGTCTCCGCCCTCGGCGGGCTCGCCACCGCCGCCCCCGCGTACGCCGGTCCCGTGGACACCGTGGCGGACCCCGCGCCCGGCATCGTCAAGGACCTCCCGCCGGAGTACTTCACGGTGCGCGGGACCAACGCCGAGGCCCGCTTCGAGACCTTCGCCGACACCGGCCTCCTCACCCCCGCCGACCGCTTCTTCGTCCGCAACCACACCTCCACCCCCGTCCTCGACGCCACCGACTGGAAGCTGACCCTCTGGGGCGACGGACTGCACGGCCGCACCCCCGTCCACTTCACCTACGGGCAGCTCCGCGACCTGCCCTCCGTCACCCGGACGGCCCTGATCGAGTGCGCCGGGAACGGCCGCAGCCTCTACACCACCCAGCAGGGCGAGCCGGTCACCGGCACCCCCTGGACCCTCGGTGCCGTCGGAGCCGCCCGCTGGCGCGGCGTCCGCCTCTCCGACGTCCTCCACCGCGCCGGGATCGCCCACGACGCCGTCGACCTCCTGCCGCGCGGCCTGGACGCCCCGTACGTCTCCGGCGGCGTCGACTACGGCTCGGTCCGCCGCCCGCTGCCGGTCGCCAAGGCCCTCGACGACGTGATCCTCGCGTACGAGATGAACGGCGAGCCCCTCCCGTACGACCACGGCCACCCGGTCCGGCTCGTCGTGCCCTCCTGGGTCGGCATCGCCTCCGTCAAGTGGCTCGGCGACATCGAGGTCTCCACCCGGCCGCTCAGCTCGCCCTGGTCCACCACCTGGTACCGCCTCTTCGGCGACGCCCACCCCGCCGGCGGGAGCGCCCCGATCAGCCGCCAGACCCTCAAGTCCACCTACCAGCTGCCCTTCGGTGCCACCCTGGAGGCCGGCCGCCCCCACCGGCTCACCGGCCGCGCCTGGTCCGCCCTCGCACCCGTGCGGACCGTCGAGGTCTCCACCGACGGCGGCGCCCACTGGCGCCCCGCCCACCTCCACGACACCCCGCGCCGCGACGGCTGGGTCCGCTGGAGCGTGCCCTGGCGCCCCCGCGTCACCGGGCCGGTCACGCTGCTCTCCCGCACCACCGACGCCGCCGGCAACACCCAGCCCGAGCGGGCCGTCCCCAACACCCAGGGGTACCTCTTCAACGCGGTCGTGCGTCACCCGGTCACCGTCGCCTGAACGGGCGGAACCGCCTGAACCTTCGTATAAAGGGCACGGGGGTGCCCGCCCGGCGCCCCCGCGCGCTCAGGAGGTACGGGACATGCGGCAGACGGCTTCGGAGGGCCGCGGGCCGGTGCGCTACGGACCTCCCGCACCCGACAGCGGACTGCCCGTCCTGCCCGGACTCGCCGGGATCCTCGCCGGCGCGGCGGGGCGGACCGCACCCGAGCCGCCGGGGGGCGGGCCCGTGCTGCGGGAGGCGGCGGCCGGGTACTGGTGGCGGCGCGGTCTGCGAACCCATCCCGAGGACGTGGTGGCGGCGCCCGGGGCCCCGGCCCTCCTGCTGGCCCTGATCGCGGCCCACGGCGGCGACCTGCTGCTGCCCCGTCCCTGTCCCGCCTGGTGGACCCCGCAGGCCCGGCTGCTCGGCCGTCCCGCGTACCACGTGCCCACGCCCGCCGAGGCGGGCGGCGTCCCCGATCCGTACGCCCTCCTGGAGACCGTCCGGCGGATCCGCGCCGAGGGCGGCGCCCCCCGGGTCGTGCTGCTGTCCGTCGCCGACGACCCCACCGCCACCGTCGCCCCGCCCGAACTCGTCCGAGAAGCCTGCGAGGCCGCCGTCGCCGAGGGCCTCCACGTCATCAGCGACGAGACCTGGCGCGACACCCTCCACCACCCGCACGACACGGTGCTGCTCAGCCCCGCCGAGATGTGCCCCGACGACGTCACCGTCCTCACCGACCTCGGCGGCGCCCTCACCCCCGCCGCCTGGCCCTGCGCCGTCGCCCGCTTCCCGCCCACCGACCCGTCCCGCGCCGACCGCTGGACCGACCGCAGGGCCCGCGTCCTCGACGTGCTCACCGCCCTCGGCGCCCTCGTCCCCGGGCCCGTCGCCCCCGCCATGGCCCACGCCCTCGACGAACCCGAGGACGTCACCGTACGGGCCCGGCGCGCCGCGACCTCCCACGGGCTCCTCGCGGCGGCCGCGTACCGCGCCGTCCTCGCCGCCGGGGCCCTCGCCCGGCCCCCGCAGGCCGGCCGCCACCTCTACGCCGACCTCGGACCGCTGCGCGCCGGGCTCGCCGCCCGGGGCGTCACCGACTCCCTGGAACTGGAGAGCCACCTCACCGCGCGCCTCGGCGCCCCGGCGACCGGCGGCCACCGCTTCGGCGACGAACTCGGCGCGCTGCGCGTCCGGTTCGGCACCGGCATGTTCCTCGGCGCGACCGAGGAGGAGCGCACCGAGGCCCTCCTGGCGGCCGACCCCGCCGAACTCCCGCACGTGGCCCGTCTTCTGGAGGAGTTCGGGGGAGCCCTGGAGGAACTCCGATGACGGTGACCGCCCCACCCCCTCCACCCAGCGCCGAGCACGAGCGGAACGGAGCCCGCAGATGACCGAACGGACGGCACCCCCCGCGCGGCCCGGACAGACCCCGCACCACCCCGACCCGGTCACGCCCTCTGCTCCCGACCCGGTCACACCCCCCGCTCCCGGCCCGGAATCCGCCCCGGCTCCCGCCCCGGGGTCCGCGCCTGCGTCTGCCCCGGCTTCCGTGCCTGTGTCTGCTCCCGCTTCCGCCCCCGCCCCGGAGTCCGCCCCGGCTCCCGCCCCTACGTCTGCTCCCGCGCCCGCCCCCGCCCCCGTCCTCCAGCCCCTCGGCCGGCTGCGGCAGGACTGGCCCCGCAGCTTCGCCGACCGGCTCACCGCGCCCCTTCCCGGTGTCCGGGCTCTGGCCCGGCTCGCCAGGGAAGGAGCCGTACGCCCCCGTGCCGAGGGGCTCCGTGACATCCCCCTGCTGCCCTTCGAGCCCGGACCGCTGCCGCCCGCAGGGCCCGGTACCCTCGCCGTGACCTGGGCCGGGCACGCCAGTTGGGTCCTGAGGGTCGGCGGGCTGACGGTCCTCACCGACCCCGTCTGGTCGCGCCGCATCTTCGGCACACCGGCCAGGCTCACCCCCGTAGGGGTCCGCTGGGAGGACCTGCCGCCCGTCGACGCCGTCGTCATCAGCCACAACCACTTCGACCACCTCGACGGCCCCACCCTCAAGCGGCTGCCCCGGCACACCCCCGTCTTCGTCCCGGCCGGGCTCGGCCGCTGGTTCACCCGTCGCCGGTTCAGCCGCGTGACCGAGCTCGACTGGTGGGAGGCCGCCGAACTCGACGGCGTCCGCTTCGACTTCGTCCCCGCGCACCACTGGTCCAAGCGCACCCTCCTGGACACCTGCCGCTCCCTGTGGGGCGGCTGGGTGCTCACCGACCGGACCGGGCGCCGGATCCACTTCGCCGGGGACACCGGGTACGGCCACTGGTTCGCCGAGATCGGCCGCCGCTACCCGGGCATCGACCTGGCGCTGCTCCCGATCGGCGCGTACGACCCGCGCTGGTGGCTCAGCGACGTCCACACCGACCCGGAGGAGGCGGTCCGCGCCCACCAGGACCTCGGCGCCCGGCGGATGGCGCCCATGCACTGGGCCACCTTCGTGCTCTCCTCCGAGCCGGTCCTCGAACCCCTCACCCGGGTCAGGGCCGCCTGGGAGAAGGCCGGTCTGCCCCGCGAGGACCTGTGGGACCTGCCGGTCGGCGGCTCACGGGTGCTCGTGCCCTGACGGCGCCTCCTCGGGAGTGCCCCGCACCCGCCGCCACAGCGCCGGGACCGCGCTGATCAGCACCGTCAGGCCGACCGCCGCGACGACTCCCTGCCAGGGCTCCGGGAAGAGCGAGCCGCCCAGGATCCCGATCAGCTGGTACGTCGCCGCCCACGCCAGGCAGGCCGCCACGTCCGCCCGGACGAAGCGGCGCAGCGGCATCTGGGCGAGCAGGCACGCCAGCATCACCGGGATCCGCCCCGCCGGCACGAGCCGGGACAGCACGAGCACCGACACCTGATGGGTGTCGAGCCGCTCCTGCGCATGCGCGAGCCGCTCCGGCGTCACCCGGGACCGCAGCGCGGCGAGCCACCGCGAGCCGTTGCGGGAGCGGACCCCGCGCTGCCCCAGCCAGTACAGCGCCGTGTCGCCGAGGCACGCGGCGGAGGACGCCACCAGGAAGACGAAGAGCAGCGAGAACGGCGAGGACTGGTGGAAGGCGACCACCGCCGCCGAACTGACGATCGCGCCCGTCGGCACGACCGGCACCAGCGCGCCGAGCGCCACGAGCAGGAACAGCGAGGGATACCCGACCGCCTGCTGCGTCGACTCCGGCGGAAGCTCCCGCACCACCGTGACCATGCCGGTGAGCCCACCGATCACCGCGCGACCTCCGGCCGCGCGGCCCCGCGGGACAAGGTGCGCTCTCCCGTCACCGCGTGGCCCTCGGCCTCCACGAGACCGCCCGTCACCGCGCGACCTCCGGCCGCACCCGTTCGCCGTGGCCGAGGAGGTGGACCGCGACCTTCGGCGCGAGCCGGGCCGCATGCCGGACGAACTCGTCGCCAGGAGCGTGGAACTCGTGCGGACGGACCCCGTCGAGCCCGATCGGCCAGTACGTGCCGTAGTGCACCGGCACCGCCGCCGCCGGCGAGAGCGCGGCGAGCGCCTGGGCCGCCCGCCCCGCGTCGAGGTGGCCGTGGCCGAGGTAGGGGCCCCAGCCGCCGACCGGCAGCAGGGCCACGTCCACCGGGCCCACCGCGTCCGCCATGCCGTCGAACAGGCCGGTGTCCCCGGCGAAGTACGTGCGGGCCTCGCCCTCGACGACGTATCCGAGCGCGGGGGAGCGGTGCGGCCCGACCGGCAGCCGCCGCCCGTCGTGGAGCGCCGGGACGGCCCGTACCGTCACGCCCTCCACGCTGACCGCGTCGCCCGGCCCCACCTCGGTCAGCCGCAGCCCGTTCCGGTCGAGCCTGCGCAGCCCCGGTACGGCGGCGGGCGCGCCGCGCGGCACGAGGACCCGCGTCCCCGGCGGGAGCAGGGCCAGGGAGGGGAGGTGGAGGTGGTCGGCATGCAGGTGCGAGACGAGGACGGCCTCGGCGCGGGCGGCCTCCGGCGGCGGCAGGGCGCCGCGCCGGCGGCGCAGATGCGCGAGCCGCCGGGCGAACAGCGGATCGGTGAGGAAGCGGATCCCGGAGTCCTCGACCGTGCAGGTCGCGTGGCCCCACCAGGTGACCTCCACCGGCTGCCGCCCTTCCGCCGTCCGCCGTCCGCGCCCGCCGCGCGGGCCCGTTCCGTAACGAGGGTAAATGTCCGGAGCTCGCTCCGGAGGATGTTCGGCCGTCACGATCCCCAGTAGGGTCGGCCCATGGACGACGTTCGGGTGGCGGCGATCGCCAGCCTCACCCCGCTCGAAGAGCTGGACAGCGACCCCTTCCTTGTCGACACGCGCGGCCAGCACGCGGTGTGCGCCCGCTGGGCCCGGGACAAGGGGTACGTGCTGGCCCGTCAGCTGTTCTGCTACGGAATCCGCCCGGACCACGCGGAGCTCTGGGCCGATGTGGAGGCCGGGACGGTGGACCTCTTCGTGGCCCCCAGCGAGCGGGTCCTCGCCCGCGCGCTGACCTCCGTGCCGGGCTTCCGCGCCGAGTGCGAGCGGCGCGGTGTGCGGGTGGAGACGGTCGGACTTGACGAACCCCTGTACGACACGGCGGCCAAGGGGGGCGTGCACCGGCGGCTCTCGATGCCCACCGCCGGATACGACGGCGCCTGAGGCTCCGATTCCTGACGCGTACCCCGCCCGGTCGGGGCCGTTGTGCCACGCTTGAGGCAGGAAACGGGCGAAAGGTGAAGCGGGCGTGGGTGACGGGCGATGGGGTGGCGCCGACCGCTGGCGGTCCGCGGGCAGGACGGTGGTGCGGGTGATCGTGGTCTGGGCGGTGTCCACGCTCACGATGCTCGTCCTCGCCGGACTCCTTCCCGACTTCCAGCTCCAGTCCGCCGACGGCGACAGCCTCACCAGGACCGCCCTCACCGCCGCCACGGCCGCCGGCGCCTTCGGCCTGCTCGGCGCGCTCGTGTGGCCGGTGATCGTACGGGCCCTGCTGCTCGTCCCGGCGCTCGTCCTCGGCCTGCTCGTCTTCTTCCTCAACGGCTCCCTGCTGCTCGTCGCGCTCCGGCTGATCCCCGACGGGCGCGGCGCCGCCGCCCCCGAGACGGCCGTCGTGGTCGCCGCCGTCATGTCCGCCGTCGCCTCCGCCACCTCCACCGCCCTCGCGGTACGGGACGACGACGCGTACCGCCGCCGGCTCTACCGGCTCACCGGCCGCACCCGGCCCCGCGATCCCGGCGACACGGCGGGGGCCGTGCCCGGCACGGTCTTCCTCCAGCTCGACGGCGTCGGCCACCACGTGCTGCGCGGCGCCGTCGCCGACGGGCTCATGCCGACCGTCGCGGGCTGGCTGGCCGCCGGTCACCGGCTCACCCCCTGGCGCACCGACTGGTCCAGCCAGACCGGCGCCAGCCAGCTCGGCATCCTGCACGGCTCCAACGAGGACGTGCCCGCCTTCCGCTGGTACGAGAAGGACACCGGGCGCCTCATGGTCTCCAACCGCCCGGCGAGCGCCGTCGAGCTCCAGCGGCGGGCCGTGCGCCGCACCGGGAACGCCGGTCTCCTCACCGTCGACGGCGCCTCCCGGGGCAACCTCTTCAGCGGGGGCGCCGACCAGCTCGCCCTGGTCCTGTCGATGGCGGCCCGGCGCGGCCGCCGCAACCGCTCCCGGGCCGGCTACTTCGCGTACTTCTCCGACCCGGCCAACGCCGTCCGCACCGCCGGATCGCTCCTCGCCGAGTGCGTCCGGGAGATGTGCCAGTCGACGCGGGCGCTGCTGCGCCGGGAGACCCCGAGGGTCTCGCGCGGCGGCACGTACCCCTTCGTCCGCGCCTTCGCGACGGTCGTCGAGCGGGACGTCGTGGTCTCCGCGGTGATGGGGGACATGCTGGCCGGGCGGACCGCGGTCTACGCCGACCTCGTCGCGTACGACGAGGTGGCGCACCACTCGGGACCGCACGGCCGGGACACCGACCAGGTCCTCGCCCGCCTCGACCGGGCGATCGCGCTCATCGCGACCGTCGCCGAGCACGCCCCGCGCCCGTACCGGATCGTGCTCCTCTCCGACCACGGGCAGAGCCCCGGCGAGACCTTCGAGTCGGCGTACGGGCTGACGCTCAAGGAGCTCGTACGGGCCGGGTGCGGGCTTCCGGTGCCGCGCAGGGTGCGGCGTACCCGCAGCGGGAGCGAGGCGCGGGACGCGGCCAGGGACGCGCTGCGCAGCGCGCTGCACCGGCCGGTGGACGAGGGCGGCGAGGCGGCGCGGGAGCTGTCCGCCCGGCCCTCCGAGCCGGTGGTCCTCGCCTCGGGGAACCTGGGGCTCGTCTCCTTCCCCGACGTGCCGCACCGGATGACCCGGGAGGAGATCGACCGGCGCCATCCGGCGCTGCTCCGGACCCTGGCGCACCACCCGGGGATCGGTTTCGTGCTGGTGGCGAGCGCCGAGCACGGCTCGGTGGTGCTCGGCCCCGACGGGGTGGAGGTGCCGGTCGCCGAGCTCGCGGACGACGGCCCGCTCGCGGTCTTCGGGCGCGGCGCGGCGCGGGCGGTGCGGCGCACGGACGGCTTCCCGCACGTCGCGGACATCATGGTCAACTCCATGTACGACCCGGCGACCGGGACCGTGCATGCCTTCGAGGAGCAGATCGGCTCGCACGGCGGTCTGGGCGGCGAGCAGTCGCATGCCTTCCTGCTCTCGCCGCCGGACCTGTCCCCGCCGGTGCGGGAGGGGGAGGAGCTGGTCGGGGCGGAGCGGGTGCACCGGGTGCTGCGGCGCTGGCTGCGGGAGTCCTCGGGGCCGCAGGTGCCGCTGGGCCTTCTGGAGATTTCCCCGTCCACGGGCGCGCCGGAATCAGTTCTTCCGGCTGACGGCCCGGTCTCGCCGGACAAAAATCACTGATTTGGACGCCTGTTCGCCGTTACCGGACGATGGTCCGGATTTGTACGACGGAAGGCGCACCACCCCATGAGCACGGCCACCACAACTCCACAGCGGGACGCGGCGCGGCAGGAGGACACCCGGCACGAAGAGGGCACCCCGCACGCCCGCCGCTTCGGACTCCCCATCGCGACCGCCCTGGTCATGGGCAACATCATCGGCGGCGGAATCTTCCTGCTGCCGGCCTCCGTCGCCCCCTACGGCACCGTCAGCCTCCTCGCCTTCGGCGTCCTCACCCTCGGCGCGATCGCCCTCGCCCTCGTCTTCGGGCGGCTCGCCCACCGCCTGCCGCAGACCGGCGGACCCTACGTCTACGCCCGCGCCGCCTTCGGCGACTTCGCCGGCTTCCTGGCGGCCTGGAGCTACTGGATCACGGCCTGGGTCTCCAACGCCGCCCTCGCCGTCGCCGCCGTCGGCTACCTCGACGTCCTCGTCCCCGTCCACGAGTCCAAGCCGGCCACCATCGCCGCCGCCCTGGCCCTCCAGTGGCTGCCCGCGCTCGCCAACCTGGCCGGCACCCGCTACGTCGGCGCCGTGCAGCTCGTCTCGACCGTCCTCAAGTTCGTCCCGCTGATCCTGGTCGCCGTCGGCGGCCTGTTCTTCTTCGACAGCGCCAACCTCGGGCCGTTCCAGGCGGGCGGGGGCGGCACGCTCGGCGCGGTCTCCGCCTCCGCCGCGATCCTGCTCTTCAGCTACCTCGGCGTCGAGTCCGCCGCCGTCAGCGCCGGCGAGGTCCGCGACCCCCGCCGCAACGTCGGCCGCGCCACCGTCCTCGGCACCCTCGGCGCCGCCGCGGTCTACCTGCTCGGCACCCTCTCCGTCTTCGGCACCGTCGCCCACGACAAGCTGGTCGCCTCCACCGCGCCCTTCTCCGACGCCGTGAACGCCATGTTCGGCGGCTCCTGGGGCGGCGCCGCCGTCGCCTGCATGGCCATGGTCTCCATGCTCGGCGCCCTCAACGGCTGGACCCTGCTGAGCGCCCAGGCCCCCTACGCGGCCGCCCGCGACGGACTCTTCCCGAAGGTCTTCACCGTCAAGCGGCGCGGCGTGCCGACCGTCGGCGTCCTCGTCACCGTCGTCCTCGCCTCGTGCCTGACGGTCTACAACTACACGGCCGGCACGAAGGGCGTCTTCGAGATCCTCGTCCTCGTCACCACCTTCACCGCCACCGTGCCCTACCTGCTGTCCACCGCGGCCCAGATCTACTTCCTGCTCTCCGGGCAGTCCGAGAAGGTCTCCCGGGCCCGGCTCGCCCGCGACGGCGTCCTCGCCCTCGCCGCCTTCGGATTCTCCCTCTGGCTGGTCGCCGGCTCCGGCTACGCCGCCGTCTACCAGGGCGTCCTGTTCCTCTTCGCCGGCGTGCTCGTGTACGCCTGGATGGCGGCCCGCAAGCAGCGCGCCTCCTCCCAGGGGGTGAATCCGCAGGCCCGCGCGTAGGCCGCCCGGGCGGATCTCGGAGCGGGGCGGCCTACCGGCCGTGCGGCGGGGCAGTACGGATCTCCGTGAGCCCCGCGCACCAGCCGCCCGTCGCGCCCGCCACCCCGGCGGGGCCCCGGACGCGCCCGGACCGGGGCCGCCACCGGTGGATCGCGCTCCTCCTCGTCCTCGCCGCGCTGCTCGGCACCGGGGCCACCGCCGCGCTCTCCGTCGCGGAGACGCGCGTCGCGGCCGCCGCCCCGACCCCCGACCCGGGCGGCGAGACCCACGACCAGGCCGCCACCGAGGCCGGACTCCCCGGCCGCGCCCGCCAGGACGGCACGCGCCTGCGCCCCGCCGGGCCCGGAGCCCGGCCCCAGGGTCCCGGAACCCACCCCCGGACCCCCGCCCCCGACCCCGTACCCGCCCCGAGCGGCGACGCGCTCCGGTGCGTGGTGATGCGCTGCTGAGAGGCCCCCGCCTCCCCGCAGTTCCCCCGACATCACCCCCGCACCACGAGGAGCTCCGCCATGCCCGTCGACCCGTACGCCGTCCTCCAGGCCCTGCTGCGCGCCGAGGCCTCCCGCGCCCGCCGCACCGAACGCACCGCCCCCGAGCCCGGAGCCGCGACGCCCGCCCGCACCCCCGAGCCCCCGGCCCCCGCCCCCGAGCCGCCCGCCCACCGGGCGGACCCGCTGCACTGAACACCGGCACCGGCCTCCCGGGGCTTGGCTCCGGGGGCCGACGCCTGGGGCCGGCTCTGGAGGCCGGCGCCTGAGGCCAGCTTCGGAGGTCGGCTCCGGGAGGCCGGCGTCTGAGGTCAGTTCCGGGAGGCCCGCTCCGGGGCCGGCTCCGGAGGCCGGTTCCGGAAGGCCGCAGGAAGGCCGGCCTCAGGTCATGACCGTGAAGGCCTGGGCCTTCAAGGTCCGTTCGAGCCGTGCCCGCAGCCGCAGCGCCGTCCCCTCCAGGCGGTCTTCCTCCTCGACCGGCAGCGAGAAGCCCACCGCCGAGTGGACCCCGCCGACCGTGATCGGCACGGCCCCGCACACCACGCCGAGCACGTACTCCTCCCGCTCCAGCGCCGGCGAGCCCCGGCGGATCCGGGCCAGCCTGCGCATGAACACCTCCTCGTCCGGGACCGTCCGCGGCGTCAGCCTGCTCACCGGCCGCCGCGCCAGGTACTCCCGGCGGGCCTCCGGGTCCAGCTGGGCGAGGAGGCACTGCCCGAGCGCGTGGGCATGCGCGGTGGCGCGGAACTCCGCCCACTCCTCGACGGCCGGCCGTGCCGGGCTGTCCACGCTGCTCACGAGCTCGACCTCGCCCCCCTCCAGGACCGCGTAGTAGACGGGCGCGTCGAGCTCCTCGCGGAGCAGCCGCAGCCACTCGGGAAGCCGCGCGCCGCGCCCCTGCCCGGCGAGCCGGGGCGCGGCCGGGCCGAGCCGGAACGTCCCGCGCTCGTTGCGCAGATGACCGTCGTGGACGAGCGTGCGCAGCAGGTGGTACGTGGTGGCCAGGGGCAGCCCGGTCATCCGTGAGAGGCGCTTGGCCGTCAGCTCGTGGTGCTCGGCGACGAGTTCGAGGAGGGTCAGCGCGCGACGGACGGAGCCTATGAGTGTGGGGTTGGTGGGGGCCATGAGGCCAGTGTGACCAGATGGACGCGGCTTCGCGTCCATCCTGTGGATCTTGTGGAATCCTCCCGGCCGCCTGCGCCGCAGCGCCACGAACCTCCGACTCCCGGCCGCGTCGACCCCGCTCAGACCCCGGACGTCCCGGTCCCGCTCAGGCCCCGGGCGCGCCTGGAGTGCAGCCCCACGAGGACCGCCGCCGCCGTGGCGAGGACCGTGAGCGCCACCAGGGCCGGGACCAGGCCGACCAGCGGGCCCGCCGCCAGGCAGCACACCCCGCCCGCGGTCAGGGCGGCCGGCAGCCGGCCCGAGGTGCGCAGCACGATCGCGGCGGCGCCGAGCAGATAGACGCCGACGCCCCCGGTCAGCGACCAGGCCACGGCGCCGTGCAGCGGCTCGGCGAGACCGTAGTGCCCGGTGTCGGCGACCTGCTGGAGGACCTTCTTCATCCCGAGCGCGCAGAGCACGATCCCCGCCACCAGCGGCAGGTGCAGGAACGTGTAGACGTCCCGCGCGAAGCGGGTGCGGTCGTCGCCGTCCAGCCCGGTGAGACGGTGCTCGGCGGCCTCGCCGAGCTGCCGGAAGTACAGCCGCCACAGCCCGGCCGAGAGCAGCAGCCCGGCCGCCGAGGCGCCCAGCACGGCGTACGAGAGCGGGAAGCCGCCGACGCCGACGCCCATCGCCACGATGGACTCGCCCAGGGCGATGATCACGATGAGACCGTGCCGCTCGGCGAAGTGCCCGGGGGAGTTGACCCGCCAGCCGGAGGAGCCGGTGAGGTAGACGCCGCCGTAGTCGACGGCCACCGCCCCCAGCCACAGCAGGAGCTGGACCCGGCCGCCGTACGCGCAGCCGACCAGCAGCAGCACCAGCGGCGGCAGCACGGACAGCAGGGCCGTGCGCCGCAGGGTGGCCCGCAGCGCCGCGTCACCCGGACCGGACACCCAGTACGAGACGAGGTGCAGGACGCGCACCGCGCCGTAGCAGAGCACGAACACCAGCGGCGGGGAGAGCCCTTCCGGCACGTCCGCGAAGACCTTCGGCACGGCGAGGGACACGATCAGGACGACGGCCATGACGGTGACGAGGACACCGAACAGGGCGCCGGAATCGGCCCGTACGACATTGCCCAGCCAGGCGAAGCAGCACCAGCACCACCAGAGGAGCGCGAGGACGACCATCGCGCCCACCATCCGCCCCGGCGAGGGCGCGGCCGCCATGAGGGCGGTGACCTGGGTGATCGCGTACACGAAGACCAGATCGAAGAAGAGCTCCGCGGGCGTCACCTTGTGATCGCCCCCGGTGGCCACCATGCGGGCCCGTTCCCTGTTCCACGCCATCTGCGTTCTCCCCCTCCGGGGCACCGGTCCCGGCCACCCCGGCGCGAAGACTACTCACACCCGGGGGAGCGGCGACGCGGCAGTCCGGGGAACGGCACGCCCACGGCACGGAGTCCGGCATGGCCTCCCGCATTACCTCCGGCGTAATCGACCCCCTCCGCGCCGCCCGGCATCCTCATGGACACCGGAACCCGGGCGGCGCACTCCGCTCGGGCTCCGGGCCCACCACCAGCACGAACGTCCCCCTTTGGAGGGTGATCCGTCATGTCCCAGGCACTGCTCGCCGGCCTCGCCCGCACCACCCGGCCCCAGTCCGCGGTGCGCCGCTTCCTCGCCCTCGACGCCGTCGTCACCGGGGCCAACGGGATCGCCTACCTCGCCGCCTCCGGCCCCCTCGGCGAGCTCCTCGGCGTCGACGCCGGACTCCTCCTCGGACTCGGCGTCTTCCTCACCGCGTTCGCCGCGGGCGTCGCCTGGCTCGCGAGCCGCCCGCAGCCCCCGGCGCCCGCCGTGAAGCTCGTCGTCGACGCCAACGCGATCTGGGCCGTCCTCAGCGTCGTCGCCCTCGTCGCCTGGCTGGAGCCGACCACCGCCGGCCTCGTGTGGACCCCGGTGCAGGCGGCCACCGTCGCCGGTTTCGCCGCACTCCAGTGGGCGGCCCTCAGGGCCGTCGCGTCGGCTACGCGCTGAGCGACCGCAGGTACGCGACCGTCTCCGGGTCGGCCGGGAGGAACGTCTCGATGGCCAGCTCGGCGACGGTCACGTCCATCGGAGTGTTGAACGTCGAGATCGACGACACGAAGGACAGCACCCGGCCGTCGTGCTCGATCCGCAGCGGCAGCGCGAAGTACGGGTACGGCTCCGCGTCCGGCCGGTCCTCCGGGTCGATCCGCTCCGGCAGCGGATAGGCCGCCACCTCCTCGTACAGCGCGCGCAGCGACTCCGAACGGGCCAGCGCGATCTGACGGTCCATCTGGGCCAGGAGGTGGCCCCGCCACTCCCGCAGGTTCCGGATCCGGGGCGCCAGGCCCTCCGGGTGCAGGGTGAGCCGCATCGCGTTCATCGGCGGGGCCAGCAGGTGCTCCGCGACCCCGTCGAGCATCAGCTCGATCCCCCGGTTGGCGGCCACCACCGTGTACGTGCCGTCGACCACCAGCGCCGGATACGGCTCGTACCCGTCCAGGAGCTGCTGGATGCCCCAGCGCAGCGTCTCCAGGCGCGGCGCGTCGAGCGGCGACTCCGCGTACCGGGGCGCGTAACCCGCCGCGAGCAGCAGCGCGTTCCGGTCCCGCACCGGCACGTCCAGGTGCTCGGCGAGCTTCAGGACCATGTCCTCGCTCGGCCGGGAGCGGCCCGTCTCCACGAAGGAGATGTGCCGTGCCGAGGAGTCCGCGCGCAGCGCCAGCTCCAGCTGGCTCAGCCGCCGCTGCTCGCGCCATCCGCGCAGCAGCGGCCCCACCCCCGTGTCGCTCACGACAGTTGTCATGGCCAGACGGTATCCCAGAGGGGGACGCCGGGTAGCTTTCCCCCCGGGGCCCCTGCCCGTCACCCCGTCACCCCGCACCACCCGACCGGAGGGAGCACCACCGTGCCCACACAGCCGCTGTCGCAGAAGGAGATCGAGGACCGCCTGCGGGAGCTTCCCGGCTGGTCCGTCGACGCGGACCGGCTCATCCGCACCTACCGGCTCGGCGACCACTTCGCGGCGACCGCGCTCGTCGTCCACGTGGCCCAGATCCAGCAGGAGCTGAACCACCACTCCGACCTCACCCTCGGCTACGACACGGTCGCCGTCGCGGTGAGCACCCACTCCGCCGGCGCCGTCGTCACCGAGAAGGACTTCGAACTCGCCGAACGCGTCGAGCGGATCGCTCCCGGCCACGGGGCGAGCTGACCCGTCGTCAGGATCGCGGACATGGGGGAGACCACGCTCGACTACGAGGCCGAGGCCGCGCACTACGACCGGACCCGCGGCGGGGTGCCCAGGGCACGGGCGGCCGCCGAGGCCGTCCTGCGGCTCGTGCCGCCCGACGCCCGCACCCTGCTCGACCTCGCCTGCGGCACCGGCCTCGTCACCGAACGCCTCGCCCGGCCCGGCCTCCGGGTGTACGGGGCCGACGCCGCCCACGCCATGGCGCGGGTCGCCGCCGGCCGGGCCCCCGGGCGCGTCGTACGCGCCGACGCCCGGCGGCTGCCGCTGCCCGACGCCTCCCTGGACGCCGTCACGGCCGTCTGGCTGCTGCACCTCGTGCCCTTCGCGGCGGACCTCGTCGCCGAGGCGGCCCGGGTGCTGCGTCCCGGCGGCGTCCTCGTCGCCACCGTCGACAAGGACGCCGCCCACGACGTCGGCAGCGACGTCGACGCGCTCCTCCGCCCGTACCGCTCCGCCGCCGCGGCCTCCGACCGCGCCGACCTGATCACCGCACGCGCGGCCGCCCACGGCCTCGACCCCGCCCCCGGCACCCACTTCACCGGCCACGGCCAGGGCGCCACCCCACGCGACACCGTCCGCAAACTCCGCGCCGGCTACTTCGCCTCCTGGTTCGACGGCGACCCGGCGACCACCGACAGCCTCGCCGCCGCCCTGTCCGCCCTCCCCGACCAGGACCGCCCCCGAGCCGCCCCCCGTTACCGGCTCGCGAGCTTCGTCAGGCGCGGCTGAAGCCGGCGCGCGGCCCCGTCGTCCCGGACGGCAGCGAGTCCGCGAGGTAGCCCGCCAGGTCCGGAGTCTCCGGTGTCAGCATGTGACGCACCCAGGCCTCCCGTTCGTGTCCGAGCGGAGGCAGCTCCCACACGCAGCCGATCCAGGAGCGGTCGACCCGGACGAAGTGCGTCGGGTCGGTGTCGGGGCAGTCCAGGGCGGGCTGGCCGGCGGCTCCGCCGCCGAAGTGGAGCACGTTGTCCCACACCCAGCTGTAGGCGTTGAGGTACGCGCCGCTGTCGCCGCCCCGGTGCAGCACCACGAAGCCCGCCGCCGGGGTGCCGTCCAGGGACGGCAGCAGCTCCGGAAGGAGTGCGTAGGCCGCCTTCTCCACCTCCGGTTCGATGCCGGCGGGGTCCGAGGTGACGTGGTAGCGCTTGAGGTGCCGACCGGCGATCTCGACCGGCGGCAGCGCGAGGAGGTTCTTCTCTGCGAAAGCCATGGCTGGACCGTAAGGACCCTTCACTGACACCGTGTGTCAGTGAAGTCCGGCCGGCTCGTCTCGCTCCTGCTCCTGCTCCAGACCCGCGGTCCGCTGACGGCCGCCCGCCTCGCCGCGGAGCTGGAGGTCTCCGTCCGCACCGTCTACCGCGACGTGGAGGCGCTGCAGGCCGCCGGAGTGCCGCTGTACGGGGACGCCGGGCACCGCGGCGGCTACCGGCTGCTGGCCGGATACCGGCACCGCCTCGCCGAGCTGTACGCCCGCGAGGCCGAGGCCTTCGTCCTCGCCGGGCTGCCCGTCGCCGCCGACGAACTCGGGCTCGGCCCGCACTTCGCGGACGCCCGGCTGAAGCTGCGGGCCGCGCTGCCCGCACCGCTGCGCGAGCACGTCGACCGGCTGCGGGCCCGGTTCCACATCGACGCCCCCGGCTGGTACGCGGAGTCCACCGAGGCCCCGTTCCTGCCCGAGGTCGCCGACGCGGTCCGCGCCGGACGCGTCCTGGAGGTCCGCTACCGGCGCTGGAAGGAGCCGACCGACGTCGACCGGCGCCTGGAGCCGTACGGACTCGTCCTCAAGGCCGGCCGCTGGTACCTGGTCGCGGGACCCGGCCCCCGCACCTACCGCGTCGACCAGATCCTCGCCCTCGCCGTCACCGACGAGGATGCCGTGATCCCGGAGGGCTTCGACCTCGCCGCCCACTGGCGGGCGGCCCAGGAGGACTTCCACGCCCGGCTGCACCAGGGAGAGGCGCTCGTACGGATCTCCCCGCGCGGCGCCGCCCGGCTCACCGGGGCCGCCGCCCGGGCCCTCGCCGCCACCGGCACCCCCGAACCCGACGGCTGGACGCGCGCCGCCCTCCCCGTCGAATCGCCCGAGCACGCCCACGACACCTTCCTCGGCCTCGGCGCGGAGGTGGAGGTCCTCGCCCCGGAGGACCTCCGCGACCGCCTCGCCGCGACCGTGCGGACCCTGGCGCAGCGGTACGCCTGAACGGCCTCGGAGACCTCCCGCGACGAACCCGGCCGGAGCGTCGTCCTCGACCCCGGGCCCTCGACCCGCTGCCCGTCGCCCGGAAGATCGGCTCCGGCGGCGCCTCCAAGCGGGTACGGGGCGTCAGCCCGCAGGAACACCGGGGCCGGCGCCGAGGCGGACCGGGACTTTGCCGGACCGGCAACATTTCTCGCCTCCCCGGCCGTCCCGTCGCACCCTGGAGCCATGAGCCAGCATCACGCGTCCCACCCCGGTCACTCGCACGGCGAGGGCCACGGCCACGGTCACCGTCACGACCACACCCACCTCGACTGGAGCGAGATGGCGCCGCTCCTGGAGCGGCAGGCCGAGATCGCGAGCCCCGCGTACACGGAGGCCGCGGCCTGGCTGGGCACCCTCGCGCCGGTGCAGGGCGTCCGCCGGATCCTCGACGTCGGCAGCGGTCCCGGGGTCGTGACGAGCCTGCTCGCCGAGGCGTTCCCGGCCGCCGAGGCGGTCGCCGTCGACGGCAGCCCCGAACTCCTCGCCCTGGCCCGGGCCCGCGCCGAGGCCCGCAACCTCGGCGCCCGGGTCTCCACCCTCCACGCCGAACTCCCCGAGGGGATCGGGGCCCTGGGGCGGGCCGACCTCGTCTGGGCGGGCAACTCCCTGCACCACATGGGCGACCAGAGCGCCGCGCTCGCGGAGTTCGCCGGCATCCTGAACCCCGGCGGCCTGATCGTCCTCGTCGAGGGCGGGCTGCCCCGCCGGCACCTGCCCCAGAACATCGGGATCGGCCGGCCCGGCCTGGAGGCCCGACTCGACGCCGCCCACGCCGACTGGTTCGGCGAGATGCGCGCCGAACTCCCGGACTCCAAGGACGAGCCGGACGACTGGCGGGCGCTGCTCACCGGCGCCGGCCTCACCCCGGCCGGCACCCGCACGTTCCTCGTGGACGTCCCCGCGCCCGTCTCCCCGGCCGTCCGGGAGCTGGCCCTCGCCCACTACGAGCGCCTCCGGGACGGCCTGGCCGCCCGGCTCGACGCCGACGACAAGGAGACCCTCGACCGGCTGCTCGACCCGGCCGACGCGCTGTCCCTGCACCACCGCACGGACCTGTTCCACCTCACCGCCCACACCGTGCACACCGCCCGCAAGGGCTGAGCCCGCACGGGGCCCGGGTCAGGGCACCGGCTCCAACCGCCACCACTGGAACGGCGAGTCGGTGTCCTCCCACTGCCGGACGTTCCCCCCGTCCTCCTTCGACTCGTCGGCGACCTCCAGGAAGAGGCCGCTGATGAAGCTCACCAGGGCCACCGTCCCCGGCGACTGGAGGTCCTGCTCGATGATCCACTCCTGCGCGCCGAAGTTGTTGGCCTTCCACTGCTGGATGTTCGCGCCGTTCTCCGTGGACGCGTTCGCGACGTCGAGCCGTTTGCCGCTGGCCGCGTTGACCAGGTGGTAGAGCCCGCCGCCGTTCGGCACGGGCGTGATGTGCCAGTGCTGGCCGGGAGTTCCGTCCCCGGTGGCCTGCTGGACGTTCGCGCCGCTGCGGCCCGACCCCTGGTACACCTCCAGGAGCAGCCCGCTGGCCACGTTCCGCACCCGGTAGAGGCCCTCCCGCACGGGCTCCGGGGCACCGCTCACCGTACCGACTCCTTCTCCTCGCCGGGCAGTTGCACCGCGCGGCCGTCACCGCCGCGCGCACCCCTCAGGGGCCGTCTCCGACTCTACGTCCCGGGTACGACAACGGCCCCGGCTCCGGCCCCAGCCCCGGCCCGGCCTTGGTCGCCGCCGCCCGCCCGGTGCGGCGGCTGGCACGATGGGCCGGTGAACGATCCCGAACTCCGTACCCTGCTCGACGACCCCGCCGAGGTCCTGCGCCAGGACCGCGCCGAGCTCCGTGCCCGCATCGACGCCCTGCCGGACGACCACGGCGGCGTCGGCCGCGAGGTGTTCACCCAGGCCGAGGCGGTCTTCGGAAGCGCCCCGACGGCCTCCGCCGAGTTCGCCTCCTGGCTGCACTTCGCCGCGACCGTCCTCGGCCACCGTGAGTACGCCGAGCGCGTCGCCGCCGCCGAACCACGGCTTCCGTGGCGGACGGTGTGGGCCTGGTGGCGGCCGGTCGGCGCCCACGAGGCCGCGCCGAACCTCAGCGGCGACCGCTCCGCCGAGGTGTACGAGGCCGAGGGCGTCCCGCTCCTGAAGGTCTGGGCCCTGTGGTGCGAGGACACCTGGTTCGACCTGGCCACCGGCCGGCCCCGGCCCGCCCCCGCCGAGGGCACGGCCGAACCGTACGAGGAGACCGAGCCCGACGGCCCCTGGCTGTTCGACGGCGACGAGGAGTCCTGGGCGCTGCGCCACCCCGACTCCTGGGAGGAGCCGATCCCCCTGGACGGCGGCCGCTACGTCTTCCTCGACGCGCGCGGCGTGGCCGTGGTGGAGCAGAACGACGCGGCCCTCGCCGACTGGCCGACGGGCGGGGCCGATTCCTCCCGCCCGGTCCCGGCGGACGGCGGGCCCTGGTTCCGGCCCGGCACGCGGGACGCGGACGGCCCGCTCACCGCGGCCCGGCTCGACGGGGTCTTCGGCCCCTCCGGAGTCCTCCGCGTCCCGGCCGCCGACCAGCCCGCCGCCCTCACGCACGCCCCGACCAGGGCACTGCTCGCCGAGGCCGGGCTGCCCCGCCACTGGGCGGCCGGCGTCACGTCCTTCGCGCTCGCCGACGAGCCGCTGGGCCCGGGCCCCGAGGGCCTGCTGCGCGTCGGCGCGTTCGACCTCGGGTACTGCGACCCCGGGGAGGTCTTCGTCCACCCCGGGACCGGCGCCGTCGGAATGCGCCAGCCGGACGGCAGCCACGGCCCGGGCGGCGACGCCGTCTTCCCGCTCGCCCGCGGCCTGGAGTCCTTCGTCCGGTTCCTGGAGGGCGTCCGCCGTCACATGGGCGCCTGCTGGGACCCGTACCCGGGGGAGGAGGGCGTGAAGAGCTTCCTCCGGGAGATGACGGAGGTGGACGCCGGGGCGCTGGCCGACGGCGCGCCCGGCGCCGAGGTCTGGGAACACCTCTTCGCCTCGATCACCGAGCTCGGCGTGGACGGCTACTGAGCCCGGCCCGGACGGTCCCCGAGCCTGGCGCGGACGGTCACCGAGAGCCGGCCCGGACGGTCCCCGAGCCTGGCGCGGACGGTCACCGAGAGCCGGCCCGGACGGTCACCGAGCCCGGCGCGGACGGTCACCGAGCCCGGCGCGGACGGTTGCCGAGCCGGCGCACCGCCGAAGCGGCGCGCCGGCCCCACCCCCTCCGTCTCCTTCAGGCGCCGACGTTGAACTCCGCCGGGTTCGGGCCCAGCCGGTGGTTCTCGTCGAGGGCGGCGATCGCCGCCAGGTCCTCGGCGTCCAGCTCGAAGTCGAAGACGTCGATGTTCTCGCGGATGCGGGAGGGGGTGACCGACTTCGGGATCACCACGTTCCCCAGCTGCAGGTGCCAGCGCAGCACCACCTGGGCCGGCGTCCGCCCGTGCTTCCGGCCGATCGCGACGATCGCCGGCACGTCAAGCAGCCCACGGCCCTGGCCGAGCGGGGACCACGCCTCGGTCGCGATGCCGTGCTTGGCGTGCACCTCGCGCGACTCCGCCTGCGCGAGCTGCGGGTGCAGCTCGATCTGGTTGACGGCGGGCACGACCGAGGTCTCGCCGATCAGCCGCTCCAGGTGCTCCGGGAGGAAGTTCGAGACGCCGATCGCCTTGGCGCGCCCGTCCGCGAGGATCTTCTCCAACGCCCGGTACGTGTCGACGTACGCGTCCTTCGCCGGCACCGGCCAGTGGATGAGGTACAGGTCGACGTAGTCGAGCCCCAGCTTGCCGAGGGAGTCGTCGAAGGCGCGCAGCGTCGAGTCGTACCCCTGCTCGCTGTTCCACAGCTTCGTGGTGACGAACAGCTCCTCGCGCGGGATCCCGGAAGCGGCCACGGCCTCGCCGGTGCCCCGCTCGTTCTCGTAGATCGCCGCCGTGTCGATGGAGCGGTAACCGGCGTCCAGTGCGGTGCCCACGGCCTTCGCGGCCTCGTCGTCCGGCACCTGCCAGACACCGAAGCCGAGCTGCGGCATCGCCACGCCGTTGTTCAGGATGACCGAGGGGACCTTGCTGTCCGTGCTCACGTGGGGTGGATCCTTACCTTGTCGCGGGAAACTCGGGTACTCCCAGCGTCAACGATCACGGACCGTCCCGCATTCCGTCGGCTGTCCCGTCAGCTGTACAGCGCCGCGACCTCCGCCGCGTACGCCCGTTCGATCGCCTTGCGCTTCAGCTTCAGGGAGGGGGTGAGCAGCCCGTGTTCCTCGCTGAACGGGTGGGCCAGGATCCGGAAGGTGCGGATCGACTCGGCCTGGGAGACCAGGGTGTTCGCGGCCACCACACCGCGCCGGATCTCCGTCTCCAGGGCCGGGTCGCGCACCAGCTCGGCGGGGGAGAGCGGGGCGCGGCCCTGCATGGCGAGCCAGTGCTCCACCGCTTCCTGGTCGACCGTGACGAGGGCGGCGATGTACGGCCGGTCGTTGCCGACGACGATGCACTGGGCGATCAGCGGATGGGCCCGCACCCGCTCCTCCAGGGCGGTGGGGGAGACGCTCTTGCCGCCGGAGGTCACCAGGATCTCCTTCTTGCGGCCGGTGATCGTCAGATAGCCGTCGGCGTCGAGGGCGCCGATGTCGCCGGTGGCCAGCCAGCCGTCGTTGAGGACGGCGGCCGTCGCCTCCGGGGCGTTCAGATAGCCGGAGAAGACCTGGCCGCCGTGCAGCCACACCTCGCCGTCCTCCGCGATGTGCACCGTCGTCCCCGGGACCGGCTGGCCCACGGTGCCGTACTTGGTCCGTCCGGGCGGGTTCGCCGTGGCGGCGGCCGAGGACTCGGTGAGCCCGTACCCCTCGAAGACCGTGATGCCCGCGCCCGCGAAGAACAGCCCCTGCCGGCGGTCCATGGCCGAACCGCCCGACATCGCATGCCGCATCCGCCCGCCCAGGGCCGCGCGCACCTTCACGTACACCGTCTTCTCGAAGAACTGGTGCTGCACGCGCAGCGCCGCCGACGGTCCGGGACCGGTCCCGAAGGCCTTCTGCTCCAGCGCCTCCGCGTACGCGACCGCCACCTCCACGGCCTTGTCGAAGGGGCCCGCCTTCCCCTCCGCCTCCGCCTTGCGGCGGGCCGCGTGGAAGACCTTCTCGAAGACGTACGGCACGGCCAGGACGAACGTCGGCCGGAACGCCGCCAGATCCGGCAGCAGCTCGGCCGCCGCCATCACCGGCTGGTGCCCCAGCTTCACCCCGCCCCGGACCGCCGCGACCTCCACCATCCGCCCGAAGACGTGCGCCAGCGGCAGGAACAGCAGCGTCGAGGCCTGCTCGTCGGGCCGGGAGCGGAAGACCGGCTCCCAGCGGCCCGTCAGCGCGTCCGTCTCGAACATCAGGTTCGCGTGGGTGATCACACAGCCCTTGGGGCGGCCGGTCGTCCCCGAGGTGTAGATGACCGTCGCCACCGTCTCCGGCGTCACCGCCCGCCGGTGCCGGTGCACGACCTCCTCGTCGATGTCCGCGCCCGCCGCCGTCAGCTCGCCCACCGCGTCCGCGTCCAGCTGCCACAGCCGCTGGAGCCGGGGGAGCCGGTCGACCACCGAGCCGATCGTCATCGCGTGGTCCTCGTGCTCCACCACGCAGGCCGTGACCTCGGCGTCGTGCAGCGTCCAGAAGACCTGCTCGGCGGAGGAGGTCGGATAGACCGGCACGGGCTGCGCGCCCAGCGACCACAGCGCGAAGTCGAAGAGCGTCCACTCGTACCGGGTCCTGGCCATGATCGCGACCCGGTCGCCGAACCGCACGCCCTCCGCGATCAGCCCCTTCGCGAGCCCCACGACCTCGTCCCGGAACCGGGCGGCGGTCACGTCCTGCCACTCCCCGTCCGGGCCCTTCCGGCCGAAGGCGATCCGGCCGGGATCGGCGAGCGCGTGGTCGAACACGGCGTCCGCCAGACCGCCGACCTGAGGCGCCGCCTCGACGGGCGGCACGGTGAACTCGCGCACTGACCTGCTCCTCGACGGCTCGATGGCTGGAAACGCCCTGTCGCACTCCGTACGGCGCCGGTGACGGTACCCCAAGCGACCGGCCCGCGGGAGGGCCTTCACCAAGCCGGGACATTCCGCGTTCTCACAGGTCAGAGCCGGTGAGGCGGGCGAGTCGAGGGCGTCTCGGGGCCGTGGCTGACCGGACGGTACGTCCTTCGGGGGGCGAATCTCCACGGAATCTGTACCGGCCGCTCACGCCCCCGCCCCGGAAGCCCCGCCTTGGCGCCTTCTCGACGCCCTGAGGCCCAAGCCCTGCGGCCCGCGCCCCCGCCCCCCACGTCCCGCGCCCCCCGCGCGGGAGCCGCAGGTGGTCGGCGCCCGTTCAGCGCGGCCGGTGCAGCCGGTCGCCGCCCGCGAGGATCGCCTCAGCGAGGGCGTCCGCGGCCTCCTGGGTCTCCCCGCCGCGGCGCCCCCTGCGCAGGACGAAGCCCACGTCCCCGAGTTCCGGAAGCCCCGCGCGGACCGGTACCGGGACGAGCCCCTGGGGCACCAGGCCCCGCGTGTGGGCCATCACCCCGAGCCCCGCGCGGGCCGCCGCCACGTTCGCGCTCAGGCTGGAGCTCGTGCATGCGATCCGCCACGCCCTGCCCTGCGCCTCCAGGGCCTCAAGGGCCCGCGCCCGGGTGATCCCCGGCGGCGGGTACAGGATCAGCGGCACCGGGCGGTCCGGATCGAGCCGCAGCCCCGGCGCCCCGATCCAGATGAGCGTGTCCTCCCAGACGAGCCGCCCCTCGCTCTCCGTACCGCGCCGCTTGGCCAGGATCAGATCGAGCCGGCCGGCCGCGAGCCGGGCCTGGAGCGTCCCGGACAGCTCGACCGTCAGCTCCAGGTCGACCTCGGGGTGCTCGCGCCGGAAGGACTCCAGGATCTCCGGCAGCCGGGTCGCGACGAAGTCCTCCGAGACGCCGAACCGCAGCCGCCCGCGCAACCGCGTCCCGCCGAAGAAGGCCGCCGCCCGCTCGTGCGCCTGGAGGATCGTGCGCGCGAAACCGAGCATCGCCTCGCCGTCCTCCGTCAGCTCCACGCGATGCGTGTCCCGGGCGAACAGCGGCCGCCCCGTCGCCTCCTCCAGCCGCCGCACGTGCTGGCTGACGGTCGACTGGCGCAGCCCGAGGCGCTCCGCGGCCCGCGTGAAGCTCAGCGTCTGGGCCACGGCGAGGAAGGTGCGCAGCTGGGTGGGCTCGTACACGCCGACGAGGCTATCGCGGATCGTGATGACAGTCAGAGATCTGTACGGGATTCCCGATCACCACTCCCTGGAGCAGGATGGACACGCGCGACCCCCGTAGGAGCACAGGAGCCCATGACCCCCCGCACGCCCGGCCGCACCGCCGTCCGCCGCCCCCTCCGCCTGCCGTCCTGGCTGCCCGTCGACGGGTACGTCCTCGCGCTGCTCGGCACGGTCGCCCTCGCCGCGCTCCTCCCCGCCTCCGGAGTCGCCGCGCGCGTCACGGAAGGCGCGTCGACCGGGGCCGTCGCCCTGCTCTTCTTCCTCTACGGGACCCGGCTCTCCACCCGCGAGGCCCTCGACGGCCTCAAGCACTGGCGGCTCCACCTCACCGTCCTCGGCTGCACCTTCCTGCTCTTCCCGCTCCTCGGGCTCGCCGCGCGCGGCCTCGTGCCCGGCGTCCTCACCCCCCAGCTCTACAGCGGCTTCCTCTTCCTCTGCCTGGTGCCGTCCACCATCCAGTCCTCCATCGCCTTCACCTCGATCGCCCGGGGCAACGTGCCCGCCGCGATCTGCGCCGGCTCGTTCTCCTCGCTCGCCGGCATCGTCCTCACCCCGCTCCTCGCGGCGCTGCTCCTCGGCAACAGCGCGGGCGGCCTCTCCGCCGACGCGCTGGTGAAGATCGTGCTCCAGCTCCTCGTGCCGTTCCTGGCCGGGCAGTCCACGCGCCGCTGGGGGAACAAGAGGGGCCGCGCGCAGCGCGTCAGGCAGGGTGGCGGTGGGCGACGGGAGGGCGGCTTCCTCGTCCGGCACAAGAAGGTCCTCGGGTACGTCGACCGCGGCTCGATCCTCCTCGTCGTCTACACCGCGTTCAGCCAGGGCATGGTCGCCGGGATCTGGCACCTGGTGACCCCCGCCCGGCTCGGCGCGCTGCTCGCCGTCGAGGCCGTGCTCCTCGCCGTGATGCTGGCCCTGACCTGGTACGGGGCCCGCCGCCTCGGCTTCGACCGGGGCGACCGGATCGCCATCCAGTTCGCCGGCTCCAAGAAGAGCCTCGCGGCCGGGCTGCCGATGGCGAGCGTCCTCTTCGGCCCGCAGGCCTCCCTCGCCGTCCTCCCGCTGATGCTCTTCCACCAGATGCAGCTGATGGTCTGCGCGGTCATCGCGAAGCGTCGTTCGAAGGACCCGGAGGAAGCCACGGCGGCCGTCCCCGAACCCGTACGAGCCCCCGAGGTGCCGGCGGCCGGCGCCTGACCCCGTACACCCGCTCCGTCGGCCGGATCACACCCGCACCCGGACCGGGATGATCATCCGGGCCGCTACGGTGCTCCCATGCCCGCACTCGATCCCGGCAGCACCGCGCTCGTCCTCGTCGACCTGATGGAACGCATCGTCGCGCTGCCGCTCGCCCCCCGCCCCGGCGCCGACGTCCTCGCCGCCTCCGCCCGGCTCGCCGACACGTTCCGGGCGGCCGGAGCGCCCGTCGTCCACATCCGTGTCGAGCGGCCGAACGTCGCCACCCAGCCGCCCGGCAGCGAGCTCGTCCCCGACCTCGTCGAGGACGGCGACGCCGTCGTCGTCAAGCGCACCATCGGCGGCTTCCAGGACACCGGACTCCACGAGCTGCTCGCCGGGCTCGGCGCCACCACCCTCGTCCTCGGCGGCATCGCCACCAACCTCGGCGTCGAGTCCACCGCCCGCGCCGCCTGCGACCTGGGCTACGAGCTCGTCTTCGCCGAGGACGCCATGGCCGCGCTCACCGCGGACGAGCACCGCGCCTCCGTCGACCTCGACTTCCCGCGCCTCGGCACGGTCGCCCCCGTCTCCGCGATCACCCTGGACGGCCCCGAGTGACCCGCGTGCCGATACGGTACGGGGCCCGCCCCTGCTCCCTCGTCGTCTGCCGGGGCTGCTGCTGCGGAGACCCCCGCAAGAACCCCGGCATGGACCACGACGGGCAGCTCACCCGCCTCCGCGAGGCCGCCGCGGCCTCCGGCGGCCGGCTGATCGTCCGCACCAGCGACTGCCTCGGCCCCTGCGCACAGGCGAACGTGCTCGTGGTCCAGCCGTCCACCGAGGGGCGGCGCAGGGGAGGCAGGGCCGCCTGGATCGGCTGGAGCGCCGACGAGGACTGCCTCGACGAGGTCCTCGCCTGGACGGCCGCCGGCGGCCCCGGCGTCGTGCCGCCCCCGGCGACCCTCGAACTCCAGATGATCGACCCGCCGAAGAACTAGGGCGCCTTCACATCGATCCGGTGCTCGCCCGCGTACACGTTCATGTTCGGCCCGCGCAGGAAGCCGACCAGCGTCAGGCCCGTCTCGGCGGCCAGGTCCACGGCGAGCGAGGACGGCGCGGACACCGCGGCGAGCACCGGGATCCCCGCCATCACGGCCTTCTGCGCCAGCTCGAACGAGGCCCGCCCCGACACGAGCAGCACCGCCCGCTCCAGCGGCAGCAGCCCCTCCCGCAGCGCCCGGCCGACCAGCTTGTCCACGGCGTTGTGCCGGCCCACGTCCTCCCGTACGTCGAGCAGCTCGCCGTCCTCCGTGAACAGCGCCGCCGCGTGCAGCCCGCCGGTCGAGTCGAAGACCCGCTGGGCCGCCCGCAGCCGCTCCGGGAGTTCGGACAGCAGCTCGGGGGTCAGCCGGACCGGGGGAGCGTCGGCGATCGGGAAGCGGGCCGTGGTGCGGACCGCGTCCAGGCTGGCCTTGCCGCACAGGCCGCACGAGGACGTCGTGTAGACGTTCCGCTCAAGGGTGATGTCCGGGACCTTCACCCCGGGGGCGAGCTGCACGTCCACCACGTTGTACGTGTTCCGGCCGTCCTCCGTGGCGCCCGCGCAGTACACGATGTTCCGCACGTCCGAGGCCGCCGCGAGGACCCCCTCGCTCACCAGGAAACCGGCCGCGAGCGCGAAGTCGTCGCCCGGCGTGCGCATGGTGATCGCGATCGGCCGTCCGTTCAGCCGGATCTCCAGCGGCTCCTCCGCCACCAGGGTGTCGGGCCGGGTGCTGACCGCACCGCCCCGGATCCGCACGACACGCCGGCGCTCGGTGACCCGTCCCATCGTGACCGCACTCGATTCTCTCCGCAGGAAAGGCCGGGAAGGCCCTGACCGCCTCATTCTCCGCCACGCCCCACCACCGCGCCCGCACCGGTCCGTACCTGGCCGGTTGTCGCGGTCGGCCAAGCGATAAGGGGGAATGTTGGTGGTTTACGTCACCTGTTACTGATCAGTCGCTGGCAAGACTGGGTGGCCCTGCCGACGAACGAACCACCTAGGGGGTCCCGAGAATGACGGGCACTCGCATTGCCGCGCTCGGGCACTACCAGCCCGCCAAGGTGCTGACCAACCACGACGTGGCCGAGCTGGTCGACACGAGCGACGAGTGGATCCTCAGCCGGGTCGGCATCCGCACCCGGCACGTCGCCGGGCCCGACGAGCCCGTCGACGAACTCGCCGCCCACGCGGCCGGCAAGGCCCTCGCCACCGCCGGCCTCACCGCCGGTGACATCGACCTGGTCCTCGTCGCCACCTCCACCGCGATCGACCGCTCGCCCAACACGGCCGCGCGCGTCGCCGCCCGCCTCGGCATGGGCTCGCCCGCCACCATGGACCTCAACGTGGTCTGCGCGGGCTTCACCCACGCCCTGGCCACCGCGGACCACGCCGTCCGGGCCGGGGCGGCCCGCCGCGCCCTCGTCATCGGCGCCGACAAGATGACCGAGATCACCGACTGGACCGACCGCACCACCTGCGTCCTCACCGGCGACGGCGCGGGCGCCGCGATCGTCGAGGCCACCGAGACGGACACCGGCGCCATCGGCCCGGTCCTGTGGGGCTCCGTCCCGGAGATGGGCCACGCCGTCCGCATCGAGGGCACCCCGCCCCGCTTCGCCCAGGAGGGCCAGTCCGTCTACCGCTGGGCCACCCAGCAGCTGCCCGCCCTCGCCCGGCAGACCTGCGAGCGCTCCGGCATCGCCCCCGAGGACCTCGCGGGCGTCGTCCTCCACCAGGCCAACCTGCGGATCATCGAGCCGCTCGCCGCGAAGATCGGCGCCGTCAACGCGGTCGTCGCCCGGGACGTCGTCGACTCCGGCAACACCTCCGCCGCCTCCATCCCGCTGGCCCTGGCCAAGCTGGTCGAACGCGGCGAACTGTCCTCCGGCGCCCCGGTCCTGCTCTTCGGCTTCGGCGGCAACCTCTCGTACGCGGGCCAGGTCGTCCGCGTCCCCTAGTGCCCGCCCGGCGGGGCCTGTCCCACCCGGCCCGCCCCACCCGGCCTGTCCGGCGGGGCCATGCCCCGTTCGGCGGAGCCCGGTGGCGGTGGGCCGGGGGCGGACCTAGCTTCGATCGCGGTGAGGGTCGTCCCTTCCGGAGGCGGAATCGCTCCGCGTCCGAGCCCTCGCGTGATCTGGAGGACCGCCATGCGCGCGATACGTGCCGCTTCCGTCGCCCTGCTCAGCGCCATCGCCGTGGTGTCGGTCGCGCCCCTGGCCCTGGCCGGTGACGGCAACGACCACGGCAACAACAACATCACGTCGTTCGGCTTCTCCGTCACGCCCACGACGATCGCCCCCGGCGGCACCGTCACCCTCACGTCCGAGGGCTGCGAGGTGCCGTCCGTGACCGTCACCTCCACCGTGTTCGAGACCGTGACCCTCAACGAGGGCCGCCCGGGCACCGCGACCGTGGACGTCGACGCCAAAGCCGGCAGCCAGGTCGAGATCACCTTCGACTGCAAGGGCGAGCGGGGCACCACCCCGCTGACCATCGCCGAGGGCGTCGACACCGGCACCCACACCGGGGCCCACAAGGGCGTGAAGGCCGGCTACGGCACCACCGCCGCCTCCGGCACGGCCGCGGAGGGGCTCGGCACGACCGAAGCGGTCACGGGCGTCCTGCTCATCGCCGGAGCGCTCGGCGCCGCCGTCGTGCTCACCCGCCGCCGCGCCGGCGGCCGCGCCTGACGGCCGGGACCACGGGGGCCTGAGACGGCCCCTCCGCCCCGGTGTGACGAGGTCCGGGGCGGAGGGGCGCCAGTACGCGAGGAGGGTGGACGTGGGGCCTGCGGACGGCACGGCGGAGGATCCGGGAGCGCGCCCGGACGGCACCGGACGGCGCGGCGCCTGGGGCGTCATCGCCGTCGTCCTCCTCATCGGGGTGCACCTCGTGCGCGGCGGCGCGGGGGAGCTCCCGGCCGGCGGCCCGCCGCAGCCCCTCGCCGCGGCCGCGCCCGACGGGACGCGGGCCGGGGCTCTCGCCTTCGCCCCCGTCTCCGTACCCGCCCCGCTGCCCGCCTCGCCCCCGGTCCGGGTCCGCGTCCCCGCCGTCCGCATCGACGCGCCCGTCACCGGGGTCGGACTCGACGCCGAGGGCTGGATCGAGGCCCCGCCGCCCGAGGACGACCGGCTCGCGGGCTGGTTCACCGGCGCGGTCACCCCCGGCGAACGCGGCACCGCCGTCGTCGTCGGCCATGTCGACACCCCGAACGGCCGGGCCGTCTTCTACGACCTGGGCGCCCTCGGCAAGGGACACCGCGTCGAGATCGCCCGCCGGGACGGCCGGACCGCCGTCTTCGCCGTGTACGGGGTCGAGGTCGTCCCCAAGGAGGGCTTCCCCGCCGCCCGGATCTACGGCGACTCCGGCTTCCCCGAGCTGCGCCTGATCACCTGCGGCGGCACCTTCACGGAGGAGAACGGCTACGCGGCCAACGTGGTGGTCTCGGCGCGTCTGGTCGAGGTCCGCTGATCCGCCCCCGCCGACCTGACGGACTCCCCCCGGGCCATTGGCCTGGACCGCACCCCGGTCGTCAAGGTGGCTCCGACGGAGCCGGCGTCGGGGGGCGCCGGGCTCCCACCCGGGGGTCACCCCACTGACCATGGGAAACGCTGGTGAAAGGCGCCTCGAACCCCTGGTAGAGTTATCTCTGTCGCCGCGGGGAAAACCCCGAAACGACAATCACCTGGTCCGGGTGGCGGAATGGCAGACGCGCTAGCTTGAGGTGCTAGTGCCCTTTATCGGGCGTGGGGGTTCAAGTCCCCCCTCGGACACCACACGAAGTGCCGGTCGATCTCGTATCGACCGGCACTTCGCGTTTCCCCGTTCCTCACGCCTTCCGCGCCACCACCAGCCTGCAGCGCGGGCTGCCGTCCTCCCGGCGGCCCAAGGCGTCGACCGGGACGAGGGAGACGTGGAAGCCCGCCTCTTCCAGCCGGGTGCGGACGTCCGCGAGGCGGAAGGTGCGGTAGTACATGACGAAGGGCGGGCGCCAGACGGCGTTCCTGAGGCGCATGGCGGCGTCGAAGCCCCACAGGGTCCAGTAGAGGCGGGAGCCGACCGGGGGCGGGGCCGGGAGGGGGAAGGCGAAGGTGCCGCCGGGGCGGAGGGAGGCGTGGACCTGGGTGAAGAGGGTGCGCTGGGCGTCCGGGAGGAAGTGGCCGAAGGCGCCGAAGCTGACCGCCAGGTCGAAGACCGGGGCGAAGGGGAGAGCCAGGGCGTCGGCGCGGACCAGGGTGGCGGTCGGGTGGGCGTACCGGGCCTGGGCCAGCATGCCCGTACTGAAGTCGACGCCCGTGACCCGACCCGCGCAGACCGAGCGGAGGACGCCGAGTCCGGCGCCGGTGCCGCAGCAGACGTCGAGGCCCGAGTCGAAGGGGCCGAGGGCCTCCAGGGTGCGGGTGACCGCGCCCAGGAGGCGGTCGGAGGTGCGGAAGGGGGTCGCGTCGAACTTGGCCGCGAGCAGGTCGTAGCCGTGCTCGACCGAGGAGAGGGCCTGACTCGTCAGCTCGCGGAGGCTGGGACCCTGCGGGGTGAACATGCACCGAGCCTAGGGCCCTCGGGCCCGTCAGAGCGAGCTTCCCACCGGTGGTGCCGGCCAGGACGGGGCGATGCCCGTGAGCTGGCAGACGAGGAGGTAGAGGGGGATCGGCGGGGTGTACGGGGAGGTGCCGTCGGGGTGGTGGATGAGGCGCGGGCCGCGGTCCGGGATCTCGGCGCCGGGGGCGTAGCAGGCGGGCAGCGGCCAGGTGAGGTCGTGGTCGGAGCCGGCGGGGACGAGCCACCACCACCAGTCGGAGTCGGCGTAGACGCAGCCCTTGGCGGGGAGGCGCGAGAGGATCTTGAAGCCGAAGCGGGCGGGGACGCCGACGGCGTCGCAGCCGAGGCCGGTGTGGAGTCCGACGGGGACGGCGAGGCGGGTGGCGCCGAGCTCGCGTGGAAGGGCCTGGAAGCGGGGGGAGTCCGGTGAGCGTCGCGGGGCCGGTACGGAGGCTTCGGGAGACCTGAGGGCGCGCGGGATGACGCGGATCGACCTCAGCACGGGTCCCCCATGCCGTGGGCGAGTTCCGCCCAGACGACCTGTGCCGTGCCGTGGCCGGTGCGGTCGGCGCCCCAGGCGGTGCAGAGCGCGTCGACGATGAGGAGTCCGCGGCCGCGTTCCTCCTCGCCGCAGTCGCGTATCCGTGGTCCGGCGGGCCCGCCCTCGTCCCGTACGGCTATGCGGAGGGTCTCCTCGCCCTCGCGGAGCTCGCAGACGACGCGGTCGCTGGCGGTGTGCACGACGGCGTTGGTGACGAGCTCGGAGACGACGAGGGCGACCGTGTCGCGTATCCCGGGGTCGCAGCCCCAGATGATGAGGCGTTCCTCCGCGAGCCGGCGGGCGCGGGCGACCGAGGAGGTCAGGGCCGGGAGCTCGAAGGCGAAGCGGCGGACGGGATCGGTGTGCGGCTGTGGGCGCTGGGCCATGACCCGAGGGGCTGCAGGGCTCATGAGACCTGAGGGCTGCGCGTTACCAGAAGCCACGACCGGTTCCTCACAACAGTGGGCAGGACTGCCGTACGGCGCTGTCGCCGTGGCGCGGTGGCGCACGGCGGCAGCGTGTACTGGTTCACCGGAACACTGTCCTCCTGCGTCGGACACTTGGCAAGTGGCACTCTGAAAATTGCAGAGTGCTGTGTTCTCTCTGGACCCGCTTCGTGGCACACTCATCGAAACAGCGCGTCGGGGAGGTCTGAGAGTGAGCGAGCCGCGGTCCGCCCCGACGGTGGGACAGGTCGTCCTCGGAAAGCGTCTGCAGGACCTGCGCGAGCGGGCCGGCATGAAGCGGGAAGAGGCGGCGAAGATCCTGCGGGTGGCCCCGGCCACCGTCCGGCGGATGGAGACCGCCGAGGTCGCGCTGAAGATTCCGTACGTGCAGCTCCTGTTGAAGGAGTACGGGATCACGGACTCCGAGGCGGAGGGCTTCGTCGCCCTCGCGGAGGAGGCCAACCTCCCCGGCTGGTGGCAGCGGTTCCACGACGTGCTGCCCGGCTGGTTCTCCATGTACGTCAGCCTGGAGGGGGCCGCGAGCCTCATCCGGGCGTACGAACCCCAGTTCGTCCCCGGTCTCCTCCAGACCGAGGCGTACGCCCGCGCCATTCTGCGCAGCGGGGCGGTCGGTGGCGGCAGCGATGCCGGCAGAGACGAGGACGCCGAGCGCCATGTAGCCCTGCGGATGGAGCGCCAGTCCCTGCTGACCAGGGACGACGCTCCGAAGTTCTGGGTGATCATGGACGAGACGGTGTTCCGCCGACCGGTCGGTGACGGGCCCGAAGTGATGCGCGACCAGCTCGACCGGTTGCTCGAAGCGTCCGAGCTGCCGAACGTCACCCTGCAGATCGCGGAGTTCGCGTCCGGCCACCATCCCGGCACCTACGGACCGTTCGTCCTCTTCCGCTTCGCCATGCCCGAACTCCCGGACATGGTCTACAGCGAGTACCTGACCGGCGCCGTCTATCTCGACGCGCGTCCCGAGGTGGCGTCCCACCTGGAGGTCATGGACCGCATGGCGGCGCAGGCCGCGACTGCACAACGCACGAAGGAGATCCTCCGGGATCTCCGCAAGGAGCTGTGAATGGATCGCATATACAACGGCATGCCCGCCGCGGAGCTCGGTGCCGAGGGTTGGCACAAGCCCTGGAGCGGCGGGAACGGGGGCAACTGCGTGGAGGCCATGAAACTGGCCGACGGCAGGGTCGCCGTGCGACAGTCCGCAGACCCTGAAGGACCAGCGCTCATCTACACCCACGGGGAGATCGCCGCTTTCATCCAGGGCGCCAAATCCGGTCAGGCTGATTTCCTGCTCACCTGAACCTTCCGTCCCACCCCTACCATCGCGTAACTCTTGTTTCAGTGCCACCCGTTCGACCCGACCAGGAGAGCCGATGACCCAGGACCCCGCATCCGTGAGGATCGACACCAGCAAGCCGCATCCCGCGCGCATGTACGACTGGTTCCTGGGCGGCAAGGACAACTACCCGGTCGACGAGGCGATGGCACGTCAGCTGCTCACCGTCGACGCCCGGGGCCGGGACATGGCCCGCGTCAACCGGGCCTTCATGCACCGCGCCATCCGCTGGCTCAGCGCCCACGGCGTCCGGCAGTACCTGGACGTCGGCACGGGCATCCCGACCGAGCCCAACCTGCACCAGATCGCGCAGGAGGCCGCGCCGGAGTCCCGCATCGTCTACTGCGACAACGACCCGATCGTGCTCGCGCACGCGGCCGCCCTGCTGCGCTCGACCCCGGAAGGGGCCACCGAGTACATCCAGGCGGACGCCCGCGAACCCGAGATCATCCTCGAAAGGGCCGGAAAGGTCCTTGATTTCGACCAGCCCATCGCCCTGTCGATGCTCGCCCTGCTGCACTTCGTGGGCGACGAGGACGGGGCGTACGAACTGGTCTCCAAGATCGTCGACAAGCTCGCGCCGGGCAGCTACCTCGTCCTCTCCCACGTCACCGGGGACTTCGACCCCGAGGGAGCGGCGAAGGCGGCCGCCATGTACAAGGCGCGCGGGCTGACCCTGCGGCCCCGCTCGCGCGACGAGCTGGCCGCGTTCTTCGACGGGCTCGAGTTCGTGGAGCCCGGGGTCTCGCTCACCGCCGACTGGCATCCGGAACTGGGCGAGCCCGTCCCGGTCCCGGGCGACGACCCCATCCCGGGATGGGCCGCGGTCGCCCGCAAGCCCTGACCCCGAGCCGTACGAGAAGGGGGCCCGCCGACGGGCCCCCTTCGTGCTGCTACCGCTCCACCAGCGTCACCAGGAAGCTCCGTGCCCGGCCGACGTTGCCGGCCGCGTCGACCGTCCGGTACTCGACGGTGTGCGTGCCGTAGTCCGGGCTCGCGTCGTCCCACGGCACCGCACGGCTCCGGCCCAGCTTCCCGTACACGAGGTCGTCGACGACCGTGCCGCCCGGCGAGAAGAGGAACGGCGCGCCGGCGTCCGTCGGCCAGCCGTAGTACGTGTACCAGCCGTCGCCGTCGACCCGGAACTGGCTGACCACGGCGCCCTCCTGGTCGTCCCGCGCGGTCAGCCGCATCGTGAACGCGCCGTCGTAGACGTACTCCACCGGGCGCCCGGGGCGCCGTACCGTCCGCAGCGGCTCGGACAGCTCGTACGCGGCGGTGGCTGGACGGGCGTCCACCGTCCAGCTCAACTCCTCGTCCGTGCCCGCGAGTCGGGCCGTGAGGGTGTGGGTCCCCGGCGCGATCTCCAGCGAACGCAGGTCCAGATCAAGGTCGTTGCGGCCGTACGGGGAGACCGGCCGCCCGTCCAGGCGCCAGCGCACGGCGGGGGTGCCGTCCACCGCGTGGGTGGTGTCCGCGTGGACGACGCTCCGGGCGCCGACGGGGGCGCCGGTGGGGGTGTGCCCGGTGAAGCCGGGAGCCCCCGGGGCCCGTACGGTGGTCAGCGCGGGGTCGACCGTCCAGCTCACCGTCCGGGTGAGCGCCGCCGAGGCGCGGACCGCCGGGTCGCGGACGAAGGGCGTCGGGTCGGTGACCGTGGCGGTCAGGGCGTGCGTGCCGGGGGAGAGCCGCAGCCTCCGCAGGTCGAGCGTGCGGGCGCCCCCGGTGTCGAGGGTCCGCCCGTCCAGCTTCCAGGTCACGGCGAGCGCGCCGCCCACCGGGTGCAGGGTGTCCACCCACACCGTGCGGTCCGCCCCGATCGGCGCCGCGTCCGGGGTGTGGTCCTGGACCAGGTTCACCTTGGCCGAGATCGCCCGGACCATCACCTCGCGCTCCACCTGGTCGAAGGCGTAGCCGAGGGTCTTCATGAGGGAGTGGCGGCTCGGGCGCCAGACGCCCTTCGTGCTGTACATGCCGCCCTCGTGGCGGCCGATGACCCCGCCGGACTCGCTGGGCTCGCCGAGCCAGCGCCACCACTTGGCCCGCTGCTCCCGCATCTGCTCCTCCGTCAGGAGCGTGTGGTGGACGGAGGACGGCTCGGGCCCTTCGTACGCCTCGCCCGGGACCCCGCGCG
This sequence comes from Streptomyces sp. NPDC021012, assembly GCF_044333355.1. Lineage (NCBI taxonomy): Bacteria > Bacillati > Actinomycetota > Actinomycetes > Kitasatosporales > Streptomycetaceae > Streptomyces > Streptomyces sp. NPDC021012. The sequence goes on from NZ_JBIRQU010000003.1 coordinate 392,104, forward strand.
CGTAGTAGTCGTACTCGTCCTGGAGCCCGCCGAGCGAATGCCCTATCTCGTGCGGGGTGATGAGCGAGGACAGCGCGTTGCCGCCGGAGGCCGTGGCGTAACTCCCGCCCGCGCCGCCGTAGGTGGAGCTGTGGGCGAGGGCGACGATCTGGCGGTTGGCGCGGCTCGTGCCGGGGACGAGGTCGGCGAGCGCGGCGGCCTTCCGGCTGTCGACGGTGAGCAGCCGCTGCACGCTGTCCGGATCGCAGCCGCCCCAGAAGCCCATGTCGAGCGCCGTGTCCCGGGCCGGGGCGCCGAGCCCCGGGTCGCAGTCCACGCCGGACTCCGCCGAAGGGACCTCCACCGCCCACACGTTGACGTACGAGCGGTACGAGGCGAAGGGCTCGATGCTCCACAGGGTGTTCAGGTGCCGCTCCAGGTCCGCCCGGAACGCCGGCATCTCCGCCGCGGTGTAGCCGTCGCCCATGAACACCAGGTTGAACCGCTTGTCGGCGGGCCCGGTGGTCTGTACGGGGACGACGGTCGGCCCCTCGCCGGGCAGGGGTGTCTCGGCCGCCGCCCGCGTGGTTCCCACCAGGCCGGCGGCCAGCAGGCAGGCCGCGGCGAGCCGGGCCACGGCACGCCGAACTCCCTTGCGCTGTGAGGTCATGGGGCGCGAGCCTAGGCCGCGCCCCCGACCGCGTAAAGGTGTTCGTCAGCCGTCCGTTCGCCGACCGGCCATCTCAGCTTCGCAGCCAGGCAAGGCCCGGGTGCTCCGCCGTGTAGCCCTCCACCAGACGGCGGGCCACCGCCACCGAGTCCACCAGCGGGTGCAGCGCGAAGGCCTTGACGGCCGTCGCCCGCGAGCCGCTCTCCACGGCGGCGAGGACCTCGCGCTCCACGGCCTTCACCGCCGTCACCAGTCCGACGGCGTGGTACGGCAGCGGGGCCACCGACACCGGGTGGGCACCGTTCGCGTCCACGAAGCACGGCACCTCGATCACCGCGTCCGCGTCGAGCACGGACAGCGTCGAGCCGTTGCGCACGTTGAGGATCAGCGTGGTCCGCTCGTCCCGGGCGATCGCCCGCATGAGCGCCAGCGCCACCTTCTCGTAGCCGCCCGACTCCAGGTCCTCCTCGTCGCGCTCCCCGATCCCGGCGGCCTCCCGGTTGGCGGCCATGTACGTGGCCTCCCGGTCGGCGAGCGTACGGTGCCAGGCGTCGAGCGCGGGCGTGTCGGGCTTGCCCATCTCCTGGTAGAAGGCGCCCTGCTGGTCGCGCAGATAGGCTCCGCGCGTCCGCTCGGCCGTCCGGTAGGCGTGGACCGCCTCCCGGTTGAAGTAGTAGTAGTGCAGGTACTCGTTGGGGACCGCGCCGAGCGAGCGCAGCCAGTCCGGGCCGAAGAGCCGGCCCTCCTCGAAGGAGCCGAGCTTCTCCTCGTCGGCGAGCAGCCGCGGCAGCACGTCCTGTCCGCCGACCCGCAGCCCGCGCAGCCAGCCCAGGTGGTTGAGGCCCACGTAGTCGATCCAGGCCTCGTCCGGGTTCGCGCCCAGGACGCGGGCGACCCGGCGGCCGAGGCCCACGGGGGAGTCGCAGATGCCGATGACCCGGTCGCCGAGCACCCGGGACATGGCCTCGGTGACCAGGCCGGCCGGGTTGGTGAAGTTGATGACCCAGGCGTCGGGGGCGAGTTCGGCGATCCTCCGGGCGATCCGCACGGCCACGGGCACGGTCCGCAGCCCGTACGCGATGCCGCCCGCGCCCACCGTCTCCTGGCCGAGCACGCCCTCGTCGAGCGCGATCCGCTCGTCGGCCGCCCTGCCCTCCAGGCCTCCCACCCGGATCGCGGAGAACACGAAGTCCGCCCCGCGCAGCGCCTCGTCCAGCTCCGTCGTCGCCGTCACCGCCGGCGCGTCCGGCACCCCCTCCGCCTGGTCCGCGAGGACCCGCGCGATGGCCGAGAGCCGCCCCTCGTCGAGGTCGTACAGGGTGACGTGGGTGACCCGCCCCTCGGCGTGGTCGCCGAGGAGAGCGCCGTACACCAGCGGCACCCGGAATCCGCCGCCTCCGAGAATCGTCAGTTTCATGCTTCGTACGCTACTCGGACGGGCCCTCTGAGCAGGGGGGATTCCGGGACGCCGTCCACGCCGGCGTCCACGTCCCGGGCGTCCGTCCCCCGCGAGGGGTGGGGGACAATGGCGTCATGTCCCGACGCAAGACCCGCCCCCGCACGTCCCCGGCCGCCCCCGCCGTGACCGCGACCTCGCCCTGCCCCTGCGGTCTCGACGCCGTGTACGGCGCGTGCTGCGGCCGCTTCCACTCGGGCGGCGGCACGGCGCCGACCGCCGAGCTCCTCATGCGCTCCCGCTACAGCGCCTTCGTCGTCCGCGACGAGGCGTATCTGCTGCGCACCTGGGCGCCGGAGACGCGGCCGGGCGAGGTCGACTTCGACCCGGGGATGCGCTGGGCGGGCCTGGAGATCGAGGAGACCGGCGAGGGCACCGCCTTCCACCAGCACGGCACCGTCACCTTCACGGCCCGTTACGTCCACGGCGGCGAGCCCGGCGCCCTGCACGAGCGGAGCCGGTTCGCCCGCCACGAGGGCGCGTGGGTGTACGTGGACGGCGACTTCGCCGAGTAGGGCGAAGGCGAGCGGCGGGGCTCAGCGGGCGCCCACGCCCGCCGTCACCCGTTCCCTCGGGATCCCGTGCGCGAGGTCCTCGGCGACGATCTTCTTGGCGATGGCGTCCGTCGCCCTCCGCAGCTCGGGCCCGCTGGGGCGGCCGCGCTCCTGCTCGACCCGGTCGGCCAGCCAGTCGCCCCAGGCGCGGGTGATGACCTCCGCCTCGCGCTTGCCGGCCGGGGTGTGGGAGAGCAGATTGCCGTCCCGGGTCAGGAAGCCCTCGTCGACCATCCGGTCGAAGACCGGCAGGAGCACCTCCGGCGGCACCCTCCGGCCGGCCGAGATCAGGCCCAGGCTGGCGTGTCCGACGGTCCGGGTGTAGAGCTCGACCTGCATGACCGCCCAGGCCCCGGCGAAGTCGAGCCGGGTGTCGGAGCCGACGACGATCCGGCGGGCGGTGTCCATGTCCTGGCGCCGCAGGATCCGGCCGACGGAGAGTTCGAGGAGCTTCTCCGAGTCGCCGGACATGGTGGGGGAGCCGAAGCCCTCGCCCATGTCGGGGGCGGCGGAGCGGGCCGAGTCGCGCAGCTCCACCTGCTTGAGGAAGAGGGCGACGACGAAGCCTACGGCCGCGACCGGCACCGTCCAGAGGAAGACGGTCTGGAGGGTGTCCGCGTACGCCTGGACGATCGGCTCGGCGATCCGCGGGGGCAGCTTGTGGAGTCCGGCCGGGCTCTGCGCGGCCTTCGCGACCACGGCCGGGTTCACCCCGAGGCTCCCGGCGACGGCGGCGGCCTCGCCGATGCCCGCGGTGAGGTTGGGCTTGAGGGAGTTGGCGTAGATCGTGCCGAAGACGGCCGTGCCGAAGGAGCTGCCGAGGGTGCGGAAGAAGGTGACGCCGGAGGTGGCGGTGCCGAGGTCGGCGTAGTCGACGGTGTTCTGCACGGCGATGGTCAGGACCTGCATGCACAGGCCGATGCCGACGCCGAGGACGAACATGTACAGCGACTCCAGGCCGGTGCCGGTGTCCGGCCCCATGAGCGAGAGCAGGAAGAGGCCGACGCCCATCACCAGGCAGCCGACGATGGGGAAGACCCGGTAGTGGCCGGTCTTGCTGACGACGTTGCCGCTGAAGATGGAGGCGATCAGCAGGCCGACGACCATGGGGAGGGTGCGGATGCCGGACATGGTCGCCGACTCCCCGTCGACGTACTGCAGATAGGTCGGCAGGAAGGTCATCGCGCCGAGCATGGCGAAGCCGACGACGAAGCTGAGCACCGAGCAGACGGTGAAGACCGGGTTCCGGAAGAGCCGCATGGGCAGCATGGGTTCGGCCGCCCGGGTCTCCACCCAGCAGAACAGGCCCAGGGCGACGATGCCGCCCACGAAGAGCCCGATGATGACGCCGGAGCCCCAGGCGTACTCGTTGCCGCCCCAGCTGGTCGCCAGGATCAGGGCGCTGGAGCCGATCGCGACCAGCGCGATGCCCAGGTAGTCGATGACCGGCCGGCTCGCCGAGCGCACCGAGGGGATCGTCCGGGCGGCGGCGATGACGACCAGGATCGCGATCGGCACGTTCACGTAGAACGCCCAGCGCCAGCTGGCGTGGTCGGTGAACAGGCCGCCGAGGAGCGGCCCGATGACCGTCGAGACGCCGAACACGGCCCCGATCGCGCCCTGGTACTTGCCGCGTTCGCGCAGCGGGATCACATCGGCGATGAGCGCCATCGAGGTGACCATCAGACCGCCGGCGCCGATGCCCTGGAGGCCGCGCCAGACGATCAGCAGCGTCATGTTGGTGGCGAGACCGCAGAGGAACGAGCCGGTGATGAAGACGACCGCGGAGATCTGGAAGATCACCTTGCGGCCGAAGAGATCGCCGAACTTGCCGACGAGGACGGTCGCGACGGTCTCGGCGAGCAGGTACGAGGTGACCACCCACGACATGTGGGCGGCCCCGCCGAGGTCCGAGACGATCGTGGGCAGGGCGGTGCCGACGATCGTCTGGTCGAGGGCGGCGAGGAGGACGCCCAGCATGATCGTGCCGAAGACGATGTTGCGGCGGCGGCTGTCGAGCACGGGTGGCTCGGTGGCGGCCGGGGGCGCGGGCGCTGCGTCGCTGGTCGTGGTCACGTTCGCAGCGTCACACCGTCACCGCCCCCGCGCATGTGGGGGACGGCCGGACGGGTGTACTCCGTCAGGGCGTGACGGGCAGCTGGGGGTGGTGCTTGGCGAGGATCTTGTTGGCCCGCGCGAGGGCGGCGAGGGCGTGCTCGCGGTCCGCCCGGTCCTCCGCGCAGAGCGGCCCCCGGAAGCTGTACACCTCGCGCGCCGCGCAGTCCGCGTCGACCTCGGCCTGGAGGACGTGGAGCGGCAGACAGGCGCCGATCATCGCGGCCACGCTGTCGGGGATCGGGACGGGAACGAGGCGCGAGGGCGAGGTGATCACGGGTCAGTCCTAGTCGGTCCGGGAAGGATGGGGAAGGGTCTCCTCTCCATACGTACCGGATCGCGGTACGGGTTCCGGCACGGCTCTGTCGCGCTCCGGCAACGGCGGCGCGGGACGGCGGAGGGGCGGGCGGGCCGGACCGGGCGACCGGTGGCCGGATGTTTACGCAGGTACGGGGCCGGGCGGCGGCCGTCGCATATGTCCCCCGCCCTTGCGCGCCGCCCGGAGGTCCGGGCGGGCGCGGACGGCTCGGGGATGCCGGGTGTGTGGCATATCACGTTGCGGCCCGACGGCTCTCCGGGAGGGACGCCTACGCGAGGACCTCGGCCAGGTCGTACGAGACGGGCTCGTCCAGCTGCCCGTAGCCGCAGGACTCCGGCGTCCGGTCCGGGCGCCACCGCTTGAACTGGGCGGTGTGCCGGAAGCGGTCCCCCTCCATGTGGTCGTAGCCGACCTCGCAGACCCGTTCCGGCCGCAGCGCCACCCACGACAGGTCCTTCCCGCCCGACCAGCGGCTCGGCGCGCCCGGCAGCCTGGCCTCCTCGTGCGCGGCCTCGTCCGTCCATGCCGCCCACGGGTGCCCGTCCGAGGGGTCCGTCCGGAGCGGCTCCAGCTCCTCGACGAGCTCGGCGCGGCGGGCGGCGGTGAAGGCCGCGCACACGCCGACGTGCTGGAGGACGCCCCCGTCGTCGTACAGGCCGAGCAGCAGCGAGCCGACGACCCGCCCGCTCTTGTGGAAGCGGTATCCGGCCACGACGACGTCGGCCGTCCGCTCGTGCTTGATCTTGTACATCAGGCGGGCGTCCGGCCGGTACGGCAGGTCGAGCGGCTTGGCCACCACCCCGTCGAGCCCGGCGCCCTCGTACCGCTCGAACCAGCGGGCGGCGAGCTCGGGGTCCCGCGTCGCCGACGCCAGGTGGACCGGCGCCTCCACGCCGTCGAGGACCCGCTCCAGGGCCTCCCGGCGCCCGCTCAGCGGGGTGTCGAGCAGGGAGTCGTCCCCGAGGGCGAGCAGGTCGAAGGCGACGAACCGGGCCGGGCTGGTCTCCGCGAGCAGCCGCACCCGGGAGTCCGCCGGGTGGATCCGCTCGGCGAGCCGGTCGAAGTCGAGCCGCCCGTCGTGCTCGATCACGATCTCCCCGTCGACGACGCACCGCTCCGGCAGCCGCGCCGCGAGCGCCTCGACCAGCTCGGGGAAGTACCGGGTGAGCGGCTTCCCCGTACGGCTGCCGATGACGAGCTCCGGCCCGTCCCGGTGCACGATCGCGCGGAAGCCGTCCCACTTCGCCTCGTACTGCATCCCGGGCGGGATGTGCTTCACGGACTTGGCGAGCATCGGTTTCACGGGCGGCATCACCGGAAGGTCCATGGGGTGATTGTCCGGTATGCGGGAGTCGTGGGCGAGGCCTAGGCTGGCCGGCATGGCAGGCAGGGCGGCAGCGGTGGAGATCGAGGTCGGCGGCCGGACCGTGCGGGTCTCCCACCCGGACAAGGTGTACTTCCCCGAGCCCGGCTACACCAAGATGGACCTGGTCCGGTACTACCTGGCCGTGGGCGACGGCATCACCCGCGCCCTGCGGAACCGCCCCACCACCCTGGAGCGCTACCCCGACGGGGTGGCCGGCGGGTCCTTCTTCCAGAAGCACGCCCCGAAGTACCTGCCCGACTGGATCCCGACGGCCCGCGTCGCCTTCCCCAGCGGCCGCTCGGCGGACGAGCTGTGCCCCACCGAGCCGGCGGCCGTGCTCTGGGCGGCCAACCTCGGCGCCGTCACCTTCCATCCCTGGCCGGTGCGCCGGGACGACACCGACCATCCCGACGAGCTCCGCATCGACCTCGACCCGCAGCCGGGCACGGACTACGCCGACGCCGTCCGCGCCGCCCACGAACTGCGCGCGGTCCTCGACGAGCACGGGCTGCGCGGCTGGCCGAAGACCTCGGGGGGCCGGGGCCTCCACGTCTTCGTGCCGATCGCGCCCGCATGGACGTTCACGCAGGTCAGGCGGGCGGCGATCGCCTGCGGGCGTGAGCTGGAGCGGCGGATGCCGGAGCGGGTCACGACGAGGTGGTGGAAGGAGGAGCGCGGGGAGCGGATCTTCGTCGACTACAACCAGGCGGCCCGGGACCGCACGATCGCCTCCGCCTACTCCGTACGCCCCCGCCCGCACGCCCCCGTCTCGGCGCCGCTGCGCTGGGAGGAGATCGACGAGGCCGTGCCGCGGGACTTCGACATCAGGACGATGCCGGTCCGGTACGCGGAGGTCGGCGACGTCCACGCGGACATGGACGACGAGCGGTTCGGTCTGGAGTCCCTGCTCGAACTGGCCCGGCGGGACGAGGCGGAACGCGGCCTGGGCGACCTGCCCTACCCGCCGGAGTACCCGAAGATGCCGGGCGAGCCGAAGCGGGTGCAGCCGAGCCGGGCGAAGGGGGAGCCCGGGGGGGCCACGGAGGAGTGAGGGCCGGGGACGCCTCCGGGTGGGCTTCCCGGCCCTCGTCGCCCACTCTAAAACAATACGAACGGTCGTGCTAGCATTTTTCCCATCCAGGACGACCGAGGAGATCCGGCATGTACCCGATGGCTCCGCTCATCCGCACCGCCCTGAACGCCACCGCGCGCGTCGCCCCCGGCCCGGCCGGCCGCTGGGCCTTCCACCTCTTCGTCCGCCCCCTCGGCAGGGCGAAGGCGAAGCCGGGGGAGCAGGCGCTCCTCGCCGCCGCCCGCACCGGGACCCTCCGCGTCCGGGGCGAGGAGGTCGTCACCTATGCCTGGGGCGACGGGCGGCGGCCCGTCCTCCTCGTCCACGGCTGGTCCTCCCGCGGCTCACGGCTCGGCGCCTTCGCCGAGGAGCTCCTCGCGCGCGGGTACAGCCCCGTCGCCTTCGACGCGCCCGGCCACGGCGAGTCCTCGGGCAGAGCCGCCAACATCGTCGAATACCGGGAGATCATCCGGGAGTTGCACGCCCGGCACGGCGACTTCGAGGCCGTCGTCGCCCACTCCTTCGGCGTCCTCGCCTCGCTCTTCGCCCTCCGCGACGGAGTCCGCACGGCCCGCTTCGTGGGCCTCGGCGGCGTCGGTTCCTTCGACATGCTCCTGAAGGGCTTCCAGGCCGGACTGGGCCTGGACGACCGGGTGATGCGAGCCATGCGCGCGTACGTCGAGCGGCACCTCGCCCCCGGCGAGCCCGGCGTCTGGGACCGCTTCGGCGCCGACCACGCCCCGGACGAACTCGGCGCGCCCGTCCTGCTGTTCCACGACGAGGGCGACGACACGGTGCCCCCGGAGCAGGGGCGGTTCCTCGCCCGGGCCCACGGCGAGCGGGCCAGGCTCGTCGTCACCCGGGGCCTCGGCCACCGCCGCATCCTCAGGGATCCCGACGTCGTGGCCGAGGCGGTGGAGTTCATGACCGCCGGTTCCGTTCCGGAGCCGACGGCCGGTGCGCGCGAGGGGGTCGGCTCGACGGCGTCGTGACCGTCGACCGGCCGGGGTGGTGCGAGGCCGGCCGGGTGGTGCGAGGCCGGCCGGGTCCTTCCCGGCTCAGGCTTCGTCGGTTCGGGCTTCTGCGGTGAGCGCCGCCCGGCCCCTGTCCGTGGCCGAGGAGAGCAGCCGGGCCGTGATGCCGCGCTCGGCGCGGGCGTACGCCCCCGGGTCGCCGAACAGCACGGAGCGCGCGTTGGCCGCCTCCATGAGGGCGATCACCTCGAAGGCCAGCTGCTCCACGTCCAGGTCCTCGGCGAACTCCCCGACGGCGCGCGCCTCCGTCAGGGCCCCCTCCACGTAGGCCGTCCAGTCCCGGCGGGTCCCGGCGACGGCGTCGTGGACCGGACCCGTGCGGGCGTCGAACTCGGCCGAGACCGCGTAGAAGAAGCAGCCGCCGGCGAAGACCCGTTCCGCGGAGTACGCGAGCCAGTTCCGGCACAGCTCGCGCACCCGTCGGGTGCCCGGCGGCAGGTCCTTCAGCGGGGCGACGACGCGCTCGGCGAAGACGGCGACGGCGGCCCTGACGGTGGCGAGCTGGAGCTCCTCCTTGGAGCCGAAGAGGGCGAAGACACCGCTCTTGCTCAGCTCCAGCTCGGTCGCGATCCGTCCCAGGGAGAGCCCTTCGAGCCCCTCGACCGAGGCGATGTCCATCGTCCGGCCGAGGACGAGGCGCCGGGTCTGGTTGCCCCGCTCGACGCGCCCGTCGGTCCTGGTCCCGGTGCCGCTTCCGGTGCTGCCGCTCATGACCCCATCGTACTGAACGCACGACCGTGCGGACATCTCGGCGCCGCCCCGGGGGCTACCCCGCCCGCTCCGGGTCCCGCCGCTCCGACGGGGCGAGCAGCAGCACCTCCAGGGCCCGCGCGCAGGCCCGCGCCTGAGCCAGGTACCAGTCGAGCCGCGCGTCGGTGATCAGCTCCGGGGTCGCGCGAACCGCGAGCGCGAACCGCGCGCACCCCGTGCGCTCCAGGACCGGTACGGCCACGGTCCGCACCCCGAGGGCCGACTCGCCGTCGTTCAGCGCGTACCCCGCCTCCCGTACGCGCGCCAACTCGGCCGCAAGGGCGGGAGGTTCGACGATGGTCCGCTCGGTGAACGCGTACAGCGGGGGCAGCGAGCGCGGGCCCGCCTCGCCCGCCCGGGGCCACGCGAGCAGCACCTTCCCGAGCGCCGTCGAGTGCAGCGGCCGGCGCAGGCCCACCTTCGGGGTCACCGACCCGCCCGCCACGATCACCGCGTGCGGGCCGCTGCGCAGCGCCAGGTCGGCCGTCGCGCCGGTCCGTTCGGCCAGATCGGACAGCTCGGGAGCCGCCAGGTGCAGCCCCCGCTGGTGGTACGAGAGACGGCCCAGCTCCGTCATCGCCGGACCGAGCCGGTAGCGCGCGGTCCGGGCGTCCTGCTCCAGGAATCCCGCGCCGAGCAGGGTGCGGGCGAGCCGGTGCGCCGTCGAGGTGGAGAGGCCGAGCCTGCGCGCGAGGTCGGAGGCGCTCAGGTCGGGCCCGTTGTCGTGGAAACAGTGCAGCACGTCCAGTGCGCGGCGGACCGCCTGGGCGCCCGCCGGGGGTCGCACGATGCCGGCCTCGGTCGTCATAGGGGTCGTCATAGGGTTCGCTCCCCGTGGGTGATCGGGCTCCCACGCTCCCACATGGCGGGAGCCGAATCGGGCCGCGGGCGGGGTCGGAAACACTCCGTTCATACGCAATCCCACATCGTGGGAGCCGAGTTGTGGACGGCGGAGCGGCCGTGGCAAGGTTCCGGCCAGGACAGCCCAGCGGCAGCGACCCGGAAGGAGCCGGCAGGCGATGAACGCACGACACATACCGCTCGCCCTCACCCGGCGCCGCCACATCGACCTGGCGCGCGTCACCGGCACCGGCTGTCGCTGACCCGGGGCCTCCGCCGACGCGCCGTGCCGCAGCTTTCGCGCCACGCCGTCGGCGCCACACGCACCTCATGCGCCGTCGGCACCACACGCACCTCACATGCTGAGGGCGCCGTACGCGCCTCATGCGCCGGGGGCGCCGTAAGCCCACGCCCGCCGGTCCTCCACCGGTCCGCAGGCCTGCTCTCCTCCTGCTCCCCTCCTCTTCTTCCTCCTTCTCCTGCCCCTTCTGCTTCCGGCCGCGCCCCGCCGCCGTCTCCCGACCCACCACACCCCGGGATGCCCTCCATGACGTACGCCCGCGTTCCCGACACGCTCTGGTTCACCCGCTGCCCCGTCCCCACCGCCACCGGCGTCGCCGCCGACCGGGGCTGGCTGGCCGAGGAGTTCGCCCCGGACGGCATCGCCGTCCGCTCGCTCCAGGACGCCGACCCCGGCGCCGACCGCGCCACCCACTTCACCCACGCCCTGCCCGGGCTCTTCCGCGAGGGCGGCAACGTGCCCGCGCTGTGGGCCCGTTCGCGCGGCGAGCGGACCCGGCTCGTCGGGCTCACCTGGATCGAGGAGCGCCAGGTGGTGCTCGTCGCCCCCGGCTCCCCGGTGCGCGGGGCCGCCGCCCTGCGCGGACTCCGGCTCGCCGTGCCCCGCCACTCCGTGCCCATCGACTTCTGGCGGGCGATGGCCCTGCGCGGCTTCGAGGGCGCCCTCGCCTCGGCGGGGTACGGACTCGACGACGCCGTCCTCGTCGACGTACCGGCCGACGGTCATCAGGGGCAGTGGGCCGCCGGCCTCGACGCCCTGCGCCGGGGCGAGGTCGACGCCGTCTACGTGAAGGGGGCCCTCGCCGTCGAGGCGGCGCGGCGCGCCGGTGCCGAGGTGGCCGTCGAGCTGGACGACCTGCCCGACCCCGCGCACCGCGTCAACAACGGCACCCCGCGCCCCCTCACCGTCCACCAGGACCTCCTGGACGCGCACCCCGAGCTCGTCGCCCGCTTCCTCTCCGTACTGCTCCGCGCCGCCGACTGGGCCGCCGGCGAGCCCGCCGAGGTCGCCCGGATCCTCGGCGCCGAGACCGGGGCGGGCGCCGAGGGCGTCGCCGGCGCCTACCGGCCCGGCACCCACCGCACCCTCCACCCGGACCTGTCCGGCACCCGCCTCGACCTGCTCGCCCGGCAGGAGGAGGCCCTGCGCACCCACGGCTTCCTGCCCGAGGCCGTGGACGTACGGGCCTGGGCCGACCCGGAGCCCCTGCGCCGCGCCCACCTGCTCGCGACCGCCGCCGCACCAGCGGCGCCCGCGCAGGAACCGTCCGCGCCGCGACCGTCCGCGCAGCCCGTCCCGTAACACCACCCGCCCCGCACGCCCCTCGATCCCCGGAGGACGACCGCCATGCGCCCACTGACCACCCCGCTCGCCGCTCTGGCGGCCCTCGCCGCCCTCACCACCCTCACCGCCTGCGGCGGCACGGCCGAGGACGGCGAAGCGAAGGGGAAGAAGAGCGGGGAGGGAACGGTCACCGTCCGCATCCCCGACCCCGGCAACGCGGGCGTCCTCGCCCGGGGGAAGAAGGACGGCAGCCTCGACAAGGCCCTCGCCGCCGTCGGCGCCAAGGTCGCCTGGACCGGCAGCGCCGGGCCCTTCGCCCCGGCCGCCCAGGCGATGAACGCCGACCAGCTCGACATCGCGACCGGCTCCATCACCTCCGGCATCACCTCCCTCTCCCAGAGCCCCGGCTTCGCCTTCTTCACCGCCACCGACCCCGACCCCGTCGGCGAGGGCATCCTCGTCCGCGAGGGCTCGGACATCGCCTCCGTCCAGGACCTCGTCGGCCGCAAGGTCGCCGTGAACAAGGGCGGCACCGGCGAGTACCTGCTCCTCAAGGCGCTCGCCAAGGCCGGGATCCCCGCCGACAAGGTCGAGCGCGTCTATCTGCGCCCCGACCAGACCGCCGCCGTCTTCAACGCCGGACAGGTCGACGCCTGGGCCGTCTGGTCCACGTACGCCGTCGCCGAGATCGGCAGCGGCAAGGCCCGGTTCGTCGCCGACGGCACCGCCATCAGCTCTGACAACTACAGCCTCAACGCCGTCCGTACGGGCTTCGCCAAGGACCACCCCGAGATCGTCAAGGCGCTCTACGCCTACCTCCACGAGCACAGCGCCGAGGAGAAGAAGGACCCGGCCGCCTACCTCAACGTCTTCACCGACGCCGGCCCCACCGCCCTGAACGGCAAGGCCAAGGACGTCCAGATCGCCTTCACCGCCAAGGGCGGGACGGTCGACCCCATCGGCCCCGAGGACATCGAGCGCTTCGAGACCGTGGCCCGGTTCTACGCCGACCAGAAGGTCACCCCGGGCAAGGTCGACATCGCCGCCCACCTCCTCGACGTGGAGAAGCTGTCATGACGGCCGCCACCGGCGAAGGGGAGCGCACGGACGGGCTGGTCGCCCCGCGCCCACCCGTCCGCCGCGCCCGCCCCCGCACCTACGTCGTCACCGTCCGCGCCCTCGGCCCCGTCGCCCTGCTCGCCCTCTGGTGGGCCTCCTCCGCCACCGGCCTCCTGACCCCCGACGTCCTCGCCTCGCCCCCGCAGGTCCTCGACGCCGTAGGGGAGTTGTGGGGCAACGGGCAGCTGCCCGACGCGCTCGCCACCTCCCTCACCCGCTCCGGCCTCGGCCTCGTCATCGGTCTCGCCGCCGGACTGGTCCTCGGCATCACCACCGGCTTCACCCGCCTCGGCGACGAACTCCTCGACTCCTCCCTCCAGACCCTCCGCACCATCCCCTTCCTCTCCCTCGTCCCCCTCTTCATGGTCTGGTTCGGGATCAACGAGACGGCGAAGATCCTGCTCATCGCCGTCGCCACCACCTTCCCCATGTACGTCTCCACCACCGGCGGCGTCCGCGACACCGACCGCAAGCTCGTCGAGGCCATGCGCAGCTTCGGCCTCGGCCGGCTCGCGATCGTCCGCCAGGTCGTCCTGCCCGGCGCGCTGCCCTCGCTCCTCGCCGGACTGCGGCTGTCCATGACGCTCAGCGTCATCGCGCTGATCGCCGCCGAGGAGATCAACGCCACCGAGGGCATCGGCTATCTGATGTCCCAGGCCCAGAGCTACGCCCGCACCGACATCCTCGCCGTCTGCATCCTCGTCTACGGACTTCTCGGCCTCACCGCCGACGTGTTCGTCCGCGGCCTGGAGCGGATCCTCATGCCCTGGCGCACCGCCGGACCGGGAGGGACCACATGACCGCCGTACGCGTACGGGGACTGCGCCGGGTCTTCGGCGACCGCGCCGTCCTCGACGGCCTCGACCTCACCATCGGGCGCGGCGAGTTCGTCGCCCTCCTCGGCGCCAGCGGCAGCGGCAAGACCACCCTGCTGCGCATCCTCGGCGCCCTCGACGGAGCCGACGGGGGAGAGGCCCTGGTCCCCGCCGTCCGCACCATCGTCTTCCAGGAGCCCCGCCTCATCCCCTCCAAGAGGGTCCTCGCCAACGTCACCGTCGGGCTGCCGCGCGGCGCGGAGACCCGGGCGACCGGCCTGCGGGCGCTCGCCGAGGTCGGCCTGGAGCGGCATGCCGAAGCCTGGCCGGCGACCCTCTCCGGCGGCGAGGCCCAGCGCGTGGCCCTGGCCAGGGCCCTGGTCCGCGAGCCCGAACTCCTGCTGCTCGACGAGCCGTTCGCCGCGCTCGACGCGCTGACCCGGCTCCGCATGCAGGACCTGGTCGGCGAACTGCGCCGGATCCACCGGCCGGCCGTCCTGCTCGTCACCCATGACGTCGACGAGGCCGTACGGCTCGCCGACCGGGTGGCCGTCCTGCGCGACGGGCGGCTCGTCACCGACGAAGCCGTGACCGTGCCCCGTCCCCGCGACCCCGGCGACCCGGCCTTCGTGGCCCTGCGCCGCCGCCTCCTCGCCGACCTCGGCGTCCACGCCCCCGAGGAACCGTCCACCACCGTCCCGTCTCTCGAAGGAGTCTCCGCATGACCGTCGTCATCGGTGTCCACCGCAGCAACCCCTCCCTCTACCACCTCTCCCGCCTCGGCTACGCGGAGGAGGAGCTCGCGGCCCTCGGCGAGACCGTGACCTGGCACCCGTACACCGACGGCGTCCGCACCGGTGCCTTCCTCGCCGAGGGCACCATCGACTTCGGCGGCACCGGCTCCACCCCGCCGGTCACCGCGCAGGCCGCGGGCCACGACATCGTCTACACGGCCGTCTCCGCGCCCCGCCCCGACCACGGCGCCCTCCTCGTCCCCGAGGACAGCCCGGTCCGCGCCGTCGCCGACCTCAAGGGCGGCACCGTCCACCTCGCCGTCGGCTCCTGGCAGACCCACCTCGTCGCCAAGGCCCTGGACGACGCCGGCCTCTCGTACGCCACCGACATCACCCCCGTCCGCGCGGACGGGGACAGCGAGGCGAAGCTGCGCGCCGGGGAGATCACCGCCTGGGTCGCCCAGGGCGCCGAGCTCGCCGCCGCCCGCCGCACCGGCGGCCTGCGGACCCTGATCCGTACCGGCGAGGTCATCAGCGACCGGTCCGTCTTCTTCACCCGCCGCGACCTGGCCGAGCAGCGGCCCGAGCTCGTCGAGGTGCTCACCCGGGCGCTGCGGCGGGCCGACGCGTGGGCCGCCGCGCACCCGCGCGAGGCCGCCGAGCTCGCCGCCGCCGACCAGGGCGGCACGGTCGAGGACTGGGAGACCGCGCTGAAGGCCCTGCCCTGGACCATCGAGGAGGTCACGGAGGAGTTCATCGCCGAGCAGCAGCGGGCCGCCGACATCTTCCACCGCACCGGATTCGTCGACCGCGCGATCACCGTCGCCGACGCCCTGCCCCGAAAGGCCTGACCCGATGACGCACCCCGCACCCGAAGTCCTCTGGTACGTCATCCCGCGCGAAGGCGCCTATCCGTGGGAGCCGGAGGGCCGCCGCCCCGTCGACCTCGGCTATCTCACCCAGCTCGCCGGCACGGTCGAGCGCCTCGGCTTCACCGGCGCGCTGCTCGCCACCGACCTGTACGACGTGTGGCCGCTCGGCTCCGCGCTCGCGGCCTCCACCAGCACCCGCTTCAAGCCGCTGCTCGCCGTCCACCCGGGCCTGATCTCCCCGACCCTGCTGGCCAAGATGGCGCTGAGCTTCGACAACCTCTTCGGCGGCAGGCTCCGGTTCAACGTCGTCAACGGATCGACGAACTCCCTGCGGGAGTACGGCCTGCACGTCGAGCACGACGAGCGGTACGAACTGAGCGCCGAGTACTGGTCGATCGTCAAGCGCCTCACGGCCGGCGAGGTCTTCGACCACAAGGGCCGCTTCTACGACCTCAGGAACGCCGGCGCCTCCTTCCGCGACCTGCGCCCCGTCCAGGCGCCGCACGTGCCGCTCTGGTTCGGCGGTTCCTCGGCGCCCGGCATCGAGATGGCCGCCGAGCACGTCGACGTCTACCTCACCTGGGGCGAGCCCCCGCACCTGCTGAAGGAGAAGCTCGACCACGTCCGGGCCCGGGCCGCCGCCCACGGCCGCACCCTCCGCATCGGCCTGCGGCTCCACCTGATCGTCCGGGACACCGAGGACGAGGCCTGGGCCGCGGCCGACCGGCTCCTGGACGTCACAAGCGAGGCGACCTACGCACGGCAGCTCGGCGACCGCGCGGGCGAGGACGGCGTCGGCTGGCAGCGCCAGTTCCGCCAGCACGGCGGCAAGGTGCCCGCCCGGGCACGCGAACTGGAGACCCACCCGAACCTCTGGCCCGGCATGAGCCTCTTCCGCCCCGGTCCCGGCACGGCCGTCGTCGGCTCCACGGCCCAGGTCGTGGAGCGGCTCAAGGAGTACCAGGACCTGGGAGTGGACACCTTCATCCTGTCCGGGAACCCGCTCCTGGAGGAGGCGTACCGGGTGGCCGAGACGGTGCTTCCGGCGCTGGGTATACGCCATTGATCGAACGTTGATGGCGTGTTTACGGCGCTTCGGCAGGCTGTCGGTCATGCAGACGGATACCGACGTGCTGACCGCCCCCGACCTCTCCTGGCGCGAGACCGCCCTGTGCGCCCAGGCCGGCCCGGAGTTCTTCTTCCCGGCCCCCGGAGCGTCGACGCGCGAGGCGAAGCAGCTGTGCGGGGCGTGCGAGGGACGCCTGGCGTGCCTGGAGTACGCGCTGACCCACGACGAGCGGTTCGGGGTGTGGGGCGGGCTCTCCGAGAAGGAGCGGGTCCGGCTCAAGCGGCGGAGCCGCTGAGCCGGGTCCCCGCCGGGGCGCGGCTCAGCCGGCCGCGCGCGCGGCCATCCGCGCCTTGCGGGCGGCGAGCTTCTCGTCGAACTTGCTGGCCTCGCTGTCCAGGCCGTTCATGTAGAGCCCCAGCTCCTCCTGGGCACGCAGGCCGTCCGGGCCGAGGCCGTCGATCTGGAGGACCTTGAGGAAGCGCAGGACGGGCTGCAGGACGTCGTCGTGGTGGATGCGCATGTTGTAGATCTCGCCGATCGCCATCTGCGCGGCCGCCCGTTCGAAGCCCGGCATGCCGTGTCCGGGCATCCGGAAGTTGACCACGACGTCCCGCACGGCCTGCATGGTCAGGTCGGGGGCGAGCTCGAAGGCCGCGCCCAGCAGGTTGCGGTAGAAGATCATGTGCAGGTTCTCGTCGAGCGCGATGCGCCCGAGCATCCGGTCGCAGACCGGGTCGCCGGACTGGTGGCCGGTGTTGCGGTGCGAGATGCGGGTGGCGAGCTCCTGGAAGGCCACGTACGCGATGGAGTGCAGCATCGAGTGCCGGTTGTCGGACTCGAAGCCCTCGCTCATGTGCGCCATCCGGAACTGCTCCAGCTTGTCCGGGTCGACGGCGCGCGAGGCGAGCAGGTAGTCGCGCATCACGATGCCGTGGCGGCCCTCCTCGGCGGTCCAGCGGTGCACCCAGGTGCCCCAGGCGCCGTCGCGGCCGAAGAGGCTGGCGATCTCGTGGTGGTAGCTCGGGAGGTTGTCCTCGGTGAGCAGGTTGACGACGAGGGCGATCTTGCCGATCTCGGTGACCTTGGACTGCGAAGGCTCCCAGGCCTCGCCGTCCTCGAAGAAGCCGGGGAAGTTCCGGGCGTCGGACCACGGCACGTACTCGTGCGGCATCCAGTCCTTGGTGACCTTCAGGTGCCGGTTGAGCTCCTTCTCCACGACCTCTTCGAGCGCGTAGAGCAACCGTGCGTCGGTCCACCCTGTCGAGCTGCCGAGGGGGGGAGAGGTGAGCGTCACGGGGACTCCTGGGGACGGAGAGGGGCATACGGGTGTACCTACGGATTCGTAGGTTACGAAACCGTAGGTTAAGGCCCTGTAAGGCGTCGGCCAAGCCCGTCCCGGCGATGTCCGGTTACGTTCCGTTATGTGTGCTGCTCCGGCGGGGTGCCGGAGACGCAGGTCACGTCCGGGTCGGCGCTCGCCGGCCATCCGGCCGACTACGCAGCGCAGATGTCCGGCGGCTCAGAGCAGGCTCAGAGCAGGTGATCGGCCGCTCCGGCCTTCACGGCCGAGATGAGCGCCCGCAGCGCCTCCACGGAGTCGCTGACGTACGCGTCGGGGGAGAGCGTCGAGCCGATGTAGGCCCGGCCGGAGTCGTCGAGGCCGAAGCGGAAGCAGTTGGCGCCTTCGCTGCAGAAGGCCTCGTTCCAGTCGATGGCGACGGCGGTGGGGTCGGGGGCGGTGGTCGTGGTGTTCATGGTGTGGGGGGTCCCTTCACAGGTCCAGGGATATGGCGCGGACGAACGCGCGTGATTCGGTCGCGGACAGCGCGAGCCCGCGCAGCCGGTCCAGCAGCTCGCGGTACCGGCGCAGTTGCATGTCGGTGTCCAGCAGCATCGAGCCGTGGGAGGAGTCGAGCTGCACGGTGTCGAGCTGCGGCACCGGCGCGGCTACGTAGGTGAACGACTGGCCCGCCCCGGGGAAACCCCCCGCGGTGAAAGGGATCACGCGTACGGAGACGCCGTCCCGCTCGGTGTGGTTCAGGATGTGTTCCAGCTGGGCCCGCGCGACCTTCGGTCCGCCGAACCGCATGCGCAGCGCCGCCTCGTGGATCACGGCCTCGTAGGGCACCGGCCGGTCCCGCTCCAGGACCTCCTGGCGGCGCAGCCGCAGGGCGAGCCGGGCCTCCAGGTCGGGGCCGGGCAGCGGGGGGACGGCGGTGTCGAAGACCGCCCGGGCGTGCTCCTCGGTCTGCAGCAGGCCGGGGATGTGCGTGGTGACCGAGGTCTCCAGCCTCGCGGCGTGGAACTCCAGTTCGGCGATGTCGAGGAGCGCGGGCGGCAGCAGCCCGCGGTGCTCCTCCCACCAGCCCCGGTCCCGCTCCTGGGCGATGCCGGCGAGGAGGTCGACGAGCCCGGTGTCCGGGCAGCCGTAGTTGAAGGCGAGGGTACGGACGCGTTCGGCGCTGATCCCGAAGCGGCCCGACTCGATGTTCGGGATGCGGGTGCGGTCGACGCCCAGGAGGGCGGCGGCCTGCTGGACCGACATCCCCGACTGTTCGCGCAGTCTGCGCAGTTCGCTCCCGAGGCGCCGCTGTCGCGCGGTCGGGCTGTTCCTGGGTGGCACGCTCCGTCTTCCTCTCACTGTGCGGCGTCGAGGCTCCAAATGGACCGTCGTTTTTGGCCGAAATGACACGAGTACCCGCAAGTAGTAGCACTGTGCTCCGCTTGTGGGCTACGGTCGGTAGCGCAAGTCTCACACGGGGCTACCGCGCCCGTGTGCGTGTATCCCCCATGCACCAGGAAATGTGAGCAAACCGATGAAGGGCGCCCTGCGTTGCCTTCCGGCCGCCGCCGCGGCCGGGCCCGTACCTCCCGCCGCGGAGAACCTCAGCTACTCGATGATGCTGCCCGGCGGTGCCTACTGCGCGGGGCTCGCGCGCGAGGCGGTCCGCTCGCTCCTCGACCGGCACGGCCTGGCCGGACTCCGCGAGACCGCCGTCCTCGCCGCCTCGGAACTCGTCTCCGCCGCCTACCGGTTCACCCCCGACCGGGAGATGGTCCTGCGGGTCCGCTGGCAGTTCGAGGCGCTGCGGATCGTCCTCTACGACCAGCACCCGGCCCATGCGGCGCCCGACAGGGCCGAGGAATGCCGCGACCGCCGCAGCCGCAGCATGTGGCTGCTGGCCGCGGCGGTCGACGCGCACGGCGGGGACTGGGGACTCGCCCCCGTCCTCACCCCCGGCGGAGGCACCAAGTCCTGGGCCTTACTCCACCACTAGACCCGGGCGCCTAGACCCCGGCACCGCTCCGGCGAGGGCTCGGGGCCGTCCCCCTGACCTCCTCCGCCGTCGTCGGCCGCAGCTCGCCGTCGAGCAGCAGCCAGCGGGTGATCCCCAGCGACTCCAGGAACGCCACGTCGTGGCTGGCCACGATCAGCGCCCCCTCGTAGGCGTCGAGGGCCGCCGTCAGCTTCCGCACCGACGCCATGTCCAGGTTGTTCGTCGGCTCGTCCAGCATCAGCAGCTGCGGAGCCGGCTCCGCGAGGAGCAGCGCGGCGAGCGTCGCCCGGAACCGCTCCCCGCCCGACAGGGTGCCGACGGGCTGATCCGCCCGCGCCCCCCGGAAGAGGAACCGGGCGAGCCGGGCCCTGATCGTGTTCGGCGTCGCCGCGGGCGCGAAACGGGCCACGTTGTCCACCACGCTCAGCCCGTCGTCGAGCACGTCGAGCCGCTGCGGCAGGAAGCGCAGCGGCACCTTCCGCTCCACCTCGCCCGACAGCGGTTCCAGCTCCCCGGCGATCGTCCGGAGCAGCGTCGTCTTCCCGGCGCCGTTCCGGCCGACCAGGGCGATCCGCTCCGGGCCGCGCAGGTCGAACTCGCCGTCGACCCGCGCCCCGTACCGCAGTTCGAGCTCCCGCAGGTAGAGCACCTCGCGGCCCGGCGGCACCGAGGTGCGGGGCAGCTCGACCCTGATCTCGTCGTCGTCCCGCACGGCCTCGACCGCCGCGTCGAGCCGCTCCTTGGCCTCCGAGAGGCGCTCCGCGTGCAGGGTGCGCTGCTTGCCGGCGGTGACCTGGGCGTTCCTCTTGTTGCTGTTGGCCACGAGCTTCGACGCGACCCTGTTCTCGAAGCTCTTCTGCCCGTACCGCCTGCGGCGGGCCAACTTCATCTGTGTCTCGGACAGTTCGCGCTTCTGGCGCTGCACGTCGGCCTCGGCGACCCGCACCATGCGCTCCGCCGCCTCCTGTTCGGCGGCGAGCGCCGTCTCGTACGCGGACCAGTTGCCGCCGTACCAGTCGACCTCGCCGTCCCGGAGGTCGGCGATCTGGTCGACCCGCTCCAGGAGTTCACGGTCGTGGCTGACCACGACCAGGACCCCGGACCACTTCTCCACCGCCTCGTAGAGGCGCGCGCGGGCATGCAGGTCCAGGTTGTTGGTGGGCTCGTCGAGCAGCAGCACGTCGGGCCGGGCGAGCAGCAGCGCGGCGAGGCGCAGCAGGACGGACTCGCCGCCGGAGATCTCGCCGACGGTCCGGTCCAGGCCGACGTGGTCGAGCCCGAGCTGGTCGAGGACGGCCCGGGCCCGCTCCTCCACGTCCCAGTCGTCGCCGATCGCGGTGAAGTGCTCCTCCGCCGGGTCGCCCGCCTCGATGGCGTGCAGGGCGGCCCGCTCGGCGGAGATGCCGAGGATCTCGTCCACCCGCCGCGAGGTGTCCAGGACCAGGTTCTGCGGGAGGTAGCCGAGTCGGCCGTTGACCCGGACGGTGCCGTCCTGCGGGGTCAGCTCGCCCGCCAGCAGCCTCAGGAGCGTGGACTTGCCGGAGCCGTTGAGGCCGACGAGGCCGGTGCGGCCGGGGCCGACGGAGAGCCGGAAGTCCTCGAAGACCTCGGTGCCGTCCGGCCAGGAGAAGAAGAGGGAGGAACAGGTCAGGAAGGTGGGGTGATGCGCCATACAGGCCTCCGGGGTCGCGCAAGCGTGGGAAAGGGCAACGCGGGAGACACCGGGGCGCGGGCAGTGTGGAGAACGGCTCGTACGCCGAGGTCGAGAACGGCACACGCGGCACAGGGGGCACGCGCGGCTCGGTGTCTCGCAACCTCAGACGAGCAACGTCCTTCTCCGATCGGGTGACGACAAGGTCAGGAACGACCGTACGCCTCGGCCGGAGGAGCGGCAAACGATTTAACGCGGATTCCCCTGCGAGGGGTTCACGAGGGGTTCACGAGCGGTCTACGGGCGGTCGCGGAGCAGCTCCGCCAGGTCCTGGTCCCAGTCCAGGTACTGGTGCTCGCGTCCCGCCGGCACCAGGTGCTGCGAGCGCTCCAGGAAGCGGCGCAGCTCGGAGGTCCGCACATGGACCATGGCCACCCCCTCCGGGGCGTGGAACTCGACCACCGTGCGGTCGTACCCGTACGGACGCAGGCGCACGTCCCCGACCCCGGCCGGGCGCTCGACCCCCTGGACGAGCAGCTCGCGCGCGAAGGCCCAGGAGACCTCGACGCCCTCCAGGGTGGCCGGCGGCGGAAAGGCCATGCTCACGGCGTACGGATCCTCGCGGTCGTACCGCAGGGTGGCGGGGACGGTCTCCATCCGGGGCGCGGACGCGACCAGACGGGCCTGCACGGCCTGCTCGATGACGGCGGACAAGACCGGCTCCTCTCACGCGGGCTTCGGATCCTGTGCGTCTCCCCGACACCAGGGCACCTGACACCCCTCTAGACGAGCGGGACGACCGGAACGTGCACTCCGCTCCGGGGTGAGCTGCGTCACCGCTCCTCGGGGACGTCGTCGTCCTCCGGTTCCGCGCAGGGGCCCGAGTGGTCGCAGTACGGCTGGTTCCCGGAGGCTCCGCAGCCGCAGAGCATGACCCGGGTCTCGTGCCGGTTCCCGTAGGCGCCGGTCACCACCAGGTCGCCCCGCACCACCAGCTGCCCGGCCGGGGTGCGCCGCACCGTGGTGGGGAAGTCCGGGGGCTCGGGCGCGGCGTCCCCGGGGTGGTGGTGGTACTGGAGCGCCCCGGAGGGGCAGCGCCGTACGACCTCCGCGACCAGGTCCGGTTCGGCGGCGTCGGGCAGCACCCACGGGCGCCGGGAGGTGTCGAAGACCTCCGGCAGGCCGCGGACGCACTCGGCCGCGTGCAGACAGCGGCGCGGCTCGAACGTGACGGTGATCCCCTCGCCCTCGTACTCCTTGAGGCGGGGCCGTTCCTCCGTCGTACCTTCACCTTCCGTCATGCGACCAGCCTAGGAACGCCGGGCCGGGGACGCACCCTGGACGGGGAGCGGCCCGGGGCACTAGCTTCCGGCGCCATGACGTCCATGGGGAAGACGAGACGAATGATGTCGGTGGGGCTGATCGGGGCGGCGCTCGCGCTGACCCTGGCCGCCCCGGCGCGGGCCGGGGAGACCCCCGCGGCAGCGGCCGGCTGGCAGCTGACACCGACCGGCACGGACGCCCGCTTCCGGGGCCTCGCGCCGGTCGACCGCAGGACCGCGTGGGCCGCCGGTTCGAAGGGCACGGTGCTGCGCACCACCGACGGCGGCCGGAGCTGGCGGAACGTGTCGCCGGCCGGCGCGGGCGACCTGGAGTTCCGCGACGTCGAGGCCTTCGACGCCCGCCGGGCCGTCGTCCTCGCCATCGGGGAGGGCGAGGCCTCCCGGGTGCTGCGCACCGAGGACGGCGGCGCCACCTGGACCGAGTCCTTCCGCAACACCGACGCGCGGGCCTTCTACGACTGCATGACCTTCTTCGACCAGCGGCACGGGCTCGCCCTGAGCGATCCGGTCGACGGGAAGTACCGCATCCTCTCCACCCGCGACGGCGGCCGCTCCTGGGAGGTCCTGCCGGGCGCCGGGATGCCGGACGCGCTCCCCGGCGAGGCGGCCTTCGCCGCGAGCGGCCAGTGCCTCGTGTCGGCCGGGCCCCGGGACGTGTGGCTCGCGACGGGCGGCGGGGCCACCGCGCGCGTGCTCCACTCGGCCGACCGGGGACTGACCTGGACCGCCACCGAGACGCCGGTCCCGGCCGGCGACCCGGCCCGCGGCGTCTTCGGCCTCGCCTTCCGTGACCGCGCCCACGGCATCGCCGTCGGCGGCGACTACCGCAAGGACCAGCCGTCCCCGCGGGCCGGCGCGGTCAGCGCCGACGGGGGCCGCACCTGGCTGCCCTCGGCCACGCCGCCGCCCGCCTACCGCTCCGGCGTCGCCTGGCTCCCGCACGGCAAGGCGGCCGCGCTCGCCGTCGGCCCGACCGGCACCGACCTCACCACCGACGGCGGCCGCACCTGGCGCACGGTCGACACCGGTTCGTACGACACGGTCGGCTGCACCCCGG
Organism: Streptomyces sp. NPDC021012; assembly: GCF_044333355.1. Lineage (NCBI taxonomy): Bacteria > Bacillati > Actinomycetota > Actinomycetes > Kitasatosporales > Streptomycetaceae > Streptomyces > Streptomyces sp. NPDC021012. Next base: position 415,782 of record NZ_JBIRQU010000003.1, read on the forward strand.
ACGGCTCCTGCTGGGCCTCCGGCGAGAAGGGCCGCATCGCCCGCCTCGCCACCAAGGGCTAGGAGGGCAGCTCTTCCCGGTACGCGGCGATCCCGTCGGCCGTCTTGGTCGCGTAGAACTCCGTGATCCGGTACGCGCACACGCCCCCGACGCTGAACGGGTCGGCCGCCGTGATCCTCTCGATCTCCGCGCGGTCGACCCCGGCGGCCAGGATGATCCCGCCGTCCCGCGGGTTCTTCCGCCCCGACGCCAGGAACACGCCCTCGGCGTACTGCGCGTCCAGCCACTCGATGTGCGCGTCCATCAGCGCGTCCACCCGCTCGACGGGCGCGGTGTAGGTCAATTCCAGTACGAACATGATCGCCAGGCTACCCGGCCCGGTCCGGGACGCCCGTTCGGCGTACGCCCGTTCCCGGATCGGGGCGAGCGGGCGCGCGGCCGACCACCACGGGCCCCGTCGCCGGCATCGGCGTCGCGGGAGCCCCGAGCGGCCTCACGGACGAGCGGTACGCGGCGGAGGGCACCGCGGCCGTCAGCCACTGACCCCGGCGGGGCGCCCGGTCGTAGGGTGTCCCGCATCATGACGATCATCGAGATTCCGGCGGGCTGGCCCGCCGACGAGAGCGCCGCCCGGGCCGTCCAGCAGGAGCTGCGCGGGCGGCTCGTGCACGACGAGGAGGGACCGGCGGTCGGCGAGGGCCACGTCACAGGCCTCGACGTGGCCTACGACGACGAGCGGGACCTCGTCGCCGCCGCGGCCGTCGTGCTCGACGCGCGGACCCTCGACGTGGTGGAGGAGGCCACGGCCGTCGGCCGGGTCTCCTTCCCGTACGTCCCCGGGCTCCTCGCCTTCCGCGAGCTGCCGACCGTGCTCGCCGCGCTGGACGCCCTGACCGCCGACCCGGGCCTCCTGGTCTGCGACGGATACGGCCTCGCCCACCCGCGCCGCTTCGGCCTCGCCAGCCACCTCGGGGTGCTCACCGGGCGACCGTCCATCGGGGTCGCGAAGAACCCCTTCACCTTCACGTACGAGCAACCCGGCTCCGCGCGCGGCGACTTCGCCCCGCTCCTGGCCGGGGGCGAGGAGGTGGGCCGGGCCCTGCGCACCCAGACCGGGGTGAAGCCCGTGTTCGTGTCGGTCGGCCACCGCGTCTCCCTCGACAACGCCTGCGCCCACACCCTCCACCTCGCCCCGCGCTACCGGATCCCGGAGACCACCCGGCATGCGGACTCGCTCTGCCGCCGGGCCCTCAAGGAAGCACTCGGGGAGGCATGAGGAGGCACGTCCGAGGACGCGCACGCCTGAGCGCGCGTACATCTGAGGACGCGCATGCCTGAGGACGCGCATGCCTGAGGACGCGTACGTCTGAGCACGCGTACGCCTGAGCGTGCGTACGTCTGAGTACGCGTACGGATACCGGCCCGCCGCCCGGCCCGGAAGAGTGGGATCCATGACAACTCCCCTTTCCGCTCCGCCGCGTCCGACCGGGCGCGGCCTGACCCTGGTCCTCGCCACCGCCGGAGCGCTCGCCCTGGCCTGGACCTGCGCCGTCCTGTACGTCCTCACCAGCTGGACGTTCGGATGATCGGGCGGCTGCGGTGCCTCGTCATCGACTGTCCCGACGCCCTCGAACTCGCCGGGTTCTACCGTCAGTTGCTCGGTGGGGAGATCGAGAGCCCGGACCCCCGGTGGGCCGTCGGCGAGGGCTCCGCCGTGCTGCGCGGCGACAGCGGCCCCGTCCTCGCCTTCCAGGGCGTCGCCGACCACCGCCCGCCCGTCTGGGGCGCGCCCGAGCAGCAGTTCCTCCTCGACGTGCGGGTCGACGACCTGGCCGCCGCCCATGAGGCCGTCCTCGCGCTCGGAGCCGTACCGCTCGGCGGGGAGACCGGCGACGCGCGCGTCTACGCGGACCCGGCCGGCCACCCCTTCCGGCTCGTACGGCCCTGACCCGGGGGATCCCCGAGGAGGGAACGCTCCCGTGCCGCCGGCCGTTGGGCGGGCATGGTGATGATGGTCAGCGTGATGGTCATGGCGGTGGTCGTCATGGTGCCGTTCCTGCTCGGCGCGGCCCGGCACGTGGTCCTGCGGACGGGCCGGCCGAAGTGGGTGCGGCGCCTCCTCGCAGCCCGCGCCAAGGACACGCCGACCGGAGCCGGCGCCACCGCCACCGACGAACTCCTCGCCTTCCTGAACGCGAACAAGCGCGTCCAGATCGAGCAGCGCGAGGAGGAGCGACTGATCCGCCACGACGTCCAGGACGGCGCCCCGCCCCGCACCGGCGTCGACCTGGACGCGGGCACCGCCGTGATCCGCTCCGGCGGTCCGGGGCGGCCGGGCGCCCGCCAGGGCCTGCCCGGCGGGTCGGGGTCGGACGGGCCCTAGTCCGCCGTGACCCCCCAGTAGCCGATCTCCGACGGCTCGCCGTCCGCGTACAGGACCGTGCAGCGGCCGAGGCCGCGGCGGGGGAACAGTTCGTGGTCGGCGCGCAGGGCCGCCTCCCACTCCGCGGACGTGGGCTTGCCGTGCGGGCACCAGGCGCGCAGCTCCTCCTCCGTCACCGGGCGCATGTAGGGGCCGCGTTCGGGCTCCGTCGCGTCGACCGTGTGGATCTGGTCCAGGACGGTGGCGGTGCCGCCGGTGAAGATGAACTCGGCCCAGTCCTCGCTCTCCCACAGCTCCGCGACGGTGCGGCCCGGGAAGCCGTGGTCGTCCTCGGCCAGTTCCGCCTCCTGCGCCCGGCGGAACGCCACCGCCGGGTCGCTGTCGTACGGTCCCGTCTGCCACCAGCAATCGCCGCCCATGGTCCTGCCTTCCTGTCGCTCCGACGTTCGGGGGAACCCTAGGGGCGGGGTACGACAACGGGGAGCGGTACGCCGCCGGGTGGAAGTCGCGGGGCCGTTCAGCCCCGGTGCGCCACCCGGAAGCGGATGCCGGCCGCCCGCAGCCGTTCGGTCAGCGCGTCGCCCATCGCCACCGCCGTCGTCACCTGGCCGGAGGTCTTCGGCAGGGGGTCGAAGGCGAGGCAGAGGGCGGACTCGGCGAGCATCCTGGCCGTCTCGTCGTAGCCGGGGTCGCCGCCCGACACCTCGGTGAAGACCCGTCGTCCGCCGCCCTCGCCGACGAAGCGGACCGAGAACCAGCTGCGGGCGCGCCGCTCGGGCGACGGGCCCTGTCCCGCCGAGTAACGGTCCATCAGCCAGGATCGGAAGGGCGGGAGTTGGGCGGCGGTGACGCCCGCGCCGACGGCGGCCGCGCCGCCGAGGGCCATCGGGAGGGTCCTGACGGAGGCGTAGTGCCGGTAGCGGAAGTCCGGTCCGTACCGTTCGAGGGCCGCCGCCGAGCGGGCCACCACCTGCGGGTCGAGCGTCGGCAGCGGCAGCGCCCAGGTGCCGGTCTCCCGGCTGAACCGGGGGCCGCCGAGCGGCGCGCGGGCCCGGCGGCCCACCAGCCTCGGCTCGTGCAGGCGCCGTTCGTGCGCCGCCCGCAGGATCTCCCGGCCCCGGCCGAAGGCCGTCAGCGCCGAGGCGAAGGTGCCGCCGGAGAAGGCGGCCCCGGCCCGGACGAAGCCGTCGACCCGCAGGGGCACGTCCTCCGGCAGCTGCTGGACCGTGAAGTACACGCCCAGGTCGTGCGGGACGGAGTCGAAGCCGCAGGCGTGCACGATCCGGGCGCCGGTCTCCCGGGCCCGCGCGTCGTGCCGGACGAACATGAGGTCCACGAACTCGGACTCGCCCGTCAGGTCCAGATAGTCCGTGCCCGCCTCCGCGCAGGCCTCGACCAGGCCCTCGCCGTACCAGACGTACGGACCGACCGTGGTCGCCACCACCCGCGCGGACCCGGCGAGTTCCCGCAGCGAGCCGGGGTCGGCCGAGTCGGCCACGAGCAGCGGCAGGCCGGCGAGGTGCGGGCGTCCGGCGGCGAGCCGGTCCCGCAGTGCCTCCAGTTTGCCGAGACCGCGTCCGGCGATCGCCCAGCGGCAGTCCACCGGGGCGTGCTCGGCCAGGTACTCCGCGGTGAGTTCGCCCACGAAGCCGGTCGCCCCGAAGAGGACCACGTCGTACGGTCTGGCCCCGGTCCCGCGTCCCATGCCCGCCCCTGTCTCCATCAAGCCCCTCGTCTCGGCCGTACCGCGCCGCCGCGCGCGGTTGTCGTCGGCGGAGGATAGCGGAACCGGGACGGGCCTCCGCCCCGGCCCCGGCCCTCGGAATTTCCAAGCGCTTGCTCGGCCGGGGGGCTTGTGCCGAGTGGAACACGTTCCTAGCATCTCCGGTGTTACATCATTGGTGTCACACACTCCTGGGGGCTCGATGAGCACGACGCACACCGCCCGCAACGGCCCGCTCACCGGGGTGCGCGTGGTCGAACTCGCCGGGATCGGCCCCGGGCCCTTCGCCGCCATGCTCCTCGCCGACCTCGGCGCCGACGTCGTCCGCGTCGACCGCCCCGGCGGCGCCGGCCTCGGCATCGACCCCGCCCGCGACCTCACCAACCGCAACAAGCGCTCCGTCCTCGTCGACCTCAAGGCCGAGGACGGCCCCGCCACCGTGCTCGACCTCGTCGAGCGGGCCGACATCCTCGTCGAGGGCTACCGGCCCGGCGTCGCCGAACGCCTCGGCGTCGGCCCCGAGGCCTGCCTCGCCCGCAACCCGCGCCTCGTCTACGGCCGGATGACCGGCTGGGGCCAGGACGGGCCGCTCGCCCCGACCGCCGGACACGACATCGGATACATCGCGATCACCGGCGCCCTCGGCATGATCGGCCCCGACCCGGACGGCCCGCCCACCATCCCCGCCAACCTCGTCGGCGACTACGCGGGCGGCTCCCTCTACCTCGTCGTCGGCGTCCTCGCCGCCCTCCAGCACGCCCGGACGCACGGCGAGGGCCAGGTCGTCGACGCCGCCATCGTCGACGGCACCGCGCACCTCACCACCATGATCCACGCCATGCTCGCGGCCGGCGGCTGGCAGGACCGCCGGGGCGTCAACCTGCTCGACGGCGGCTGCCCGTTCTACGGCGTGTACGAGACCTCCGACGGCGGCCACATGGCGGTCGGCGCCCTGGAGGAGCAGTTCTACGCCGAATTCGTCCGCCTCCTCGGCGTCGAGGACCTCGCCCCCGTCCGCCGTGACCTCGCCCGCTGGCCCGAGTTGCGCGAGGCCGTCGCCGAGCGCTTCCGGAGCCGTACCCGCGAGGAGTGGACCGCCGTCTTCGACGGCTCCGACGCCTGCGTGGCCCCCGTGCTCTCGCTGCGCGAGGCGCCCTCGCACCCCCACCTGGCCGCCCGCGCCACCTTCGCCGAGCGGGACGGGATCGCCCAGCCCGCCCCCGCGCCCCGCTTCTCCGCCACCCCCGGCACCCTCCGCACGGGCCCCGCCCTGCCCGGTGCCGACACCGCCGAGGTCGCCCGTGACTGGGCCGTACCCAGCCTGAAGACCCAGGAGCCCGAAGCATGAAGCGTCAGCTGTACACCGAGGACCACGAGGCCTTCCGGGCGGTCGTCCGCACCTTCCTGGAGAAGGAGGTGCTGCCCCACTACGCGCAGTGGGAGAAGGACGGCATCGTCTCCCGCGAGGCCTGGCTCGCCGCCGGCCGGCAGGGACTCCTCGGCCTCGCCGTCGAGGAGGAGTACGGAGGCGGCGGCAACCCCGACTTCCGGTACGCCTCCGTCCTCGCCGAGGAGTTCACCAGGGCGGCCGCCCCCGGGCTCGCCATCGGCCTGCACAACGACATCATCGGCCCCTACCTCACCAAGCTCGCCACCGAGGAGCAGCGCCGCCGCTGGCTGCCCGGCTTCTGCTCCGGCGAGATCGTCACCGCCATCGCCATGACCGAGCCCGGCGCCGGCTCCGACCTCCAGGGCATCCGCACCACCGCCGAGGACCACGGCGACCACTGGATCCTCAACGGCTCCAAGACCTTCATCTCCAACGGCATCCTCGCCGACCTGGTGATCGTCGTCGCGAAGACCACGCCCGAGGGCGGCGCCCACGGCCTCTCCCTCCTCGTCGTCGAGCGCGGCATGGAGGGCTTCGAGCGCGGCCGCAACCTCGACAAGATCGGCCAGAAGTCCCAGGACACCGCCGAGCTCTTCTTCAAGGACGTCCGCGTCCCCAAGGAGAACCTGCTCGGCGAGCTCGACGGCGCCTTCGTCCACCTCATGACCAACCTCGCCCAGGAACGCCTCGCCATCGCCGTCGCCGGCATCGCCGGCGCCGAGCACCTCCTGGAGCTCACCACCCGCTACGTCAAGGAGCGCGAGGCCTTCGGCCGGCCGCTCGCCAAGCTCCAGCACGTGCGCTTCGAGATCGCGGAGATGGCCACCGAGTGCGCCGTCACCCGCACCTTCGTGGACCGATGTATCGCCGAGCACGCCGACCAGACCGGCCTCGGACTCGACCCTGTCAACGCCTCCATGGCCAAGTGGTGGGCGACCGAACTCCAGAAGCGGGTCGCCGACCGCTGTCTGCAACTGCACGGCGGATACGGCTACATGAGCGAATTCCCGGTCGCCCGAGCCTTCACCGACGGCCGGATCCAGACCATCTACGGCGGTACGACGGAGATCATGAAGGAGATCATCGGCCGCTCCCTCCTCGGCTGACCCCGTCCCGCACCCCTCGAAGAACCCTCATCGCGAAAGGCTTCCCGTGAGCACCGAAGCGTACGTGTACGACGCGATCCGCACCCCGCGCGGACGCGGCAAGGCCAACGGCTCCCTGCACGGCACCAAGCCCATCGACCTGGTCGTCGGCCTCATCCGGGAGATCCAGTCCCGCAATCCCGACCTCGACCCGGCCGCCATCGACGACATCGTCCTCGGCGTCGTCGGCCCGGTCGGCGACCAGGGCTCCGACATCGCCCGGATCGCCGCCATCGCCGCCGGACTCCCCGACACCGTCGCCGGCGTCCAGGAGAACCGCTTCTGCGCCTCCGGCCTCGAAGCGGTCAACATGGCCGCCATGAAGGTCCGCTCCGGCTGGGAGGACCTCGTCCTCGCCGGCGGCGTCGAGTCCATGTCCCGCGTCCCGATGGCCTCCGACGGCGGCGCCTGGTTCGCCGACCCGATGACCAACCTGGAGACCAACTTCGTCCCCCAGGGCATCGGCGCCGACCTCATCGCCACCATCGAGGGCTTCTCCCGCCGCGACGTCGACGAGTACGCCGCCCTCTCCCAGGAGCGCGCCGCCGCCGCCGTCAAGGACGGCCGCTTCGCCCGCTCGATCGTCCCCGTCAAGGACCGCGCCGGACTCACCGTCCTCGACCACGACGAGTTCATCCGCCCCGGCACCACCGCCGACACCCTGGCCCGCCTCAAGCCCTCCTTCAAGGACATCGGCGAGCTCGGCGGCTTCGACGCGGTCGCCCTGCAGAAGTACCACTGGGTCGAGGAGATCGACCACGTCCACCACGCGGGCAACTCCTCCGGCATCGTCGACGGCGCCTCCCTCGTCGCCATCGGCTCCAAGGAGGTCGGCGAGCGGTACGGACTGAGGCCGCGCGCCCGGATCGTCTCGGCCGCCGTCTCCGGCTCCGAGCCGACCATCATGCTCACCGGCCCCGCCCCGGCCACCCGCAAGGCCCTCGCCAAGGCCGGCCTCACCATCGACGACATCGACCTCGTCGAGATCAACGAGGCCTTCGCCGCCGTCGTCCTGCGCTTCGTCAAGGACATGGGCATCTCCCTGGACAAGGTCAACGTCAACGGCGGCGCCATCGCGCTCGGCCACCCGCTCGGCGCCACCGGCGCGATGATCCTCGGCACCCTCGTCGACGAGCTGGAGCGCCAGGACAAGCGCTACGGCCTCGCCACCCTCTGCGTGGGCGGCGGCATGGGCATCGCCACCGTCGTCGAGCGCGTCTGACGTCCCGTCCGCACCCCTTACTCACGGAGAAGCAGCAGTCATGAGCGAGAGCACCACCATCCGCTGGGAGCAGGACGAGACCGGGATCGTCACCCTCGTCCTCGACGACCCCAACCAGTCCGCCAACACCATGAACCAGGCCTTCCGGGCCTCGATCAAGGCGATCGCCGACCGCGTGGAGGCCGAGCAGGACTCCATCCGCGGCATCATCTACACCTCCGCGAAGAAGACCTTCTTCGCGGGCGGCGACCTCAAGGACATGATCAAGGCGGGCCCCGAGCACGCCCAGGACATCTTCGACAGCGCCATCGAGATCAAGAACGCGCTGCGCCGCATCGAGACCCTCGGCAAGCCCGTCGTCGCCGCCATCAACGGCGCCGCACTCGGCGGAGGCTACGAGATCGCCCTCGCCTCCCACCACCGCGTCGCCCTCGACGCCCCCGGCTCCAAGATCGGCCTCCCCGAGGTCACCCTCGGCCTGCTGCCCGGCGGTGGCGGCGTCGCCCGCACCGTCCGCCTCATGGGCATCACCGACGCCCTCCTCAAGGTGCTGCTCCAGGGCACCCAGTACGCCCCCAAGCGCGCCCTGGACAGCGGACTCGTCCACGAGGTGGCCGCCACCGCCGAGGAGATGATGGCCAAGGCCATCGCCTTCATCGACGCGCACCCGGAGTCCCGCCAGCCCTGGGACGTCCCGGGCTACCGCATCCCCGGCGGCACCCCGTCGAACCCGAAGTTCGCCGCCAACCTGCCGGCCTTCCCGGCCAACCTGCGCAAGCAGCTGAACGGCGCGCCCTACCCGGCGCCGAAGGCCATCATGGCCGCCGCCGTGGAGGGCTCCCAGGTCGACTTCGAGACCGCGATCACCATCGAGTCCCGCTACTTCACCGAGCTGGTCATCGGCCAGACCGCGAAGAACATGATCCAGGCGTTCTTCTTCGACCTCCAGGCGGTGAACTCGGGCGCGAGCCGCCCGAAGGACGTGGAGAAGCGGCAGGTCCGCAGGGTCGCCGTGCTCGGCGCGGGCATGATGGGCGCCGGCATCGCGTACTCCTGCGCCCGCGCCGGCATCGAGGTCGTCCTCAAGGACGTCTCCGCCGAGTCCGCCGCCAAGGGCAAGGCGTACTCCGAGAAGCTGTGCGCCAAGGCCGTCTCCCGGGGCCGTACGACCCAGGAGAAGGCCGACGCCCTCCTCGCCCGCATCACGCCCACCGCCGACGTGGCGGACCTGGCCGGCTGCGACGCGGTCATCGAGGCGGTCTTCGAGGACACCGCCCTCAAGCACAAGGTCTTCCAGGAGATCCAGCACGTCGTCGCCCCCGACGCCCTGCTCTGCTCCAACACCTCCACCCTCCCCATCTCCGTCCTCGCCGAGGGCGTGGAGCGCCAGACCGACTTCATCGGCCTGCACTTCTTCTCGCCCGTCGACAAGATGCCGCTCGTCGAGATCATCAAGGGCGAGCGGACCGGCGACGAGGCGCTGGCCCGCGCCTTCGACCTGGTCCGGCAGATCAACAAGACGCCGATCGTCGTCAACGACTCGCGCGGCTTCTTCACCTCCCGGGTGATCGGCCACTTCATCAACGAGGGCGTCGCCATGGTCGGCGAGGGCATCGAGCCCGCCTCGATCGAGCAGGCCGCCGCCCAGGCCGGCTACCCGGCGAAGGTCCTCTCCCTCATGGACGAGCTGACCCTCACCCTCCCGCGCAAGATCCGCAACGAGACCAAGCGGGCGATCGAGGAGGCCGGCGGGACCTGGGTCACCCACCCGGGCGAGGCCGTCATCGACCGCATGGTCGACGAGTTCGGCCGCCCCGGCCGCAGCGGCGGCGCGGGCTTCTACGAGTACGGCGAGGACGGCAAGCGCGGCAAGCTCTGGCCGGGCCTGCGCGAGCACTTCACCAAGCCGGGGTACGAGATCCCGTTCCGCGACATGCAGGAGCGGATGCTGTTCTCCGAGGCCCTGGACACCGTCCGGCTCCTGGAGGAGGGCGTCCTGACCTCCGTCGCCGACGCCAACATCGGCTCCATCATGGGCATCGGCTTCCCGGCCTGGACCGGCGGCATCCTCCAGTACGTCAACGGCTACGAGGGCGGTGTCGCGGGCTTCGTCGCCCGGGCGCGCGAGCTGGCGGCGACGTACGGCGAGCGGTTCGAGCCCCCGGCCCTCCTGGTGGAGAAGGCGGACCGCGGCGAGGTCTTCACCGACTCCTGAAGGCAGTCCTGAGCTCCTCGCTCAAGGACCGCTGAAAGGCCGTGAGGAGGGCCTGGACCACCATCGGCTGCATGTGCGCCGAGAGCGACTTCATCGCGCTCAGGTGGTCCGGGTCCTCCCCGCTCTCCCGGTACGGGCTCCACACCTCGTCCCGGAAGAGCCGGGACAGCTCCTGGGCGGCCGCGCGCGCGTGCTCCAGGAGCACGGTCCGCGAGGCGAGGATCGTCTCGTGCTCGATGGGCACGTCGAGCAGCTCGACCCCGAGCCGCAGCAGCGCCCCGTCGAGCCGGTACGTGTCGTCCTCGTCGGTCCGGTCCAGCACCCCCATCGCGGCCAGCCGGTCCACGTCCCGCTCGGTCAGCCCCCGCCCGGCCCGCCGCTCCAGCTCGCGCCGGGTGATCGTCTCGGCGGACTCGGGGGCCCAGGAGGCCACGAGGGCCCGGTGGATGGCGAGGTCCTGCGCGCTGAGGTCCTCGGGCAGCTGCTCCAGATACCGCTCGATGGCGGCCAGCGTCATTCCCTGCCGCTGGAGCTCCTCGATCAGCGCGAGCCGCGACAGATGGTCCTGCCCGTAGTGCCCCACCCGCCGCGCGCCGATGACGGGCGGCGGCAGCAGCCCCCGGGTCCCGTAGAACCGCACGGTCCGCACCGTGACCCCGGCCCGCGCGGCCAGCTCGTCCACGGTGTACACGGGCCCCTGCGCGTCGCTCGCCTGCTCCATGGTTCAACAGTATTGCTGTCTCACCATCGCTGTAAAAGACCCTGACGGGACCGGATCAGGAGGGCGCGGGGGAGGACAGGGCCGTGTCGACCGAGGTGAAGGTGACGCCGTGGTCGGCCAGCGCCTCGGCGACGACGCCGCCGAGGGCGGTGAGGGCCAGGAGGAGGTGCTCGTCGCCGATCTCGCGGTCCTTGCGGGCCACGGCCACGCGGAGCGACTTCTCCAGCACGGTCTTCGCCTCGCGGGAGAAGCCGAGACGGCCCGACCGCCCGGCGTCCTTGCGGTCCCCGGCCAGCGCGCCCGCGCCGTGGGTCTCCTCGACGCGCTCGACGATCGCGCCGAGGTCGATCCCGAGCCCGGCCAGGGCCTCCTCGTCCGCCCGGGACAGTCCGGCCCTGCGCCGCGCGTCGGACAGCGCGGAGACCAGGGACGCGCGGCGCTCCGGCGGGCACAGCCGCCCGAGCACCGCCGCCGCGCGGGTGTCCTCGCGGTCGAGCAGGGCCAGGAGGAGGTGCTCCGGGGTGACGACGGCCGCGCCCCCGCGCTCCGCATGCGTGGCCGCGCCCTTCACCGTGGCGCGCGCGGCCTTCGTGAACCGTTCGAACATCACTGCCTCCCGTACTTCTTGTGGACGGCCTGCCGGCTGACACCCAGCTCGGTCGCGATCTCCTGCCACGACCACCCCTGGTTGCGCGCACTGCGCACCTGGACGGCCTCCAGCTGTTCCAGCAATCGCCGCAGCGCGGAGACGGCCCGCAGCCCGACCCGGGGGTCGCGGTCACCGGCCCGTGCGGCGAGATCGGTCGCATCGGTCATGCTGTCAATGTAGGTTGACACCTGGAGATGTGTCAACCCTGGTTGACATGCCCGGTTGTCGGTGCCGCCTCCTACGGTGATCCCATGACCGTGATCGAGTACGTACGCGGGGACGCCACCGCGCCCCGGGGCAAGGGCGTCCGGATCGTCGCCCACGTCTGCAACGACCTGGGCGGCTGGGGCAAGGGCTTCGTGCTCGCCGTCTCGCGCCGCTGGCCGGAGCCCGAGGCGGCCTACCGCCGCTGGCACCGGGAGCGGGCGGGGAACGACTTCGGGCTCGGCGCGGCCCAGTTCGTGCAGGTCTCGCCGTACCTCTGGGTGGCGAACCTGGTGGGCCAGCGGGGCATCCGCACCGGGCGGAGCAGTGGGGTCCCCGTGCGGTACGAGGCGATCGACACCGCCCTCGGCCTGCTGGCGGACAAGGCCGTCGAGCTGGGGGCCTCGGTCCACATGCCCCGGATCGGCTGCGGACTCGCCGGGGGCAGCTGGAACCGGGTGGAGCCCTTGGTCCGGGAGCGGCTGACGGCTCGGGGGATACCGGTCACCGTGTACGACTTCGGCGGGTGACGGGTGTCGGAGCGGACCTTATAGAGTCGGCCGCTGTTCGGGTCGGGGGAACGGGAACACAGGGGAGTCGGATGTACGCGCAACTCAGGGAGACGGCCGGCGAGTTGGCCGGGGTTCTGTGGCGGGAGCACACCGTCTACCGGGAGCGGGGCGGGGGTGTGGTGATCCGGGGCGAGCACGTGGGCCGCTGGATCAGCCTCGCCCCGACCGGGGGTGAGAACCGGGCCCTGATGAGGGCGGGGCGGCTGCTGGACGGGGGGACGACCGCCCCGGCCCGTACGGAGGTGGTCGTCGACCTGACGGTCGGGACGGCGGAGCTCGCGGCGGTCTGCCGCCGGCTGCTCGCCGAGGTCGCGGCGGCGGCCGAGCCGGTGCGGGAGGCGGGGAAGGACAGGAAGAAGGCGGGGCGGACGGCTCGCGCCGCCCGCCCCGCCCGGCCGCCCCGCAGGGAGCGGCACACCAGCCTCGGTTCGTGGTTCGTCCTGCTGTGTGTCGCCGGAGTGCTCGGTGCCTGGCTGTACAGCCTCTTCGGCGGCTACGGGTACTGACGGACAGGTCAGTACGCGGTCACGGGGTAGTGGTCGGAGAGGTTGGTGTAGGTGTACGACGTGCCCCAGCTGGAGACCGTCCACGGCGCGCTCTGCTCCAGGACCACGTTGTTGGTCCAGTTGGCGGGCCGGGCGTTCCCGGCCCGGTAGAGGACGTAGTCGAGGTCCTCGCGCGGGTCGGTCGGGTAGCGGTAGTTCGCGATCGAGTTCAGCTGGGTGTCGAAGGAGTACGGGTGGCCGGTGCGGGCGTCGGCCGCCACCAGGCCCGCGTCGGCGAGCATCGTGTCGTACTCGGGCGTGTGCGAGTCGACGTTCATGTCACCGGCGACGATGACCTGCTCGTCCGCCGGGATGTTCTTGGCGTCGAGGAAGGCGTCGATCGCCTTGAACTGGCGGCTGCGCATCTGCGCCGCCTCGCCCGCCGAGCAGCCCGGGTCGGTCGAGTTCGCATGCGTGCCGAGGACGTGGACGAGGGTGCCGTTCACGTTCAGGACGACGTAGGCGAAGCCCTTGTTCGCGTACCAGTCGGCGCCGCAGGCGTCCTTGTAGACGTACTGCTCCTTGCGGACGATCGGCCACTTGCTGAGGATCGTCACCCCGCCGTCCTCGGGCGTGGTCGAGGAGTAGGCCCCGCCGGTCGCGTCCCAGCCGGTCTTGCTGCGGCCGACGACGGGGGTCTGGTACGGGTACTGGGCGGAGGCGTTCGCCTTGAGGGCGTCCGAGGCGGAGTTGTCGAAGGTCTCCTGGAGCACCACGACGTCCTGCCCCTGGAAGAAGGGGGCGGCGGGGATCGCCTTGGCCCGGTGGTCCTGGCCCCAGTTCGGGTAGAGGGTCTTCGACATCAGGAACGTGTTGTACGTGAGCACCTTCAGGCGCGGCGCCTCGGTGGTCGCGGCGGACGCGGCCGGGGCGGCCGTCGCCAGGGTGGCGGCGGCGAGCGCGAGCGAAAGGACGGCGCCGGGGGCGCGGCGGAGCGCGGCGAACGACACGTGAACTCCCATGAGTACGTGGGGGGTTGGGCTGGCGCCGCACATACAATCAGCCAGGGTTACCTTCCGGTAGCCTTTGGATGCCGGGAATCTGGCCGAGCTCGCAAGATCACGCCAACTCTGGCGCCGGTGCCTGAATTGTCCTGTTTTGGAGCAGGTAGAATGCGCGCATGACCCTCGCGAACTCCACTGTCTTCAAGATGGACCTCGGTCCCCTCAACCCCGTCTGGGCCGAGCTCATCCTCGGCGCGGTGCTGTTCGGGCTCACCTTCCTCATCCTGGCGAAGGGCATCCTCCCGAAGATCAAGCGCACCCTCGACGAGCGTGACGACGCCATCGAGGGCGGCACCGAGCGCGCCGACGACCTGCGCTCCGAGGCCACCGCCATCCGCGAGCAGTACGAGGCCGAGCTCGCCGAGGCCCGCCACGAGGCCGCCCGCATCCGCTCCGCCGCCACCGAGGAGGGCTCGGCCGCCATCGCCGCCGCCCGCGCCGAGGGCCAGGCCGAGCGCGACGCGATCCTCGCCGCCGGCACCGCCAAGATCGCCGAGGAGCGCGCCGCCGCCGAGCGCGAGCTCAACGCCGACGTCGACGCCTGGGCCCACGCCCTCGCCGCCCGCATCGTCGGCGAGCCGGTCGGCGCCGACCGCGCCTGACCCCGTACTTCCACGGAAGGGGCCGTCACCCGGGCCGCAGAGCCCGGGCGACGGCCCCTTCGTCATGCGTGGCAGCCTGGACACATGAGGAGAAGGCCATGGACCGCGTGAAGCCGCTCGACCGGGCCCCGGCCGGTCACGACCCCGTGCCGCCGCCCGTCGGCGGAGTGCTCTGGAGCGTCGCGGGGGACGTCCGGGCCCTCCTCATGCTGCCCGCCGCCCTCACCCTCCAGGTCGCCCACCCCGCGATCGGCGCCGGCGTCGACGACCACTCGGTCTTCCGCACCGACCCCTGGGGCCGCGGCGAGCGCTCCCTGCGCTCGCTCCAGCTGTGGATCTACGGCGGCGAGGAGGCCGCGCGGGAAGGCCGCCGGCTCCGGGAGCTGCACCGGACGATCCAGGGCACCGACGCCCACGGCCGCCGCTACCACGCCCTCACCCCGGCCTACTACTCCTGGGTGCATGCGACCGGCTTCCCCGTCTACCAGCACGGGCTCCGCCTCCTCGCCCGCCCCCTCACCGAGGCGCAGGAACGGCAGCTGTACGCCGAATGGCTCCAGGTCGGCCGGATCCTCGGGATCCACGACCGGGACATGCCGCAGACGATCGAGGCGTTCTGGCCGTACTACCGGAAGGTCCTCGCCGAGGAGATCGAGGCCACCACCGTCGTACGGGAGCTGCTCGACACCGACCTGCCGGTGCCCGCCCCCGACCGGGGCCCGCTCCCGCTCCGGCTCGCCCTCCGCCTCCTCTGGCCGCTCCTCCGCCGCCCGTTCCTGCGGCTGCGCGCCTTCCTCACCGTCGGCCTGATGCCGCCGGACGCCCGGGAGGCCATCGGCCTGGAGTGGACGGACGCCCAGGAACGCACCCTGCGCCGCTTCGCCCGGGTGGTCCGGGTCGTGGTCCCGGCCCTCCCCGAGCGCCTGCGCTACCTCCCCCTGGCCCGCAAGGCCCGCGCGAACGCCGTTGCGGGCAATCGTTCCGCCGGGGCGGAACGGGTGGGCGCAACGGACAGTGCCCTTGCCGGCACCGGAGGCTCCCGCGCCTGAACCCGCACCCCGTGCGAGCTGTGCACGGGGTGCGGGCCAGGGCTCGGAACGCGGAGGCGCCGCTGAAAGGCGCCGCCCCGTGTGCCGGATCAGCGCCCGGCGTGGCCCTGGTGGGCGTCGTCGTGGATCGTGTTCGTCTCCGCGATCTTCTTCCACGACTTCGGCTGCGCGGGCTTCGCCGGCTTCGCGGTGGTGCGGCCCGACGGTGCCGCGGCGGGAGCGGACAGGCCGGCCGCGGTCGCCGAGGAGGCGGCCGGCTTCGACGGCTGGTACAGCCAGGTGTCGAAGAGCCCGGCCAGCGGCCGGCCGGAGACCCGCTCCGCGTACTTCACGAAGTCCGACACGTGCGCGTTGCCGTAGGCGTTCTCCTGCGGCCAGCCCTTCAGGATCGCGAAGAAGGTCTCGTCGCCCACCTCGTTGCGCAGCGCCTGGAGCGCCAGCGCGCCCCGGTCGTAGACGGCGATGTGGAACTGGTTGTCGGCGCCCGGGTCACCCGGCTTCACCGTCCAGAACGGGTCGTCGGCCGCCCGCGTGGCGTACACGTAGTCCGCCAGCTCCTGGGCCGTGCCCTCGCCCTCCTTCTCCGACCACAGCCACTGGCTGTACCGGGCGAAGCCCTCGTTGACCCAGATGTCCTTCCAGTCCTTCACGGACACGCTGTCGCCGTACCACTGGTGGGCCAGCTCGTGGACGACCACCGACACGTTCGCGCCGTTGGCGAACTGCCGCGGGCTGTAGAACGGACGGGTCTGCGTCTCCAGGGCGAAGCCGCTGGTCACGTTGGGCACGTAGCCGCCGAGGGCGTTGAAGGGGTACGGCCCGAAGACCGACTCCAGCCACTCCGCCACCTCGGTCGTGCGCTCGATCGAGGCACGCGCCGCGCCCGCGTTGTCGCCGAGGTCCTTGCTGTACGCGTTGAGGACGGGCAGCCCGTTCGCCGTCTTGTCCGTCGTGATGTCGAACCTGCCGACGGCGAGCGTCGCCAGGTACGTCGCCTGCGGCTTGTTGGAGCGCCAGTTGAAGCGGGTCCAGCCGAGCCGCGAGGACTGCGACTGCAGCACGCCGTTGCTGATGGCCTGGACGCCGTCCGGCACCAGGACCGACACGTCGAAGGTGGCCTTGTCCAGCGGGTGGTCGTTGGACGGGAACCACCAGACGGCCGAGTCCGGCTCCTGCGCGGCGACACCGCCGTCCGGGGTGCGGGCCCAGGCGGACCAGCCGTCGATCTTGAACTCGGAGGGCTTGCCCGCGTAGCGGACGACCACCGTGACCGGCGTGTTCTTCGCCAGCGGGCTCGCCGGGGTGACCTCCAGCTCGTGGTCGCCCGAGGTGGCGAACTTCGCCAGGCGGCCGTTCACCCGGATCTCGCCGACCTTCAGACCGAGGTCCAGGTTGAAGCGGGACAGGTCCTGCGTGGTGGTGGCGAGGATCGTCGCCGTGCCCTCCAGGAGGTCCGTCGCGGGCTGGTACTTCAGGCGCAGGTCGTAGTGCGAGACGTCGTAGCCGCCGTTGCCGCTGGCGGGGTAGTAG
The DNA here is from genome assembly GCF_044333355.1 of Streptomyces sp. NPDC021012. Lineage (NCBI taxonomy): Bacteria > Bacillati > Actinomycetota > Actinomycetes > Kitasatosporales > Streptomycetaceae > Streptomyces > Streptomyces sp. NPDC021012. The sequence goes on from NZ_JBIRQU010000003.1 coordinate 432,736, forward strand.
GAGTCGCCGATGCCCGGGGCGCCCGGGGTGAAGGAGGCGGCCGATGCCGGGATCGCCAGCAGCAGAGAGGCCGCGAGGGCGCTCGGAACGATGAGTCTGCGGTGCACGGGTGCTCCCCAAGTCATAAGAAACGTAAGACGCACGGGTGGTCGTCGGTCCTTAACTCGGAGCCTATTCAGCCTCCAGACGCACCGTCACGTCCAGAGGACCCCCTGTCACACGATCGCCATTCGGCCGACATGAACCTTCCGCCACCCGAATCCCACCCGAATGCCTCCGGCACTCTTTTGCACGGGACTTGACCGGGGTACGTTCCGGCGCATGCCGATGCGAAAGCGGAGAACCCGCGGAGCCCGACTGACCTGTGGAACCCTCGTGTCCGCGGCCACGGCCGCCCTGTTCGCAAGCCTCGTCACCCCCGCCGGGGCACAACCGGAACAGGCCGCGCCCGCCGCGCCCCTCGTGCGCGAGTCCCGCCCGGTCCACTCGTACGCCGACGCCGTCCGTGAGTCCGTCTGGGTGGACACCGGCCTCGACGGCGACGGCGACGGGCGCGCCGACCGGGTCGCCGTCGACATCGTGCGCCCCCGCGAGCCCGCGGCGGCCGGCCGGAGGATCCCGGTCATCATGGACGCCAGCCCGTACTACGCCTGCTGCGGGCGCGGCAACGAGAGCCAGAAGAAGACCTACGACGCCGACGGCGACCCCGTCCAGTTCCCGCTCTTCTACGACAACTACTTCGTCCCGCGCGGCTACGCCTTCGTCGCCGTCGACCTCGCCGGGACCAACCGCTCCGACGGCTGCGACGACGTCGGCGGCCGCTCCGACGTCCAGTCCGCGAAGGCCGTCGTCGACTGGCTGAACGGCCGCGCCCGCGGCTACACCTCCCGCACCGGGGACACCCCGGCCCGCGCCACGGCCTGGTCCACCGGGAACGTCGGCATGATCGGCAAGAGCTGGGACGGCACCATCGCCAACGGCGTCGCCGCCACCGGCGTCGAAGGGCTGAAAACGATCGTTCCGATCGGCGCCATCTCCTCCTGGTACGACTACTTCCACTCGCAGGGAGCCCCGCTCTACGACGCCAACCCGAGCTGGCTCTCCGACTACGTGAACAGCCCCGAGGCCCAGGGCCGCTGCGGCGCCGTCCAGGACCGCGTCACCGCCGGCACCCCCTACAGCGGCGACCTGACCCCCGCCTGGGACGAGCGCGACTACGTGAAGGACGCGGGCAAGGTGAGGGCCAGCGTCTTCGTCGTCCACGGACAGCAGGACCTCAACGTGCGCGCCGGCCAGTTCGGCCAGTGGTGGGACGCGCTCGCCGCCCACGGCGTCGAGCGGAAGATCTGGCTCTCCCGGACCGGTCACGTCGACCCCTTCGACTACCGGCGCGCCGACTGGGTCCACACCCTGCACCGCTGGTTCGACCACTACCTCCTGGGCTACGACAACGGCATCGAGCGGGAGCCCGCCGCCGACGTCGAGCGCGCCCCGGACGTCTGGACCACCGACCGGCAGTGGCCGCCGCGCGCCACCACGACCACCACCCTGCGCCCCGCCCCCGGTGCCGCCTCCGGCCCCGGCGTCCTCGGCCGCGCGCACGCCGCCCCCGGCTCCACCGCGACCTTCACCGACGACCGGGGCCTGGGCGAGCTGGACTGGGCCGCCCGGATCGACTCCGCGACCCCCGAGAAGGCCGGGTTCGTCACCCGCCCGCTCTCCCGGGACCTGCGGATCGCCGGCTCCTCGAAGGTGACGGTCACCGCGACCCCCACCACCTCCACCGCGCACCTGACCGCCGTCCTCGTCGACCTCGGGCCCGCCACGATCCGGGACTACACGGCCGAGGGCGAGGGCATCACCACCCTCACCGACCGCAGCTGCTGGGGCGCGAGCACACCGGGCGACAGCGCCTGCTTCAAGGAGACGGCGGCCCGGACGGCGGACGTCACGTACGACGTCGTCAGCCGGGGCTGGGCCGATCTCGGCACCTGGGCCGACCCGCGCGAGGGGCGCCCGCTGACCCCCGGCAGGGCGTACACCCTCACCCTGGACCTCGCCGCGGCCGACCACGTCGTCCCGGCCGGCCACCGGCTCGCCCTGATCGTCGGAGGCACCGACAAGGACCTCCTCGATCCTCCGTCGACCACCCCGACCCTCACCCTCGACCTCGCCCGCACCTGGGCGAAGCTGCCCCTGGTCGGCGGCGCCGGGGCGTTCGAGCGGGCGACGAAGGGCCGGGCCCCGGTCCTGCCGTCGCCCACCCGCCTCCCGTCCCTGACCGCCCCCGTCCCGCCGGCCGCCGCCACCGGCCCGCGCCTGCCGGTCCCGGGGGTGGCGCGATGAACCCCCGTACCGGAAAGCGGAGTTCCCGGCGGACGCTCGCCCTCGCGGTGGGCGCCGCCGCCCTCGCCCTGCCGCTCGTCACCGTCCCCGCCAAGGCGGCGGACAGCGCGCCCGCGCAGGCCCTCCCGCGCACCGGCTTCGAGGAGAGCCGGGGCGCCCGCTGGACGAGCGAGGCCGAGGAGAGCGCGTTCCTCGCGGCCGTCGAGCGGGGGAGCGACCGGGTGTCGCTGCGCCGGATCGGCACCACCGGGCAGGGCCGCCCGCTGCGGCTCGCCACCCTCGGTACGGGGGCCACCACCGTGCTGCTCGTCTGCAGCCAGCACGGCGACGAGCCGGCGGGCCGGGAGGCCTGCCTGAGCACGGTGCGCGACCTCGCGTACGCCCGGGACAAGGAGACCTCGCGCTTCCTCGCCCGCACCACCCTCCTCGTCGTCCCCACCGCGAACCCCGACGGCCGGGAGGCCGACACCCGGGGCAACGGCGACGGCGTCGACGTCAACCGCGACCACCTCGCCCTGCGCACCGCCGAGGCGCGCGCGATCGCCGCCGTCCTCCGCGACCGGAAGCCCGCGCTCGTCTACGACCTCCACGAGTACGGCGCCACCCCCCGCTACTACGACAAGGACCTGCTCGCCCTCTGGCCCCGCAGCCTCGACACGGACCCGCGCGTCCACGACGAGTCCCGGACGCTCTCGGAGTCCTACGTCCGGCCCGCCGCCGGGCTCGCCGGGTACAGCAGCGGCATCTACGGCATCTGGACCGACCCGATCACGGGGGAGCCGGTCAAGCAGGTCGCCGGCGACGGCCAGGAGCGGATCCTGCGCAACACGGCCGGCATCAAGCACTCCGTCGGACTGCTCGTCGAGACCCGCGTGAACGCCTTCGACCAGGCCGAGAAGGACGACCCGGCCCTCAACCACCGGCGCCGCGTCGCCACCCAGCACGCCGCCCTGGAAGGGGCCTTCGCCTACCTCGACGAGCGGCGCGGGCCGCTCGCGGCGGCCACCGCCCTCGCCCGGGCCGCCGGCTTCGCCGACCGGGGCCCGGTCTACCTCGGCGGCGCCGACAACGACCCGGCCGAGCCGGCGGAGATCCTCGCCGACCCGCCCTGCGGCTACCGCCTGGACGCCGCCCAGTACGCCGAGGTGGGCGACGAACTCGCCCTGCACGGCGTGACCGTACGGGCGGAGGGCGCCGGGGCGTTCGTACCGCTGCGCCAGTCGCGGCGGGCGCTCGTGCCGCTGCTCCTGGACGCGCGGGCCACCTATCACCTCGTCAGTGGGAGTCCTGTGGAGGAGTGTTGACGATCGGGTGACCCCGGCCCGGTGTGGCGCGATTCCGGTATTTGCCGAGGTAAAGTTACCGGTCGGTACTGACCATGCCTCGAAAGGGCTGTCGCAGCCCTGGAGTTGGAGAACCACCATGCGCCACACCAAGCCCGCGCGCCGCGCCCTGACGGCCCTGCTCGCCACGACGCTGCTCGCCGGGGGCGTGCTGCTCGGCCAGACGGCGACCGCCGAGCCGGCCGCCGCCAAGACCGTCACCTGCAACATCAGCAAGCTGCGGGCGGACGCCCGCAAGGAGCGCGACCGCGCCGCCCGACTCAAGAGGGACGGCGCCCCGACCGAGGCCCGCAAGGCCCTCGCCCACGCCGACGCCCTGGAGCGCCGGGCCAAGCAGTGCGCCGACGCGGACAACAACAGCAGGCCGCCGCTCTGGAAGTAGGAAGCGGTACGTCGCGCGGGGCGGTTGCCATCCGAAAGGACGGCAACCGCCCCGCAGGCGTCCCGGTCCTGCCCCGCGGCCGTCAGGGCATCGCCGTCGCCAGCTCCGTCGCCGCGTCCGCGCAGCCCCAGGCGACCGTCACCCCCGCGCCGCCGTGCCCGTAGTTGTGGACGAGCCGTCCGCCGCCCGGAGGCGTCACCGCCTCGATCCGCACCCCGCCCGCCCGCGCGGGCCGCAGCCCCACCCGGTGCCCGAGGATCCGGGCCTCCGCGATCTCCGGCCGCACCCGCGCGCACCGCGCCACGATCGCCGCCGCCGTCGCCGGATCCGGGGCGAGCCGCTCGTCGCCCTCCTCCGCCGTCCCGCCGAGCACCAGCCGGTCGGAATGCGGGAAGAAGTACGTGGTCTCGTCCGCCGACTCGTCCGCCGCCGTGAACCACTCCTCGATCCCCGGGTTCTCCACCAGGACCAACTGCCCCCGCACCGGCCGCAGTCCGGGATCCGGTACGAGCTCCCGCGCCGCGAGCCCCGTGCAGTCGACCACCACCCGCGCCTGCGTCGTCGCCTCCTCGAAGTCGCTGATCCCGTGCCGCTCGAAGATCCCGCCCATGGCCTCGAAACGGCTCCGCAGGAAGGCCAGGTGGACCGGCATGTCGATCAGCGGCAGGCGCGCCGCGAGCCCCGTGCGGTACGGCCCCGGAACCGCCTCCGGCGGCAACTGCCGCAGCCCCTCGACCTCCCTGGCCCACGGACCGAGACCTCCGAGCTCGGTGCCCGCGTGGACCCCGGCCACCCACCGGACCCCGGTCCGCTCCGGGTCGCCGGCCAGATCCGCGTACACCCGCAGGGAGTTCAGCGCCCAGGCGCCGACCTCGGCCGCCGGTTCGATCCGGTACGGCCACCACAGGGCACCCGCCACCGCCGAGGTCGTCGCCCGCGGGTCGTCCCGGGACCAGATCCGTACCCGACGCCCGCGCTCCGCCAGCCGCGTCGCCGTCGCCAGGCCGACGACCCCGCCCCCCACCACGATCACGTCGTTCTTCATGCCCGGGACCGTACCGGGACCATGACATTTCCGGGACGGCGCGGCCACGGAAGGCGGAAACACTGGAGTCATGCCGGTCCCGTACACCTCCCTCGCCCTCGTCCCCGCCGACCCGACGGGCGGCGGCCACCCCCACCACGACTTCCTCGTCGACGGCAGGCCGCTGCTCCACCGGCTCGACGAGACCGAGGGCTTCGGCACCGTCTCGCCCCTCGCGGCGGACATCCCGCCCACCGTCCGCCCCGAGCACGCCCACCGGCTCCTCCTGGCCGACGGCACCCGCCAGGTGATCCACTCCTGCCCCGACTGCGAGGACCCCGGCTGCGGCGCGGTCACCGCCGTCGTCGCCCGCGAGGGCGGGGACGTCGTCTGGCGGGACTTCGCCTGGCAGACCGGTACCGCCGCCGACCCCGTACGCGAGGGCTACCCCGGCGTCGGCCCGTACCGCTTCCCAGCCGCCGCCTACCGGTCCGTACTGCTCCGGCTCCTCGAATCCCCGGCGTGTCGCCGCGTCGCCTAGGATTCGTTCCCTGATGACTGCCACTCTCGTCGCCAAGGACCTCGCCGCCGGCCACGGCGAACGCACCCTCTTCGCCGGGCTCGACCTCGTCGTCGCCCCCGGCGACGTCATCGGCCTCGTCGGCGTCAACGGCGCCGGGAAGTCGACCCTGCTGCGGCTGCTCGCCGGGCTCGACACCCCGGAGGAGGGCGAGCTGAGGCTCTCCCCGCCCACCGCCGCCGTCGGCCACCTCCCGCAGGAGCCCGAGCGGCGCGCGGGGGAGACCGTGCGGGAGTTCCTCGCCCGCCGCACCGGCGTCGCCGCCGCCCAGGCCGCCATGGACGAGGCCACCCAGGGCCTCGTCGACGGCACCCCCGGCGCGGACGACGCGTACGCGACCACCCTGGACCGCTGGCTCAACCTCGGCGGCGCCGACCTCGACGAGCGCGCCGAGGAGGTCGCCGACTCCCTCGGCCTCACCGTCGGCCTCGACCAGCCGATGACCGCCCTCTCCGGCGGCCAGGCCGCCCGCGCCGGCCTCGCCTCGCTGCTCCTCTCCCGCTACGACGTCTTCCTGCTCGACGAGCCCACCAACGACCTCGACCTCGAAGGCCTGGAGCGCCTGGAGGCCTTCGTGAAGGGGCTGCGCGCCGGCACGGTCGTCGTCAGCCACGACCGCGAGTTCCTCACCCGCACCGTCACCAAGGTCCTCGAACTCGACCTCGCCCAGCAGCAGATCACCCTGTACGGCGGCGGCTACGAGGCCTACCTGGAGGAGCGGGACACCGCACGCCGCCACGCGCGCGAGGAGTACGAGGAGTACGCCGACAAGAAGGCCGCCCTGGAGGGGCGCGCCCTCATGCAGCGCAACTGGATGGACAAGGGCGTCCGCAACGCCCGCCGCAAGGCGACCGACAACGACAAGATCGGCCGGAAGCTGCGCGGCGAGGCCAGCGAGAAGCAGGCCGCGAAGGCCCGGCAGACCCAGCGCATGATCGAACGCCTCGACGTCGTCGAGGAGCCCCGCAAGGAGTGGGAGCTGCGCATGGAGATCGCCGCCGCGCCCCGCTCCGGCTCCGTCGTCGCGACCCTGCGCGAGGCCGAGGTGCGCCGCGGCGACTTCGCCTTCGGCCCCGTCACCCTCCAGATCGACTGGGCCGACCGGGTCGCCGTCACCGGGGCCAACGGCGCCGGGAAGTCGACCCTGCTCGCCGCCCTCCTCGGCCGCCTCCCGCTGGACTCCGGCGACGCGGTCCTCGGCTCGGGTGTCGTCGTCGGCGAGGTCGACCAGGCCCGCAAGCTCTTCCACGGCACGGAGACGCTCCTGGAGGCCTTCTGCGCGGCCGTGCCCGAGACCGAGCCCGCCGAGGTCCGCACGCTGCTCGCCAAGTTCGGCCTCAAGGCCGTCCACGTGCTGCGGCCCGCCACCACGCTCTCTCCGGGCGAGCGGACGCGCGCCGCGCTCGCCCTGCTCCAGGGCCGGGGCGTGAACCTGCTCGTCCTCGACGAGCCGACCAACCACCTGGACCTGCCGGCCATCGAGCAGCTGGAGTCCGCGCTCGACTCGTACACCGGCACGCTGCTGCTCGTCACCCACGACCGGCGGATGCTCGACGCGGTCCGCACCACCCGCCGCATCGAGGTCGCCGACGGCAAGGTGACCGAACTCTGATGCCGGTCCCCTGCGGACGGGGGCCCGGGACGACGGGTCTCCGCGCGGTGCCGGTCGCCTTCGGAGCGGGCCCGCGATGACCGTGTCCTTCGGCTGGGGGCCCGTCGGGGCGCGGGCCCTCGCCCCGGCGGCCGCCTGCGTGGTCGTCGTCGACGTGCTGTCCTTCACCACGGCCGTCGGCGTCGCCGTCGAGGGCGGCACCGCCGTCCTCCCGTACCGCTGGAGGGACGCCACGGCCGCCGCGTACGCGCGGGAGAAGGACGCCGTGCTCGCCGTCGGCCGGCGCGAGGCCACCGGGACGCACCCGTGGTCGCTCTCCCCGGCCGCCCTGCGCACCGCCCCGAGGCCGCCGCGTCTGGTCCTGCCGTCCCCGAACGGCTCCACCATCGCCGCGGAGGCCGCCGAGCGCGGCACGGCGGTCGTCGCGGCCTCCCTGCGCAACCACTCGGCCGTGGCCCGCCGGCTCGTCGACGAGGGGTACGGGACGGCGGACCGCCCGCTCGCCGTCATCGCCTCCGGCGAGCGGTGGCCCGACGGCTCGCTGCGCCCGGCGCTCGAAGACCTGCTGGGCGCCGGAGCCGTGCTCTCCGCCCTGCGGGGCACGCACCCCCTGACCCCGGAGGCGACCGCGGCGGCCACGCTGTGGGACGCGACCGAGGACCCGGTCGCCGCCTTGCACGGCTGCGACTCGGGCCGTGAACTGTACGAGTACGGCTTTCCGCAGGACGTGGCCGTGGCCGCCGAGCTCGACCGCTCGACCGCCGTTCCGGTCCTCGTGGACGGCGCATTCCAGGAGGCACCATGACCGACCTACTGACCCGGCTGACCGAGATGCTGGACGATCTGGACGCCGACGTGGACGAGACGATCGACCTCGCCGACGAGATCGCGGCCTCGGGCGACGCCGGTCTCCTGCCGCGCCTCCAGGAGGAGCTGGACCGCGCCCTCGGCGAGCGGAACGCCTACGCCCGGGAGCTCCTCGGCGGCGTCCTCGCCGCCCTCGGCGGCCCGGAGGTCCTCCCGACGCTGATCCGCGCCTCGGCCGTCGACCTCGGGGACGACCAGGACGGGCTGGCCACCGAGATCGTCGAGCTGGTCCAGGCGGACCCGAAGACGGCCCGCCGCCTCCTCCAGCCGATGACGGAGGACGGGGACCTCGCCGTCGCCAACCGCGCCGACTGGGCGCTGCGCTTCCTGCCGTAACGGGGACCGAATGCGAAGAGGCCACGGCCCCGTGGGGGCCGTGGCCTCTTCGCACGGACGCGGGGGTCTGCGGTCTACCAGAAGGTGCTGCAGTTGACCTTGCCCGTGCCGGTGTCCTTGAGGCACACGCGGTAGTAGTAGCTGCTGCCGCCGAGCATGTTGGACCAGTCGGAACCCGGGTCGGGGATCTTCACGGAGAGGCTGCGCTGGAAGTCGGTGCCGGCGCCCAGCCACTTCTCGACGTAGCCGTAGTGGTCCCACCAGTTGTCGGGGCCGTACGGGTCGGTGACGCGGACCCAGCCGGCCTGACAGGTGGCCGACCAGCGCAGCTCGGCCTTGTCGATGCCGTCGGAGACGGACACCTTGGTGACGGCGTCCTTGTCGCAGGCCTGGGAGACGGGGCCGAGGTTGTCGCAGCCGGAGCCGGAGCAGCCGGCGGCGTACGAGGTGCCCGCGAGCGGGACCAGGGCCATGGTCATCGCGGCGGCGGACACGCCCGCCACCTTCGCGATCATGCGCTTCATCTTGTCGTCTCTACCTCTGGGAGCAGGAGCATGTGCGACCTTCCGCGGAGGCCGGAGATGATCTTGGTGCCTTGTCCTGCGCGCGTCAATGGAAAAAACGGACGATCCGATTCAGCATCCGGTGAACGCGCGTCGTCCCCGCACGCGCCCGGTCGGGGTGTACGGGGACGACTCCGGCAGTCCGGTCGGAAACCGCCTCCGACCTGCGGGTTCTATCGGCGCTTGGCGCCGCCCTCGCCGAGCAGGCCGGCCTTGCGGAGGGCGTCCGCCATCGCGCTGTTCGCGGGCGCGGGCGCCGCCGAGCGGTCCCGGCCGCCCCGGTCGTTCCGGTTGCCGCCCCGGTCCCCGCGCTCGTTCCGCCTGTCGCCCTCGGAGCGGCGGCCGCCGCCCTGGCGCTGCTGCGGCGGCCGACCGGAGCGCTCGCCCCGGTCGCCCCGGTCGCGCTTGGGCGCACCGCCCTGGCCGTCCGCGCCCGGCTCGTCGTCGAGCCGCAGCGTCAGCGAGATGCGCTTGCGCGGGACGTCCACGTCCAGGACCTTCACCTTGACCACGTCGCCGGGCTTCACGACGTCGCGCGGGTCCTTGACGAAGGTCTTCGACATCGCCGACACGTGGACCAGGCCGTCCTGGTGCACGCCGACGTCCACGAACGCGCCGAACGCGGCCACGTTGGTGACGACGCCCTCCAGGACCATCCCGGACGCCAGGTCGCCGATCTTCTCGACGCCCTCCTTGAAGGTGGCCGTGCGGAACGCCGGACGCGGGTCGCGGCCCGGCTTCTCCAGCTCGCGCAGGATGTCCGTCACCGTCGGCAGACCGAAGGTCTCGTCGACGAAGTCGTCCGCCCGCAGCGAGCGCAGCGTGCCCGTGTCGCCGATCAGCGCCGCGACCTCGCCGCCCGTCGCCTTCACCATGCGGCGGACCACCGGGTACGCCTCCGGGTGCACCGAGGAGGCGTCGAGCGGGTCGTCGCCGCCCCGGATGCGCAGGAAGCCCGCGCACTGCTCGTACGCCTTCGGGCCGAGCCTGGCCACGTCCTTGAGCGCCTTGCGGGAGCGGAAGGGGCCGTTGGCGTCCCGGTGCGCGACGATGTTCTCGGCGAGGCCCGAGCTGATGCCCGAGACCCGCGAAAGCAGCGGCGCGGAAGCGGTGTTGACGTCCACGCCGACGCCGTTCACACAGTCCTCGACCACCGCGTCGAGCGAGCGCGAGAGCTTCACCTCGGCCAGGTCGTGCTGGTACTGGCCGACGCCGATGGACTTCGGGTCGATCTTCACCAGCTCGGCCAGCGGGTCCTGGAGCCGCCGCGCGATGGAGACGGCGCCGCGCAACGACACGTCCAGGTCCGGGAGTTCCTGCGAGGCGAAGGCGGAGGCCGAGTAGACCGAGGCGCCGGCCTCCGAGACCATCACCTTCGTCAGCTTCAACTCGGGGTGCTTGGCGAGGAGTTCGCCCGCCAGCTTGTCGGTCTCGCGGGAGGCCGTGCCGTTGCCGATCGCGACCAGCTCGACCGCGTGCTCCTTCGCGAGCCGCGCCAGCTTCTCGAGGGCCTGGTCCCACTTGTTGGCGGGGACGTGCGGGTAGATCGTGTCGGTCGCGACGACCTTGCCGGTCGCGTCGACGACGGCGACCTTCACGCCCGTACGGAAACCGGGGTCGAGCCCGAGCGTCGCCCGGGTGCCGGCCGGCGCGGCGAGCAGCAGGTCCCGCAGGTTCGCCGCGAAGACCCGGACCGCCTCGTCCTCGGCGGCCGTCCGCAGCCGCAGCCGCAGGTCGATCCCCAGGTGCACCTGGATGCGGGTCCGCCAGGCCCAGCGGACCGTGTCCTGGAGCCACTTGTCCCCGGGACGGCCCCGGTCGGCGACGCCGAAGCGGCCCGCGACGATCCCCTCGTACGAGGAAGGACCCTCGGTGGGCTCCTCCGGCTCGAGCTCCAGGCTGAGGACGTCCTCCTTCTCGCCGCGCAGCATGGCCAGCACCCGGTGCGAGGGCAGTGCCGTGAAGGGCTCGGCGAAGTCGAAGTAGTCGGCGAACTTCGCTCCCGCCTCCTCCTGCCCCTCGCGGACCTTCGCCACGAGCCGTCCGCGGCCCCACATGCGCTCGCGCAGCTCGCCGATGAGGTCGGCGTCCTCGGAGAACTTCTCGGCGAGGATCGCCCGCGCGCCCTCCAGGGCCGCGGCGGCGTCCGCGACGCCCTTGTCCCCGTCCACGAAGGCCGCGGCGGCGGCCGCCGGCTCGACCGAGGGATCGGCGAGCAGCCCCTCCGCCAGCGGTTCCAGACCGGCCTCGCGGGCGATCTGGGCCTTCGTCCGGCGCTTCGGCTTGAAGGGCAGGTAGATGTCCTCCAGGCGCGCCTTGGTGTCGGCGGCCCGGATGCTCGCCTCCAGCTCCGCCGTCAGCTTGCCCTGCTCGCGCACCGAGTCGAGGATCGCCGACCGGCGGTCCTCCAGCTCGCGCAGATACCGCAGCCGCTCCTCCAGGGTGCGCAGCTGCGCGTCGTCGAGCATCTCGGTCGCTTCCTTGCGGTAGCGCGCGATGAACGGCACGGTCGAACCGCCGTCGAGGAGCTCGACGGCTGCCCTCACCTGTCGCTCGCGTACGCCGAGCTCCTCGGCGATCCTTGCTTCGATGGACGTCGTCACGGTGTCCCGACTCGCCTTCTCGTGCCTCAAGCTTGCGAGTGCATTCTGCCGGGTCGCTCACCCGTACGCGGCAACCGACCCGTCCCGCGCGCGTCCCCGGGGCCGGATCAGCCCTTGCCGACCAGGTCCGCCGGGAAGGCGCCCGCACCGGCCGCCGCGAACAGGAAGCCGCGCCCCAGCTCGGTGAGGCGCTCGACCCCGGCCGCGCCGAGGTGCTCGTACGGGGCGGAGTCCAGCCGGTCGGTCCGCTCCTCCAGTTCGGTGCGCAGGGCCGTGCCCGACTCCGTCAGCTCGCCGTCCGCGTCGAGGAGCCCGCGCTCGCGCAGCCGCTCCGCCGCCGCGTCCCAGTCGGCCCGCCGCCAGCCGCGCGTGCCGAGGATCCAGCGCGGCGCCATGCCCTTGCCGGTGGCGGTGTGCGAGACGAGGGCCTCGACGGGGTCGAGCCCGGCGGAGAGCAGCGCCGCGAGGTGCCCGTCGCCCCGGTGCTCGCGCAGCAGCGTGGCGGCGTACCAGTAGGCGAGGTGGGGCTGCTCGGGCACCGGGAGGTCGGCATGGGCCGAGTAGAGCGGCCGGGCGTGCCGGGTGCAGGCCTCGGTGGCGCGCAGGGCGAGCTCCGCCGCCTCGGCCATCTCCGGGGAGGAGACGGCCTCGTCGCCGAGCAGCCGGCGCAGGGTCGCGTCGGCGGTCCGCAGGCGCGCGTCCAGGACCTCGGCGGGGGAGGCGGTCTCCCAGACGGCCGGGAGGTGCCGGGCGAGGAACTCGTGGTTGTAGTTGTAGAAGGTCGCGGCGACCGTGCCCGCGCCCACCGCGCCAAGGGCGGCGCTGCGCGCGGCGAGCCGCATCGCGCTCTGGTCGGTGAAGCCGAGGGCGGCGAACTCGCGGTCCAGATCGGGCGAGAAGTACAGCGTGGAGTGCAGCGGGTTGAGGGCGTTGTGACAGTGGCGTCCCGCGCGCGGGGGGAGAGAAGTCGTCATGGACCCGAAGATTACCGACTGGTCGGTACGACGGGAACGGCGGGAACACATGGCAGGAAAGGTGGGTTCCCCGTCGTTGCGGACACCGCCGGGTCCGCGAAGGATGGAGCCATGACGCAACGACCCGTCCTCGTCGTCCTCTTCGACGACGTGCAGAGCCTCGACGTCACCGGCCCCGTCGAGGTGTTCGCCGGTGCCGCCCGCGCCGCCGGGGACCCGTCCGCGTACCCGATCCGCACCGCCTCACTGGACGGCGGACCGGTCCGTACGCGCAGCGGACTGCGCCTCCTCCCGGACGCCTCCCTGGACGCGGCGGTCGCCGACGGGCCGCCGCACACCCTCGTCGTCCCCGGCGGCGAAGGCACCCGCGCCCCCGAGCCGGCCCTGGTCGACTGGCTGCGCGAGCACGCCCCGCGGGCCGAGCGGCTGGTCTCCGTCTGCACCGGGGCCCTGCTCCTCGCCGAGGCCGGGCTCCTCGACGGACACCGGGCCACCACCCACTGGATCGCCTGCGAGCACCTCGCGCGCCGCTACCCCCGGGTCGAGGTCGACCCGGACCCCATCTTCGTGCGGGACGGGCGGCTCTCCACCTCCGCCGGGGTCACCGCCGGCATCGACCTGGCCCTCGCCCTCGTCGAGGAGGACCTCGGCCGGGACGTCGCCCTCGCCGTCGCCCGCCGCCTGGTCGTCTTCCTGCGCCGCCCCGGCAACCAGGCCCAGTTCAGCGCCCAGCTGTCCGCCCAGACCGCCCGCCGGGAGCCGCTGCGGGACCTCCAGCAATGGATCAGCGAACACCCCGACGGGGACCTCTCCGTCGACGCGCTGGCCGCCCGCGCCCGGCTCTCGCCCCGCCACTTCGCCCGCGCCTTCCACGCGGAGACCGGCGTCCCGCCCGGCCGCTACGCCGACCGGATCCGCCTCGAACACGCCCGCCGCCTCCTGGAGGAGACCTCGGGCGGCGTCGAGGAGATCGCCCGCGCCTCGGGGTACGGCACCCCAGAGACGATGCGCCGCGCCTTCCTGAAGGCCCTGGGCACCGCCCCGACGGAGTACCGCCGCCGCTTCCACGCTGTGCGCGCCTGACCCGTCAGCCTCCGCCGTCGTCGGCTTCCGCCGTCGTCATCCAACCCGTGGTCGACCGAGCGCCGTCCGGAAGGGATCCCTCTGTGTGCCGACCCTTCGCCGATGGACCTGTGGTCGACCTGCCGCGCCACCAGCGACCCCGCCCCTCGAAAGGAACCCGCATGCAGATCGCCGTCCTGCTCTACGACCGCTTCACCACCCTCGACGCCGTCGGCCCGTACGAGCTGCTCGGCCGGCTCCCCGGGGCCGAGACCGTGTTCGTGGCCAAGGAGGCCGGACCCGTCCGCAACGACCAGGGGAGCCTGGCGCTGGTCGCCGACCGGAGCCTCGCCGAGGTTCCGAGCCCGGACATCGTCCTGGTCCCCGGCGGGCCCGACGCGCGGGTGGCCATGGACGACCCGGAGATCCTCGACTGGCTCCGCACTGCCGACGCCACCAGCACCTGGACCACCTCCGTCTGCACCGGCGCGCTGGTCCTCGCCGCGGCGGGCCTGCTGAAGGACCGGCGGGCGACCACCCACTGGCTCGCCTTCGACGAACTGCGGGCCCTCGGCGTCGAACCCACCGGCGAGCGGGTCGTCTTCGACGGCAAGTACGTGACGGCCGCCGGCGTCTCCTCCGGCATCGACATGGCGCTGCACCTGCTCGGCCGGATCGCCGGTGACGAGACCGCCCAGACGATCCAGCTGCTCACCGAGTACGACCCGCAGCCGCCGTACGACGCGGGCTCGCCGGAGAAGGCCCCGGCCGCGATCGTGGCGCAGTGGCGCGGCCAGAAGGTCGGCTGAGCCTCAGAGCCCGTACGTGAAGCGGGGTGCGCGGCGCTCCAGGAAGGCGGCGACGCCCTCGGCGGTGTCGCCGCTGCCGCGCGCCTGCTCCGCCCAGTGGGCGTCCCGGTCCAGACGTCCGTCGGCGAACTCCTTGGCCGCCGCCTGGGTGAGCAGCGAGCGGGAGGCGAGCAGCCGGGAGAACTCGGCGACCCGCTTGTCCAGCGCGCCCGCCGGGTGCAGCTCGTCCACGAACCCGGTCCGCAGCGCCCGCTCCGCCTCCATCAACTCGCCCGAGAACAGCAGGTACTTGGCGGTCGAGGGCCCGACCAGGGCGGTGAGCCTGCGGGTCGAGGAGGACGGGTAGACGATGCCGAGCTTCGAGGGCGTGATCCCGAACCGGGCGCCCTCCTCGGCGAAGCGCAGGTCGCAGGCGGCGGCGAGCTGGCTGCCGCCACCGACGCAGAAGCCCCGGACTGCGGCGAGGGTCGGCTTGGGGAAGGCCGCGAGGGCCTCCTCGGCCCGCACCGCGAGGGCCTGCTGCTCGTCCCCGGGCTCCCGCAGCGTCGAGATGTCCGCCCCGGCGCAGAAGGTGTCGCCCTCGCCGGTGAGCACCAGGACCCGGACGGCCGAGTCGGCGGCGAGCCGCTCCAGGACGCCGGGCAGGGCGCGCCACATCCCGGCGCTCATGGCGTTGCGCTTGGCGGGGTTGGCGATGACGACGGTGGCGATCCCGTCCGTGACGCTGTCCTTCAGCTGCGGCTCCATGGGGCGGATGCTATCGGCCGGGCCCGAACGTACGATCAGGAAGGGGCCGCTCCGAGGAGGCAGCGCATGGCCGAGGACGCCCGCGGGACGCAGAGCGGCCCGGACCCGGTCCGGGAGATGAGGCGCGAGGGGAAGAAGCTCAGCCGCAGCTTCAGCCGGCTGGCCGTCCTGGGCGTCCTGCTCGTGGTCGGCGGTGTCGTCGGCCTGATCTACACCGCCGCCGCCACGCTCACGTCCATGCTGCTCTTCGGCTGGCTGCTGCTGATCGGCGGTGTCGTGGGGCTGCTCCAGGCCGTCCAGTCCCGGGGCACCAGCTACTTCTGGCTCGCCGCGGTGGTGGCCGCCCTGAACATCGCGGCCGGTGTCGTGGTCATCCGCCATCCGGAGGGCTCGGCGGAGGCGCTGACGATGTTCGCCGCGCTGCTGTTCCTGACCGGTGGGCTCTTCCGGCTGGTCGGCAGCGTGGTGGTGCGCGGGCCGCAGTTCGGCTGGACGCTGCTCCAGGGCGCCTTCGGTCTGCTGCTCGGCCTGCTCGTCCTGTTCGACTGGCCGCACAGCAGCCTGTACGTCCTCGGCGTCTTCTTCTCGCTCGCGCTGCTCTTCGACGGGCTCGGGCTGATCGCGATCGGGGTGGGCGGCAGACGGATCGTCAGTATGGTGACTCCGTCGGCGCCGACGGAGGACCCGCTTCCGGAATCCTCAGAAAGCGCACAGGAACAGTCGAACAACTGACGTTGGCATACTCAGCCGATCAGAAGGCGGCCGATAAGTGTCGACTTCTGGTCAGTAGGCCGGTCTGCCCGCGCGCATTGCCAAGACTCGATCCGTGGCGAGAATCGAGCACGAGGGTGGGAACGGGACCGTGGGGACCCACGGAGGCGTCCCCGCCCGGCAACCGTCCTACGAAGGAGTCTGGCGCTTCACCGCTGCGGCGGTCGACGTCTCCGTCCCGCAGGCCCGGCACGCCGTACGCGACCTGCTGGTCCGCCAGGGCGTCCCCGTCCATGAGGAGATCATGGACGGCCTGCTGTTGATCGTCTCCGAGCTGGTGACCAACGCCGTGCGGCACGCGGCCCTGCTCTCCCCGGAGATAGCGGTGGAGGTCGCGATCGGCCCCGAGTGGATCAGGGTGTCCGTCGAGGACAACCACCCGTACCGCCCCAAGGCCCTGGAGGCGGACTGGGGGCAGACCGGAGGCCGGGGACTCCTCCTGGTCCGCGAGATCGCCCAGGAGGCCGGCGGCACCTGCGACGTCGAGCACACCGCGAGCGGCGGGAAGATCATCTGGGCGGCGCTGCCCCTGGGGCCCGCCTGACCCTCCCGCCCGGCCCTCCCGCCAGGTGCGAAACAGAGGGGTCGGCGCGGAGGGGCGGACGGGCGCCCCGGCCCCGATGGCACCGGGGCCGGGGAGGCGCGCCCGTGACGCCGGAGGTCACCAGCCCCCGGACGGGCCCGTCAGCTCCCTGATCGCCGGACGCGCCGCGTCCAGGACCGTCATGAACCAGGCGGAGAAGGGCACGGCCTCGTGCCGCTCGATCAGCTCGTCGGCGGTCACGAACTCGGTGGACTCGATCTCCTCCGGGTCCGGCCGCGGGTCGGCCTGCACCAGGCCGACGAAGAGGTGGTTGAACTCCTGCTCCACCAGGCCCGAGGCCGGGTCCGGGTGGTTGTAGCGGACGGTGCCGGCCTCCGCGAGCAGCGTCGGCGAGACGCCCAGCTCCTCGAAGGTGCGCCGGGCCGCCGCGGCGAACGGCGCCTCGCCCGGGTAGGGGTGGCCGCAGCAGGTGTTCGACCAGACGCCGGGGGAGTGGTACTTGCCGAGCGCCCGCCGCTGGAGCAGCAGCCGGCCCGACTCGTCGAAGAGGAAGACGGAGAAGGCGCGGTGGAGCTGCCCCGGCGCCTGGTGCGCGGCGAGCTTCTCCGCGGTGCCGATGGTCCTCCCCTCCTCGTCGACCAGTTCGAGCATGATCGGCGCCGGGACTCCGGACGGCTGGACGCCGTTCGACGCGATCTCCGGCGAGATCTGAGCCGCGGTGGCTGGTGTGATCGGCATACCCATCCTTCGCATCGGTCCTCGGCCCGGTGGGGCCACCACAGTCTGCCGTACAAAACCGGCTTGTCCGTACTTCGGCGGCCGGACGTGGCCGCTCCCACCGCACCGGAGTACGCCCCGGCGCGGTGGGAGCGGCGGACCGTCAATCGGGCACTACACCCCGAAAGGTGCCGGATAGACGAGCGTGCCCGCGGGTACGGGTGCGGAACCGTCCAGGACGAGCGCCATCATCGCTTCGTCCGGCACCTCGAAACCTGGCTTGATTCCGTACTCGGACGCCCGTACGAACCCGAACCGCGGGTAGTACCCCGGATGGCCCAGGACGAGCACGAGCGGCTCACCGCGCAGCCTGGCCGCGTCGAGCACCGCCCGGACGACGGCCTGCCCGGCCCCCGTCCGCTGGTGCGCCGGAGCCACCGAGACCGGGGCGAGCGCGGCCGCGGGGGCGCCGCCCACCCGGCAGCGGGTGATCAGGGCGTGCGCCGCGACCGTGCCGTCCGGGGCCTCTGCCACGTACGACAGGCCCGGCAGCCAGGCGTCGTCGGCCCGGAGCGCCTCGACGAGGTCGGCCTCCGTCTCCGAGGGGGCGGCCTCCGACCCGAAGGCCGTCGACACCACCCGCCGGATCTCCGCGACGTCCGCGTCCGTCTCCGGGCGGGTGCGCCAGCGCGGGTCGGCGGGCCGCAGGACGAAGCCCGCGTACCCGTACTCGGAGCCGTGCTCGCGCCGCAGCGCGATCTCGGCGCGCGCCCCCGCCACCGCCTCGGCCATGCCGGGGACGGCGGTGTCGGCCGCGTCGGCATGCGCGGCGAGCGGGACGTAGTACTCGTCCCAGTCGCCCTCGGGCTGCGGGACGGTCCCCAGGACGTGGTAGCCGGCCCCGATCGCCGCCGCCGCGTTCCCGGCGACCGTACGCAGGGTGTAGTGGTCCTCCCAGAAGGCGCGGGCCACCGGGCCCGGCTCCCCGGTGGTCCAGACGCACTCGGTGAGCACCAGGGTGCCTCCGGGCGCGAGGAGCCTGCGCCACTCGGCGAGGGCCCGGTCGAAGCCGAGGACGAAGACCGAGCTCTCGGCCCAGACCAGGTCGAAGGAGCCGTCGGGGAACGGCAGCGCGCCCATGTCGGCGTTCAGGGTGCGGACTGAACCGTCGAGCCCGCGGGCGGCGGCGGTCTGCCGCAGTTCCGCGAGGAACGGTTCGTGGGTGTCGACGGCGGTCACCTCGGCGTTCGCCTCGGCGGCCAGGAGCAGCGCGGAGCGGCCGGGGCCGCAGCCCAGGTCGAGCACGCGCGGACGCTCGGGAAGCGGCCCCGCGAGCGCGAGGAGCCGACGGGTGGTGGTGTCGGAGCCCGGACCCTGGCGCGGAAGGCCGTGGTGCAGGGCGAAGAAGGAGTCGTGCAGAGCGTTGTCGGACAACGTGGAAACCCTTTGGGTGAAAAAGGGCCCCGGCCGACGACGTGACGTACCGGTGGGAAGAACCGGGATCAGGTCAGCCGGAGACCCGGAGGCTGAGGGACGACCGGGCGCTGCCGCACGGGGCAGCCTCCATCGCGACGGTCATCAACCTCAGCTCCTCTCCACACGCGTTCGTACGAAGAGACTAACAGGCGCCCGGGTTCACAGGCAGAGCTTCGCCTCGTGCTCCGCGTGCCCGACCGGCTCCAGCTGGAAGGTGCAGTGCTCCACGTCGAAGTGGGAGCCCAGGCAGCCCTGGAGGTCGTGCAGCATCTTCTCGTGCCCGACCGAGTCCAGCGCCTCCTGGTCGACGACCACGTGCGCGGAGAGCACCGGCATGCCCGAGGTGATCGTCCAGGCATGCAGGTCGTGCACGCCCTCGACGCCCGGCAGGGCCAGGATGTGCGCCCGTACGTCCGCCATGTCGACGCCCTTGGGGGCCGCCTCCAGGAGCACGTCCAGGGTCTCCCGCAGCAGCTTGACCGTCCGCGGCACGATCATCAGGCCGATCACGATCGAGGCGATGGGGTCGGCGTACTGCCAGCCCGTGGCCAGGATGATCCCGGACGCGACGATCACGGTGACCGAACCCAGCGCGTCCGCGAGCACCTCCAGATACGCCCCGCGGACATTGAGGCTCTCCTTCTGGCCCCGCACGAGCAGCGACAGCGAGACCACGTTGGCCACCAGGCCGATCACCGCGAACGCGATCGCCAGCCCGCCCTTGGTCTCGGCCGGCTCGATGAACCGCTGGATCGCCTCGTACAGCACGTAACCGCCGACGACGAGCAGCAGCAGGCAGTTGGCGAGAGCCGCCAGGATCTCGGCCCGGGCGTACCCGAACGTGCGGTTCTCCGTGGGCGGCCGGTTCGCGAAGTGGATCGCGAGGAGCGCCATCGCGAGGCCGACGGCGTCGGTCGCCATGTGGGCCGCGTCCGCGATCAGCGCGAGCGAGTCGGCGACCAGACCGCCGATGATCTCGATCACCATCACGGAGAGCGTGATGCCGAGCGCGATCCGCAGCCGGTTCCTGTACGCCGCCGCCGCGGTGCCCGTCGGCGGCGGGCCGCCGTGGCTGTGCCCGTGGTCGTGTCCAGCCCCCATGACAAGGCCTCCCGGTCGTGTCGTCCGTGTTTCTCGGCGGTCCCAGATTCGCAAGTGAACTACGGGTGGGGGGTATGCGCAACACGGTACTGAACACCGTTGTCATATGCTCTGACCTGCGGCGACGCCGGAACGGGCAGGGGGTGCCAGTGGCCTCCCGGGTCGAGGTTTGTGGGGCGGGCCGCCGATCGCCCATGATGATCTCCGCGGGACGCTTCGCACCCGGACGGACACGCACCGTCCCGGGGGAGGCCTGCGGGCGAAGCCTCGGTGAACTCACGTTCCGTTCATCCGATAGCCTCAGCCGACGTGTCGCCGCCCGGTGCCGGGCCACACCGCCGCGCCCGGGGCCGCCATGGCCCCGCCGGCCCCTCCGTCAGCTCCAAGGAGTGAGTTCGTCTGTCGACCGCCATCCTCACCGGCCCGCCGGCACCCGGATCCTCGCTCGACGGTGATCTGCGGTCGCTCGGCTTCGACGTCCGGATCGCCTCCGGCGCCGAGGAGGCCGGAGCCCTCCTCGCCGCCGTCCCGGCGGGCGAGCGCGTCGCGCTCGTCGACCCCCGGTTCGTCGGCCACCTGCACGCGCTGCGCCTCGCCCTGACCGACCCCCGCTTCCCCGCGGCCGCCGCCCCCGGCGCGCTCACCGCGCAGCGCGAGGCCCGCCCCGCGCTCGCCCGCGCCCTGGCCGCGGTCTCCGCGACCCCCGGGGCCGCCGGCACCGGCACGCTCACCGACGGCCTGGCGGACGCGCTCGCCGACGCCCTCGACGCCGACGGCGTCGCCGTCCACCGGCCCCAGCTCGGCACCCTCGTCGCCACCGTGCCCACCGACGCCGAGGCCCGCCACGCGGCCCGCGCCGCCGTCGACGCCGTCGACGACGAGGCCGTCCGCCTGCGCTCGGCCGTCAAGGCGCACGACGGCTTCTTCACCACCTTCTTCATCAGCCCGTACTCGCGCTACATCGCCCGCTGGTGCGCGCGCCGCGGCCTCACCCCCAACCAGGTCACCACCGCCTCGCTGCTCACCGCGCTGATCGCGGCCGGCTGCGCGGCGACCGGCGAGCGCGGCGGCTACATCGCCGCCGGCGTCCTCCTCCTGGTCTCCTTCGTCCTCGACTGCACCGACGGGCAGCTCGCCCGCTACGCGCTCAAGTACTCGACGATGGGCGCCTGGCTCGACGCCACCTTCGACCGGGCCAAGGAGTACGCCTTCTACGCGGGCCTCGCCCTCGGCGCCGCCCGCGACGGCGACGACGTCTGGGCCCTCGCGCTCGGCGCGATGGTCCTCATGACCTGCCGGCACGTCGTGGACTTCTCGTTCAACGAGGCCAACCACGACGCCACGGCCAACACCAGCCCGACCGCCGCCCTCTCCAGCAGGCTGGACAGCGTCGGCTGGACGGTCTGGGCCCGCCGCATGATCATCCTGCCGATCGGCGAGCGCTGGGCGATGATCGCCGTCCTCACCGCCGCCACCAGCCCCCGGATCGTCTTCTGGGCCCTGATCGTCGGCTGCGCCTTCGGCGCCTGCTACACCACGGCGGGGCGCGTCCTGCGCTCCCTGACCCGCAAGGCCAAGCGCACGGACCGGGCGGCGCAGGCGCTGGCGGACCTCACGGACTCGGGCCCGATCGCCGGGACCGTCGCGCGGCTCCGGTCCCGTGACGCCCGCCACTATGCGAGCACGCCGCTGCTCGCGGCCCTCGGCGCGGTCGCCCTGCTCGGCTCGGCCCTCGTCCAGGGCGACCCCTGGGCCGCGTCCGGCGGCGCCGTCGCCTACGCGCTCCTGTCCGGACTCGCCGTCTCCCAGCCCCTCAAGGGCCCCCTCGACTGGCTGCTCCCCCCGCTCTTCCGCGCCGCCGAGTACGGCACGGTCCTGATCCTCGCGGCGAAGTCGGACGCGCCCCAGGCGCTCCCCGCCGCATTCGGGCTGGTCGCGGCCGTCGCCTACCATCACTACGACACGGTGTACCGCATTCGCGGCGGCACCGGCGCGCCGCCCGCCTGGCTGGTGCGCGTCACCGGCGGACACGAGGGGCGCACGCTCCTGGTGACCGTCCTCGCCGCCCTCCTGGCGGACCGCGGCGACGACTTCACCCTGGCGCTGACCGCGCTCGCGGCAGCCGTCGCCCTCGTGGTGCTCGTGGAGTCCATCCGCTTCTGGGTCTCCGCCGGAGCACCCGCCGTTCACGACGAAGGAGAAACAGCATGATCGGCCTCGTACTGGCAGCCGGTGCCGGACGGCGTCTGCGCCCCTACACCGAGACGCTTCCGAAGGCCCTCGTGCCCGTGTCCGGCGAGGGCACCGAGAACGAGCTGACCATCCTCGACGGCACGCTCAAGAACTTCGCCGAGATCGGCCTCACCGAGGTCGCGATCGTCGTCGGCTACCGCAAGGAGGCCGTCTACGCCCGCAAGGAGGCCCTGGAGGCCAAGTACGGCCTGTCCCTCACCCTCGTCGACAACGACAAGGCCGAGGAGTGGAACAACGCCTACTCCCTGTGGTGCGCCCGCGAGGTCCTCAAGCGCGGTGTGATCCTCGCCAACGGCGACACCGTCCACCCGGTCTCCGTCGAGAAGACCCTGCTCGCCGCCCGCGGCGAGGGCAAGAAGATCATCCTCGCCCTCGACACGGTGAAGCACCTCGCCGACGAGGAGATGAAGGTCGTCACCGCCGAGGGCAAGGGCGTCCAGCGCATCACCAAGCTCATGGACCCGGCCACCGCCACCGGCGAGTACATCGGCGTCTCGCTCATCGAGGCCGAGGCCGCCGAGGAGCTCGCCGACGCCCTCAAGGCGACCTTCGAGCGCGACCCCGACCTCTACTACGAGGACGGCTACCAGGAGCTCGTCAACCGCGGCTTCGTCGTCGACGTCGAGCCCATCGGTGACGTCAAGTGGGTCGAGATCGACAACCACGACGACCTCGCGAAGGGCCGTGAGATCGCGTGCCAGTACTGACCCGGCTGATCCCCTCGCCGGTCGTCGTCGACATCCGCCGGGGAGCGCTGGACGACCTGTCCGCGCTCCTCGCGGACCAGCGGATCTCCAGCAACGGCAAGATCGCCGTCGCCATCAGCGGCGGCTCGGGCCTCAAGCTGCGCGACCACTTCGCCCCCGAGCTGCCGGGTGCCGACTGGTACCCGGTCTCGGGCGGCACCATCGACGAGGCCGTCAAGCTCGCCGACGCCATGCGCGGCAAGCGGTACGACGCCGTGGTCGCCCTCGGCGGCGGCAAGATCATCGACGTGACCAAGTACGCGGCGGCCCGGGTCGGGCTGCCGCTGGTGGCCATCGCCACCAACCTGTCGCACGACGGGATCTGCTCGCCGATCTCCACGCTGGACAACGACAACGGCCGCGGCTCCTACGGCGTGCCCACCCCGATCGCGCTGGTCATCGACCTGGACGTGATCAGGGACGCGCCGGTCCGCTACATCCGCTCCGGCATCGGCGACGCGATCTCCAACCTCTCCGCGATCGAGGACTGGGAGCTCTCCCACCGCGAGACCGGCGAGAAGGTCGACGGCCTGGCCGCCGCCATGGCCCGCAGCGCCGGCGAGGCCGTGCTCCGCCACCCCGGCGGCGTGGGCGACGACGACTTCCTCGTCACGCTCTCCGAGGGCCTGGTGATGTCCGGCATCGCCATGTCCATCAGCGGCGACAGCCGCCCCTCCTCGGGCGCCTGCCACGAGATCAGCCACGCCTTCGACCTGCTCTTCCCGACCCGCGCGGCCAGCCACGGCGAGCAGTGCGGTCTCGGCGCGGCCTTCGCGATGCACCTGCGCGGCGCGCGGGACACCTCCGCGGTGATGGTCGAGACCCTGCGCCGGCACGGGCTGCCCGTCCTGCCGGAGGAGATGGGCTTCACGGTGGACGAGTTCGTCCAGGCGGTGTCCTTCGCCCCGCAGACCCGGCCGGGCCGCTTCACCATCCTCGAACACCTCGACCTGTCCGACGACGAGATCAGGGACGCGTACGCCGACTATGCAAAATCCATCGGTAGCTGAGCCCCGTCCTGCGCGGAAGCCCACGGTGGCCGAACTCCGCCCGGTCGTCCACCCGCCGGGTGTGAAGGACCGGCGGAGCGGCGAGCACTGGGGCGGCCGCCTCTACATGCGGGAGATCTCGCTCAGGATCACCCGTCAGCTCGTCGGCACCAGGGTCACGCCGAACCAGCTGACGTACGTCATGACGCTCGCGGGCGTCCTCGCCGCCCCGGCGCTGCTCGTGCCGGGGATCCCGGGGGCGCTGCTCGGCGCGCTCATGGTCCAGCTCTACCTGCTGCTCGACTGCGTCGACGGCGAGGTGGCCCGCTGGAAGAAGCAGTACTCGCTGGCCGGGGTCTACCTGGACCGGGTCGGCGCCTACCTGTGCGACGCGGCCGTGCTCGTCGGCTTCGGCCTGCGCGCCGCCGACCTGTGGGGCACGGGCCGGATCGACTGGCTCTGGGCCTTCCTGGGCACGCTCGCCGCCCTCGGCGCCATCCTGATCAAGGCCGAGACCGACCTCGTCGGCGTCGCCCGCCACCAGGGCGGTCTGCCGCCGGTCAAGGAGGCGGCCTCCGAGCCGCGCTCCTCCGGCATGGCGCTGGCCCGCCGGGCCGCCGCCGCGCTCAAGTTCCACCGGCTCGTCCTCGGCATCGAGGCCTCGCTGCTCATCGTGGTCCTGGCGATCGCGGACCAGGTCCGGGGGGACCTCTTCTTCTCCCGGCTCGGTGTCGCCGTCCTCGCCGGCATCGCGCTGCTCCAGACCGTGCTGCACCTGGTGTCGATCATGGTCTCCAGCAGGCTGAAGTGAGGCCGGCCGTGAGCACGCCGCTCAGGGTGGGTGCCGTCATCATCACGATGGGCAACCGCCCCGACGACCTGCGCGCGCTGATCGACTCGGTCGCGAAGCAGGAGGGCGACCCGATCGAGGTCGTCGTCGTCGGTCAGGGCACCCCGGTCACCGGGGTGCCCGACTGGGTCCGGACCGTCGACCTGCCCGAGAACCTCGGCATCCCCGGCGGCCGGAACGTCGGCATCGAGGCCTTCGGCCCCGGCGGCACCGACGTCGACGTCCTGCTCTTCCTCGACGACGACGGGCTGCTCGCCCACACGGACACCGCCGAGCTGGTCCGGCAGGCCTTCACCGCCGATCCGCGCCTCGGCATCATCAGCTTCCGGATCGCCGATCCGGAGACCGGGGTCACCCAGCGCCGGCACGTGCCGCGGCTCCGCGCGGCCGACCCGATGCGCTCCTCACGGGTCACCACCTTCCTCGGCGGAGCCAACGCCGTCCGCACCAAGGTCTTCGCCGAAGTCGGCGGTCTGCCGGACGAGTTCTTCTACGCGCACGAGGAGACCGACCTCGCCTGGCGCGCCCTCGACGCCGACTGGATGATCGACTACCGTTCCGACATGGTGCTGTTGCACCCCACCACGGCCCCGTCACGGCACGCCTCGTACCACTTCAACGTGGCCCGCAACCGAGTGTGGCTGGCACGTCGCAATCTGCCCGCACCGCTGGTGCCGGTCTACCTCGGCGTCTGGCTGCTGCTCACCCTGGCCCGGCGGCCCTCGCCCTCCGCGGTGAAGGCGTGGCTCGGCGGATTCCGCGCGGGTTGGACGACCCCCTGCGGACCGCGCCGGCCCATGAGGTGGCGTACGGTGTGGCGGCTGACCCGGCTGGGTCGCCCCCCGGTCGTCTGACATCGTGGTACTTCACGTGCCGCGCATCTTGAACACGAAAGTTTCGACTGTGAGTGACACACACCTGGGCGGGGCGGTCGCGACGAGCGCGCCTCCGTCCTCCGTCGACGAGGGCCTGGAGCCGGCCGCCCTCGCCGCGAAGTACGGCCTGGCCGTCAGCGGCGCCCGGCCCGGCCTGTTCGAGTACGTCCGCGACCTGTGGAGCCGCCGCCACTTCATCGTGGCCTTCTCCTCCGCGAAGCTGACCGCCCAGTACAGCCAGGCCAAGCTCGGCCAGATCTGGCAGGTGGCGACCCCGCTGCTGAACGCCCTGGTCTACTACCTGATCTTCGGGCTCATCCTGGACGCCGGCCGGGGCATGTCCAAGGGGGTCTACATCCCCTTCCTCGTCACCGGCATCTTCGTGTTCACCTTCACCCAGAACTCGGTCATGGCCGGTGTGCGGGCGATCTCGGGCAACCTGGGCCTCGTCCGGGCCCTGCACTTCCCCCGCGCCACCCTCCCGATCTCCTTCTCGCTCCAGCAGCTCCAGCAGCTGCTGTACTCGATGATCGTGCTCGTGCTGGTCGCGGTCTTCTTCGGCAGCTACCCCTCCCTCCGGTGGCTGCTGCTGATCCCCGCGCTGCTGCTGCAGTTCGTGTTCAACACGGGCCTCTCGATGATCGTGGCCAGGATGGGCGCCAAGACGCCCGACCTCGCGCAGCTGATGCCCTTCATCATGCGCACCTGGATGTACGCCTCGGGCGTCATGTTCTCGATCTCCGCGATGCTGGCCGACAAGCCCGCGTGGATCGCCGACGTCCTCATGTACAACCCGGCGGCCGTCTACATGGACCTCATCCGCTACGCCCTCATCGAGGGCTACGGCGCGCACAACCTGCCGGACCACGTCTGGATCACCGCCCTCGCCTGGGCCCTGGTCTTCGGCATCGGC
Source organism: Streptomyces sp. NPDC021012 (assembly GCF_044333355.1). Lineage (NCBI taxonomy): Bacteria > Bacillati > Actinomycetota > Actinomycetes > Kitasatosporales > Streptomycetaceae > Streptomyces > Streptomyces sp. NPDC021012. The sequence goes on from NZ_JBIRQU010000003.1 coordinate 459,219, forward strand.
GGTTTCGTCTACTTCTGGAAGGCCGAGGAGAGGTACGGCCGTGGCTGACACGACCCAGAGCAACGTCCCCACCGTCATCTGCGACGACGTCCACATCGTCTACCGGGTCAACGCCGGTGGCGGAGGCAAGGGCAGCGCCACCGCGGCGCTCAGCCGGATCGTCGGCCGCGGCCAGGCCGAGGTCTCCCGCGGCGTCCGCAAGGTCCACGCCGTCCGCGGCGTCACCTTCACCGCGTACAAGGGCGAGGCCATCGGCCTCATCGGCACCAACGGCTCCGGCAAGTCCACACTGCTGCGCGCCATCGCCGGACTGCTCCCCACCGAGAGCGGCAAGGTCTACACCGACGGGCAACCCTCGCTCCTGGGCGTCAACGCGGCCCTCATGAACGACCTCACCGGCGAGCGCAACGTGATCCTCGGCGGCCTCGCCATGGGCATGAGCCGCGAGGAGGTGAAGTCCCGCTACGAGGACATCGTCGACTTCTCCGGCATCAACGAGAAGGGCGACTTCATCAGCCTGCCGATGCGGACGTACTCCTCCGGCATGGGCGCCCGGCTCCGCTTCGCCATCGCGGCCGCCAAGAACCACGACGTCCTCCTCATCGACGAGGCGCTGGCGACCGGTGACCGCAAGTTCCAGATCCGCTCCGAGGCGCGCATCCGCGAGCTCCGCAAGGAGGCCGGCACGGTCTTCCTGGTGAGCCACAGCAACAAGTCCATCCGGGACACCTGCGACCGGGTGCTCTGGCTGGAGAAGGGGCAGCTCCTGATGGACGGCCCCACGGACGAGGTCCTCAAGGCGTACGAGCGCGAGACCGCGCGCTGAGGCCCGTGAAGAGCCTCTACCGGATTCATCCGGTAGAGGCTCTTCCGTTTTTCGCGCGTCGCGACCCCCACCTGGAATGTTCATGCGGTTAACTTCGGGCAGGATGAGCCCATGGCTGCGACCTCGGCGGGAAAGACGTACCACCACGGCGATCTGCGCAACGCGCTGATCTGTGCGGCCGTCGACCTCGCCACCGAAGGCGGCCCCGAGCGGGTCGTCCTGCGCGAGGCCGCCCGCCGGGTCGGCGTCTCGCCCACCGCCGCCTACCGGCACTTCGACGGCCGCGGCGAACTCCTGCGCACCGTCCGGGCCCACGCCCGGCGGGAGCTCGCCGCCTCCATGGAGCGCGCCGCCGCCCGCGAGCCCGGCGCCGACGACCCCGTCCTCGCGGCCGAGCGCCGGGTCGCCGCCCTCTGCCGGGGCTACGTCGGCTTCGCCGTGGAACAGCCCGGCCTCTACCGGTCCGCGTTCTGCGTGCCCCGCCCCCACGCGGCCGGCGAGAGCACCCCCGAGCGGCCGCCCGGCGAACCCGAGATCCGCGCGTTCACCCTGCTCAGGGAGGCGCTCGACGTGCTGGGTCGGCCCGGCACCGGGCGCCCCGGGGCCCGCCCCGCCACCGGCGCCGCGGCGTGGTCGGCCGTGCACGGACTGTCACTCCTCCTGGTCGACGGGCCGCTGCGCCGCCTCTCCCCGCAGGGGAGGAGCGTCGTCGTCGAGGCCACCCTCGCCATGGTGGTCTCCGGAGCGGGCACCGTCTGACCCCCAACTCCCTTGTGGTGCGGGCTGGTTGACGACCCGTACGGGTGGGGTCCGCGACGCCCGCCACCCCGGAATGGCGAAGGTCGTCGTACAACGTAAGCTGGACCGGTCTGTTTCGCGGCAAGTAGGGCGATACCCCGCGGCCATCGGGCCCCGCGGGTGGCGGCCCCACGGGCAGGGGTCGGCGGCGTGTCCGAAATAGGATGGATTGGATCGGCAGTGTAGAACGGGAGTCGTGACGGCCATGACGCAGAATCTCCAGCTCCACGAGGGTGTCGCCGTCCCTCCGTCGGGAAGCGCCCAGTGACGGAGACCCGGCAGGCGCGCACCGACGCCTCCTCGCGCGCCACACTCGGCAAGGCCGCGGACGAGAACTTCCCCGTGGCCCCCTTCTTCCTGCCCCGCGCCTGGCGCGACGACCTCATGGCCGTCTACGGATTCGCCCGGCTCGTCGACGACATCGGCGACGGCGACCTCGCCCCCGGCGGCGCCGACGCCCGCCACCTCGGCGTCGCCCCCGAAGCCGCGGAGGACCGGCTCGCCCTCCTCGACGCCTTCGAGACCGACCTCCACCGCGTCTTCGACTCCACCCCGCACCACCCCCTGCTGCGCGCCCTCCAGCCGACCGTCCGCCGGTGCGGGCTCACCCCCGGTCCCTTCCTCGGCCTGATCGCCGCCAACCGGCAGGACCAGCTGGTCCGCCGCTACGAGACGTACGACGAGCTCCTCGCGTACTGCGAGCTCTCCGCCAACCCCGTCGGCCGGCTCGTCCTCTCGATCACCGGCACCGACACCCCCGAGCGGATCCGGCGCTCCGACGAGATCTGCACCGCCCTCCAGATCGTCGAGCACCTCCAGGACGTCGCCGAGGACCTCGCCCGCGACCGGATCTACCTGCCGGCCGAGGACCTGGAGCGCTTCCGCGTCACCGAGGACGACCTCGCCGCGCCCACCGCCGGCGCCTCCGTGCGGGCCCTGGTCGCCTTCGAGGCCGAGCGGGCCCGCGCCCTCCTGCACGCGGGCGCCCCGCTCGTCGGCAGCGTCCACGGACGCCTCCGCCTCCTCCTCGCCGGATTCACCGCCGGGGGCCTCGCGGCGCTCGACGCCGTCCGGGACGCCGGGTTCGACGTACTGGCCGGCCCGCCGAAGTCCACCAAGCCGAGCCTGATGCGCCAGGCGGGAGCGGTACTGCTCCGGGCGCGGAAAGAGGGGTGAGCGCGACCGTGGAGGCACAGCACCAGCCGTCCGCACCGGTCCAGGCCGCCTACAGCTACTGCGAGGCGGTCACCGGACAGCAGGCCCGCAACTTCGCCTACGGCATCCGGCTGCTGCCGGCCGAGAAGCGGCAGGCGATGTCCGCGCTGTACGCCTTCTCGCGGCGCGTCGACGACATCGGCGACGGCACGCTCGCGCCCGAGGAGAAGCGGGAGCGGCTCGAAGCCACCCGGGACGTCCTCGACCGCGTCCGCAAGGGCCTGGTGGAGGAGGACGACATCGACCCCGTCGCCGTCGCCCTCGCCGACTCGGCCCGTCGCTTCCCGATCCCGCTCGGCGGCCTCGACGAGCTCATCGACGGCGTCCTCATGGACGTCCGCGGCGCGACCTACGAGACCTGGGACGACCTCAAGGTCTACTGCCGCTGCGTCGCCGGCGCGATCGGCCGGCTCTCCCTCGGCGTCTTCGGCACCCAGCCCGGCGCCCAGGGCGCCGACCGCGCCCCCGAGTACGCCGACACCCTCGGCCTCGCGCTCCAACTCACCAACATCCTCAGGGACGTACGCGAGGACGCCGGGAACGGCCGTACCTACCTGCCCGCCGACGACCTCGCCAAGTTCGGCTGCTCGGACGGCTTCGGCAGCGACACCCCGGCCCCCGGCGCCGACTTCGCCGGGCTCGTCCACTTCGAAGTGCGGCGCGCCCGCGCCCTGTTCGCCGAGGGCTACCGGCTCCTGCCCATGCTCGACCGGCGCAGCGGCGCCTGCGTCGCCGCCATGGCCGGCATCTACCGGCGCCTCCTCGACCGGATCGAGCGCGACCCCGGGGCCGTCCTGCGCGGCCGCGTCTCGCTGCCGGGCCGCGAGAAGGCGTACGTCGCGGTGCGCGGGCTCTCCGGCCTCGACACCCGCCACATCGCCCGCCGCACCGTCAGGAGGCGCGCCTGATGCGCCCGTCCCCCTCCCGGGCAACCCCGGAGGCCCTCACGGCGTCCCTGCCCGAGGTGCCCGATCCGACCCCGACGACCCGAACGGAGGCCGCGTGAACCCCGAAGAGACCGAACGGAACACCCCGCCGGCCGCCGCCGGGCCGCTCCCCGACACGGGCGCGTCCACCGGAGCCGGACCGGCCTCCCGTACGGACACGGGTGGGAGCACCGGCACGGGGGTCGGTGCCCGCACCGGCGGTGACCCGCGGTCCAGTGCCGTCGTCGTCGGTGGAGGGCTCGCCGGGATCACCGCCGCGCTCCAGCTGGCCGAGAGCGGTGTGCGGGTCACCCTGCTCGAAGGGCGGCCCCGGCTCGGAGGGCTCGCCTTCTCCTTCCGGCGGGGGGACCTGACCGTCGACAACGGTCAGCACGTCTACCTGCGCTGCTGCACCGCGTACCGCTGGTTCCTCGACCGGGTCGACGGGGCCGCGCTCGCGCCCCTGCAGGACCGCCTGGACGTCCCCGTCCTCGACGTCGCGCACCCCCGCGGCCCCCGGCTCGGCCGGATCCGCCGCGACGGCCTGCCCGTACCGCTGCACCTCGCGCGCAGCCTCGCCACCTACCCGCACCTCTCGCTCGCCGAGCGGGCCTCCGTCGGCCGGGCCGCGCTCGCCCTGAAGAAGCTCGACCCCGCCGACCCGGCGCTCGACGGCATCGACTTCGCCACCTGGCTCGGCCGGCACGGACAGTCCCCGCGGACCGTCGAGGCCCTCTGGGACCTCGTCGGCATCCCCACCCTCAACGCCCCCGCCCCGCAGGCCTCCATGGGGCTCGCCGCGATGGTCTTCAAGACCGGACTCCTCTCCGAGCCCGGCGCCGCCGACATCGGCTGGGCCCACGTCCCGCTCGGCGAACTCCACGACACCCGGGCCGCGAAGGAGCTCGACGCCCTCGGCGTCCGCACCGCGCTGCGCACCAAGGCCGAGCGGATCTCCCGTACCGACGACGGGCGTTGGGCCGTCGACGTACCGGGGGAGCGGATCGAGGCCGACGCCGTCGTCCTCGCCGTACCCCAGCACGAGACCCACGGCCTGCTCCCCGAAGGCGCCCTCGACGACCCCGACCGGCTCCTCGACATCGCCACCGCCCCCATCCTCAACCTGCACGTCGTCTACGACCGCAAGGTGCTGAAGCGGCCCTTCTTCACCGCGCTCGGCTCCCCGGTGCAGTGGGTCTTCGACCGCACCGACTCCTCCGGGCTCACCGGCGGCGGCCAGTACCTCGCCATCTCGCAGTCCGCCGCCCAGGACGAGATCGACGAACCCGTCGCCGCCCTGCGCGCGAAGTACCTCCCCGAGCTGGAGCGGCTGCTGCCCGCCGCCCGCGGCGCGGGGATCCGCGACTTCTTCGTCACCAGGGAGCGGACGGCCACGTTCGCCCCCGCCCCGGGCGTCGGCCGCCTCAGGCCCGGCGCCCGCACCAGGGCCCCGGGGCTGTATCTGGCCGGGGCCTGGACCGCCACCGGCTGGCCCGCGACCATGGAGGGTGCCGTCCGCAGCGGGTTCAGCGCCGCGGGCGCCGCGCTCTCCGCCCTCGGCCGCCGCCATGACCATCCGCTGCAGGAGGCGGTATGAGTGTGAGTACCGGAACAAGAGGAGAGACCGTGCCGACAGTGCAGCCGGAGAATCCGGCCGTCGACACCGCGGACGTGTCCGCACTGCTGGAGCGGGGGCGGACCCTGTCCACCCCCGTACTGCGGGCGGCCGTCGACCGCCTCGCACCACCCATGAACACCGTGGCCGCCTACCACTTCGGCTGGATCGACGCCCACGGCAACCCGACGGACGCCGACAGCGGCAAGGCCGTCCGCCCGGCGCTCGCCCTGATGTCGGCCGAGGCCGCGGGCGTCGCGCCCGAGGTCGGGATCCCCGGCGCCGTCGCCGTGGAGCTCGTCCACAACTTCTCGCTGCTCCACGACGACCTGATGGACGGCGACGAGCAGCGCCGCCACCGCGACACGGTGTGGAAGGTGCACGGGCCCGCGCAGGCGATCCTCGTCGGCGACGCGCTCTCCGCCCTCGCCAACGAGGTGCTGCTCGAACTCGGCACCGCCGAGGCCGGCCGCGCCACCCGCCGCCTCACCACCGCCAACCGCAAGCTCATCGACGGGCAGGCGCAGGACATCTCCTACGAGCACCGCGAGCGGGTCACCGTCGAGGAGTGCCTGGAGATGGAGGGCAACAAGACCGGCGCCCTGCTCGCCTGCGCCGCCTCCATCGGCGCCGTCCTCGCGGGCTGCGACGACCGGACCGCCGACAAGCTGGAGGAGTACGGCTACCACCTCGGCCTCGCCTTCCAGGCCGTGGACGACCTGCTCGGCATCTGGGGCGACCCGGACGCCACCGGCAAGCAGACCTGGAGCGACCTGCGCCAGCGCAAGAAGTCCCTCCCGGTCGTCGCCGCCCTCGCCGCGGGCGGCGAGGCCTCCGAGCGGCTCGGGCGACTGCTCGCCGAGGACGCCAAGTCCAGCGAGTTCGCCTCCTTCACGGAGGAGGACTTCGCCTACCGGGCCTCCCTCATCGAGGAGGCCGGAGGCCGCGAGTGGACCTCCCAGGAGGCCCGCCGCCAGCACGCGGTCGCGATCGCCGCGCTGCACGAGGTGGACATGCCGGCGCGGGTGCGGGAGCAGTTCACCGCACTGGCCGACTTCGTGGTCGTACGGAAGAGATGATCACCATCACCCTGATATGAGTTCGCAGTCGCCGGCCGGTGCCCTCCGGCGCCGGCCGACGGCAGACCCGCAGAAGCAGAAGGAACCGACTGCGCAAAGGGGAAGCCATGACAGCGACGACCGACGGAAGCGCCGGGGCCGTGGGCCCCCGGGCAGCCTCGGCCAGCAAGACGAACGACACCGACGCCTTCGCGTCCGGCCTCGACGGCACCGCCGCGCGGGCCGCCGAACGGGCCGTCGAGCACCTGCTCGCCCGGCAGGACCCGGCGGGCTGGTGGAAGGGCGACCTGGAGACCAACGTCACCATGGACGCCGAGGACCTCCTCCTCCGCCAGTTCCTGGGCATCCTCGACGCCGACACCACCCGCGCCGCCGCCCTCCACATCCGCCGCGAGCAGCGCGAGGACGGCGCGTGGGCCACCTTCTACGCCGGACCCGGCGAGCTCTCCGCCACCGTCGAGGCCTATGTGGCCCTGCGGCTCGCCGGAGACCCGCCCGAGGCCCCGCACATGGCCCGCGCCGCCGCCTGGGTCCGCGCCCGGGGCGGGATCGCCGCCGCCCGGGTCTTCACCCGGATCTGGCTGGCCCTCTTCGGCTGGTGGCGCTGGGAGGACCTGCCCGAGCTGCCGCCGGAACTGCTCTTCCTGCCGAAGTGGTTCCCGCTCAACATCTACGACTTCGGCTGCTGGGCCCGGCAGACGATCGTGCCGCTCACCGTGGTCTCCGCGAAGCGCCCGGTCCGGCCCGCGCCCTTCCCCCTCGACGAGCTGCACACCGACCCGGCGCGACCGAACCCGCCCCGGGCACTCGCCCCGGCCACCGGCTGGGACGGGATCTTCCAGCGGCTCGACAAGGCCCTGCACGTCTACCACCGCTTCGCCCCGCGCGGGCTGCGCACCACCGCCATGAACGTCGCCGCCCGGTGGATCGTCGAGCGCCAGGAGAACGACGGCTGCTGGGGCGGCATCCAGCCCCCCGCCGTGTACTCGGTCATCGCCCTCCACCTCCTCGGCTACGACCTGAAGCACCCGGTCATGCGGGCCGGACTGGAATCCCTCGACCGGTTCGCCGTGTGGCGCGAGGACGGCTCGCGGATGATCGAGGCCTGCCAGTCGCCCGTCTGGGACACCTGCCTCGCCACCATCGCCCTCGCCGACGCCGGGCTCGCCCCCGACCACCCGGCGCTCGTCAGGGCCGTGGACTGGATGCTCGACGAGGAGATCACCCGGACCGGGGACTGGGCGGTGCGACGGCCCGGACTCCCGCCCAGCGGCTGGGCGTTCGAGTTCCACAACGACAACTACCCCGACATCGACGACACCGCCGAGGTCCTGCTCGCCCTGCGCCGGGTGAAGCACCCCGACCCCGCCCGGGTGGAGGCCGCCATCGCCCGGGGTGCCCGCTGGACCCTCGGCATGCAGTCGAAGAACGGAGCCTGGGGAGCCTTCGACGCCGACAACACCAGCATCCTCCCCAACAAGCTGCCGTTCTGCGACTTCGGCGAGGTGATCGACCCGCCCTCCGCCGACGTCACCGCCCACGTCGTCGAGATGCTCGCGTACGAGGGCATGGCCCAGGACCCGCGCGCCCGCCGGGGCATCGAGTGGCTGCTCGCCGAACAGGAGCCCCACGGAGCCTGGTTCGGCCGCTGGGGCGTCAACCACGTGTACGGCACGGGCTCGGTGCTCCCCGCGCTCGCCGCCGCCGGACTGCCCGCCTCCCACCCGGCGATGCGCCGTGCCGTCTCCTGGCTCGGATCCACACAGAACGACGACGGCGGCTGGGGCGAGGACCTCCGCTCGTACAAGGAGGAGGAGTGGGTCGGGCGCGGTCCCTCCACCGCCTCCCAGACCGCCTGGGCCCTGATCGCCCTCCTCGCCGCCGGGGAGCGCGACTCCGAGCCCGTCCGCAGGGGCGTCGCCTGGCTGGTCGAGACCCAGCGGGAGGACGGCTCCTGGGACGAGCCGCACTTCACCGGCACCGGCTTCCCCTGGGACTTCTCCATCAACTACCACCTCTACCGGCAGGTGTTCCCGCTCACGGCGCTCGGGCGTTACGTGTACGGGGAGTCCTCGCCGCGCAAGGAGGACTGATGGGCCGCGAGCCCGGCCCGGGCGCCGGACCGCCGCTGCTGATCGCCTGCGCGCTGGGCATCGAGCAGTTCGCCCTGCGCAGCGGGGACCGGGGCGGCGCGCCGGGCCCCGTGACCGTGCTGCGCACCGGCATGGGGCCCGAACGGGCGCATCGGGCCGTGTCCCGGATGCTCGGCGAGGAGCAGTGGCGCGACGCCGCCGTGATCGCCTCCGGCTTCTGCGCGGGCCTCGCCCCCGGGATGCACCCGGGGGACCTGATCGTCGCCGACGAGACCCGCGCCCCCGACGGCACGACCCTCTGCGCCGGGACCGACCTGCTGGTGAAGGCCCTGGTCAAGGCGGTGCCGGGGCGCGCCGTCCACACCGGGCCGCTGATCGGCTCCGACCATGTGGTGCGGGGCCCCGAGCGGGCCGCGCTCGGGGCCGGCGGGGCGATCGCCGTCGACATGGAGTCCGCCGCCACCCTCCGTACCGCCCGGGCCGCCGGAGCGTTCGGGGAGGGGCCGGACGCCCGCCCGGTTGCGGCCGTCCGGGTGGTCGTGGACGCTCCGGAACATGAACTGGTTCGGATCGGCACGGTACGCGGGGGAATATCAGCCTTCCGTGTTCTTCGTGCCGTCCTTCCCGCATTCTTCGAATGGCACCGTTCTTTGCTGCTCCCCAGGAGGTGAACGAGTTATGGCCATGCCGCTCCGTCAGTCCATCCGGGTCGGGACCTACCTCTTCGAACAGAAGCTCCGCAAGCGGGACAAGTTCCCGCTGATCGTCGAGCTGGAGCCGCTCTACGCCTGCAACCTCAAGTGCGAGGGCTGCGGGAAGATCCAGCACCCGGCGGGCGTCCTCAAGCAGCGCATGCCGGTCGCCCAGGCGGTCGGCGCGGTCCTGGAGTCCGGCGCCCCGATGGTGTCCATCGCGGGCGGCGAGCCCCTGATGCACCCTCAGATCGACGAGATCGTGCGCCAGTTGGTGGCCCGCCGCAAGTACGTCTTCCTCTGCACCAACGCCATGCTGCTGCGCAAGAAGCTGGAGAAGTTCACCCCCTCCCCGTACTTCGCCTTCGCCGTCCACATCGACGGGCTGCGCGAGCGGCACGACGAGTCCGTCGCCAAGGAGGGCGTGTTCGACGAGGCGGTGGCGGCCATCAAGGAGGCCAAGCGGCGCGGCTTCCGGGTCACCACCAATTCGACCTTCTTCAACACCGACACCCCGCAGACCATCATCGAGGTGCTCAATTTCCTCAACGACGACCTCCAGGTCGACGAGATGATGATCTCGCCCGCCTACGCCTACGAGAAGGCCCCCGACCAGGAGCACTTCCTCGGCGTCGAGCAGACCCGCGAACTCTTCAAGAAGGCCTTCGCCGGCGGGAACCGGCGCCGCTGGCGCCTCAACCACTCGCCGCTCTTCCTGGACTTCCTGGAAGGAAAGGCGGACTTCCCCTGCACCGCCTGGGCCATTCCCAACTACTCGCTCTTCGGCTGGCAGCGCCCCTGCTATCTGATGAGCGACGGATACGTCCCCACGTACCGCGAACTCGTCGAGGACACCGACTGGGACAAGTACGGCCGGGGCAAGGACCCGCGCTGCGCCAACTGCATGGCGCACTGCGGCTACGAGCCCACCGCCGTCCTCGCCACCATGGGCTCCCTCAAGGAGTCCCTGCGCGCGGTCCGGGAGACGGTCTCCGGGAACAGCACGTCATGACCGGCGGGTTCGACCTGCGGGCGCTGCTCTCCGAGCGCGGCGCCGAGCGGTACGAGCTGCATGCCAGGTACCTCAACCACCAGTTGCCGCGCATGCTGCACACCATCGGCTTCGACAAGGTCTACGAGCGGGCCGAGGGCGCCCACTTCTGGGACGCCGACGGCGCCGACCACCTCGACATGCTCGCCGGCTTCGGCGTGATGGGCCTCGGACGGCACCACCCCGTCGTCCGCAAGGCCCTCCACGACGTCCTGGACGCCCAGCTCGCCGACCTCACCCGCTTCGACTGCCAGCCGCTGCCGGGACTCCTCGCGGAGAAGCTGCTCGCCCACAGCCCGCACCTCGACCGGGTCTTCTTCGGCAACAGCGGCACCGAGGCCGTGGAGACCGCCCTCAAGTTCGCCCGGTACGCCACCGGGCGGCCGAGGATCCTCTACTGCCACCACGCCTTCCACGGGCTCACCACCGGCTCCCTCTCCGTCAACGGCGAGCAGGGCTTCCGGGAGGGCTTCGACCCGCTCCTGCCGGACACCGCGATCGCCCTGGGCGACCTCGGCGCCCTGGAGCGGGAGCTGCGCAAGGGCGACGTGGCCGCCTTCGTCGTCGAGCCCGTCCAGGGCAAGGGCGTCCACGAGGCGCCTCCGGGCTTCCTGCGGGGCGCCCAGGACCTCCTCCACCGGCACGGGGCGCTGCTCATCGCCGACGAGGTGCAGACGGGCCTCGGCAGGACCGGCGACTTCTACGCCTACCAGCACGAGGAGGGCGTCGAACCGGACCTGGTCTGCGTCGCCAAGGCGCTCTCCGGCGGCTATGTGCCGGTCGGCGCCACCCTCGGCAAGGACTGGATCTTCAAGAAGGTCTACTCGTCGATGGACCGGGTCCTGGTCCACTCGGCGAGCTTCGGATCGAACGCGCAGGCCATGGCCGCCGGGCTCGCCGTCCTCTCGGTCATGGAGGACGAGGGCACGGTCGCCCACGCCCGGCGGATCGGCGACCTGCTCTCCGGCCGTCTGAAGGAGCTCGTGCCCCGGTACGAACTCCTGCACGAGATCCGCGGGCGCGGCCTGATGATCGGGATCGAGTTCGGGCGGCCGTCCTCGCTGGGGCTGCGCGGGCGCTGGACGATGCTCCAGGCCGCCCGCAAGGGCCTCTTCGCGCAGATGGTCGTCGTCCCGCTGCTCCAGCGGCACAGGATCCTCACCCAGGTCTCCGGGGACCACCTGGAGGTGATCAAGCTGATCCCGCCGCTGGTCATCGACGAGGCGGACGTGGACCGGTTCGTCACCGCCTTCACGGCGGTCATGGACGACGCCCACGGCGGCGGCGGGCTGATGTGGGACTTCGGGAAGACACTGGTCAAGCAGGCGGTCGCGCAGCGTTAGCGCCGCCGCTTTGCCTCTGAGGCAAGAAACTTGCCTCAGAGGCACGATCCTGGCGGAATGGACGCATGGACCACGTCCCCGGGGAGACCTCCCCGGACCCCGTCACCCCCGACGTCCTGCCCGACGTCGCCCCCCAGCTGCGGGCCCTGCGCCGCCGCCGGGGACTCACCCTGGAGGCCGCCGCCCAGCGGGCCGGCCTCTCGCCGGCCCACCTCTCGCGCCTGGAGACCGGGAACCGGCAGCCCTCGCTGCCGATGCTGCTCGCCCTGTCCCGTATCTACGGTACGACGGTCTCCGAGCTCCTGGGGGAGACGCCCCCCGAGCGCGACCCCGTCGTCCGGGCCGGCCGCTCCGAACCCGTCGAGGCCGACGGCTGGATCTACCGCCAGGCGGGCGGCGCCGGACGCGCCCTCCAGTGCCTGCGGGTCCACGTGCCGTACGCCACCCGGGCCGACATCGTGCGCGTCCACCCCGGCGAGGAGTGGATCCACGTCCTGGAGGGCCGGGTGCGGCTCGCGCTCGGCGAGGCCGTCCACGTCCTCGACCCCGGGGACAGCGCGCACTTCGACTCGCTGACCCCGCACCGGATCGGCGCCGCCACCCCCGGCGGGGCCGAGCTGCTCTTCGTCCACACCCTGATGCAGAGCCCCGCTGCCGAGCTGTGCCTCGGCGACGGGACCCCGCACCGGCGCTGACGTTCCATGATGATTCTTCAGGAAAGGGCCGACATGTCCGAGAAGTCCGTACCGGTCACCGGCGAGGAGCGCGGTGAAGGCAAGTTCCCCAAGGGGCTGGTGCTCCGCCTCTTCGCCTATCTGATCGCCGGCCACCTCTTCGCCGGCTTCCTCTACCTGCTCTTCATGCTGGGCGGGCAGAACCAGTAGGGGCCGGCTACGCCTCCGTGACCAGGCGCTCCCGCAGCCGCTCACGGGTCTCGGGGGCCAGCTTCAGGCCCTCGGACAGATAGGCGTCGACCGTGCCCCAGGTCGCCTCGATCGTCTCGAAGGCGGCCCGCAGGTACTCCACCCGCGCGTCGAAGAGCGGGCTGAGCAGCTCCATCACCTCGGGCGACATCGCGTCCGCGCTGGTGGAGCTGCGGCGCACCTTGTAGCGGCGGTGCGGGTCGTTCGACTTCACGTAGTCGGCCTCGATCGCCTCCCGCTCGACCCCGACCGCGAGCAGGGTGATCGCGATGGCGAGCCCGGCCCGGTCCTTGCCCGCGGCGCAGTGCATGAGGGCCGGGACGCTCTCCTCCGCCATGGCGTGGAGGATCCGGCTGTGCTCCGCGGTCCGCTCGACGATCATCTTCCGGTACGAGTCGGCCATCCGCGCGGCCGCCTTGCCGTCGCCGAGGACCTCGCGCAGCTGCGCGGTCTCGCCGTCGCGCACCAGCTTCCAGAACTCCTTGCCGTCGGCCGGGTCGTTGAGGGGTATGTTCACGTTCCGCACGCCGGGCAGCTCGACGTCCGCGCCCTCGACCTTCCGGTCCGACTCGTTGCGGAAGTCGAAGACGGTGTGCAGCCCCAGCGAGGCCAGGAAGGCGGCGTCGTCCTCCGTCGCGTGGGCGAGGTGGCCGCTGCGGAAGAGGCGGCCGGGGCGGACGGCGCGCCCGTCCGTCGTCGGCAGGCCGCCCACGTCCCGGAAGTTGCGGACCTCCGTCAGCTCGGGCTCGGCGCCTTCGGCGGGCGGGACCTGCGGCAGCTGCTGCGTCACGGCTGCTCCTGTTCTGTAGATCGGTTCCTGGGGCAATCATCTCGGGTGGGGGCCGGGACTCGCACCCCCTGGGACGGGAATGGGTGATCTGTCCGTATTGACTGATTGCGCATAACCCGCCCCGGTTGCAGGGGAGATGGGGATCGGCGCGTGAGCAGCGTCATAACCGTGACGGACCGTGCCTGATCGTCTTTTCCAAATACCCCCGGGGAAAAGGAGGTCGAGGGGGAGTCATCCACGGAGGGTGACCGGAATTCCGGCCGCATTCCACCGGATTCCGAAGCGCTTGGAAATCGTGGCTTGTTCGCCCCGACCCCCCTCGTCTAGCGTCGCGCTCAATCCGGACGGACCGCCGAATCCTGCCACCGACCGGAATCCGCACTCACCCGAAGAAGGCAGGAGCGGGGGACCCAGGTAGTACGCCGATCCCTTCGAAGAAGGACGGCTCGGGGTGAAGTCGCGCGAGAACGCGGCCGGACATCTCCAGTCCGAACCCGACAGCTCACCTCGCAGGCGCCGGAGAGGAATTCGCCATGCCCGCGAAGGGTAAGCACCGCCGCCCCAAGTCCAGCCGTCTGACCCGCGGCCTCGCCGCCGCCGGCACCGGTGGCGCCGTCGTCGCCCTCCCGCTCCTCGGAGCCACCGGCGCCCACGCCGCCGAGCAGGCCGCCCCGGCCGCCGCTCCCGCCGTCGCCCCGGTGAAGGCCGCGCCCGCCGCCCCCGCGAAGGCCGCGCCGAAGACGTACTCCGTCGTGCGGGGCGACTACCTGTCGAAGATCGCCTCGGAGCACCACCTCGCCGGCGGCTGGCACAAGCTCTACGAGGACAACCGCCGGGTCATCGGCGAGAACCCCTCGCTGATCATGCCCGGCATGAAGCTCACCCTCGGCGCCAAGAGCACGGCCGGGGCCGACCACCGGGGCACGTGGAGCTCCGGCAAGAACGGCGACGAGGCCCCCCGCGCCTCCCGTGGCGGCGAGCGCGCCCCGGCCCCGGCCGCCGCCGCGACCGCCACCTCCTCCTCGACGCCCGCCCCGTCGGCCGGTGCGACCTCCTCCTCCGGCTGGGTCGCCCCCATCCCCGGCGCCGGCATGTCGACCCCGTACCACCAGGCCGGCTCCATGTGGTCCTCCGGCTACCACACCGGCGTCGACTTCATCGCCTCCACCGGCACCCCCGTCCACGCGGTCGGCCCCGGCACCGTCTACTCCGCCGGCGACGGCGGCGCGTACGGCAACCAGGTCGTCATCCAGCACGCCGACGGCACCTTCTCGCAGTACGCCCACCTGTCCTCGATCTCCGTCTCCGCCGGCCAGACCGTCACCGGCGGCGAGCAGATAGGCCTCTCCGGCGCGACCGGCAACGTCACCGGCCCGCACCTGCACTTCGAGATGCGCACCGGGCCGGAGTACGGCTCCGACATCGACCCGCTGGCTGCCCTGCGCGCGCACGGCGTGAGCATCTGACGCGACGTCGCCTCCCGGAGGCCCGGCACCCCTGTGCCGGGCCTCCGGCGTATTCCGGTTTGGCGGAATCTTTATCGGTGGCATATGTCACCCTGCGTCAACCCTTCCTTACGGTCGCGTAGGTCACATCAGAAGAGGAAGGATGTGGTCCCGTGGCAGACGATTCGAGATCAACAGACAAGAACGCATTCGGGTCGTACGCGGCGATCGGTGACAGCTTCACCGAGGGCGTCGGGGACCCCGGGCCCGAGGGGGCGTACGTCGGCTGGGCGGACCGCTTCGCGGTCCTGCTCGCCGACCAGCTGCCGGAGCACGACGCCTTCCGCTACGCCAACCTGGCCGTACGCGGGCGCCTCCTCGACCAGATCGTGGCGGAACAGGTCCCCCGGGCGAAGGAACTCGCCCCCGACCTGGTGACCTTCTGCGCGGGCGGCAACGACATCATCCGCCCCGGGACGGACCCCGACGAGGTGGCCGAGCGCTTCGAGCGCGCCGTCGCCGACCTCACCTCCGCCGTCGGCACCGTCATGGTGACCACCGGCTTCGACACCCGCGGCGTGACCCTCCTCAAGCACCTGCGCGGCAAGATCGCCACGTACAACGGGCACGTCCGGGCCATCGCGGACCGCTACGGCTGCCCGGTCCTCGACCTGTGGTCGCTGAAGTCCGTGCAGGACCGGCGCGCCTGGGACGACGACCGGCTGCACCTCTCGCCCGAGGGCCACACCCGCGTCGCCCTGCGCGCCGCCCAGGTACTCGGCATGGAGGTGCCCGCCGACCCGGACCAGCCCTGGCCGCCGGAGCCGCCGCGCGGCACGCTGGAAGTCCGCCGCGACGACATCCACTGGGCCCGGGAGTACCTGGTGCCCTGGATCGGACGCCGGCTGCGCGGCGAGAGCTCGGGCGACCACGTGGAGGCGAAGCGCCCCGACCTCATGCCCCTGTAGCGGAGGACGGACCGGCGGGGACGAGCGGCCCCGGTTGGTGCGGAGAGGTGAAGGGCGCCGGCGGTCAGGAGTGGCGCGCGGGAGGCGGCGGCGCCGGGTGCTGGGATGTGCCCGCCGGAGCCCCGGCACCCACCGCCCGAAGGGACCCGCCCGTGACGATTCGCCGGCCCAGCGCCGCCCGCACCGCCCGTCTGCTCGCCGCCACCGCCGTGCTCGGCGGCCTCCTCGCCGGCACGGCGGCCCCCGCCCTGGCCGCCGCGCCCGGGCGGGCCGCCCTCCGCACCTCCGTCCGGGACGCCGCCCCGGCCACGGCAACGGTCACCGTCACGGGCGACGGCCGGGCGTCCGCCGCGCCCGACCTGGCGATCCTGTCCGTCGGCGTCGAGGCCACCCGCGCGACGGCGAAGGAGGCGATGGCGGCGCAGCGGACCGGGGCAGAGGCGCTGCTCGGCGTGCTGCGCCGGCAGGGCATCGCCGACCGGGACGTCCGCACCGACAGCCTCTCGCTGTCCCCGGTCTACACCCAGACCAAGGAGGGGGACAGCAAGGTGACGGGCTATCAGGCGGGGCAGTCGTTCTCCGTGAAGGTCCGCGACATCGACAGGACCGGCCAGGTCGTCGGGGCCGTCAACGAAGCCAGCGGGAGCGCGGGCCGGATCAACGGGGTCGTCTTCGACGTCGCCGACCCGTCGGCGCTGCGCGCCAAGGCCCGCGAGGCCGCCTACCGGGACGCCTACGACAAGGCCTCCCAGCACGCCCGGCTCAGCGGTCACCAGCTCGGCCGGCTGGTCTCCCTGAGTGAAGGCGAATCCGTCCGCCCCGGCCTCGGCACGGCCCCCCTCCCCGCGGACGAGCCCGGCGTCCCCCTGGCACCCGGCGAGATCGAGGAGCAGGTCACGGTCTCGGCGGTGTACGAACTGATCTGACGCGCGGGACGTACGGGGCCGCCCCGGCGGGCGGGGGCGCGGCCGGGCCGGCCGGGGCGGATCGCCCGGGTCCGGACCGGCCGCGGCGGCCTTTTCGGGCCCGGTCGGCTACGGCCTCGGCCTCGGCGGGCGGCGGTCCGGCACCTCCGGCGCGTCCGGGGCCTCCGGCACCTCCGGCGCGTCCGGCCCTCCCGGCTCCTCCGGTGCGGCCGGATCCGGTGCCGGCAGGTCGAGTTCCCGGGTGAGGGCCGCGTCCGCCCAGCGGAGCATCGTGGTGCGGGGGAGGGCGCCGGGGTAGGCCGTGGTCTGGACGGCGAGGCCGTCGAGGAGGGCGGTGAGGCGCCAGGCGGTTCCGGTGGGGTCCGGGCAGCGGAACTCCCCGGTGGCGACGCCCTCCTCGATGACCTGGATCAGGGCCGTCTTCCACGCGCGGTCGAGGGAGGCGGCGACCCGGCGCAGTTCGGGATCGCGCAGGGAGGCCGCCCAGCCCTCGATCCACAGGCGCCAGCCCTTGGCCTGACCGGTCGGGGCGTACCAGCGGATCGCGGCCCGCAGCCGCCGGAGGGCGGTGGAGCGCCGCCCGAGCAGCCGGCGCAGCTGGGCGAGGTCGTCCTCGGCCGCGTGGGCGAAGGCCGCGGCGACCAGCCGCTCCTTGGACGAGAAGTGGTAGAGCACGAGCGCGTTGCTCACGCCGAGCGCGGCGGCCACGTCGGAGATCCGGACGGCGGCGACGCCACGGGCCTCGATCTGCTCGACGGCGGCCCCCAGGAGTTCCTCCCGCCGCTCGGCCACGCTCAACCGCACTCTCGCCACGCCGTGCAGCCTACACAGCACATGACAAGGGCATGATCGCCAAACGGCTCCGGCGCGTGGCCGGTTCAGTACCAGCCGTAGCGTTCGGCGATCACCGGCAGCCGCTCGTCGACCAGCGCGTGCGCCGCGGCGCGCGGGCTGACGCCGTCCGCCTCCGCCCGGTCGAGCATCCCGCCGACGAGCGTCCGCATCGCCTGCCGCACCCGCGCGAAGGCCTGCTCCGCGTCGGCCTCGATGTCGCCGAAGAGCGTCCACCACCACCAGGCGTTCGTGCACGAGTTCACGACCACGTCCGGAAGGACGGTCACCCCGCGCGCGGCGAGCGCCTCCTCGGCCTCCGGCAGGACCGGCATGTTGGCCGCCTCGGCGATCCAGCGGGCGGTGATCCGGCCCTGGTCCGCGGCGCCGATCGCGTACGAGACGGCCGCCGGGACGAGGACCTCGGCGTCGGCCGAGAGCCAGGCGTCCCCGGACTCCTCGCGGTCGCCGGGCCGCAGCGCGGAGCGGTCGACGGTCCCGTGCGCGTCGCGGGCGGCGAGCAGCGCCTCGACGTCGAGGCCGTCGGGGTTCACGATCGTGCCCCGGACGTCGGCGACGGCCACCACCCGCAGTCCGGCCCGGGCGAGGAAGCGGGCGGTCGCCCCGCCCATGGTGCCGAGGCCCTGCACGGACACCCGGGTCCCCTCGTACGGCCGCCCGGCCCGGTCGAGGGCGACGAGCACGGACTCGGCGACCCCGAGGCCGCCGACGAGCTCGTCGAGCCCGATGCCGTCCACCTCGATCGCGAACGCGTCGGCGAGCCGCTTCCGGGCCTCCGCCTCGTCCTCCAGGAGCGGGTACACGGCCTGTACGGAGGAGACGAGCCCCGCCTCGGCCACCGCCCGGTCCACCAGGTCCTGGGTGAGCCCGAGGTCCTCCCCGGTGGTCCAGAACCGCTCGACGTACGGCCGCATCGCCCGCAGATAGCGCACGAGGACGCCGTACGCCTCGGGGGAGCGGGGGTCGCAGTCGATGCCGCCCTTGGCGCCGCCCAGCGGCACGTACCGGGCGGACGGGTCGTAGTGCAGGGCCTCCTTCATGGTCATGCCCCGGGCGAGTCCGGCGACCTCCTCCGCCGTGCAGCCCTCCCGCATCCGCAGGCCGCCGCTGGCCACGCCGCGCACCAGCCGGTCGACCACCAGATGGCCCCGCCGCCCGGTCACGTGATCGGTCCAGTCGACGGACAGCAGGGGGGTGGGGCTCATCGCGGATCTCCTCGGAGGGGACGGGGCGGCCGGGCGGATCGTACTGAACGACGATTCAGTATGGCCGACCGCCCGGCCGTCTCCGGCCCGGGCCGCCCATAATGGAACGACCCCAGAGATCAGGAGGTCCTGTGACCGGTACCGGCTCCGACCGTTCGCCGCGGGCCCGGCTGCGCGCGCTGCGCCCCGAGTCCTTCGGCGCGGACCCCACGGGCGAGCGCCTCGCCCGGATCCGCCGTTCGCCGAACTTCGCGGACGGGATCTTCCAGAACCCCGAACCGGCGAGCCGCCGCCCCTCCGGGTCCGGCGTCGAATTCGCCAAGGTCTACTTCGAGAAGGAAGG
This sequence comes from Streptomyces sp. NPDC021012, assembly GCF_044333355.1. Lineage (NCBI taxonomy): Bacteria > Bacillati > Actinomycetota > Actinomycetes > Kitasatosporales > Streptomycetaceae > Streptomyces > Streptomyces sp. NPDC021012. The sequence goes on from NZ_JBIRQU010000003.1 coordinate 478,309, forward strand.
ACGCGCGCGCCGCGCCCCCACCGGCGCGATCCCCGTCCACCCCACCACCCTCGCCGACCTGGCCGAGCCCCCGGCCACCGGCCTGCGCCTGACCTGGATGGGCCACTCCGGCATCCTCGCGGAGATCGACGGCCACCGGGTCCTCTTCGACCCGGTCTGGGGCGACCGCTGCTCCCCGTTCCCCTTCGCGGGCCCCAAGCGGCTCCACCCCGTGCCCGTGCCGCTCGCCGAGCTCGGCCCGGTCGACGTGGTCGTGATCTCGCACGACCACTACGACCACCTCGACCTGCCGACGATCAAGGCGCTGGCCGGCACCGACACGCTCTTCGCGGTGCCGCTCGGCGTCGGCGCGCACCTGGAGCGCTGGGGCGTGCCCGCCTCCCGCCTGCGCGAGCTGGACTGGAACGAGTCCACCGAGGTCGGCGACCTGCGGCTCACGGCCACCCCGGCCCGGCACTTCTGCGGTCGCGGCCTGCGCAACACGCAGCACACGCTCTGGGCGTCCTGGGTGGTGAGGGGCCCCGAGCACCGCGTCTTCCACAGCGGCGACACCGGCTACTTCTCCGGCTTCCAGGACATCGGCGCCGCCCACGGCCCCTTCGACGCCACGATGATCCAGATCGGCGCCTACTCGGAGTTCTGGACCGACATCCACATGACCCCGGCCGAGGGGATGCGGGCCCATCTGGACCTCCAGGGCGGCAAGCCCGCCGGGGTGCTGCTGCCGATCCACTGGGGCACCTTCAACCTCGCCCCGCACCCGTGGGCGGAGCCGGGGGAGTGGACGAAGGACGCGGCCGAGGAGGCGGGCCAGGCGGTGGCGTTCCCGAAGCCCGGTGAGCCCTTCGAGCCCGCCGGGAAGCTGCCGGGGGAGTCCTGGTGGCGGGCGGTCTCCCGGCCGATCCCGCGCCCGTGGCGCCGCCCCCGGCCGACGGGGACCGTGGCCGGGGCGCGGAGCGACGATCTCGACCTCGCGGGCGACAGGTGACGCCGGTGGGGGAGGACCTCGCCGGGGCCGTGCGGACACCCGGAGCGCCGGACCGCGGCTCCGGGGACGGGCCGGTGGCGCGGCCGCCGCGGTGTCAGCGGCTCGGCCGGTAGTAGGCGTCGACGGGGACGCGGGCCTCGTCGACCAGGGCGGGGCCGTCCTGCGGCACCGCGGGCCAGGCGCCTGACGGCGGGTTGAGTGCGACGAGCTGTGCGGTGGACAGCGCGTAGACGACCCGCCCGATACCGGAACGGGCGATGCCGCCCTCGCACATGCCGCACGGCTGGCAGCTCGTGTACAGCGTGGTGCGGGCGGCGGCGTCCGGGTCGAGTTCGCGGGCCGCCCAGCGGGCGAGCTTCAGCTCCGGGTGGGCGGTGATGTCGTCGTCCCGCCGGACCGTGTTGTGGGCCTCCGCGAGCACGGTGCCGTCCGGTCCGGCCAGAAGGGAACCGTACGGTGCGTCGCCGAGGGCGACCGCGTGGGCGGCGATGCCGATGGCGCGCCGCAGCAGGGCCTCGTCGGCCGAGGTGATCATGATCGGTTCCTCCAACGGGTGGCCACGGTGGTGAGTGCCCGCCATGCCGCCTCGGGCCGACGGGTCTCCTCCGGATCTCCGTGGTAGGGGTCGAGTACGACGGTGTCCGCTCCCAGCAGACGCAGCTGGTCGAGATCGTCGAGGATCTGCGCGACGGTGCCGACGCCGACGGGCCGGTCGGGGGCGTCGACCGGTGTGCTGGTGACGCGCAGGGCGATGCGGGGCGCGAACCCCGGCAGCGCATGCCGTCGCAGGACCGCGCGCATGTGGGGGAGGGAGAGCCGCAGGGGGTGCCAGGCGTCGCCGGACCTCACCGCGCGCCGCAGGGCCGCCTCGCTGTGGCCGCCGATCCAGAGCGGCACGTCACCCTCCGGGCGCCCCGCGTCCCTGGCCTGCCGGAGGACGCCGAGACACTCGTCCGTCAGCCGGCCACGGGCGGTGAACGGCACGCCCAGCGCCTCGAATTCCTGCCGGGCCCAGCCGACGCCCACCCCGAGGACGAAGCGACCGCCGCTCAGCAGGTGGAGGTTGGCGGCCATCCGGGCCACCAGCAGGGGATGCCGGTACGGCAGGACGAGCACGGTCGTGCCCAGCCGCACGGTGGTGGTGAGACCGGCCAGCCAGGACAGCGTGGTGAACGGCTCGTAGAAGGGCTCCGGATACCGCTCCGCCACGTCCGGGGTGACGGCCACGTGGTCCGACACCATGAGGACGCCGAGGCCGAGGTCCTCCGCGAGCCGCGCCCCTTCGCGCAGGACCCCGGGATCGGTCCCGGGGCCGAAATTCGGTACGTTGACACCGAGTTGCATGGCCCGAGGCTATCCCGGTGATCACGGGCGAAGGAACCGGGAACTCCTCGTATCAGAGCTGTTCCTCCGTGAATTTACTGGTAGTTTCGCCGCGTGACCGGGAATCTTGACGACGTCGACTGGGCGATCATCGAACAGCTGCAACGAGAAGCCCGCATCTCCCTCAGCGAGTTGGGCCGACGCGTGAACCTCAGCCCGTCGGCCACCACCGAACGCGTCCGCGGCCTGGAGGCCCTGGGCGTCATCACCGGCTACCGGGCCGAGATCGACCTGGCCAAGGTCGGCTACCCCCTCCTCGCCGTCGTCCGCCTCAAATACCCCGGCAGCCGCCACGAACCGCTCCGCCGCCTCCTCGCCGAACGCCGCGAGATCCTGGAGTGCCTGCGCACCACCGGCGACGACTGCTACACCCTGAAGGTGGCCGCGACCTCCATGGGACACCTGGAGACCCTCATGGACGAACTCGCCGGCTTCGGCACCACCACCACGAGCGTCGTCTACAGCCAGACCCTTCCCTACCGCGGCCCCGTCGCCCCCGGGGGAGGGTCGTGAGGGACACGGGCAGTCAGCGGCAGCGACGGCAGCGCCTCGCGAGGCAGCGGCCCGCACCGGACTCCGTACGGATCCGGGGACGGGCCGGTGGGCCCCGCGAGGGGCGGTCCTGGTGGCACCGGACCGACTGGGCGCGACTCGCGACCGTGGTGGGCGTCGGTGCCGGCATCGGGACCTTGCTGTTCACGGGAGTCGCCACGTACTACGGCGCCATGGTGTCGCGCGACCAGTTGACGCAGTCCCGCGAGGACGCCGACAAGAAGTCCCGCGCACAGGCTTCGCGCGTGTCGACGTGGGTCGACCACGGGAAGGACGGCGGCATCCGGTTGCACCTCATGAACCGGTCACCTGATCCGGTTTCGCACGTCGAGCTCTACTTCACGGCGACCACCGGCGACGTGGACCACACGAAGCTCGCCGTGCAGTACAGCGTGGACCTGCCGAGCCTGCCCCCTTGCACGGATTCGGTGTTCGACCCCGACGACTGGATGTACCGCGTTCCCCGGGGCGGCGGCCCGCAGGGGTTTCCGCCGAGCCACAGCGCACGGCTCCGCCCGGACGACGGCTGGAAGAAGCAGCCGGAGCCGGACGGCATCCAGGTGCCGTACCTGACCTTCGCCGACCGCGAGGGCGTCACCTGGCAGCGCGCTTCAGGGGACCTCGAACCGTGGAGGCCCGCAGGCGAGTTGAGCGTGCCGGAAGCCGACCGGTACGGCATCGGAGGCATGGCGCGCGACCCCGAGGCGGAACCGGTGGCGGCCTGTGAGGAACCAGCGGGCGGCTAGGACGTGCCCGGCCGGTCCTCCGACCGGGCCAGGCCGCTCAGCGCGGCCCCCAGGCGGACCACTCCCCGGGCCCTGACCAGCGAGGTCCCCTGGGTGTCCACGCGGCGCATCAGCGGTGTCATCAGGGGCAGCCCGGAGGGCGGCCGGTCCGCGCCCACGGCGATGTGCAGCCGGACCACGAACCGGGCGAAGCCGGCGGGACTCGCCGGATCGTCCGGATCACCCGCGAACCGCTCGGCCCGGGCCATCGCGGCCTCCGACTCCCCGACGCGTCCCGTGGCGCGCAGGACGAGGGCGAGCAGCACCCCCGAGATGTGGAGGCGCCGGCCGTCGCCGGCCTCCTCCGCCCAGCCGAGCGCCGCGCGCAGGTCCGCCTCCGCCGCCGCGTACTCGCCCACCAGGCACGAGAGCCAGGCCCGCGTGTGCAGCGCCCGGGCCCGGTACTCGGGCTCGCCGGCCTCCTCCGCCCGCCGGGCGGCCTGTCCGGCGAGCCGGCAGGCGTCCTCGTAATGGCCACGGCTCGGGAACAGGCTGCAGACCGCGATCAGCGTCAGCAGGTCCACCGCCGGCCCCAGGGCGTCGGGGACCGACGCCAGCGACTGCTCCACGGCGGAGGTCAGCACCGCGTGCTCCGCGCGGAACCAGGTCCGGGCCTGCTCGGTGTCCTCGAAGGCGAGACCCGAACCGCCCGCCGCGCGGAGCCACGCCGGGGAGGGGACGTCGTCGGGCAGAGCCGTCCGGGCCACCCGCACCGCGCTGTCGTAGAGGAGGGCCAGGACCCGGCGCAGCGCCGCCGCCCGGTCCTCGGCGCGCTCGGTGGACTCGGCGCGGCGCCGGCCGTAGAGCCGGAGCAGGTCGTGCAGGCGGTAGCGCCCCGGAGCGGGGGACTCCAGCATCCCGGCGTCGACCAGGGCCTCCGCGAGGTCCTCGGCCGCGTCCTCCGCCATGCCGAGCAGTGCGGCGGCGACGGGCAGCGGAAGGTCGGGGGCGTCGAGCAGGGACAGCAGCCGGAAGGCCCTGGCCTGGGCGGACGACAGGGCCCGGTAGCCGAGGCGGAAGGCGGACTCCACCGTGTGGTCGCCGTGGCTCAGCTCGCCGAGCAGCGTGGCGGTGTCGGTCAGCCGCGCCCCGAAGGCGCCCAGGCCGTGCCGGGGCAGCGCGGCGAGGCGGGCCCCGGCGATCCGTACGGCGAGCGGCAGACGGCCGCAGGACTCGGCGAGGGCCAGGGCGGCTTCGGGCTCCGCGGCCACGCGCGCGGAGCCCGCGAGCGTGCCGAGCAGGGCCACCGCCTCGGCCTCGGTGAAGACGTCCACGGCGAAGGAACGGGCGCCGGGGAGCACGAGATGAGGAGCCCGGGTGGTGACGAGCACGGCGGAGTCGGCCGTGCCGGGCAGGAGCGGGCGGACCTGCGCGGCGTCCCGGGCATCGTCCAGGACCAGCAGCACGCGCCGGTCCGCGAGCAGGGTGCGCAGCAGCGCGGCACGCTCCTCCGGGTCCAGCGGCAGCCGGTCGGACGGGGTGCCGAGCACGGAGAGCAGATCGGCGAGCACCCCGGCCGGGTCCGCCGGAACGGCACCGGCACCCAGAGCGACGTACAGCTGCCCGTCGGGGAAGGCCGCGCGCAGGCCGTGCGCCACGTGGACGGCGAGCGCGGTCTTGCCGACCCCGCCGATGCCGGTGACGGTCGCGACCGCCATCGCCCGGCCGGGCCCGGGGCGGGCCCGGAGCAGGTGATCCCGTATCTCGCCGACGAGCCGGCCGCGCCCGGTGAAGTACCCGATGCCGGAGGGGAGCGGTGCGGCGGTCTTCCTTCTGTCGCCCCGCCCGCCGCCCGCCCCCAGGGGCGGTCTCCGCAGCTGGGCGGTGGCCTCGGCGGGCCGGTCCGGGCGGAGGTGCGGGACCGCGGGGCCGCCCGCGGCGGGTGCTCCCGGTGGTCGGCGGGCCTCCGCGGCGGCCGGGCGGGACGGGGGCGACGGGCGGACGCCGGGGGCGCCGGGCCGCGCGGGGGAGGGCGCCGTGCGGCCCGTACGGAGGCCATGGCGCAGCTCCCTCAGCTCGGCCGACGGCCGCGCCCCCAGCTCCCGCGCCAGTACCTCGCACGCCTCCTCGTACACCCGGACCGCCTCCGCCTGGCGCCCGGTGCGCTGCAGCGCCGTCATCAGCAACCCGTGCGAGCGCTCCCGCAGCGGGAACTCCCCGACCATCGAGCGCAGTTCGGCCACCACCTCCCCGTACCGCCCCAGTGCGAGGGCGGCGGCGCACAGCTCCTCGCGCGCCGCCGCCAGGGACTCCGTCAGCTGCTCGCGGCGGCGCTCCGCCCAGGGCCCCGGCACCCCGGCCAGGGGGACGCCCCGCCAGCGTCCGACCGCGCGCGTCAGCCGCTCGTACACGGCCTCGGCCGAACCGCTCCGGTCCGCGGCCTCCCGCGCGAACACCTCGGCGTCCACGTCCACGCCGATCGCCGACGCCGGGAACCGGTAGCCGTCCTCCGCGGTGACGATCAGCCCGCTCCGGTTCCGGGTCCGAGCCGGCCGGTCCGGCTCCAGGGCCGCGCGCAACCGCCAGACGTACGTGCGGACGGCCGAGGGCGCGCTGCGCGGCGCGGCCGCCGGTCCCCACACCCCGTCCACCAGCTGCCCGACCCCGACGACATGGCCGCGCCGCAGCACCAGCATCGCGAACACCGCCCGCTGCTGCGGCGGCCCGAGCTCGATCCGCTCCCCGCCCAGCCGGGCCCCGACCGGCCCCAGCAGCCGCACGGCCAGGTGCCCCGCCGCTCCCTCCGCCTCCGTCGGCCTCCGCATGGCCACCTCCCCTCCCGGCCCGAGTCCCCCGAACGGGCCGCCGACCAGCAGTAGGCCAGCTTCCGATCGACGACCGATCGACGGCCGATCAACAACCGATCAACGCCCGGCCGGCAGGACGTTCCACGAGGTCGGGGCCGTGCCACCCGGGCCGTCCGGCGCGGATCGCCCTCCGTTACAGTGCGGTCTGCTCCGCACGGGCGGAGCGCACAGCGCCGCTCAGCCGGCCGCGGCCGTGGGCCGCGTTTTCTCATGAACGAGGTGGGTATGGCCGGCCATCGGCTTTCCAAGAAGCGTCGCCACATCGCGGTGGCGACGGGAGCGGCCGTCGCCGCCGTGGGTGCCGTCGTCGCGGCGCAGACCTCGATGGCGGCCACGACCTGGCCCGCCCAGAAGACCTTCACCGGCCGGGCGTTCGACACCTGCACGGCCCCTTCCCTCGCCGCCATGAAGGCGTGGAACACCGGGTTCTACGGCGCCGCCGCGGTGTACGTCGGAGGGAAGAACCGCGGCTGTGCGCAGCCGAACCTCACCGCGTCCTGGGTGAAGTCGGTCAGCGCCACGGGCTGGAAGCTCATCCCGATCTACGTCGGCGCCCAGCCGCCCTGCCAGACCAGCGCCAACCCCGAGAAGCTCACGGCCTCCACCGCGGCGTCCCTCGGCGTCGCCGACGCCACGGACGCGGTGGCCAGGGCGTCGGCGCTCGGCATGAAGACGGGCAGCCCGATCTTCCTCGACATGGAGCCGTACGACGTCACCGACAAGGCGTGCAACGACGCCGTGCTGACGTACGTGCGCTCCTTCACCAAGACGCTGCGCGCCAAGACCTACCGGGGCGGCTTCTACGGCTTCACCAGCTCCAGCGCCAAGGCGATCGCCACCGCGACCGACCGCACCGACCTGCCGGGCAACCTCTGGTACGCCCTGTGGGACAAGCAGAACACCACCACCGCCGACTGGCCGTGGGGCGCCGGCCAGTACACCGACCACAGCCGTGGCCACCAGTACCTGGTCAACAGCAAGGAGACCCGCGGCGGCTACACCCTCACCGTCGACCAGGACGCCTGGGACGGCCCCGTCGCCCTCGTCGGCTGAGGGCGGCGGCCGGAGGGCCTCCGCTCTTACCGACCGTTACCGGGCGCTTGCGGGCGAGGCCGACGTACGGCCGGATACGGGCACCCGGGGCGGGGCGGATCCGGGGGCCGGAGCCCCGTCCGGGGGTCCGGAACGGGTCAGGAGCGGGCGCGGGAGGGGTGCGCCAGAGGCCGTGCGCACCCCCTGGGGCGAGGGGGCCGCGACGGGCCGCCCCTCCTCCGGGGGATTCCGGTCGGGGAGGATTTCCGCAGGGGGCGGAGGCGCGAGGACGCCTCCGCCCCCTTCCGTTCCCGCTCGACGGGGCCCCCGCGGGGAGCCCTTCACGCCATGGCATCGACTTTCGGCCGATCGTTCTCGGCCGGTGGCGGGAAGGGCGATACCAGACCGGCCCGCTCTACGGGTAAGTTTGTCAACTGCGCACCGCACCTGAACGGTTGACGACTACAGTGTGTGGCTGATGATCATCGGTAGGCTCGTCGCACGTCTGTAGAAAACCTCCCCCGTAGACCCCTGCAGCACACACCACCCCCCGCAGTACGCCGACTCCTGGGCACGTACCAAGGACACTCATGTCTCAACTTCGCGCACCCGCCTCGCGGCCCGATCGACGCGAGGGCGGGCGGCACGGCCGGCCAGGCGCCCGCTCCGCCACCGGTACCCACAGCAACCCCCCGGCGCAGACCCCGGCACCGCTTCCCACGGAAGCCCGCATACGCCCCCAACTCCTGCGCACCTCCGTACTTCCCGCCGTCGCGGTGGCCCTCGGCGGGGCGGCGGCGGTCCTCTTCACCATCCGCTCCACGGGAGCCAGCCCCACCCCCGCCCTCTGGGCCGCGCTCACCGGCGCCGCCGCCCTCACCATCGCCTCCGTGACGGCCGCCGCGCTCGGCGCGGACCGGGCGGCCAAGGCCGTCCTCGACCGCTGCAACTCCCTGCGCCGCACCACCGCCCGCGGACAGAGCGAACTCCAGACGGTCGTCGAACAGTTGCGCAAGGGAGAGGGCCTCCCGCCCCGCCCCGCGCAGCCGACCGCCCCCGTCCCCGGCGACGAGTTCGACCTGCTCTCCCAGGAGTTGAACCGGTCCCACGAGGCCGCCGTGGCGGCCGTCGTGCAGGCCTCCCGGCTCTCCAGCAGCGTCGGCAACGAACAGAAGGTCGAGGTCTTCGTCAACCTCGCCCGGCGCCTGCAGTCCCTGGTCCACCGCGAGATCCAGCTCCTCGACGAGCTGGAGAACGAGGTCGAGGACCCGGAGCTGCTCAAGGGCCTGTTCCACATCGACCACCTGGCCACCCGCATCCGCCGCCACGCCGAGAACCTCGCCGTGCTCGGCGGCGCCATCTCCCGCCGCCAGTGGTCGAATCCGGTCACCATGACCGAGGTGCTGCGCTCCTCCATCGCCGAGGTCGAGCAGTACCCGCGCGTCAAGCTCGTCCCCCCGATCGACGGTACGCTCCGGGGCCATGCCGTGGCCGACGTCATCCACCTCCTCGCCGAACTCGTCGAGAACGCGACGCTGTTCTCCGCGCCCAACACGACGGTGCTGCTGCGCGCCCAGTACGTCACCGCGGGTCTCGCGATCGAGGTCGAGGACCGGGGACTGGGCATGCCCGTCACCGAGCAGAACAAGATGAACGCGCTGCTCGCCGACCCCGACCAGGTCAACGTCGCGCACCTGCTCCAGGACGGTCGCATCGGACTCTTCGTCGTCTCGGCGCTCGCCCGCCGCCACGGCATCGCCGTACGCCTCCAGTCGAACATCTACGGCGGCGTCCAGGCCGTCCTCGTGCTCCCGCAGGGCCTCCTCGGCGCCGACCCCGAGGGCCTCGCCCAGCACGAGCGCCAGACCGCCGCGACCCCCGGTTCCGCGGCGATCCCGCCCGGCCAGGTGCAGATGCAGCCGCAGGACCGGCCCGCCGCCCCGGCCCCGATGCCGGCCCCGGCGCCGGTTCAGCCCCCGGCCCCGGTCGCGGCCCACGCCCCGGCCCGCCCGCAGACGCCCGCGGCCGACGGCCCGATCGGGACGCCCCCCACCAACGGCACCGCGCCCACCGCCCCCGTGCCCCCCTCCGTACCCTCGCCCTCCCCGGAGCGGGCCGCCGCCCGTCACGAGGAGGCCCCCGCCCCGTACGCGTACCCCCGTGCGCAGACGCCGCCGAGCGGGTACGGGAACCCCGGCCACGCCCCCGCGATACCGGCGCGACCGGCCGGCGCCGAGCACTCCGGCCCGCCGGAGCACCTGCTCTCGCCGCTCCCCCCGGCCCCCCGTGCCGAGGACGACGGCCGGCCCCTGCTCCCCAAGCGGCGCGCACAGGAGCACATCGTCCCGCAGCTGCGGGACGAGCCCGCGACCCGCAGGACCGAGGAGCACGCCCTGCACGACCCGGGCCTGATGGCCGCGTTCCAGCGCGGTATCGGCCTCGCCGAATCCCAGCCCGCCCCCCATGAATCGCTGCGTCCCGGCGACGCGCACAAGGAGTAGATCACCATGGCGAGCAATGTGCCGACCGGCCATTCCTCGGACCTCGACTGGCTGCTCAGCGGCCTGGTGCAGCGGGTCCCGTACACCCGCAGCGCCGTCCTGCTCTCCTCCGACGGTCTCGTGAAATCCGTGCACGGCCTCGACCCCGACGCCGCCGACCACATGGCGGCCCTCGCCTCCGGGCTCTACTCGCTCGGCCGCAGCGCGGGCGCCCGGTTCGGCGACGGCGGCGAGGTCCGCCAGGTGGTCGTGGAGCTCGACTCCACCCTCCTGTTCGTCTCCACCGCGGGCTCCGGCACCTGTCTGGCCGTCCTCGCCGGGCGCGAGGCGGACGCCGCCGTCCTCGGCTACGAGATGGCGATGCTCGTCAAGAGCGTCCGGCCGTACCTGGTGACCCCCGCCCGGCAGGCCGCCGGCGCGGTGGGCGGTCTCGGGCAGTAGACGTGACGTCGCATCAGGAAGGACCCTGGCTCGACGACGCGGCCGGGCGGCTGATCCGCCCGTACACCGTGAGCGGCGGCCGGACCAAACCCACCACCGCGCTGGACCTGCTGTCCCTGGTGATGGCGACCGGATCGTCACCCCAGGCGCACATGGGTCCCGAGCACAGCCTGGCCCTCGGGCTGTGCGAAGGACCCACCTCGGTGGCCGAGATCGCGGCGCACTTACGGCTCCCGGCCGTCGTCACCAAGGTCCTGCTCTCCGACCTCGTGGACTGCGGGGCGCTGACCGCCCGGGCGCCCCGCTTCCACGCCAACCCAACCGACCGTTCCTTGCTGGAGGCAGTGCTCGATGGCCTACGACAACGGCTCTGAGCGCCACGACAGTTTTGCCGGCGACCCCTTCCCCACCGCACTCAAGATCCTGGTGGCGGGCGGATTCGGCGTGGGCAAGACGACCCTCGTGGGCGCGGTCAGCGAGATCGAACCGCTGAGCACCGAGGAGCTGCTCACCTCGGTCAGCGCGGCCACCGACAGCCTGGAGGGCGTGGAGTCCAAGACGACGACCACCGTCGCCATGGACTTCGGCCGCATCACGCTCGACAAGCGCCACGTCCTGTACCTCTTCGGCACCCCCGGCCAGGAGCGTTTCTGGTTCATGTGGGACGAGCTCTCCGAGGGCGCGCTCGGGGCGATCGTCCTCGCCGACACCCGCAGGCTCCAGGAGTGCTTCTCCGCCGTGGACTTCTTCGAACGGCGCGGGATCCAGTTCATCGTGGCGGTCAACGAGTTCGACGGCGCCTACCGCTACGAGCCGGACGAGGTACGGGCCGCGCTCGACCTCAAGCCGGAGGTGCCGGTCGTCCTCTGCGACGCCCGGATCTCCAGCTCCGGCATCCGCACCCTGCTGACCCTCGTCCAGCATCTGCTCACCACCATCCCGGACACCGTGCCGAGCTACGGAGCCACGCCATGACCTACGACCCGACCGGTCACCTCCTGCTGACCCCCATCGACAAGGAGGCGCCGGCCCGCGTGCAGCGGCTGCGCGAACTCGGTCTGGGGGAGCGGCCGGACCCGGCGTTCGACGACTTCGCCCACCGGCTCGCCGAGGTGACCGGCGCCCCGTTCTCGATGGTGAACTTCATCGACGAGAACCGGCAGTTCTTCGCGGGTCTTCACACCCCCGAGGGCACCCACTCCGGCAGCGACCTGGGCGCGGCCGCCGCGGGCGGTGGCGTCGGCCGCTTCATGGCCCGCGACCACGGCTACTGCCCGCACGTGGTGGTGCGCCGCAAGGCCCTGGTCCTGGAGGACGTCTGCGACTACCCGCGGTTCGCGGGGAACCCGGTCGTGGACGAGATCGGCATCCGCTCGTACATGGGCGCTCCGCTGATCGACCGCACCGGGGTCGCGCTCGGCACCATCTGCGTGGTGGACACGGACGTACGTCCCTGGGGGCGGGCCGGTCTGGAGACGATCAAGGCGATGGCGGCGGAGCTCGTGGAGCAGATCCACCGCCGCGAGGACGGCATGTTCTGACCGCCGGACCCCTTCGCACGCCCGGGAGCCCCGGTACGGCAGCGGCCGTGCCGGGGCTCCCGGGCCGTGGGGGCGGGGATCAGACGTGCACCGGCTCCCGCTCCGGCGTGCGGACCAGCTCGGACAGCCGCTCCGACCAGCTGCCCTTGTCCTGGCCGAGGGCGACCTCGGCCAGCCGCAGGAGCTGGACGTCGGAGGTGCCGGCCGGGGCGAAGATGTGGTGCGCGTCGCGCAGGTACCGCTCGATGGCCCGGTCCGTGAAGAGACCGGCGGCCGCGTGGATCTCCATGGCGTTGCGACCGGAGTCGATCGCCGACTCGACGTTGACGAGCTTGGCGTTCATCAGCTCGGTGTCGCAGGAGAGGCCCTGGTCGAGCAGGTGCACGGCGTGGTACGCGGCCAGCCGGGCGGTCATCAGCCGGGACTGCATCTGCCCCAGCTTCAGCTTGACCGTGGGCAGGTCGTGGAGCGGCTTGCCGTAGCGGATGCGCTCGGAGGCGAAGCGCGTGGTCTCCTCCAGGATCGCCTGGTGGATGCCGAGGGAGACGGCGGTGAGGTTGGCCCGGCCGTAGAGCACGCTGGAGGAGTACGCGACGGCGAGGCCGTCGCCCTCGTCGCCGAGCCGGTTGGAGGCCGGCACCCGGCAGTTCTCGAAGATCAGCTCGCCGAAGCTGAAGCCGTGGAGGCCCATGGCCGGCTGCTGCGGACCGGTCCTGAACCCGGGGCGATCGGATTCGACCAGGAAGGCGGTGAGCCCCTTCGAACCCGGGCCGGTCCTGGCCACGACGCCGTGCAGATCGCCGACGTGGCTGTTGCCGACGTAGACCTTGCTGCCGTTGAGGATGTAGTCGTCGCCGTCCCGGACCGCGCTGGCGCTCATGCCGAGGACGTGACCGCCGGACTCGGGCTCGGTGACCGCGATGGTGGGCAGGCAGGCGCCGGCGGCGATCTCCGGGAGCCAGGTCTTGCGCTGCTCGTCGCTGCCGAAGTGGACGATCTTGGCCGTACCCAGCTGCGAGGCCTGGACCATGGCGCCCATGGCGCCGCTGACCCGGGAGAGCTCCTCGATGATGATCGTCTTGGCCAGGTGGCCGGCGCCCATCCCGCCGTACTCCTGGCTGATTGTCGCGCCCAGCCAGCCCTGCTCGGCGATCTTGCGGGACAGCTCGTGGTGGACCGTCCGGGACTCTTCCATCTCGGCTATTCGCGGCCGGACCTCACGCTCGGCGAAGTCACGGACCGTTTCCCTGAGCTCATGATGCAGTCGGCTGTTGAAGTAGTTGTTCATGCGAGTCCTCCCCTGCGGAACGCCTGCTCGGCGAGTTGTCCGAGCAGGTGGAGCATCGGCAGTGGTCCCGTCCCGAACAGGCCGACCCATTCATGGTGTTGATCTTTCCGGAACGGATCAATATCGCCACGGAGTTTGTCTGAAACAGGCGTGGTTGACGATCGTGTCTGACTGTGTTTCGTGTGCTCTTGGCCTGCTCGACCTGGCCCCGAGTCCCTTCCCCATGGTCATCTTTCTGCCACATGCCAACGGCAACAAAGTCGCGGGCATATGGCGACGAGCCCTTTCGTATCGCCACATGCGTCACTACTTCCCCAGAGTGAGGACATTCCCGAAGCCCTCCACCCCCCTTTCCGCCCAGGTGGCACCGCCCTCCGACCCGCCGGACCCCCCTCCCGCCCCCACCGGCGCGGGCGTGCGGACGCACTCCAGGGCGTAGGGGCGCGTCACGGAGGGTGAACATCACCCGCTCTGCGCGTCCCCCTCACACGAGCGCCGGGAAACGCGTGCGTGACCACCGGGGAAAGTGCGGTATGGTTCTCATGCGCGTTCGGCCGGGGGAAACCCCAGGTCAGACGGGTATCGGGACGTGGCGCAGCTTGGTAGCGCACTTGACTGGGGGTCAAGGGGTCGCAGGTTCAAATCCTGTCGTCCCGACTTGCAAAAGTCGCAGGTCAGGGGCCGTTTCAGAGCGATCTGAAACGGCCCCTGACTCGTTTTCGGTGACCACTTGGGGACCAGCGCACTTGACCGGCCGGAGCGCACCTCGATCCGGTCAAAGCGTGTCGCACCGTCAGTCGAGTTCCTGCCCCGGCAGCGAGCGCCGGACGTAGCCGATGGGGTGGCATGCCCCTCAGGTGTCCCCGTCGACCGCGTACGTCTGCGTCCCCGCCCGCAGGTTCGCCTGTGCCTTGCGGTAGGCGCGGCGGCTGGGAACCTGTGCCTTGGTGTTCTGTTCGTCGCGCCGGGCTGTCAGTGCGGTCAGGGCTTGGCGGGCCTCTTCCGAGGTCCAGTGGTCGAGGTCGATCTCGCGGTGCTGACGGGCGGCGGTCTGGATCTCCAGGAAGGCATTGGCCGATGCCGCGGCCTGGGCGGATCGCTGGGGTGCGTTGACCGTGGTCAGGACGGCGCCGAGGCCGGAGGCGACCAGGGCGAGGATGCCGGCGATGGTCCGCCCCGTGGATTCGACGAGGGCCGTGGTGCCGGCGAGGGCGGCGAGCAAGGTGGCGGGGACGCCGAGGAGGACGTGCACGGTGCGCCAGCGCTTGGTCTCCTCGAACTGGGACTGCGCGCTGTACATGGCGCTCTCTTCGATCCGCCTGAGTTCGGCTTCGATGGCCCGGCGACGGCGGGTGTCGCTGTCGAGGCCGGCCGGATCTTCGGTATCCACGCGCCCACGGTACCGGTGTCATATTCCGAGTGGGGCAGAACCGTGAGGCAGGCCAAAGGAGTTGGCGTCATGCACGGCGGGCCGCGTAGGCGGTTAGGGCGGCATGGGCCGGGTGGTGCGGGGGCAGGCCGTCGATCAACCGGTGCCACTGGGACAGCGTGACACGTTCGTTGGCGGTGAGCGATGCCTCCAGTTCCTCCCGAGAGACCCGGTCCAGGAAGCGTAGGGGTACGGGCGGTGCGTCGAGGTCGACCTCGAAGGTGGTGTCCGGCGCGGTCACCGCCACGAAGCCGTGCAGCATGCCCTCGGTGGCGTCGAGGACCATCCAGTATCGGATGCCCGCGCCGGAGCCGACGGTGTCCGTGCCCGGCCGTACGGTCACCGGATGGCAGAGCGCGCCGTCGGCGAGGCGTCGGAAGGGCGGGACGGGGTGGTCCTCGACCTCCATTTCGATCTCCAGCAGTCCGCCGCCGGTCACGGTGAGGCCCACGGCGACCGGCCATTGCTCAAGGAACTCGGTGTGGCCGGTCCGCCGGTTCCCCGAAGACGCCCGGAGGACGAATTCCGAGTCCAGGCGCCTTGTCAGGGCGATCGGTTCGATGTGTCGCAGCCCGGTCAGCCGCTCGGAAACCAACCGCGCGGAGTGGCGCAGAGCCCGGTCCGCCTCGCCGAGTGCGTCGACGAGCCCCGCCAGGGCATGCCGGGTCGGGGTGGGCAGACGCGCGGGTTCCGCGGCGCGGAGACCGCTCAGCAGGTGCGCGGCCTCCCTGCCGAACCAGGGGCCGGTCCGCTCGGTGCGAAGGCCGGCTTCGAGGACCTGAAGGGGGCCTGCGAGCGATGACGCGGCCGGGGTGAACCAGTGGCGCAGTTCTCCGTCCGGTGGGGGGATCGGCAATGCGGGCGAGGAGCTGGTTTCGGTATGCAGTCGGGCTGTGGCCGAGCGGGCCGCGGCGTCGACGCGCTCCCAGGGAAGACAGTGGAAGAGGCGCGGTGGCGGGAGGGTTTCACGGGTGAGTCGGTGGAGGAGGAAGTAGCGCAGCGCGAGGCTCTCGGCATGGAGGCCGGCGACGATCTCCGGATGGGCCGGGGGGTCGGCCCACTGCTCCTCCAGACTGGCGACCAGGTCGGTGCCCGGCTCCGAGACAGGTACGGGCGCGCCGTGGTCGTCGAGTTCGACGACCACGTGCCCGTCGGGCGCCCGCAGTGCCAGGGCGCGGCAGAGCTCGCCGGCCCGTTCGACGACCGCGCTGGTCCGTGTCCAGGGCTGGGTGCGGAACCGCGGGAAGAAGCGGGCGTCGGCGCGCTCGTCACCGTCGTTGATGCGGCCGAGTGCGGGAGGCTGCCCCGGCGCGCCCGGCAGGACACGGGCGATCCAGTCGCTGAGGGGCCGATGTGGGGGCAGGACGGTCCCTTCGGGGTGGGGGGCCGTCATCTGCCTGCCCGTTCGCATCGTGCGTGGAGTTGGGCGGCGACGGTTCCGAGTCGGCGGATCGTCTCCTTCAGCGCGGGGGACATGGGGTCGGGGACGCACTGGGCCCAGAGCCCCGCCAGACGGTGCCACGTCTCCTCGCCGCACCGGTCGAGCCGGTCGAGCAGATCGTCCGGCAGAGCCAAGGCCCATGCGCGCAGGGGGCCGTCGTCCAGGACGCGATCGTCCCAGCGCAGCCGGAACTTCACGCCGCGCAGGAGTACTTCGGCGCACACCAGCGGATCCGTCGAGGTGTTCACGGGGACGAGGCGGCGCTTGCCGTCGGCGTCGGTCAGGTCGTCGAGTGCCGTGTCCAGCGGGTCGACGACCAGGTTCTGCACGGGTTCGTAGAGCAGCGTGTTGACGGTGAGGTCGCGCTGCAGGCTGTCCTGGATCAGGTCGGTGCCCGTGGCCGGGAAGGACGTGCCGTCGAGCCCGAGGCCGAGGCCCCGGTAGTCGAGGCTCGGTCCGCCCGTGCGGGCGACGGGGTCGAGGACCGTACAGACGAGGGTGTCGGGGCTGAACCGCTGGGGGTGCTCCGCACTCGTGCCGTCGAGGTCGAGCACCTGACGGGTCGTCTCGGTGAAGGCTCCGGCGGGCGCGGTGCCCGTCAGGTCCAGGTCGTTGACCTCGTCGGGGGTGGCCCCGGACAGCAGGTCCCGGGGGGCGCCTCCACTCAGCCAGGTGTGGTGGCCCGAGGCGGCCAGGTGCTCGATCAGCACCGCGGTGAAGTGCGGCGTGCACGGGCCGTGGATCAGGTCCCGGAAGCGGTCGGCCAGACCGGGGCGCAGGTCGTCGGGCCGGTGGGTGCGGACCGGGTCGGTCCGCATCTGGCTGCCCGGTCGCCGGCCCGTGCGCAGCAGGCTCGGCTGGTCCGCGGGGTCGGAGCTCCGCCGGGGTGGGCGGTCGGCGTGTTCATCACCCCGGAGGAGCAGTTGGTCGTCGGCCGCGGTGGGCGCGGCCCGCGCGGTGCAGGTGAACCCGAGCACCCGCCGGCCCTCGACGGTGTCGCCGGTCAGGATCGGCTCCGTGGTGTCGGTGTCCGGTGCCTGGCGGGGGGTGGGTGGGGTGACGGCGGGGCACGTCACCCCGCGGCGAGCCCGGTCCATCGCGCGGTTCCTCCCTCGATGCGCAAGGTGAGCGGTACGCGTACGGCTTCCGCCGCTGAGTAGGAGGGGCCGAGTCCGGGTTTCAGACCGAGGACGGCGGCGTCCCGGAGCTGCTGCGGGGTACAGGTGTCCTCCCGGTCGATCGCGTCCGCACAGCTGCCCGGACCCGGGTAGACCAGCTCGGCGTCCACCCTCCTGGGGTGGGTGCGGATGGCGCGCAGGACGGCCCGCGGGCCTTCGGCGGAGCGGATCCAGTCGTGCTCCGCCGTGCTGCAGGGATCGCAGAGTGCGTCGAGGCGGCCGGTGTCGCCCTCCGCAGCCGCGGCCTCGATGTTCCGGGCCAGTACGCGCACGGCATCGGGCAGGGGGGCGCCGTGGTCGTCCTCTGCGGTCACGCCTTCCGATGGTTGGGGAGCCGGTGCCGAGGGAGGCCGGGCGGCCGCGCTTTCGGCAGGGGTGAAGGCGAAGAGGGACACTCCCTCGCCCAGGACGTGTCTCTCGCCACCGGTGGTGAGGGTGAGCCTGCCGGTGGTCGGACCGGAGTCGATGGTGGCCTTCCCGTACACGGGGGCGTCGAATCGCGCGACCCGGCCGTCGGCCCCGTACGCGATGCCGAGCATGCCGCTGCCGAGATAGGTCCACCGACCGTCGTGCACGTAGTAGGAGGCGGAACGCTCCGGGTACATGACACTGCAGTTCGGCAGGGCGCTGAAGGTGACGGTGAGGCCGTCACCCGCCCAGTCCAGAGAGGTCACCAGGCGCGCTTCCGGCACCAGGGCGTGGCGGAACGCCGCGTCGTCGGGGAGCGGTCGTCGGGGGCCACCCGTGGTGACGGCGTGGGTGAGCACGCTCTCCCTGCCCCAGCAGACGCCCCCCGAGTCGTGGTTCGACCAGGCCACGGCCGGGCCTCCGGGCTGTCGCCGGGTCTCGTGGAGGGTGGTGTGCCCCTTGCCCGGCAGCAGCTGCCGGACCTTGCCCCGGCGGTCGGCCACGGCGAGCGTGCCCTCTCCGCGGAACACGCCCAGGCCGGGCCCCTCGGTGAGTTTGGAGAACAGGACGACGTCGTCGGCCCCACCGGCGGCCAGCTTCGAGTAGGGAAGCAGGTGTTCGGACAGGGCGATGCGCCGCGCGGTGCCGTCGGGCGGGAACAGCAGCAGGGAGCGGCCGTCGGTGCTCAGGCTGACGGCGTCCTCACCCAGGAACCCGACTCCGCTGCAGGGGCAGGGGCGTGAGGTCTCTCGGCCGGTGCGCACGTCGAGCAGGTGGATCTCTCCCGTCTCGGCCCAGTCGTCCTCGTCCAGCCAGGCCAGGCGGTCGGCGTCGGGCGACCACACCAGCCGGGTCGGCCACGACCGGCTGCCCGACAGGGGAGAGTAGACAGGGGGCACGTCGGCGGCCTTCCAGGTCCGGCCCGCCGCGTCTGCCATCACGACCGCCATGTCCGGCTCCTTCTCGTACCGGAGGAAAGCGAGGACGGGGTGCTGCCGGTCGGGGGCCCGGACGGCGGGAGTCGACGTGGTGGCGCGGGGCGTCGGCGGTCCACCGCCGGTGGAGGTGCATGCGACGGTGGCGAGGAGCGTGGCCAGGACGCAGGTCAGGAGCCTGCGGGGTCGGTGTCCGGCGCGGGGCCCGCGGGGCATGAGGCGGCTCATTTCGTCTCGGCGCAGAGGTCGGCATAGGGATGGCGGTCGCCGATGTGGCTTCGCCATTCCCCGGTGCTGAGGCCCGTCCCACCGGTCCACCGGCAGATCTGTCGGCGCCAGTCGATTCCGCCGACTCGCCACACGTTCGCGGCGCCGGCGGCGTAGTAGTCGCTGTCGTCCCGGCGGCCCACCCCGGCGAGGAAGTCGCCGTCCGGTGACCAGGAGAGGCGGAGGGTGCCCGGCACGGCGGCGGCGGGCAAGGTCGGAAGGGCCTGCAGGCCGGTGGCGGTTTCGTGGACGAGGACCTGGTCGTCGACGGCGATGGCGATGCGGCGGCCGTCGGGAGACAGGGCCATCGCGGTCGGAGCCTCGGCGGTCTCGGGAAGGACGAGGGGTGCGCCGGTCTCCTTCAGGGCGGTGTCCCGGTAGTGCACGGTGTTGTCCTGGGCGAGCACGGCGATACGGGTGCCGTCACGGCTCCAGTCGAGGAACCGGGCACCGGGAGCGGCGGCGGACCGGGTGATGGCGCGGGTCGTCAGGTCGACGAGGACGATGCGGGGACCCTCGGCTCCGCGGTTCTCCAGGGCGAGGGCCTGGGTGCCGTGCACGGCCAGACCTGATCCCGCCGTGAGAGGGATGGTGGCCACGAGCTGCCAGGTCTTGGTGGACCAGATCATCAGGGGACCGGTGGCATGCCGGGCGACGAGCAGGTCCGCCTCCGGCACGAAGGCGACGCTGGTGAGGAGGCGTTCACCGGCGGCGACCCGGCCCGGACCGGGTACGGGCAGGACCTTCGGGTCGGCACCCTTACCGCGCCACACGACGGCCGCCGCCGCGTTGTCGTCGCTCCGGCCGACGGCCGCGACGAGCGATCCCGCCGTGGCGGCGTCGCGGAACTCGAAGGTGTCGCGCAAGGGGTACTCCGCGACGTGGGCGTACTGCTGCGCTGCCGGATTCAGCGCGATCTCGGGGGTGGTGCGCGGATCGATCGTGTAGACGCTGTCGGAGCTGAACGGCTCGCCGCCGTCGGCGAGCAGCAGCAGCCCGTCCGGACCGAAGGACACGACGTCCGCGTGCGAGGTGGGGCTGAGGCCGAGGGGATCGGGCCGGTCGTCGAGCACGTTCACCCGGCCGCCGCGCCCGCCGGACACGACCGTGAACAGATCGCCGACTGCGGCGGTGAACGCCGTTCCGCCACGCGGGACTTCGAGCCCGCGGCTGGCGATCCTGTCGTCGCCGCCGCCCACGGGGACGAGGGCGGTGCCGTCGTTCCCGGCGATGGCCACACTGCCCCTGTACGCGGCCACGGCGCGGGGCCGGTAGCTCAGGCCGCCGACCGGAAAGGAGAGGGTCCGACGGCCGCGCCGGTCCCAGGCCTGTACCCCGAGCGGCGTTGCCAGCAGCACCGTGGTGTCGCCGGCGTCGATCTGGAGTGCGTTTCCCTGGACATCGCTGCTCCTGATCTCGGTGGTGAGCTTGTGCGTGTCGAGTCCCAGCGCCATGACGTCACCGGAACTGAGCAGCAGCAGGGCCTGGTCCTCGCCGTGTCGCTGTCCGGCGAGGGCCGGCGGCGGGCTGGGCGCGGTCGTGGCGTCGACCACACTGTCGTCGGCCGCGCGGATGAGATAGCCCTGGTTGACGACGTCCCCGGTGCGTCGGCAGTCGAGCTCCTCCAGGGTCGTGGTGTCGTACTGAGCGACGGCCCCGTCGCTCAGCACCTCCACCAGCCTCGCCCCGTTACCTGCGAACGCGTTCGCGACGGGCTTGCCGCCCTTGCCCCCGCACGAGGGGGCTGCGAGCCGGCCCATGAGCCGGGGCACGGGCCGGAGCACCGAGTACACCGACACCATCGTGCCGTCGCGGGCGGCCAGCAGACCACTCGCGTGGTCGAGCACGAGGTCGGTGACGGCTCCGCCGGTCCTGCCGAGCTCCTTGCCGGTGAGCAGGTCCCAGGACTTGAGGTACGGGTCGTCTCCGGTGGTGTACACCCGGCCGTGCCGGTCGTCGACGGCGATGCTGTGCACCTCTTCCGGGCTGGCCCGCCACGACAGGCGGACCCCGGAGTTGGCCTCCAGCACGTCCCGCATGGCCTGGACGGCGCGCGGGGTGTCCGGTTCCATCGTGTACCCCGCGAGGCCGAGCAGGGCGGCCAGCCTCGGATCGGTCTCGCGTAGCAGCATCGCCTCGGCCGCGAGGTCTGAGGCAAGCGCCCTGCGCGCTTCCGCCTCGCTGGTGGCGCCGAGCCGGTTGGCCAGGTACAGGCTGAGCAGAACGAGCACGGAGAGCGTGGCGACCACGGTGTAGCTGACCCGCTTGACCACCGGGAAGTCCCAGACGCGCGCCTTGCGGGCCGCCTCCCCGACGGTGGCGGCGAACAGGAGCCGGTCCGCGGTGCCGCCCGGCAGGGCCTGGCGGGCCTCCTCCCGGTCGGCGGCGGGCACGACGACGTTGGCGCCCTCTCCGGCTGCCTTCAGCTTGGCCGCGTACCCGCCCACGGACACCAGTGCGCCGGGCCGCGCGGCGTCGAGGCCACCGACCAGAGCGGTGCGCGGGTTGATCCGGCGTAGTGCGGGTGGCCGTAATCGGCGTCCGGCCCGTTCGGCTTCTCCCAGCAGGACCGCGAAAGCGCAGCCGAGGGAGTTGTCCTCGACCATGCCCACCACGCCGTCCGGGTCGGTCAGCGACCAGAGCACGGTAGTGGTGACGCCTCTCCCGATGTCGTCCCAGGCGTCGCGCAGTGACTGCAGGAACCGCTCGTCGCCGCGGAATCCCGACATGGTGCGCGGATCGGGCAGCAGCGCGGGCGGCCCTTGCGGCAGCACAGCGAGGGTGAGGGTGCCGCGGACACCGCCCCGTCCGTCGTCGAACAGGACGGTCGCCTTCGCTGTGGGGCGGGGCTGTGGCAGAGCGTCGTCGAGGGCCAGCAGCCACGTCAGCGCGGACAGGGCCAGGTCCTGGTCGGTTGCGGGCACGGCGTCCATGAGGCGGTGCAGCCGAGTGGCGTGCCCGGCGTCGGTCCGCTTCAACATTTCCCGGGGGCAGAAGTGTTCGTGGCCTGGGTGGGCCTGGTTGGCCCGTAGCCAAAGCAACCCGGTCGCCAACTCGTCGGCGCTCTGTTCGGCCTCACCGACGAGCGCCAGACCCATGGCAGCGGACGCCCGCAGAGACTGGGTCGCGGCGGGCTCCTCCGACAGGAACGGTCGACGTCCCACGAGCGAGCGGACACTGGACGCGGCGGCCGCCCGGGGCGTCAGCAGCCGGTGCAGGGGCGTGTTCCCGTCCCGTAACACCCGCAGAGCCGTGACATCTTCCGCGGCGACGCGCTCCTTGACGTACGAGAAGGCCGGTTGCCGGGGGGACAGCAGGGCGCGCCTGATCTCCTCGCGCTGCCTGAGCGGTGGCATCGCATCCAGCAGAACGGCGACGTCCACCCCTACGGAAGGCCCATCGGCCACTGGTTTCCCGCTCCCCCCGTCGGCCCCGGCGCAAGCGCCGAGACGGCCCAGCGGGCCCATTGTGGCAAGGGAGGGTCTTGATTTCACGCAGACTGCGAGATCCGTCCTTCATCGTCCCGCGTGGGTGCCGGCGAACCAAGGGCCCATCGAATCGTTCCGGCCAGGGCGTGGCCGGTGTGGGGACCACTTGGGGACCACACGGTGTGCGCGATGGTGCACGGCGGACCCTCGCCCGCACGAAGTGCACCCTGATTGAGTCCGCTATGTCCAGAAAATACCCTTGATCCTCATTCCTGGGGGCCAAGGGGTCGCAGGTTCAAATCCCGTCGTCTCGACTCGAAAGAGTCGTAGACCGAGGGACCGTTTCAGAGTGATCTGAAACGGTCCCTTGGTCGTTTTGCGGGGGAGATCGGGGTCGACCGGGGATCGGCCGGGGGCCGGGGGCGGCCCGGATAGCGTCAACTCGTCTGTTCTGCGGTCGAGTTGACCTGGGCTGCCCTATGTTCTAGGGGTTCGCAGCGGTTCACGATTCGCGGTTCGCCCAGGAGGTCCGATTGCGGTCCAGACGCATACGCGTGCAGCCCAGACGCATACGCGCCCTTGCCGGAGCATTCCGTCGCTCCCCTCTGCTCATCGCCCTCGCCCTCGGCTCGCTGTTCGTCGGGCTCACCCCCTGGCTCGGAGTGGCGAGCGCGGGGACGGGGGGCCGCGGCCCGACGCCCCCGCCGGGGACCTTCGACCAGCAGGTCGCGAAGCAGTCGCCGCACCACGGAGTGGCCCCGGCGAACGCCATGGAGCCCATGGCTCCCGTGCTCGACCGGACCGGGTGGACGGCCACGGCGAGCGACGAGGAGACCACCAGGGAGAACGGGCGCGCCGCCAACGTCCTGGACGGTGACGCCGCCACCCTCTGGCACAGCAGGTACTCCGGGACCACGGCCCCGCTGCCGCACAGCATCACCGTCGACATGCACCGCACGACGGTGGTCTCGGCGCTCGTCTACCAGCCCCGCGCCGTCGGGATCAACGGGCGCATCGGTCAGTACAGCATCAGCGTGAGCACCGACGGCCGGAGCTGGGGCAGTCCGGTCGCCACCGGCACCCTCGCCGACGACGCCGGCACCAAGACCCTCGGCTTCGCCCCGCAGGGCGCCCGCTTCGTCCGGCTCACCGCCGTCACCGAGGCCGGCAACCGCGGCCCGTGGAGCTCCGCCGCGGAGCTCAACATCCTCGGCGACCCCGGAACCCCGGCCGCCACCGTCGACCTGCCGAGGACCGGGTGGACGGCCACGGCGAGCGACGAGGAGACCACCAGGGAGAACGGGCGCGCCGCCAACGTCCTGGACGGTGACGCCGCCACCCTCTGGCACAGCAGGTACTCCGGGACCACGGCCCCGCTGCCGCACAGCATCACCGTCGACATGCACCGCACGGCGGCCGTCTCCGCCCTGGTCTACCAACCCCGCAAGAACGGCGTCAACGGGCGCGCGGGCGCGTACACCGTCACCACCAGCACCGACGGCACCACCTTCGGCGCACCGGTCGCATCGGGCACCTGGCGCGACGACGACACCGTCAAGACCGCCACCTTCATCCGCGCCGCGAACGCCCGCTACGTACGGCTGACCGTCACCAGCGAGGCCGGGAACCGCGGGCCCTGGACCTCCGCCGCCGAGATACGCCTGAGCGGACCGGCGAACCCGGCCGCCCACGGCTCCTGGAGCCGGATCACCGGCTTCCCCCTGGTGCCGGTGGCCACCGCCGTCCTGCCGGGCGACAAGCTCCTGGCCTGGTCGGCGTACGCGATCGACCGCTTCGGCGGCAGCAACGGCTACACCCAGACCGCGATCCTGGACCTCAAGACGGGCAAGGTCACCCAGCGCCGCGTCGACAACACCGGCCACGACATGTTCTGCCCGGGCATAGCGATGCTCGCCGACGGCCGGGTCCTGGTCACCGGCGGCAGCAACGCGGAGAAGGCCAGCGTCTACGACCCGGCCACCGACACCTGGTCCGCGACCAGCGACATGAACATCGCCCGCGGCTACCAGGCGATGACCCTGCTCTCCACCGGCGAGGCCTTCGTCCTCGGCGGATCCTGGAGCGGAGCCGCGGGCGACAAGTCCGGCGAGGTCTGGTCCCCGGACACCGGTACCTGGCGCAAGCTCCCCGGCGTCCCCGCCGTCCCGGCGATGACGGCCGACCCCCGCGGCGCCTACCGCGCCGACAACCACATGTGGCTGTACGCCACCTCGGGCGGCAAGGTCCTCCAGCTGGGCCCGAGCAAGCAGATGAACTGGATCACCACCGACGGGAGCGGCAGCATCGCCTCCGCCGGCACCCGGGCCGACAGCCAGGACGCCATGACCGGCAACGCCGTCCCGTACGACATCGGCAAGGTGCTCACCCTGGGCGGCTCGCCCGCGTACGAGAACACGCCCGCCACCCGGCGCGCGTACACCGTGAGCGTCGACGGCGATCAGGTCCGGGTCGCCCGCACGGGCGACATGGGGTACGCCCGCGCCTTCGGCAACAGCGTCGTCCTGCCCGACGGCAAGGTCGCCGTGTTCGGCGGGCAGGCGTACCCCGTGCCGTTCAGCGACGCCACCTCCGTGCTGACCCCCGAGCTGTGGGACCCGGCGACCGGACGCTTCACCCCGCTCGCCAGCATGGCCATCCCGCGCAACTACCACAGCGTGGCGAACCTGCTGCCCGACGGGCGGATCTTCTCCGGCGGCGGCGGCCTGTGCGGCGACTGCGCCACCAACCACTCCGACGGAGCCGTGTTCACCCCGCCGTACCTGCTCAACGCGGACGGCTCGCCCAAGCCGCGCCCCGCCATCACCGGCGGCGTCCCGCCCCGGGCCGCCGCGGGCGCCTCGCTCACGGTCACCACCGACGGGCCGGTGACCTCCTTCGTCCTGATGCGGGCCGCGGCCGCGACCCACTCCACGGACAACGACCAGCGGAGGGTCCCGCTGACCTCCACGGCCACGGACACCGGCACGTACACGGTGTCGATCCCGGCCGACAAGGGCGTGGTCCTGCCGGGCACGTACATGCTCTTCGCCCTGAACGCCCAAGGGGTGCCGAGCACCGCCCGGTTCATCACCGTCTTCTGACGGCACGGGGGAGTGGCGGGCCGGGGGCCGTTCCGGAGCGTCCGGAGCGGCCCCCGGCCCTGCCCGGCGCGCGTCAGAGGGCCGGGCGGCCGTTCCACGGGCGCACGGCCTCGATCGCCGAGGCGACGCGGAACACGCCGGCGTCGTCGTACGTGCGCCCGACGACCTGGACCCCCGTCGGCACGCCGGCCGAGGAGAGCCCGGAGGGCACGCTCAGGACCGGGCAGCGACTGGCGATGTTGAACACGGTGGTCAGGGAGGCCTCCAGGTAGAAGTCCAGTTCGACGCCGTTGACCACGACCTTCGTCGAGAGGTAGTCGTCGTCCGCCCTCAGCGCCGGTATGGCGGTGGTCGGACAGAGCAGGACGTCGTGGCGGTCGAGCAGCAGGCCGAGCGTCGTCTGTATCGCGGCCTCCAGCTCCAGACCGCGCAGGAAGCTGCCGGGCTCGCGGACGGCCTCGGCGGTCCGCTCGGCGAAGTCGAGCGCGTACGCGGTGAGCAGATCGCCGTGCTCGGCGGCGACCGAGGCGACGTACGGGCCGAATATGGAACCGAAGTGGATCATCGCCGCCTCCATCACGTCCGCCCGCATGATCGGGACCTCCACCTCCTCGACGAGGGCTCCGGCGGCGCGCAGGGCCTCCGCGACCGCGCGGGTGTTGGCCTCGACCTCCGGATCGACCGGCCAGTCCCCGAGGGTGACCGACAGCGCCACCCGCACGCCCTCGACGCCCTCGAACCGCTCGGGCAGCGTGAGCCCGGGGCGCAGGGAGACCGCGTCGAGCGGATGGGGCCCCGCGATGACGTTCTGCAGGAGGAGGGTGTCGCCGACGGTCCGCGCCATCGGGCCGTCGTGGCAGTACGTGTCGAGGTTGAACGGCGCCATCGCCGGCACGCGGCCGTACGGCGGCTTGTAGCCGACCGTGCCGGTGAACGAGGCGGGGAGGCGGATGGAGCCGCCGATGTCGGAGCCGGTCGCGAGCGTCGTCTCCCCGGCCGCGAGCGCGGCGGCGGAGCCGCCCGAGGAACCGCCCGGGCTGAACTCCAGGTTCCACGGGTTGCGCGTCACGCCCCACAGCCGGGACTGCGTGAAGGCCGCGCAGCTGAACTCCGGGGTGGTGGTGCGCGCGTGCACGATGCCGCCCGCCTCCTGGACCCGCTGGACGACCGGGTGCGTCTCCTCGGAGACCTCGTCGCGGAAGGCCAGCGAACCGTCCGTGCTGCGGCGGCCCGCGATCGGCTGCTCCTCCTTGGTCGCGACCGGGAGCCCCTCCAGCGCGCGGGGCGCCTCCCCCTTGCCCCCGTACCGGGCCTCGGCCTCGCGCGCGGTGGCGAGCGCCTCCTCGAAGGTCCGCTCGGCGAGGGCGTTGACCTTGGGCTCGACGGCTTCGGCGCGCGCGATGACGGCGGTCATCAGCTCCACCGGTGACAGAGAGCGGTCCCGGAAGCGGCTCAGGGCCTCGGTGGCCGGCAGATAGGCGAGATCGGTGAGGTCGGTCATGGGCGGGTCTCTTCCTGAAGCGACGGAGGAGTCGGACGGGCGGACGGCCGACTCGGTGGCAGCATCGAACCGCCGCCCGCCTTGGGCGTCAACGATGTTGACGTAAGCCCGCCGGTGACTAGGACACCAGGCCCTGGCCCTCCAGTTCGGTCAGGCGCACGGTGCACAGACCGCCGCGCTCGGTCGTCACCTCCGTCACCTTCAGCTGGGTGCCCGGGGTGAGGATGTACTCCTCCTCGCCCGTGAACGCGGAGAACCGCCGGATGCCCACCGCCCGCGCCGGCGTCACCTCGAACAGGGTCCGCCGGCCGCGGCTGCCGAGGAAGCCCCGGGCCACGCCCTGCTCGGACGTGCAGGAGGAGATGCCCCACCAGGTCACCGTGCGCCCCAGCGGGTACTGGGAGCGCAGGTCCAGCGCCACGCCGCGCCACAGCGGCCGCGTCTGCGCCGGCAGGCCGGCCACGGCGGAGAACAGGAGGCGCAGGTACGGCAGGTACGGGGTCAGCCTCTCCCGGTCCGGGGACCTCAGCACGGCGTTGATCTCGCGGTAGAAGGCCGACTCGCACGTGTACAGGTACAGCGCGGAGATCGCGTCGGCCGACAAGCCGCCCGAGATCTCCGGCTGCGCCGCCTTCGTCTCCGCGAACCGGCTCGACCGCTCGATGTAGCGGTCCAGATTCCCCAGCACCCGCGTCACCGGCTCGACGGCCTTCCGGAAGTCCAGCAGCGGCGTGTCGAACACCCCGGTGATCGGCGGCAGGACGAGCCCCTCGTCCTTGACGCTCGTGAGCCGCTCCAGATACAGCTGGTGCAGCTCCATCGTCGACGCGATGAACGCCCCCATGCGCGCGGAGCCGGCCGCGTCGGGCGTGTGCCGGTCCCACCCCTTGCTCGGCAGCCAGTCGACCGGCTCCGCTCCCACCGCCGCCAGGGCGTCGTTCACCTGGGCGAAGTGGTCCCCCTCGCAGAAGGCGTCCCCCTGCGCCGCCGGATTCACGTGGTCCAGATGCCGGACCTCGACCCCCGGGTACTTCTTCTCCAGGCGCTGGACGACCCTCTTCAGGCTCCGCGCGTGCGCGCCCCACCAGGCGAACACCACCCCGCGGTCCTCCTCCTCGGCGTCCTGCTTCGCCCGGAGGATCTCCTCGACGATCTGCTCGGCCACCGGCCGCCAGAAGGAGGTGTGCCGCTCGGTCGGCACCGCCCCGTCCGCGCTCGCCGTGAGCGAGGCGTTCAGCAGGAGCACGCCCTGGGTGAGCATCGCCTGGAACCACTCCGGCGGCTGGACCGTGTCCTCCTTCCGCAGCAGGGCCCGGACCTCGGCGATCGGCGTCTTCTTGGCGATGCCGTACTTCCACATCGCGGCCGCCTTGATGAGGCAGCGGATGCTGACCACACGGCCGAACTGGCTGTCCTTCCAGTCGTGGAAGGTGTTGTCGAACATCGCGATGCCGGTCGCGCTCTCCGCCCGCGGATACGGGTTCTGCCCGAAGGCGACCACCTTCCACTTGTGCGGCGGATGCGGCTTCAGCGCCTGGAACGTCAGCTCGCGCACCGGCACCACCTCCGGGCTCCGCTTCGGGCCGATGAAGGCCCCGGCCCCCGGCTGCGCCTCGATCACCGGGGCGAGCAGCGGCAGCCACGGCTCACCGCCGCCCTTGAACAGCTCGGCGAGACCCAGGGGATCCGCCGGGGGCGTCTGCGCCGGCACCTTGATCCGCACCCGCTGCCCCGGCCCCGCGCCCTCGATGTCGTCCAGCTGGCCCAGTACCGCCGCCCGCAACGCGTCGTAGTCCGCGAACCCGTGGTCGTGGAACAGGGTGTAGCCCGTCCACATCAGATTGGCGCACACCTGCGCCGGCACCCGCCCCGTCCGGGCGCCCATCCCGACGAGCGCCACGGACCGGATGCTGCCGGGCTTCGCCAGGTTCTGCAGGTGCACCGCCTGGAACGCCGCCGCGCACGCCAGTGCCACGTTTATCGTGTCGCTGACGTTCTGCGAGGACTGCCGCATCGTCGGCGCCGAGATCAGATACCGGGGCACGGCCGCCCCGGACGGCACGCACACTGCGCTGCCCACCGGCAGACTCCCGCCGAACCCCTCGCGGATCGCCCGCTGCACCCGCACCTGGACACCGGCCCCCAGGTGCCGCTTGACGACGGCGTCGACCCCTCCGTCCATCCGGCCCCGCGCGTTGGTGGGGGACACCCACGCGTCGACGTCCACGTCGAGAAGGGAACCCCGCCGGATCTCGACCTCCGGCGTGTCCGCGAACGCGGACTTCCAGGCCGCCACCACCTCTTCGTCGACATCGACGAGAACGACCTTCAACGCACGCTCGACACCCACGATTTCCCCCTCTTCGTGCACCTTCTCGAACGTTCTCGAAGCTATCGCCCGCCACTGACAACGCCCGTGAGCCGTGTCTCACCGGGCCGGTCCGCCTTGCTATGCAACTCGTTGCATAGCAAGATCGGGCGCATGGCGCTCGACCACGCGATCCTCGTGTCCCTGCTCGAGAAACCCGGATCCGGCTACGAGCTGGCCCGGCGCTTCGAGCGGTCCATCGGATACTTCTGGACCGCCACCCACCAGCAGATCTACCGCGTGCTCAAGCGCATGGAGAACGACGGCTGGGTGGCCGTCCGGGAGGTCCCGCAGCAGGGGCGCCCGGACAAGAAGGAGTACTCCGTCGCCGCCGCCGGGCGCACCGCGCTCTCCGCGTGGCTGGCCGCGCCGATCGAGCCCGAGAGCGTACGGCACGACCTCGCCGTGAAGATCCGGGGCGCCGCCTTCGACGATCCGGCCGCGCTGACCGGCGAGGTCGAGCGGCACCGGCGGGCGCACACGGACCGCCTGGCCCACTACCTCGCGGGCGAGGCGCGCGACTTCGGGGAGCCGCCGGCCGGTCCGCTCGACGCCGAGCGCGAGCTCCAGCACGCCGTGCTGCGCGGCGGCATCGCGTACGAGCGGATGATGATCGCCTGGCTCGACGACGTCCTCGCCACCCTCGCCCGGTTCGAAGCCGGGAGCTGAACCGCGCCCGCCCGGTTCGAAGCCGCCCGCCGAACCGGGCCCCATCCACCCCTCGATCCCTGAAAGGCGGACGTCATGGCCGACCCGCTGCTGTTCAACCCGCACACCTACGATCCCGCCCACTTCGACCCGGAGACCCGCCGGCTGCTTCGCGCCACCGTCGACTGGTTCGAGGCGCGCGGCAAGCGCCGGATCATCGAGGACTACCGGACCCGCGCCTGGCTCGGCGACTTCCTCGCCTTCGCCGCGGAGGAGGGGCTCTTCGCCACCTTCCTCACCCCGTCCTCCGCCGCCGGCGCGGACGAGGGCGACAAGCGCTGGGACACCGCCCGCATCGCCGCCCTCAACGAGATCCTCGGCTTCTACGGCCTCGACTACTGGTACGCCTGGCAGGTCACCATCCTCGGCCTCGGCCCGGTCTGGCAGAGCGACAACGCCGCCGCCCGCGCCCGCGCCGCCGAACTCCTCTCCCAGGGCGAGGTGTTCGCCTTCGGCCTCTCCGAGAAGTCGCACGGCGCCGACATCTACTCCACCGACATGCTGCTGACGCCCGACGGCGAGGGCGGCTTCCGCGCCAGCGGCTCCAAGTACTACATCGGCAACGGCAACGCCGCCGGGCTCGTCTCCGTCTTCGGCCGCCGCACCGACGTCGAAGGCCCCGACGGCTACGTCTTCTTCGCCGCCGACAGCCGCCACCCGGCGTACCACCTCGTCAAGAACGTCGTCGACTCCTCGAAGTACGTCAGCGAGTTCCGCCTGGAGGAGTACCCGGTCGCCGCCGAGGACGTCCTGCACACCGGCCGCGCCGCCTTCGACGCCGCCCTCAACACCGTCAACGTCGGCAAGTTCAACCTGTGCACCGCCTCGATCGGCATCTGCGAGCACGCGATGTACGAGGCCGTCACCCACGCGCAGAACCGCATCCTGTACGGCAGGCCGGTCACCGTCTTCCCGCACGTGCGGCGCGAGTTGACCGACGCGTACGTCCGGCTCGCCGGCATGAAGCTGTTCAGCGACCGCGCCGTCGACTACTTCCGCACGGCGGGTCCCGACGACCGCCGCTACCTCCTCTTCAACCCGATGACGAAGATGAAGGTGACCACGGAGGGCGAGAAGGTCATCGACCTCATGTGGGACGTGATCGCCGCCAAGGGCTTCGAGAAGGACAACTACTTCGCCGAGGCCGCCGTGGAGATCCGCGGGCTGCCGAAGCTGGAGGGCACGGTCCACGTCAACCTGGCGCTGATCCTGAAGTTCATGCGCAACCACCTCCTCGACCCGGTCGCGTACGAGCCCGTCCCGACCCGTCTGGACGCGGCCGACGACACCTTCCTGTTCCGCCAGGGGCCCGCCCGCGGTCTCGGCTCGGTCCGCTTCCACGACTGGCGCCCGGCCTACGACACGTACGCCCACGTGGCGAACGTCGCCCGCTTCCGCGAACAGGCCGACGCACTCTGCGAGTTCGTTCTCAAGGCCGCCCCCGATGAGGAGCAGAGCCGCGACCTCGACCTCCTGCTCGCCGTCGGCCAGCTCTTCGCGCTGGTCGTCCACGGGCAGCTGGTCCTGGAGCAGGCCGCGCTGACCGGCCTCGACGAGGACGTCCTCGACGAGCTGTTCGCCGTCCTCGTCCGCGACTTCTCCGCGCACGCGGTCGAGCTGCACGGCAAGGACTCCGCGACCGAGCAGCAGCAGCTCTGGGCCCTCGGCGCCGTCCGCCGCCCCGTCGTCGACGAGGCGCGCTCGGAGCGCGTCTGGCAGCGCGTCGAGGCGCTGTCGGGGGCGTACGAGATGAATCCCTGAGGATCGGTCAGTTCGGTACTACCCGGCCGTCCTTGTCCACGGTGACCGTGTCCCAGTAGCGGTCCCATTCGTCGCCCACGTACTCGGGCACCTTGCCCGCCGGGTAGCGGACGTAGCCCTCGGGCGGCTCCTGGCCGTCGACGACGCAGTCGCCGCCGTCGGGGTTGCCGACGGCCTTGACCGGGTAGCTGCCGGAGCCGCAGACCCGGTCCTGGATCTGGAACGCGCAGCCCGTCAGCAGGAGGGGCGCGGTCAGGGCCGTGACGAGCAGGCCGGGGAGGGTACGACGGGTTTTCCTGATGGTCACTTTCACGGGCCTCTCTCGCTGGTGCACACAGTCTCGGCGAGAGGGGGAACCCCGTGATGAGTACGCGTACTCATCACGGGGTGAGTCGTGCGCCGTCTCCGCGGGCGACCCGCGGAGACGGCGGGGCGTCACGGCTTGGGCAGGGCGCAGCCGGCGCGGTTGAGGTCGATCACGCTGCCGGGGCCGATGCAGGGGACGATGATGTACGTCTCCTGGGCGTAGTTGATGCCCTGGCGGACGGTCACGGCGCCGCTCTCGTCGATCTCGCACGGGTTGTTCACGGTGCAGCTCTCACCGTTCTCGTTGCCCGTGTTGTTGACGGCGACGACCTTTCCGGTGGTCGCGTCGACGACGGGCGAGCCGGAGGTGCCGCCGATCGTGTTGCACGCCGAGGTGTAGCGGACCGAGTCCTTCCAGGTCCAGTCGCCCTCCTTCATGCGGTACACGAAGCCGTCGACGTTGCAGTTGTAGATCCGCTTCCAGTACCCCGAGACCACGCTGATCGCCGAACCCTGCACCGGGTGGGTGTCGTTGAGGGTCAGGGCGCTGATGCCGTACGTGCTCTGTATCTGCGCGTACGTCTTGGTCAGCTGGTAGATCGAGATGTCCGTGTCGGTCATCGTGCCGTACGCGATCTTGCTGGCGCGCAGGGTGCCGACGCCGGTTCCGGCCGAGTTGAGCAACGTGAACGAGCGGGTGGAGCGCTTGTTCACGACGACCTCGCCGGCCGCCGGGAAGCCGGTCTCCAGGCAGTGCCCGTTGGAGAGGACGAGTGCGGGGTCGCTCGGCAGGGAGCTGGGCGTGCGGACGACGGAGCCGGAACAGTTGCTGAGCGCGACCGTTCCCGCGAAGTTCACGGCGGTTGCGGCCGGTGCCTGTGCGACCGTCTCCCGGGGTGCGGAGGCCGCGGCCGGAACCGCCGCCGCTCCGGTCAGGAGCAGGGCGAGCAGGGCGCCGGCGAGAGGCTTCTTCATGTGGGGGTTCCCCTCTGGAATGACCGTTGAGTGACCGGACGACCGAGAATCCTTCGGTTGTCATGTGCATTCTTTGAAAGGAGTCGCCCAAGTGGCAAGAGGGCGTGCCTGGTTGGGGTGAGGTGTGCGTGTCAAGCGAACCGGCGAGATGATCACTCGTTCGTGAGTTCCGGCGCGGTCGCCGCACGTCCGGCGGGAGGCTTGGGGGGTGACGTCGTGGGGCGAGGGAGTGGGTGTGACGCGAGAGACGGGATCCTCCGGGGGCCTGGACGAGCGGGCGGTGCTGCTGGCGGCGGGGCTCGCCGATCTCGCGGTGAGCACGGTCGGTTCGGGCATCGGGCTCGTACGAGGACTGCTGCGGCGCTCGGACGCGGCCGAGGTGGCGGCGGAGGCCGAGCGGGACCTGGAGGCGCGCGGTCGGCTCGTCATCGACCGGTACGTGTCCCCGCCCCCCGCCCACCTGGAAGTGCTCGCCCGGCACGTGCTGGCACGGCGGGCCGGCGACGGTGGCTGAGCGGTGGGAGCCGGCCGCGTTCAAGGCGCGCGTCGACGAGGTGCTGCGGCGTCACGTCGCCGACGAGGCCGACGGGCTCACCGCGGTCGACCCGGCCCTGGGCCCGGTGGCCGGGCAGCTGGAGGCGGCCGTCGCGGACGGCAAGCGGCTGCGGGCGGCGTTCTGCTACTGGGGCTGGCGCGCGGTGGGGCAGCCCGACAGTGAGGCGCTCGTCCGGGCGGCGGCCTCCATGGAGCTGGTGCATGCGGCCGCCGTCGTGCACGACGACCTGATCGACGACAGCCCGCTGCGGCACGGCCGCCCCACCGCGCACGTGGCCCTGCGCGCCGCGCTGGCACACCACCCGCGCGCCGCCGCCGGGGCCAGATCGCTCGCCATGCTCGTCGGCGACCTGCTCATGTCGATCGCCGGGCAGCTCTTCGTCACCAGCGGCCTGCCCGCCGCCTACCTCGGCCGGGCCCGCCCGCTCTGGGCGGCGCTCGCCCGGGACCTCGTCGCGGGGGAGTGCCTGGAGATCCTGCACACCGGAGCAGCCCCGGACACGACGGCCTCGCTGAAGGTGATCCGCTACAAGACCGCCAAGTACACCGTCGAGCAGCCCCTGCTGATCGGCGGCGCCCTGGCCGGGGCGAGCGGGCGGCTGCGCGCAGGCTACTCCGCGTACGGACTGCCGCTGGGCGAGGCCTTCCAGCTGAGGGACGACCTGCTCGGCCTGTTCGGCGACCCGGCGACCACCGGAAAGGCCGGCGCCGACGACGTGCGCGGACACCGCCCCACGGCGCTGCTCGCCGAGACCTGGCGGCTCGCCGGCGAGGAGGACCGCGGGCGGTTGCGCGCGCTGCTCGGCCGCCGCGAGTCCGACGGGGACGCCCTGGAGTCCGTACGCGAGGTGATGCGGCGGCTGAAGGCGCCCGACCGCGTCGAGGCCATGATCGCCGAGCGGGTCGAGGAGGCCCTGCGCGCCCTCGACGAGCTGAACCTGCCGGCGGCCCCCGCCGCCGCGCTCACGGCCCTGGCGCACTCGGCGACGGTCCGCCGTTCCTGAGCACCGAGAGAACGAGGAGCCTTCCCATGACCCTGACCGACGCGTCGATGGACGCCCTGCGGCGGACCGGCGACGAACTCGCCGACGCCACGGTCGCCACCCTCTTCGAACGCGGGGAGGTGGGCACCTTCAACACCCTCATGCGGTACGTCTCCACCGCGGGCTCCCCGCTCCCGGACGGGCTGCCCGAGGTCGCCCGGGAGTACCTCCACGCCACGAGCGCCCCGCCGTCCTGGGTCGACTGGGCGGAGATGGAGAAGGCCCGGCTGTTCTTCATCGACAACAACGTGCACATCTCCACCGCGCTGTCCTTCTCCTCCATGCCCGCCTGCTACCTCGTCCCGCACGTGGCGAAGCTGCTGTCGGCGACGCACGGTCTGAAGTACCCCTCCAAGCGGATGGCGGAGACCGGACAGTTCACCGTCCACCTGATGCAGCCCGACGCCTTCGAGGCCGGCAGCCGCTTCATCCCCGCCGCGCAGAAGGTCCGCCTCCTGCATGCCTCCATCCGGCACCACCTCGGGCGCGAGAACCTCTGGGACGTCGGGGCGCTGGGGGTGCCGATCTGTCAGGAGGACATGATCGGCGGGCAGATGTTCTTCTCGATGCTCGTCCTCGACAGCCTGCACCGCCTCGGCATCCACATGTCCACCGAGGGCGCCGAGGCCTACTACTACGCCTGGCGCGTGGTCGGCGCGATGCTGGGCGTCGACCAGGAGGCCGTCCCCAAGACCCTCGACGAGGCCCGCCGCTTCCTCGACCTGTACATGATCCGCCACATGGGGCCGTCCCCGGAGGGCGCCCATCTCACCCGGCAGCTGATCGACCTCTACGAGGAGGTCGTCCCCGGCACCTTCTTCGACCCCATCGTCTCCGCGCTCATCCGCTACCTCGTCGGCGACACCTGCGGGGACTGGCTGGACGTCCCCCGCACCCCGTGGGACACGGTCGTCAAGTCCGCCCCCCACCTCCTCGGCGTCCTGGAGACCATCGAGGACCGCTCCCCGCTGGGCGCCTGGGCCCTGGACCGCCTCGGCCACCTCACCACGGTCCTCGAACTGTCCTCCCTCACCCGTGGACGCGTCATGCACTACGCCATCCCCGAGCACCTCAAGAAGGACTACGGAATCCCCTCCGGACCGCCCCGCACCCGCCGCTGGACCCCGCCCGCCGCCACGGTCTCCCCGTGACGCCCACCGCCCACCCCCGCTGACCACCGAAAACGTGGGTGAAGAGCACCCCGGAGGCCTGGTAGATTGTTCTCTGTCGCCGCGGGCAGCAGAAATGCGAAACGTGGTAGCTACCGGTCCGGGTGGCGGAATGGCAGACGCGCTAGCTTGAGGTGCTAGTGCCCTTTATCGGGCGTGGGGGTTCAAGTCCCCCCTCGGACACAGGACATGCACCACGTGGCGGTCGGGATTCTCCCGGCCGCCACGTGGTGTTTCCGCGTGTCGGCACGGCGGAAAATGCTTGGACCGCGAGAGCTTCGGCGCGGGAGACTCCCTTTGCTCAGTTTCGGTACGACAGCACAGGGTTGGTCATGGGATCACCTGAAACACCTGGAACATCCGATTCGAAAGAGAGTTTGCCGAACAAGGGCTCGGTACTTCTCGCCGTCCGCTTCTACGGACGGGAACTGCTCCACCTCCGGAAGCTGGCAGCCCCCGCCCTTCTGCTGCCGGCGCTCGCCAACATCGGCACCAGCTACATCGCTCCCCTGGTCGTCGCCAAGCTCGTCGGCCGTATCGCCGGAGAGGGCGCCGGTACGGGGCTCGACCAGCTGCTTCCGTACGTCCTCGGCTTCGCAGGCGTCCTGCTGCTGGGGGAAGCCCTGATGCGCGTCGGGCTGCACTGTCTGAACCGCCTCGACGCCCGGGGCATCGAGAACCTGTACGTCATCGGCATGGACGAACTGTTCGCCAAGGACGCCGCGTTCTTCCACGACAACTTCGCCGGATCGCTGACCAAGCGGGTCCTCAGCTTCGCCTCCCGCTTCGAGGAGTGCGTGGACACGCTGACCTTCTCGGTCATGGGCAACCTCGTGCCGCTGGCGTTCGCCTCGGTGGTGCTCTGGCAGTACGACCCGCTGCTCGTGGTCGGGCTCCTGGTCCTCCTCACGATCACGGCCGTGTGCGTCACCCCGCTGATCCGGCGCCGGCAGGCACTCGTCGCCCAGCGCGAACAGGCCATCGCCCGGGTGTCGGGCCACGTCGCCGACAGCCTGACGAACATGGACACCGTCCGTTCCTTCGGCGCCGAGAAGCGCGAGGCCGCCGAGCACCGCTCCCGCGTCGCGGAGTCGCGGAAGCTCACGCTGCGCTCCTGGGACTACGGCAACCTGCGCATCGAGACGCTCATCGCGCCGATGTCCGTCCTGACGAACGTCCTCGGACTCGTCCTCGCCGTCACCCTCGGCGGCAGGGAGCACGGCGTGGAGGCCGTCATCGTCGCCTTCACGTACTACGCCAACGCCACCCGGATGATGTTCGAGTTCAACCAGATCTACCGGCGCCTGGAGAGCTCGATGACGGAGGCCGCGCAGTTCACCGAACTCCTCCTCGACCGGCCGACCGTCCTCGACCCCGAGACCCCGGAACCGCTCCGGCCCGAGGGCGCGGCGGTGCGCTTCGAGAAGGTCACCTTCGCCCACGCGGGCGCGAAGCCCCTCTTCGAGGGCCTCGACCTGGACGTGCCCAGCGGCGCGAAGATCGGCTTCGTGGGCCGGTCCGGCGGCGGCAAGACCACCCTCACCCGGCTGCTGCTCCGGATGACGGACATCGAGGGCGGCCGGATCACCATCGGCGGCCAGGACATCAGCAGGCTCCGGCAGGCCGAACTGCGCAGCATGATCGCGTACGTGCCGCAGGACCCCGCGATGTTCCACCGCACCCTGCGGGAGAACATCGCCTTCGCCCGGCCGGACGCCACCGAGGCCGAGATCCGGCGCGCGGCCGAGGCGGCGCACGTCACGGAGTTCGTGGACGCGCTCCCCGACGGCTTCGACACCATGGTCGGCGAGCGCGGCGTGAAGCTGTCCGGCGGCCAGCGCCAGCGGGTCGCCCTCGCCCGGGCGATCCTGCGGGACGCGCCCGTCCTCCTCCTCGACGAGGCGACCAGCGCCCTGGACTCCGAGAGCGAGATGCTCGTGCAGGACGCCCTGTGGGGGCTCATGGAGGGGCGGACGGCGCTGGTGGTGGCCCACCGGCTGAGCACGGTGGCCACCATGGACCGGCTCGTCGTCCTCGACCGCGGCCGGATCGTCGAGCAGGGCACGCACCAGGAGCTCCTCACCGCCGAGGGCGCCTACGCGAAGCTGTGGCAGCACCAGTCGGGCGGCTTCCTCGACGACACCCCTGCGGGGGCCGCCACGCGGTGACGCGCGCCGGGGGCCGGTGGGCGCGGGCCGGTGGGCGCGGGCCGGTGGTCGGGAGGTTGTCCACAGGTCGGCATCGGGCGGGCCCGGGGTGTCGGTGGGGACGGCTAGGCTTCACGAATGGTCCTCTCCGACGCCCCTGACGTGCTTGCCGCCCCTGACACCCCGGACACCGACGCCGAGCCATCGGACGCGGCCCGGGTGCTCCACCGTGTCTTCGGTTACAGCTCCTTCCGCGGTGAGCAGGAGGAGATCATCGAGCAGGTCGTCGGCGGCGGCGACGCGCTCGTCCTGATGCCGACCGGCGGCGGCAAATCGCTCTGCTACCAGATCCCGGCCCTGGTCAGAGCGGGCACGGGCGTCGTGATCTCGCCCCTCATCGCCCTGATGCAGGACCAGGTGGACGCGCTCAGGGCGCTCGGGGTGCGGGCCGGATTCCTGAACTCGACGCAGGATCCGTACGAGCGGCAGGCCGTCGAGCAGGCCTTCCTCGCCGACGAGCTGGACCTGCTCTACCTGGCCCCCGAGCGGCTCCGCACGGAGGGCACGCAGCGGCTGCTCGACCGGGGCACGGTGTCGCTCTTCGCGATCGACGAGGCGCACTGCGTCGCCCAGTGGGGCCACGACTTCCGGCCCGACTACCTCGCCCTGTCCATGCTGCACGAGCGGTGGCCGAAGGTGCCCCGGATCGCGCTGACGGCGACCGCCACCCCGGCCACCCACGCCGAGATCGCGAAGCGGCTCGGCCTGGAGGAGGCCCGGCACTTCGTCGCGGGCTTCGACCGGCCGAACATCCAGTACCGCATCGTCCCGAAGAACAACCCGATCAAGCAGCTCCTGGAGCTGATCAGGACCGAGCACGACGGGGACGCGGGCGTCGTCTACTGCCTCTCGCGCGCCTCGGTGGAGAAGACGGCGGCCGCCCTCGTCGAGCAGGGCATCGACGCCGTCCCGTACCACGCCGGCATGGACGCCCGGACGCGCGCGGCGAACCAGGCCCGGTTCCTGCGGGAGGACGGGGTCGTCGTGGTGGCGACCATCGCCTTCGGCATGGGCATCGACAAGCCCGACGTGCGCTTCGTGGCCCACCTCGACCTGCCCAAGTCCGTCGAGGGCTACTACCAGGAGACCGGCCGCGCCGGACGCGACGGCGAGCCGGCCACGGCCTGGCTGGCGTACGGCCTCCAGGACGTCGTCCAGCAGCGCAAGATGATCGACGGCTCCGAGGGCGACGAGACCCACCGCCGCTCCCTGGCCATGCACCTGGACGCCATGCTCGCCCTGTGCGAGACGGTCGACTGCCGCCGCGTCCGGCTCCTGGAGTACTTCGGGCAGACCGGCACGCCGTGCGGCAACTGCGACGCCTGTCTGACGCCGGGCGAGTCCTGGGACGGGACCGTCGCCGCGCAGAAGCTGCTGTCCACGGTGTGGCGGCTCGCCAAGGAACGGCGCCAGAAGTTCGGCGCCGGCCAGATCATCGACATCCTCCAGGGCAAGCGGACCGCCAAGGTCATCCAGTTCGACCACGACCAGCTGTCGGTGTTCGGCGTCGGCTCGGACCTCGGCACCGCCGAGTGGCGCGGGGTCGTCCGCCAGCTCCTCGCGCAGCGGCTGCTCGCGGTGGAGGGCGACTACGGGACGCTGGTGCTCACGGAGGACAGCGGCGAGGTGCTCGGCGGACGCCGCCAGGTCCCGATGCGCAAGGAGAAGGCCGCCGCCCCCGCCCGCAAGGAGTCCGGGGCCCGCTCCGGCAAGGGCGCGCGCGTACCGGTCGATCTGCCCGCGACCGCCGTGCCGGTCTTCGAGGCCCTCCGCGCCTGGCGGGCCGCGGCGGCGCGCGAGCAGGGCGTGCCGGCGTACGTCGTCTTCCACGACGCGACGCTCCGCGAGATCGCGACCCGACTGCCCGCCACCGTCGAGGAACTCGGCGGCGTCGGCGGCGTCGGCGAGGCCAAGCTCGCCAAGTACGCCGAGGGCGTCCTCGACGCCCTGGCCCAGGCGGGAGCCGAGGGGCCGGGCACCGGATCCGTCCCCGCCGCGCCCGCCGCCGCGCCCGCTCCGGCTGCCGCGCGCGCTGCCGTGCCGCCGGTGCGGGGGCCGGAGCCGGACGTCCCGCCGTTCCACGACGAGGAGCCGCCGTTCGACATGGACGAGCCCGAGCCGCCGTGGGACGAGTTCGCGTAGCCCGGGGAACCCCGGTCGCCGGAGGCCGTATCGGAGACGTCCGATACGGCCTCCGGCCTTTCCGGCCGTTTCCGCGAGACGGGACACGGTCCGGACGGTTGTGGAACGCGGCCGAGGGAGCGGTGCGCGCTGTTGGCTTTCCGGTCTTCCTGCCTCCCGGTCGCCGCGTCGGGGCGGTGCCGCCGGACCCCGCGACCCTCATGTGAGGAACGTTCCACCGACGACGAGCAGCGGGCGCGGAACCCCATGGGCGGGGGCGGTCCTCGCCGTGACCGCCCCCGCCCTGGCCGGGTGCTCCACCGCCGAGCAGAGCAGGACCCTCGCCCGCGCGGAGCAGAACTGGTCGGCCGGTGCCTCAAGGGCTTCGGGGCCGACTGGAAGCCCGCCCCGGAGCTCCCCGCGACCGACCCGAAGAACCTGCTCGACTGGCGGCACGGGATCCATGGCGCCGGGATGTCCGCGGAGTTCGGCTACCAGGTGGAACCGGCGCAACAGGCGCGCTAAGACAAGACGTTGAGACACGAACGAGTCGTACCCCGGTCCATGGAAGACCCGCAGGTGAAGGCGGTGTTCGCGTGCCGGTCCGCCTGCTTGGAGGCCAAGGGCTTCGCGTACCCGGCTCCCATGGCCGCCCATGACGACCCCCGGTTCCGGCCCCGGCCCGAAGGGGCGTCGCGCGAGGAGACCGTCACAGCGCTCGCGGCGGACCGCCGCGCCCTCGACAGCGGCCTGCGCAAGGCGGCGGACGTCCTCGCCCGCCCCTGGCCCACGCGGAGGGCGATCCCACCGCCTGGATCTCCAGCGACGAGGACACCGTCATGTCGATGGAGACGTGCGCGGTGCACTCGGACCAGTTCCGGTTCCGCCTCTACTGCAGCGCCGGCTGCAAGGGGGTCTCCGACACGGTCGGCGCCCGCTCCGGCACGTCCACCCTCTGGAACACCCGGAAGGACAACCGCTCCATCCGGTTCGGCAG
The DNA here is from genome assembly GCF_044333355.1 of Streptomyces sp. NPDC021012. Taxonomy (NCBI): domain Bacteria; kingdom Bacillati; phylum Actinomycetota; class Actinomycetes; order Kitasatosporales; family Streptomycetaceae; genus Streptomyces; species Streptomyces sp. NPDC021012. The sequence continues at coordinate 519,525 of NZ_JBIRQU010000003.1, forward strand.
CACCTGGTAGTCCCTCACTCGGGCTGCGGCGTGAGGCGCCGCAGTCCCCTGCGGTCGTAGTAGTGCGTCATGCCGAAGCCGAACGCCAGGGCGAGCACCGTGCCGATCGCGATCATGATCCAGCCGCGGGCGAGACCCGCGTCGGCCCGGGCGTCGAAGTACAGGATGGACCGGATGCCCGAGCTGAGCTGGTGCATCGGCTCGAAGATCCCCAGGAAGCGGTAGAACGCGGGGGTCGCCTCCAGCGGGATGGTCGCCCCGGAGGAGGGGAGGGCCAGGGCGATGAAGATGAACATGGACACGAGCTGCCCGATGCCCCCGAAGGCGGCGTTGATGGCCTGGACGCCGAGGCCGACGGCGACCGTCGCGCAGTAGGAGAAGAGCCACAGCATCGGCAGGTGGCCGGCGTCCATGTCCAGGATCCCGATCGTGGCGACCATGACCAGGGTGGTGGTCAGGAGCGCGATCCCGGCGGTCATCAGCATCTTCAGGACGAGCGTCTGGGTGCGGCTGATCGGGACGGTCGGCCGGCGGGTGTGCCAGGGGCCGAGCTCGCTGTCGGCGTAGCCGAGCGCGGTGTCGACGCCGGTGTTGATGAGGTTTCCGCCGATGAAGCCGCCCAGGACCAGCAGCAGCGTGTAGTAGAAGGCGGTCAGGCCCAGGCCGCTGTGCCGGCCGATCGGATGGCCGACGCGGGTGGTGACCGCGACGGGGTCGGTCAGGAGCAGCCGCGTGGTCGGCGCGGCGGCGGTGGCCGAGAGCTGCTTGCCGATGGTCAGCGAGGCCTGGTGCGCCGCGCCCTGGTTGATCTGGGCCGCCAGGGACGAACCCAGGCTCCCCAGGCCGGGGTTGGTGAGCACGGTGAGCGTCGGGCGGACCGTCGCCCGGTTCGTGGTCAGCGCGGCGACGGACCGGGTGAAGTCCTTCGGGACGACCAGGGCGCCGAAGACCTTGCCGGAGGCCAGCGCGTCCTGCGCGGCCGAGGCGTCGAGGCGGCGCCAGTCGACGGAGGTCCTCGTGGAGCCCACCGAGACGACCGTGTCGGTGATCTGCTTCCCGAGGCTCTCCCGCTGCCCCGGCAGCGGGGGTCCCTCGTCCTCGTCGACCAGGGCGATCGGCAGCTCGTCCAGGTGGTCGTTCGGGCTGAGGATGCCGCCCATGTAGAGGAGCGAGAGCAGCAGCGATACCAGGGCGCACAGGACGGTCGGTACGAGCCACAGCTTGGCATGCCGTACGAGCGCGGAGGCGCGGACCTGGGGGCCGGTGCCCGTGCCGGTGCCGGGGGCCGGGGCGTTCGGGGGGATCGCGGAGGTCATGGGGCCATCGTCGACGGACGGAGCCGTTATCCGGGCATTTCGGGCGTCCGTGTGGGTGGGTGTGTCGGGCCCTGCCGGTGGCGAACAGGGGGGCGTGCCCGGTGGCGGACTGGAGCACCCGGTCGACGGTGGACAGGTGGGGCGCGCTCGGTGGCGGACGGAGGCCGTGCTCGGCGGCGGGACCGGAGGCCGTGCTCGACGGCGGACCGGAGCGCCCGGCGGCGGAGCCCCGCCGGTCCTGCTCCGATTGCGGAGCGGTGGGCGCCGGGTTTGAGTGGGGAGGACCCCCGTCTCGCGCTTTCAGGAGCTGCCATGTCGATGGCGTTCGGTTCACCCTTCGGATCGTCGGATCCGTTCAGCGACCTGTTCAACCGGTTCTTCGGCATGTCACCGGCCTCGTCGCCCCCGGCGGTGCAGCGCGTGCCGATCGGGCGGCTGCTGACCGAGTCCGCCCACGAACTCCTGAACACGGCCGCGCGCAAGGCCGACGAGGACGGCAGCTCCGACCTCGACACGGAACACCTCCTGTGGGCGGCGACCCAGGTCGAGCCGACCCGCCGGCTCCTCTCCCAGGGCGGGGTGAACCCCGACAAGCTCGCCGAGCAGCTCGCCGAGGTGCTGCCCCGCGAGTCCGCCGAGCCGTCCGCCGAGCCCGGACTGACCCCGGCGGCCAAGCGGACCCTCGCGACCGCCCACGCCTACTCGCAGGCGGCCGGCGTCTCGTACATCGGCCCCGAGCACATCCTCAGCGCCCTCCTCGGCGACGCCGGCTCCGGCGCCTCCCGCTTCCTGCGGGCCGAGGACCTGGACGTGAAGAAGCTCCGCGGCCTCACCGACCAGGCGGCCCGCCCGGAGCCGCGCGGCGCCCCCGCCGCCGCGAAGCAGCCGGCCACGACCCTCGACGAGTACGGCCGGGACCTCACCGAGGAGGCGAAGGCGGGCAGGCTCGACCCGGTCGTGGGCCGGGCCGACGAGATCGAGCAGACCATCGAGATCCTCTCCCGGCGCTCCAAGAACAACCCCGTGCTCATCGGCGAGCCCGGCGTCGGCAAGACCGCCATCGTCGAGGGACTCGCCCAGCGCATCGTCGCGGACGAGGTCCCCGACACCCTCAAGGGCAAGCGGGTCGTCTCCCTTGACCTGTCCGGCATGGTGGCCGGCGCGCAGTACCGGGGACAGTTCGAGGAACGCCTCAAGAAGGTCATCGAGGACGTCCAGGAGGCCGAAGGGGAGATCATCCTCTTCATCGACGAGCTGCACACCGTCGTCGGCGCGGGCGCCACCGGCGAGGGCTCGATGGACGCGGGCAACATGCTCAAGCCCGCCCTCGCCCGCGGCGAACTGCACGTGGTCGGCGCCACCACCATCGACGAGTACCGCAAGCACATCGAGAAGGACGCCGCCCTCGAACGCCGCTTCCAGCCCGTCCTCATCCCGGAGCCGACCGTCGAGGAGACCGTGCAGATCCTCGAAGGACTGCGCGACGCGTACGAGGCCCACCACCAGGTCCGCTTCGCCGACGGCGCCCTCGCCGCGGCCGCCGAGCTCTCCGACCGCTACATCAGCGACCGCTTCCTGCCCGACAAGGCCATCGACCTCATGGACCAGGCCGGCGCGCGCGTACGGCTCCGCAGCGGCGGCCGCTCCACCGAGGTCGTCAGCCGCGAGGACAGGCTCGCCAAGCTGGGGCGCGAGAAGGACCAGGCCGTCGCCCGCGAGGACTTCGAGAAGGCCAAGGAACTCAAGGAGCAGATGGCCGAGGTCGAGGGCGAGCTCGCCGGGGTCGAGGAGCGCCGCGAGGGCGTCGTCTCGGTCACCGCCGCCGACATCGCCGACATCGTCTCCCGCCGCACCGGCATCCCCGTCTCGCAGCTCACCGCCAGCGAGAAGGAGAAGCTCCTCAGGCTGGAGGAGGAGATGCACGCCCGGATCGTCGGCCAGGACGAGGCGGTCACCGCCGTCTCCGAGGCCGTGCGCCGCAACCGGGCGGGCATGGGCGACCCGAACCGGCCCGTCGGCTCCTTCCTCTTCCTCGGTCCCACGGGCGTCGGCAAGACCGAACTCGCCAAGACCCTCGCCGAGCTGCTCTTCGGCGCCGAGGACCGCATGATCCGCTTCGACATGAGCGAGTTCCAGGAGAAGCACACCGTCGCCCGGCTCGTCGGCGCGCCTCCCGGATACGTCGGCTACGAGGAGGCCGGCCAGCTCACCGAGAAGGTCCGCCGCCAGCCGTACAGCGTCGTGCTCTTCGACGAGATCGAGAAGGGCCACCCCGACGTCTTCAACACGCTGCTCCAGATCCTCGACGACGGACGCCTCACCGACGGACAGGGCCGCACGGTCGACTTCCGCCACTGCGTCGTCATCATGACGTCCAACATCGGCGCCCACCGCATCCTCGCCCACGAGGGCGACGCGGCCGAGCTCAAGGACGAGCTGATGGAGGACCTGCGGGGCCGCTTCCTGCCCGAGTTCCTCAACCGCATCGACGACATCATCGTCTTCCACAGCCTCACCGAGGAGAACCTGTCGGAGATCGTCGACCACCTCCTCGACCGCAGCAAGCACCGCGTCCACGCGCAGGGCCTGACCCTGGAGGTCACCGAGGCGGCGAAGAAGCTCCTCGTCGCCCACGGCTACCAGCCGGCGTTCGGCGCCCGGCCGCTGCGCCGCACGATCCAGACGGAGCTCGACAACCGCGTTGCCTCCCTGCTGCTCGGCGGCGAGGCCGATCCCGGTGACACGATCGTCGCGGACGTCGTGGACGACTCGCTGCACTGCCTGGTCCGCAAGCCCGAGGACGCGGAGGGCGCCGCCGCGCCGGCCTGACAGCAGCCCGTACGGACCTCCCGGGAGCTCAGCGCGGTACGGAGTCCCCCGGGAGCCGGTCCAGGGCGGCGGCGACATCGGTGCGGCCCGCGACCTCCCGGAGCGCGCGGGCCATCACGGACTCCGGCTCCCGGACGACCGTCACCAGACCGACCGGCACCGACCGCGCCGGCTCGGCCATCGGCACCGCCCGCATGCCGTGCGGCACCCCGAAGACGTGCAGCCAGGCATGCGGCACGATGCCGGCCCAGCGGCCGGTCCGCACATGGGCGAAGAGCGCCGCCACCGAGTCGGTCTCCACCCGCGGGGAGGGCCGCACGCCCGCCTCGGCGAACAGCCCGTCCAGGACCTGGCGCCCCTGCATGGTCCCGGTCAGCAGACAGAGCGGCAGCCGCGAGGCCTCCGCCCAGGTCGCCGTCGTCCGGTGCGCCGGGGCGTCGGCGGCGCCGGTGAGGAGCACGTACCGCTCCTCGTACAGCGGAACGGCCCGGAAGTTCTCCGGCAGCCCGTTGTGCAGATACGTCACTCCGGCGTCGATCTCGAAGTCCCGCAGCTGCCGCAGCACGTCCTCCGCCCGCAGGTCCGTCGCCACCTCCACGGTCACCAGCGGATGCGCCAGGCAGAACGGCGCCGTGAGCAGGGCGACCGCGCCGGACGCCGTCGGCACCGAACCGATCCGTATCCGGCCGCTCAGCCCCGTGCGCAGCGCGCCGACCTCGCTCTTGAGGGCGTCGCGGTCGGCAAGCAGACGCTGCGCCCACACCACGATCCGCTCGCCCTCGGGCGTGAGGCCCTCGTACCGGCGGCCGCGCAGGACCAGCGGGACGCCGAGCTCCTCCTCCAGCTTCCGGACCGCCTCCGAGAGGGCGGGCTGGGAGACGTGGCAGGCCTGGGCGGCGCGGGCGAAGTGACGCTCCCGCGAGAGGGCGACCAGGTACTCGAGTTGGCGGAACAGCACCCCACGGGTCTACCCGACCGCCCGCCCGAACGCCAATCGGCACCGCCGTCAGCCGACGGGCCCGGCCTCCAGCCGGTCGTCGCCGCAGTAGACGTTCATCGACGTCCCGCGCAGGAAACCGACCAGCGTCAGACCGCTCTCCGCGGCGAGGTCCACGGCCAGCGAGGAGGGCGCCGACACGGCCGCGAGCAGCGGGATCCCGGCCATCACCGCCTTCTGCACCAGCTCGAAGGAGGCCCGGCCGCTCACCATCAGCACCGTCCCCCGCAGCGGAAGCAGCCCCTCCCGCAGGGCGTGCCCGACGACCTTGTCCACGGCGTTGTGCCGGCCGACGTCCTCCCGCAGGCACAGCAGCTCGCCCCCGGCCGAGAAGAGACCGGCCGCGTGCAGCCCGCCGGTGCTGTCGAAGACCTTCTGCGCCGCCCGCAGCCGGTCGGGGAGCGCCGTCAGGACCTCGGGCCCCACGCGCAGCGGGTCCTCGGCGACGGACCAGGCGGCCGTGGTCCGCACCGCGTCCAGGCTCGCCTTGCCGCACAGACCGCAGGAGGAGGTCGTGTAGAAGTTCCGCTCCAGGGACGCGTCGGGGGCGGCCACCCCGGGCGCGAGGACGACGTCGACCACGTTGTACGTGTTGCCCCCGTCGGAGGTGGCGCCCGCGCAGTACCGGATCCCGGCCACGTCCCCGGCCGCGCGCACCACGCCCTCGCTCACCAGGAAACCGGCGGCCAGGTCGAAGTCGTCGCCCGGGGTGCGCATCGTCACGGTCAGCGGGCGGCCGCCGACCCGGATCTCCATCGGCTCCTCGGCGGCGAGGGTGTCGGGGCGGTACGCGGAGCCGCCCTCCCGCACGCGCAGCACGCGCCGCCGCCGGGTCACGCGTCCCATCGGGCGCTCCGTCCGTCGGCCGGTTCGAGGCGGACCACGACGCCCTTGGACGTCGGGCAGTTGCTGATGTCGGCGACGCTGTCGAGCGGCACCAGGACGTTGGTCTCCGGGTAGTACGCCGCCGCGGAACCCCGGCTCGCGGGGTACGCGACCACCCGGAAGCCCTCCGCGCGCCGCTCCCGCCCGTCGTGCCAGACGCTCACCAGGTCCACGAGCTGGCGGTCCTGGAGTCCGAGGGCGTCGAGGTCGGCCGGGTTGACCATGACCACCCGGCGGGCGTCGTGGATGCCGCGGTAGCGGTCGTTCGGCGCGTACCAGACGGTGTTCCACTGGTCGTGCGAGCGCAGCGTCTGCAGCAGCAGGTGCCCCTCGGGGACGTGCGGCATCGTGAACGCGTTGCACGTGAAGACGGCCTTGCCGCTCGGGGTGGGGAAGACCCCGGAGTTCACCGGATTGGGCAGGTGGAAGCCGCCCGGCCGGGCCACGCGCGCGTTGAAGTCCTCGAAGCCGGGCACGACCCGGGAGATCCGGTCCCGGACGGCGCCGTAGTCCCGCTCGAACTCCTCCCAGGGGACGGCGGGTTCGTCACCGAGGGTCGCGCGCGCGAGACGCGCGACGATCGCGACCTCGCTGAGCAGGTCGGGGGAGGCGGGCGGCAGCTTCCCCCGGGAGGCGTGGACGTCGCTCATGGAGTCCTCGACGGTCACGAACTGCTCGACGCCGCCCTGCACGTCCCGGTCGCTGCGGCCCAGCGTGGGCAGGATCAGGGCGGTCTCGCCGCAGACCGTGTGGGAGCGGTTGAGCTTGGTGGAGACGTGCGCGGTGAGCCGGCAGCCCCGCATCGCCTCCTCCGTGACCGCGCTGTCGGGGGTGGCCCGTACGAAGTTCCCGGCGACGCCCAGGAAGACCTTCGCGCGCCCCTCGCGCATGGCGCGGATGCCGTTCACCGCGTCCAGGCCGTGGTGGGTCGGCGGGGTGAATCCGAACTCCTTCTCCAGGGCGTCGAGGAACCCCTGCGGCATCCGCTCCCACACGCCCATCGTGCGGTCGCCCTGCACGTTGCTGTGGCCGCGCACCGGGCACACGCCCGCGCCGGGCCTGCCGATGTTGCCGCGCGCCAGGAGGAAGTTGACGACCTCCCGGATGGTGGGGACGCCGTGCTTGTGCTGGGTGAGGCCCATCGCCCAGCACACGATGATCCGCTCGCTGCGCAGGACCCGCTCGAAGACCTCCTGGATCTCCTCGCGGGACAGCCCCGTCGCCGTCAGGACGTCCTCCCAGGACACCTTCCGCGCGTGCTCGGCGAACTCGGCGAAGCCGGTCGTGTTCCGCTCGATGAAGCCGCGGTCGAGGACGGTGCCCGGCGCGGCGTCCTCGGCCTCCACCAGGAGCCGGTTCAGGGCCTGGAAGAGGGCGAGGTCGCCGCCGGCGCGGATGTGCAGGAACTGGTCGGCGATCGGCGTGCCGCGGCCGATGATCCCGCGGACCTTCTGCGGGTGCTTGAAGCGCATGAGCCCGGCCTCGGGCAGCGTGTTCACGGCCACGACCTGCCCGCCGTTGCGCTTGGTCTCCTCCAGGGCCGACAGCATCCGGGGATGGTTGGTGCCCGGGTTCTGCCCCACGACGAAGACCAGGTCGGAGTGGTGGATGTCGTCCAGGGAGACGCTGCCCTTGCCGATGCCCAGCGTCTGGGACAGCGCGGAACCGCTGGACTCGTGGCACAGGTTGGAGCAGTCCGGCAGGTTGTTCGTGCCGTAGGCGCGCGCGAAGAGCTGGAGGAGGAACGCGGCCTCGTTGTTCAGCCGGCCGGAGACGTAGAAGAGGGCCTCGTCGGGGGAGTCGAGCGCCTTCAGCTCGCCGGCGAGCAGCCCGAGCGCCTCGTCCCAGCCGATCGGCTCGTAGTGCGTCGCGCCCGGCCGCTTCACCATCGGCTCGGTGAGCCGGCCCTGCTGGTTGAGCCAGTAGTCGGACCTGCCGCCGAGCTCCGCGATCGAGTGCTCGCGGAAGAAGTCCCGGGTGACGCGCCGCGAGGTGGCCTCGTCGTTGATGTGCTTGGCGCCGTTCTCGCAGTACTCGTTCCTGTGCCGCCGGCCCGGCGCGGGCTCCGGCCACGCGCAGCCCGGGCAGTCGATGCCCTCGGGCTGGTTGATGTTCAGCAGCGTCAGCGCGGTGCGCCGCGGGGACGTCTGGCCCAGGGAGTACTCCAGGGCGTGCGTCACGGCGGGAAGGCCCGTCGCCCAGGTCTTCGGCGGGGTGACCCGCAGGTCGTCGACCGGGTCCTCGATGGCGCTCATGCTCGGGTCCGCCTCATTTCCTCGCGAATATCGGATTCTGGCCGCAGAGCAGATTCGACCCCCGTTCGGAGCAAAGTCAAAGAGATGTTCTCGATGACCTGATAGGTGGCACCTATCAGGTCGCCGACGAGTGCTTTATCGGAGATGTGTATCGCGCGATCGGAAATGCCTCTTTGACTTGCGCGGAGAATGCGCCGAGGGTGATCGGGCCATGAATTCCTGTCGTCGTACACCACGGCGTGCGGCCGCCCGTCTGGGGCGGGCGCTCTCCCCGAGGGGCGCGCTCGCCCTCCAGAGCGTGGACGGAGCGCTGTCCTTCGCGCTGCGCGCCGCGCTCGCCATGGCGCTGCCCGCGCTGCCGCTGGCGCTCACCGGCCGCGCGGACCAGGCCGTCTACACGATGCTGGGATCCTTCACCACCACCTTCGGCCGCAATCTGCCCTACGCGCGCCGCGCCCGCGTGCTCGCCGTCGTCGCCGTCGCGATGACCGCGTGCGTGGCCTGCGGCGCGGCGCTCGCCGCCTGGGCGCACCCCAGGGACGGGGGCGCGGGCGCCGCCGTGACCGTCGTGGCCACGGCCCTGGTGGCCGGTCTGGCGAAGTTCGCCTGCGACGCGGCCCGGCTGAGCGGGCTCGGCGCGGTGCTGCTGCTGTTCTCCTTCGCGGTGGCGGCCAACGGCGCCTCGGCCCCCGCCGACGTCCTGCCCCGGGCCGGCCTGGCCGCCTGCGGCGCGGCCGTCGCCTGGGCCCTGGCCGTGGCGGGCCGGCTCGTGCACCCGGACCGCCCGCAGCGGCTCGCCGTCGCCGCCGCCCTGCGCGAACTCGCCGACCTGTGGGACGCGAGCGGCACGCGGGGCCCCGGCCGTCCCGTACGGCACCGGGCGACCGCCGCGGTCCTCCAGGCGTACCGCACGCTCGGCGTCCTGCCCCCGTCCGGCGCCGACCGGAGCGGCCGGGGCGACACCTGCGTCCGCCTCACGGACCTCGCCTGGGCGCTGCTCGTCGGTTCCGCCCGCCGCCCGCCGGACGACCCCACCGGTCTGGCCCGGGCGCTGCGCCGCCAGGTCCGCCTGCTCGTCAGCCGCCGCCTGCGGGCCCCGCGCCTCCTGCCCGAACTGGCGCTCCCGGCCCTGATCGCCCAGTCCGGAATGCTCGCCCGGCCCGACGGCCCCGCCGGCACCGGGGTGTCAGGACCCGGGCCGGTCCCGGCGGACCCCACCACCCTGCGCGCCGCCGGGCTCCGGGCCGCCGCCCTGGTGACGGGACCGGCCCACGGCCGCGCGGCGGTCCTCCTCGTACCGGCCCTGCGGATGGTCCTCGGCACCGGCCTCGCGGGCGGCACGGCCCTCCTCCTGGGCCTCGGGCACGGCTACTGGGCGGCGATCTCCGCCGCCGCCGTCCTCCACTCGGTCAACGTGCGGACGGCGGCCCAGCGGGCCGTCCAGCGCACCCTGGGCACGGTCGCCGGCCTCCTGCTCGCCCTCGGCGTCCTCGGCCTGGGCCCCGGGCCGGTGACGCTCGTCCTCGTGATCGTCCTGTTCGAGTTCCTCCTGGAGTACGTCGTCGCCCGCAACTACGGGCTCGGCGTCGTCTTCCTCACCCCGCTGGCCCTGCTCCTGACCGACCTGGCCGCGCCCGCGCCCGCCGGGGCCCTCGTGCAGGACCGGGCGCTGAGCAGCGCGCTCGGGGTCGGCATCGGGCTCGGCTGCGCGCTGATCGTGGTCCACGACCGGGCGGCGGTCCGGGCGGAACGCGCGCTCGCCGCCTGCGCGGAGGCCTCGGAGCGGGCCGAACGCGCCCTGGAGGAGGGGGCCGTGCGCGCGTTCCCGCTCGTCCAGACGCGCCTGGCGGCGGCCGCGGTGGAGCTGCGGGAGGCCGACGACGCCGCGGCGGGGGAGCTCTGGCCGGCCGAGATCGACCCCACCGAGCTCGCCGCCGCCGAACGGCGCGCCTACCTCCTCCTGGACCGGCTGGTCCGCCAGGCGTGACGCACCGTCAGGAGGCGCGCTCGATCGTCACCTTGACGTGCTTCATGATCGGCTGATCGCTCTGGGTGCTGTAGTCGCCCAGGGCGCACAGCACGTTCATCTCCGGCATGTAACCGGCGGCGCAGCCGCGCGGGATGTCGTACGGGACGGCGAGATAGCCTTTCAGGTGCCGCCGGCTGCCGTCCTTCGCGGTGCTCGTGATGTCGACGGTGCCCATGTCGGTGATCCCGCGCTCGCGCATGTCCGCCCGGTTCATGAAGACGAGCGTGCGGCAGTTCTTGATGCCCCGGTAGCGGTCGTTGTCGGAGTAGATGGTGGTGTTCCACTGGTCGTGGGAGCGCATGGTGCCGAGCGCCAGGGTGCCGGGGGCGGGCACCACGTCGGGCAGTTCGGCGGCGGAGAACTCGGCGCGCCCGGACGGGGTCAGGAAGACGAGCTCGCGGGCGGGCTGCTTGATGCGGAAGCCCAGCGGCAGCCGTACGCGCCGGTTGAAGTCCTCGAAGCCGTCGAGCGCGCGGGCCATGGTGTCCCGGATGCGGTCGTAGTCCTCGACGTACCACTCCCAGGGCGTGGCGCTGTCGGGGAGCGCGGCGCGCGCCATGCCGGCGACGATGGCCGGCTCGGAGAGCAGGTGCGGCGAGGCCGGCTTCTTCATGCCGATCGACAGGTGCACCATGCTCATCGAGTCCTCGACCGAGGTGCTCTGGATCCCCTTGCGCTGGTGGTCCTTCTCGGTCCGGCCGAGGCAGGGCAGGATGAGGGCCTGCCGGCCGTGCACGATGTGGCTGCGGTTGAGCTTGGTGCTGACCTGGACGGTGAGCTCGCAGGCGCGCAGCGCCTCGTAGGTGTACGGGGTGTCGGGGGCGGCGAGCGCGAAGTTGCCGCCCATGCCGACGAAGACCTTGATCTCGCCCTCGCGCATGGCCTTGATGCTCGCGACGGTGTCCTTGCCGTGCGCGCGCGGGGGTTCGATCGAGCAGACCTCGGCGAGCCGGTCCAGGAACTCCGTACCGGGGCGGTGGTCGATGCCGCAGGTGCGGTTGCCCTGGACGTTGCTGTGGCCGCGTACGGGGGAGGGTCCGGCGCCCTCCCGGCCGAGGTTGCCGCGGAGCAGCAGCAGGTTGACGATCTCCCGCACGGTGTCGACGCCGTGCTCGTGCTGGGTGATGCCGAGGCACCAGCTGACGATGGAGCGGTCGGCCTCCCCGTACACGCGCGCGGCCTTGAGGATGTCGGCCCGGCTCAGCCCGGACTGCCGTTCGAGCTCCTCCCACGGGGTGGCCTCGCACAGCGCGCGGTACTCCTCGAAACCCGAGGTGTGGCGCTCGATGAACTCCCGGTCCAGTGCCTTCGGATCGGTCGACGAGGCCTCCAGGACCGCCTTCGCCATGCCGCGTACGAGCGCCATGTCGCCGCCGATGCGCGGCTGGAGGTTGAGCGTGCTGGTCCTCGTCGTCTTGAACAGGGCCATGTCCGTGAAGTCGTGCGGGACGATGGTGCGGGTGGCGGCGGCCTCGACGAGCGGGTTGACGTGCACGATCTGCGCGCCGCGGTGGTACGCCTCGGCGAGGGCGGTGAGCATCCGGGGCGCGTTCGAGGCGGCGTTCACGCCGAAGACGAACAGCGCGTCGGCGGTCTGCCAGTCCTGGAGGTCGACCGTGCCCTTGCCGGTGCCCAGGGAGGCCTGGAGGGCGCGGCCGCTGGCCTCGTGGCACATGTTGGAGCAGTCGGGCAGGTTGTTGGTGCCCAGCTCGCGGGCCATCAGCTGGTAGAGGAAGGTGGCCTCGTTGCCGAGCCTTCCCGAGGTGTAGAACGTGGCCTGGTTCGGGTCGTCCAGACCGCGCAGGGTGCGGCCGACGAGCGCGAAGGCGTCCTTCCAGCTGATCGGCACGTAGTGGTCCGACTTCGCGTCGTAGACCATCGGCTCGGTGAGGCGGCCCTCGTTCTCCAGGTCGTAGTCGCTCCACCCGGCGAGCTCCGTCACCGAGTGGGCGGCGAAGAACTCGCGCCCGACCCGCTTGCGGGTCATCTCCCAGGTGACGTGCTTGATGCCGTTCTCGCAGATGTCCAGGTGGAGGCCCTTGGTGTCGTCGGGCCAGGCGCAGCCGGGGCAGTCGAAGCCGGTGTTCTCGTGGTTCATCCGCATGATCGCGCGCGGGCCGTCGACCAGCGCGCCCTCGCGCACGAGGAAGTTCGTCACGCTCTTCGCGGCGCCCCAGCCCGCGGCCGGGTGGTGGTACGGACGGAATTCCGGTTCGCCCCGGGGGGCCGGGCCCACCTGGGGTTCGCGCTCGTCCTGGGCGGCGGTGTTCTCGTCCTGTTCGGTGCTCAAGGCGCTTCACCCTCTCGCCCTGCGGACGCATGGGCATGGTGGGACGGAAAGCCCCCTCCGGGCAGGCTAAGCCCGCTGTCCGGCACCTGCCACCCCACACCGGAGGGGCCGCGTCCGGCTGCGCCGCGGCTCGCCGGAGGGCCCGCGCCGGGCTGCGTACCGGATCATGCGCACCTACGCTGGCGCTGTCCCTTTCGTGCCGTTTTCCCTGGGAGCGTCATGGTCGTACCCCAGTCCGTCGTCGCCCCGCCCTCGCGGGCTGCCGTCTTCCTGGTGGCCACCGTGAACCCGGGCGGCGAGACCGTGGTGCGGGAGGCGCTCCAGGACCTGACGGGACTGACCCGCTCGGTGGCGTTCCGTCACCCCGAGGCGTACCTCACCTGCGTCGCCGGCATCGGCTCCGAGGGATGGGACCGGCTCGTCGGCGGCCCCCGCCCCCGCGAGCTGCACCCCTTCCCGCCCCTGAGCGGCCCCCGTCACCGCGCCCCCGCCACCCCCGGCGACCTGCTCTTCCACCTGCGGGCCCGGCGCCCGGACCTCTGCTTCGAACTGGCCCGGCACATCGTGGCCGCCCTGGGCGGCGCGGTGACCGTCGTCGACGAGGTGCACGGCTTCGGGTACTTCGACGACCGCGACCTGCTCGGCTTCGTCGACGGCAGCGAGAACCCCGAGGGCGTGACGGCGGCCGAAGCGGTCCACATCGGCGACGAGGACCCGGACTTCCGGGGCGGCAGCTATGTGCTCGTGCAGAAGTACGTGCACGACATGGCGGCCTGGGACGCGCTCACCGTCGAGCAGCAGGAGCACGTCATCGGGCGCGGCAAGGGATCGAACATCGAGATGTCCGACGACGTCAAGCCCCCGGACTCGCACGTCGCCCTGAACACGGTCACCGACGAGAACGGCGTCCAGCAGCAGATCTTCCGCGCCAACATGCCCTTCGGACGGGTCGGCACCGGCGAGTTCGGCACCTACTTCATCGGCTACGCGCGCACCCCCGCCGTCACCGAGCGGATGCTCCGCAACATGTTCCTCGGGGATCCCCCCGGCACCACCGACCGCATCCTCGACTTCTCCCGGGCCGTGACCGGCGGCCTCTTCTTCGTGCCGAGCGCCGGCCTCCTCGACGACCTCCCCGCCCCGCCGGCGGCCGCGGCCCCCGGGGAGACCCTGGGCATCGGCAGCCTGAAAGGAGCCCTGGCCCCATGACGTCCCCCGAGTCCCGCAGCAACCTCCACCGCGAACTCGCCCCGATCACCGCCGCCGCGTGGGCCGAGATCGAGGAGGAGGCCCGCCGCACCTTCCGCCGCAACGTCGCGGGCCGCCGCGTCGTCGACGTCCCCGACCCGGCGGGACCCGAGCTCGCCGCCGTCGGCACCGGCCACCTCTCCGAGCTGGCCGCACCCGCCCCCGGCGTGACGGCACGGCTGCGCGAGGCGCGGCCCCTCGTCGAACTCAGGGTGCCGTTCACCGTCGACCGGGCCGCCGTCGACGACGTCGAGCGCGGCTCGAAGGACTCCGACTGGCAGCCCGTCAAGGACGCCGCCCGCGCCCTGGCGCTCATCGAGGACCGCATGGTCTTCGAGGGGTACGAGGCCGCCGGGGTCGAAGGACTGCGCGGCCGCAGCTCCAACCCGGTGCTGCGGCTGCCCGCCGAGCCCCGCGACTACCCCGACGCGGTCAGCCGGGCCCTCACCTCCCTGCGGCTCGCCGGCGTCGACGGCCCGTACGCGCTGCTGCTCGGCGCCGACCAGTACCGGGCCGTCAGCGAGACCTCCGACCACGGCTATCCGATCGCGGCCCACCTCGCCCGGATGCTCGACGGCTCCCCGATCTGGGCGCCCGCCCTCGACGGCGGCTTCGTCCTCTCCACCCGGGGCGGCGACTTCGCGCTGCGCATCGGCCAGGACGTGGCCATCGGCTACACCTCGCACGACGCGGACAGCGTCGAGCTGTACCTCCAGGAGACCCTCACCTTCCTGGCCTACACGGACGAGGCCGTCGTCGTCCTGGAGCCCTGAGCCGTGCTCCGGTGGTTGTTCGGCGCCGTCCCCCGTCTGGCCGCGTCGGCGCTCGTGGGCGCGGCGACCGGCGCGGGGGTCGCGGCCGTGACCGACACACCGCTGGGCGTCCTCGCCGGCATCGCCACGGCCGAGACCCTCTTCGTCGTCAGCGGCTGGATCGCCCTGTGGCCCATGGACGCCGCCACGACCCACCGCAACGTCCGGCGCGAGGAGTTCCGGCCCTTCGTCGAGGAACTCCTCGTCGTCATGGCCTCCGTGTGCGGGCTCGTCGCCATCGTCGTGCTCCTCCTGGTCGGGCACACTGACCTGAGCCACGCGGCGGCTGCGACGGCGCTCTGCGGCGTCTTCATGGCCTGGGCGGCGCTCCACCTCACGTACGCCACCCGGTACGCGTACCTCTACTACGCACTGAAACCCGGCGGCGGCATCGACTTCAACTCCCAGGCCCCGCCGAAGTACAGCGACTTCCTCTACTTCAGCTTCAACCTCGGCATGACCTACCAGGTCTCCGACACCAGTGTCTCCAGCCCCACGGTCCGCTCGGTCGTCCTGCGGCACTGCCTGCTGTCGTACGTCTTCGGGGCGAGCATCCTGGCCACCACCATCAACCTGGTCTCCGGAATCGTCACGGGCCGGTGACCCGGCCCGGGGTCAGCTCCGCCACCACGGCTCGCGCACGTAGCGGCTCTCCTCGCCCACGCACCCGGAGCCGTTGGAGATCTGCTCCGAGTCCAGGTTCCAGCCGACGACGCCGTCGCCCTTGCGGCTCAGCTCGATCAGCCGGTCGCTCTCCGTCCGCACGCCGTCCGTGACCCGGCACTCGACGATCGACGTCCAGGCCTGCCCGTCGAGCGCCGACACGAACGCCAGGAACGGCAGCACGAGCACCGTCAGGGCCAGGGCCACCCACTGCTCGACGCCGGCGGCCCGGCGCAGCCACGAGGGCGGCCGGTAGCCGGGTTCGCGGGCGGTCCGCTCCCGCCCGTGCCGGTGGTGCGGCCGACGCCGGCCCGTGCGGTACTCCACGACCACGCCCTGCCGCAGCGCGAAGGCGGCGAGCCCCGTGGCGAGGCCCCACCACGGCCCGAAGAAACAGGCGTCGACGACCCCCACGGCGACCGGGTTGACCACCGTGAGCGCCGCCCGCCGCAGCGCCCCCGCCGGGCCGCTCCCGAGGGGGACCGCCCCGCGCGCGGCGAACAGGGCGAAGACCACGCGGGAGACGACGACGCCGAGCACCGACCCGAGGAGCGGGTCCGTGATCACCATGCCGATCAGGATGTCCGGCCAGTTCCCCGGCTCCATGCCGACCAGCACGTCCCGCACGGCGTCGCCGCCGCCGACCGTGTAGGCCAGCTTCGTGACCGGCACCGCGACGGCCAGCGCCACCAGGACGGTGTGCCCGGGACCGCCCTTGCGGTCGGTCTCCCGGATCTCCTCGCGGCCGGGCCCGGAGGCGGAGGCGGCGGTGTCCGGCACGCCGTCAGCCGAGCGAGAGCACGACCGCCGTCGTCCGGCCCTCGGGTGTGTCGTACGTGACGGTGTCCCCGGCTCGGTGGCCGAGCAGCGCCTTGCCGAGCGGGCTGTCGGCGGTCACCAGGGTCGCGTCCAGGGCGTTCGCGAGCTCGCCGATCCGGACGGTCGACTCGGTGCCGTCCGCGAACCGCACGGTCACGCTGCTGCCCACACCGACCGCGTCGGTGGACGGCGCCCCCGCGACGGCCCCCTCCCGGAGGCGGCCCTCGATCTCGGTGATGCGGGTGCCGAGCCGGTCGAGCTCGTCGGCCCGCTGCAACTCGTCGGCCTGGTCGGCCCGGTCGCCGACCTCGTCGCCGCCGCCGTCCCGCAGCGTGACGGCGACGGCCTCGCGCTCGGTGCGCAGATCGGCGAGCTCGCGCTCCAGCGCCTCGCGGGCGACGGCGCTGAGGGGCTCGGGTCCACCGGTCATTGCTGCTCCCGATTCTGCGACGGCACGGATGCGTGCCTGGGATCATTCAGGACAATTCGGAGATTATCAGTCAGCTCCCGCTCGGACTCGGCTTGGGCTCCACCACCGGGATGTCGAAGACGTGGCCCGGGGTCACGATGCGGGTGATGGCCTGCCCGAAGAGCGTGCTGGGTTCGTTGCCGTCGTGCAGCACGTCCGTGTTGAGGAGGACGACCAGGGTGGCCTTCGCCTCCGGCAGGTAGATCGTGAGCGACTCGTAGCCCGGCAGGGAGCCGTTGTGGCCGATCCAGCCCTGGATGTTGAAGATGCCGAGTCCGTAGCCCGCGCCGGGGATGCCCGAGGGGTACGTGCGCAGCCGCTCGGCCTGCGTCTTCGGTGTGAGCAGCGTCCCGGTCGCGACCACCCGGGCCCAGGTGCGCAGGTCCTGGAGGTCGGAGATCATCGCTCCGGCCGCCCAGCCCCAGGAGGGGTTCCAGTCGGTGGAGTCCTCCAGCTTCCCCGAGGCGGTCTGCTCGGTGTAGCCGTGGGCGTGCGGGCTCGGGAACGCGGCGTCCGTCGGGAACACCGTGTGGCGCAGTCCGGCCGGTTCGATCACGTTCTTCCGGACGAACTCGTCGAGGGGCGTCCCGCTGACCTTCTCCACGACGAGCCCGAGCAGGATCAGGTTCGTGTTGCAGTAGTCGAACTCGGCGCCCGGCTGGAACTGGATCGGGTGCTTGAAGGAGTACGCGAGCAACTCCTGCGGGGTGAAGGGCCGGTACGGATCGGACGTGAGCGCCTTGTAGAAGCCCTCGTCCGCCGAGTAGTTGAAGAGGCCGCTGCGCATGGACGCCAGGTTGCGCAGGGTGATGTGGTCGCCGTTCGGCACGCCGTCGACGTACTTCGAGATCGGGTCGTCGATGCTCACCTTGCCCCGGTCGGCCAGTTCGAGCAGGGCGGTCACCGTGAACGTCTTGGTCTCGCTGCCGATCCGCATGTAGAGCCCGGGGTCCATCGGCTGCCCCGTCGCCTTGTCCGCGACGCCGAAGGAGCGGATGTACGTGCCCTTGCCGGGCGCGGAGAGGCCCACCGTGACGCCCGGGACGCCGGTCTCCTTCATCACGTCCTGGACCGCCCGGTCCAGGCGGGCGGCGACGGCCGGGGTGAGCTCAGGGAAGCCCGCGTCCGCCGACGGGGAGGGATCCGCCGCCACGAGGGCGGCGGGACCGGGAGGTCCGGCGGCGAAGGCCGTACCCGCGCCGACGGGGGCGACGAGGATCCCCAGGGCCGCGAACGCCACGCAGACGCGCCGGATCCGGGTGTGCGAGTACCTCACGGCGGGCCTCCTGCCGGCCGGGGACAACACCTCTTCTCCAGGCTAGGACGGCGTGGACGCCCCCGCAGCGCGACCCGGCCCGTCTGTTAGGTTGCGGATCTCCGGCCCCGGGTTTCTTCGCCCAGGTCAGAGAGGGAGATACGCACGATGGCCGTCATCCACCACACCACGATGCAGCCCACCAAGCTGGAGCTGCTCACCTCGTGGCTGCCCAGCCGCACCTGGTACACCGGCGGGGCCGACGCGCCGAGCCCGGCCAAGGCGGGCGGCTTCCGGCTCGACGACCCGGCGGGCGAGGTCGGCATCGAGTTCATGGCGGTCGCCGACGGCACCGGTCCGGACGCGGTCGCCTACCTGGTCCCGATGACCTACCGCGGCGCGCCCCTGGAGGGCGCCGAGCACGCCCTCATCGGCACCTCCGAGCACGGTGTCCTCGGCACCCGCTGGATCTACGACGGCACCCACGACCCGGTGCTCGTCGCCCAGTTGTACGCCCTGCTCGCCGGCCGCGCCGAGGCCCAGCACCAGAACGTCGACGACACGACCGACCCCACCGTCACCGCCTCCCTCGCCCCCGCCGGCGCGGACGCGGAGCTCGTACGGGTCGAGGAAGGCCCCGACCACACCGACGTGGTCGTACGGGAGGCGGGCGCGGCCGCGCCGCTGACGCTCCGGATCCGGCGCGTCCTGCGCCCCGGCGAGGACGGCGGACCGGGCCGCGGCCGGGTCACGGCCGAGTGGCGCCTCGCCGACGGCACCGCCGCCCGCGGCGCGTACGCCGTCGCCCTCGCCTAACAGGGCGCGGCTCAGACCCAGTTGACCTCCGCCTTCGCGAGCAGCGGGTCCTCGAGGAGCTCCCAGAGCGGGACGGCGAAGTTCCCCGTGCGGTAGCGGCCGCCGTAGTGCAGCCCGAGGACCCGGTGGTCGGCGAGGTCGAACACCGGGGAGCCGCTGTTGCCGCCGAGGGTCGAGCAGTCGTGCTTCATCACCAGACCGCCGGGGGTGAACTCGGTGGCCATGCCCGGCTGGAGCCGCTTCACGTTGTAGACGTCCATGAAGATCCGGCGCATCGACTCGGGCTCGTTGCGCCGGCCGTCCCAGGCCGGATAGCCGATCACGTACACCGGGCGGCCCGGCAGGTCCGCCGGCGCGTCCGCCGCGACCGCGAGCGGCGCCGGCAGGCCGTCCTCCGACACGGGCTCGACCCGCAGCAGCGCCATGTCGACGTCGGGGTGGACGCCGATGACGTCGGTGATCTCGTACGGCACCGAGGACCCGGGCGGCGCACCCTCGACGGGCAGCTCCTCCGCCGGGTCGACCCGCGCCGACATGCCGAACTCCAGGGCCCAGCGCTCGCCCTCCAGGCGGGTGAACTCCGCCGCCACATGACGGTTCGTCATCGCCGTGCGCGGGCCGACCAGGAAGGCCGTGCCGATCCAGTCCAGGCTGGGATGCCCGGTGACCTCGACCCGGCCGACCCGCAGGAGCGACTCCCGGATCGCGGGCCGCTGCGGCTCCAGGACCGCCCACTCGTCGCGCTGCGGGGCGAAGTCCTGCCGCTGGACCAGGATCGCCGGCCGGCCCTCCAGGAGGACGATCGCCTCCACCCCGAAGGTCTCGTCCCCGTCGAGCTCGTCCTCGCGGTGCCCGGCCAGCTTCTCCAGGCCGCTGACCCCGGCCTCCAGGACGCGGGCCCGCTCCTCGCGGGCGAAGCGGGAGATCTCGGCCGCCGGCGCCACCTCGGCGGGCAGTTCGAGCGCGGACTCGGCGATCTCCGCCTCCAGCTCCGCGCGCACCCGCGCGGCCACCTCCCGCAGATCGCCGAAGATCCGCTCCGCGCCGGTCGCCACCGGCGACACGCTCCGTGGTCCGTTCGGCATGGTCGCTCACCTCGGCTTCGCGTTCGGGTCCCCCGGGGCCGGCCGCCCGGACTGGGCCGCCATGATCTCCGCGTACAACTCCGGCCGGAACTCCCTGAGATGGGCCAGGACGCCGCTCATCTGGGTGCCCACGTTCACGAACCGCGTCCGGGCGCCCTGGAACTCGACCTCGTCCACCTTCCGCGTCCCCCGGTGCAGCCCCACGACCGTCCAGTCGTCGAGGCAGACCGGCGAACCGGAGGAGCCGCCGCGGGTGTCGGTGAAGTACAGGATGTCGCGCTCGTCCGCCCGGTAGACCAGGTTGTTGCGCAGCGCGACCCGCTTCGGCAGCCCGCCCGGGTGCTGGATGATGTTGACCGGTACGCGCTGCCGCTCGCGGACGATCAGCGGCCGCGTGGCCACCCGGAGGGTGGGCCGCTCCCCCTGGCCGGCGGCGAGCCGCACGATCGCGTAGTCGAGGTCCGCGTCCCAGGCCGCGAGCTCGCCGGCCGTCGCCTCCGGCGCGGCCGCCGCGTTCTCGACGAAGTCGAAGCGGGAGCGCGACATGAGCGCCTGGAGCCGCAGGTCCTCGTCGCTCACGTACGGCCGGACGCCCTCCTCCCACGAACGGGCCATCACCACATGGTGGTTGGTGACCAGCAGTCCCGGGGCGATCATCCAGCCCGTGCCGCCGTGCGGGTACGAGGGCAGCAGCGGCGCGCCCGACTCGTACGGCGGGATCCGCAGCAGCGCGACCGAGGCGCCGGCCCGGATGCCGCCGTGCAGGAACTCGTACGGCACGGTGTCGTCCTGGAGGACGACCTCCTCCTTCATCTCCCCGGGCATCATCTCCGGCGGCAGCTCCGCCTCGCCGGTGATCGCGCGGGCCACGGTGTCCAGGGCGCCCTGGAGGACGGCGCGCGGGCCCTGCTCACGGGTGTGCTCGACCGCGTTGTGCAGCCAGATCTCCAGCGGCACCAGACCGTCGAGGAGGCGCTCGACCTGGTTCATCGCGTTGAGGTCGGCATGCGCCTGCTCCCGGGGGTCGTCGAGCGGCCGGAGGGTGGCCGTGAAGTAGCCGGGGATGCCCTTGAGCAGGGCGGGGCGCAGCTCCCGGTCGGCGAGCCCCGCCTCCATGGCGGCGTTGCGGACCCGGACCAGCTCCGCCTGCGGCAGGAACGGCACCTTGCGCAGCGCGGCCCCGGCGGCGTTCGGCGGCGGGCGGGTCCACAGGCCGGTGCCTCCCTGCCGGGAGCGCGGACCGGGCCCCGGCTCCGCGCCCCCGGCGGCTTCGGTCCCGGCCGCTCCGGTCCCGCGCGGGGCCGGGCCCGCGTCCATCGCGGAGGCCACCCCGAGCAGCAGGTCCCCGCTGCCGTCCCGGAGCGTGAGCACCTGCCGGGCGACGCCGTCCAGGGTGCCGCGCCGCCGCGCCTCCCGCAGGTCCCGCTCGATCCGCTCCAGGTCCGGCCGGCGGGCGCCCGGGGAGGGCTCCGTTCCGGCGGCGGACTCCAGGATGCGGGTCAGCGGCCCGCGGAGGCCCGGCTCGGCGGTGAGCGTGCTGTCGATCCAGCGCGCCAGCTCCGTGACCACCGCCTCCTCGTCCGCGGGAAGCCCCACCAGCCGCAGCGTGTGCTCCAGGAGCCTCGGGTCCGCCCGGCAGGCCGTGGCCGCCGCCGTACGGGCCAGGGAGGGCTGCCGGGCCAGATCCGCGTCCGGCATCCCGCGCAGCGTCCGGGCGAGCCGCTCCTCCGTGGGCGCGGAGTCGCCGTCCGCGAGCGCCGCGAGCCGCGACCGGGCGACCAGGACCCCCAGCGACTCGAAGCGCAGCCCGAGGCCCGCCGCGATCTCCTCCGCCTCCTGGAGGTCCCGGTCCGCCTCCGCGAGGTCGCCCGTGTCCTGGGCGAGCCGCGCCGACAGCTGGAGCAGTTCGAGCTGGGTCTCCGCGCAGCCCGCCTCCTCCGCCCGGTCCACGGCCCGCTCGGCGCCCTCGCGCGCCTCCGCCGTCCGCCCCGAGCGGGCCAGGGTCTCCGCGAGCAGCGCATGCAGCCTGCTGCACGGGGTCCACGGCCGCCGCTCGGCGAGCCGCTGCCCCGCGGCCTCCACGTACCCCTGGGTGAGCAGGTCCTCCACCTCGCGCGCGGCGATCCGCTCCCAGTCCTCCTGGTCGGCCTCCGTCATGATCTGGTCGGGCACGTGGCCGCCGATCCTGCCGAGGAGGAACGCGGCCGGGCGGTGCGCCATCTCCCGGTACGTCGACCCGCCCAGGTAGGGCGCGACCCCCGACTCCCAACGGGCCTCCACCGTACGGGGGTTCTCGCCGAGACGGAGCCGGTGGTAGATCTCCTCGGCGCGCTCCCGGGTCCCCTCGCGGGCCGCGTAGTACGCGACGGCCCTGCGGTCCACGGCCCGCATCAGATCGGTCCGCGCGCTGTCCGAGAGGCGCAGCATGATGGCCCGCAGATCGGCCCGGTGCCGGATGACCTCCGGTCCCGCCGACTCCATCAGGTCGACCCGGGAGGTGAGCAGCCCGTAGAGCCTGCGGGCCTCCCCGGGGCTGTCGACCCGCAGCCCCGCCGGCCCGGCCAGGACCTCCCGGATCAGGTCGGGGGTGATGAAGCGGAGGGCCAGGCCCGCCTGCACGAGGGCCCGGACGTCGTCCTCCGCGATGTGCTTGAGCAGCCGGTCGTACAGCGTGCCCTGGATGAGCATCTGGTCGACCTGCCGGTCGAAGTAGCGGCGCCGGGAGGGCAGTCCGCGCAGCAGCTCGCCGAGCGAGGGGGAGTCGGCGCCCAGGGCGACCGCCGTCCGGGCCGCGAGCCTGAGGCTCAGCGGATGGCCGCCGATCCGGTCCGCGAGGTCCTCGGCGAGCGGCTCGTCCGCCACCCCGGAGGACATCAGCAGGTCCACCGACGCCTGGTGGTCCAGCTCGGTGAGCTCCATCGTGCGCGGGGTCAGCACCCGGGCCGGATGGTCGATCGGCGCCCGCCCGGAGACGACGAACCGCAGCCGCGAGTAGGCCGCCCGCAGGGCCGTCCACACCGCCCACATGCGGGCGATGACGGGGGAGCCCCGGTACTGGGCCTCCTCGAAGGAGTCGACGACCACGAGCAGCGGCGGGGGCGGCTCGCCCGGCGCCGGCCGGACGGCCTCGGCGACCAGGGACGCGGCCCGGTGGGCGAGCTCCTGCTCGCGGGCGCTGGCCCGGGCGTGGAAGTCCGAGGAGTAGTCGCGGCCGAGCGTCGCCCGGGTGCCGGCCAGCTCGTACAGCTCGTCGAGCTCGTTGCGTTCGCCGCGCTGGAGCGCCGCCGTCCGCTCGCACTCGTCCGCGAGCTCGTCGAAGGCGGCGCGGTGGGCCGGATGGTGGACGCCGAGCTGCCGGGCCATCTCCGCGATCACCGTGGCCGGTTCGTGGATGGAGAGCGTCGGGCGCGCGAAGTCGATGTACGCGAAGGGGAACCCGGCGGGTCCGGCGGCGGCGAGCGCGTCGACGAGGAACTTGGCGAGCAGGGTGCTCTTCCCGATGCCGCCGACGCCGTGCAGCAGGACGGGCGGCTCCGCCGGCTCCTCGGGCAGCGCGAGATAGGCGTGCAGGGTGTCGAGCTCTGCGGTGCGGCCGTGGAAGGTCCCCCGGACGAGCCGCCGCATCGGCTGGAGCAGCCGCGCCTGCTCCAGCCGGTGCTGCACCTCCTCCACCGCGGGCAGCCACGTCACCCCCGGCACCCGGCTCAGCCAGAGTGTGGCCTGCAGCGCGTCGGAGAGCACCTCGACCTCGTCGCGGGGGTGCGGGCCCACGGCTGCCGGAGGCGGTCCCGCGCCCGTCAGCAGGGCGAGTGCCGTGCGTTCCGGGCCGGGGCCCTCGGGGCGGAGGCCGAGGTTGGTCCGGAGGGCGAGGAGGGCGGCGCCGGGGCCGGCGAGGCCCGCCAGGGCGGCGTCGCGGACCTCCGGTTTGAGCGTCCACACGGTGGCCCCGGGCGAGGGCAGGGCGGTGCAGTCGTCGACGAGCTCCAGGACGGCCCGCCCGGTGGCCTGCTCCTCGCCGGGGAGCCGCAGCCGCGCGGGGTCGAACTCCTGGAGCAGACAGGCGGCCTCGCGGTAGGACCTGCGCAGATCGGGGAGCGCGGCGGCGGGGGCGGCGAGGCTGGTGCGCAGGGCGTCGCGCAGCACGTGACCGGCCTCGCCCGGCGGTGGCGACGCCGGCGGGAGCGCCCGGTGGAGCCGTACGACGTCCTCCACGGCCGTGCACAGCCGGCGCATGTAACTGTCCACCGAGGAAGGGGAGTCGACGGCCCGGAGCACCTCGGCGACGGCCGTCTCCGTGAGCTCGGGAACCGTCCCCTCCTGGTCGGCGGGGACGCTGTCGGTGAAGAACTCCCGGAAGAAGGCACGGAGATCGCCCTCGTCGGCGAGGCGCGTCGTGTCGCGGCACTCGTTCTTACGGATCTCGTAAGGGAGTTGGCGCATCGTCGTCGCATAGCCGAGCAGCACCAGACGGGGCACGGTGTCCGCCCGCACCGGGGTGTGCTCGTAGATGGCGCGGGCGAGGACGCCGATGCAGTCCCACACGTCCGAGTGCGGGTCGAGCCGGTCGCAGTCGTCCAGGACCAGCCAGAAGCGTTCCTCGGCGGCGGTCGCCCGGGCGACGATCCGGTGCGCCGCGTCCTCGAAGGAGGGCAGCGGATCGTTCAGCCGGGTGGGGTCCAGGGGGACCCGGTCGCCCTCGGGCCCCGCCACGAAGGCCGAGAGCCGCTCCATCAGGCGCGCCGCCGTGGACGTGCGGGAGAGCGTGACCCGGACCGGACGGAAGTCGCAGTGCTGGCCTAGGTGGCGGATCAGCTCGTACGTGTAGGAGCGGCCGCTGTCCGGGGGCCCGTCGACGACGAGCACCGTCTGCTCCGGGTCGGCCAGGAAGCCCCGGAGCTTCTCGCGCAGTTCGCTCCGGTCCAGGAACACCTCCGTGCCGTGCTTCAGGAGCACGCTGAGGAAGGGGTCCCGGGGGGAGCGCCGCAGCCGCTCGTCCTCCCGCAGCCGGGTCAGCAGGTTCCGGGCCTCGGCGCCCTGCTCGAAGCCGTGCGGATCGTCGATCGCGGCCAGCGCGTCGAGACCGGCGAGCACGGAGAGCAGCCGGCGCTGGTGGGCGATGTCCCGGCGGGCCGCGGCGACCACGAGGAGGGCGTTGCGCCCGGCGTCCGGGGTGAGCGGCAGGTCCTCGACGAAGTCGGCCGGCAGGCCCGCGCGCAGCAGCCGTCCCCGTGGCTCGGGGGTGTCGAGGAGGTGGTCCCGGACCCAGCCGGCGACGAGCCCCCACTCGGTCTCGGTGAGCGGCATACCGCACCTGCCCGGCGCTCTTCGCGCAGCGCCGGTCGCTCCGGCGCCGGACCCGACGAGATCAGCCGTGACCGGCCGTGAACGGTCGAGGCCGGACGGACCGGCTGGTCCCTCTCATCGTTCCACCGGGCGGGAACGGCCGCAATCGCTGCCCGCGGACCCCGTCTAGGGGTGCAGCACCATGTCCGCGTGCGACTCCAGGCGTCGCCAGCGCTCCTCCGGGGCGCGGGGCGGCGGCATCACGTCCACGTCCGGCAGCGGACCGAACTCCAGCTCGGTGATCTCGGCGACGTCCGAGACGGGCACCTGGTACGTGCGGTACGGGCCCAGCGGCGGCGGCGCGCCGGCCGTCGCCCCCGCGAGGGCCCGGTCCGCGTCCCGGCTGAGGTCGGGGCTCTGGTCGAGGACGTACGCGGCGGCGGCGAGCGCACCGTCCTGCATGAACGCCGCCACCTTCCAGAACCGCAGCGGCACCTGCAGCCCCCGGTACGGCGGGTCGGAGTCCTGGAGCACCGGGCCGGTGAGGACCGTCAGCTTCCGCTCGTAGTGGGCGGCGTTCTCGAGCAGGTAGTTCTCCAGTCCCTGCCAGAGCTCCTTGCCCTGGTTGAAGACGTCGACCTGGGGAGCCGCGTTGGTGAAGTGGAAGGTGTCCGCGTTGGCCTGGGCCGCCGTGGCCGACGGCCCCCAGACGGGATCGAGCCGGCGCACCAGATGGCCCCGGTCCAGGCTGTTGTTCCGGTAGATCTCGTCGCCGGCCTGCTGGTCCTCGGGCAGCCGGGGGTCGAAGGCCCAGGCGTCCTCCCGGGGCGTGTCGAGGAGGAGCTGCCGTCCCTCGATGCAGACCGCGGTCGAGGCGGCGAGCCGCCGGTCGGGGCGGAAGACCACGGTGAAGTGGGTGTACGGCAGGATCACCGTCTCGATCGTGTCCCGGACCGGGAGCGCCAGCGGGACGACGGGGCCGAGGAAGGCCTCGTCGTAGCCGGTGCGGTCGGCGAGCGCGGCCGGGCGCTCGGGGGGAAGCGACGCATCCGATGGGTTCATACGATGTAAGTACCGCGCCGAGGGGGTCGTGCTCGGCGCCGGACCACAGGTCACTCGAACAGACCCCGGCACCCCTCCGCCCCGCACGAGGAGGCATCCCATGGCCACCGGACTCTCCCTGCACGTCGGACTGAACGGGGTCGACCCCGCCCGGTACGAGGGCTGGGAAGGCACCCTGAACGCCTGCGAGAACGACGCCCGCGACATGGCCCGGCTGGCCAGGACCGCCGGATTCGAGACCACCACCCTGCTCACCGGGGAAGGCACCGTCGCC
Organism: Streptomyces sp. NPDC021012; assembly: GCF_044333355.1. Taxonomy (NCBI): domain Bacteria; kingdom Bacillati; phylum Actinomycetota; class Actinomycetes; order Kitasatosporales; family Streptomycetaceae; genus Streptomyces; species Streptomyces sp. NPDC021012. The sequence continues at coordinate 545,912 of NZ_JBIRQU010000003.1, forward strand.
AACGTCACCTCCGTGCTCCGCGCGGCCGCCGCCCGCCTCGTCCCCGGCGACATCCTGCTCTTCAGCTACTCGGGCCACGGCGGCCAGGTCCCCGACGTCACGGGCCCCGACGACGAGCCCGACGCGCTCGACGAGACCCTCGTCCTCCACGACCGCCAGTTCCTCGACGACGAGCTCCAGCAGGCCTTCCGCGCCTTCGCCGAGGGCGTACGGATCGTCGCCCTCCTCGACTGCTGCCACAGCGGCAGCGGCATCGAACTCCCCGGCGGCGCCCCGGAGGAGAGCACGGGCCGCTTCATGCCGGAGCCGTGGCAGCGCCGGCTGTACGAGCGCGACCGGTCCTACCTCGAAGACCTCCAGCGCACCCTGGCCAAGGACGCCGCCGCCGGAGGGAGGGGCCACGACGCGCTCCTCGTCTCGGCCTGCCAGGACGACCAGGTCGCCGCCGACGGCGACGTCAACGGCGCCTTCACCGGGGCCCTGCTCCGGGTGTGGGACGGGGGCGCCTTCCAGGGCGGCTACCGCGCCTTCCACCGGGACATCCGGCGGCTGCTGCCCCCGACCCAGAGCCCGAACCTGTACCTGACCGGCAACCCGGCCCCGGACTTCCTCGACCAGCGGCCCTTCACCATCTGAGAGCGACGGCCCCGGAAAACGACGAAGGCAAGGAGGGACGACCTCTCCTTGCCACTCTCAAGGTATAGCGCATGGGGGGCCTTGCGGCAAGGCCCCCCACGTGCCGCAAAATCTCCGTTCGAAGCAAGGAACTGCGGAAAACGGGGCGTAACGATGATGGACGTGATCGTGGTCGGCGGCGGACCGACCGGCCTGATGCTCGCGAGCGAACTGCGCCTGCACGACGTGCGGGTGCTCGTCCTGGAGAAGCTGGCCGAACCGACCCTGGAGTCCCGGGGACAGGGCCTGCACGCGCGCAGCGTCGAGATGATGGACCAGCGCGGACTGCTGGAGCGGTTCAGCGAGATCAGCAAGAAGTTCTCGGTGGGCGGTCTCTTCGGCGGCGTGATGAAGGCCTGGCCGGAGCGGCTCGACACGGCCCACCCGTACGGCCTCGCCACACCGCAGCCGGACACCGAGCGGCTGCTCGAAGAGCGCGCGCGGGAGCTCGGCGCGGAGATCCGGCGCGGCAGCGAGGTCGTCGGGCTGAGCCAGGACGAGGACGGGGTGACCGTCGGGCTCGCCGACGGCACCGAGCTGCACGCACGCTACCTCGCCGCCTGCGACGGCGGCCGCAGCACCGTGCGCAAGCTGCTCGGCGTCGGCTTCCCCGGCGAGCCCGCGACGGTCGAGACCCTCCTCGGCGTCATGGAGGTGACGGCGGACCCGGAGTCGATCGCCGCCGCCGTCGCGGAGGTCCACAAGACCCAGCTGCGCTTCGGCCTCGCCCCGCTCGGGGACGGCACCTGGCGCGTCGTCGTCCCCGCCGACGGCGTGGCCGAGGACCGCGCCGTCCCGGCCACCCTCGACGACTTCAAGCAGCAGCTGCGGGCCTTCGCCGGCACCGACTTCGGCGTGCACGCCCCGCGCTGGCTGTCCCGCTTCGGCGACGCCACCCGGCAGGCCGAGCACTACCGGGTCGGCCGGGTGTTCCTGGCCGGCGACGCGGCGCACATCCACCCGCCGACCGGCGGCCAGGGCCTCAACCTCGGCATCCAGGACGCCTTCAACCTCGGCTGGAAGCTGGCCGCCGCGGTCGCCGGCTGGGCGCCGGAGGGGCTCCTCGACACCTACGAGGCCGAACGGCACCCGGTCGGCGCCCGCGTCCTGGAGAACACCCGCGCGCAGATGGCCCTCCTCGGCGCCGAGCCCGGACCGACCGCGCTGCGGGAACTGTTCTCGAAGCTGATGGACTTCGAGGAGGTCAACCGGTACATCACCGGCATGATCACCGCCGTCGACGTCCGCTACGACCTCGGCGAGGGCCATGAACTCCTCGGCCGGCGCCTGCGGGACCTGCCCCTCAAGCAGGGACGCCTCTACGAGCTGACGCACGGCGGCCGCGGCCTGCTGTTCGACCGCACCGGCCGGCTCTCGGCGGAGGGCTGGGCCGACCGGGTCGACCACGTCGTCGACCCCTGCGAGGAACTCGACGCGCCCGCCGTCCTGCTGCGCCCCGACGGCCACGTCGCCTGGGTCGGCGACGACCAGGAGGACCTGCTCGGCGCCCTGCGCGAGTGGTTCGGCACGCCCACGCCCACGGCCTGACCGAGTGGCCCGGCGCCCGGGGCGCCTCGGCGCGGGCCTGCCGTGGGGTGGGCCTCGGGTGGGGGGCGGGGCGGCCGGGGGCCGGGTGGGGGGCCGGTCGTGCGGGGGTGGGGCAGTGGACGGGCGGGTGCGTCGTACGCCGGGGGCTAGGGGCGCAGGGCCGTGGCCAGCTGGGCGCGGGAGCGGACGTCGAGCTTCTGGTAGATGCGGGTCAGACGGGCCTCGACCGTCTTGACGCTCAGGTAGAGCTTCGCCGCCGCCTCCTGGTTGCTCGCGCCCTGGCCCACGAGCCGGGCGAGGCGCAGTTCCGCCTCCGTGAGGGAGGAGAGCGCCGAGACCGACTCCTCGCCGCCCGCGCCGGGACCCGCGGCCTCGCCCGCCGGGGTCTCGCTCGCCAGGGCCAGCCACGGCGCCGCACCGGCCCGCTCGAACACCGAGGCCGCCTCGTGCAGGGCGCTCTGCGCCGCCGACCTGCGCCTGCGCCGCCGCTCGACCCGGGCCAGGGCGATCAGCGCCCGCCCCCGCTCCAGCGGCAGCCCGGCCCGGCCGAAGCTCTCGGCCGTACGGGTCAGCAGCTCGGCCGCCTCGTCGGTCCGGCCCTCCGCCGCCAGGCACAGCGCGTACACCCGGTCGCAGCCGAGCAGGACCGTGGTCCGGCCGAGCCGCTCCGCCACCGGCCGGACCTCGGCGAGGAGCGCCAGGGCCTCGTCGCCCGCGTCCTGGCCGAGCAGTGCCTCGGCCAGCTCCTCGTGCCAGCGCAGCATCGAGGGGTCCACCGTCGACTGGGCGCGCTCGTCGGCCTGGACCCGCCGCAGCGTCTCCAGGGCGGCGGCGACGTCGCCGTTGATCAGCTGGACGCGGCCGAGCGCGTACCGGCTGCGGGAGAGGAAGACGCGGTCGCCCTCCTCCTCCGAGGCCTGCACGCTGCGGCGGGCGTAGCTCGCGGCCCGCGCGAAGCTGCCGCCGGCCGTCTCGGCGAGCGCGAGGGTGTACCAGGCGGGGCCGGGGGAGAGGCCCGCCTCCAGGGTGAGCGCGAGGGACTGCCCCGCGTGCGCGAGGGCGGCCGCGCAGGCGCCCCTGCGGGACTCGATCGCGGCGAGCGTGGAGAACAGCTCGATCGTGTCCTCCACCGAGCCGCGCCGCTGGACCAGCGGCAGCAGCGCGTTCAGCTCGTCCCGGGCGTCGTTCAGCCGGTCGTCGAAGAGGGCGTGACGGATCGTCAGGATCTGGGCGGCGTTGCGGATGCCGAGCGGCCGCTCGGCCAGCTCCAGGGCGCGGGCCTGCGCGAGCACGGCCTCGGCGTCCGGGACCCCGAGGGCCCGCTCCATCCGCGCCTGCACGGTCAGGGCCTGCACCGCGAGCCGGGGATCGCCCATCGAGGCGGCCAGCGCGGCCGACTCGACCGCCGCCGTCCGCGAGCGCTCCGGATCGCCGTCCGCGAGCACGTACTTGACGGCGAGGCGCAGCTGCACGGCGGCCCGCAGGGCGGTGTCGCCCTCCGAGTCCTCCATGGCGTGGGCGTACATCTCGTCGAGCCCGGTGAGCCCCTGACCGGCGGTGTCGAGCACGGCGAGCCGCGCCCTGACCCGGTCGGACGGCCCCGCGTCCCGGGCGAGCAGATCGGTGGCGGCCCGCATCGCGAGGTCGGCGCGGGCGGCGCGGGCGGCCTCCTCGGCGGCGTCGACGAGTCGCGCGATCCGCCGCGTCCCGTGCCTGCCGGGGGTCGACTCGGCGGCGAGCAGGGCCAGTTCGGCGGCGAGCGCGCTGTTCCCGCGCCGCCGGGCCAGTTCGGCGGCGGCCGCGACCTCGGCGGCGAGCTCCTCGTCCGGCCGCTCGGTGGCCAGCGCCCGGTGCCGTACGGCCTCGACGGGGTCGTCCACGACCTCCGCGAGCGCCGCGTGCCCGGCGCTCCGCTCGGACCAGCAGGCGTCGTGCACCAGGGTGGAGGGCAGCAGCCCTGCCGTGAAGGTCACCGAGCCGTCCTCGGAGAGCGACACCAGGTCGGCCCGCTCGGCCGCGGCGAGGTCCGCCTCCGCGGTGGGCCGCCCGGCGCGGCGCACCAGCGTCGCCGAGGGGCGCAGCGCGAGCGCGGCGAGCAGCAGCGTCTCGCGCACGGCGGGGGGCGCGGCGCCCAGGAGCTGGCGGGCGAGGTCGCGGGCGCGACCGGAGAGCGTCAGGGCCTCGGCGTGGTGGACCGGGGTCCGCGCGTCGGCGAGCGAGCGGCCCACGGCGAGCGCGAGCCGCGGATTGCCGCCGCTCGCGCGGTGGATGCGGCCGGCCATCCGGGAGGGCAGCCGGTGGTGGATGAGGAGTTCGGCGATCTCGTCGGCATGCAGCGGCGGGACGCGCAGCACGTCCGCCTCCGAGGGCACCCACAGGTGCGCGGCATGCGGGTCCTCGGCGCGATGGCCCTCGCGGTACGGCGCGTGGGCCCCGGCGTACGGCTCGGGGGTCTCCACCGCCACCACCCGCAGCGCGGGCGGGGCAAGATGGAGGGCGAACCGGAGCAGGTCCACGCTGTCCGCGTCGACGTGCTGCACCCCGTCGACGACGAGCAGGACGGGACCGCGGCAGGTCAGGGCGCGCAGGATCCGGGCGATGCCGAGGCGCAGCGCGATCGGGTCCCAGCCGCCCGCGTCGATCGGCGCCTCGCGGCAGAGCATGGCGACGGCGGTGCGCTGGGGGCCGGGCAGCTGGTCGAAGACCCCGGAGGAGAGCACTCCGGATTCGAGGACTCCGGAGGAGAGGACCGCGGAGGCGAGGGCCTCGGAGGAGAACGCGACGGACGGGGGTTCGCCGGTCCCGTGCCCGCCGGTCCCGTGTCCACCGGTTCCGTGCCCGCCGGTGGGGTGCGGCCCGGGCGCTGCCGCCCCGGCCGTGGACGGTTCGGGCGCGGGCCGGCCTGTGCCGAGTCCCGGCCAGGTCACGGTCGCGGCCACCGAGGCCACGAGCGCGGCGGCGGCCGCCCCGGGTATCTCGCGGTCGGACGACAGGGGCGCGAGCCACAGCACGGTCTCGCCGCGCGCCTCCGCGCGGGCCGCCTCGGCGAGGGCGACCTCGGTCTTGCCGACGCCGGCGGGTCCGGTGAGCAGGGCGCGGCCCCGCGTGTGCAGGGCCCGTTCGAGCCGGGCGAGGAGCTCCTCCCGGCCCACCGGGGCAGGGTTCTGCGGAGCTGTCGTCACTGTCCACCACCTCCGGCCCCTCGGGACCCGGCCCATGAGCCCCGTGCGCAGAGGATACGGAGCCCACGGGCACAGTCCAGGCCCCTTGTCCGGCATACGGACAGGGGGCTCGGCGCGCGCACGCTCCCACAACGCCAGGACGCGCCAGTGGTGTAGACCACGGGCGCGTCGCTGACCAGCAAAGATGCTGATGTGGGGGGTGGTTCAGGGGTGGTGCGGTGGTGCTTTAGAAGGTGAGGCTCCAGGAGTCGATGTAGCCGGTGTCACCCGTGGCCACATCCTGGACCCGGAGCTTCCAGGTGCCGTTGGCGAGCTCGCTCGACGCGTCGACCGTGTAGGTGGCGATGACGTTGTCGGCGCTGTCCGAGGAGGACGAGGTCTTCAGGTTGCGCACCGTGCCGTCGGGGGCGACCAGGTCGACGACCAGGTCTCCGCGCCAGGTGTGCTTGATGTCCACGCCGACCTTGAGGGTGGCGGGGGCGTTGCCGGCGATGCCGGTGACGGTGATCGGGGACGTCACGGTGGTGTTGTCCGGGATCTGCACGTCCGTCGCGTTGGTGAAGACGGTGCCGGTCGGCGGGGTGGTGTTCAGGACCGCGTCCACGGACTTCGTCGCGTCGGCGATGCCGGTGCCGCAGCCGCCGGTGCAGGCGCCGGGCAGCGGGCGGGCGTTGGCCTTGATCGTGGACTCGATGTCGGCCGGGGTGAGGGTGCTCTTGGCCGACTTCAGCAGGGCGGCGAGACCGGCGATGTGCGGAGCCGCCATCGAGGTGCCCTGGTAGGGCTTGTAGGTCTCGGTCGACTGGGTCGTCAGGCCCGAGTTCAGCGTGGAGTAGATCGCGTTCTCGGGGGTGGTGACGGTGCCGGGCGTGTCCGTGGCGTTGCGGGTCTCGCCACCGGGGGCGGCCACGTCCACGATCGTGCCGTAGTTGGAGTAGTACGACCGGGCGCCGGCGCGGTTGGTCGACGCCACGACGATGACGTTCGAGCAGTTCGCCGGGGTGAAGCCGGAGGCGTTGGCGTTGCTGTTGCCCGCGGCGACGACGACCGTGGTGCCGCGCGAGACGGCGCCGTTGATGGCGGTCTGGTAGACGCTCGGGCAGGTGGTGCTCGCGCCGCCCAGGCTCATGTTGATGACCTTGGCCGGGGTCGGGTTGACCGGGATGCCCGGCACGGTGCCGCCGGAGGCCCAGGTGATCGCGTCGGCGATGTCGGAGGACGAGCCGCCGCACTTGCCGAGCACGCGCACGGGCTGGATCTTCGCGTTGTACGCGATGCCCGCGATGCCCTTGGTGTTGTTGGTGACCGCGGCGATGGTGCCGGCCACGTGGGTGCCGTGCCAGGAGGAGTTGGAGGCGGTGGAGCCGGTGCCGCACTCGCCGGCGGTGGCGTTCCAGTCGCCCTCGTCCTTCGCGTCCGCGTCACGGCCGTTGCCGTCGCGGGCCTCGGTGGAGTCCGAGATGAAGTCGTAACCGGCGATGACGTTGGACGCCAGGTCCGAGTGGGCCGCGTAGCCGGTGTCGATGACGGCGACGGTGACGCCGGAGCCGGTGGCCTTGTCCCAGGCTGCAGGAACGTTCATGCCACCGGTGGGCTCGAAGAGGTCCCACTGCTTGGCGTAGTCGGTGTCGTCCGGGGTGACCGCCATCGCGTAGGCGCGGATGTCGGGCTCGACCGAGGCGACGGACGGGTCGGCGCGGAACGCGTCCATGACCTCGGTCACGTCCTGCTTGGTCGCCTTGCCGCCCAGGTTGACGAGGGCGGCACCGCCGGCGAGGCGGCGCTCGAAGGAGAGCTTCTCGCCCGTCTTCGCGGCCTTCTCGGCCGTGTCGCTCTTCGCGGCGGTGTTGGAACCGGCCTCGGGGGTCCGGCTCTTGTAGGTGACGATCACCTTCTCGACGGGGGCCTTGGGAAGCGCCCGCATCGCCTGCGAAGCCGGGACCGGCTTCGGGGTGGCAGCGACCGGGGCGGCGGCGTACGCCCCGGAAGTCATGGCAGCGGCACCGAGGATCGCGGCGCCCGCGACCACGGATATGACTCTCCGCCTGGAACGGTTCAAGGTGTGGCCCTTTCGAGTACGACGTAACTGCGGAGCAGTGGCGGCGGCGCGGGACACACGGGTCGAAGTGGGGTCGCCTCCGTGGTTCCCTGGGCTTGGGGGGCCCGTGCGCCGCCACCGGCGCGACGGCCCGGGTCAAGGCCGTCACCGGCGGACAGCACCCTCCACATGCACCTGTCAGGGTGCGTTCGGGGGATGATATCTGCCGGTGCGGAGGACAGTAGGGAACGGGGGGGTGAACCCGATACGGGGAAAACCCTTGTCACCCCTCACGGGGTGGTGGGGGTGCGGTGAGGGGAGGGTGCGCGGGTGGGTGGGAAGGGCTGCGGTCTCAGCCGAGTTCGAGCGTGGTGACGCCGAAGACGCGCTCCCGGGCCACCGGGCGGACCGGGCCCGTGTACATCCGGGCCGTCTCGAACGTCGGCTCCAGACCGCGCTCCTGGGCCAGGCGGGCGGCCGCCGGATTGGCCTCCGGCATGTCGACCGCGACGCGGTCCGCGCCGAACTCCCGCGCCTCGGCGGCGAGTCCGTCGAGCAGGGCCGCCGCGTCCGCCGGGGTGTCGGCGAACAGCGGCCCCACACGGGCCTCGTCCTGCGCGGGACGAACCACCCCGTACCCGGTCAGACGGCCGTCGACGACGCGGGCGAGCGCCCGGTGGCCGGGCGTGGTCAGCCAGGCGTTCAGGAACCGCGGCCGGTCGGCGTGGTGGCAGGCGCCGTCGTACGCGGCGAGCGCGGCCGCGTCGACCCGCTCGGCGGCCACCAGACCGGCCACGGGGCGGTCGGGGGCCGGGACCTCGCCCACGTACCGGGCGGTGCGGTAGGCGGTCGCGAAGCCGGAGCGCCGGTAGTTGTCCTGCTGCGCCGGTACCCCGTCGAGCCCGACGCTCCGGCCGCCCGCGTGGGCGAGCGCGGCGCGCCAGGTGGCGAGCCCGTACCCGAGGCCGCGGAGTTCGGGGCGGACGAGGTAGAAGCCGAGGAAGGCGTAGGAGTCGTCGTAGTCGACGACGGAGATGGCCGAGACCGGCTCCCCGTCGACCCGGCCGAGGAAGAAGCCCGCGGGGTCCTGGGCGAAGAACGCCGGAGCGTCGGAGAGCCCGGGGTTCCACCCCTCCTCGGCGGCCCAGGACCGCACGAGCGCCCACTCCTGCCGGGTGGCGGAGGAGACGGACAGCGAACCGGTGGAGGCGGAGGTCATGGGGGTCCTTCGACGGCCGGGGAGGCGGGCGGACGCCCGGGCGGCAGGAACCCGGGCAAACCGCGCCGAGCATAACGCCGGGCCGCCCCCTGGCATTTCCCCGCCGATCGATTCCGGCCGATCGGGGCGCCCGGTCGAACGGTGCCCGGTGGGACGGCGCCCGGTGGGGGCGCCCGCTCCCTCAGCCCGCGATCGGCGCGGGTGCCGGCCCGGTCTCCGATGCGGAGAGGTCGGGGAGACCGGAGAGGTCGGGGAGATCGGGCAGGTCGAGGAGGCGGGGGGCCGGTACCGGCCGTGCCTCCCGGACGGGGCCGGAAGAACCGCTCGCCCGTACGGGAAGGGGGGCCGACGCCGGAACGGGAGCCGGGGCCGGAACTGTACCGGCCGAAGCCGTCACCGGCACCTGCATCGTCACCGGGGCCCCGGCCGTACCGGCCGAAGCCGTCACCGGGGCCCCGGCCGTACCGGCGGAAGTCGCCACCGGCACCTGTGCCGTCACCGGGGCCCCGGCCGTACCGGCGGAAGTCGTCACCGGCACCTGTGCCGTCACCGGGGCCCCGGCCGTACCGGCGGAAGCCGTCACCGGCACCTGTGCCGTCACCGGGACTCCGGCCGTACCGGCCGAAGCCGTCACCGGCGCCTCCGCCGTCCCCTCCGCCCCGCCCTTCGTCAGCAGGATCACGCCCCGTGCCGCGACCAGCGACGCGCCGGCCGCTACCAGCCAGCCCCAGGCGCCGGCCCGGAAGGTCTCGCCGAGCAGGGCGACGCCGATGACCGCGGCGGCGGCGGGGTTGGAGAGGTTCACGACGGCGAGGGGGGCCGCGAGTCCGCCCCGGTAGGCGGCCTGGGACAGCAGCAGGCCACCGCTGGCGAAGGCGGATATCAGCACCGCGAGGAGCGCGGTCTGCCACCAGGTCGGCTTGCTGCCGGGCAGGTCGAGCGCGAGGGCGGCGGTCAGCGTCTGGGTGAGCGCCGAGGCGACGCCCGAGGCGATCCCGGAGGCCGTGGCGTGCCCGAGTCCGCGCGCGGCCGGGCCGCCGGTCCCGCGCCGTTCGCGCCCGTGCAGCCGCCCGGAGGCCAGTACGGCGATGAGGGACGCGGTCGCCGCGGCGACGATCAGGGACTCGCGCAGGCTGAGCGCCTCGCCGGGGGCGGTGGGCCCGGTCACGGCGACGAGCCCGACGAGCCCGCCGAGGGTCCACAGGGCGCCGCGCCATTCGGTACGGGTCACCCGGCGCCGTGCGCAGTACGCGCCCAGCGGCAGTGCCGCCACGAGCGTCAGCGCGCCGAGCGGCTGCACCAGCGTCAGCGGCCCGTAGTGCAGGGCGGCCACGTGGGCGAGGGCTCCGGCGGCGTTGAGGCCGACCGCCCACCACCACTGCCCGCGGGCGAGCAGGGCGCGCAGCGCGCCGCGTCCGTCGGGGGCGGCGGGGGAGGCGGCGGCGAGCCGGGACTGGGCGACGGCGGCGAGCGCGTACCCGGCGGCGGAGACGAGGGAGAGGAGGACCGCGAGCGCGGTGCCGGCGGCGGGGTTCATCGCAGGGCTCCGACCGGGAGGGGTGCCGCACCGAGCGGGCGGGGTACGGGTGGGGGTTCCGTCCGCCGGCGGGGGGCGCGGACGGCGAGCAGCGCGAGGCCGAGGAGGACGGCGGCGGCGAGCGCGTCGAACCAGTAGTGGTTGGCGGTGCCGACGACGACGAGCAGGGTGAGCAGCGGGTGCAGCAGCCAGAGCACCCGCCAGCGGGACCGGGTGGCGGCGATCAGGCCGATCGCGACCATCAGGGCCCAGCCGAAGTGCAGCGAGGGCATGGCCGCGAACTGGTTCGCCATCGAGTCGGTCTCCGGCGTCGCCCCGTAGACGGAGGGGCCGTAGACGCGGGCCGTGTCGACGAGACCGGAGGCGGCGAGCATCCGGGGCGGGGCGAGCGGCATCAGCAGGTGCAGGGCGAGCGCGGCGCCGGTGACGAGGGCGAGGACCCGGCGCGACCACAGGTAGTGCGCGGGGCGGCGCCAGTACAGCCAGACGAGGAAGGCGAGGGTGGCCGGGAAGTGCACGACCGCGTAGTACGTGTTCGCCGTCCGGATCAGCGGTTCGCCGTGCAGGAGCAGCTGCTGGATCGTTCCCTCGCCCGGCAGGTGGAGCGCGCGCTCGGCGTCCCAGACGCGGTCGGCGTTCCGGAAGGCGCGGGCCTCGTGGCCGTTGGCGAAGAGCCGGCCGAACTTGTAGACGAGGAAGAGCGAGGTGACGAGCAGGAGCTCCCGCAGGAGCGGCGGCCTGGCGGACCCGGACCCGGACGCAGGCGCGGACCCGGACGCAGACGTGGACGCGGACCCGGACGCGGACGCCGGCCCGGGCCGGGCCGGGGGTACGGGTGACGGCTCGGGCTCCGGCTCGGACGCGTTCCCCGCGTCCTCGTCCCGGTCGTGCCCCCCTCGTATCCCCTGTATCCCGACAGCCATCGCGCGGCCCTCTAATCCGTCAAATCGGCAACAAACGGAGTGAGCCTAGATCCGATTTCATCGAGACGCAAGCGTCTCGATACGTTTGCGTCTCGATTGCGCACCCCCTACCCTCGTATGAGCAGAGATGGATGGGTTCCGGGAGGCATCGATGTCCACGCAGGCCGCGACTGCTGCAGCCCGTCGCAGCAAGATCACGCCGGAGCGCGAGACGGAGCTCTACGACGCCGTGCTCTGCCTCCTGCGCGAGGGCGGCTACGACACGGTGACCATGGAGGGCGTCGCCGCCCGCACCAAGTGCGGCAAGGCCACGCTCTACCGGCAGTGGGGCACCAAGGCCCAGCTCGTGACCGCCGCCCTCGCCCGGCGCCGCTGCGTCGTCTTCGCCGGCATCGACACCGGCACCCTCGCCGGCGACCTGCGCGAGGCCGCCCGGGTCGCCGCCTCCCGGCGCGAGCGGGACGCCGAGCTCATGGAGGCCGTCGCCCAGGCCTACATCCAGCACCCCGACCTGCGCGCCGCCCTCCGCGAGACCGTCATCGCCCCCGAGGTCGCGGCCCTCGAAGCCGTCGTCGCGCGGGCGGTCGAGCGCGGCGAGGTCGACGCCGACAACCCGGCGATCGGATTCGTCGCCCCCTGCTTCATGGGCGTGCTCCGCGTCGAGCGGCTCTTCGAGGAGCGGTTCGCGGACGCCTCGACCATGCGCGCCTTCGTCGACGCCGTCCTCCTCCCGGCACTGCGCGTCGAGGGGTGAGTCCCGGCTCCGTCCGGCACCCTGGGGCCATGCCCGCGAGCACCCCCGCCGTCCGCGTCCGCCGCGTCTACGAGGACCCGTCACCCGACGACGGGGTCCGCGTCCTCGTCGACCGGCTCTGGCCGCGCGGCCTCGGCAAGGCGGACGCCCGCGTCGACGAGTGGCCCAAGGCGCTCACCCCGTCCACCGAACTCCGCCGCTGGTACCACGGCCCCGACGGCGAGTACGAGGAGTTCCGCCGCCGCTACGAGGCCGAACTCGACGCCCCGGAGGCCGCCGCGGCACTCGACCGGCTCCGCGACCTCGCCGCCCGCGGGACCATCACCCTCCTGACGGCCGCGAAGGACCCGGCCGTCAGCCACACCTCAGTCCTGCGGCGCGTCCTGGAGGCGTAGCCGGGGCGCCTCCGCGGCGGCGTCCACCCCGACCGGGCCCCCGCCCTCCGTGCGGTCGGCCAACTCCCGCGCCCAGGCCACCAGTCCGCCGACGTCGATCCCGTACGCCCCCGGGACGGGCCGCCCGCCCGCCAGGCGGTCGGCACCCCGGCGCAGCAGCCGGGCCCCGCCCGCCGCGTTGCCGCGGGCCGCATGCGTCAGGCCGACGGCCAGCTGGGCGAGCCCCTGCCACAGGTCCCGCTCCGCCTCCGGGCCGGACTTCCAGGCGTCCTCGAAGACCTCGTGCGCGTGGAAGGGCATCCCGGCGTCCAGGAGCCGCTGCGCCTCGCGCACGGTCTCCCCGGGCCCGCGCACGACCCCCTCGGGCTGCCGGGGCACCCCCTCCGCCCCGTACGGCAGCGGACGGCCGAGCCCGTCGCGCGGCCGGGCGCTGCGGGCACGCCCCGCCGGGTCGCGATCCCTGCCGCGCCCGCCCTCGTGGTCACCCGTTGTCCGGTTCACCCGTCCATTGTCGCCCCCTGGGCGATCACGACCGCTAGGCTCGTCCGTCCGGGGCTGTTCCGGTCCGTGCGGGTGGTGCCGGGAGCGTCATGCCAACAGTACGTGTGGGGAGTGAGTGACCGGTGCCGACGGATCCCGAACAGTCGTCGCCCACAACGCCGTTCACGCCGGGTGCCCTCGGCGCCGGGCGGAGCGGCCTGCTCGAACGCGGCTCGGAGCTCGCCGCGGCCGCCCACGCCGTCGACGAACTCGTCGCGGGAGCCGCGGCGGGCGGCCCCGCGCGCGGCGGCATACTCGTCTACCGGGGCGAGCCGGGCATAGGCAAGACCGCACTCCTCGCCGAGGTGCACCGCATCGCCCGGGACCGGTGCACCGTCCTCACCGCGCGGGGCGGCGAGACCCTGACCTCCGTCCCCTTCCACCTCACCCGTCAGCTGCTCCAGCCCGCCCTGGACGGCTTCGAGGCCCACGAGGTGCGGCAGCTCTTCGGCGACCACTTCGACCTGCTCGCCCCGGCCCTCGGCATCGCCCCGCCGTCCTCGGACACGCCCGCCGACCCGCAGGGTGTCCTGCTCGGCCTCGCCCGGCTCCTGGACCGCCTCGCGGAGCGGCTGAAGGACCGGCCACCGGTGCTCCTCGTGGACGACGTCCACTGGGCCGACGCCGAATCCCTGGCCTGGCTCGACACCTTCGCCCGGACCCGGCGCGGCCACCGGCTGCCGGTCCTCCTCGTCCTCGCCCACCGCCCGTTCGTACGGGAACCGCAGGGCCCCGGCGGGCCCGCGACGCTCGCCGCGCTGGCGAACCGGGCCGTCCTCACCCTCGGTCTGAACGCCCTCACCTCCACGGCCACCGCCGAACTCGCCCGGGACGTGCTCGGCAGCCACGCGGACGAGCCGTTCTGCCACGAGCTGTGGACGGTGACCTCCGGAAACCCGTACGAGACCGTCGAGTTGCTCAACCAGGCCCGCGACCGGATGCTCGAACCCGTCGCGGGCTCCGTGGGCCTCCTCCGCGACCTCAGCGCGGGCGCCCGGGGCGGCGGACTCGTCGCCCGCCTGGAGGAACTGGGCAGCGGCCCGACCCGCGTCGCCTGGGCGACGGCGGTCCTCGGCCCCGACAGCACCCCGGAACTCCTCGCCGCCGTCACCGGCATGCGCCCCCAGCAGGTCGCCGAGGACACCGAACGCCTCCGGGCCGCCGGGATCGTGACCGCCCCGCCCGGGACCGGGCGGGGCGGACTCGCCCTCGTGCCCGTCCCGCCGCTGGAGTTCACCCACCCGCTCATCGCCACCGCCGTGTACGGCTCCGTGCCCTCGGGCCTGCGGACCGCCATGCACGGACGCGCCGCCTGGGCCCTCACCCAGGCGGGCCACGGACCGGCCGCCGTCTCCCGCCACCTCCTCGAAGTCCACCCCGACGACGACCAGGACGTCGTGAGCGGACTGCGCGCCGCCGCCGTCGAACACCTCGCCGTCGGAGCCCCCGACGCGGCCCGCCGCTGCCTGGAGCGGGCCCTCGCCGAACCGCCCGGCCCCGACACGTACGCCAGGGTCCTGTACGAGCTCGGCTGCGCCTCCCTGCTCACCGCGCCCGCCGCCACCGTCCGCCACCTGCGCTCCGCACTCGACCTCCCCGGCCTCGACGACGAACTGCGCATCGACGCGACCTACCGGCTCGTCCAGGCCCTCGCCCACAACAACCAGCTCCAGGAGGCCGCGCGGGCCGCCGCCGTCGAGTACGCCCGCACCCCGCCCGGCACCGGCCGACGGCGGCTCCAGGCCGCACACTTCATCTACGAGGGGTTCCAGGCCTCCGAGGTGGACGGCCCGGACCGCTCCCGCCGCCTCGCCGAGCTCACCGCCGGCCTCACCGGCGCCGACAACTCCGAGCGGGCCCTCATCACCGTCCGCAGCTTCGACGCGACCATGCGCGGCGAACCCGCCTCCGAGGTCGTACGGCTCTGCGACCTCTCCCTCGTCGACGGCGCACCCGCCCGGGGCCTCGGCTGGACCGACCCCGTCTGGGGCTTCGAGATCCCGGCCTTCACCGGCATCGCGTACGCCTTCTCGGACCGTCCCGACCGGGCCGAGGCCCTCTTCACCGAGGCGGTCCGCGCCTTCGAGATCTCCGGCTGGAGCGGCGCCCACCTCGCCTTCGGCCACACCCTCCTGGGCCTGGTCCACCGGCGCCGCGGCAGCCTGCTCCGCGCCCAGCACCACCTGGAGAAGGGGCTCCGCCTCGCCGACCAGGTCGGCAACGGGCTGCCCGTCCACTGGGACACCGCCTGCCTCCTCGTCGACACCCTCGTCGCCCGGGGCCGTACCGCCGAGGCGCGCGCCGTCGCCGACCGGTACTCCTTCGGACCGCCCTGGCCCGGCGCGATCGTGCTCCCCGACGGCCCCAGCGCCCTCGGCCGGCTGCTGCTCGCCGAAGGCCGCGTCGAGGAGGCCGTGGCCACCCTGGAGGGCGCCGCCGAGGCCCTCACCGTCCGCGGCCGCCACCACATCGTCTGGGCCCCTGGCCGCTCGACCTCGCCCGCGCCCTCGCGCCCACCGACCCGGACCGCGCGGCCCGGATCGCCCGCGAGGCCCACACCCACGCGGAACGCCTCGGCACCCACACCGCCCTCGGCGAAGCCCTCCGCTGCCTCGCCCTCTTCGCCGACCCGCCCGAGGCCCGCCGCCTCCTCGAACGGGCCGTCGAGCACCTCGCCGCCTCGCCCTCCCGCTACGAGGAGGCCCTCGCCCGCCTCGACCTCGCCCACGCCACCGACTCCGCCGAGGCCTTCGCCGAAGCCATCGCCCTGGCCACCACCTGCGGCGCCGACCTCCTCACCTCGGACGCGGTGACGGCCCGTGCGTCATTCCACCCTCCGGAGTGAGGTAATGTTTTCCCTGCACGGCGACGCGGGAGAAACACCGCGGAGACGAGCACCGGGACGTGGCGCAGCTTGGTAGCGCACTTGACTGGGGGTCAAGGGGTCGCAGGTTCAAATCCTGTCGTCCCGACTCGAAAGAGTCGCAGATCAGGGGCCGTTTCAGAGCAATCTGAAACGGCCCCTGACTCGTTTCCGGCACCACGCGTGCGCGCCGTCCCGCGGGAGAGAGGGGTGGCGCGCCCTCAGTTCGAGCCCCCGCGGGACGAGTTCCCCGTTCGGCATACCCCCTCTCCGTATGATGGACGGGTGGAATCCGAGGTGAAGAGGCGCCCGAGGGCGGCGACGTGGTGGGGCCGGTTCGTGCTCGCCACCGCGCTGCTCGTCGGGATCGTGCTCATGCACGCCCTCGGCCACCCCGGCGAGCATGCGGACGCCGCGCACGTCCCCGGCGGGCGGACGGCCGTCGCGCACGTCTCCGGTGGGCACATGGCCGCCGCGAGGGAGCACGTGGCCGCCGACGCGGACCACGCGAGGGCCCCGGCTCCCGCGCACGGGGCCGGTGTCGGGGCCGTGTGTCTGGCGGTGCTCGGCGCGGGGGTCGGGATCCTGCTGGCGGTCCGCGGTGCGCTCGTGCACCGACGTCGGCGAACCGCCGCGCCGTGGGCGACGCGGCTCGCCCACGCCCTCCGCGCGATCCCGCCGCCCGGGTCGCCCGGGTCTCTCCTGACACGCCTCTCGTCGTTGCGCGTATAGGCGGACCGACCGCTCCACGCCCGGAGCGGACCGCCGCCATGTCCACGCGACGACCACGCCAAGAGGTTCCACAGCCATGTCCCGACCCACCCGTCGTACCGTCCTCGGTGCCGGCCTCGCCGCCGCCGGCACCGGCCTGCTCACCGCCTGCTCCGGTTCCACGAGCGGCATGGACCACTCCTCCGGCGGGGCCGGCACGTCGCCGGCCGCCGACTACATCGGCCCCGGCAGCAAGGAGGTCGGCGCGGCCGAAGCCCTCCGCGGGCCCGGACCGGACCGCAGGTTCAAGCTCACCGCCGTCGAGACCCCGCTCGACCTCGGCGGCGGACGCACGGTCCGCTCCTGGGCGTACGGGGACGAGCTCCCCGGCAAGGAGGTGCGGGTCACCGCCGGCGACACCCTCGCCCTCACCCTCGCCAACAACCTTCCCGTCGCCACCAGCGTCCACTGGCACGGGCTCGCGCTGCGCAACGACATGGACGGAGTCCCCGGTCTCACCCAGCGCGACATCAGGCCCGGCGGTTCCTTCGAGTACCGCTTCACCGTCTCCCACCCCGGTACGTACTGGTTCCACCCGCACTCCGGAGTGCAGCAGGACCGAGGCCTGTACGCCCCGCTCGTCGTCGAGGACCCCAAGGAGCCCCTGGCGTACGACAAGGAGTGGGTGATCGTCCTCGACGACTGGGTCGACGGCGTCGACGGCTCCACCCCCGACGCGGTGCTCGCCGAGCTGAGCAGGGGCATGGGCGGCATGGCGGGCATGGACCACGGGGGCTCCGGATCCGGGTCCGGGAGCATGGAGGGGCACGACATGTCGAACATGTCGATGACCGCGAGGAAGTCGCCGTCCCCGAAGCCGGCCGGGCCCTCCCGGATGCTCATGGGAGCCGGCAGCGACCTGCTCGGCGGTGACGCCGGAGACGTCGGGTACCCGCACTACCTGATCAACGGCCGCACGCCCGACGAGCCGCAGACCTTCGCCGCGAAGCCCGGCGACCGGATCAGGCTCCGGATCATCAACGCCGGCGGCGACACCGCCTTCCGGGTCGCCCTCGGCGGCCACCGGTTGACCGTCACGCACACCGACGGCTTCCCCGTCGAGCACACGCGGGCCGACGCGCTGCTGCTCGGCATGGGCGAGCGCCTCGACGCGCTCGTCACCGTCGGGAACGGAACGTTCCCGCTGACCGCGCTCGCCGAGGGCAAGGCCCGTACCGCCCTCGCCGTCCTGCGGACCGGCGGCGGCGCCGCGCCCACCGCCTCCGTACGCCCGAGGGAGCTCGACGG
The DNA here is from genome assembly GCF_044333355.1 of Streptomyces sp. NPDC021012. Taxonomy (NCBI): domain Bacteria; kingdom Bacillati; phylum Actinomycetota; class Actinomycetes; order Kitasatosporales; family Streptomycetaceae; genus Streptomyces; species Streptomyces sp. NPDC021012. The sequence continues at coordinate 563,605 of NZ_JBIRQU010000003.1, forward strand.
GAAGGTGGTCCACGGAGGCCTGCTGAAGGCGGCCGAGTCCGTACGGCTCGACTCGGGGCGACCGGACCGGACGATCGAGTTCCGCCTGACCGGCTCGATGACGAAGTACGACTGGGCCCTCAACGGCAAGAAGTACGACCCCGCCCAGCGCCACCCCGTCCGCTCGGGCGAGCGCGTACGGCTGTCCTTCGTGAACGACACGACCATGTGGCACCCCGTGCACCTGCACGGCCACACCTACGCGCTCGCCGACGGCGGCGCACGCAAGGACACCTCGATCGTGCTGCCGGGCAAGAAGCTCGACGTCGACTTCGACGCCGACAACCCCGGTCTGTGGATGGTCCACTGCCACAACGTGTACCACGCCGAATCCGGGATGATGGCGGTCCTCGGCTACCTGAAGTAGGGCGACGGTCCGGCCCGGGCCGGGGCCGTCCATGACGGAAGTCTTACGGACCGGTGCGGGAACGGCGCTCGCCGGGCCGGGTTCCGTAGCGTGCGGGGCATGCGAGTACTCGTCACAGGAGGAGCCGGGTTCATCGGCTCGCAGGTGGTGGCCGCGCTGACGGCCGGGGGACACGCGCCGGTGGTGTTCGACGCGTTGCTGCCGGCGGCCCATCCCGACGCGCCCGAGGTGCCGGACGCCGAGTTCGTCCGCGGGGACGTCAGGGACGCGGAGGCGGTGCGCGGTGCGCTGCGGGGGGTGGACGCCGTCTGTCACCAGGCCGCGATGGTGGGGCTGGGGAAGGACTTCGCGGACGCGCCGGAGTACGTCGCCTGCAACGACCTGGGGACGGCGGTGCTGCTGGCCGGCATGGCCGAGGCCCGGGTGCGCCGGTTCGTGCAGGCGGGGTCGATGGTGGTGTACGGGGAGGGGCACTACGAGTGCGGTGAGCACGGGGTGGTGCGGCCGGGCCCGCGGACGGTGGCGGAGCTGGAGGCCGGCCGGTTCGAGCCGCGCTGTCCGCGCTGCGGGGTCGCGCTCGTGCCCGGCCTCGTGGGGGAGGACGCCCCGGCCGATCCGCGGAACGTCTACGCGACGACGAAGCTGGCGCAGGAGCACCTGGCCGCCGCCTGGGCGCGGTCCGTCGGGGGCACGGCCGTGTCGCTGCGCTACCACAACGTGTACGGGCCGGGGATGCCGCGCGACACCCCGTACGCGGGCGTGGCCTCGTTCTTCCGGTCCTCGCTGGCCAGGGGCGAGGCGCCCCGGGTGTTCGAGGACGGCGCGCAGCGGCGGGACTTCGTCCACGTACGCGATGTCGCCGGGGCCAACGCGGCCGTGCTGGCGGGCGTGGAGACGCTGCCGCCGGGCGGCCACAGGGCGTACAACGTGGGCAGCGGCGAACCGCACACCGTCGGGGAGATGGCCGCCGCCCTCGCGGCGGAGCACGGCGGCCCGGATCCCGTGGTGACGGGGGAGTTCCGGCTCGGCGACGTCCGGCACATCACCGCGGACTCGTCCCGGCTGCGGCGCGAGCTGGGCTGGCGTCCCGAGGTCGGTTTCGCCGAGGGGATGGCCGAGTTCGCCCGCGCCGGACAGCGGGCCTCGGCCGGGATGGGGTAGCCGGCCGAGGAGCCGATCCGGTAGCCGACCGCGTACCGGTGCCGGTCAGGCGTCCGTGACCGCGAGCGGCAGGGTCACTTCGAAACGGCAGCCGCCGGGCACGTTGTCCACGCGGGCCCGTCCCGCGTGGGCCTCGACGATGCCCCGTACGATCGCGAGACCGAGGCCCGCGCCGGAGGGAGGCGTGCGGGCGGGGTTGCCGCGCCAGCCGGTGTCGAAGACCTTCGGCAGGTCCTCCTCGGGGATGCCGCCGCAGCCGTCGGTGACGGAGAGGACGGCGGTGTCCTCGCGCCGGTCGACGCGTACGGCGACGGTGCCGTCGGCGGGGGTGTGGCGGATGGCGTTGACGAGGAGGTTGGCCAGGACGCGGGTCATCTCCTTGCCGTCCACCTCGACCGGCACGTGGACGACGCCGTCGCCGCGCAGCCGCACCCCGCGCTCGCGGGCCAGCGGGTCCGCGCCGAGCAGGGCGTCGGCCGCCAGGTCCTGGAGGGAGAGGCGGCAGGGGGTCAGTTCGAGGGCGCCGGCGTGGATGCGGGAGAGCTCGAAGAGGTCGCCGACCATGGCGTCGAGGCGTTCGACCTCGGTGCGGATCCGCCGGTGGTAGCGGGCCGGGTCGGCGGCCACGCCGTCCTCCAGGGCCTCGGCCATGGCCCGCAGCCCGGCGAGCGGGGTGCGCAGGTCGTGGGAGATCCAGGCGACGAGCTCGCGCCGGGAGGCCTCCAGGGCCCGCTCGCGCTCCCGGGAGGCGGCGAGCCGGGCGCTGGTGGCGGCGAGTTCGCGGGTGACGGCGGCCAGCTCCGCGGTGGGCCGGGCGGACGGCGCGGCGAAGCTGCCGCCCTCGCCGAAGTCCCGGGCCGCGCGGACGAGGTCGCGGCCGCGGGCCACGACCCACCGTCCGAGCGCGAGCGCGGTGGCGAGCGAGACCACGGCGGCCATCGCGGCCACCAGCGTGACGACGGTCAGGTCGTGCGGGGACAGGAACATCGCCCAGGCGACGGCGAGCGTGCCGGCCAGCATCGCGGTGACGGTGACCGCGGCGACGACGGTCAGGGAGACCGCGACCGACCGGTGCCGCAGCAGACGCAGCGCCACCGCCCCGAGCACGCCGGCGCAGGCCGCACCGCCCAGGGCGAAGGCCGCGATCAGCAGGACGTCCTTCATCCGATGCCCTCCGATCCCGCCGGTCCCGTCAGTTCCTCCGGTCCCTCGGATTCCTCCGGTCCCTCGGATTCCTCCGGTCCCCCCGGTCCCGTCGGTTCGAAGCGGTAGCCGACGCCCCAGACGGTCTGGATGAGGCGGGGAGCGGCCGGGTCGTCCTCGATCTTGGCGCGCAGGCGGCGCACGTGGACGGTGACGGTCGACAGGTCACCGAAGTCCCAGCCCCACACGTCCCGCATCAGCTCCTCGCGGCCGTGGGCCCGGCCGGGGTGGGCGAGGAAGTGCGCCAGGAGGTCGAACTCCCGCAGGGTGAGGGTGAGTTCCCGGCCGTTCCTGGTGGCCCGGCGGGTCTCGGGGTACACGCTGATCCCGGCCGCGCGCAGCACCGCGGGAGTGGCGGCGGCCGGGTGCGCGATGCGGCTGCGCCGCAGTACGGACTCGACGCGGAGGACCAGCTCGCGCGGGCTGAAGGGCTTGGTGACGTAGTCGTCCGCACCCAGTTCGAGGCCCGCGATCCGGTCCTCCTCGGCCCCGCGCGCCGTCAGCATGACCACCGGGACGGGGCGTTCGGCGCGCAGCCTGCGGCACACCTCCAGACCGTCGATGCCGGGCAGCATCAGATCGAGGACGACGAGGTCGGGCTCGTACCGGGCGGCGGATTCGAGAGCGGAGGGCCCGTCGGCGGCGTGCTCGACGCCGTGGCCGGCCCGGCGGAGGTAACCGGTGACGACCTCGGCGACGGTCGGGTCGTCGTCGACGACGAGGAGCCGGGCGGGCGGCGTGGGCGGGGGCGTGCTCATGGCGGCAAGCCTCGCACCACCCGGCCCCCGCCGTCCGCACCCGTACGGCCCCATCCGGCCGACGTCCGCGTTTCGTAAGGAGTCGATGTCCGCTATGTCCGGCGGGAGTTCCTACGGTGGCAGTCGTGACCGAACACACCGTGGACGTCGTCCTTCCCTGTCTGAACGAGGCCGAGGCCCTGCCCTGGGTCCTCGCCCGCGTCCCCGCCGGCTGGCGGGCCCTGGTCGTGGACAACGGGTCCACCGACGGGTCCGCCGAGCTCGCCCGCTCCCTCGGGGCCACCGTCGTGGCCGAGTCCCGGCGCGGCTTCGGGGCCGCGTGCCACGCCGGGGCGATGGCCTCCGACGCCGAGTACGTCTGCTTCAGCGACTGCGACGCCTCCCTCGACCCCGGCCTGCTGACCGGCTTCGTCCGCGCCGTCGCGGCCGGGGAGGCCGACCTGGTGCTGGGACGGCGCCGGCCGCAGGGCCGGGGCGCCTGGCCGGTGCACGCCCGCGCCGGGAACGCCGCGCTGTCCCGGATGCTGCGCCGCCGCACCGGGCTGCGGCTGCACGACCTCGGCCCCCTGCGGGCGATGCGCCGGGAGGCGCTGCTGGGCCTGGAGCTGACCGACCGGCGGTCCGGCTACCCGCTGCAGATGGTCGTCCGGGCCGCGGACGCGGGCTGGCGGGTGCGGGAGGAGGACGTGCCGTACCGGCCGAGGACCGGGAAGTCCAAGGTCACCGGCACCTGGCGGGGCACCTGGCACGCGGTCCGCGACATGCGTGCCGTGCTCGCGGAGCCCTCGTACGCTCCCGCCCCCGCCCCCGCTCCCGGGGGTGCGCGGTGACCAGCCTGCTCGTGATCGCCAAGGAACCAGTCCCCGGCCGGGTCAAGACCCGGCTCTGCCCGCCCTTCACGCCCGGGGAGGCGGCGGCCCTGGCCGAGGCCGCCCTCGCCGACACCCTGGCCGCCGCGGCGGCCACCCCCGCCGACCGGCACGTCCTGGTCCTGGACGGAGCCCCGGGCCCGTGGCTGCCCGCCGGTTTCGAGGTCGTGCCCCAGTCCGGCGGCGGCCTCGACGAGCGGCTCGCGGCCGCGTTCGCCGGCTGTACCGGGCCCGCGCTGCTGATCGGCATGGACACCCCGCAGGTCACCCCGGAACTCCTCACGCCCGCGCTCGCCCTCGACGCGTACGACGCCTGGTTCGGCCCCGCGGCGGACGGCGGTTTCTGGGCCCTGGGCCTGGCGGAGCCGGACCCGGCCCTGCTGCTCGGCGTCCCCATGTCCGTACCCGGGACCGGATCCGCGCAGTACGGGCGGCTGCGCGCGGCCGGGCTCCGCACGGCGCTGCTGCCCCCGCTGCGGGACGTGGACACCGCGGCCGACGCGGCCGAGGTCGCCGCGCTGGCGCCGGCCGGGCGGTTCGCGAGGCGCCACCGGGAACTCGCCGCGGGCCTGCCGGACCTCCCGGTGGCACGATGACCGCCACGGCTTCCCCGGCTTCCGCAGCCTCCGCGAGCTCCACGGCCTCCACGATCGGCACGGCCTCCACGGACCTCACGACCGCCACGGCCTCCGCGAGCCCCCGGTCGTGCGGCGCGTCCTCCCCGGCGTGGCGGGCGGACCCCTACGCCGTGGCCCTGCGCACCGGCCGGGGCCCCCTCTTCCTGCACCGGACGGACGGCTGGCTGCTGCCCCTGGACGTCCAGCGCTGGTGCGCCGGCACCGACGCCGCGGACGAGAGCGTCCTGGCCCGCTGCCACGGGGCCGTGCTCGACATCGGCTGCGGCCCCGGCCGGCTCGTCGCGGCACTCGCCGAACGCGGCCGGCGCGCCCTCGGCATCGACGTGGCGCCGGCCGCCGTGTCCCAGACGGTGCGCCGCGGCGGAACGGCCTTGTGCCGCTCCGTGTTCGACCCCCTGCCCGGCGAACACCGCTGGGACACCGCCCTGCTGATGGACGGCAACATCGGCATCGGAGGCGACCCCGCCGCCCTCCTGGAGCGGACCTCGGGCCTGCTGGCCCCCGGCGGGCGGCTGCTCGCCGAGGCCGCGTCCGTCGAGGTGGACGAGCGGTATGAGGTACGCCTCGACGACGGCCGCGGCACCTTCGGCCCCGCCTTCCCGTGGGCCCGGGTCGGCCACGGGGCGCTGCTGCGCCACGCCGAGGCCACCGGCTGGCGGGCCGTCCGCAGCTGGTCGGTGACCGGCCGGCACTTCACCGAACTCGTCCCCGTCGCACCGCGCCGCGCAGCCTCCGCCGGAACCGCGCCGTGATGCGCCGGGCGACCGCCTCCCAGGGCCGGGCGACCGCCTCCCAGCGCCGGGCGATCGCCTCCCGGGCCCGGCCGACCGCCTCCCCGGCCCGGGCGACCGCCGTCACCGCCGTCCTCCTGTCCGCACTGGTCGCCGCCCTCGTCCTCACCGTCCGCGAGGGCGGCCACGGCACGGACCCGGCGGGCCTGCTCCCGTGGTACGCCGCGTGCTGGGCCCTGTTCGCGGCCGCGGCCCGGTCCCTGCGCCGCGTGCCCGTACGGCGGACCGCCGCCCTCGTCCTGGTCGGCGGGATCGCCGTCGCCGCCACCGGGCTCGTCGCCGCGCCCCGCACCAGTACCGACGCGTACCGCTACGCCTGGGACGGCCGCGTGCAGGCGGCGGGCATCTCCCCCTACGACCACGCCCCGGCCGACGCCGCCCTCGCGCCGTACCGCGACGGCTGGCTGTTCCCCACCGGGCCCGCGTGCGGCGGTCCGGGCCTCGCGCGCGTCTCCGAGGGCGTCTGCACCCGGATCAACCGCCCCCTGGTCCACACGATCTACCCCCCGGCCGGCGAGCTGTACTTCCTCCTCGTCCACGCCGTCTCGCCGGAAGGCGTCCGCCACAAGGCCCTCCAGACGGGCGGCGCCGTCCTCTCCGCGGCCACCACGCTGGTCCTGCTGCGGATCCTCCGCCGAGACGGGGACCCCCGCACCGCCGCCTTCTGGGCCTGGTGCCCCGCCGTCCCCGTCGAAGCCGTCAACAACGCCCACGTCGACGTCCTCGCCGTCCTGCTGTCCGTCACGGCCCTGGGTCTGACGATCCGCCACCGGGCCGGGGGCGGCGCCCTGCTCGGCCTGGCCGTCGCGGTCAAACTCCTGCCGGCCGTCCTGCTCCCCGGCGCCCTCTCCGGCGTGCGCCGCGCCCGCGACGCGGCGGCCGTCCTGCTCCCCGCCGCCGCGGTCCTCGCGGCCCTCTACGTGCCGTACGTCCTGCTCTCCCGCTCCTCAGTCCTCGGCTACCTCGGCGGCTACGCCGACGAGGAGGGCTACCAGGACGCCTCCGCCGGAAACCGCTACGCCCTCCTGCGGCTGCTGCTCCCCGACGCCTGGGCCCTGCCCGCCGTGCTCGTCGGCGCGCTCGCCGTCAGCCTGTACGTGATCCGGCGCGGCGACCCCCGGCGGCCGTGGAGCGGCGCCCTCCTGGTCACCGGGACCGCGTTCCTCCTGACGACACCCGGCTACTCCTGGTACGCCCTCCTCCTGATCGCCCTGGTGGCGCTCGACGGCCGCTGGGAGTGGCTGGGCGTCGCCGTCGCGGGCGCGGCCGCCTATCTGACCGGCCGTACGTGGGCCGACGCCGGCACGGTCCTGTACGCCGTCGCCGCCCTGGCCGTCCTGTGCGGCCGGGTCGCCCGAAGACGTCCCGGCCCGCCGTCCCCACGGAAGGCCACGTCCTGCTCGGCGGGGGAGTCCCGGCGAGCCCTGGAAAGCGGAACCCGCGGAGAGTCCCCATGAACGCGAACGACGGCGGGACACCCGCCCCCCACGACGGCCCGGCACGTAGTACGGGAACGGGCCCCGAAGACGACGTCGGCGGCCCGGCACGTAGTACGGAAACGGGCCCCGAAGACGGCGGCGGCCCGACCCGGCTCGCCCGTCTGCGGTCCGCGCCGGCCTCCGGGTGGGCGGACGGACCGCCGCGCGGCCCGTCCCGGCCGGAGTTCTGGCGCAGCCCGCTGCGAGGCCCCTGGCTGACCGCGGTCTTCGGGATCGTCCTGCTCTTCGGCATCACGGTCCTGTTCGTCACGGGCCTGCTGTCGTACACGGCGTACGACCCGGACCTTTCCGCGGTCAACGACCAGACCCCGGACAAGGGGTGGCTGGGCTTCCACCTCTTCTCCTGGCCGACCTCCCCGTACTGGCTCTACCGGGTCACCCAGGGCGTACACGTCACGCTCGGCGTCGTCCTCGTGCCCGTGCTCCTGGCGAAGCTGTGGTCGGTGATCCCGAAGCTCTTCGCCTGGCCGCCGGTGCGCTCGGCGGCCCAGGCCGTCGAGCGGCTCTCCCTGCTCCTGCTGGTGGGAGGCGCGGGCTTCGAGTTCGCCACCGGCATCCTCAACGTGCAGCTCCACTACATCTTCCCGGGCTCCTTCTACACCCTCCACCTCTACGGGGCCTGGGTGTTCATCGGCGCCTTCACGGTCCACGTGGCCCTCCGGCTGAGGCGGACCCTGCGGGCCCTGCGCGCCGGTCCGCGCCCACCGGCCCCGGACAGCGAGGAGGCGGCCGGCCTGGTGTCGCCCCGTCCCGCCGCGCCCACGATCTCCCGGCGGGGCGCACTGGGCATGGTCGGTCTCGGTTCGCTGGCGCTGTTCCTGGTGACCGCGGGGCAGAGCGTGGGCGGCCGGTTGCGGGAGACGGCGCTGCTCGCCCCGCACGGCCAGGAGCCGGGCTCCGGCCCGAACGGTTTCCAGATCAACAAGACGGCCGCCTCCGTCGGCATCCGGCCCAGTGACCTCGGCCCCGCGTGGCGGCTGACCGTACGGGGCGCGGGCCGCCAGATCGACCTCACCTACGACCGGCTGCTGGCCCTGCCGCAGAACGAGGCGCTGCTGCCCATCGCCTGCGTGGAGGGCTGGTCGACCCCCGACCAGCTGTGGAGCGGGGTCCGCCTCACCGACCTGGCCGCGCTCGTCGGCCTGGGCGCGCACACCCCGCGGGTCCTGGTCGAATCCCTGCAGCGGGGCGGCTCGTTCAGCTCGGTCGTCCTCAGCGGCGCACAGGCCCGGGACCCCCGCTCGCTGCTGGCCGTACGGGTCAACGGCGCCGCCCTCTCCCACGACCACGGCTACCCGGCCCGGACGATCGTTCCCGGCGCCCCCGGGGTCCACAACACCAAATGGGTCACCCGCCTCACCTTCGGGGAACCGGCATGACGCTCTCCACGCACGCGGTCACCACGGCCTTCCGGCGCCGCTACGGCGCCTCGCCGCTCCACCTGCTCCTCGTCCTCGCCTCCTTCGCCCTGGCCTGCTACGCCGGTCTGCGCCTCCTCCGGGGGGACCCCCTCGGCGTGGCCCTGTGGTTCGTCGGGGCCGCGCTCCTGCACGACCTCGTCCTCCTGCCCCTGTACGCGGTCACCGACCTCGCCGTCCAACGGGTCCTGGGGAAACGCCGGGCGAAGGGAGAAGGAGGGCCCCGGACCGGGGTCAACCACATCCGGGTCCCGGCCTTCGTCTCCGGCGTGCTGCTGCTCGTGTACTGGCCGCTGATCTTCCGTCAGGTCGGGCACTACACGAGCACCACCGGCCTGCCCGCCGGCGTCTTCCTGGAACGGTGGCTGCTCATCACCGCCTGCCTCTTCGCCGTCTCCGCGGCCGTCCTCGCCGTACGGCTCCGGAACGGCGGCAGGGGCGCCGGACGGTCAGGGCACGGCGGGCCCGCCCCGGTTGCCGCCCCCGGGGAGGCCGGAGAGAATGGTGAATGAGCTCCGCATCGCGACCGGGGCGTGTCCGCAGCAGCTGTCCCACCCCACCAGAAGACCGGTGATCGGGGGCCGGATGCCCAGGATCCCCCGCGGTGTGGCCGACGCGTCCGCCGGACGGGCCGTCGTCCACGACCGCCAGGGCACCCTCATCGCGCTGGATCTGAAGACCGGCGCGGTGCTGTGGCGTCGTGGCCGCGCACTCCGCCCCTGCGCGATCGTGGCCGGAAACGTGGTGGCGCTCCACGTCGGTGTCTCACCCGTGCTCGAAGTCGAACTGCTCGACGCGGGCGAGGGGACGGAACTCTGGACGTCGCCCGCTCTGGCACTGCCGGAGTGGGCTCGTCCGGCACTGCAGGACTCGCCCGAGTTCACCGTGAGCACCACGGGGGAGCGGGATCCGCTCGTGATCCGGTGGACCGCCCGGGCCCTGTACCGGGGCGGCGCCCCACCGGGACCCGATGTGGCGGGGAGTCAGCCCCGTGAGGCGCACGGCGCCCTGCGGGTCGGCGTGGCGGCTCCGTCGGTGGAGCCGCTGACCGGGACGGCGGCCGAGACGGAGACGGAGGCGGAGACCGTGCCGCCGCCGCACCCGCCCCTCGCCGCCGACGTACTGGACTACGGGCAGGTCGGCGACCTCCGGGTGGAGCTCACCGTGCGCCCCGGCTCCGGCGGCGAGGACGCCGTCGTCCTGCGGGCGGTGGACGCGCGTACCGCCTCGAAGGTCTGGGAGGTGGTGCTCGACGAGACGGCCGAGACCCGCCCCCGCAGGCTCCGCCCGTGACCCTCCGCCGTACCCCCTCCGCCCGCCACCATCCGAACGACCCGCCACCATCCGAACGCACAGGATTGCCTCGTACTCAGAGGTGCATCATGACCCTCTCGGACGAACAGCTCGCCCAGGCCAAGGACATCAGCGTCGAGCAGGTGCGCCTGCTCCGCCGGAGCCGGGGCGCCACGAACGAGACACTCGACGGCCTTCCCGTCACGGCGGTGCGCCGGGCACTGCGCCGCCTCGACTACCCCGACCTGCCCAACGCGCGGGTGCTGTTCCGGTACGAACAGGAACGCGGCGACGACGGTACGGTGCCGCCGCAGGCCCAGGGCGCGGCGCGTGCCCGGATGCGCTCCCTGGTGCGGAGCACCTCCCCGGCCGCCCAGACGGCCGGCGTGCCGACCGGGCACCACCGCGGCGCGCGGGCGGGCCGGCCGGCGCCGACGGCGGGGATGACGCTCACCCAGTGGGAGTGGCTCGGACCCGGGAACATCGGCGGCCGGACCCGGGGCATCGTGGTCGACCCGGGCCATCCGAACAAGATGTGGGTCGCGAGCGCGGGCGGCGGCGTGTGGATCACCCGCAACGGCGGCGCGAAGTGGGACCCCGTGGACGACTTCCTCGGCAACCTCGCCTGCGGATGCCTGGCGATGGACCCCTCGAACCCGTCGACGATCTACGTGGGCACCGGCGAGGGCTTCTCGAACGTCGACGCCCTCCGTGGCAACGGCATCTTCCGCACCACCGACGCCACCACCTGGGCGCCCCTGCCGGCGACGCAGACCGCGGACTTCCGGGGCGTGACCCGGATCGCGGTCTCCTCCTCGGGCGCCGTGGTCCTCGCGGCCACCGGCACCGGACTGTTCCGCAGCTCCGACCCGGCACGGGCGACCTGGACGCAGGTCCTGGGCGTCCCGCTCGGCCAGGTGCTGTTCGACCCGGCCGACGACAACCGGGCGGTCGCCGGGGCGCTCAACGCGGGCGAGGCCTGGGTGAGCGCCGACGGCGGCCTCACCTGGCAGGCCGCGACGCACGGCCCGTGGTCGGGCCGGGTCGAACTCGCCTACGCGGTGAAGGACCCGACGGTCGTCTACGCCTCGGTGCAGGCGCAGACCGGCCGCATCTGGCGGTCCACCGACGGCGGCAGCACGTACAAGATCAGGAAGACGCAGGACCCGAGCGGCCAGGTGGCCCACTACCTGGGCGACCAGGGCTGGTACAGCAACGCGATCTGGGCCGGGGACCCCACGGACGCGAACCTGATCGTCACCGGCGGCGTCAACCTGTGGCGCAGTACGGACGGCGGCGACCACCTGGCCGAGATCAGCACCTGGTGGGACCCGGCCTCGGCCCATGCCGACCAGCACGCCATCGTCTCGCACCCCTCCTACGACGGGGCGCACCACAGGACGGTGCTCTTCGGCAACGACGGCGGGGTGTTCAAGGCGGCGGACCTCGCGGTGGTGGGGACGGAGCCGAAGGCGCCGTTCGTCGACGGCTGGACCGAGCTGGACAACAACTACGGCGTCACGCAGTTCTACGCCGGAGCCGGCAGCACCGCCAGCGGAAAGGTCATCGGCGGTGCGCAGGACAACGGCACGCTCGTCTTCGACCCCGCGACCGGCACCGAGGGGTGGAGGGAGTTCCAGGGCGGTGACGGCGGCTGGTGCGCCTGCGACCCGACCGACCCCGCCGTCCTCTACGGCGAGTACGTCTTCCTGAACATCCACCGCAACGACGACGGCGGCGCCACCGACGATCCGGACCGCTACATCAGCGGCCAGTTCTGGAACCCCGCGATCCCCGGCTGGGACTGGAAGCCGCTGCCGTACCGGATCCCCGACGCCAAGAACCACCAGGCGCTGTTCATCGCGCCCTTCGTCATGGACCCGAACGCCCCGCAGCGGCTCCTCGCCGGCGGGCTCTCGCTGTGGCGGACGAACGACGCGAAGGCGCGGAACACCCCGACCTCAGGCCCCAGCTGGCAGTCGATCAAACCCAGCGCGGGATCCCTGATCAGCGCGCTCGCCGTGGCCCCGGCCGACTCCGACGTGGTCTGGGTGGGCCACCGCAACGGCATGCTCTTCCACACCACCGACGGCACGGCGGTGACACCGACCTGGGACCGGGTCGGGGTGATCGGCCCGAATCCGCTGCGTCCCCAGCGGTACTGCACGAGCATCACCGCCCACCCGACGGACGTGAAGACCGCGTACGTCGCCTTCGGCGGCTTCGAGCCCGGCAACCTGTGGGTGACGACCGACGGCGGCGTGCGGTGGACCGACCTCTCGCCCACCCTCCCCGCCGCTCCCGTACGGGCGCTCGCCGTGCACCCGCGGCGCCACACGTTCCTGTACAGCGGCACCGAGGTCGGCCTGTTCGCGAGCGAGGACGCCGGGACGACCTGGTCGCCGACGAACGAGGGCCCGACCAACTGCTCGGTCGACGACCTGTTCTGGATGGACGAGACCCTGGTCTGCGTGACCCACGGGCGCGGCATGTTCCGGATCGACCTGTCCTCGGTCTGAAGCTCCGACGGTCTCCGACGGTGAAGGTGAGCACGATGATGCGCAACGTACGCCTGCGGGGCTGGATCGAGGCGGTCGCGGCCTCCCTCAGCGGACTGCTGTTCCTCCTGACCCTGATCTGGCCCGACTGGATCGAGAAGGTCTTCGAGATCGACCCCGACCAGCACAGCGGAGCCCTGGAATGGGTGATCGTCGGGGTCGCCCTCTGCGCCACGATCGCGTTCTCGCTGCTCGCGCGTGCCGAATACCGCAGGGCACGTGCCCTGCGGACCTGAGACGGGCCGCACGGTCAGGCGAAGCGCACGGGCAGCCGGTCGAGGCAGATGTGCCGGCCGTTCCCGAAGTGGCGGGTCGGGGTTCCGGTGAGGGTGGACTCCGGGTGCCGGAGGGGTTCGCGCAGCACCTGGGCGAACTCGGCCCGGGCCAGGTGGGCGCCCAGGCAGAAGTGGATGCCGTGGCCGAAGGAGAGGTGCCGGTTGCCGCCGCGGTCCGGGCGGAAGGCGTCGGGGCCGGGGAAGACCTCCGGGTCGCGGTCGGCCGCGCCGGTCGGCAGCACCACCCTGGCGCCGGCCGGGATCCCGGTGCCGCTCAGGACGACCGGGCGGGTGGTGACGCGGGTGCCGTGGTCGACGGGCGTCCACAGCCGCAGCGCCTCCTCCACGGCGGCCGGGACCAGGCCGGGGTCCCGTCCGCCACGATCCGGGCCGCCAGGGCCAGGGCGTCGGTGTTTTCCGGTCTCCCCGCCTTGGCGCTTTTGTGTTTACGTATTCGAGTATCACGAATGATGGGGCCAATGCTCCGGCTGTAGGTCTTGATCACGACTGCTGGAGGGCCTGGCGTCGGCAGTGGCTGCTCCATGGCTGGTACCAGGTTCACCATGGGATCGGGTGCAGGCTCCATGGCACCGCCCTCCTGAGGTGCCCTAGCGTCGTGCCATGACGATTCCAGCCGGACTGAGGCGCGCGGTCCTCCGGGCGCGGCGGGACACCGGCTTTCTCGCCGCTGGTGTGCTGCCGCACCTGGCGCTGGTGCCCGTGTGGGCCTGGGCGGCGACGACCACCGCCAGGACGGGGAACCGGCTCCTCACGGTTTCCGTGTCGGCCGCCCTGGTCCTGCTCGGCAGCCCGGTGCTGACGGCCGTTCAGCGGGCTCGCCACCGGGTGCTCATCGGTGTGGACGTCCCCCGGCTCACCCCCGCCGCGCCGGAGCGACGGACGTGGGCCTCGACCGCCCGGTGGCTCGCGGCGACGCGGCCCTGGCGCAAGATCGGCTACCACCTCCTGCTGGGCCCGCTGCTCGCGCTGCTGGAGCTGCTGGTGCTCGCGATGGCGGCGGCGGGCCTGGCGGGCGGCATCGCCTGCGCCTGGTCATGGGCGCTGCCGACCGGAATCCGCCAGGACTGGTTCGGCTACCTGACCGGGCTGCCGGCTTGCACGGCGGCCGGTCTCCTCCTCCTGTGCGCCCTGCCCTGGACCGCGCGGACGGTGGCCAGGGCCGAGGCGCGGCTGGCGTCGGGCCTGCTCGGGCCCAGCCGGGCGCAGCGGCTCCAGGAGCGGGTCGACCAACTGGCCGTGAGCCGGGCCGACCTGATCGAGGCCGTCGACGCGGAGCGCCGCCGGATCGAGCGCGACCTGCACGACGGCACCCAGCAGCGGTTGGTGTCCCTCGCGGTCAACCTGGGTCTGGCCATGGCCGCCCGCCCGGACCTGCCGAGTGATGCCCGCGAGGTGATCGCGAGAGCGCACCTGGAGGCGAAGGAGGCGATCGACGAACTCAACGACCTGGTGCGGGGACTGCACCCGGCCGTGCTCGAAGACCGGGGTCTGGACGCGGCGTTGTCCGGGCTGGCTGCCCGCACACCCCTGCCGGTGCGGCTGCGGGTCGATCTGGAGGAGCGGGTGGCGCCCCACGTGGAGTCGGTCGCGTACTTCGTGGTCTCCGAGGCGCTGACCAACGCGACGAAGCACGCCGACGCGACGCGCGTGGAGGTGATGGTCCGTCAGGTAGGCGAGGTGCTCCGCGTGCGCGTCACCGACGACGGGCTGGGCGGTGCCGACGCCGCCGCCGGCACGGGACTGACCGGGCTGGCCAAGCGGGTCGGCTCCCTCGACGGGTCCTTCCACGTCAGCAGCCCCGTCGGCGGGCCCACCGCCATCACCGCGGAACTGCCGTGCGCGCGGTGATCGCCGGGAGCGCCGTGGCGAAGCGCGTCGACAACGCCTTCGCCGAGCTCGACCTGCCCGTGGTCGACGCGGACCACCGCCGCGTCCTGGCCGTGCTGCGGTTCCTCGGACGGCGACGCCGTCAGGCCACGCCGCGGATGCGGACGACGAGGAGGCCGCCGGCGAGGATGACCAGGGCCGCGGTCGCGTACAGGCCGGTGTAGCCGCCGAGATGGGCGATGACCGGCGCGGCGAGCGCGGGGGCGAGGACCTGGGGGCCGGAGTTGGCGATGTTGATGACGCCCAGGTCCTTGGCGCGGTCGGCGGCCTCGGGCAGGACCTGGGTGACGAGGGCCTGGTCGACGGCGAGGTAGACGCCGTATCCCGCGCCGAGGACGGCCGCGGCGACGAGGGCGGACGGCCAGGTGTGGACCAGGGCGAGCAGCAGCGCGGCGGCGGCCATGACCAGCGAGCAGAGGACGACGAAGCCCTTGCGGCGTCCGGCGCGGTCGGACAGCACGCCCACGGGGACGGCCGTGAGCGCGGCGCAGAGGGTGTAGACGGCCGTGAGGACGAGTACGCCGGTGCCGGGGTCGCCGTAGCGGACGGCGTCGGCGAGGAAGTAGAACAGGTAGAGGGTGCCGAGGGCGTTGCCCAGGTTGATCAGGAACCGGGTGAGCCAGGCCCAGCCGAAGTCGGGGTGGAGCCGGGGGCTCACCCAGAACGAGCGGGCGAACGCGCGGGCGTCGAAGGCGGGGCGCAGCTCCCGGGGGAGGGACGGTTCGCTCTGGCGCAGGGCGAAGGGGAGGGCGAGGGCGACGGTGAGCACGGCGAGCGCGACGTAACCGGACCCGACGCCGGTGACCACCAGCGTGGTGATCAGCGCGCCGAGGACCAGGCCGACGGACTGCATGAGGCCGGTCCAGCCGGAGACCACCGCGCGTTGGCCGAGCGGCACGCGGTCGGCGATCGGGGTGGTGACCCCGGCCAGCATCGCGTTGAGGCCCGCCTGCGCGAGGCACCAGCCGACGGCGACCCCGGCCACGGTGTGCTGGGTGGCGGTGACCGCGAGCCCCGCCGCCCCGGCGAGCGCCCCGCCGAGGATCCAGGGGCGGCGGCGGCCGAACCGGCTCGTCGTCCGGTCCGACCACGCGCCGGCGAGCGGGTTGGCGAGCACCGCGACGAGCGCGCCGAGACCGGTGACGAGCGACAGCGCGGTGTTCTTGTCGTGCGGGTCGATGTGCTCCAGCTGGAGCGGCAGCAGGATCTGGATGGGCGTCATGAACGCCATGAAGACGGCGAGGGTGGCCAGCGAGAGGCCGGCCGTCCAGCCGGCCGTGACCGGGACGGTGGGCTCGGCGAAGACGGCGGGGCCGTCCTCGGCGGCCGCTTCCGGAGCGTGGGTCATGACGGCTCCGCCGCTCAGGGCCGGTGGGAGGCGATGAGGCGGCGGTACCAGTCGAAGCTCGCCCGGGGCGTGCGCAGCCCGGTGGCGAAGTCGACCTCGACCAGGCCGAAGCGCTGGTGGTAGCCCTCGGCCCACTCGAAGTTGTCGAGCAGCGACCAGGTGAAGTAGCCGCGCACGTCCACCCCCCGTGCCACGGCGTCCGCGACCGCGGTGACGTGCCCGGCGAGGTAGTCGATCCGTGCCTGGTCGTACTGCCCGGCCGGCTGCGAGCAGCCGCTCTCGGTGATCCACACCGGCGGAAGGGCTTCGCCGTAGCGGTCCTTGAGGCCGGTGAGCAGTTCCGTGAGCCCGTCGGGGACGACCGGCCAGCCGAACGAGGTCCGCTCGTACGACTCCTGAGGTTCCGTCAGGTCGAAGGGCAGGCCCGCGGCGGGATCGGCCGGGGCGGTCACCCAGGTCGGGTTGTAGTAGTTGATCCCGAGGCCGTCCAGCGGCGCGGCGATGGTGGCGAGGTCCCCGTCGCGCACCACCCCTCCCCAGCTCGGGTCGGTCATGCCGTACGCCGAGAGGTCGGGGTAACTGCCCTGGAGAATGGGGTCGTTGAAGAGCAGGTTGTGCAGGGCGTCGTACGCCGAGGCCGCCGCCGCGTCCTCGTCCGACCGGGCGTCCGGGCGCAGGCGCACGGGCGTGCAGTTGTTGGCGATCAGCACCTGGCCGTCGGGGACGGCGGCCCGCAGCGCCGCGGTCGCGAGCCCGTGGCCGAGCAGCTGGTGGTGCGCGACGGGCAGCGCGTCCAGCATCAGGGCGCGGCCCGGGGCGTGGACGCCGAAGCCGTAGCCGAAGGACATGTGCACGAAGGGCTCGTTCAGGGTGATCCACCGCTTGACCCGGTCGCCGAGCCGGTCGGCCGTCACCGCCGCGTACTCGGCGAACCGGTGCGCGGTGTCGCGGTTCAGCCAGCCGCCCCCGTTCTCCAGGGCCTGCGGCAGGTCCCAGTGGAAGAGGGTGGGGGTCGGCTCGATCCCGGCGGCGAGCAGCGCGTCGACCAGCCGGTCGTAGAAGTCGAGGCCGCGCGGCTCCACCTTGCCCGTGCCGGCCGGCAGGACGCGCGGCCAGGACACCGAGAAGCGGTACGCGTCGAGCCCGAGCCGGCGCATCAGCGCGACGTCCTCGTCGAACCGGTGGTAGTGGTCGCAGGCGACGTCGCCGGTGTGTCCGTCGCGGACGGCCCCGGGGCGCCGCACGAAGGTGTCCCAGATCGAGGCGCCCTTGCCGTCCTCCTCGGCGGCGCCCTCGATCTGGTACGCGGCGGTCGACGCGCCCCAGACGAAGTCGCCCGGAAGCCGGGGGAGTCGGGTGGGATCGGTGGGGCTGGTTGTCACGGGCACCTGCCTTCGCTGCTGAGCTCGCCGTCCGAGGTGGGCCGCACCGTAACATGAGCACTTGTTCACGTTCTATGGCCGGGACGGGCCCGATTCACCCGCGCTCGGCCGTCAGCCGGTCCCTCAGGTCCTCCCAGTAGCGGTCCAGCATCCACCTGAGCTCGTCCACGGTCTCCAGGTCCGGCTCGCCCTCGCCCTTGAACGCCTCGTGCAGCACGGCGTTGGCCGCCCACACCACCATCCGCGTCGCCCGCCGCGCCCGCTCGCCGCCGGGCCCGCCGGTCAGGTGCTCCACGATGCGCAGCAGGCCCTCGGCGACCAGCGCGTTGCTCGCCTCGTCGGCCCGGGCGAGCTCGGGGCTGAGGTGCCGCCCGGCCCACAGCGCCATGCCGCCCGGCTGGGACCGGAACAGCTCGCTGTAGATGTCGACCATCGTGCCCACGAGATCGGTCAGTTCACCCGCGAGGGCCCGCTCGACGAGCCCGTCGATGGCGGTCGCGAAGCCCTCCAGGTACCGCCGGCCGAGCGCGTCCACGACGGCGCCCTTGTCGGGGTAGAACTGGTAGATGCTGCCCACCGGGACGCCCGCGGCCTCGGCGATCCGCCGCGTCGTCAGCGCCTCGTACCCCTCCTGGGACAGGATCCGGTCGGCCGCGCCGAGGATGGCCTCCACCCGCGCCCGGCTGCGCGCCTGTTGTGGCTCCCTGCGCAGCCGCGGCCGCGGCTCCGTCGCTTCCGTCATCGCGTGCTCCCGGTCGTCCGGCGGTCCCGTGCGGGGAAGCGTACCTTCTATCACCAATCCGCATTGTTCCTAGAATGGGCCCGTGGAGGACATCGAAGCGATCGCGGTGCTGCAGGACCCTGTACGACGCCGCCTGTACGAGTACGTCGTGGCCCAGGGCCGGGAGGTCGGCCGCAACGAGGCCGCCGAGGCGGCCGGGGTGGCGCGCACGCTCGCCGCGCACCACCTGGACAAGCTGACCGGGGCGGGGCTCCTGGAGAGCGGCAGCCGCCGCCTGTCCGGGCGCTCGGGGCCGGGGGCCGGCCGCCCCGCCAAGGTCTACACGCGCGCGCGTGGCGAACGCTCGGTCTCGCTGCCCGCCCGCGACTACCGCACCGCCGCCGAGCTGCTCGCCGAGGCCGCCGAGCAGGCCGGGATCGACGCCGGGCTCTGCGCGGCGGCGCGCCGCCGGGGCGAGGCCCTGCGCGGCCCGGCGGGCCCCTGCGCCGGTCTCGACGAGGCCATGGAGGCGCTGGCGGCCCGGGGCTACGAGCCGTACGCGGCGGAGGGCGCCGTCCGGATGCGCAACTGCCCCTTCCATGCCGTCGCCGAGAGCTTCCCGCCGCTCGTCTGCGGCATGAACCTCGCCCTCCTGGAAGGACTGCTCGGCACGGAGGGCCCGGTGCGCGCGCGCATGGACGCCCGGCCGGGGGAGTGCTGCGTGGTGGTCGAAGCTTCTAAAAACAACGATGATTGACATAGAAAAGCGGGCCGTGCTGGGATGAGGCCATGACCGCATCCCCGCACGCCCGCCACCTCGCCCAGCTCAACGTCGCCCGGCTCCGCTTCCCCCTCGACGACCCGCGCGCGGCGTACTTCGTCGAGATGCTCGACCCGGTCAACACCGCCGCCGACGCCGCCCCCGGCTTCGTCTGGCGGCTCGTGGAGGACGGGGAGGCCGACGCCACCGGCATGCGCCCGCTGGGCGAGGACGTCATCGTCAACCTCTCGGTCTGGGAGAACCAGGAGGCCCTGTGGGACTTCGCCTACCGCAGCGGGCACCTGGAGGTGATGCGGCGGCGCCGCGAGTGGTTCCACCGGCACGTCGAGGCCCACATGGTGCTCTGGTGGGTCCCCGCCGGCCACGTCCCGACCGTCGCCGAGGCCCTGGAGCGACTCGCGGACCTGCGGGAACACGGCCCGTCCCCCCGGGCGTTCACCTTCGCCTCCTCGTACACCGCCGCCGAGGCCGCCGGGCACGCGCCGGACGGGCACTCGACGACGGTCTGAGGAAGCGGTCCCCGGGATCAGCCGAAGTCGGGGATCGGATGCGCCGGCGCCAGGGCGGCGGCGATGCGCTGGGCGATCACATGGGCCGTGTGCCCGGCCGCGGCGTCCGGGCCGTTCGTGGTCGCGACCGCGATCGACAGGCGCTCCGACGGCAGGTACGCCTGGGACGCCGAGTAACCGAAGAACAGCGGGTGCTGGGACACCCAGTCGCCCAGCACGAGCAGCCCCATGCCGTAGTGGGTGGCCTCCGTCTGCGCGAGGCAGACCGTCGACGGGCACGTGTGGGTGGCGTGGCCCAGACCGACCGTCCCCGGGTCCAGCAGCTCCCGGTACGAGGCGGGGGAGAGCAGCCGCCCCGAGCCGATGCCGGCGGCCGAGCTCGCCAGGTCGCAGATGTCGGTGGTCTCCACCGCGCCCGGAGCGGTCGTCCACGAGGGGTTCCAGAAGGTGGACTCCTCGTACGTCCCGCGATCCGACGTGAAGGCGTGCAGGACAGGCTCGGGAATCTCGGGGGTGAAGCCGTTGCCGGTCTCCCGCAGCCCGAGCGGGCCCAGGACCTGCCGCTGGAGCAGGACGTCGAGACGGGTTCCGGTGATCTCCTCCAGGGCGGCGCCGAGGAGCACGAAGTTGGCGTGCGAGTAACTCCAGTTGGTGCCCGGCTCGTACCACCGCTCCTCGCTCGTCGAGAGCCGCACGACCGCCTCGGCCGTCCACTGGCGGAAGGGGTCGGCGGTCACGGCCTTCTGGAACCCGGGGAGCCGCACGTAGTCGACGAGACCGGTCGTGGACGCGGCCAGCATCCGCAGGGTGATCCGGTCGCCGTCCTTGAGGTCCGGCAGCCAGCGCCCCACGGGGTCGTCGAGCCCCACCCTGCCCTGGTCGACGAGCCGCAGCAGCGCCGTACCCATGTAGGCGATCGCGATGTTGCCGTTCCGGAAGTGCATGGCGGGCGTCGCCGGGACCCCCGTCATCGACTCGCCGAGCGCGGTGGTGACGACCTCGCGGCCGTCGGCGGTGACCCGCAGGATCACGGACTTGAGGCCCAGGTCGGCCTTGGCCCGCTCGGCGATCCGCGTGATCTCGCGCGCCGGGCCCCGGTCGGCCGGCCGGGAGGCGACGCAGGGCCGGTGCCGACCGGGCTCGCCCGCCGGGCCGCTGCCGGCCGCCGCGGCCGGGGCGCCGAGGGCGAGGAGCGCCGCGAGGGCGGTGGCCGCGGCACGGCGCGACCCGGGCGTGGAACGGGGTGGTCTCATGGCCGGAGTATTGGCCGGGAGCGTCCGTACGGGGGCCGGGACGCCGCCGAACCGCGCGAACATCACCCGTCAGGCCGGGCCGACGCCGCCGGGAGGGAACGCGCGGGCGGCGTCGGCCAGGGGGGCGGGTCAGCCGGAGGTCGCGTTCGCGGCGTCCTCGATCAGGTCGACGACGGCCGCGGCCTGGGAGGCCAAGGAGGCGTGGCCGGCGTTGAGTTCGACCGTCTTGCGCGGGTTCATGCGCGCGGCCATCCGGCGCTCGTTGTCCGGGTGGATCATGCGGTCCTCGGTCGACACCTGGTACCAGACGGGCTTGTTCCGCCAGGCCGGCGCCGTCACGTTGTCGCCGAAGGTGGAGCCGAGCGGGGCCTTCTGGGTGACGGCCATGACGAGGGCCTCGTCGGGCGCGAGGTCCTGGCAGAAGCTCTCGTGGAACTTGTCCTGCTTGATCCAGAGGTAGCCGTCGGAGTCGGGGACGATGTTGTCGAAGGCGGCCGGCGGATTCTCCTGGCTGATCCGGCCCGGGCTCTCGCCGGCGTCGGGCGCGAAGGCGGCGACGTACACGAGGGCGGTGACGTTGGGCAGGTCACCGGCCTCGGTGATGACGGCGCCGCCGTACGAGTGGCCGACGAGGACCACCGGGCCGTCGACCTGCTCGACCATCTTGCGGGTGCGTTCGGCGTCGTCGGCGAGCGAGGTGAGCGGGTTCTCGACGGCGTGGATCCGGTCGTAACCGCGCTTGTCCAGCTCGACGATGACCTTGGCCCAGTGGGCGGCTCCGCCCCAGAAGCCGTGGACCAGGACGATGGTGGGCTTGTCGCTCATGGCGTTTCCTCCTTCGGCGTCAGCAGGTGGTTTCGGCGGCCTCGTCGATGAGGCCGACGACCGTCTCGGGGTGGGACATCATGGCGACGTGCGAGGAGTCGATCTCCACGGTGTGCGAGTTCGCGCGCTCGGCCTCGAAGCGCTCCAGGTCCGGGGCGATCGCCTTGTCCTGCCGGGCCACGAGGAACCAGGACGGGACCGTCTTCCACGCGGCCGCCTGTGCCTTCTCGGCGAAGCCCGCGGCCGTGATCGGGCGCTGCTCGACCGCCATGAGCCGGGTCTGCCGCTCGGGCAGGTCCGCGGCGAAGACGCTGTGGAACTTGTCGTTCTGGATGTACATGTCGGTGCCGCTGCCCGTGCTGTCGGTGTACGGGACGGGCCGCAGGGCCGTCCCGAGCTCGCTGCCCGGGAACTTGGCGGACAGCTCGGCGGGCGACTCGCCCTTGTCGGGCATGAACGCGGCGACGTAGACGAGCGCCTTGACGTTCGGGTTGCCCGCCGCGGCGCTGCTGATGACGGCGCCGCCGTAGGAGTGGCCGACCAGGATGATCGGGCCCTGGATGCTCTTCAGGACGCTGGCGGTGTAGGTGGAGTCGTTGCCCAGACCGCGCAGCGGGTTGGCGGGCGCGACGACCTGGTAGCCCTGGTGCCGGAGGTCCTCGGCGACCGCGTTCCAGCCGGAGGCGTCCGCGAAGGCGCCGTGCACGAGGACGACGGTCGGCCTGGCGCCGTGGTGGCTCTCGGCGGCGGCCGCGGAGGTGGCGGTCGAGGCCGCGGCGGCGATGAGGAGGGCGAGCGCGCCGGCGGCGCGCCGGGAGGAGACGAGCGGGGACATGCAGGCTCCTTGTGTGGGGGTGTCACCGGGAGCGAGTCTGCTGCCCCGCGTCCGGCGCGGCGCGGCACGCGGTCCAAGGGGGTGACGGACGGCACCCGGTCAGTACAGGGCGACCCCCATGGGGGACTCGTCACCCGTGACGTACGCGCGGATCGACGCCAGGTACTCCGCGCGGCCGACGCGTCCGTCCCCGTCGGCGTCCAGCGCGTCGAAGGCCGCGTCGGCGTTGTCGGCGCGGTTGCCCAGCGCCTGGCGCAGCATCGTGAACTGCGCGCGGTCCAGGGTGCCGTCCTGGTCGGCGTCGGCGAGGTCGAACAGGGCGCCCAGGGCGTACTGGCAGATGTTGTCGAACTTGTCCGCGTCCACCCAGGCGATGTACTCCTCGTACGTCATCACGCCGTCGCCGTTGGCGTCCATCGCTGCCCAGGCGCGTTCGCCCGTGGCGCGCGCGGCGATGACCAGGGGGTCGTCGTCGCCGCGTCCGGTCGCCCGCTGGGCCCGCTCGATGCGGACGAAGTAGTCGTGCTTCGAGGCGACTCCGTCCCCGTCGGTGTCCAGCATCGCGTAGATGCGGGCCTTCGGGGTGACGGGGGCCTGCGGTGCGGCCTGGGGGAGCGGCATGTCGGGTCTTCCTTCGCGCACGGGGACGTAGCGCTGCCCATGATCGACGGCGGGGCACTCCGCGCGCGGACGACCCGCCAGCCGTCCCCCGGACGAGTGGCCGCTCAGGCCGCCCCCACCAGATCGCGCGTCAGCTTCATCAGGCGCTCGCGCGCTTCCGTGTCGTACGCCTGCTCGTGGGCCCTCGCCTCGGTGAACCGGTCGAAGTACCGGCCCGTGACGGTGGCGAGTTCCGGGTCCAGGAGGAGCCGTACGGTCGGGCGGACGCCCTCCTCCGTGGTGGTGACGGGCGTGAAGCCGTACGCGCGGACTGCGGTCGTGTCCATCAGATGGGCCGGGTGCAGGGCGTTCACCGTCACGCCGGTGCCCTCCAGCTCGGCGGCCAGCTCGAAGGTCGCCATGATCATGGCCAGTTTGCTCTTGCAGTAGGCCCGCAGGCCCTCGTAGTCCCGCTCCAGCATCACGTCGTCGAAGTCGATCGCCTCCTGCCCGATCGAGGCGACGTTGACGACCCGCGCCGGAGCGGAGGCGGTGAGCAGCGGCAGCAGGGCGCGGGTGAGGGCGTACGGCGCCAGGTGGTTGACGGCGAAGCGGAGTTCATGGCCCTGGGTGCTCAGCTCCCGGACCAGCGGTCGCGCCCCGCCCCCGGCCACCGCGTTGTGGACCAGGCCGTCGAGGTGCGGCTCCGCCGCCCGGATCCGGGCGGCCATCGCCCGTACCTGGTCCAGGTCGGAGAGGTCGGCGAGGTACGTGCGGACCGTGGTGCCGGGACCGGCGGCCCGGGCCTCGGCGGCCACGGCTTCGAGTCGCTCGGCGTTCCGGCCGTGCAGGAGGAGGGTGCCGCCGAGGGGCGCCAGGTCGAGCGCGAGCGCGTGGCCCATGCCCTGGGTGACGCCGGTGATCAGAGTGGTGCGCTGTGAGGTCATGGCGACCACTCTGCGGCCGATCGGGGGCCCGGTGGCAGTGGGTGCCACACCTGGTGTCGGCACCACCAGGCTGACGGCGGGGGGCCGGCCGTACGATCCGGCCGGCCCCCCGCCGTACCCGGCCCCCGCTCAGCGCAGGTCGAACCGGTCGAGGTTCATCACCTTGTCCCACGCGGCCGCGAAGTCACGCGCGAACTTCTCGCCCGCGTCCGCGGACGCGTACACCTCCGCGAGGGCCCGCAGCTGCGAGTGCGAACCGAAGACGAGGTCGACGGGGGTGGCGGTCCACCGCACCTCGCCCGTGGCGCGGTCGCGGCCCTCGAAGACGTTCTCCTCGTCCGTCGACACCTTCCACTCCGTGCCCATGTCGAGGAGCCGGACGAAGAAGTCGGTGGTCAGCGACTCCGGCCGGTCGGTGAAGGCGCCGTGCGGCGACCCCCCGAACCCGGTGCCGAGGACCCGCATCCCGCCGACGAGGACCGTCATCTCGGGCGCGGTCAGCGTCAGCAGGTTGGCGCGGTCGAGGAGCAGGGTCTCCGGCGACAGCTTCTCCCCGGCCCGGAGGTAGTTGCGGAACCCGTCCGCCCGGGGTTCGAGCACCGCGAACGACTCCACGTCGGTCTGCTCCTGCGAGGCGTCCGTGCGCCCCGGCGCGAACGGGACCGTGATGTCGTACCCGGCGTTCTCCGCGGCCCGCTCGACGGCCGCGCACCCGCCGAGGACGATCAGGTCGGCGAGCGAGATCCTCGCCCCGCCGGAGCCCTCGAAGTCCGCGCGGATCCCGTCGAGGACCTCGATCGTCCGGGTCACCTCGGGCAGGTCGTTGACCTCCCAGTCCTTCTGCGGGGCGAGCCGGATCCGCGCCCCGTTGGCGCCGCCGCGCTTGTCGGTGCCGCGGAAGCTCGCGGCCGACGCCCAGGCGGTGGTGACCAGCTGCGAGACGGAGAGCCCCGAGTCGAGGATCCTCGCCTTGAGGGCCGTGATGTCCGCTTCCCCGACCAGCGGGTGGTCGACCGCGGGTACGGGGTCCTGCCAGAGCTGCGGCTCGGGGATCCACGGGCCGAGGTAGCGGGAGAGGGGGCCCATGTCGCGGTGGAGCAGCTTGTACCAGGCCCTGGCGAACGCGTCCGCGAGCTGGTCCGGGTTCTCGTGGAAGCGCTTCGCGATCGGCGCGTAGACGGGGTCGAGCCGCAGCGAGAGGTCCGTCGTCAGCATCATCGGGGCATGCCGCTTCGAAGGATCGTGCGCGTCGGGCACGGTGTCCTTCGCCGACGGGTCCTTCGGGGTCCACTGCTGGGCGCCGGCGGGGCTGGTCGTCAGCTCCCACTCGTACCGGAACAGGTTGTCCAGGTAGCCGTTGTCCCACTTCGTCGGCTCGTTGGTCCACGCCCCTTCGAGCCCGCTGGTGAGCGCGTCGGCGCCCGCGCCGGTGCCGTACGCGTTCCGCCAGCCGAGGGCCTGCTGCTCCATGGGGGCGGCCTCGGGCTCCGGGCCGATGTACTGCGGGTCGACCGCGCCGTGGCACTTGCCGAACGTGTGGCCGCCGACGATGAGCGCGACCGTCTCCTCGTCGTTCATCGCCATGCGCCCGAACGTCTCCCGGATGTCCCGGGCGGCGGCGACCGGGTCCGGATTGCCGTTGGGACCCTCCGGGTTGACGTAGATCAGGCCCATCTGCACGGCGCCGAAGGGGCCGGTCAGCTCCCGGTCGCCCCGGTAGCGCTCGTCGCCGAGCCAGGTGTCCTCGGGGCCCCAGAAGATCTCCTCGGGCTCCCAGATGTCCGGGCGCCCGAAGCCGAAGCCGAAGGTCTTGAAGCCCATGGACTCCATGGCGCAGTTCCCGGCGAAGACCAGCAGATCGGCCCAGGAGATCTTCCGCCCGTACTTCTGCTTGACGGGCCACAGGAGCCGGCGCGCCTTGTCGAGGCTCGCGTTGTCCGGCCAGCTGTTGAGCGGCGCGAAGCGCTGGGCGCCGCGCCCGCCGCCGCCCCGGCCGTCGGCGATGCGGTACGTGCCCGCCGCGTGCCAGCTCATCCGGATGAACAGGGGCCCGTAGTGGCCGTAGTCGGCGGGCCACCACTCCTGGGAGTCCGTCATCACCGCGAAGACGTCCCGCTTCAGCGCCTCGACGTCGAGGCCGGCGAACTCCTTCGCGTAGTCGTACTCCTCGCCCATCGGATCGGACAGGGACGAATGCTGGTGCAGGACCTGGAGGTCCAGCTGGTTGGGCCACCAGTCCCTGTTGGTCATGGGCCGGTTCTCGGCGGGTGTCGGGGAGGCGATCGCCGGGTTCTCGCTGTCGCTGCCGGGCACGTGGGTCCTTCTTCCGCTCATCGTGACGGTTTCGGCGTCCGTCATGCTCGCGTACGGCGGACCGCGGATCCGTGAGAACACGCAGAGCCCTGCCAACCGACAGAAATGATCAGAAAAAGGTACTTTCCGACTACGGGTCACACGACCCCGTGACGGAGGAGAGAAGGCGCACTGTGTCGTCCGACCAAAAGCCCGACCAAAAGCCCGACCAAAAGCCCGACGGAAAGCCCGACGGAAAGCCCGACGGAAAGCCCGACGGAAAGCTCGCCGGAAAGAGCGTCCTCGTCCTCACGACGAACTACGGGACGGAAGAGCCCGAGCTGCGGAAGCCGGTGGCCGTCCTGCGGGAGAACGGGGCCCGGGTCACGATCGCCGCGCAGAAGGACGAGGCCGTGCAGACCGTCGTCTCCGACCGCGGTCCCGGCGCCCTCGTCGAGCCGGACACGACGCTCGCGCGGGTGACGGCGGACGGGTACGACGCCGTCCTCGTGCCGGGCGGCACCGTGAACGCCGACCGGCTGCGGACCGACGCCGACGCGCGGCGCCTCGTCTCGGCCTTCGCCGCCGCCGGCAAACCGGTGGCCGCCGTCTGCCACGGGCCGTGGCTCCTCGTCGACAGCGGGCTGGCCAGGGGCCGCGAGCTGACCTCGTACCCCTCGCTCCGCGCCGATCTGGAGAACGCGGGCGGCATCTGGCGGGACCGGGAGGTCGTCGTCGACGCCTCCGGAGCCCACCC
Organism: Streptomyces sp. NPDC021012; assembly: GCF_044333355.1. Classification (NCBI taxonomy): domain Bacteria; kingdom Bacillati; phylum Actinomycetota; class Actinomycetes; order Kitasatosporales; family Streptomycetaceae; genus Streptomyces; species Streptomyces sp. NPDC021012. Next base: position 590,632 of record NZ_JBIRQU010000003.1, read on the forward strand.
CCTGATCACCTCGCGCCGGCCGAGCGACCTCGACGCCTTCGCCGCCGCGATCGTCCGCGCCCTCGCCGGAGGCTGACCGGCGGTCAGCGCGCCGCGCCCCGCCCCGGTGCCCCGCCGTCCCGGCAGATGAGCCGGATTCGGTGAAACCGCGCGGCTCCTCGTACCGTCCTCTCACCAGGGAGACGGTACGAACCGGGGGAGTGGGGATTTCATGGGGCAGGGCAAGTACAACGCGCACATAGCCGTGGTGGCGTCGGCGCTCGGGCTGAGCCTGGCGGTATGGGGCGCCGCGGCGATGATGGACAACGAGGCCTCCGCGGGGATGGGGAAGGCGCCGGCCTCGCAGGCGCCGGCCGGAGGGTCCAAGGCGCCGGCCAAGGTGCCGCCGCAGAAGGTGCCCGTGAGCATCGCGCACGCCGCCGAGGCGGGGGGCTCGGCCGTGAACATCACCATCGACGACGGGCCCGACCCGCGCTGGACGCCCCAGATGCTCGACATACTCAAGCAGAACGACGTCAAGGCCGTGTTCTGCATGGTCGGCCCGATGGCCAAGGCGCACCCCGAGATCGTCAAGAGGGTCGTCGCGGAGGGCCACCGGCTCTGCGACCACTCCGTGTCCCACGACACGACGATGGACAAGAAGCCCTTCGCGTACCAGAAGCAGGAGATCCTCGGCGCGAAGAAGATGATCGACGACGCGTCCGGGGGAGCGCGGATCGACTACTACCGGGCGCCCGGCGGCGCGTTCACCCCGGACAGCCGCCGCCTCGCCGCCGGCCTGGGCATGCGGCCGCTCGGCTGGAACGTGGACACGAAGGACTTCGAGCAGCCGGGCACGGCCTCGATCGTCAACACCGTCAAGAACGAGCTGTCCAACGGGCCCACGATCCTCTTCCACGACGGCGGCGGCGACCGCAGCCAGAGCGTCGAGGCCCTCCGGCAGGTGCTGCCGTGGCTCAAGCAGAACGGACACGCCTTCAGCTTCCCGGTCCGCAGCACGCCCTGAGCCCCCCTCCGCTCCTCCCCGCTCGGCCCGAAATCCGCATGCGCCGGGCCGCGCGGGGCTGGCAACATGCCCGAATGGTCCACGCTCTCGAACGTCTGGTCGTCCGGCACACCCGTCGCCTTCCCCTCCCGGCGGCATCCGCCGGGGGCGGAGACGGCGCCGCCGCGGCCCGGCAGTTCGACGCCGCCCTCATGTCGGCCGGGTTCAAGCTGTCGACCGGGCTGCTCGAAGAGCTGTCCCGGCGGCCCCGGGAGACGGTCCTCGCCGTCGCCGCCCGCACCCTCGACACCGTCCGCGAGACCGTCGGCGACCACGTCCGGCACAACGTGTACTTCATCGACTTCCCGGCCGGCGTGCCCGACACCGTCGACTTCTGGAGGCGCTGCGTCGCCGAGGCCCTCGACGACGACACCGCGCGCCCCGGGCTGCTCGCGCGGCTGCGCGACGGCGTGCTCGACCTCCTCACCCTCCCGTCGTACGGCACCTACCGGCACACGTACGAGCGGATGCTCGCCGCGCACGACGAACTCGTCGCGACGACGGGCGACCGGCTGACGGTCCTGCACCCCGGCGGCACCCTCGACGAGGAGGCCACCGCCCTCTATCTGTCCCTGGCCGGGAGCACGACCCCGCTCGGCGACGAGCACCTGCGCGACCTCGCCCTCCTCGCCGCCCACCGGCCCGACGGGCCGCAGCCCGAGGAGATCCCGGTCCGGGAGAGCCGCGCCGTCGTCAACCGGGCCCGGCTCGACGCCGGAGCGCCCCTCCTCCTGGACACGGCCACCGACGTCCTGCGCCTGGCCTGCGCCCTCTCCGACGGCGACGTCGGCCTGCGCGAGCCGACCCGTTTCCGGGCGATGCCCCGGCCCGTCCGCCGCGCCCTGCTCGGCGGTCTCGACGCCGTCGTCGCCGAAGCCCCCGCGAAGCTCGGCGACGTCGCCGAGCACCGCGAGGCGTGGAAGCGCCTCGGGGAGCGGCTGCACCCGCACGAGTACCCGCGCTGGCCGCATGCGGCCGAGGTCTTCGCCGTCGCCCGCGGCGAGAAGAAGGCACCCTCCTTCGACAGCCGCGTCGAGGAACTCCTCGGCCGGGGCGACGTCGCCGGGGCGGCCGCACTCCTGACCTCCGCCCCCGGCAGGCTGCTGCGCGCCCTGGACCGGCTCCTGCGCGCGGCGGACGGGCCGGAGGAACTCGACGCCGTCCTCGCCGCGTTCGAGAGCGCCGTCCCGCGGGCCTCCGGCCGTGTCCTCCTCTCCCTCCGCGAGCACGTCCAGAACCGTGCCGGGACGGCGGGGGAGCGGCGGGTCTTCGTCAACCGGCTCGGGGCCGCCTGGGTCACCGCCGACACCCGCCCGCCGCTGCCGCCCGCCGTGCGCGAGCGCCTCCGTGCCGTCCTCGACGCCGAGACGCGGCGCCGGCTCCCCGCCCCGGGCCACCTGCTCGTCGACCCCGCCGTCCTGGACGTGGCGCTCCCGCTCAGCGGCCGGGCGACCACGGCGGGCATCGGCGTGCTGCCGCGCGGCTCCGTCTCGCCCGTCGAGGGCGAGCTGCTGCGCTTCTTCACCTACTGGAAGCAGACCGCACGCTCCACCGACTACGACCTGTCGGCGCTGGTCCTGGACGACGACTACGCGACCGTCACCTGGCTCTCGTACACGGCCCTCACCGCGGTCGAGGGCGCGCACTCCGGCGACGTCACCGACGCCCCCGACGGCGCCTCGGAGTTCATCGACCTGCGGCTCGGCGCCGTTCGCGGCAGCTACGTCGTCCCGCAGGTGAACCTCTACTCCGGCGAGGACTTCGAGGAGGTCGAGGAGTCGTTCTTCGGCTTCATGCTGCGCGAGACCGAGCAGAAGGGCCGCCCGTTCGAGCCGCGCACGGTCCGGATGAAGTCCGATCTGCGCGGACCCGGCCGGGTCGCGCTGCCGCTCGCCTTCGAGCGCGGCGAGGACGGCGGCTGGCGCGCGCGGTGGCTGCACCTCTACCTGCGGGGCAACCCGTCCGCGAACCGGGTCGAGGAGAACCGGGCCTCGGTCGCCGTCCTGCTCCGGAGCCTGCTCGCGCGCACCCCGCTGACGGTCCGCCACCTCACGGACCTGATGGCCTCCGAGGCCACCACGACGACCTGGTGGGACGGCTCGACGCCGCCGGACGGGCCCGTCACGTACATCGGTCTGGAGCGTCCCGAGGGCCTGCCGCCCGGCTCGCGCGTGTTCACCCCCGAAAATCTGCGCGACCTGATCCCCGCCTGACTGCTACGGTCGTCCCGGGCGAGGCCATGAAGGGGCTTCCTTCTCAAAACCCCTTGAAATAGCCCCTTCGCTCTCCTCGCCCCTCCGCTTCGACCGGCGGGACCCCCCGTTCGGACGGTGAGAACCGCGAGAGCGGGGGCCGGGCCGTGTCCCACGGCAGGCAGGCCCGTTGTGAGGGTGTGACCTCAACACGACGCATCTCCTCGATCCTCGCCGTCGCCGCCGCCTTCTCGTGCCTCGGCGCGTCCGCGGCGGCCACCGCGAGCGCCGCCGAAGCCTCCGGACCGCTCGGCCCCAAGATCAACCCGATCAGCGAGCTCGACGCCCTCGCCACGACCGGCATCCCCGAGGAGTCCCGCGGGCAGTTCCCCGGCATCGCCGGCCAGCTGAACGGCCTCGACCGGCTCCACGAGCTGGGCCAGCTGCACCAGCTGACCGACCTGGCCGCGCCGGTCACCGGGCTGCTCCCCGCGATCTCCACCTGACCGACCCGACACGCCGACCGACGCGAAGGCCCGGTGCCCGAAGGCACCGGGCCTCGCCGTGTCAGGCCTTGGGGGAGGCCTCCCGCACGGGGTGCTTGCTCAGGATCGAGACCCGGTTGAAGGCGTTGATGGTGATCGCCACCCAGATGACCGCCGAGATCTCGTCGTCGGTCAGGGCGCCGCGCGCGGCGTCGTAGGCGCGCTCCTGCGCCTGGGCGTCGGCGGGGGCGGTGACGGCCTCCGCGAGGCCCAGGGCCGCGCGCTCCCGCTCCGTGAAGACCGCCGTGTCGCGCCAGGCGGGGAGCACGCCCAGGCGGCGGGTCGTCTCACCGGCGCGCAGGGCGGCCCGGGTGTGCACGTCGAGGCAGTACGCGCAGCCGTTGATCTGGGACACGCGGAGGTTGACGAGCTCCACCAGGACGCGGTCGAGCCCCGCGGCGGCGGCCGTCGTGCGCACGGCCTCGGCCGTCTGGACCAGCGCCTGGTAGGCCATGGGGCTCTGCTTGTCGACGTAGACCCGCCCGTTCGCCGGGGCTCCCGCGCTGTCACTCACCGTGTGCTCCTTCCCGAGACCCGATGATCTCGTCCGTCGACCGTGCGTCCTACTCTCGCAGGAGCTATCATCGCCCATGATTGTTGAAAATGGAACTACTTCCACGGAGGGGTCGGCGATGAACACCACGGAGATCGAGGTCCTGACCGCGCGGGACGTCCCCCTGGGCGGACCCCGGGCCATGACCGTACGGCGTACGCTCCCGCAGCGGGCCCGGACGCTGATCGGCGCCTGGTGCTTCGCCGACCACTACGGCCCCGACGACGTCGCCGAATCCGGCGGCATGGACGTCGCGCCCCACCCGCACATCGGACTCCAGACCGTGAGCTGGCTGTTCAGCGGCGAGATCGAGCACCGCGACAGCCTCGGCAGCCACGCGTACGTACGGCCCGGAGAGCTGAACCTCATGACCGGCGGCCACGGCATCAGCCACACCGAGGTCTCCACCGCCCGCACCACCGTCCTGCACGGCGTACAGCTGTGGGTCGCCCTCCCCGGGGAACACCGCAACACCGCCCGGGACTTCCAGCACTACGCCCCCGGAACCGTCCGCGTCGACGGGGCGGACGTCCGGGTCTTCCTCGGCTCGCTCGCCGGCTCCTCCTCCCCCGTGCGCACCTTCACCCCGCTCCTCGGTGCCGAGCTCCTGATCGACCCCGGCGCGACCGTCACCCTCCGCACCGACCCCTCCTTCGAGCACGGCCTGCTCGTCGACACCGGGGACGTCCGCCTGGCCGACACCCTGCTGCGCCCGGCCGAACTGGGTTACGCCCCCACCGGGTCCGACACCCTGACCCTGACCAACGAGTCGGACGCCCCCGCCCGCGCGGTCCTCCTCGGCGGAACGCCGTTCGAGGAGGAGATCGTCATGTGGTGGAACTTCATCGGCCGCAGCCACGAGGACATCGCCGAGGCCCGCGAGGAGTGGGAGAAGGAGTCCGACCGCTTCGGCACCGTCGACGGCTACCCCGGCGACCGCCTCCCCGCCCCCGCCCTGCCCAACGCCCGGATCGCGCCGCGCAGGAACCCCGCGCGCCGCTGAGCCGCGCGGGAGGCCTCGTGGCCTGATCTCCGAGGCCGGAAACAGACTGTTACGACTCGCTTCCAGACCGTAAAAACGAGCTGTCGTTTTTTTGTTGATCGTTTTCGGATTCAAGGAGCACGCCGTGACCCGTGTCCGCACCGCCACCATGGCCCTCGCCGCCGCCGCGACGCTCGCCCTCACCGCCGCACCCGCCCAGGCGGCCCCCGGCGACGTGACGACCACCTGCGCGAGCACCGCCACCCCGGCGGGCTACGTCGACGTCAGCTGGGGCTACAGCGCCAGCTGCGGCACCCAGAACTTCGACCCGAACATCAAGCAGATCAAGCAGCTCACCGGCCTGCCCATAGGCACCGTCGTCCAGGCCTGCGGTTCCACGTACTACCCCGTCGGCTGGGTCCAGACCGCCTCGTACTACTCCAGCTCCTGTGTGGCCTTCCCGAACTCCGGCTTCAACAACAACGCCTGGACCCTCAAGCGCGTCTCCTGACCGCACCTTCCGACGGCGCCCGCCCCGCGAGCAGATCGCGCGGGGCGGGCGCGCGTGTTCGTGCGGGTACCCGCGTGCCCCGGCACGCCGCTGACGTGCGACCGTTTCCCCGTTCAGGACCTCCCTCCGCACGAAAGGCATCCCCCATGACCGACACGCCCGAGCAGACCGCCACCGCCCCCGTCGTCCGGCGCGTGGACGCCCGGCACCGGTACGAGATCCTCGTCGGCGGTGAGCGCGCCGGGCTGACGGCCTACCGCGACCGCGACGACCGGCGCGTCTTCTTCCACACCGAGGTCGACGAGGCCTACGCGGGCCAGGGCCTCGCCGGGATCCTCGTCGAGCAGGCCCTCACCGACGTCCGCGCCTCCGGGATGCGGATCGTCCCCGTCTGCCCCTACGTGGCGAAGTTCCTGAAGAAGCACGAGGAGTTCGCCGACATCACCGACCCGGTGACCCCCGAGGTCCTCCAGTGGCTGGACGCACAGCTGGGGCGCTGACCGACCGTCAACGCGACGCACGCGGAGGCGAACGTTCCCTCCGTATGGACCAGTCGCGCGTGACCGGGCCCGTCGGCCCCCTGCACCGGGGGCCGAACGGGCGACCGAAACAGCGGCCCCGTGGCGCGCCGTTGGCCGACTCTCGATCGGTTGGCCGAAATGGCGCTGGTCAGCGAGTTAAACATGATCCCGAACAAGATCACCGTAAGGAGGTAATGATCGCGGGCTCTTCGAGCGAGGCGGGCACGGCGGCCGTTACTGTCCTCCCCGAGATCTGGACGGATTCCCAGATCCTCGCCCCCTTCATCTTCTTTCACGGTTCTCGGCGCACCCGTGCGCCGATCGCCGCCCGTGCGAAAGAGAGCTCGCTCGATGACCGTTGACGACCGCCCGGACGTACAGACGGGACCGCCCCAGCAGTCCAGTCTGAGCACCGCGGCCGCCCGCAACCTCGCCACCACGACCAAGTCCGCCCCGCAGATGCAGGAGATCAGCTCCCGCTGGCTGCTGCGGATGCTCCCCTGGGTGGAGACCAAGGGTGGCGCCTACCGGGTCAACCGCCGACTGAGCTACACGGTCGGCGACGGGCGCATCGAGTTCGTCCAGGACGGCGCCCGCGTCCGGGTCATCCCCCGCGAGCTCGGCGAACTCGCCCTGCTGCGCGGCTTCGAGGACCTCGACGTGCTGAACGCGCTCGCCGACCGGTGCGTCCAGCGCGACTTCAGCGCCGGTGAGGTGCTCGTCCAGCGCGGGGCGCCCGCCGAGCAGATCCACATGATCGCCCACGGCCGCGTCAGCCAGACCTCCGTCGGCAAGTACGGCGACGAGGTGGCCGTCTCCGTGCTCGCGGACGGCGACCGCTTCGGTGAGAACGCCCTCCTCGACGGCGACGCCGGCTGGGACTACACCGCGACCGCCGAGACCTCCGGCACCCTGCTCACCCTCTCCCGCGCCGACTTCGCGGGCATCCTCGCCTCGGCACCGAGCCTCCAGGCCCACATCCAGGCGTTCAGCTCGCTGCCCGACCAGCGGCAGAACAAGTACGGCGAGGCCGAGATCGCGATGTCGGCCGGCCACAAGGGCGAGGCCGAGATCCCCGGCGCCTTCGTCGACTACGAGCTCAAGCCGCGCGAGTACGAGCTCTCCGTCGCCCAGACCGTCCTCAAGGTCCACACCCGGGTCGCCGACCTCTACAACGGGCCGATGAACCAGACGGAGGAGCAGCTCAGGCTCACCATCGAGGCGCTGCGCGAGCGCCAGGAGTACGAGCTGATCAACAACCCGGAGTTCGGGCTGCTGCCCAACGCCGACTTCAAGCAGCGGATCCAGCCGCACTCCGGCCCGCCCACCCCGGACGACCTCGACGAGCTGCTCTGCCGCCGCCGCAGCACCAAGCTCTTCCTCGCCCACCCCAAGACGATCGCGGCGATCGGGCGCGAGTGGAACCGGGCCGGGCTCTACCCGGACACCGTCGAGCTCCAGGGGCACCAGGTCCCGGCCTGGCGCGGGGTCCCGATCCTGCCCTGCAACAAGATCCCCATCAGCAAGGAGAACACCAGCTCCATCCTCGCCATGCGTCTCGGCGAGGACAACCAGGGCGTCATCGGTCTGCGCCAGACCGGTCTGCCCGAGGAGTACGAGCCGGGTCTGTCCGTGCGGTTCATGGGCATCAGCGAGCAGGCGATCATGTCGTACCTCGTGACGACGTACTACTCCGCCGCCGTTCTGGTCCCGAACGCGCTCGGCGTACTGGAGAACGTGCAGATCGCGCGCCGGCGCGACTAGCCCCTCCCCGCAGGCCACCTCCACCCGGACCCTTCCGGGCCGGGCCGGCATGCCCGGAATCCGGGACGGCCCCCCACCTCTCCAAGGAGTCACGGATGCCCGATCCCGGGCTTTCCCCTCTGCAGTCCAGCCTGCCCGGCGCCGCGGCCTCGTTCACCGCCCGCGTCCTCGCGGACGCGGCGGCCCACGGCTTCGCCGTACCCCACGGACCGGCCGAAGCCCAGGTCCGGACGGAAGCCCAGGCCGTCACGGCCGAAGCCCGCCCGGACAGCCCGTCCGGAGTACCCGCGGGAGTCCCCGCCGGGACCTCCGCCACGACTCCCGCCGGGATCCCCGCAGGGCCCCGCGCCGGAATCTCCGGCGCGGCGCCCACCGGGGCTCCTGCCGGGGCCTCCGCGGGACCCCCCGCCGGGATTCCCACCGGAGTCCCCACCGGGCTCTCCGCCGCGGCTCCCGCCAAGGCCTCCGCCGCGGCCCCCGTGGTCGACGCCGCCGCCCCGCGGTCGCGGCCCGAGCCGGGGTGGGTGCCGGGGGGTCCCCGTGGCCTCGGTACGGCGGGGCTGTCCCTGGTGCCGGGCGCGGGGGCCACGGCGGCGCCCGCACAGGCGCCGGCGGACGCGCTGATCATCCCGGGCCTCTACTGGCACCCGGTGCCGGAGCCCGACCCGGTGCGGGTGGCGGAGGTCAGCCGCCGCATCAAGTCCTGGGCGCTCGACGAGATCCAGCTCTACCCGGAGGACTGGGAGGGCGACTTCGACGGGTTCCGCGTCGGCCCCTACATGGTGGCCTGCCACCCGGACGCCCCGACCATCGAGCACCTCATGGTCGCCGCCCGGCTGATGGTCGCCGAGAACGCCGTGGACGACATCTACTGCGAGGACCTCGGCGGCTCGCCCATCGGCCTGGGCGGACGGCTCCTCATGGCGCACACCGCCCTGGACCCGGTGCACTCGACGGCGGAGTACCAGCCGGTGTGGGCGGAGTCGCTCCACGCGGACGCGCCCCGGCGCTCCTACCGCTCGGCCATGGAGTACTTCACCCGTCTGGCGACCCCCTCCCAGGCCGACCGGTTCCGGCACGACATGGCCCGGCTGCACATGGGCTACCTCGCCGAGGCCGCGTGGGACGAGACGAACCACGTGCCGGAGGTGTGGGAGTACCTGACGATGCGGCAGTTCAACAACTTCCGCCCCTGCCCCACCATCACCGACACCGTCGGCGGCTACGAACTCCCCGCCGACCTGCACGCCCAGCCGGCGATGCAGCGGGTCCTGGCGCTGGCCGGAAACGCCAGCACCATCGTCAACGACCTGTACTCGTACACCAAGGAACTCGCCAGCCCCGGCCGGCACATGAACCTGCCCGTGGTGCTCGCCGACCGGGAGAACCTCTCCGAGAAGGACGCCTACCTCAAGGCGGTCGAGGTCCACAACGACCTCATGCGCGACTTCGAGGCCGCGTCCGCCGAACTGGCCGCCAGCTGCCCCGTCCCGAGCGTGCTCCGCTTCCTGAAGGGAGTGGCCGTGTGGGTCGACGGCAACCACTACTGGCACCAGACCAATACGTACCGCTACAGCCTGCCCGATTTCTGGTAAGAACGGATTCCATCTGTGACCAACACCGAGCTCCCCACCGTCAACGGCACCTCCGCGTTCGTTCCCAGCCCGGCGACGCCGTACCAGGGAGACATCGCCCGTTACTGGAACGCCGAGGCCAGGCCCGTGAACCTGCGCCTGGGCGACGTCGACGGGCTGTACCACCACCACTACGGCATCGGTGCCGTGGACCACGCCGCCCTCGGGGACGTCGAGGACAGCGAGTACGAGAAGAAGCTGATCACCGAGCTGCACCGGCTGGAGTCGGCCCAGGCCGAGGTCCTCCTCGACCACCTCGGCGCCATCACCCCCGAGGACACCCTCGTCGACGCCGGCTGCGGCCGCGGCGGTTCGAGCGTGATGGCCCACCAGCGCTTCGGCTGCAAGGTCGAGGGCGTCACCCTCTCCTCCACGCAGGCCGAGTTCGGCAACCGGCGCGCGAAGGAGCTGGAGATCGACAGCCACGTCCGCGCGCAGGTCTGCAACATGCTCGACACCCCCTTCGAGAAGGGCAGCATCGCCGGCTCGTGGAACAACGAGTCGAGCATGTACGTCGACCTGGACGACCTGTTCGCCGAGCACTCCCGCTTCCTGAAGGTCGGCGGCCGCTACGTGACCATCACCGGCTGCTGGAACCCGAAGTACGGCCAGCCCTCGAAGTGGGTCTCGCAGATCAACGCGCACTTCGAGTGCAACATCCACTCGCGCCGTGAGTACCTGAAGGCGATGGCCGACAACCGCCTCGTCCCGCAGGCCGTCATCGACCTGACGCCGGACACCCTCCCCTACTGGGAGCTGCGGGCCACGTCCTCGCTGGTCACCGGCATCGAGGAGGCGTTCATCGAGTCGTACAAGGACGGCTCCTTCCAGTACGTCCTGATCGCGGCCGACCGCGTCTGACGCACCGGCGCGAGGAGCGAGGGGCGGGTCCGTCGGAGGACGGGCCCGCCCCTCGCGTCACGCCGCGGCGGTCTCCTTCTCGGAGGTCGCGGCGGCCGGTGCGCCCACCCGCTCGGTGCGGGGCGTCCGGCCGGTCCGCAGACCGAAGCGGGCGATGACCGCGACGAGGGCGAAGGCGGCGGCGCCGATCCAGAAGGTGAGGGTGAAGCCGGACTCGGCGGGCAGGGCGGGGACGCCGGCGGGCAGGTGCTCGATCGTCTTCGAGGCCAGGATCGTGGTGACCACGGCGCTGCCGATCGCGCTGCCGGTGGAGCGGGAGATCGAGTTGATGCCGTTGGCGATGCCGCTCTGGTGGTGCGGGACGCTCGACATGATGACGGCGGGCATGGCCGCGTAACCGAAGCTGACGGCCGCGCCGACGATCACGCCCGCGCCGATCACCGAGGCGGTGTGGCCGTGGTCGAGGGCGAGCCAGCCGAAGCCCACGGCGCCGAGCGCGGCGGCCAGGAACAGCGCGGTGCGCGGGCCGCGGTGGCGGACGATGCGGCCGCCGATCGGCGAGGCGAGCAGGGAGACGATCGCACCCGGCAGCAGGAACTCGACGGAGGCGCGGAGGATGGACGCGCCGAAGCCGTAGCCGGTGAGGGCCTCGGGCATCTGGACGAGGTACGAGACGCCCAGGAAGTTCGCGAACATGCCGAAGCCGACTAGGACGCCGGCCAGGTTGGCCATGAGCACCGGCCGGTGCACGAACATCCGCATGTCGACGAGGGGCTCGCGGACCTTGAGCTCGGTGAACACCCAGACGACGGTCATGACGGCGGCGCCGGCGAAGCTGCCCAGGGTGCGGCCGGAGGTCCAGCCCCACTCGTGGCCCTGCGAGATGGGCAGCAGGAGCAGCAGCAGGGTGGCGCCGAGGGTCAGCGCGCCGAGGAAGTCGGTGCGGCCGCCGGTCTTGTGGCGGGTCGCGGGGACCAGGAACACGACGGCGAGCAGGGCTATCGCGGCGAAGCCGGTGGCCATCCAGAAGGCGCTGCGGTAGTCGGCGTCGGAGCCGGAGGTGAGCAGGCCGGTGGCGACGAGCGCGAGGCCGCTGCCGAAGGCGAGGGTGCCGCTGACCAGGGACATCGCGCCGGGCAGCTTCTGCGGGCGGACCTCCTCGCGCAGCACGGACAGGGCGAGCGGGAAGATCGCGGTGGCGGCGCCCTGGAGGACGCGGCCGAGGATCAGCAGGGGGAGCGAGGTCGCCAGGGCGGCGACGACGGAGCCGGCGACCATGACGCCGAGGACGGCGACCAGGGTGGGCTTCTTGCCGTGCTGGTCGCCGAAGCGGCCGAGCAGCGGGGTGAAGACGGCGGCGGAGAGCAGGGTGGCGGTGGTGACCCAGCTGACGTTCGCGGCCGAGGTGCCCAGGTCGGCGCGGATGAGGCCGAGGATCGGGACCGGCAGGGTCTGCATCATCGACACGACCATGGCGGCGAGGCTCAGCGCGAAGACGATGCGCGTCTCGCGCCGGGGATCGGCGGCGGGCGGGGTGGTCTCGTGACTCATGTGTGGGGACCTTCTCGGTGCTTCACGTCGTAGATGTTTTATGTCATCAAGTAATAGGACGAAGGTAGGCCCCGATACTTGAGGAGGTCAAGTGAATGCTTGAGGTGCTTAAGTAAACAATTGATAATGTCAAGGATCGTGAGTACGCTCGAACCATGAGCGCGACGACCCCCGAGGCCATGCCCGAGACGCCCACCAAGCTCCAGCTGCTCGAGCTCCTCGCCGCCATCGGCACGGCCCAGTGGCGCGACTTCGCCACGGCCGCGGCCCACCACGGGCTGACGTCCACGCAGGCCAAGGTCCTCGCCCAGCTGAGCGGGCCGCTGCCGATGCGCGCCCTCGCGACCCTGCTGGTCTGCGACGCGTCGAACGTCACGGGGATCGTGGACCGCCTGGAGGGACGCGGCCTGGTGCGCCGCGAGGCCGACACCCACGACCGGCGCGTCAAGAACGTCGTGGCGACCGACGAGGGCCGGGACGTCATCCGGCGGGTCCGCGAGGAGATGCAGGCGACCCACGGCGCCCTCGACACGCTCGGCGCGGAGGACAGCGCCACCCTGTACGCCCTGCTCGCGCGGCTGCGCCCGGGCATGGAGAAGGACGCCTGAGCCGGGGCTCCTCCTGAGCCCGGGCACGCCTGAGCCGGGGCTCCTCCTGAGCCCGGGCACGCGGTAAGGGCGCCCGGGTCAGAAGCTCCTCCCGAGTCCGGCACCGGAAGACGCCTGGGCCCGGGCACGCGGGAAGGGCGCCCGAGGGGAATCCCCGCTCGGGCGCCCGTACCCCCGTCTCAGTCCCGGCGCTCCCCGAACGCCCTCAGGATCTCCTCGGCGGCCAGCGTCGCCGTCAGCTCGCCGTCCCTGACCCGCCGCTCCAGGGCGGGCGTCACGTCCTGGACCGCCGGATCGGCGCTCAGCCGCCGCAGCAGCTCGTCGCGGACCATCGACCACGTCCAGTCGACCTGCTGGTCCTGGCGCTTGGCCGTCAGGCGGCCCGTCGAGTCGAGCAGCGCCCGGTGCTGCTTCAGCCGGTCCCAGACCTCGTCGAGCCCCGCCGACTCCCGCGCGCTGCAGCTCAGCACCGGCGGGGTCCAGACCGCGTCGGCGAGTGGGGTCTCCCCTGCTCGAACGGAGTTGAGAGCTTGGGGATGCATCAGGCGCAGCGCGCCCGCCAGCTCCCGCGCGGCGGCGCGGGCGTCGCGCTCGTGCGGGCCGTCCGCCTTGTTGACGGCGACCACGTCGGCCAGCTCCAGGACGCCCTTCTTGATGCCCTGGAGCTGGTCGCCCGTACGGGCCAGGGTGAGCAGCAGGAACGAGTCGACCATGTTCGCGACGGCGGTCTCGGACTGGCCGACGCCCACCGTCTCCACGAGCACCACGTCGTACCCCGCGGCCTCCATCACGACCATCGACTCGCGGGTCGCCTTCGCGACCCCGCCGAGCGTGCCCGCGCTGGGGGAGGGGCGGACGAAGGCCGCCGGGTCGACGGCCAGTCGCTCCATCCGGGTCTTGTCGCCGAGGATGGAGCCGCCCGTACGGGTCGACGAGGGGTCGACGGCGAGCACCGCCACCCGGTGGCCGAGTCCGGTCAGCATCGTCCCGAACGCGTCGATGAAGGTCGACTTGCCGACCCCGGGCACCCCGCTGATCCCGATCCGAACGGCCTTGCCGCTGTGCGGCAGGAGCTCGGTGAGGAGCTCCTGCGCGAGCACGCGGTGCTGGGGGCGCGTCGACTCGACGAGGGTGATCGCACGCGCGATCACCGCCCGCTTCCCGTCGAGCACGCCCTTCACGTACGTGTCGAGACCGATCACAGGTCGTGCCCGAGGTCGGCCCCGAGCCGGGTCACCAGGTCGTGGGCCGCGTCCGGGATCACCGTCCCCGGCGGGAACACGGCCGCCGCGCCCATCTTCAGGAGCGTCGGCACGTCCTGCGGGGGGATGACGCCGCCGACCACGATCATGATGTCTTCGCGGCCCTCCGCCGCGAGCTCCTCCCGCAGCGCCGGCACGAGGGTCAGGTGACCCGCGGCCAGCGAGGAGACCCCGACGATGTGCACGTCCGCCTCGACGGCCTGACGCGCCACCTCGGCCGGGGTCTGGAACAGCGGGCCGACGTCCACGTCGAAGCCCAGGTCGGCGAAGGCGGTGGCGATCACCTTCTGGCCGCGGTCGTGGCCGTCCTGGCCCATCTTGGCGACCAGGATGCGCGGCCGGCGCCCCTCGGCCTCGCCGAAGGCGTCGACCAGGGCCCGGGTGCGCTCCACGGAGGGGGACTCGCCTGTCTCGGTGCGGTACACACCGGAGATCGTACGGATCTGCGCCGCGTGACGGCCGTACACCTTCTCCAGGGCCTCCGAGATCTCGCCGACGGTGGCCTTCGCGCGGGCCGCGCGGACGGCGAGCTCCAGGAGGTTGCCGTCGCCGCCCGCGGCCCGGGTGAGCGCGTCGAGGGCGTCCCGGCAGGCGGTCTCGTCGCGCTCCGCGCGCAGCCGCCGCAGCTTCTCGATCTGCTGGGCGCGGACCGAGGAGTTGTCGACCTTGAGGACCTCGATCTGCTCGTCGGAGGCCACCCGGTACTTGTTGACGCCGATGACCGGCTGCCGGCCGGAGTCGATCCGGGCCTGGGTGCGGGCCGCGGCCTCCTCCACGCGCAGCTTGGGGATGCCCGCGTCGATGGCCTTGGCCATGCCGCCGGCCTGCTCGACCTCCTGGATGTGCTGCCAGGCGCGGCGGGCCAGGTCGTACGTCAGCTTCTCGACGTACGCACTGCCGCCCCAGGGGTCGATGGTCCGGCAGGTGCCGGACTCCTGCTGGAGGAGCAGCTGCGTGTTGCGGGCGATGCGCGCCGAGAAGTCGGTGGGCAGCGCGAGCGCCTCGTCGAGGGCGTTGGTGTGCAGCGACTGGGTGTGGCCCTGGGTCGCGGCCATCGCCTCCACGCAGGTCCGCGTGACGTTGTTGAAGACGTCCTGCGCGGTCAGCGACCAGCCGGAGGTCTGCGAATGGGTGCGCAGGGAAAGCGACTTGGCGTTCTGCGGGTCGAACTGCTTGACCAGCTTCGCCCACAGGAGGCGGGCGGCGCGCAGCTTGGCGATCTCCATGAAGAAGTTCATGCCGATCGCCCAGAAGAACGACAGGCGCGGCGCGAACGCGTCCACGTCCAGGCCCGCTTCACGCCCGGCCCGGATGTACTCGACACCGTCCGCGAGCGTGTACGCCAGCTCCAGGTCGGCCGTCGCGCCCGCCTCCTGGATGTGGTACCCGGAGATGGAGATGGAGTTGTAGCGCGGCATCCGCTGCGAGGTGTACGCGAAGATGTCGGAGATGATCCGCATCGACGGCCCGGGCGGGTAGATGTACGTGTTGCGGACCATGAACTCCTTGAGGATGTCGTTCTGGATGGTCCCGGCCAGCTTCTCGGGCGGTACGCCCTGCTCCTCGGCGGCCACGATGTACAGCGCCAGCACGGGCAGCACCGCGCCGTTCATCGTCATCGACACGGACATCTTGTCCAGCGGGATGCCGTCGAACAGCTGCCGCATGTCGTAGATGGAGTCGATGGCGACACCGGCCATGCCGACGTCACCGGTGACGCGCGGGTGGTCGCTGTCGTAGCCGCGGTGGGTCGGCAGGTCGAAGGCGACCGACAGGCCCTTCTGGCCGGCGGCGAGGTTGCGCCGGTAGAAGGCGTTCGACTCCTCGGCCGTGGAGAAACCGGCGTACTGACGGATCGTCCAGGGCTGGTTGACGTACATCGTCGGGTACGGGCCGCGCAGGTACGGGGCCATGCCCGGGCGGGTGTCCAGGAAGTCCAGGCCCTCCAGGTCCCGCCCGGTGTACAGCGGCTTGACGGTGATGCCCTCCGGGGTCTCCCACAGCAGGTCGTCGCCGTCCGCCGCCTTCTTGACGGCCGCGCGCCACTCGTCGGGCCCGCCGGCGGCGGTCTGTGCCCCGAGCTCGATCCCGGAGAAATCGGGGATGGACATCAGGACACTCCCATGCGGTCGAGGGTCGTGGAGAGCAGGGCGACGGCGTCGCAGCCGGCGAAGACGTACGAGTCGACACCGGCGTACGACGCGGGGCGCCCGGCCAGGAGGACGTGCCCGGCCCCGGCCGCGCGCAGCTCCCCGGCGGCGGCCTCGGCCCGCTCCTCGTACAGCGCGTCGCTGGAGCAGAGGCAGGCCTCGCGGGCGCCGCTCTCCTCGAACGTGCCCTCGGTGACGGCCTCGATGCCACCCGCCTGGAAGAGGTTGGCGGCGAAGGTGAGCCGGGCCGAGTGCGCGGCCGCCGGGCCGAGCGCGGCCAGGTAGACGCGGGGCCGGGCGCCGGTCGCCGCGAGGTGGGCGTCGGAGCGGGCGCGCAGCGCCTCGTACGCCTCGTCGCGCCGGACGCGGGGGAGACCGCCGGAGAGCGGCTCGGGCGCGGGCGCGCGGTCGACGGGCTTCTCCGCGAGGTGCGGGAACTCGCTGACGCCGGTGATGGGTTCGCGGCGGGTGGCGAGCTTCCTGCTGCGCGCGGCCCAGGTCTCGGCGAGCCGCTCGCCGACCAGGCCGGAGCGCAGCGCGGCCTCCTGGCCGCCCGCGCGCTCGATGGTCCGGAAGAACTCCCAGGCGGCGTGGGCGAGTTCGTCGGTGAGCTGCTCCACGTACCAGGAGCCGCCCGCCGGGTCGATGACCCGGGCCAGGTGGGACTCGTCGATGAGGACGGTGGAGGTGTTGCGGGCGATCCGGCGGGCGAACGCGTCCGGCAGGCCCAGGGCTTCGTCGAAGGGGAGCACGGTGACGCTGTCGGCGCCGCCCACGCCGGCGGCGAGGGTCGCGATGGTGGTGCGCAGCATGTTCACCCAGGGGTCGCGGCGCGTCATCATCACGGGCGAGGTCACCGCGTGCTGGCGCTGCGCGCCCGCCTCCGGGGCGCCGCAGGCCTCGGCGACGCGGGCCCACAGGCGGCGCGCGGCGCGCAGCTTGGCGATCGTCAGGAACTGGTCGGCGGTGGCCGCGTAGCGGAACTCCAGCTGTCCGCAGGCCTCGGTGACGCTCAGTCCGGCCTCGGTCAGGCCGCGCAGGTACGCGACGCCGGTCGCGAGGGAGCAGCCGAGCTCCTGCGCGGCCGAGCCGCCGGCCTCGTGGTACGGCAGGGCGTCCACGGTCAGGGCGCGCAGCCCCGGGTAGGTGTCGGCGCAGCGGCGCGCGAGGCCGGCGACGGACGCGAGGGTGTAGGCGCCGCGGCCGGTGCGGGCCTCGTGGCCCAGGGGGTCGGCGCCCAGGTTGCCCCGGGCGGCCTCCGGGGCGACGCCCCGCTCCTCGTACAGCCGGAGGAGCCGTTCGGCGGCCGCCTCCGTCTCCTCGCCCGCGTCGAGGACGACGGGCGCGAGGTCGAGGTAGACGCCTTCGAGGACGCCGTCGAGCGAGGACACCGGGATGCCGGTGCCGCCGACGCCGAGCCAGAGGGAGGTGACGCCGTTCTCCAGGTCGGTGAGGACGGCTTCGCCGTCGGCCGTCCCGTGGTGCTGGCGCACGTCCCAGCCGCCGACGGCGCTGCCCTCGGCCCGCCCGCCGCGTACGAAGGGGGCGAAGCCGGGGAGGCCGGTGTCGGGCGCGGTGTCGCGCGCGGTGTACAGCGGGCGGGTGTCGAGGCCGTCCTCAAGGAGGGTGGACAGGGCGTCCTCGGCTGCGGGGCCGGAGACCTCCTTGCCGGACTTGCGCAGGACACCCGCCACGAGGTGTTGCCACTGCTCATGTGGCGCGTCTGGGAATTCGGACGCCAGGGAGAGCCCGTCGTCAGGCAGGACCGTCATGGCTCGGATGCTAGGGGAGATCGACAAGTGAGCAGGAGGGCGTACGACTGTGACCTTCTTCTCTTCATGAAGGATGAGTTAGGTTAGGCTCGCCTAAGTAACCGTCGAGTCCTTCTCCCGGGAGTACGTGCATGCGTCCCTTCAGCACCCCCGCCGCGCGGCCCACGCCCGCCGAACGCGTCCGGTCGATCCTGACCGCGGCCCACTCGATGACCGTCACCACCGACGGAACCCACCAGGAGGTCCACCTCCTCGACGGCACCGGACCCATGGGCCACCTCCACCTCCACGCCCCCTCCGAGGAATGCCCCACCGGACGGACCGCCCGCGTCCCCGTCCGCCTCGAACTCACCGACATCGCCCCCACCCCCGTACGCCGGCGCGTCCGCGCCCGCGTCACCCTGACCGGACTGCTCTCCGCCCCGTACACCTCGGACGCCACCACGAGCAGCTGCGTGGAGTTCGGACAGGCCGTCATCGAGGACGACGAGGGACGCGCGTTCGTCACCCTCGACGAGATCCGGGCGACCGACCCCGACCCGACGGCCACGGCCGAGGCGACCATGCTCACCCACCTCGCCGACCGCCACGCCGCACTCGTCCCCCTGCTCCTCCGCCTCGTCCGACCGCGCCCCGAACGGGACTTGGCCCGCGTCCTGCCCCTCGCCCTCGACCGGTACGGCATCACCCTGCGCCTCGAACACCGCACCGGCCACCACCGCGACGCCCGGCTGCCGTTCCCCACCCCCCTCACCGACATCGACCAGGCCGGCCCCCGCATCCACGCCCTCCTCGCCGCCGCCCGCCGCTCCTCCCACACCCACCACCTGCCTGCCTGAACCCGGCCGAGATGCCGGAGCGCCGCGGCGGGCGAAGAATGGACCGAGTAGGCCCGCACGACGTCGGTGCCGGAACCGCTCGGGGACCTCCCTATCCGGACACGGCCTCGCCATGAACGCAGGAACCCCGGCCAAGAGCCGGCCAGCACCCGCAAAAGGCGTCCTCTACCGCCTCGGTCACTGGTGCGCCCGCCACTTCCTCGTCGTCATCGCCCTCTGGCTGGCGGCCGTCGCGGGGCTCCAACTCCTCGACCGGGCCGTCGGCGGCGAGTACGAGGACAACTTCTCGCTCCCGGGAGTGCAGTCGGCCGAAGGCCTGGACGTCCTCAAGGCGCACGATCCCGCCGCCGGCGGGTACAGCGCCCAGGTCGTCCTGAACGACCCCTCCAAACCCCTCACGCAGGAGTCGTCCGCGGTCGACTCCGCCGTCACCGCCCTGGCGAAGCTCCCCGACGTCATCGGCGCGCAGAACCCGCTCCCGCCGCCCGGGACCACCCCGCCCGCGCTCCCGGCGGGGACGCCCAACGTGGGACCGCTCTCCACGGACGGCAAGACCGCCTACATCACCGTCCGCTTCAGCGTGGCGCCCTCCACCCTCGGCACCGACTACCTGAACGGCGTCGACACCGCCGTACAGCCCCTCCGGGACGCAGGCGTCACCGTCGAGTACGGCGGTTCGCTCGGCGAACTCGCCCGCCCCGCGCCCGACGACCGCAGCAGCGAGGCGATCGGCTTCGCCGTCGCCGTCGTCGTCCTCCTCATCGGCTTCGGCAGCGTCATCGGCGCCGTCATGCCGCTGGTCACCGCACTGCTCGGCGCGGTCTGCGGGCTCGCCCTGCTCGGCCTGATGGCGGCGGCCTTCACCTTCGGAACCGTCTCACCCACCCTGGCCACCATGATCGGCCTCGGCGTCGGCATCGACTACGCGCTGTTCCTCATCACCCGCCACCGCCAGAACCTCATGAACGGCCACGATCCCGCCGACGCGGCCGCCCTCGCGACCACCACCAGCGGCCGCGCGGTCCTCGTCTCCGGCTGCACCGTCATCATCGCCCTGTCCGGCCTCTGGGTCTCCGGCGTCACCTTCATCGGCAAACTCGGCCTGGCGGCCGCCTTCACGGTCGTCACCGCCGTCATCGCCGCCCTCACCCTCGTCCCGGCCATGCTCGGACTCGTCGGCAGACGCATCGACCGCTACCACGTCCGCAGACCCGTGGCCGAGACCGACGCCGAACCCGGAGCGGCAGCGCACGGCACCTGGCACCGCTACGCGCAACGCGTCGAGAAGCGCCCCTGGTGGTTCCTGACCGGCGGCGTCCTCGTCCTCCTCGTGCTGGCGTTCCCCCTGCTCTTCATCCAGCTCGGCCACATCGGCGACGGCGCCGACCCCGAATCGTTCACCGACCGGCGGGCCTACGACCTCATCTCCACGGCCTTCGGCCCCGGCGCGAACGGGCCGCTCACCGTCGTCGTCGACCAGTCGGCCGTACCCGCCGCCGACCGGGCCGCCCTCGGCACCGCACTCCAGCATTCGCTCACGGGCGTCCCGAACGCCGCCTACATCACCCCGCTCCAGACCACCCCCGACGGGGACGTCCTCGTCGGCACCGCCTACTCCGTGGCCTCCCCGCAGGACGAGAGGACGACCGAACTGACCAACCACCTCGTCGACGACGTCCTCCCGCAAGCGGTGACCGGCACCGACGCCCAGACCTACGTCACCGGGAACACGGCCGCCCAGGTCGACTTCCTCGACATCGTCTCCAGCCGCCTGCCGCTCATCATCGCCGTCGTGGTCGGCCTCGCCTTCCTCGTCATCCTCATCGTCTTCCGAGGAGTCCTGGTCGCGGTCAAGGCGGCCGTGCTCAACGTGCTCTCCATCGCCGCCTCGTACGGCGTCGTCGTGGCCGTCTTCCAATGGGGCTGGGGCGGACCCGCCCTCGGCGTCAACGGCAAGGTGCCCATCGAGAGCTACGTGCCGATGATGATGTTCGCCATCGTCTTCGGCCTGAGCATGGACTACGAGATCTTCCTCCTGTCCCGCGTCCGCGAGGCCTGGCTGCGCACCGGGGACTCCAAGGCCAGCGTGGCCCACGCCCTGGAGATCACCGCCCGGGTCATCACCTGCGCCGCACTGATCATGGTCAGCGTCTTCGCGGCCTTCATCGTCTCCGACAACATCGTCGTCAAGATGCTCGGCCTCGGCCTCGCCGCCAGCGTCCTCATCGACGCCACCGTGGTCCGCCTGCTGCTCGTCCCCGCCGTGATGACCCTCCTCGGCCGCCACGCCTGGTGGACCCCGCACTGGCTGGACCGGCTCCTGCCGCACCTGGACACGGAGGGCGAGGAGGCGCTCCAGGCCGAAGAGACGGCCCAGAGCGTGGGAAGGAGCTAACGCGGCAGCTCGCCGAGCAGCTTCCAGGTGCGTCGGCGGTCGTCCTCACCGCCCAGGTCCGTCGCCGTGAACACCACCTCCGTCGCCCCCGCCTCGCGGTAGCGCCGCACCCCCTCCGCGACGGTCTCCTCGTCACCGATCAGGGCCAGGTCGGCGGCCCGTTCGGCACCCGAGAGCCCGATCACCCGCTGGTACGAGGGGATCCGCTCGTACAGCGCATGCGCCTCCGCCGCCTTCTCCCGTACGCCCTCGGCGTCCGCCGTCACCACGCCCGGCACGAGCGCCACGACCCGGGGCGCGGGACGGCCCGCGGCCTCCGCGGCGGCCGTCACGGCCGGGACGACGTGCTCGGCGAGCGCGCGCGGACCCGCGAGGAACGGCAGGATGCCGTCGGCGAGTTCACCGCTGACCCGCAGGGCCTGCGGACCCATCGCCGCCACCAGGACCGGCACCGGCGGCTGGGCGCCGGGAACGGCCGCCGAGTACGGCGTCGTCGCCGTCAGCAGCTCCCCGTGGAAGTCGGCCTCGCCCGTCTCCAGGAGCGGCCGCAGGGCGGTGAGGAACTCCCTGAGCAGCCCGATCGGCCGCTGGTACGGAAGACCGAAGCCGGTCTCCGTCAGATGCCGGGTGCCGAGGGCGAGCCCGAGGTGGTAGCGGCCGCCGGTGGCGGCCTGGGCGGTCTGCGCCTGGCTGGAGACGAGCAGCGGATGACGGCCGAAGACCGGTATCGCGGACGTCCCCACCTGGAGGCCGGGCACCTCGCGCCCGACGATCGCGGCGAGCGAGGGCGAGTCGTACGCGAAGGTCTGACCGAACCACGCCGAGTGCAGGCCTGCCTCGTACGCCTCCCTCGCGAGCCGCACCGTGTCGTCGATCGGAAGCTGCCGGGAGGTCGAGCTGAGCGTCACTCCAAGAGTCATGCACTCGGCAACCGGCCGCGCCGCGACCGCCATTCCCGATTCCGTGTGAACAGCGTGTGGCGGGGATGATGAGGTCCATGAAGACTCTCGCCGAGGTGGACGCACTGGCCGACCGGGCGCACGCCGGACAGGTCGACAAGACCGGCGCCCCCTACGTCGCCCACGTCCGCGCCGTCGCCGCCGGCCTGGAAGCGCTCGGCCCGCACCTGGCCATGGCCGGTCTGCTGCACGACGTCATCGAGGACACCGAGTGGACCCCGGAGCGGCTGCGCGCCGCCGGGATCCCCTCCGAGGTCGTCGCCCTCGTCGAAGCCGTCACCAACCGCCCGGACACGACCTACGAGGAGAAGCTCCGCCTGATCGCGCGGAACCCCGACGCCACCCTCGTGAAGATCGCCGACAACGCGCACAACAGCCGCCCGGACCGGGCCGCCGCCCTGCCGCCCGACCAGCGGGAACGGCTCGCCGCCAAGTACCGGGCGGCCAGGGCCGTCCTGTGGCCGGCGGCCGACCCCGGCGACATCGCGAGGATCCTCCGGGTGGTCAACCCCGACCTCCTGGAGGAGCTGACCACCCGCTGACGACCTCCCGCCGACAGGCCGCGCGGCGCCGCTCAGCCCGTCCGGCCGGACAGCCAGCCGCTCAGCTCGGTGGCGCGGTTCGTGATGACGCCGTCCACGCCGAGTTCGTCCAGGGCCTTCCAGCGCGCCGGCTTGTCGACCGTCCACACGTTCACGGCCACACCGGCCGCATGCAGATCGCCGACCAGCTGCGGACGGGTCGCGAGCGCGGCGTCCCCGACGTTGTACGCGGAGAGGTCCAGCTCCCGGGCGAGCGCCACCGGGTCGGCGTCCAGGGTGTCGCGCAGCAGACCGAGCGGCAGTTCGGGCGCCAGCTCGTGGGCGTACCGCAGGGACGGGACGTCGAAGCTCTGGACGAAGACCCGGTCCGTCATCTTCTGCTCCCGGACCTCCTGGACGATCCGGGCCACCTCGGCGCGGCTGTGCGGGCCCTTGATCTCCAGGAGGAGCTTCCCGCCGCGCTCCCTGAGGTCCGCGAGCTGGGCGGCCAGGGTCGGGATCCGGGTACCGGCGTAGGCGGGGGCGAACCAGGAACCGGCGTCCAGCTCGTCGAGCTGCTCGGAGGTCAGCGAGCGGATCGGGCCCGTGCCGTCCGTGGTCCGGTCGACGGTGGTGTCGTGGAGGACGTACGGCACGCCGTCCTTGCTGGGCTGCACGTCGTTCTCGATCCAGGCGGCCCCGCCGCGCCGGGCGACCTCGTCCGAGACCAGGGTGTTCTCGGGGGCCGCCGACGGTGCGCCCCGGTGGGCGATCACCGTCAGCGGCGCCCCGGGCGCGCGCATCCAGGGGCTTGCCGTCGCGGGGGCCTGGGCCCCGGGGCGGGGGGCGGACGTCGAGGGCGGCGCGGCGACGGCGAACGCGGTCGCGAGCCCCGCGACGACGGTGGCGGCGGCGACCAGTCCGACGGTCACGCGCCGACGGGACCGGGGGGCAGGCGGTTGAGCGTCTCTCATGGCCGATCACCCTAAGGGGTGCTCCGACGATCGGGCCGGGGCGCGCGGCGACACGACCGGCAACGCAAGCCCTTCGCCGGAACGGTCCGGTCTGCGGCATCGTGTGGGGTATGCCCGGAGCCGCGCCATCGGGGGACCACGGCCGGGCGCACCGAGTCAGGGGGACTCCATGGACACCGGGACCGCACGGAGAACGGGCGACGTCGCGGAGACGGCCGCACCGGGGCGCCAGGAGCGCGGCAGGGGAGTGCTGGAAGGAGCGTTCGCGCTGCTCGACGCCCTGCGCCGGAACGGCGACGAGGCCGGTGTGACCGAACTCGCGCTCGCCTGCGGGGTGCCCAAGGGCAGCGTCCACCGGCTGCTCGACCAGCTGGTCGGCGTCGGCGCCGTCGAACGCAGGGGCAACCGCTACCGGGTCGGCCCGCAGCTCTACCGTCTCGGCCAGGCCTGGGAACCGCACCCCGGCCTGCGCCCCGCCGCCCGGCTGCCGCTCCAGCGCCTGCGGGCCACCACCGGCGCCAGCGTCGTCCTCACCGTGCTGCGCGAGGACATGGCGATCACCGTGAGCTCGGTGCCCGGCGACCTGGAGCCGCTGCTGCCGGTACGGGACGGCATCGCGTTCCACCTCGACACCGCCGCGGGGAAGGCGTTGCGCGGGCCCCTCAGGGGCGGGGCGGTGCTCGACCGCGAGGACGTGATGGAGGGGGTGTGCTGCGCCTCGCTGCCGGTCCGCGCCCCGGACGGCCGTACGGTCGCGGCGCTCGCCGGCATGGTCCCGGCGGGCCGCGGCCTCGACGAGCTCGCCCAGGCCGTCGCCGAGGCGGGGGCCGCCATCACCCGCACGCTGGCCCGGGGCGGCGGACGGCGCAGACCGGTTCCGTCGGCCGCCCCCGTCCTGTAGGACCGCCGATTCCCGGGGCGCGTTCCGTCCAGCGGAACGCGCGTGGAGCAGGGGCGGGCCCGCCGGGCACAGTGGGTGTCGTGCCGGGGGGAAACGGCACACCGGACCGCCGGAGACGAGCGGACCGGAACCAGCAGTCACGCGAGTGACCCGATGTGTCGGGGGACACACACCATGCGCAAGAACCGAGCCGTACGAATGGCCGCCACCGCCCTGCTCGGACTCGGCAGCCTCGGCGCCTTCGCCGGCACCGCGCACGCCGAGCCGATCGACTACGTGAAGATCGAGCTGTTCGAGCTGCACTGCCAGCAGAACAGCGAGGGCGACCACGACGAGGCCTACCTCAAGATCACCGACGCCAACGGCAACGCCGTCAAGGTCTGGCCCGGCAACGGCCTCAAGTACCAGACCATGGGCACCGGTTACGTCCGCTCCATGGAGGACGGCAACGGCAACGCCGCGCTCATCCTCGGCAAGGAGCAGGCCCGCACCCTGACCCTGTGGGACTACGACTCCACCAGCAGCGACGACAAGCTGGGCGCCACGCTCGTCACCGGCAGCGAGGTCGGCGCCGAGACCCAGTGGCGCACGGTCGAGGGCTCCGGCGGCATCTACGTCATCGGCTACCGGGTCGTCGACATCTGACGGAACCCCAGTGCGTGAGGAAGGGCCGTGCCGGGCGCCCGGCACGGCCCTTCCTCATGGGGTGCGTCACTCCCCGCCGGGCGCGTGCAGCTCGCCCGAGCGCGCCACCCGCGCGTACCAGCGGGCACTGGACTTCGGGGTGCGCTCCAGGGTGTCGTAGTCCACCCGGACCGCGCCGAACCGCTTCTCGTAGCCGTACGCCCACTCGAAGTTGTCGAGCAGCGACCAGAGGAAGTAGCCGCGCACGTCCACCCCGTCCCCGATCGCCCGGTGCACCGCCTCCAGGTGGGCGTGCACATAGGCGGCGCGCTCCGGATCGTGCACCGAACCGTCCGGGCCGACCACGTCCTCGTACGCCGCCCCGTTCTCGCTGACCACCAGCGGCAGACCGGGGTACGCGGCCGAGACCCGGGTGAGCAGGTCGTACAGCGCGCCCGGGTCGACCGCCCAGCCCATCGCCGTCGGCTCGCCCGGCGCCCGGTGGAAGGCGACCGCGTCCGCGCCGGGCCACGGCGAGTGCTCGCTGTGGCCGTGCCCGTCGTCCTGCGGCTTCTCCGCCCCCTCCGGTACGTGCGAGACGACCGTCGGCGTGTAGTAGTTGATCGCGAGCAGGTCCAGCGGCTGGTTCGCCGTCGCGGTGTCGCCGTCCCGGACGAAGGACCAGTCCGTCAGGTGCGCCGTGTCGGCGAGCAGGTCCTCCGGGTAGGCGCCCTCCAGCATCGGGCCCAGCCACACCCGGTTGCCGACGGCGTCGATCCGGCGGGCCGCGTCCAGGTCCTCGGCCGAACCGGTCAGCGGCCGGATCTCGTGCAGGTTGAGCGAGACCGACAGCTGCCGGTCCGCCGGCAGCGCGGCACGCAGCGCCTGGACCGCGAGACCGTGCCCGAGGTTGAGGTGGTGGGCGGCGCGCAGCGAGGCCACCGGATCGGTGCGGCCCGGCGCATGCACCCCGGAGCCGTACCCCAGGAAGGCGCTGCACCAGGGCTCGTTGAGCGTCGTCCACCGCTTCACCCGGTCGCCGACGGCCTCCGCGACGATCCCCGCGTACTCGGCGAACCGCTCGGCGGTCGCCCGCTCCGGCCAGCCGCCCGCGTCCTCCAGCTCCTGCGGCAGGTCCCAGTGGTAGAGCGTCAGGGCCGGCTCGATCCCGGCCGCGAGGAGCTCGTCGACGAGCGCACGGTAGAAGTCCAGGCCCTTCTGGACGGCCGGGCCCCGGCCGGTGGGCTGGACGCGGGACCAGGAGACGGAGAACCGGTAGGCGTTCAGGCCGAGTTCGGACATGATCCCGACGTCCTCGCGGAACCGGTGGTAGTGGTCGACGGCCACGTCACCGGTGTGCCCCTCGAAGACCTTGCCGGGGGTGTGCGAGAAGGTGTCCCAGATCGAGGGGGTGCGGCCGTCCTCCGCCGCCGCTCCCTCGATCTGGTACGCGGCGGTGGCGGCACCCCACAGGAAGCCCGCGGGGAACGAGCGGACGGCGGTGAGCGGCCGGGTTTCGGGCACGGTCATGGGTGACTCCCAACAAGGTTACGGAGAAGCGGAACAGAGGGCTCGTCAGCTCTTGACGGCGCCGGCCGTGATGCCGCCGACGATGTGCTTGCCGAGGAGGGCGAAGACGAGCAGCAGCGGCACGGTGGAGATGAGGGCACCGGTCAGCACCACGGCCTGGTCGACGCTGTGGTTGCCCGCGCCGAGGCCGGCGAGCGCCACCTGGAGCGTGGGATTGCCGTCCGGGGTGAGCGCGATGAACGGCCAGAAGAAGTCGTTCCAGGCCTGGACGAAGACCAGCATGCCGAGGACGGCCATGGCGGGCTTGGCCACGGGGAAGACCACGTGCCAGATGATCCGCAGGCTGTGCGCCCCGTCCATCCGGGCCGCCTCCACCAGCTCCACCGGCAGCGCCTCCACCAGGAACTGGCGCATGAAGAACACGCCGAAGGCGGCGACGAGCGAGGGCAGCACGACCGACTGGAGCTGGTCGAACCAGCCGAGGTCCGTGATGATCTGGTAGAGCGGGATCACGCTGAGCTGCGGCGGGACCGTCATCGTGGCGACCACGAGCGAGAGCAGCAGGCCCCGGCCCCGGAAGGGCAGTCGGGCGAAGGCGAAGCCGGCGAGCGTGGCGAACAGCACGGTGGACAGCGCCACCAGGCCCGCCACGACCGTGGTGTTGATCAGGGCCTCGCCCATGTCGACCTGGTTCCAGGCGAATTCGAGGTTGTCCAGGAGCCGCTTGCCGGGCAGCAGCGGCGCCGGGGCCTCCACGACCCGCTCGCCGGTGTGGGAGGCGGCGACCACGTTCCAGTACAGCGGGAAGAGCGAGACGACGGCGGCGAGGACGAGCAGGACGTAGGTCAGCGGTCCCGCGTGGTGCTGGCGGCCGGCGGACTGGCGGAAACGGCTACCGGGCGCGGGCGCCGGGCGGGGTGATGCGAGTGTGCGGGCCATGAGGTCATCCCCTCGGCTTCGTGCGGTCGCGGCGGGAGACGAACGCCTGGACGCCGCCGATCAGGAGGAGCAGCAGGAGCATGACCCAGGCGATCGCGGAGGCCTGCCCGAGCGCCCCGGTCACCCAGCCCTTCTCGTACATCAGCAGGCTCAGCGTCTGGAACTGGTTGCCGCTGCCGCCGCTGATGCCGACGCTGCCGCCGTAGAGCATCGGCTCGCCGAACAGCTGGGTGGCGCCGATGGTGGAGACGATGATCGTGAAGAGGATCGTCGGCCGGATCGACGGGATGGTGACGCTGAGGAACTGCCGCCAGCGCGAGGCCCCGTCGAGCGAGGCCGCCTCGTAGAGGTCCTGCGGCACGGCCTGCATCGCGGCCAGGTAGATCAGCGCGTTGTAGCCGGTCCAGCGCCAGGTGACGATCACCGAGATCGCGATCTGCGCCGGCCACTTGGACGACTCCCAGTCCACCGGGCCGATGCCGATCCAGTCGAGCAGCCCGTTGATCATGCCGTAGTCGGTGTTGAACAGCTGGGCGAAGACCAGGGTCGCCGCCGCGATCGAGGTGGCGTACGGGGCGAGGATCGCGACCCGGAAGAAGCCGCGGCCGCGGAGCTTGTAGTTGAGCAGGTGCGCCAGGCCCAGGGCCATGAGCAGCTGCGGAACGGTCGAGATCACCCCGATGGTGAAGGTGTTGAGGAGCGCGTTCCAGAAGAACTCGCTGGTGGCGAGGTCGGTGTAGTTCTCCAGGCCCTTCCAGGTCGGGTCGCCGCCGAGCTCGACCCGGTTCAGCGACAGCCAGCCCGTGTAGAGCAGCGGGAAGAGGCCGAAGGCCGCGAAGGTGAGGAAGAAGGGGGCGATGAAGACGTACGGGATCGCCTTGATGTCCCAGCGGTAGAGCGTGCTGCGCAGGCCGCCGGGGGAGGAGCGGCGGCTCCGGGGGCCGGAGGAGGAGGGCGGTGCGGCGGGCGGCGGGGAGTCGTCCCGCTCCGCCCGGACGGAGGTGGCCACGGGGGCGGTCCTTCCAGTTCGATGCGTGCGGTGGTGCGGGCGGTGCCGGTCCGCCGCCCGGCAGGCGGCGGCGGACCGGCGGGCGCCCCCGCTACTGGTCGATCTTGTCGTCGACCAGCTTCTTGACGTTCTCCCAGGCCTTGGCCGGGTCGGTGTCGCGCTGCTCGATGTCGAGGATGCCGTTGTCGGTGAGGAAGGTCTTCACCTGGCCGTCGTAGCGGCTGATGACGGCGGGGGTGATGCCGACCGCCGCGCTGGAGAAGATCTTGCCGACCGGGGTGTCGCCGAAGTACGGCAGCTTCGCCTCCTGGACCGCCGAGGAGAGCAGCGTGTCCTTGGAGGAGGGGATGTTGCCGTTGACCGCGAAGACCTTGGCGTGCTGCGCCGGGGCGGTCAGCCAGGCGGCGAGCTCGGCGGCCTCCTTGGTGTGCTTGCCGGCCTTCGGCACGGCGAGGAAGGAGCCGCCCCAGTTGCCGGCGACCGGCGGCGCGGCGATGTCCCACTTGCCCTGGTTGGCGGGGCCCGCCTGGTCCTTGATGATGCCGGTCATCCAGCTGGGGCAGGCGACGGTGGCGAACTTCGAGTTCTTGAAGGCCGCGTTCCAGGTGCCCTTCTCGTCGAACTGGCGCAGTTTGGCGGTGAGTCCGCCCTGGGCCGCCTTCACGGCGGTGTCCCAGGCCTTCTTCACGCCGGGGCTGTGCTCCCAGTCGAGCTGGCCGCTCGCGTTGGCGTACTGCACGGGGTCGCTGGAGACGACGGCGTTGAAGAGGCCGCTCGCGGAGTCGTGGAAGGCGGTGCCGGCGGGCGCGGCCGCCTTGTACTTCTCACCGGTCTCGATGAACTTGGACCAGCTGCCGGCCCACAGCTTGCCGACCTCCTCGCGCGCGGTGGGCAGCTTGGCCTTGGCGAAGAGCTCCTTGTTGTAGCAGATGGCCATGGGGCCGATGTCGGTGCCGAGGCCGATGACCTTGCCGTCGCCCGTCGTGGCCTGCTTGACCTTCCAGTCGAGGAAGGCGCCGAGGTCCGCGCCGCCCTCCTTGCCCAGGTCGACCCACTTGTTCGCCATGGCGGGGCCGGTCGCCTCGGCGATGTAGCCCACCTCGACGGCCTGGATGTCGGCGACGCCGCTGTTCTGGGCGAGGCGCAGCTTGAGCGTGTCCCAGTACTTCTGACCGTCGGAGACGTTCGACTCCTCGATCTTGATGTTCGGGTGCAGCCGCTCGTACTCGGCGTAGAGCTTGGCGCCGGTCTTGTTGTCGTAGCCGAAGGAACCGAAGGTCCCGATCCGCAGCGTGATCTTCCCGGCGCCCTGGCCGCTCGCGCCGCCCTTGCCGCCGTCGTCGTCGCTGCCGCAACCGGTGAGCAGGGCCGTGCCGGTCACGACGGCGGCGACCGCCGTGATCGCCGCGCGGCGGCCGCGTCTGCTGCTGGAAGTGCGCATTCCACTCTCCTCGTCCAAGGTGGTGCTCTCTGTGCGTCTTCTGTGCGTCTTCTGTGCCAAGAGGCCCGGTCGGCTGATCGCGGCTCGGCGGCGCCTGCCGGGGCTGTGCCGCAAGGCTGTGTCGCACCCTTATGGGAGCGCTCCCACGTCGTTGCCGGAAGGTTGCTGCCTGGCGGGTGCGAGTGTCAAGGCATGAACACGGATTCGTTACTGGAAGGTTTTCCGGGGGTTTCGCGACGCCCCGCGACCGTCCGGCCGTCATCTCCTGAACGCGGACGCGTGGCGCGGAGGATGGCGGTGGACTAGTGTGGGAGCGCTCCCATTCCCGTATGGGTGCTGGTGAGCGGCGCACAGTCCTACGAGGGGAGTTCGGGAGTCGTGAGCGGACGGCAGAGCGGCAGACCCACCCTGGAACAGGTCGCGGCCATGGCCGGAGTCGGCCGGGGCACGGTCTCCCGGGTCATCAACGGCTCCCCCCGGGTGAGCGAGCGGACGAGAACGGCCGTCGCCCGGGCCGTCGCCGAACTCGGCTACGTCCCCAACCAGGCCGCCCGCACCCTCGCCGGCAGCCGCACCGACGCCGTCGCCCTGGTGATCCCCGAGACCGAGGCGCGCCTCTTCGCCGAGCCGTACTTCCTCGACCTCATCCGCGGCGTCAGCGCCGAACTCGCCGATGCCGACAAGCAGTTGCTGCTCACCCTCATCCGCAGCGAGCAGGAGCGGCAGCGTTTCGAGCAGTACCTCGCCGCCCAGCGCGTCGACGGCGTCCTGCTCGCCTCGGTCCACGGCGACGACCCGCTGCCCGACCGCGTCAGGGAACTGGGCCTCCCGGTCGTCATGAACGGCCGCCGCACCGGGGCCGAGCCCGTGCCGTACGTGGACTCCGACAACATCGGCGCCGGGCGCACCGCCGTCGCCCACCTGGTGGGGCGCGGCCGGAGCCGTATCGCGACCGTCACCGGCCCCCTCGACATGTACGTGGCCAGGGCCCGGCTCGGCGGCTACCGGGCCGGTCTCACGGAGGCCGGACTCCCGCCCGACGAGGGCCTCGTCTCGGCCGGAGACTTCACCGAGGAGGGCGGCCGGCGGGCCATGCGGGAGCTCCTCGACCACAGGCCGGACCTGGACGCCGTCTTCGCCGCCTCCGACGTGATGGCGGCGGGCGCGCGCGGGGTGCTGCGGGAGGCGGGCCGCCGGGTGCCCGAGGACGTCGCCCTCGTCGGGGTCGACGACTCGCCGGTGGCGCGGCTCATGGACCCGCCTCTGACGAGCGTGCGGCAGCCCATCGAGGAGATGGGCCGCACGATGGCGCGGATGCTGATCCGGGAGATCCACGAGAGCACCGGGGCCGCCCCGGAGGAGCCGCGCCGGCACGTGCTGCCCACGGAGCTGGTGGTGCGCGACTCCTCCTGAGGGAGGGCTCCTGGCGGGGGCTCACCGTCAGGCCGGTCTCGCGGCTCCTCCGGGAGCGCGCCCCGTCGTGTCGTGGTCGGCCGGCACGGCCCCCATGCCTCTCCTCGGACCGGGGGCCGTTCGTGCCACCGCCCTGCTCAGAAGGCGAACCGCGCCTTGATCGGGTAGTGGTCCGACTCGTCCGCGTCGGCCGTCACGTCGCACGAGACGACGGTCCCGGCGGACGGGCCGAACAGGTAGTCGATCTTGATGCTGCGCGTGGCCAGCGGCTTCGTGGCCCGGCCGTCACGCGGTCGTGCGGCCGACAGGCCCTCGTCGCACTCCTCGTCCGCCGCGTAGGCCGACGCCACGACGTCCTTGGGGACGTCCGGCGAGGCGGAGTCCGGCGGGACGGAGTTGAGGTCGCCGCCGTAGACGGTCCGATAGCCGGGCCGGGTGTACGCGTGGACGATCTCCTGGAGCTTCGCGGCCTGCTCCCCGCGCTTGGAGCCGTCCGCGTCGTCCGTCGACAGACCGGCGCTGAAGTGGGCCGTGCAGAACTGCAGGGCCTGGGCCGGGAGGACGGCGCAGATCGCGGTCCGCTGCTCCATGCGCACCCAGTCGGTGCCGATGGTCCGGTTCTGCGGCGACGGCAGGTCGTACGAGGTGTACCAGACGTTGGCGTCCGGCACCGCGAGCCCGATGCCGTAGGAGCCGCGGTCCTTCCAACCGGACTCCGCCGAACCGGCGTTGTCGCAGGTCCTGGCGGCCTTCACCGAGGACTTGTCGACTGCCGGTGGTCGAGACCTCCACCGACACGGAGAGACCGCCGGCGCCCACGGGCCTGAGCGCGTACTTGCCGCTCGCCGTGACGGGTACCGGCCGGGCTTCCACGGCGTGGGCCTGCACGGGTGTCATGGCGATCATCGCGAACAGAGCGGAACACGGCACCGCCGGGCCGCGCGCAAAGATCACGAGCGGTGTTCGTCAGGTCCTCCCCCGCGGACGGCCCCGGGGGATCCGGATCCCCCGGGGCCGTCCGGCGCAGGGTTGCAGGGCGGGGTTACAGCGCCGGGTACGCGTTCTTCAGGAGCTCCTGGAACTGGGCCGAGAACCACTTGCCCGCGAGCGGGGCGTCCGGCAGCGCGCCCGACATGCTGTTCCCGTTGCGGACGTTGCCCGTGTACGTCGGGTCGCACATCCGGTCGAAGCCCTTGCCCTCGTCGTTCGGGACCTCCTTGGAGGCGCCGTCGGACTCGCCCGGGGGCTTCATCCAGACGTACGCGTCGATGCCCGCGGCCGGGGCCGCCTGGGGCCGCTCGCCGAGGCCCGCGCCCGCCTGGTTGCACCAGTTGCCGGGGTTGATGCGCCGGTCGTAACGGCCGCCGTTGACGTACGTGTCGACGCTGGTCGTGGCGCCGGGGCCGGTGGGCCGGGCGGTGCCGCCCCAGCCGTTGCGGGAGGTGTCGATCAGCATGCCGAGGTGGGAGTCGAAGCCGATCGAGACGAGCTTGGCGCGCATGGCCTGCGCGTACGACAGCTCGTCGGTGTACCGGTTCCAGTCCACCCACTTGGACTGCCGTACGGAGACGCCGTTCACGCTGTCGTCGATGGTGAAGTGGTCCTCCTTCAGGGCGCTGTAGTTGGCGGTGTTGACGATGAAGCCGTGCACGTTGGAGAGGGTCGAGCCCTCGGCCGTGGCCGCCTGCTTGAAGAGCTCGGCGGAGGGGCCGAAGTTGTCGTCCCAGCCCAGCCAGCCGTGGTGGCCGGCGTCGAGGTAGTTGTAGACGTTGGCGATCGCGCCGAGCTTCTTGAGCGCGTAGCCGACGCCGGTGATGTAGTTGCCGTTCGCCTTCATGACGTCGCAGTTGGCGGTGGCCGTGGCGCGCCCGGAGACGTTGGTGACCAGGTTGGGCAGCGAGTCGAGCTCGACCGTGGCGACGATCCGCAGGCCCGCGTACTTGGAGTCGGCGAGGATCGCGGCGATCGGGTCGATGTACTCGGTCTTGTAGCGGCCGATCTCCGTCGGGCCGAGCTCGCCGTTGGAGGCGAGCGCGGCGCAGTCGCGGCCCGGCAGGTCGTAGATGACCAGCTGGACGACCAGCTCGCCGGAGCCCTTCTGCTTGAGGGCCTCGTCGAGGTGGGCGCGCAGGCCCATGGAGGTGCTCGAACCGTTGATCGCGGCGATCCGGTCCAGCCAGATGCCGGTGGGCTGGTTGGAGACCTTGGTGCCGCCGGGCTCGGCCGCCGCATGCGCGGACCACTCGGGGTTCACGTACACCTTGGCGCCGGCGTAGGGGTTGTCGGCCTTGGTGCCGGCCGGCGGGGTGGTGGGAGGTGTGGTCGGCGGGGTCGTCGGGGGAGTGGTGGGCGGGGTGGTCGGCGGGTCGGTCGGCTGTGTGGCGGTGTTGCAGGTGACGCCGTTCAGCTTGAAGGCGGCCGGTACGGCGTTGGTGCCGCTGTAGGAGGCGTTGAAGCCGAAGGAGGTCGAACCACCGGTCGCGAGGGCCCCGTTGTAGGACATGCTCCTGGCGGTGACGGCGGCACCGGACTGGGTGAGGGTGGCGTTCCAGCCCTGGGTGACCTGCTGGTTGCCGGCGTAGGTCCACTCCAGGGTCCACGAGGACGTCGGGTCGCCGGTGTTCGTGACGACGACGTTCGCGCCGAAGCCGGTGTTCCACTGGTTGGTGATGCTGTAGTCGACCCTGCAGCCCGGGGTGGCTGCGCCGGCGGTGGTGCCGAAGACCGTGGCGGTGGCCCCGGTCGCGGTGACGAGGCCGAGGGCCGCCAGGAGGGCGGTACGGCTGGTGCGGCTCATGGGATGGGGTTCCTCTCAGGAGGTGAGGGCGCGCAGGTGGTCGCGCAGCCCGATGCCGAACGAGGTGGGGGTGCCGTCGTACGAAGTGATCAGCGCGGGACCGGAGTTGCAGTTCCAGGTGTTCCAGGTCCAGCCCAGGTACGAGAGGCCGCGGTCGTCGAACCACTTCATGACGCGGTCGACGAAGGCGTGTCCGCAGGTGTTCTCGCCGATCTCGCCCGCGAGCAGCGGCACTTGGGCGGCCACGGGGGCGAGACCGGTGTTCCAGCACGTCTCGTCGGAGCAGGTGTTGAAGTTGTAGACGTGCCAGGCGGCGGCCAGATTGCCCGCCGGGTCCGTGGGGCGGTACGCGAGCCACTGGCTCAGGTCGTTGGAGTACGCGATTCCCGGGACGAGGACGAGGTTCTTCGCCCCCGTGGCGCGGACGGCGTCCACCAGGTCCTGCATGCCGGCGACCTCGTAGCCGATGCCGGGGCAGCTGCCGCCGTCGCGCCAGCAGGACCAGGCCTGCGCCGCGGTGGAGGTCGCCCGGTCCGGATAGGGCTCGTTGAACAGGTCGAAGACGACCCGCCGGTCGTTCTTGAAGGTGTTCGCGACCGAGGTCCAGAACGCCGGGGTGTACTGGGCGTCCGGCATCGGCTTCTGGCAGGAGGCGTGCACGTCGGAGCAGCCCGCCGAGTTCCCGGTGTACTGGCCGTGGGTCCAGTGCAGGTCGATCACGGGGGTCATGCCGTGGGCGAGCACCTTGGCCACCAGGTCCTTGACGGCGGCGATGTAGTTCGCGCCCCGGTACTCGGGCTTGATGTTGTCGAGGCCGAGCCAGCACTCCTCG
The DNA here is from genome assembly GCF_044333355.1 of Streptomyces sp. NPDC021012. Taxonomy (NCBI): domain Bacteria; kingdom Bacillati; phylum Actinomycetota; class Actinomycetes; order Kitasatosporales; family Streptomycetaceae; genus Streptomyces; species Streptomyces sp. NPDC021012. The sequence continues at coordinate 625,757 of NZ_JBIRQU010000003.1, forward strand.
TTGAGGGGGATGCGGACGGTGTTGGCCTTCCAGCCGGCGATCGCCTGGACGGAGGCGTCGTCGACGGGACCGTCGAAGAAGCCGTAGCCCTGGACGCACATGAACTCGCCGCCGGAGCGGTTGACGCCGAGGAGGCGGCGGGTGGCGCCGTTCTGGTCGGTGAACCTTGCGCCGGAGACGGTGAGTTCGGGGGCGCCGGTGACGGGGGACGGGGTGGTCGGGGGTGTCGTCGGCGGGGTGGTGGGCGGGGTCGTCGGAGTCGATGGGGGAGTGGTCGGTGGAGTCGTCGGGGTGGTCGGGGTGGGGGTCGGTGTCGGGGGCGCGTCCGTGGCGCACGGTGTGCCGTTGAGCGTGAACGCGGTGGGTGCCGTGTTGGCGCCCGTCCAGGAGGCGATGAAGCCGCCCGAGACCTTCGCGCCCGTGCCGAGCGCGCCGTTCCAGCTCTCGTTGACGACCGTGACGGAGGTCCCGGACTGGGACCACTTCCCGCCCCAGCCCTGACCGACGACCTGGCCGGCCGGGAAGTCGAAGCCGAGGCTCCAACCACTCAGCGCGGCACTGTTGTTGGTGACGGTCACGGCACCCTGGAAGCCGCCGGACCACTGGCCGACGACCGCGTACTCGACTGTGCAGGCGGGTGCGGCCGCGGCTCCGGAGGCCGTACCCATGACGGCGAGAGCGGTGCTCGCCATCGTGAGCGCCGCTCCTGCGAGCAGCGCGGACAGACGTGGGGGATGTCGCATGAGCGAGTCCTCGCAGCGAGGGCACACCCCTGACGGTGTGCCGGCCGGACGGAATCGCTCCCACTGGGTCGGGCAGACCGTAGCGCCAACTGACGTCAAGCAAAAGGGGAGTTGTGTAAATTCCCCGGCTTTTGGCTTCGACTTCCGCACGCACCTTGACGGCATAGGACCCCCCCTGCACAGTGGGAGCGCTCCCACTGGTTCAGAGCTTGACTGTCGCACCTTCCGCTCTTCGCATCACCGACCCCACCGAGCCGCGAGGAGAACCGCCCGCATGTCACGTTTACGACCGAGAACGCGACCGCGCCGACAGCTGACCGCCCTTGCCGCCGCGCTCTCCCTCCCCCTCGGCCTCACGGCCGTCGGCGCCACCACCGCCCAGGCGGCGGCCGTCCAGTGCAGCGTCGACTACAAGACCAGCGACTGGGGTTCGGGCTTCACCGCCGAACTCACGCTCACCAACCGCGCCGCCGAGCCCCTGAACGGCTGGACGCTGACGTACTCCTACGCCGGCGACCAGAAACTCACCAACGGCTGGAACGGCGTCTGGTCGCAGTCCGGCAAGAACGTCACGGTGACCAACGCGTCCTGGAACGGCACCCTCGCCGCGGGCGCGGCCACCACCACCGGCGCCCAGTTCGCCTACAGCGGGACCAACGCCGCCCCCACCGGCTTCGCCGTCAACGGCACCCCGTGCGCCGGCGCCCATCAGCCCCCGGTCGCGGTCCTGACCAGCCCGACCGCCGGGGCCGTCTACACCGAGGGCGACGCGGTGCCGCTCGCCGCCACCGCCGCCGCGGCCGACAGCGCCACCGTGAACAAGGTGGAGTTCTACAGCGACACCACCCTCCTCGGCACCGACACCACCGCGCCCTTCACCTACAGCGCGGCCGGTCTCGCCACCGGTGCCCACTCCCTCTACGCCAAGGCCTACGACAGCCTCGGAGCCTCCGCCGAGTCGGCGCCCGTCGGCATCACGGTCGCCGCCGGACCCGCGCTCGTCGCCTCCCCGACCCAGCTCGGCGTACGGCAGGGCTCCACCGGCACCTTCGACCTGAAGCTCTCCACCGCCCCGACCGCCAACGTCACGGTGAGCGTCTCCCGTACCTCCGGGAACACCAACCTCACCGCGACCCCGGCGAGCCTCACCTTCACCCCGGCGAACTGGAGCACCGCCCAGAAGGTGACCGTCGCCGCCGCGGCCACCGGCACCGGCTCGGCCGTCTTCACCGCGACCGCCCCCGGCCACGCCAAGGCCGAGGTCACCGTCGCCCAGCTGGCCGCGGACTCCACGTACGACGCCCGCTTCCTCGACCTCCACGGGAAGATCACCAACCCGGCCAACGGCTACTTCTCGCCCGAGGGCATCCCGTACCACTCCGTGGAGACCCTGATCGTCGAGGCCCCCGACTACGGGCACGAGACGACCTCGGAGGCGTACAGCTACCTCATCTGGCTCCAGGCCATGTACGGGAAGATCACCGGGGACTGGACCAAGTTCAACGGCGCCTGGGAGACCATGGAGAAGTTCATGATCCCCACCCACGCCGACCAGCCCACCACCTCCTCCTACAACGCCTCGAAGCCGGCGACGTACGCCCCCGAGTGGGACCTGCCCTCCCAGTACCCGGCGAGGCTCGACTCCGGCGTCGCCTCGGGCTCCGACCCGATCGCCGCCGAGCTGAAGAGCGCCTACGGCACCGACGACCTCTACGGCATGCACTGGATCCAGGACGTCGACAACGTCTACGGCTACGGCAACGGACCCGGGAAGTGCTCCGCCGGACGGACGGCGACCGGACCCTCGTACATCAACACCTTCCAGCGCGGCCCGCAGGAGTCCGTCTGGGAGACCGTCACCCACCCCACCTGCGACAACTTCTCCTTCGGCGGGAAGAACGGCTACCTGGACCTCTTCACCGGGGACTCCTCGTACGCCAAGCAGTGGAAGTTCACCGACGCCCCCGACGCCGACGCCCGCGCCGTCCAGGCCGCCTACTGGGCCGACCTCTGGGCCAAGGAGCAGGGCAAGGGCTCCCAGGTCGCCACGACCGTCGGCAAGGCCGCCAAGATGGGCGACTACCTGCGGTACGCCATGTTCGACAAGTACTTCAAGAAGATCGGGAACTGCGTCGGGCCGACCGCCTGCCCGGCCGGCACCGGCAAGGACAGCGCCCACTACCTGCTGTCCTGGTACTACGCCTGGGGCGGCGCCACCGACACCTCGGCCGGCTGGTCCTGGCGCATCGGCTCCAGCCACAACCACAGCGGCTACCAGAACCCCCTCGCCGCCTACGCGCTCAGCTCCTACGCCCCGCTGAAGCCCAAGTCGGCGACGGGTCAGGCCGACTGGGCGACCAGCCTCGGCCGGCAGCTGGAGTTCTACCGCTGGCTCCAGTCCGACGAGGGCGCCATCGCGGGCGGCGCCACCAACAGCTGGCAGGGGCGCTACGCCACCCCGCCGGCCGGCACCCCCACCTTCCACGGCATGTACTACGACGAGCAGCCCGTCTACCACGACCCCCCGTCCAACCAGTGGTTCGGCTTCCAGGCCTGGTCCATGGAGCGGGTCGCCGAGTACTACCAGCAGACCGGTGACGCCAAGGCGAAGACCGTCCTCGACAAGTGGGTCTCCTGGGCCCTGTCGAAGACCACGATCAACCCCGACGGCACCTACCGCGTCCCCTCCACCCTCCAGTGGTCCGGCGCGCCCGACACCTGGAACGCGGCGAACCCCGGCGCCAACGCCGGACTGCACGTCACCGTCGCCGACTACACCGACGACGTCGGCGTGGCCGCCGCCTACGCCAAGACCCTCACCTACTACGCGGCCAGGTCCGGCCACGCCGAGGCCAAGCGCGTCGCCAAGGCCCTCCTCGACGGCATGTGGGACCACCACCGGGACGCCCTGGGCATCGCCGTCCCGGAGACCCGTGCCGACTACAACCGCTTCGACGACCCCGTGTACGTGCCGAGCGGCTGGACCGGCACCATGCCGAACGGCGACGCGGTGAACTCCTCGTCGACCTTCGCCTCCATCCGTTCCTTCTACAAGAACGACCCGGCCTGGCCGAAGGTCGAGGCCTACCTGGCGGGCGGCGCCGCGCCCGTCTTCACCTACCACCGGTTCTGGGCCCAGGCGGACATCGCCCTGGCCATGGGCTCGTACGCGGAACTCCTCGAATAACGGTCCGCCCCGCGAGAGCGGGCTCCGCGTACGACGAGGCCGGGCGGCCCCCGAGAGGGGACCGCCCGGCCTCCGGGCGTTCACGTGAGCCGTCAGCCCGGGGTGCCGACCTCCTCCACGCCCAGGTACATCACCGAGGGGCTGGCTGGGTTGAAGGCGATGGCGGAGACGCCGTCGAAGGCGTTGTGGGTCTTGGTGAGCGCGCCCGTGGCCGTGTCGAGACGGAACAGGTCGGTGCCGTAGCCCATGAAGTACGTGCCGTACTCGAAGTGGAGCACGTTCGCGTCGGACGGGCTCGGGGCGAGCAGGGTGCTGTTGGTCAGCTTGTGCTCCGCCGTGTCGTCGAGGACCTTCGCGAAGGTGCGGCCGCCGTCCGTCGAACGGTAGAGGTGGCGGCCCTCGTTGCCGGAGCCCGGGACGGCCTCGGCGAGGTCGACGCCGATGCCGTAGACGAACGAGGGGTTCGCGGGGGAGACGGCCGTCGCGAACAGGTTGGCGGAGGCGCCGGAGGTCAGCCCGGTGGAGGCGGTCCAGGTCGCGCCGCCGTCCGTGGTCACCGCGCCGCCGCGGATCATGGCGCCGGCGACGACGTGGTCCGGGTTCGCCGGGTCGAACGAGACGGAGTAGACGCCGGTGCCCGCGGGGAAGGCCGGGGTGCCGGTGGTGCTCCAGGTGACGCCCGCGTTCCGCGAGTCGTACAGGCGGCCGTCGCCGCCCGCGAGGCGGACGTGGTTCGGGTCGGCCGGGTCGGTGCCCACGCCGATGACGGATGCGACGGGGGAGGTGAGCGGGGTGACGGTGGTGCCGTCGACGCGGGCGAGGTAGCCGCCGTTCGGCTCCCACGCGAAGGCGCGGGTCCCGCTGCCCGCGGTGAGACGCGTGGTCTCGCTGCCCAGCGTGGCGGCGTGGGTCCAGCTGCAGCCGGCGTCGGTGGAGCGCTGGAGCTCGTTGTTGCGCGTGGCGAGGAGCGTGCCGGGGGCGCCGAGCGCCACGAGGCCGTGGGTGTAACTGATGGGCTTGAGCGTGCCGGTGGTGCCGGCGAGGCTCGCTCCGCCGTCCGTGGTGAAGGTGACCGCACCGTCGCCGACGACGCGGTTGCAGGTCGGGGCTGTCCAGCCGGAGCCCGTGGCCGCGATGGCGGCGGACGGCTGGACGAGGGCGAGAGCGGCGGCGGCCGTGATGACGGCGATGCCGGTTCGCTTCATGGTTGCCTCCCTTGTGGGGTGGGGCGCACAGGCGCTTGTTGATCTTGTTTCTATCCGGAGGAGGTGATCTTGGTCAGCATGATCATTTGCCAAACTTGTTGACTGGAAAGCTTCTTGACGAAGGATCTTCGTGAAATGCCGGTGGAGAGAGCAAGAACTCCGCGCGACGCACATGCGGCGAAGCTTCGCCGAAGTCCTGTCAGGGCCCCGCCGGAGCACACTTGCGGTTGACGCGGCGGCAACCCCTACGGTCTTCGAACGGGGCCGGAACACCGGCCCCGGCGAAGGAGAGGACACCGTCATGGCCTGGTCGATCGCGGAGGTGGCCCGGATGTCCGGGGTGACCTCCCGGACGCTGCGGCACTACGACGAGATCGGTCTGCTGGAGCCGGCGTGGACCGCGAGCGACGGGCACCGCCACTACGAGGAGCCCCAGCTGCTGCGCCTCCAGCAGATCCTGCTCATGCGGGAGCTGGACGTGGGCCTGCGCGAGATCCGGGAGGTCCTGGACAGCCGGGCCGACCGCGTGACCGTCCTGCGCGAGCACCATGCCCGGCTGCTCGCGGAGCGGGACCGGCTCGGCACCCTGGCCCGCACGGTCGCCCGCACCATCGCCGAACTCCAGGAGAACGAGGACCAGGACATGGTGAGCATCAACCGCCCCGAGAACCTCTTCGAGGGCTTCCGGCCCGACCCCGCGATCGAGGCCGAGACGCGGGAGCGCTGGCCGGAGGCGTACGAGCAGTCCCGGCAGGTCATCGAGGGGATGAGCCCCGAGACCACCGAGCAGTGGCAGCGTGAGGCCACCGCCCAGATGATCCGCTTCGCCGAGCACATGGCCGCCGGCACGCCCGCCGACGACCCGGCGGTCCAGGTCGAGGTGGACGCCCACTACCGGGACGTCTGCCGCTTCTGGACCCCGAACGCCGAGGGGTACCGGGGCCTGGCGAAGACCTACGCCGAGGACCACCGGTTCCGCGAGAACTTCGACAAGATCGCCGTCGGCCTCGCCGAGTACCAGCAGCGGGCCATGAACGTCTACGCGGACACCCGGCTGGGCTGAGGCCCGCCCGTCCGTGACTCCGGACCGAGCCCCCTCCCGCCTGCGCGGCGGAGGGGGCTCGGCCCGTCAGGCGAGGAGACGGGGAGGTGGTGACAGGGGCATGGCGAGACGGGCACACTGTGCGACGCGCGTAGAAGTGACACGCGCAGCACATCCTCCGGTTCCCTCCGCGCCATTCGCCGCCACTACAACTGCCCTGCCGCCACGGTGTGTCCCCCACGCACACCCGGCGCGGTGCTCCGCGAACCCTCCACGACACCTCGCGAAAGGCACCCCCATGACCTCCCGTCACATACCCGTCCGCGGCCGCCGCACCGGCCTGCTCGCCGCCACCGCCCTCGTCGGCTCCCTCACGGCCGGCCTCCTCGCGCTTCCCGCGCACGCCGCCACCGTCACCATCGCCGCCGTCCAGGGCGCCAAGCGGCTCTCGCCGTACAGCGGCCAGCAGGTCACCGTCACCGGCATCGTGACCGCGATCCGCTCCACCGGAACCTCCCGCGGATACTGGATCCAGGATCCGATCGGCGACGGCAACGCGGCCACCAGCGAAGCCCTCTTCGTGTACACCGGATCCACCACCCCCGCCACCAAGACCGGCAACAAGGTCACCGTCAGGGGCACGGTCTCCGAGTACTACCCCGGCGGCTCCGCCGAGGGCGGCCAGTCCGTCACCGAACTGACCTCCGCGACGATCACCTCCACCCTCTCCACCGGCAACGCGCTCCCGGCCGCCTTCACGCTGGACGCGGCCTCGATCCCGGACGCGTACGCACCCGACGCCGGGGGCGGTTCCATCGAGGGCCTGACCCTCGCCCCCTCGACGTACGCGCTCGACCTCTACGAGTCCCTGGAAGGCATGCGCGTCCAGGTGGGCGGCGCCCGCGTCGTCGGCGCCACCACGCCCTACGGCGAACTCTTCGTCACCGCCGACCCGAACGAGCACGCCACCCCGCGCGGCGGCACCGTCTACGGTTCGTACGCCTCCCAGAACGTCGGCCGCGTCAAGGTCGAGTCCCTGCTGAGCTCCGCCTTCCCGGTCGCCGACGTCGGCGACGTCCTCAGCGGCACGACCGCCGGACCGCTCGACTACGACAACTTCGGCGGCTACGGCATCCAGGCCACCACCCTCGGCACCCTCACCGACAACGCCCTCGCCCCCGAGACCACCCGGGCGCAGACCGCGGGCGAGCTCGCCGTCGCCACGTACAACGTCGAGAACCTCGACCCGACCGACCCGCAGAGCAAGTTCGACCGGCTCGCCGCGGGGATCGTCCGCAACCTCGCCTCGCCCGACGTCGTGGCCCTGGAGGAGGTCCAGGACAACAACGGCGTGACGGACGACGGCGTCGTCGCCGCCGACCAGACCTACGCCAAGCTGATCGCCGCCATCACGGCCGCGGGCGGCCCGGCCTACCAGTACCGCCAGATCAACCCGGTCGACGACCAGGACGGCGGCGAGCCCGGCGGCAACATCCGCGTCGGCTTCCTCTACAACCCGGCCCGCGTCGGCTTCACCGACCGCCCCGGCGGCAGCTCCACCACCGCCGTCTCCGTCGTGGACAACGCCGGCACCGCCGCCCTGTCGGTCTCGCCCGGCCGGATCAACCCGTCCGACTCCGCCTGGAACGCCAGCCGCAAGCCGCTCGTCGGCGAGTTCACCTTCCAGGGCAAGACCGTGTTCGTCGTCGCCGACCACTTCACCTCCAAGGGAGGCGACCAGCCCCTGCACTCCCGCTTCCAGCCGCCGGCCCGCTCCTCGGAGACCCAGCGCGGACAGCAGGCCACGCAGGTCAACGGCTTCGTCAAGCAGATCCTCGCCGTGCAGCCCTCGGCCCGCGTCGTCGTCCTCGGCGACCTCAACGACTTCGAGTTCTCCCGCACGGTCACCACGCTGACCTCCGGCGGAGTCCTCACCCCGCTCGTCGGCACCCTCCCGGCCGCGGAGCGCTACACCTACGTCTACCAGGGCAACTCCCAGGCCATCGACCACATCCTGACGAGCCCGGCCCTCACCTCGTACGACTACGACATCGTCCACGTCAACAGCGAGTTCGCCGACCAGGCCAGCGACCACGACCCGCAGGTCGTCCGCCTCGTCCCCTGAGACGGGGATTGACATCGCCCGTGCGTGAATCGTCCTGATCCCGGTGTTGGCGCCGGGCGGAGGCCCGATGACACGCTGAGCCCCATGGACACCTTCAAGACGACGAGCGGTGCGGTACGGGGCTTCCGGGCGTCCGACGGCGTGGTCGCCGTGCTCGGAATCCCCTACGCCGCACCGCCGTTCGGCGCCCTCCGGTTCCGCGAGCCCGCTCCGGCGGCCGCGTGGACCGGAGCGCGGGACTGTACGGCCTTCGGCCCCGTCGCCCCGCAGTCGGCGGAGCTGCCCGGCGCGCCCCTGTGGTCGCCCGGCGACGAGGACGTCCTCACCGTCAACGTCTGGACCCCGGCCGCGGACCGCGCCCCCCTGCCCGTCCTGGTCTGGATCCACGGCGGCGCCTACACCTTCGGCTCCTCGGCCCAGCCCGACTTCGACGGAGCCGCCCTCGCCCGCGCCGGACTGGTCGTGGTCACCCTCAACCACCGGCTCGGCTTCGAGGGGTTCGGGCACGTCCCGGCTTCCGGCGGGACGTCGTACCCCGACAACCGGGGACTCCTCGACCAGGTCGCGGCCCTGCGCTGGGTGCGGGAGAACATCGCCGCGTTCGGCGGCGACCCCGGCGACGTCACGCTCGCCGGCCAGTCCTCCGGGGCCGCGTCGGTCGCCTGCCTCATGGTGATGGACCGGGCGCGCGGCCTGTTCCACCGCGCCGTCGCGCACAGCCCCGCCAGCCCCCACTACACCCTCGACATCGCCGCCGCGACCACGCGCGAGATCGCCGCGGCGGCCGGTTGCCCGGCCACTCCGGAGGGCCTGACCGCCGCGACTCCGCAGGCCCTGGTCGCCGCCTCCGACCAGGTCGTCGAGGCGTACCGGCGCGACCCCGACTCAGGGTCCCGCCACTACGACCCCTCGCTCTACGCCCCCGTCCTCGACGGGGACGTCCTGCCCGTCGACCCGCTCACGGGCCTCGCCGCCGGGGCGGCCCGGGACGTGGACCTCCTGGTCTGCCACACCACGGAGGAGTACTGGCTGCTCGACGCCGTGGGCAGCTGCGCGAAGGTCACCACCGAGGGGCGACTGGCCCGATTCGCGGAGGACTTCGGGCTCCCCGACGGCCTGATCGCCGGCTACCGCGCCGCGCTGCCCGACGCCCCGCCGTCCGACGTCTACCTGTCCGTCTTCGGTGACCTCCTCTTCGGCGAGTACGCCCACCGGCTCGTCGAGCAGCAGGTCCGGGGCGGGGGCCGGGCGTTCCTCTCGCGCTTCGACCGCCGCCGCACGGGCCCGAACGGGACCGTTCGGGCCTGGCACTGCGCGGACGTCCCCTTCGCCTTCGGCAACGTCGACAAGGACTGCGTGGCCTTCCTCGTCGGCGGCGCCCCCACCCCCGCCGACCACGAGCTGGCGGGCCGGATGACGCGCGCCTGGGCCGACTTCGCCGCCACCGGGGATCCGGGCTGGCCCCCGTACGACGACACCACCCGGCCCGCGATGGTCTGGCGGACCGACGAGGGGGACGAGCCCCCGGCCCTCCGCGCGCTCTGGACGGGGGCCGAGTTCCCGCTCCTGCGGGCCTGAGGAGCGGACCCGGCCGCCGTCGGAGAAGCCGTGAGCCGCCCCGCCCACGGTCGGGTCTACCGAACCGTTCAGTCTTGACCGTGAACTGGTCGGTATAGTTCAGTGCTTCCTGGAGGCGGCGCGGGGTGCCGCACGTGACGAGGGAGGCGGGGAGATGTTCGCTGTGGTGTACCGGTGGCGGGTGCGTCCGGGGAAGGAGCAGCTGCTCGTCGACGGCTGGCACCGGGTGACCGTGGCGATCCACCAGGAGTGCGGGAGCTACGGCTCCCGGCTCCACAAGGCGGACGACGGCAGCTGGGTCGCGTACGCGCGCTGGCCCGACCGGGAGACCCGGGAGAAGTGCGGGACCCCCGACCCGGAGGGCGAGGCGATGATGCGCGAGGCGATCGCCGAGTACTTCCCCGAGACGCGCCTCGCCATCGTCGACGACCTCCTCGCCGAACCGGACGCCGACTGAACCGGCCCGTCTCAGGCCTCCGTCACCAGGATCACCTCCAGGGTCCGCGGCCCGTGCACGCCCTCCACCCGGTCGAGTTCGATGTCGCTCGTCGCGGACGGCCCCGAGATCCACGTCAGCGGACGCGCCGGGTCGAGCCGGGGAAGCGCGAGCGGCACCGAGGCCACGACCTGCTCCGGGGCCCGCACCACGCACAGGTGCAGATCGGGGACGAGGGTGAGCGCCCGGCGGCCCTGGCCCGGACCGCCGTCCAGGACGAGGGTGCCGGTCTCCGCGATCGCCACCGCGCACCCCGTCACCACGGCGTCCGCGCCGTCCAGTTCGTACGGGCTCAGCCGGGGCTCGTCGAACCGCCGGGCGGCCCCGGTCGCGGCGAGCCACTCCTCGGGCAGCCCGGGCGGCACGACGACACCGCGCGCGCCGCGCTCCGCGAGGAGCCGCGCGACGAGCCCGGCGAGGCCGTTCCGGGTGGTGCGGTGGACGTGGGCGCGGTAGTCGGCGAGGTTCTCGTGGAGGAGGTCGAGGAGGCCGTCCGGGTCGTCCGGGACGTGGGCGGCCCGGTAGTCGCGGGCGACGGGGACGGCCTCGGGAGCGTCCGCGACCGCGGTACGGATCCGGGCGAGGATCCGCTCACGGGAATCGGTCGTGTGCGCTTTCCCCGCGCTGGGGTCGGTCATGTGCGGTTCCCTCGCGCCGGAGTCGGTCATGTGCGGTTCTTCCTCCACCAGTCGCGGAACGGCTCGGCCGGCAGTTCGGGCAGGTCGCGGTGGTCCGACCACTGGCGGGCGCCCGGTCCCGGCAGGCGCCTGGGGTGCAGGGCGCGGGTCCGGGACGCGAGGCGCTCCCCGGCCGCGAGCACGCCGGGGTGGTCCAGGACCCAGGTGGACGCCTTGATCGCGGCCCGCTCCAGGCGGTGGCCCTTCCCGCCCTCCTCGGCGACCCGCTCGCGCAGGTGCACCAGGACCTCGGGGATGTCGATGGCGACCGGGCACACCTCGTAGCAGGCGCCGCACAGCGAGGAGGCGTACGGCAGGGAGGCGTCGATCTCGCTCGTGGTGCCCCGGAGTTGCGGGGTGAGGATCGCGCCGATCGGACCGGGGTAGACCGAGCCGTACGCGTGGCCGCCGGCCCGCTCGTACACCGGGCAGACGTTGAGGCAGGCCGAGCAGCGGATGCAGCGCAGCGCCTGTCGTCCCACCTCGTCGGCGAGCGCGTCGGTGCGGCCGTTGTCGAGGAGGACCAGGTGGAAGGTGCTCGGCCCGTCGCCGTCGGTGGTGCCGGTCCACATGCTCGTGTACGGGTTCATCCGCTCGGCCGTCGAGGAGCGGGGGAGCGTCTGGAGGAAGACCTCCAGGTCCCGCCAGGTCGGCACCACCTTCTCGATGCCGACGACGGAGATCAGCGTCTCGGGGAGGGTGAGGCACATCCGCCCGTTGCCCTCGGACTCCACCACCACGAGGGTGCCGGTCTCGGCGACCATGAAGTTGGCGCCCGAGATCCCGACCTTCGCCCGCAGGAACTTCTCACGCAGGTGGAGCCGGGCCGCCTCCGCCAGCTCGGCCGGGGTGTCGCTCAGCCCCTCCGGCGCCGGGCGGCCCCAACTCCCCATCTTCTCGCGGAAGACGTCGCGGATCTCGCCGCGGTTGCGGTGGATCGCCGGGACCAGGATGTGCGAGGGGCGGTCCTCGCCGAGCTGCACGATCAGCTCCGCGAGGTCCGTCTCGTAGGCGGCGATGCCCTCGGCCTCCAGGTGCTCGTTGAGCCCGATCTCCTGCGTGGCCATGGACTTGACCTTGACCACCTCGGTCTCCCCGGTGGCCCGCACGAGCTCGGTGACGATCCGGTCGGCCTCCGCCGCGTCGGCCGCCCAGTGCACGGTGCCGCCGGCCGCCGTCACCGACTCCTCCAACCGGAGGAGGTACGTGTCGAGGTGACGGAGCGTCTGGTCCTTGATCCGCTTGCCCGCCTCGCGCAGCGCGGCCCAGTCGTCCAGCTCGGCCACCGCCCGCGCCCGCTTGTCCCGGATGGTGTGGGTGGCGTGCCGCAGGTTGGCGCGCAGCCGTTCGTCCCGCACGGCCTCGTGCGCGGCCTTCGGAAAGGCCGGCATCCCGAGGAACGTACCGCTCATGCCCAGGGCTCCTCTTCCGTGCTCGCCAGGATCTCCGCCAGGTGCAGCGCGCGCAGCGGCGCGTCCTGCCGTCTCAGCATGCCGCCCACGTGCAGCAGGCAGGAGTTGTCCGCGCCGCAGAGCACCTCCGCGCCCGTGGACAGCGCGTTCGTGATCTTGTCGGCGCCCATCGCCGCCGAGACGTCCGGGTTCTTCACCGCGAAGGTGCCGCCGAAGCCGCAGCACTCCTCCGCGCCCGGCAGCTCCACGAGCTCCAGGCCCTTCACGGCCTCCAGGAGCCGCCGCGGCCGCTCCCCGAGCCCCAGGAGCCGCAGACCGTGACAGGATGGGTGGTACGTCACCCGGTGCGGGAAGTACGCGCCCACGTCCGTCACGCCGAGCACGTCCACCAGGAACTCCGTCAGTTCGTACACGCGCGGCGCCAGGGCCCCGGCCTCCGTGCCGAAGGACGGGTAGTGGTGCCGGACCATCGCCACGCACGAACCGGACGGCGCGACGACGTGCTCGTACCCCTCGAAGGCCCGGACCGTGCGCCGTACGAGCGGCTCGGTCTCCGCGCGGTAGCCGGTGTTGAACTGCGGCTGCCCGCAGCAGGACTGCGCCGCCGGGAAGTCGACCTCCACGCCGAGCCGTTCGAGGAGCCGGACCGTGGCCACGCCCGTGGAGGGGAAGACGGCGTCGTTGACGCAGGTGACGAAGAGGGCGACGCGCATCACGGTTCCTCGGGGACGGCTCGGGTCGGGCGGTGGCCCTGAGGTACGTAGTGTGGCAGGAGCGCGCGGTGCGGAGGGAGCCCTCGGGCCCGTCCCCGCCGGGTGAAGCGGCGCAGGGCCTCGGCCCCGTCGAGGTGATGGGTGGTCGGCACCACGGTCCGGCCGGTCGCGTACAGCTCTCCGACGATCCGCCAGAGGTCCGCGCGCGCCCGGGGGTCGACGCCGACGGTCGGCTCGTCCAGGAAGAGCACCTCGGGCAGGTGCATCAGGGCCCGGCCGATGCGGCACAGGCCACCCGTCCGTCGCGGGCGTCCGTCTCGCGCGCGACCAGTCCGATCCGCTCCGGCGGAGCCGGTCCCCGGGTCACCCCGGAGGCGGTCAGCCCCTTCGGCGTGCCCGGCGGCCTCGGAAAACCGCTGATCGTCTGATCGTCACCCCGCTCGGCGGCGGCGGTGGTACGCGACGGCCACCGCCGTGAGCAGCGGGGCCCAGGCCGCGAGCGGGAGGTAGCAGGCGAGGAAGAGGGTCTTCTGGAGGGGGCTCTCGGTGATGTTGCCGGGGGAGTACGGGGCGAGGTCCGCGAACGCCGCGTACGTGAACCAGCAGGTGAGAACGGCGAGTCCGAACGCGCCGGACAGCGCGGCGAACGTCGCGCCCCGGGCGGCGACCGGGCGGCCGCCGAGGAACGGCAGCCGGCGGGGGAACACCTCGCCCCAGGCGCGGACCAGACCCAGCGTCAGGAAGGCGAGCAGTTCCGCGAAGACGGTCAGGCACAGCTGGTAGACGGCCAGGCCGGGTGTCGGGTCCTCGACCCGGGCCACCGGCGCGCCGAACGTCAGGGCGACGCGCCAGACGCCGGACGGCAGGACGACCAGCGGTACGGCGTGCGCGGCGACGGCGGCCCAACGGGGCACGCCCGGCAGGGCCTCGATCTTCATCATGGAGGCAAGGCTGCCGCCGGACCGGGTGTCCCGGCGTCGCCCCCGCGGGCGCACCGTCTCCCCCGCGCGGGGGAGACGGCGTCCTCCCGTCAGGCCCCGGCGGCCGTGGCCCGGCGCTGGTGGACGCGCAGGTGCAGTGTCGCCAGGTCAAGGAGCGGCGTCGCCACGCCCAGGGCGCGCGCCCGGTCCGTCAGGTCGCCGAAGAGGTGCTCGACCTCGGTCGGGCGGCCCGCCGCCAGGTCGCGGTAGAGCGACGGCACCATCGGCGAGCCCGGGGCGGACACGACGGCGAGGGTCGCCGCCCGCTCCTCCTCCGGTACGGGGTGTCCGGCCGCGGCGGCCACCGCGGCCGCCTCGTCGAGCAGTGCCGGACCGAGGCCGGGGCCGCCGGGCGCGTCGTACACCTCGCCGACCGTGCCGCGCATCAGACTCGTCAGCGCGCCGAACGTCGTGATGAACACCCACTTGTGCCACATCGCCGTGAGGACGTCGGCCGGCACCGGCGCGTCGATCCCCGCCCCTTCGAGGACCTTGCGGATCCGCTCCACGCGCGCGGAGACCGCCCCGTCCCGTACGTCCTGCTCGCCGAAGGCCAGATGGGCGAGCGGGGCGAGCCGCCGGATGTCACCGGAGTCGTCGAGGGTGGTCACCACCTTGGCCACGCCGCCGAGGACGGCCCGCGCGCCGAAGCGGGCGTTGAGGGCGTCGAGGTGGGCGAGGCCGTTGAGGAGCGGGACGACGGCCGTGTCCGGGCCGACGGCCGGTGCGAGGTCCTCGATCGCCCGGTCGAGGCCGGTGGACTTCACCGACAGCAGGACGAGGTCGTACGGCTCGCTCGGTCCGTGCGGATCGCGCAGCTCGTCGGCCGTGACGAGGCGGGGCTCCACCGTCCACTCCTCGTCCCGCCCCACGACCCGCAGTCCGCGTGCGCGCAGCGCGGCCGCCCGGGCCGGCCGGACCAGGAAGGTGACGTCCTCGCCGGCGCGGGCGAGCAGGGCGCCGAAGTAGCCACCGGTGGCACCGGCGCCGACGACCAGGATCTTCATGAGGGTGAACCCTTCGTGGGGCGCCCCGGGGGCGCGGTGGCGAGCAGCGGGGTGAGCAGCCGGTGCGGCCGGGCGAGCGCCGCCGTCACCGGGTCGGCGCCCGGGGCCGCGGGGGCGAGCCCCGGGCCGGGGGCGACCAGGACGTCCTGGACGGGCGCGGCCGCGCCGCAGGCGGTGCAGCGCCCGTCCGGTTCGAGCGGGGCCTCGTCCGCCGCATGCAGGAAGACGCGGCGCGGGCCGCCCTCCGCCGCGTAGAACTCCTCGCCCCAGACGGTGAGCGCGCGGACGGCCGGCCAGAGGGCGACCCCCTTGGGCGTCAGCCCGTACACCTCGCGGCGGCCCGTGCCCGGCTCGGGGCGGCGCGCCAGGACGCCCGCCTCCGTGAGGGCGGCGAGCCGGTCGGTGAGGACGGCCCGGGGGACGCCCAGATGGGCGGCGAACTCCCCGAACCTGCGCACCCCGTAGAAGGCGTCGCGCAGGATCAGCAGCGTCCAGCGCTCGCCGACGATCTCCATCGAGCGGGCGAGGGCGCAGGTCTGGCCGCGGTAGTCGCGCGGAAGCGTCACGGGCGGGAGCCTAGCGCGGAAGAGTTCGGTCACCGAACTGTTTTCGTGTGACCGCAAGGGACCCTCGGGTCCTATACGGACACGCCGTGGCCGCGCAGATAGGCCAGCGGGTCGATGTCCGAGCCGAAGTACGGCGTGGTCCGCGCCTCGAAGTGCAGGTGCGGGCCCGTCACCCGCCCCGTCGCCCCCGACCGGGCGATCCGCTGCCCGCCCGACACGCTCTGCCCGGGCGACACGTCGATCCGGGAGAGATGGGCGTACTGGGTGTAGCGGCCGTCGGGATGGCGGATCACCACCTCGTAGCCGTACGAGCGTCCGTACCCGGCCCTCACCACCCGGCCCGGCCCCACCGCGCGGACCGCCGTGCCGGACGGCACCGCGAAGTCCTGCCCCGTGTGGTAGCCCTTCGACCAGGAGCCCGGCTGCCCGTAGTACCCGGTGAAGACGTACGAGGAGACCGGCGCCGTCCACCCGCGCGCGGAGGGCTTCACGGGGGCGGTCGGTTTCGGGGGGTGCGCGGGGCGGCCCGTCCGCTGCTCGTACTTCCAGGCGTGACTGGTCCAGTACCAGTGGCCGCGCGACGGGTACCAGTAGACGCGGCACGTGGCGTCCCAGCCCTGCTTGCCGTGGAAGACCGGTTCTCCCGCGCGTCCTCCGGTGCGCCCGCCGCCGGCCCTCGCGCCGGTGCGCTGCTGGTACGTGGCGTGGTGGCTGGTCCAGCGCCACTCGCCCGCCGCGTTCCGGAACCAGTACCGGGAGCCGTCCCAGCCCGCGTGCGCCGGGGCGGGTTCGGCGGCGGCCGGGCCCGCGCCCGCGCCGGTCAGGGCGACGACGCCGACGGTCGCCACGACCGCGCGGCGCACCCCGTGCAGGGCGCGCGGCCCGCCCGGCGCGTGGCCGGCGCGGGCGGTGTCCGTGCAGCCCGCGCACGCGCAGTCCGGGGGTATCGCGTCGGTGAACGCGGGAACGTCGAAGGCGGAAACGCCGAACTCGGGGGCGTCGCTGTGCGGATCCATGGTCCTCGTCACTCCTGGTTCGGTTCGGCCGGACCGCCACTCCGGGTGTAGAAGGCCACGGTCAAGTCCTTGACCAGGGCCTGGCGTTCGAAGTCGTCGAGCTCGACGAGCCCCCGCGTGGTCAGCCGGGTGACGGTGTCGTCCACGGCGTCGATCACGCCGGTCAGGACGGAGTCCCGGTGCTTGGCGTCCAGGACGGCGATCTGGCGCCGGCGCATGGCGGCGGCGACCTCGGGGGCGTACTCGATGCGGGTGGGCTGGGCGGAGAAGACGGCGATGCCGACCGGCCGGCACTCGGCCGCGAGCATCCGGGTCAGCGCGTCGCCGACCGCCTCGGCGTTCCGCAGGGTCGGCGCGCCGCCCCGGAACGCGTCCGCCGGCAGCTGCGAGAGCACACGCGCGGCCGCCGCCTCCACCTGCTCGCGCAGATAGCCGAGATGGTCGTCGACCGCGAGCAGCGCGCGGGCGGTGTCCCGCACCGACCAGACGACCAGGACGACCACGCGCAGCGCCGAACCCTCCGCGTCGACGACGGCGATGGGCTCGCTGCGCCAGTGCCGCAGCCGTACGTCGATCCGGCGCCGCAGCACGAACGGGCTGATCCAGACGAGGCCCGTGCGCCGGACGCTGCCCCGGTAGCGGCCGAAGAGCGAGAGCACCCGGGCGGAGCCCGTCCGGCCCCGGGTGAGACCGCCGAAGGACACGACGGCGACGACGGCACAGCAGGCGAGCGCGGCCCACTGCCACGCCGGCAGCTCGACGGCGCGCAGCGGGCGGGCCCGCCACAGCGCCGCCCCCGCGCCCGCGAGCGCGGTGACGCCGGTCAGGACCGCGACCCAGCCGGGGGCGGAGGGCCCCGGACGCTCCGTCAGGTCGGGGTCGGCGGGTGGTGGGCGGCGGGGCAGGGGCAGGGAGGGGGCGGGCGCTTGCCCCGGCCGCTTCGCGGTCCGGTCGGTCAGGTCGGCCCGGTCGGTCCGGTCGGCCCGGTTCGGCGGAGTGCGCACGGTCGCCGGAGTGCGCTCGGTCATCGGCATGCGCTCGGTCGTCGAGCGGAAGAGGTCGTTCATCGGTATGCCGTCCGTGTGCCGGCGGACGCGGACGGGCAGGGGCCGCTTCTGTGGCTCGGTCATGGGGCCCTTCCGGCCGTTCCTGAGGTGACGGCTCGTCGGATGATCTTCACGCACCATCGTTACAGGGGTTAATGTCCGGAATGCCGCGACGAAAGTCCCGAATGCCCGGGTCTTTGGTCCCCTGGCCAAGGCTTCACCGAGGGCCGTTGTCAGTGGTGGCCCCTACCGTTTTCACCATGACGACGACGACCTATCTGGAGCTGTCGCAGGACGGCGGCGGTGCCCACAAGTTCTACGAAGTGACCGTCGACGACCTCGCGGTGTCGGTCCGCTACGGCCGGATCGGCGCGGACGGCCAGACCCAGCGGTCCACCTTCCCGACGGCGGCGAAGGCCCAGGCCGCGGCGGCGAAGAAGATCGGCGAGAAGGTCCGCAAGGGGTACGCCCCCGCGGTCCGGGGGCAGCGTGCCGCGCGCGCCGTGACGCGCCGTGAGGTCACGTCCGCGCCCTCCACCGCGCGGGCCGTCGCCCCCGTCCTGTGGCGCTTCCGCACCGGCTCGGCCGCCTTCGGCATCCACGTCGACGAGGAGCGCTGCTGGGTGGGCAACCAGGCGGGGGACGTCTTCACGCTCGACCGCGCCGGCGAGGTCCAGGCCAGGTTCAGCCTGCCGGACGGCGTCAAGTGCCTGGTCGCCGACGACTTCTGGATCTACGCGGGCTGCGACGACGGCAAGGTGTACGACCTCTCGTCCAAGCTCCCCTTCGCCGCGTACGACATCGCCACCGACGTCGACATCTTCTGGCTCGATATCCACGAGGGCGTCCTGCACGTCGCCGACCGCTCCGGCCGGCTCACCGTCATCGACCACGAGGACGAGCACCAGTGGGCGCGCGGCGGCCAGGGCGAGCACGCCTGGATGGTCCGCGCCGACGGCGACGCCGTCTACTACGGGGACACGCGGGGCGTCGCCGCCCACGCGCCGGACGGCGGCGGCGAGTTGTGGCACACGGCCACCGAAGGAGGGGTCCTCTTCGGCTGGCAGGAGGACACCGCGGTCTACGCGGGCACGTCCCGCAAGAAGGTGCTGCGGCTCGCGAAGAGGGACGGGCGGGTGGAGGCGGTGTACTCCTGCGACAGCCCGGTCTACTCCTGCGCCACCTCGCCCGGCGGCCGGTTCGTCTTCGCCGCCGACTCCGCCTCCTCCGTCTACTGCTTCGCGGAGGACGGCACCCGGCTGTGGAAGCTCGGCACGGGCGGCGGTTCGGCGCTCTCCATGCAGTACCGGGACGAGCGGCTCTACCTGGTGACCACGGACGGTTCGCTGGTCTGCGTGGACGCGAGCGAGACGGCGATCGAGGCCGCCAAGGAGGGCACGGTCCCGGTCGCGCGGGACGTCAAGCTCGCCGCGGCCCTGCCCGTGTACGAGCCGGCGACGACCGTGACCGCCGTGACGGCCGTCAGCGACGCCCCGGCCGGATCGGTGGTCGTGGAGTGTGTGACCGAGTCGGGCCGGACCCGGGTGCGGGTCGTCTCGCAGGGGTACGAGCCCGGGTGGAACGTGCAGTTCCCGCGGGCGATCCGGGAGCCCGGCGCGCGGTACGTGGTGGATGCCCTGCACCCGGCGGCGGGCGGGTTCTACCGGGTCCGCGGCGACATCCGGCGGCTCCTGTGACGAGCGGTGCGAGTGGTGTGAGCGGTACGGGTGGTGGCTCGGGTGTGTTCGAGGCGGCCACGGGCGACGGGCCGCCGGTGCCTCCCGGCGAGGCCGAGCAGCGGTCGCGGGAGATCCGCGCGGCCGTCGAAGGGCTGCTCCAGATCAGGCGGCTGACCCTGCGCCAGGGCGGCGACCCGAGGACCGTCCCGGCCGACTGGGAGCGGAGCCGACCGGTCCGCGCGGTGGCCCTCGCCCTGGAGGCCGGCGGGATCACCCCCTCGTCCGTGGACGCCTCCGGGGCGCGGCGCTCCACCGGCTACCGGGTCAGGGCGGGGGACCGGTCCTGGACGGCCGTGGTGGAGTGGCTCGGCCCGCCGGGCGCGGGCGCCGCCCAGGAGGAGGCGGCGGCCCTGGGCGCCTGCGTCCCCGCGCTCGAACGGCTCGGCTGGGACGCGCTCCTCTACAAGGGGCCGCGCGGCCGCCGCTTCCTGGAGGTCGAGCCCATGTCCCGGTGACGCCCGTCCGGTCAGGCGATCGAGGCGGAGACGATCGCCGAGACCGCGATGTTGCAGGAGGCCGTCACCCAGACCGCCGGATGCGGCTCGGGGTCCACGAGCGTGGCACCGAGCTTGCCCGGCGTGACCAGGTCGACGACGAGGAAGGCCACGGCCATCATCACCAGGCCGAGGAGGCCGAACGCGGCCGTCGAGACGAGCCCCTTGCCGAAGTTCTCGTACGTCGTCCAGATCGAGGTGAAGACGATGCCGCCGATGCCGAGGAGCGCGGAGCTCAGCAGGACCGCCGCGTTGCGGTTGCGGTCCTCCCATATCTGGCGCCCGAGCTTGCCGGGGGTCAGCAGGTCCACCAGCACGATGCCGAGGATCAGCAGGACCACGCCGAGGGCGCCGTACGCTCCGGCCCGGCCGAGACCGTTGACGATGTCGCTCATGGAATGCCGGCTCCGGGAGGTCGCGATCACGGGGGATCGGTGGTCAAGGACCGGCAAAATGTAGCGCACGGATCGAGAAGGCCCGCCGCCCGCCCGGAGACCGGGCGGGCGGCGGACGACGGTGACGCATGCGGGTTCAGGCGCCCGGCGGGAGGTCCTTGGCGCGGGAGCGGACCATGAAGGCCGTGATGAGCTCGACCACGCCGACGACGAGAAGCCAGATGCCGCCGAGGACCGTGAGCACCGTGGCCGACTCCAGCGGGGACACGATGAGCACGATGCCGGCGAGCGCGCTGACGATGCCGAGGAAGATCTGCCAGCCGCGCGCCGGCATCGCCGGGTCGGAGGCGGCCGCCACGGTCTGGGTGATGCCGCGGAAGAGCCAGCCGATCCCGATCCACAGCGCGAGCAGCAGGGTCGACTGCGTCGCGCCGCGGAAGCAGAACAGGCCGAGCAGGATCGACAGCGCGCCACTGATGAAGGCCATGACCCGCAGTGCCGTGGTGGCGTGCGTGCCGAAGGCGGCGACCAGTTGCATCACACCGCTGAGCAGCAGGTACAGGCCGAAGAGCACGCCCACCACGCGCAGGGTGGCCTCCGGCCAGGCCAGCACCATGACGCCGAGGATCAGCGAGACGAGTCCGGCGACGAGCAGGGCCTGCCAGGCGAAGCCCGCGAGGAGTCCCACGGGCCCGGGTGGCACGTCCCCTCGGGTGGGGCGGCCGCCGTAGGGATCTTCATGAGTCTGTGTCATGGAACCGCACCGGTCCTTTCGTTGCGGGTGGGGGTGGGGTCAGAGGGGGGTGGCGTACGAACTCAGGAAGAGGGCCTCGGCCAGCGCCATGCGCTCGATCTCCGAGGGGTCCACGCTCTCGTTCGGCGCGTGGATGAGACAGCCCGGCTCCTCGACGCCGATCAGGGCGATCTCCGCCTCCGGGAAGTGCGCGGCGAGCACGTTGCACAGCGGGATCGAACCGCCCTGCCCCGACTGCACCATGTCCTTGCCGTACGCCGCGCGGAGCGCCGCCCCCAGGGCCCGGTAGGCAGGGCCGTCGGTGCGGGCCTTGAAGGGCTGGCCGGCGCTCTCCGGCTCGACCTCCACCCGGGCGCCCCACGGGGCGGCCGAGGTCAGGTGGTCGGTGAGGGCGCGCAGGGCGTCGTCGGCGTCGATCCCCGGCGGCACCCGCAGGCTGACCCTGGCCCGTACCCTCGCCTGGATCGCGGCCGAGGAACCCACCACCGGCGGGCAGTCGATGCCGAGGACGGTGACGGCGGGCCGGGCCCACAGCTCGTCGGCGACCGAGCCCGTGCCGACGAGGGACACCCCGTCGAGGACGCCCGCGTCGGTGCGGAACTGCTCGGCCGGATAGGCCACCCCCTCCCAGGAGCCGTCGCCGGGCAGCCCCTTGACGGCGGTGTTGCCGTGCTCGTCGCGGAGGCTGTCGAGGATCCGGACGAGCGCGGCCAGCGCGTCGGGCGCCGGGCCGCCGAACATGCCGGAGTGCATCTCGCCCTTGAGGGTGGAGACGGTCACGACGACGTTGGTGAGCCCGCGCAGCGAGGTGGTGGCCGTGGGCAGGCCGAGCGCGAAGTTGCCGGTGTCGCAGACCAGCAGGGTGTCGGCGGCGAACAGTTCGGGCTGGAGCGGCACGAGCCGCTCCAGGCCGCCCGTGCCCTGCTCCTCCGAACCCTCCGCCACGAACTTGAGGTTCACCGGGAAGCCCCGGCCCTCCGGACCGCCGAGCGCGCGCAGCGCCGTCAGGTGCATCGCGATGTTGCCCTTGCAGTCGGCGGCGCCGCGCCCGTACCAGCGCCCGTCGCGCTCGGTCAGCTCGAACGGCGGGGTCCGCCAGGCGGCGTCGTCGAGGGGCGGCTGCACGTCGTAGTGGCAGTACAGCAGCACGGTCGGCGCCCCCTCGGGCCCCGGCGCGTGCCCCACCACCGCGTCCGTGCCGTCCGGGGTAGTCACCCGGCGCATGTCCCGCAGCCCGGCCTCCGTGAAGGCCCGTACGAGGAAGTCGGCGGTCTTCGCGCACTCCTCGGGCGGGAACTGGCGCGGGTCGGCGACGGAGCGCATCGCCACCAGCGCGGTCAGGTCCTCCTTCGCCCGGGGCATCAGCGCCCGGACCCTCTCCCGCAGGGCTGCGGTCTCGGTGGACTCGGCGGACATGCGTACCCACTTCCCTCGGGGACGTAAAGCCCATTCAGTCAAGCAACAGTGGGCAATCGCCGCAAAACATGACTCAAGTGGAGTATTCCGGGCTGGGTTCAGGGGGCGCGCGGGGGCGGACCGGACGAGAGTGGACGGCGTACGCCTCCGCCTCCCGCACCTGGAGAACCTCATGGGCCACCCCAACCGACGCGATCTCGGGCTGCTCGTGCTCAGGGTCGGCACCGGCGCCGTGCTCGCCGCGCACGGCACGCAGAAGCTCCTCGGCTGGTTCGGGGGAGGTGGCATCGAGGGCACCTCCAAGGCGATGGAGGCCATGGGCTTCGACCCGCCCCGCGAGAGCGCGATCGCCGCCGGTCTCGGCGAGGCGGGCGGCGGAGTGCTCCTCGCCCTCGGCCTCGCCACCCCGGCCGCCGGCGCCGCCGCGGCCGGCGCCATGGCGGGAGCCGTCGCCGTCCACGCCCCGGCCGGCTTCTTCGCCATGGGCGGCGGCTACGAGTACCCGGCCTTCCTCGGCTTCGCGGCCGCCGCGATCGGCATCACCGGCGCCGGGCGCTACTCCCTGGACCACGCCACCGGACACGTCCTCGACCGCCCCTGGGTGGTGGCCACCGCCTTCCTCGGCACGGCGGTCGCCGCCTCGGCCGTCATCGGCCGCCGCGCCGAGGCCCGGGCCGCCGCACGCCGCGAGGCGCCCGAGGAGGAACAGTCCGAGTAGGACCTGTCCGGGGACCCGCACGCGCCGGCCGTGCGGGAGGGTTAGGCTCACCGCAGAGGAAGGGACGGGCGGCGCACATGAAGATCGATCTGACGGACACCGACTCCAGCAGGATCAACAAGGCGATCCTGCAAGGTCGCAGGGCCGTGGGCACTCCCGCCGTCGGCGCCGTGCTCACCCTCGTCGTCGTCACCGACGAGGAGAACGCCTACGACTCCGTCAAGGCGGCGAACGAGGCCTCCCGGGAGCATCCCTCCCGCACCCTCGTCGTCATCAAGCGCCACGCCCGCACCCCCCGCGAGCGGTACGAGACCCGGCTCGACGCCGAGGTCCGGCTCGGCACCGACGCCGGCTCGGGCGAGACGGTCCTCCTCCGGCTCTACGGCGAACTCGGCGCCCGCGCCGACTCCGTGGTCCTGCCGCTGCTCCTGCCGGACGCGCCCGTCGTCGTCTGGTGGCCCGTCGACGCGCCCGAGGTGCCCTCCCGGGACCCGCTGGGCTCGCTCGCGCAGCGCCGCATCACCGACATGTACGCGGTCGAGGACCCCCTCGGCGCCCTGGAGCGGCGCGCCGCCTCCTACGCCCCCGGCGACACCGACCTCGCCTGGACTCGGCTCACCCCCTGGCGCTCGATGCTGGCCGCCGCCCTCGACCAGGCCCCGCTCACCGTCACCTCCGCCGCCGTCGAGAGCGAGGCGGAGAACCCCAGCGCCGAGCTCCTCGCCCGCTGGTTCGAGGTCCGCCTCGGCGTCCCCGTCGACCGGGTCGTCACCGACGGCCCCGTCGTCACGGCCGTCCGCATGGGCACCGCCGACGGCGAGATCCGCATCGACCGCCCCGAAGGCCCCGTCGCCCGCCTCGCCATCCCCGGCCAGCCCAGCCGAGTCCTCGCCCTCAAGGTCCGCACCACCGCCGAACTCATCGCCGAGGAACTCCGCCGCCTCGACCCCGACGAGATCTACGCGACGGCACTGCGCGGCCGCGCCTGACACGACCGAGCCACACCCACGCGGGGCGCCGCGCTCCACCCGGGGCTTCGCCCCCGCCCCCCCGTGTGGGGCCCGCCCCGGCGGGGCGGTGCGCTCCGCCCGGGGCTTCGCCCACGCCCCCCGTGTGGGGGCCGCACCCGCTGCCTGTGTGGGCCCGCGCCCGCGCGGGGCGGTGCGCTTCGTTCACCCCCGTGTGGGCAATCGTCCCGCTGGGCGGGACGGGTGGGCACACGGGACGGCGCCCTCTAGCGGCGCCTCCGCGTTCCGCGCCTGGACCCGCACCCGTTGTGCGTTGTGCACAGGGGTGCGGGTTCGGGCTCGTAAGCCTCTGGCGCCGGCAGGGCGCGGGTCCGTTGTGCCCACCCGTTCCGCCCTGCGGAACGATTGCCCACAACGGGGGGGGTGGCGGGCGGGCACCGCCTTGGCGAGCGCGCGCCCGCAACGGGGGCGGGGAGTCAGTCCGTGACGGGTTCTCGGGTGAAGAGCAGGACGACGTCTGCGGACCGTCTGACCCGGGGGACGTCCGGGGAGGGGAGGGCGAGGAGGCGGGAGCGGGTTTCGGTCACGAGGGCGGTGGCGTCGCCGTTCACCGTCCAGGCGCCGGTGAACAGACCGCGCGTCAGGGAGTCGGCCATCGCGCGCGGGGACACGGCGAAGGAGGTGGGGCGTTCGGAGGCCGTTCCCTGGTAGACGAGGCCGTGGGTCGCGGCGATGGGGGCCAGCCACTCCGGGCCGTCGCGGCGGGTGCCGTCGGGGTCGAGGCGGTCCTCCAGTTCTCCGACGAGGGAGCCGACGTCGTCCGTCGGGCGTGTTCCGCCCGCCGGGATCACCAGGTAGCGGCCGCCGGGCCGCAGGATCCGCGCGACCTCGGCGAGGACGGCCCGGTTGTCGGGGCCCGCGTGCAGCAGCCAGGTCGAGACCGCCTGGTCCACGGAACCGCTCCGCACCGGCAGCCGGGAGGCGTCGCCGACGGCGACCCGGGCGCCGAGCCGGGCCCGCGCCAGGGCGAGCATCCCGGGGGAGAGGTCGAGGCCGTGCACGGTGTGCCCGAGCGCGGTCAGTTCGGCCGCCACGATCCCGGTGCCGACGCCGATGTCGAGCACCGGGCGCGCCGGGTCGAGCAGCGGCGCCAGCATGTGCGCGAAGCCGGCCGCCCGTTCCGTACCGCCGCGCGACTCGTCGTACCCCGGGGCGATCTCGTCGAATTCCGCCGCCGTCACCGTCGTGCCCCTCACGCCTGCGGGGTGAAGGTCACGGGCAGCGTCGCCATGCCGCGCAGGATGCCCTCGCGCCGGCTCAGGTCCGCGTCCGGGTCGGCGAGCCGGAGGTCGGGGAAGCGCCGCAGCAGGGTGCCGATGGCGATCCTGGCCTCCGCGCGGGCGAGCGGAGCGCCCAGGCAGAAATGCACACCATGGCCGAAAGCGAGCTGTTGCGGAACCTCGCGGCGGGCCACGTCGAGGATGTCGGCACGGTCGTAGCGCGCGGGGTCGCGGTTGGCCGCGGCGAGCCCGATGATGATCATCTCGCCGGGCGGGACGGTGACGCCGCCGATCTCGTACGCGTCGACCGTGAAGCGCGCGACGCCCCGGCTCACCGGGCCCTCGTAGCGCAGGAGTTCCTCGATCGCGCCGGGCAGCAGCGAGGGGTCGTCGCGCAGCGCGGCGAACTGCTCCGGGTGGCGCAGCAGGGCGTGGACGCCGTTCGCGATGAGGCTCGCCGTGGTCTCGTGGCCGGCGAGCGTGAGCAGGATGGCCATGGCCGTCAGCTCGCGGTCGCTGATCTTCTCCTCGGCCTGCGCGGCGCACAGCGCGCTCAGCAGGTCGTCCTTCGGATCCGCCTTGCGTGCGGCGATCAACGGCTCGAAGAACTCCATGAGTTCGGCGCGCGCCTTGGCTCCCTTGGCGAGCCGCTCCGGGGTGTTGGGCGGCATGATGAGACCGACCGCGAGACGGGCGAAGTCCGGCTGCCCCTCGGCCGGGATGCCGATGAGCTCGCTGAGGACGGCCATCGGCAGCGGCAGCGCGAACTCGGAGACCAGATCGGCGGATCCGCGCCGCGCGATGGCGTCGAGGAAGGCGTCGGTGTGCGCCTGGACGCGCGGTGCGAGCGCCTCCACGCGGCGGAAGGTGAAGGCCTTCGATACGAGGTTGCGCAGCCGGGTGTGGTTCTCGCCGTCGGCCACGAGCATGCTGGCCATCAGGACGTTGGTGCGCTCCTGGTGGGCCATCTCCTCCTCGAGGCCGTTGACCCCGACGGGGCTGCTGCTGAGGCGCGGGTCGGTGAGCGCCGCCACCGCCTCGTCGTAGCCGGTGACCATCCAGACTTCAAGAGTGGGATTCAGCCGGACGCGCTGGACGACGCCGTGCTCACGGATGCGTTCGAAGAGCGGGTAGGGGTTGGGCTGTTGAGCAACGTTTACCGGGACATCGTGAACGATTGTCTGGTCTTGGCTGGTCATCTTCCGTAACTCCCCGAAGGTTTGTGAAAGATCTGTGGCAGGTAGTCATACCAGCCGCCCCAGTTGCGTGGTAGCGTCACCGGCGCTCGACTCGGATCATGCAAGGGAAAGCGCCGGCGAACCGTCGGTGAAGCATCAGCGAGGCGTTCCACCCACCGGTGATCCGGCGTCTCGCACGCTCGACTCGGACAGCAGCCAAGGCCTCGACCAGGCCCGATGCGCAAGGGGAGACGTTTCGTGGAGCAAACGGCAGCCGTGGACCCGATCCTGGATCTGGCCCGTCCGTCGATCCTGCGGAACCCCTACCCGGCCTATGCCCGCCTGCGGGAGGGCACCCCGGTCTTCTGGCACGAACTGCTCGGTTCCTGGGTGCTGACCCGCCATGCCGACTGCCTCGCGGTCCTCACCGACAGCAACCGTTTCGCCTCCGACTGGCGCCGCGCCGGCGAGGACATCCCCGCCCCCCTGCTGAGCGTCCAGACCCTCGACCCGCCGGAGCACACCGCCATCCGGCACCTGCTGCTCGACGGCTTCCG
The DNA here is from genome assembly GCF_044333355.1 of Streptomyces sp. NPDC021012. Taxonomy (NCBI): domain Bacteria; kingdom Bacillati; phylum Actinomycetota; class Actinomycetes; order Kitasatosporales; family Streptomycetaceae; genus Streptomyces; species Streptomyces sp. NPDC021012. The sequence continues at coordinate 653,049 of NZ_JBIRQU010000003.1, forward strand.
CGCCCAGGACCGCCAGGCCCTGCACGAGGACCTGGAGCACCGGATCGCGGACCTGCTCGCCGGGCTGGCCGACCGTCCCTCCTTCGACTTCGTCGGAGAGCTCGCCGAACCGGTCGCCCTGCGCTTCGTCACCGCCTTCCTCGGCGTCCCCGCGCCCGAGCTCGACTGGTTCGTGCCCATGTCCCGTACCGTCGTCGACGGCATGGACGCCGGGCTGTGGCCCGAGAAGCGCGAACCGGCCGTCGCCGCCCGGGCGCGGCTCGCGGAGTACGCGGGCGGGTGGCTCGCGGATCCGCCCGAGGAAGGGCTCATCGCGTACGTGGCGGAGCACGCGGCGGACAGCGGCGTGGCAGAAACGGTTCTGCGGAACAGTCTGCGCGCCGTCCTCCACGCGGGCTACGAATCGGCCTCGCGGCTCCTCGGCAACGCCGGGGCCGCCCTCCTCACCACCCCCGGCGCGCTCGCCGCGTTCCGGGCGACCCCGGCCACGGCCGTGGACGAACTCATCCGGTACGACGCACCCGTCCAGGCGGACGCCCGGGTCTGCGTCACCGACACCGAACTGGGTGGCGTCACCATCAAGGCGGGTGATCCGGTCACGCTCTTCCTGGGCGCGGCCAACCACGACCCGCTGCGGTTCGACCACCCCGCAGAGCTGCGACTCGACCGCGCCCCGAACCCGCACCTCGGGTTCGGACGCGGGGCCCATGCCTGTCTGGGCGCGTCCATGGCGATCCGGCTCGCCGGATCGGTCCTCGGGGCCCTGGCCAGGGACTACCCGGACGCACGGGCGGTCGCGGAACCGGACCACCGGCGCAATCTGACCCTCCGCGGTCTCGACCGCTTCGAGGTCACCCTGCGCCCACGAGCGGGGGAGGAGGTTCGACCATGAAGTACTGGCACTGAAACCCACGAGCGTGACGCCCGTCCGGGAGGCGGGCGACATGCCGGTGTACGGCTCACGTGCACCCCGCCGGAGCCCGGGCCCGCTGCGCGGCCCGGGCTCCGGCCCTTTCCGGCAAACCCCGGCGCACCCCGGATCCCGCACGTCACCGCTGCACGGACACTCCGCGGCGCGCACGTCACGAGGACCCCACCGGGCCACCAGTCATGACATCCTCGGACGAACCGCCCACGCGGACGTCCAGTCGTGGGCCTTCCTCGTCTCCCGTGCGGAGGGACCATGCTCATCAGCCACGCCGTACGTCACGATGCCCTGCACGTGACGCTCCACCGCGACCTGGACGTCACCAATCGCGCCGCGGCCGCCCTCCGGATCCAGGCCCTCGTCGAGGAGCACCGCCCCGCCCGGGTGGTCATCGCGGTCCCGGCCGCCGACCCCAGCCCCGCCACCCTCAGCGCCCTCGCCCGCACCCACCGCATGTGCGCCGGCCTCGGCGTCCCCCTCGCCCTCAGCGGCGCGAGCGACCGCACCCGCCGCCTCCTGGACGCCAACAGCACCTGACTCCGACCACTTCCCTTCCAGGCCCCGTCCTTCCCCGGGCGTCGGCTCGGCGACGCGTCCCCCGTCATCGGGCCGGCGCTGGTCCACGCCGCCAGGATGGGAGGGCGTTTCCGGGAACCGGCCCTGTGGGGCGACGCGTTCACCCTCCTCGGCCACGGCGCCGTCAAGACGTACATCGGACGGCTCCCGCACAGGCTGCGGGCGCGTGACCGCGCCCAACCGGTGATCGGCGCCTACGAGTCGGGGCTCGTCAGTGCCGACCGGGATGGTGGCGGTGGCTGAGCGCGGACACCGCCAGGGTGGTCAGGACGAGGACGCCCGCCGTCTCGACCCCGATGGTGGGGCGGACCAGGTCGGCGTCGGCCGACTCCTCGAAGCCGAACAGGCCCGTGGTGAGGCTCAGGAACAGCGCGCCGAGCGTGCCCGCCGTGAACAGCGCGGTGGCGGTGGCGACCAGGCCGAGCCAGCGGTACGGGGTGAGCAGCAGGGCCACGGCGAGGAGGCAGCCGAGGACGCCGTTCAGCAGGAACAGGCCGCCGATGGTGGCCAGATCGCGGTAGCCGTCGGCCCACAGGTAGAGGTGGATGGCGCCCATCGCCGCCGTCAGGCCCGCTGCGGCCAGCCGCAGCACCACCACGGCGGCGCGGCGGGTCCGGTCAGTAACCATTGCCGGGAGAGGTCGGAGGAGCGGGAGTGGCCGGGTTGGTGCCGGTCTTGTCGACCGGGGCGCCGGCCACCGTGATCGCGGTCTTCATCCCCAGGTCCTTGTGTCCGTCGACCGGGCAGTAGATCTCGTACTTCCCGTCCTTCAAGGTCACCGTGAGGGTGGTGGACTCCCCCGGGGAGACGGTGCTGGAGCGGTTCTCGCCGCCGGGTCCCTGGATCTCCAGGGCGTGCTCGTGGTGCCCGGTGTTCCTCGCGACGAAGGCGTACGTGCCGGGGGTGAAGGTCTGCCGGGACAGCGTGATCCTGAAGTCGGCCAGGTCCGCGGTCACCCGGGTCGCGCCCGCGGGTGCCGTGCTCTTCTGCGCCGGGGGCGGGGTGGTCGTGCCGCTGCTCGAACCGCCGTCGCCGCCTCCGCAGGCGGCGAGCAGTCCGGCCAGCGAGGCGGCCGACAGGGCGAGCAGCGCGCGGCTGCGCGGTCCGCGGATACGTGGTGTCGTCATCGTTCGGTCCTCCGGTGGTGCCCCCACAGGAGGTACGGCGCCGGGCCGCGCCGGGATTGCGGGTGCGGCGGACAATGGGCTCGGACGATCCCTTCGGGCACCGGCGATCCTTTCGGGACCGGCGATCCCTTCGGGGACTTCGGACGTACCACGGGTGTGGGACGCATGGGCCTTCCGCTGGAGCGGGTTCCCGACGAGGCACTGCTCTCCGGTCTCGCCACGGGCGATCCGGAGATCGCGGTGGCGTTCGTGCGCCGGTTCCAGCGCTCGGTCTACGGGGTGGCGGTCGCCGTGGTCGGCGACCCGGCACTCGCGGAGGACGTGGCCCAGCAGACCTTCGAGCGGGCCTGGCGGCACGCCCAGGTGTACGACGGCCGGCGCGGCTCCGTACGGACCTGGCTGACGGCCATCGCGCACAACCTGGCGATCGACGCGGTACGGGCCCGGCGCGCGACCCCGGTGGCCCCGGAGGACCTGGAGACGCTGGTCGGGATCGTCACGGAGACGCCGGAGCGCCGCGCCCTCGCCGACGACGCGGCCGAGCGGGTCCGGCGGGCGGTGGCCGCACTGCCCCGGGAGCAGGCGCGGGCGCTGGTGATGGCCGGGATCTACGGGATGACGGCGCGGGAGGTCGCCGCCTTCGAGGGCGTGCCGCTGGGCACGGCGAAGACCAGGATCCGGACGGGGACGATCAAGGTGCGGGCGCTCCTGGAGAGCGAGGAGACGCGGTGAGCGGCATGGACTGCGAGCGGCTGCGCGAGGAGGGCGCCGAACTCGCGCTCGGGATCCTCCCCGCGCGCGAGCGCGCCGAGGCGGTGGCCCACCTGGACCGCTGCCCGGACTGCCGGGCCTACGTGGAGCGGCTCACGGCGGTCGGGGACGGTCTGCTCGGGCTGCTGCCGGGAGCGGAACCGCCGGTGGGCTTCGAGAGCCGGGTGGTACGGGCGATGACCCCGGCCCCGGCCCAGGCCCCGGCCCAGGCTCAGGCCTCGACCCCGGCCCCGGCTCAGGCCCCGGCCCCGGCTCAGGCCCCGGCTCAGGCCCCGGCTCAGGCCCCGGCCCCGGCCCAGGCCCAGGCCCCCACACCCGCTCCGGCGGCCCGGCGCCGGGCCCGGGGGCACCGCCTCCGGATCGCCCTGGCGGGTGTGGCCACGGCCCTGGCCTTCGGGTTCGGCGGCTGGACGGTCGGCACCGCGGTGGAGGGCGCGCCCCCGGCCGTGGCCCCGTCGCCGCACGTCCTGGAGGCGGCGCTGCTCACCCCCGCCGGCACCGGGAGCGGCCGCGAGGTGGGCCGGATCTACGCCCACCCGACGGACGCCACCGGCGGCAACGGCTGGGTGTACATGTCCGTCGACCTCGGCCGCAACCGGACGACCGACGGCCCGGTCCGGTGCCTCCTGACCCGGGCCGACGGCTCCACCGTCCCCCTCGGCTCCTTCCCCCTCCGCGCCGGCTACGGCTACTGGGGCGCCCCGACCCCCGTCGACCCCACCACCCTGACCGGCGCCCGCCTCCTGGCCGCGGACGGCACGCTCCTGGCGACGGCCCACTTCACGGGGACCACGACGGGGTCGCCCGCCACGGGGTGAGGGCGGACCCGGCGCCCCGAAGGCCGTGCACGTGGAAGGCCGTGCACGTGCCGATGCCGCCGACAGGTTCCCCAGCACCCGGCCGAAGTACCCGTCTCCGGCCCGCAAGCCCAACCACCGGGCAAGCTCAACCACCGGGCCGACCGGCCGCCGGCCTTCGTCGCCCGGCACGCCACCCGTCACGAGACGTCCTGACGGCGATCTCCAGGCCGGCCTCAGCGGGGTGCCGGGACCGCAGTGTCCCAGGCCCGCTCGATCTCGGCGGCCGGAAACGGCGTCCGCTTGCTCTCGGTGAGCAGACGACGGGCGAATTCGCCGAAGACCACGGCGGCCCGGGAATGCCGGTCGATCATCGCGGCGATCTCGTCCGGGACGCCATCGGGCCGGTGGCCGGCGATCCACTCGCGCAGGAACGCCTGGTGTTCCCTCCCGCCGCGCACGCCATCGGGCAGGTGGTGGCGGAGCAGATGACTCGCGGTGTGGCAGCGGTCGTACGCGAGATGGTCGGAGAGGAACTCCGCCTCGGCCGGCGACAGTTCGAAGCCGGAACTCAGAGCGAGTCCGAAGTCCGTGAAGTAGAGCAGCCGGCCGTCGGTCAGGACATTGGCGAAGTGGGCATCGAAGTGGACGAGTCCGCGCGAGCTCATGAAGGCGCTCCCGCGCGCCAGGGCCTCCTCCACCCATGGGTACGGCGAGCCCTCGCCGACCTCCGGCGTCGCGGTCCGGTGGTCGTGCAGCCAGTCGGCGAGGGTCTGCGGGACGTGTTCCAGGAAGAGCACCAGGCTGAAAGAGGAACGGCCGATGGCCTCCAGCCGTTCACGCACGGCCGATGACCCCTCCCAGTGCGTGACCGCCCCGTCGATGCCCCCGAACTCGTCGACGAAACCCTGGGGAGGGCGGTCGGGCAGGACTCGCCAGTGGTACATCAGCGGAAAGCCCTCGTACTCGTTCCCGAGGACCCAGTTGGTGGTCATGACGTGCACGGCCAGCTCTCGCCAGGCTCCGAACCCCGCTGAGCCCACCCCGTACTGGTAGAACATCGGCAGTCCGAAGAGGTTCGCCGTCGACCGCGCGTTCTCCGGCCGCAACTCGGTGTCCGTGAGGGGGACCCGCTTGACGAACACCCGCGTGCCTTCGACGTCCAGCTCCGCCGATCTGCCGCCGATGCCGGATCCGAGCGGGTCGGCGGCGGCCACGACCTCGCCGAGCCGGCGGTCGCTCAGCAGGGACAGGTGCGTGGCCACGGTCCCGTACGTGGCCAGCCGCACGGCATGCCGCGGGTCCAGGTGGTGCGTCGACGACTCCTCGGCGCCCGGAACCAGGGCCTTGATGATCTCCACGCTGTCGAGCCTATCCGCCCGGCCCGCAGAAGGAGCAGGCACGCGAAGCCACTTGGAGCGCTTGCCCCGGGGCGACTCCTCGAAGGACTCGGTCGGGTTGCTGTCGCGGTGCGCCGGGCGGGGTCAGGGAGGTGTGAGGGAGTCGAGCCGGGCGGTGAGGTCGGGGTGGGCGGTGGCCAGGTGCGGGCGGGCAGCGGTCAGGGGGGCGATGAGGTCGGCGGGATCGTCGTGGGCGAGGGCCGCGTGGAGCTCGCTGATCGGGCGGCGGGCGGCGGGGGGAAGGTCGGTGAGAGCGGTGATCTGGCCGGCGAGGCGGCGCAGGTCGGCCGCGTTGCGGCGGGCCCAGGCGGCGGTGCTGCGGTCGGCGGCCCGGGCCTGACGGGTGGCCTGGACGCGCTGCTCGCCGGTGGTCCCGGCCGGGCCGGGACGGCCGCGCAGGTAGCGGCGTTCGGCGGCCTGGCGGCTGGCGACGCCGAGGGGGTGGGCGAGGTCGGCCCAGCTGGCGCCCGCGTCGCGGGCCGTTTCGATCAGGCCGGTCTCCCACCCGGCGAGCTGCTCGCGCACCTGCCGCAGCAGCGACAAGGAGGCCAGGGCCTGTTCCGGACCCGGGGCAGGGGCGTTCAGGGTCTTGTGCCGGGCTTCGCGCAGGGCGGCGTCTATGGCGTCGAGGGCGGCCGCGGCGGCCAGGTACGACACCGGGCCGTGGACGTCGGCGCGGGACGGGGACGGCTGGTCGGCCGGGGTCACGGGCGCCTCCCTCGGGTTGTCATCGAGCTGACGACATCATGTTTGTCATCCATTGGATGACATGTTACAACGGTGTCAGTGAGGCGCATTGGCAGCAACTGCCTGAACCTGCTGGAGGTGTTTTCACGATGTTGATGCGCACTGACCCCTTCCGTGAGCTGGACCGGCTGACGCAGCAGCTGATGGGCCCGGGGACCTGGTCGAGGCCGTCGGCGATGCCGATGGACGCCTACCGCGAGGGTGACGAGTACGTGGTGGCCTTCGACCTTCCCGGCGTCTCCGCGGACGCGATCGACATCGACGTCGAGCGGAACATGCTGACCGTCAAGGCCGAGCGCCGGCCGGTGGCGAAGTCCGACGACGTGCAGATGGAGCTGTCCGAGCGGCCGCTGGGCGTCTTCTCCCGTCAGATCGTGCTCGCCGACACCCTCGACACCGAGCACATCCAGGCCGACTACGACGCGGGCGTGCTCACCCTGCGGATCCCGATCGCCGAGCGCGCCAAGCCCCGCAAGATCTCCGTCGGCGTCGGATCCGGCCGCAAGGAGATCTCCGGCTGACACCGGCCGGACCGGTGCGGAGGACGGGCACCTGATCTCCCCCTCATCCCGCCCTCCGCACCCCCATGGGCAGTCCGAAGAACAAGGGGTGATGGCCGAGATGACACTGCGACGCGAAGTATTCCTCGACCACGTCAAGGAACGCGGCGAGTACGGCACCGTGGAGGAAGCCGAGCGCGCGGCCCGTGTGGTGCTCGCCCTGCTCGGCGCGCACCTGGTCGGCGGAGTCCGCGCCCGGCTCGCGGCACGCCTGCCGGAGGACTTCGCCCTGATCCTCCTCAACCCGCTCCAGAGCGCCGAACCGCTGTCGCCGGAGCGGTTCGTGCGGGCGACCGCAGCCTGGATCGAGGGAGCCACCGAGCAGACCGCGACCTGGGACGTCAGCGCCGTGCTGTCCACGGTCGCCGACACCGCCGGCGACGCCCTCCTCAAGGAGGTCCTGCTCCAGCTCCCCGCCGGCTACGACCTCCTCTTCGGGCGCCCCCAGCCCACCTGACCACCGACCCGGTGCCGCACACCGGCACCACCCGACCCCGGCTCCACGAAAGGCATGCACCGCAGTGATCACCGACGTGCGCGCACCGCTTGAGCACCAGCAGCCGTACGGGACGGCGTATGAGCAGATGCTGGAGAAGGTCCGCTACGAAGGCGCCTACCCCACCCGCGAGAAAGCCGACGAAGCCGTCCGCCTGGTCCTTTCGGGCCTGGGACGCGCGCTGACCGGCGACGAACGCGTCGACCTGGCCGCCCGGCTGCCCCTGGAGGCCGCCCGCGTCCTGACCGCGCAGATCCCCGACGCGCAGCCGCTGACCGGCTGGGCCTTCGTCAAGGACCTCGCCGCCCGCACCGGCGCCTCCCTCGCCACCACCCGCTGGGACACCGGCTCCGTCTTCTCCGCCGTCGCGGCCTGCGCCGGCCCCGACCTGATCACCCGCATCCTGCACCAGCTCCCCACCGGCTACGCCCTGCTGTTCGGCCGCGCCGAACTCGCCCCCGCCGCGTAAAAGAGCACCCGGGGCGGCCACAGGGCCCCGCCCAGACCCCCTCCGGCCGTCACCCCTGCCTGTCCGTCAGGGGTGGCGGTCTGCCAATCCGGCGGAAAGCAACGCGCCATGCCCGTGGAGCCTGTCGGCGAGGGTCGGATCCTGGCCCTGAACGTGCCGGCTGATCTTGAGGTGGCCTCCCGCGCCGCCGCGGTGCCGCATGTGCGGCACCTGATCCGCGCCTACCGGCTCCGGACCGCGCCCCTCCAGACGGCCGCCCCTGGTGCTGTCGGTACCTGAACCGAGGGAGATCCGTCGCCCTGACGGCCAGCAACCGCTTCCCGTGCGAAGACCGGTACACCTCCGTTGCCGGCCGTCACGTCTACAGCGGACCGGACGGAACCTTCGCGCACCGTGGCCGACCCGCCACCCTCACCGCGCGCTTCCTTCGCCTTGCCACGGAGGCCTCCAGCGCGGCCACCAGGTCCACCACCGGTACCGCCGGAGCCTCCTCACCCCCGGATGCGACAGGCTCACGGTGCTCCGCCTTCGCGCTGATCACTTCGAGCAGCGCCTCGGTGCGACCCCTGGATGCTCAGCCGGCGGACATGTCCCGCACGGCTGCTTGAAGGCGGTACCGGAGGGCAGGCGCAGAGGTACCAGGCCGCCGGGACCGGCCGCGTGGCCGACCGCATCTCGGGAGACGTGTCGTGACCACCGTGCGCGAGATCGTGACGCCGGACGCCACCTGCATCGAGTTCGCCGACACGTTGCCGGTCCGCTTGCCCGAACGGCCGCCGGAGGAGCGGCCGGTGTTGCGCGAGGACATCTGATCGTGAGGAGACGGTGATGCCTTCGGTTCCCGACAGGACGGCTGAGCGCCGGCTGGTGCTGGTGCGGCACGCGAAGGCCGTATCGAAGGACCGGCCGATCGAGGACTTCGATCGGCCGCTGAGCAGACGCGGACGGGCCGACGCGCCCAGGACGGGGCGCTGGCTCGTCACCGCCGGCCTCAGGTGCGACCTGGCGCTGGTCTCTCCGGCCCTCAGAACGCGGCAGACCTGGCAGCTCGCCGTCACCGCGCAGACGGACCCGCCGCCCGCCGTGTACGACCGGCGGATCTACAACGCGGCCCCGAGCGTGCTGGTCGCCGTCCTGGCGGAACGGGGAAGCGGCCTCGGCTGCCTGATGCTGGTCGGCCACAACCCGGGCATCCACGAGCTGGCCGTCGGCCTGTCCGGGGGCGGTTCCCCGGACCTGCTGAGGCGGCTGAGGGAGGGTTTCGCCACCTCCGGCGTGGCGGTGATCGACCTGCCCGGCGACTGGTCGCGGTCGGACCCGGGCAGCGGGACCCTCGCGGCCCTCTGGTCGCCGGACGACTGACGCGTACGGATGGGGGGCGGCGACGCGTTGATTCCGATGGCCCACGAGGTCCCGGTACAGAGCGAGTGCCGACGTGTCGGCGAGTACGGCCCCCGGCGCGCGCACGGTTTCCCCGGCCGCGGCCCTGACCCCGACCGCCGTGCCCCCGCGCACGGCGACGGGGAACCGGGAAGCCGTGGTTCTGGACGAGCATGGAGACGAGCCGGCCGAAGCCCGGAGCGGACCGGGGGAAGGGCGCGAGCAGGGCCTGTACGAGGTACGGCCCCACCCGGGCCCACGCCCCGTACAAGTGCTCCCAGGCGTCGGCGTCGGCAGCGGTGAAGCGGGCCAGGCCGGCGCAGGTGTCCCGCACCCGGCGCCCCAGCACCGCGCACCGCCCGTCCAGCAGGGGGTGGGCCAGCGCGGTGGGGGCGCGGCTCCACCGCAGGCCCTCCGTGGCCAGGTCGGGGCCCGCGAGGACCGGGCGATGCGGCGGCGAGCGGATGAAAGGCGCTGAAGACGTCCGAGACGTGGTCCGGGTGCACACCGCGGTCACTGCGCACGGCACCTCCGGGCTCCTCCTGTGCCTCCAGGACCTCCACGCTCCACCCGGTGTCGAGCAGCGGGTTCGCGGCCACCAGCCCGTTGGGGCCGGCGCCGATCACCACCGCGTCAGGCACGGAGCGCCTCGCCGGGCTGTTGCTCCACGACCCTGGCCAGACGGGCAGGCGTGCCCCGGTGCCGTAGCCGCAGGGCGGTTTCGACGACAGGACCGCGCAGGGAACCGGCCAGGCCGCGAAGGGGGTGCTCGTCACAGACGAGGAGGGTGCCGGATGAGCCGATGACGGATGGCCACGGGACTCCTCCCGCTACCGGAACGGGAACGACCGGACGGGACGCACCGCGCGAGAAGCACCCGGGTCGGGCGAGGGCGGGGCAGCCCGGCGCCCGGGGCGCGTCACACGGTCAGTGGCCGAGGGCGTTCTTGAGCTGCTGCTTGGTCATCTTGGAGCGGCCGTCGATGCCGCGCTTCTTCGCCTCCTGGTAGAGGTCGTCCTTGGTTCGTTCGGAGGAGCCGCTGCCGCGGGACCTCTCGCCGCCGCGTTGAGAGGCGGACTTGCCCTGGGTGGAGCTGCGGCTCGCTGTCTCGCTCTCCCCGGAACGGGCGCGTTCCTTGTTCACCGTTCGGGAGGCCATCTCTTTCGCGCGGCCTTCCGACATGCCGCGCTTCTCGCCCGACTCCTTGATGTGTTCGTACTGACGCTCGCGCTTGGGGCTGGAACCTCGGGGCATGACGCACACCTTTCCTCGACGTGGTGATGTCACCGTCAGAGGGCGCGTACCCCCATAACGTTGCATCTCACGCAATTCGGATTAATTGCCCTCGTTGCGAGGCCGTGGCGTGGTGTGGCGTGCCGTTCGCCGCGGCAGGACACCGGCACCGGCGGTCCGATGCCGAACGGCTTGGGCGGCTGCCCGGCTTTTTCCGCTGTCGCACGGGTGTGAGGCGCAGACGCGAGGGCAGACGAGCGGGGGAGCGCACGGGAACCGCCCCTGTGCCGCCCGTCTCCGGCCGTTCCTGTGCCCGCGGGCGACGGCCTGGCGATCGTCCCGCCCGAACCCCCTTCCGGAGCGGGGCGGTCCCCTTCCCTCCTGCCTCGCGCCACGGCCCGCCCCCGAGGGCGGTACGAAGCGAGGGTGGAGACGGGGAGGACGTACAGCACCAGATCTTTCCTGTCGGAGCAGCTGTTTTCTCTCATAACGGGTAGGCGTCCCGGCACCGAACCCCAGCGATGCCCCGCCCGGAAGGAACGACGCGTGACCCAGACCCCGACGTACCACACGACCCGCACGGTGGGGGTGGAGGAGGAGCTGCTGCTCGTCAGCGCCCGGACCGGGGAACCGCTCGCCCTGTCGTCCGCGGTCCTCGCCGCGGCAGCCGGGGACGGGGAGGGGGACGTCTTCGAGAAGGAGCTGCACCAGGAGCAGCTGGAGTTCGCCACCCGCCCCGTCGGCGACATGGGCGCGCTCCGCGAGGAGATCGTCCGGTGGCGCGGCGAGGCCGGGCGCCACGCCGGAAGCGTCGGCGCCCAGGTCGCCGCCCTGGCGACCTCCCCGCTCGCGGTCGAGCCCTCCCGGAACCTCGGGCGGCGGTACCGCTGGCTTGCCGACCAGTTCGCCCTGACCGCGCAGGAGCAGCTCACCGGCGGATGCCACGTGCACGTCTCCGTCGAGTCCGACGAGGAGGGCGTCGCGGTCCTCGACCGGATCCGTGCGTGGCTGCCGCTGCTCACCGCGATCAGCGCCAACTCGCCCTACTGGCAGGGCAAGGACACGGGGTACGCCAGCTACCGCAGCCGGGTCTGGTACCGCCTCCCCTCCGCGGGCCCCTACGAGCCGTTCGGCAGTGCGGCCGGCTACCACGCCCGGGTGCGCGACATGCTGAGCACCGGCGTCCTGCGCGACCAGGGCATGATCTACTTCGACGCCCGCCTCTCCCACACCTTCCCCACCGTCGAGATCCGCGTCGCCGACGTCTGCCTCGAAGCCGACACCACGGTGCTGGTGGCCACCCTCGCCCGCGCCCTGGTCGAGACCGCTGCACGGGCCTGGCGGTCGGGTGGACCCGTCCCCCGCGTCCCGGTCGAGACGCTGCGCCTGGCGGCCTGGCAGGCCGCCCGCTCAGGACCGGAAGGCCCGCTGCTCGACCCCCGGACACTGCGCCCCGTCCCCCCGGAGGCGGCCTTCGACGCCCTGGTCACGCACACCGAGACCGCGCTGCGGGAGACCGGCGACCTCGACCGGGCACGGGCCGCCCTCAAGGACCTCCTGGCGCGCGGGGGAGGCGCACGGCGGCAGCGCGCCCTCTTCGAGGGCGGAATGGGACTCGGCGAGGTCGTCCGAGCGTGCGCTCGGATCACCACGCAGGACGGCGGCCCGGGGAGTGGCGTCCGGTGAGCGCCACCCGGGCGCGGTGGGCCGCAACGCGAGGCCATCGCCCGGAGAAGCGGCAGTCGCTCAGGACGGGGACGCCCCGCAGGCGAAGGACACGTCCACCCCGGCCGCTTCGACTCGCCGGCGCAACCGCTCGGATGCCTGGGCGTCCTGGCCGGGTGCGGTCGCGAGCCGGTACGCGGCGCGCGGGCGGCCCGGACAGCTACGAGCGGGTCGCGCTCGGCGCGCGCCCTGCCCCGCCGGGCAGCGGCCCGGTCCGGGCGTCGACGCACCGCGACGGAGTGGCGGTCGGCCACCAGACGGGTGAGCTCGCCGGGGGCGGCGGAAACGTGGGGGGAAGACCGGGTAGGGAAGGCACGGTGTGGGCCGTACTGCTGCCCCCTTGTCGCAGAGGAGATCTCGTTGGACGCCATCGTGCTGCTCCGGGAAGACCACAAGACGGTCGAGAAGCTCTTCAAGGCGTTCGAGAAGACGGACGACGAGGACACCGCCGAGCGGCGGCGGATCGTCGACGAGGTGATCGAGGAGCTCACCGTCCACGCGTGGATCGAGGAGCAGTGCTTCTACCCGGCCGCCCGCGAGGCCGCCCCCGACACCAAGGACCACGTCCTGGAGAGCATCGAGGAGCACCACGCGGTGGTGTGGATGCTCTCCGAGCTCAAGGAGATGGACCCGGGCGACGAGCGGTTCAAGGCCAAGATGAGCGTCGTGATGGAGCAGGTGCGCCATCACGTCGAGGAGGAGGAACAGGACTGGTTCCCCGACGTGCGCAAGGCCATGGGCCGTAACCGCCTCCAGGAGCTCGGTGCCCAGCTGGAGGAGGCCAAGGGGAAGGCGCCGCGCGACCCGCTGGAGGTTCCCAGCGCGGAATCGGACTGACCGCCACCACCGCCACGTCGAGCGGCAAAGGGCGTTGTGGGCGAGGTGCGGCTGAGCGGCGACACTCTGTTCCTGTCCCCGTTCGACAAGGGGTGGAAGGCCATCGCGGCCGGTTGTACGCCGCGGCCGGACCTGCCGTTCGACTGCCGGGTCGACGGAGGCTGAGCGTGCGCGGGCTCTTCGTCACCGTCCTGGCCGTCGTCCTCGTCGGCCGGCCTGCTGCACGACGCTCGGAGTGCTGCGGCGATGGCCTCCCACGCGCAGGGCGCGCGGGGATGCCGGGGAACGACAGCCCCACGCCGGCCTTCGGAGGGGCGTTCCCGGTCGTCCCGGCATGCCGGGCGATCGCCGGCCGCCCGCGGGATGGATTCCGTACGGCGGTGCCGCGGGCCGGTGGGCAGCTCGTCGTTTCCCTCCGGCACACCGCCGCCCTCACGGCTGCCGTTGCGTCGACCGGCGGCTGCGGCCGCAGCTCCGCTCCGTACGGCGCCCGGTCTCCCGGTGCGCTGTCGGCGTTGAGCACGTGTGCCACGGCTGTCGTGGCGAGTGACCGGCGGTCGGCGGGGTATGCGCGCCCCGGGAACCCTTGGGGGCGGAGGGAGGCGAAGAGCTCGATGAGCGCCATGGGAAGCCACGGCGACGACGCGCCGGTGGGCGGGCTCGTGACACGGGCGTCGCGGCAGATCTCGGAGCCGGTCCGGGAAGAGACGCGGCCGGCCCGCGCGGAGACGACCCGGAAGGGCAGACGGTACGGGCGGGGCGGGGGTCTCCTCGGGAGTGTCGGCCTCGTCGGCTTCCTGGCCGCCCAAGCTCTGGTGACCGCCGCGATCGCGGCTCTGGCCGCACTGCCGGGGGTGGCCGGCAAGAAGCAGGTCGACCGGGCCGGCAGCCCCGATCCTGAGAAGACCATCGACAGAGTCAAGGCCGATGCCAAGGCACGGACCAAGGCACGGACCAAGGCGCAGACCAAGGCGCAGACCAGGGCGAAGGCAGCCGAAATCAAAGAGCGGGTCGCCGAGAAGGCCCCGGCCGCCGTGCGCGACAAGGCCGCCTCGGCCCCGGCCTGGCGCGGACCAGCCGCGCCCCGCTGGTGGCCGCCGCCGCAGCGCCGGCCGGCTTCCTGCTGCTGTGCCGCGACCGGAGGAACAAGTGAAGGCATCCAAGATCCTCTACAAGCCCGTCGGGCTCACCCTCGGCGCCGTCAGCGGCATGGCCGCGAGCCTGGCCTTCAGGCAGGCATGGAAGATGCTCGGCCACGAAGGCGACGCCCCCGACGCCACCGACGAGAACCGCACCTGGCAAGAGGTGCTTCTCGCCGCGGCCGTGCAAGGCGCGATCTTCGCCGTCGTCAGAGCCGCCGTCGACCGGGCAGGAGCCGCCACCACCCGCCGCCTGACCGGAACCTGGCCCGACTGAGCACCCCCGTACGGGAAGCGCCGGAACGGGCAGCGTCTGCACCTGGACCTGATCGGAGGAAGTGCGTGGCCACCCGCCCGGGTCGTACGCCCTCGCCACGGCCCGGCCTCATGCACTGCAGGAAGAGCCGGTCCGGCATGAAGCCGGAGGGTTCCTCCAGCGGTGCTCGAACCGGCTCGCATCGCTGATCCCGGCGCGTATGCGAGCGCCACGACAGCTGACGCCCCTGATCGCCGAGCGGAAGGGGCCCGGTGAGTACGGTCCGGGGGCCGAGGCGCACGAACCTCGTGTACGAAGACCACCTGCGCGTCGGGAGCGCACTCTGTCCGTCCCGTCCGCGGCGGTCGTCCGCTCGGCGTCCGGTTCAGCCGGCACCAGCTCTGCCCCGATGGGCCGGGCGCGCGGGGTTCTCAGCCCGACGTGATGGGGCCCGACTCGTGCCGTGCGGGGGCGAGTTCAAGTCGGACGGCTCCGTACCCCCGGCCGATGCCGGTGAGGCCGCTCTCGTACGTCGGCGATCCGGGTGCGTTCCCGGGGGACTCCCGATGCGCGGGCTTCATGTCGTCCGCAACGCTGCCGGCAGACCGTTCAAGCGCAGGCGGGTGGCGCCGCGGAGGTGGGGAAGGTCGTCCTCCGGCCGTGCGGACGAGGCCAGGAAGACCGCTTGCTCGGTCCAGCGCAGGCGCGTGCCGCCGTCCTCGGGGTGCAGCTCGACCGTCACCAGCGAGGCCCACCGGGTGACGTCGTCCACGCGGGAGGTGTACGTGTAGACGATCCTCGAGTCCGGGACGATGTCGAGGTACCGGGAGGCGTATTCGAGGTGTTCGGGCGCGGAGCCCGCGAGCGTGAAGACGCTTGAGGCGTTCTCGCCGCCGTTCACCGCGAAGGTGTGGTCGTAGGAGACCTGACGGCCCGGCAACGCGAACCATCGGCGCCGCACCGGGCTGTCGGTGAAAGCCTCGAAAACCGAGCCGGGGGCCGTGACCAGATGCCGTTCCACGGTGAAGGCGTCGTGCCGTACCGTCGCGGGCGCGCCACCGGCGGCCGAGTCCGGGGCCGAAGCAGGCGCAGGGGGTTCCACAGGCATGTTTCCCCACAGAAGAGAAGGCGGGCGGGGCGCAAGCCCCATGGTTACCATCCGTATGTAACGGGGACGGCGACGCTGCGATCAAGAGCCCTTCCTTACGCACTTCGAAGTCAGCTACGCACCCGGAGGGAACAGACGCATGGGATCCACGCCCGGTGCGCGAGCGGACGCCGAGGCGGTGAGCCCCGAGTGCGCCTCGACCATCGAGCTCGTGCGTGATGTGCTCGCCCGTGTCGGGGACAAGTGGACCGTCCTGGTCATCACCCGGCTTGCCGAGGGGCCTCTGCGCTTCACGGCGCTTCACCACCGGATCGCCGGGGTGTCGCAGCGCATGCTCAGCCAGACGCTGCGGCTGCTGACCCGTGACGGCCTCGTGCTGCGGACGGCCTACGCCCAGGTGCCGCCTCGGGTCGAGTACGAGCTCACGCCGCTCGGCCGGTCGCTGAGCGAAACCATCACACATGTCGTGCACTGGGTGCAGGACCACCAGAGCGAGATCGTCCGCAACCGCGACGTGTACGACCTCGGCGATTCCGCGGCACGGGGCATCGGCGACCGGGCGGGCGCCGCCCCTGCTCAGCCCACGCCGAGCCCCGACGCCCGGTAGCGGCGTCGACACCGCTCCTCCGCCCGGTCCGCGCGAGACCGGACGGCTGCCCGCCCCGGGCGGTGGCCTGCCGGCAGCTGGTGGCCGACATGCGGCAGGTGTGCCCCGCCCCCGTCGACGTGCCCGAGGGCGACGGTCCGGTCGCGCTGGTCACCGGCTCCTCCGCCGGATACGGCCTCGCTTGCCGGGCCCAGGCGCGTGGAGGCCCGGCACCGCGGTGCGCTTCGAGTTCACTCCGGCGACCGAGCCGCAGTGGGGCGAACCCGGCGTTTCCGGACCCTCCCGGTGGGCAGGCGCGGACGTATGGACCAGTCGAAGGCCCCCGTACTGGAGGCGTTGGCCGCCTATCACGCAGCCGGCCAGACGCCCTCCACCCCGCCGGGACACAAGCAGGGACGGGGGCCGATCCCCGGGTGCGCGCCGTGCTCGGCGACGCGGTCTTCCGTTCGGATGTCCTGGCCACCAGCGGCCTGGACGACCGCACCTCCTCCCAGGGGGTCGTCGAGGAGGCGCAGGCGCTCATGGCCGAGGCCGTGGGCGCCGAGCACGCCTTCTTCTCGACCTGCGGCAGCTCGCTGTCGGTGAAGTCCGCCATGCTCTCGGTCGCCGGGCCGCACGAGGAGCTGGTGGTCGGCCGGGACGCGCACAAGTCGGTGGTCTCGGGGCTGGTCCTGTCCGGCATCCGGCCGGTCTGGGTCGACCCGCAGTGGGACGCCGACCGCCACCTGGCCCACCCTCCGGTCGCCGAGGCCTTCGAGGAGGCCCTGACCGGCCATCCCGACGCACGGGGAGCGCTGGTCACGACCCCCACCCCCTACGGGACCTGCTCGGACATCGCCGCCCACGCGCTCCGACTGCGCACGGGTCGGCCCGTGGACGTGCCCTCGCCCGCCGGGCTCCGCCTGGAGCAGGCCGTCCTGCCTCGGGACGCGTTCTTCGGGCGCACCGAGCAGATCCCCTGGGAGAGGGCCCAGGGGCGCATCGCCGCCGAGATGCTCACCCCCTACCCGCCCGGCATCCCCGCCGCGCTGCCCGGGGAACGCCTCACCATGGACGTCCTGCGCCACCTCCGCACCGGCGTCGAGGCGGGCATGGTCGTACCCGATGCCGTGGACACCGGCATGACGAGCATCAGGGTCCTGTGCGACGAGGGATGAGCGGCCCGCCCCCAAGCGGGCCGCACAGGCACGGGGTGCCACTGCCACCAGGCTGTTTCCGGCGCGGCAGAGAGCGGCACCAGGGGTGCACGGCGCCCTTGGCGTGGCATGCTCAGACGTATGGAAGGCGAAGGTGCGGCCTCCGGTGCGAGCGGGGTGACCCCCGAGGTGCTGGCACTGTCCAAGGTCGTAGCCAGGCTGCGCGCCGAGGTCGTGGACCTGGAGAGCGGGGCTTCGAGGCTGGCCGTCCTCGAACGCGCCAAAGGCGTTGTCATGGCGAGCGCGGGCGTGTCCGCCGAGGCTGCCTACCAGCTGCTGATCGAGCGGGCGGAGGAGAGCCGCAGGAGCCTTCTCGAGGAATGCTGGATCACCCTGGGGCGGCTGGGGACAGGGGGCGGCGCCGCGCCCGTGGGACCGGCGGGGTCCGAGGCGGTACCGCCACGGGAGTCGGTCCAGTCCGCGTTCAGTGCCCGTCGGTACGTCGCCGGTGACGACCGGTCGGCGGCGCAACGCGCCCTGCTGGCACGGCTGGCCCAGAACCTGGCGGAGGCCCGCACCGGGGACGACGTCGCGGAACTCCTCAGGTCGGCCCTGAACGACGCGGAACGCGTGGACGCCGTGATGATCTACGCCGCCACGGCGGCCGGAAGCCTGCGGCTCATCGGCAGCGCCGGTGTCGACGGCGAGCTGGCCGAGCAGTGGAGCCATGTGCCTCCCCTGAGCGGCATCGCCGCCCACGAGGTCATCGGCACCCAGGAGGCGGTGTGGCTCGAAGACCTCGCGGAGGCCATGGAGGGGTATCAGCTGATCGGGGACCCGCCCGACCGATGGCCCTCGCGTGCCTGGCTCCCCGTGCCCGCCTCTTCGCCGATGACGGCGGTCATCGGATTCTTCCGCAGCGTGGCAGGGCCGTTCGACGCACGGACCAGGACCCTGCTGCGGAGAGCGGTCCGGCTGTGCGGTGGGCCCCTCGGCGGAGACGGCGGGCCGCGTGGAGCAGGGGCGTCCGACGAGGGTGTCGCCACCGTCCAGGCGGTCTTCGACGCCTTGGCCGGGCCGGCGGTCCTCCTCACGCCGCTGAGGTCGGACAGCGGCGAGGTGGAGGACTACAGGATCGACGCGGCTTCTGCCGAGGCCGTCGACGTGGCCGGGCGCCGCGGCAAGGAGCTCGTGGGCCGGCGGATCCTGGAGACGTACCCCACCGTGGCCGGGACCGCCCTGTGGGAGGGTTATCGGAGCACACTGGTGACGGGGACCACCTTCGTCAGCGAACCGTTCGCCTACGAGGAGGTGGACGCCGGCGTCCCCCGGCAGTCCGTGTACTCGGTCCGCTCCTCGCGACACGACGGACGGCTCGTGGTGTCCTGGGCCCGGCACGACACCAGTGAGCGCGAAGCCCGCCGACTGTCGAAGGTGCAGCGCCTGGGCAACCTCGGCTGGGCGAGCTGGAACCTGATCACGGACGTCATCACCTGGTCCGACCAGGTCTACATCATCTTCGGCCGCGATCCCGCTCGCGGCCCCATGCGCCTGGAAGAGCTGCCCGAGCACCTGGCCGCCGAGGACCTGCCCACGCTCGGCGCGGCCGTCCAGCGGCTCCTCGGTGACGGCGAACCCATCGACCAGACCTTTCGCATCACCACCCCGCACGGTCTCCGGCACCTGCGGATCGTCGCCGAGGCCGAGCGCGACGCGGACGGTGCCCCCGTCGAAGTGCACGGCGTCTTCCAGGACCTCAGCGTGCTGAAGGACGCCGAACTGGCACTGCGCGACAGCGAACGCCACAACCTCCTCCAGCGAGGCATGCTCAAGGCCGAACGCGCTCTCGGCGCCCGTCTCCAGGAGGCACTGCTCCCCGTCTCCGAGCAGTCCCTGGAGCTCGCCGGCTTGCGCGTCGACGTCGCCTACCTGCCGGCCGACCGCGGCCTCAACGTCGGCGGTGACTGGTACTCCGCCATCGAACTCCCCGACGGGTGCGCACTGTTCGTGGTGGGTGACGTCGCCGGGCACGGAATGCCGGCCGTCGGCACCATGGCCCAGCTCCGCTTCACCGCCAAGGGCATGGCCGTCACCGGCTCCCCGTTGCCCGACGTCCTCAGCAGGCTCAACGCCCTGCTCCTCCATCCGGCTTCGAACGAGCTGGGCGCCACCGCCACCATGATCATGGGGCGCTACCGGCCCTCGGACCACTGCCTGACCTGGGTCCGGGCCGGGCACCTGCCACCCCTCCTGATCCGGGACGGAAGCGCGGAGTTCCTGGCCCAACCCGACGGTTGCCTCCTCGGCGCCACGTACGACGCGCAGTACGGCCAGTCCGTGGTCACCCTCCAGCCGGGAGACCACCTTCTGCTGTACACGGACGGCCTCGTGGAGGAACCGGCCGAGGACATCGAGACCGGTCTCGACCGCCTCGCCGACAAGGCGGTCCGGCTGGTGGAGCAAGGCGGACACCACTCCCTCGCCCACAGTCTCGCCAACCTGGGGCAGGACATGCGGGACGACATCTGCGTGCTCGACATCCACCTGCCCGACGGCCGGTCGTGAGCACCTCCTGCGGCTGTGCGGGCCGGTCCTCCTCCGGAGTCAGGGCAGGGGCGTTCCGCCGGTGGCGTTGACGATCTCGCCGGTGATGTACGAGGCCTGGCCGGAGGCGAGGAAGACGTACGCCGGCGCCATCTCCGCCGGTTGGGCCGGTCGGCCCAGAGCCGACTGCTCGCCGAAGTTCGTCGGGTCGGGCATCGTCGCGGGGATCAGCGGGGTCCAGACGGGCCCCGGCGCCACGGCGTTCACCCGGATTCCACGCGTGGCCAGCATCTGGGCCAGGCTGTGCGTGAAGGAGATGATCGCGGACTTGGTCATGGCGTAGTCGAGGAGGGGCGGGCTGGGCTGGTAGCCCTGGACGGAAGCCGTGTTGATCACGGAGGAGCCGCGCGGCAGGTGGGCCAGCGCGGCCTTGGTGAGCCAGAACATCCCGTACAGGTTGGTCTTCATCACGCGGTCGAACTGCTCGGTGGTGATCGCCTCGATCCCGTCCGGCTGGGCCATCTGGTAGGCGGCGTTGTTGACGAGCAGGTCGACGCCGCCCAGCTCGCCGACCGCCTTGCCGACGAGTGCGGTGCACTCGTCCTCGTACCGGATGTCGCAGGCGACGGCGACGGCCGTGCGGCCGGCCAGGCGAATCAGGCGGGTGGTCTCCTCGGCCTCCCGCGTCTCCTCCGGAAGGTGGGCGAAGACGACGTCGGCCCCCTCCCGTGCGAAGGCCAGACAGACCGCCCGGCCGATTCCGGAGTCCCCTCCGGTGACCAGCGCCTTGCGTCCGCGCAGCATCGCGTGGCCCCGGTACGTGTCCTCGCCGTGGTCGGGGCGGGGATCCATCGCCTCGGTCGAGCCGGGATGGTCCTGGTCCTGTGGGGGAAACGGGGGGCGGGGGTGGAGCTTTGTCGGATCGACGAGGTGACTCTGCTCGGGGGAGGGCACAGCGGCCTCCTTCCGGATCGGTCGGGTCGAGTGCGGTGGCGGTGACGGTCAGGACGGCGGGTAGGGGGCGGACTTGAGACGGCGCGCCAGGTGCGCGGTGTTCGCGGCGAGCGTGGCCGTCGTGGCCGCGGTCTTCTCGGGCGTCTTGTCGAGGTCCTGGTAGTCGGTGCCCTGCATGGCTTCGCCGACCCAGTAGGTGACGGCGTTGGGGGCGAGGGAGAAACCGACGTCGCCGAGGCCCTGGAAGAGTTCGGCGCTGACGTGGTGTGCGCCGTCCTCGTTGCCGACGACGCACACGGCCGCGGCCTTGCCGTAGGTGAGCATGCGGCCCTCGTCGTCGCTCTCGCCCAGTTCGGCGTCGAGGCGTTCCAGGACGCGCTGGGCGATGCTGGAGGGGTGGCCGAGCCAGATGGGTGTGGACAGGACCAGGATGTCGCAGGCCAGGATCGTGTCGCGGATCTCCGGCCAGGCGTCCCCGTCTCCCATGTCGACCTCGACGCCCGGCTTGACGTCGTGGTCGGCGATCCGGATCACCTTTCCGGTGACGCCGTGATCAGCCAGGGCGGTCATGGTCTGTTCGGCGAGCAGCTGGGAGCTGGAGGGCTTCGGCGACGGGGAGAGCGTGCAGACCAGTGCGACTGCGCGCAGCAAGGTGGTGTCGGTCGTGGTGTCCATGTGGTCCGGCTACCCGGATCTTCCACCTGTATCCCGCTCTTCATGGAGGTACGGAGCATAAAGGAATTACGTCACGGAGCGTGCCTAACGGTCCGCGGATCCCGGTCCGGCCAGGTGGCGGTGTCCTTCGGCCTTGAGGCTGTCGGGAAGGATCCTGCTGGCCACGCTCTGAGCTCTGGTCCTCAAGGATCCGGCGACGACCTTGTCCTGGCCCGCGAAGAGCGCGTCGAGGCCCTGTTCGGCCACCTTTGCCGGATCGTCCTTGCCGCCGCTTCCGACCTCGGTGTCGCCCATGTCGGCGCGGCGGAAGAAGTCGGTGTCGGTGGGGCCGGGCATCAGGGCGGTCACCGTCAGGGGGTGTCCTTGAGCTCGTTCTGCAGCGCCTGGGAGAAGGGCTGCAGGAACGACTTCGAGGCGTTGTACACGGCCTGGAACGGGCCCGTCCCGGCGAACGCATGCGGCCGGCCCTCCATCGGCCACTGTCCCCAACGGCGCCGGAACAAGGCGCCGTTGCGCGGGATGTCGTGGAGGTGCCGGACCGGCGGGTCTCCCACGGGGCGGCACTGGTGAGAGACGGGCGCTCCGCCGGGCCCGCACAGGTCCACGCCGACACGGTGGGCCAGGCGGGCGAAGTCGGTGTCCTCGCCGCCGGTGAGGATGCGGTGCGGGTGCGGGTGCGGGTGCGGGTGCGGGGCGGTCGGGGTGCGGGTCGGCCGAAGGGGGCAGGTCGGCGAGGCGGTAGCCGTTTGTCGGCGGGGGAGGGAGGCAGGCCACTGTCCCGCACAGCAGAGCCCCGTCGCGTGCCGTCTCGGCGTACCGGGCCACGGTGCACGGGCCCGGGACGCAGTCGACACCGAGG
This sequence comes from Streptomyces sp. NPDC021012, assembly GCF_044333355.1. Classification (NCBI taxonomy): domain Bacteria; kingdom Bacillati; phylum Actinomycetota; class Actinomycetes; order Kitasatosporales; family Streptomycetaceae; genus Streptomyces; species Streptomyces sp. NPDC021012. The sequence continues at coordinate 675,373 of NZ_JBIRQU010000003.1, forward strand.
AACACCAGGGCGTCCGCGTCGAGCGCGAGGGCGCGGCGGGACTCCCACGTTGCGGCCGACGGGAGGCGGTCGGGATCCGGCCCAGCCACCCGGCGAGGGCGGACACGCGGTCCGCGTAGCCGTCGTGGAAGAGCGGCGCCCAGTGCGGCCGGCCCTGGGCGCGGGTGTCGACGGCGGTGGTGCCACCGGTGTCGAGGGGGAGACGGATCCACGGCCCCGGCCGGTCCTGCCGTTCCTCGTCTCGGGGACGGCGGCTTCCTCGCAGGGCTCGCCCGGTTCGACTTTGCCCGCCGGGAACTGCCATGGACCAACGTTGCCCCTCAGTCACTCGCCGCCGCACGAGCAGTACTTGTCCGCGATGGGCCACGACGGCTGCGGGCAATCCGACGGTCAGGCTGAACAGGGCGTTTCAGCGACGCCTCTCGGGCACTCGTGGCAGCCGTCGTCGTTTGGGGCCAGCAGCCGTGGGCGTCGGCGGGATGCCCGTGCCTGATGGCCTTCGCGTGCCCCCGGTTGCCGTTGCGGGGGATCGCACGGGTGCGTTTCCCGCCTCATCCCTCGAAGAGCGTTTCCTCTACCGCGGCCGGTGCAGCCGCCTCCTGCTGTGCGCGCTCGAATTCGAGCTGCCATGCTCGCGCGTCGGCGTAAGCGACGTGGACCATGCTGCCCGGACACAGCACCAGTGCCCGAGGCTCGACCTTGTGGTCCTTGACCGATCCGTACCCGATCCGTTTGGTGGGCAGCAGGGCGTGCGGAACGGAGCAAGAGGGGCATGGAGCCTTCGGAAGGGTCGCCATGTCACCAGAATGGCCCCATGGGCCCCCGCGCGACAGGGAGCGCACGAGGTTCAAGCGGCGACCGGGACGGCTCCGGTCGTTGTGTTCGCGAACTTCCTCTCCGATCTGGCGGCGGATGCGGCGGCCCCGAAGGGCGGCACGGGACGAAGCGGCCCGGGCCGTTGCGGCGTGGCCGACGCACCGGACCTCGGCCGATGCAGGAGACTGCGTCCATGGCGACCTTGTCTTCTTCCCCGGATGAAGGAGCCCGCGATGCCGCCGTGCTCCCGCCTGACGAAAGCGCCCTTCTCGCCCGTATCGCCGCCATGACGGCGCCACGCCGGTGAACGGCGGTCGCGCGGCGGATGGCGGAGGTGCGGGCCGCACGGCAGTCATCGTGATCGACATGCTCAACACCTACGATCACCAGGACGCGGAGGTGCTGGTGCGGTCCGTCCGCAAAGCCCTCCCGGGCATCGGGGCGCTGCTCGAACGGGCGCGGGAGGCCGGTGCACCGGTCATCTACGTGAACGACAACTTCGGCCGCTGGCGTTCCCACCACGGCGAGATCCTCGAAGCCGCCCTGGCAGGCCGCTACTCCGACCTGGTGGAGCCGATCGCCCCGGACGAGGAGTCCCTGTTCGTCGTCAAGGCGCGGCATTCGGTGTTCTTCGAAACGCCCCTGGCCTACCTGCTGGACCAGCTGGGGGTCCAGCGCGTGGTGCTGTGCGGGCAGGTGACCGAGCAGTGCGTGCTCTACTCGGCACTGGACGCTCACATTCGCCACCTCGACGTCGTCGTCGCCCTCGACGCGGTCGCCCACATCGACGCCGGCCTCGCCGAGGCGGCCCTGCGCATGATGGAACGCAACATGTCGGCCGAGCTCCGTCCGAGCGACGAGATCACCCTCGGAGACGTCCCCTCGGAGTGACGACACCGCTGACGACGCCGTCCGGACGAGTACGAGGCCACGAGGCCGGCTGCGGCGGCCTTGAACGGACGGCCACCGCACCCGTCATGCGGTGCCGGAGCGCAGAAGCCGCAGGACGGCGCGTTCGACGCGGCCGTGGGTCGCGGGTTCGCCGGAGGCGCCGTTCTCGCCCAGCTCGCCGAGGACGGCGGCGATGGTCTCACCCTCCTCGTAGAGCTCGATGACGCGGGGATGGATGTAGGAGGCCCGGCACACCGCCGGTGTGTTCCCCAGGTACTCGCTGACCTCGCGCACGGCACGCGCCACCACCCTGCCGCGGCGGGCACGAGACGCGCCGGCGGTGCTCTCGGACACGGCGAGGGCCACCGCCGCCAGCACGGTGGCGTACCAGGTCCTGAAGTCCTTGGCCGTCACCTCCCGGCCGGACCCTTCCCGAAGGTAGGAGTTGAGGTCCTCGGCGTGGACCTCGTGCCAGGCCCTGTGCTCCCAGTAGGCGAACAGCCCCTCTCCGTCGTCCCGGCGCCTTCGCAGCGCCCGGCGCACGCCGGGTCCGCGGCGCTGCGATCGGAGCAGCGGCCGGGCTCCCGGCTCTGCCCCTCCTCCAGGGCCCGGGCGCCGGGCCCGTGCTGCGCGGCCAGGAGGTCCCCGGCGCGACCGCCGCCCTGAAGCACGACTTCGCCCTCACCGAGCACCACGCCGTCTTCGGCGAGTCCCCGACCGTCGACGACGCGTTCCTCGGCCGGGACCTCGGATCCGCTTCAACCGGTCAACCGGTCAGCCGGCGGCCGGGGCGTCGATGATGTTGCCGTCCTTGTCGAGCGTGTGGGTGTTCCAGTACACGTCCCACTTGTCGTCGACCTGCTGGGGCACCTTGCCCTCCGGGTAGCGTACGAATCCCGCGGGGGGCTCCTGCTTGTCCGGGACGCAGGCGGAGCCGGTTCCGCCCACGGACAGGACGGGGTACTCGCCGCTGCTGCAGACGTCCTCCTTGTACTCGAGGCCGGCGCATCCGGTGAGGGAAACGACCGCAGCCGCGCCCGCGAGAGCGGCGGCCACGAAACGGAACCTTCCGGGACGCGGGGCGGTGGCGGGTCGGTCCATCCTGAGGGACGTGCGCACGGTGATCTCCCATTGCTCGGTGTGCCCCCACTCTCACCGCCGGGGAGCCGCTGTGACTTGAGTACGCGTACTCAAAGGCGTCTGGGTGGACGGATGTTCGGCGGCATTCGGCCCGCGGAGCCGATGCCGACCGTCCGGGCGAAGCGGTTCGGGAGGGCGTGTTGCGGTGCCCGGGTGAGGGCGATGTGTCAGGAACGGGCTGACCTCGAACGGTCCGCGTCACTCGTCCCCCCGTCGGCGAACGGCCGGCCTTCGCCGTTCACCTGCCGGCCGCCGTACGGGGACGAGCGCGGCCGACAGGCACGCTGCGAGGGCGAGTCCCGCGGTGGCGAGGAACGCGGCGCTCGCGCCGGGGACGAACTCGCCGGGGACCGCGCCGGTCGCGTACACCGAGACGATCGCGGCGAGTCCGTCCGCTCCGCCCAGTTGCCGGGTGGCCTGGAGCAGGCCGGACGCCGACCCGGCGTGTTCGGGCTCGATGCCGCCGAGGACGAGTGAGGCCGCGGGCATGAAGGTGAGGCCGGCGGCGATGCCGTCGAGGAGCAGGGGGCCGAGGACGGCGGACGGACGCAACGAGCTCACCGAACTGTGCGACGCCGCGCCCCGGCTCCTCGCGGAGCTGCCACCCCGTGACGCGCTGCGCGCCTGGATGGGCCGCTTCATCGACTACGCCACCGCGAAGCTCGGCATGGCGGACGTCCTGCGCTCCCTCGTCGAAGCGGGCGTGAACCCGTACGAGGCGCGGGCGCGACGCGGTGGCCAGGTCTGTCTGGGTCACAGGGTTTTGACGAGGCCGCCGTCGATGACGAAGTCGGCGCCGGTGATGTTGCCGGCACGCTCGCCCGCCAGGAACAGGACGAGGTCGGCCACTTCTTCGGGCCGGGTGAAGCGGCCGGTGGTGGAGTCGGCGGCGGCCCGCTCGGCCACTTCGTCGGCAGCCAGGCCCGACGCCTGGGCGACCGTGGCCGCGACGCCCGTCGAGCCGAGCCACAACGGGGTGGCGACCGGGCCGGGGCTGACGGTGTTGACGCGGATGCCGTACGGCCCGACCTCCATGGACAGGGCCTTGCAGAAGTTCGCGAGCGCCGCCTTGGCCGCGCCGTAGTCGATCACCAGCGGGTCGGGCAGGACGGCGTTGACGGAGCATACGGTGACGATGCTTCCGGCGCCGTCTGCCATGAGCAACGGCAGGGCTGCTCGCGTGGTACGCACGGCGGTCAGGAAATTGAGGGTGAACGCCGACGTCCAGTCCTCGTCGGTCACCTCCAGGAACCCGCCGGTTCGCGGCCGGACTCCCCCGACGTTGTTGACCAGCACGTCCACACCGCCGAACGCGGCCGTGGCGGCGTCGACCAGCTCCGGAGGACCGGCCGGGTGAGCCAGGTCGACCTCCACCGCGACGACCTGGCCGTCGGCGGCGAGCTCCCCGAGTTCGGCGGTGACCGACCTGGATCCGGCCACCACGCGCGCTCCCGAGTCGGCCAGGGCACGGGTGACCGCCAGACCGATCCCCCGGCCGGCACCGGTGACGATCGCGGTCTTGCCGGCGAGTCCGAGTTCCATGGCGATCCTTTCGAGTCCGCCCTCCGCCACAGGTTCTGCCTGCGCGACCAGGTCAGGGCGGCGTCCGCGCCCTCGCGCCAGCCGCTGCCGATCGTGAGCGGGCGTCCCCGCTCGGGGAAGTCCGTGACGTCGGTGACGGCATCGGAGCGGCGGTACCGCCCGAGGAGCTTCTGGGCCGTCATGCCGCCGAAGGAACGGCCGATCGCGATCGGGAGCGTGTCCAGGCCGCGGATGGTCGCGGTGTGGTGCTTGACGACATCGTCGGTCCCGGTGGAGCCGTCGGCCTGCCCGCCTTCGTCGGCCGGGCCGTCAGACGCGTACTGATCGGCCGCCGAGATCCCGGTGTCGGGTCTGACAGCCTCCATCCCACGTTACCGCCGCGCTGTCCCGCTCGCCTGACCGCGGCACGACCATGCGCCAGGCCGCGCCGCGCCGTCTGCGAGGCCGTCGCCGCCCGGTAGCCCGAGCTCGTCCGGGTGTGGGCGACCGTGCACGTGGCCGAGGTCGAGCAGTGGGTGCGGGGGACGACGCTCGACGCGGTGGAGTCCGAACGCGACCGGCACCGGATCCCCGGGGACCGTCCCCCGGGGATCCGGCGTCAGAGGTGTGCTGCCGTGCGGATCGGGGTCAGTTGATCGACCACCGCTGCAGGGCCGAGCCGGTGTCCGGCTGCTGGGTCACGAGTGCTCCGCTCGCCGTGGAGGCGGTGGTGAGCAGGAGGCCGCTGCGAGCCGAGGCGACCGTGACGGAGCCGTCCGGCAGCTTCCGGAGGTTCCACCGCTGGTTGCTGTCTCCGCTGCACTGCCACTGGATGATGGCGGCGCCGGCGGCGGTGGAGCCGCCGTTGACGTCGGCGCACATGCCCGACCTGACGTTGACGAGCTGGTAGGAGCCGTCGGTCTGTCGGACGAACTGCCACTTCTGGTTGGTCTTGTTGCCGGCGGTCGTCGTGGTGAGCTGACGTCCGGCGGTCGTGCTGTTGCCGTTGTCGAGCGCCTTGCCTCCGGTGAGCAGACGGTGGGTGCCGCTGAAGTCGGGGTTGACGGTCCAGGCGAAGGCGACCGAGCCGGCGGCGGTGCCGGACGAGGCGGTGACCGTGACCTGGGAGCTTCCGGCCGTGGTCGGGGTGCCGGAGATCAGACCGGAGGGGCTGATCGACAGACCGGCGGGGAGGCCGGTCGCGGAGAAGGTCAGCGGCTTGCCGGCGTTGTCCGTGGCGGCCAGCTGCAGGGAGACCGCCGCCCCCGCCGTACCGGACTGGTCACCCGGGCTGTTGAAGACGATCGTCTCGGGGGCCGAGCCGGTCTGGGTGAAGGACAGCGTCTGCTCGGCGGCCGTGCGTCCGCCGCCGACCGCGCTGCCGGTGCTGTCCGTCCAGGAGCGGCCGGGCGTGGTCTCGGCGAGGCGGCCGGTGTTCGCGGACATGCCGATCACCAGTCCGCTGTAGCGGTTGACCAGCCGGAAGGTCCCCGGGTTCGAGGTGCTGGGGACGATCCACCACTGCTGTCCGGCGCTCGCGCCGCCGCTGCCGGCCGCGGTGACGGTGGGGCGGGTGCCCCAGGCGCGGTCGGCGGTGGCGGTCGAGTCGACGCCGAGGAGTCCGCCGGTCGCCGAGTTGACGATCCGGTACGAGCCGTCGCCGTGGGCCAGGAACGTCCACGACTCCAGGGCGGAGCCGGTGGCGGAGGCCGTCGAGGTGGTCGCCGAGCCGCCGGAGACCTGGGCGAGGACCCGGCCGTTCCCGGCGGCGATCCGGTACGCCTTGGTCGTGTCGACCGGAGCGGCCGGTGCGCTGGTGTCCACGGTGACGTTCGCGTACTCGCCGTCGGAGGTGGCGCAGCTGATGGAGCAGTACGAACGGAAGGTCTTGCCGACGATCGTCGAGTCGGTGCGGTTCACGCCGTCCAGGAACCAGCGGTACCAGGAGCCCGAGGTGTAGCTGCCGCTGTCGCCGATCAGGGTCCACTTCTGCGTGGCCAGGTCGTCGGTCGCGTAGAAGCGCTGCGGGGCCGTGCCGGAGACGACCTCGGGCTCGCCGATGTACAGGCCGAGGTGGGCGTCGTAGGCGATGTTCATGATGAACAGATCGGATTTGGGAGGGAGTTGGCCCGCCGCGACTTGCTGGTCGACGGTTCCGGTGTTGGCCGGGTCGTAGTCGTCGGCGACCGGGGTGTAGCCGTTGGGGTTGCTCGCGGTGGCCGGCACCATGTTGCTTTCCCTGCCGCCGACGCCGGGCTGCGTCCAGGCGCCGTCGTACCACTTCTGCCAGGAACCGCTCGCCATCTTGCCGGAGATCGGGGCGCGCGCGACGTGCGCGAGACCGCCGTTGCCGCCGCCGACGCCGCCCTTGGGGATGACGCGGGAGCCGTAGTAGACGTAGAAGTAGCCCGAGGCGGTGTCCACGAACAGGCGGGGATCGCCGTTGCCGTAGTGGTACGTCTGGTTCGGGAAGGCCGCGTTGTCGCCGCGGGTGGTGCTGTACGCGGAGGTGATGGCGTGGCCCTCGATGGTCCAGGTCCGGCCCTGGTCGGTGGACTTGGCGTAGTCGATGGCGTCGTAGTGCAGTCCGTCGCCGAAGGGCTGCGGCGTGAACTCGTTGTGCACGAGCCCGTACCAGTCGCCGGTGTCGGGGTCGACCCAGGTGCCGACGAGGTCGCAGTAGTTCTTCTGCGAGTAGCCGGAGCCGGCGGGCGCGGGGGTGGACTCCACGCCGGTGGGGCCGTTGTTGCAGCGCCAGGTGGTGTCGTTGTTCCGGTCGGAGCCGTTCGCCGGGTTCACGGCGTCGCTGATCGGCGACCTGGTGGCGGACTCCAGGTCCTTGCCCGTGTAGAACTCCCAGTACCGGGGGTCGTTCGCCCCGTAGAGGGCGGCGGACTGCTGGAAGTAGAACGTCCCGTCCTTGTCGATGTACGTCGCGGCCGGGGTGTCCGTGGGGTACGCGTAGCTTCCGATCGATCCGACGGACACCGTGTAGGCGGTCGTGGCGGCGGTGGTGGCCGACGCGGGCGCGGCTGCCGAGGCCGAGGCGACGGCGGCGGTGAGGGCGGTGGCGAGCAGGGCGCCACGGAACCTTCTTCGAGCGGCTGACACTGGTCCTCCCTAGGGGGTGGTGAGGTGCGCATGACACGCACTTGCCCGATGGGCGGCCCCCCGCGGCGGATGCAGGGGGCCGGGTCTCAGTCTTCCGTCATGCGGAAGTCGTACTCCGGGGGTACGGGCTTCCCCGGGTGCACGGCGAGCCACAGCCGGTCGAGGGACACCTCGCCCTCACGCATGTTGTCCACCCGGATGCCCTCGGCGAGCAGCCGCCGCACCCGGTCCTCGTCCCCCAGGGCGTACGCGGCCTTCGCCTCGGCGAGACGGACCCGGCCGTGGGCGCGGGCCGGTCCGCGCAGCGCCTCGACGACGGCGAGCGCCTCCTTCGGGCGCTCGGCCCGCAGGAGCGTGTCCAGGAGCTCGACGGTCAGCTCGAACAGTTCTGGACGGAGCCGGTGCGCCTCGGTCATCCGGTCCGCGGCCCCGGCGGGCGAGTCGTCCAGGAAGGCCAGGGCCCTCAGGACCCACGGCGTACGCCGCAGGGCGAGCGAGCGCCGCCAGGCGTCGCGCGCGGCCTCCCGCTCCCCGTCGGCCAGTCGCAGCAGACCCAGGTGGTACAGGGCGTGCCAGTCGTCCGCGCCCTTCTCCAGGAGCCGCCTCCAGTGCGCCCCGGCCACGGGAGCGGCCGGCGGGTCGCCGGCCGGGAGGGTGCCGGTCGCGAGCAGCCGCCGCCAGGGCTCCTGCTCGGCGCCCGGGACGCCGAACGGCAGCAGGGGAGAGGCGGGGAGGCGGCCCGCCTCGATCTCCAGGGCGGCCCAGCCGGACCCTTCCGCTAGCACGGCCTCGGGATCGCCGAACCGGTCCGCCTCGGCCAGGGCGCGGTCCAGCTCCGCGGCGGGGACCAGCCGGTCCAGGGCGTCGGCCACGGCCCACCGCGCCTCGCCCCAACTTCCGTGCACGGCCTCGGGATCGGCCTCCAGGAGCCCGTACGCCTCGACCCACGACCAGGTGGCTCCGCCGGGCATCGGCAGGTGCTCCAGTTGGGTACGGGCCAGGCCGGCCTGGATCTCCAGATAGGACGAGTCCGGTCCGGAGAGCCACTCCTGCCAGTGGCTCCCGCCCGTGGACGTGCCCCAGCAGAAGAGCTTGCGGCCGCGCAGCCGGTCCGTGGACGTCTGGACCAGGCCCGTGCCGCTCGCGTCGAGCGCGGCGATCCAGCGGCGCTCGCCGGCCGGGACGTCGAGGAAGTGGTCGGCGGCCCGGGCCGCCCGGCCCGGGTAGCTGCGGTCCTCGGCCCCGACGACCGGGAACTCCACCCGCTTCAGGTCGCTGACGTAGTCGCAGTGGAAAGCGTGGTCGGCCGGCGCGAGCACCCGTACGTCGGGGCGCTCCGGCACGGCGATGTTCGACCACCAGTAGACGGGGGTCTCCTCCTCCGCCGGATTGTGCACGCCGACGTGGACGAGGAGGACGGGCGAGTCGGCCGGCAGCCAGGCGTCCATCCGCAGCACCAGGCCGCGCAGCCGCTCGAAGGCGAACATCCGTAGCACCGGCGTGCCGTCCGGCGCGCTCACCCGCACCGCGTGCAGCGGCTCGCAGGTCAGCGGCCAGTGGCCGGTCGTGCCGAGGTTCCACTCCACGCCCCCGGCCAGCCAGGCGTCGCGCAGGGCGAGGTTGGCCGGTTGGAGGACGGGGTTGCGGTGGAGCAGTTCGCGAGTGGTCGGCCGGTGGACGAGCGACCAGAGCCGGCCTCCGTACCCGGGCAGGAAGGTGGCGGTGAGGTGTTCGTTCTCCAGGACCACGGTGGGCAGTTCGCGTGCGGTGCGCTCGCGGTCGTACCCGTCCTGCCGGGTGTACGGCAGCAGTGTGTGCGGGGCTCCGTACGCCAGGTTCCGGCGCATCTCGTCGTCGATCCCGGCGCCTTCCGCGGTGTACGAGGAGATGCCGTGCAGGATCGGCAGCGTGCCGACCGGGTCGGCGGCCCCCTCGATCCGCAGGACGCCGGTGCGCAGCGTCGAGGTCACGTGACGGGTCATTTGCCGATCCCCACGGTCATGCCCTGGATGATCCGCGTCCCCATCCAGGAGAACAGCGCGATCATCGGGGCGAGGATGATGCAGACTCCGGCGAACATCGTTCCGTAGTCGAGCCCGTTGAGCTGTGCGGAGGCGACGAACGACGCGAGCGCCACCGGCAGCGTGATCTGCTCCTGGCTGTGCGTCAGGACGAGGGCGAACAGCGTCTCGTTCCAGGCGCTGATGAACTGCAGGAGGAAGGCAGTGATCAGCCCGCCCCGGGCCACCGGCAGCACGACCTGGACGAAGGAGCGCACCGGTCCCGCGCCGTCCAGGGCCGCGGCCTCCTCCAGCGCGGCGGGGATGCCGGAGAAGAAGCCCGTCAGCATGAAGACGGTGAAGGGCATCGCGAGGCCGACGTAGACGAGGGTCAACCCGAACTGGCTGTCGGTCAGGTCCACTTGGGCCATGCCGACGAAGAGCGGGACCACGAGGACCTGGCCGGGCACGCCCAGGCCCATCGCGAAGGTCATCGTGAGCGCGGAGGAGGTCCGGGTGCGGCGGCGCGCGAGGGCGTAGGCGCACGGCGCGGCGAGCGCGACGGCGACCAGCGAGGACATCGTCGAGACGATGACGCTGTTGAGCGCGGCGGGCCCGAACCCGCCCTCGTCGAACGCCTTGGCGTAGTTGCCGAAGTGCGGCGGGAGGGGGAGCCCGAAGGCCTCGTGCAGGATGTCGGCGCTGCCCCGTGTCGACGTCAGCGCGATCCAGAGGATCAGCAGGAGGTCCGCGGCCACCACGCACCAGACGAACGCCGTCGCGATCCGCCTCACCGGGCCGGGCGACCCGTGTTTGCTTCGCATGTGCTGGGACCTTTCTCAGTACTCGAGGGGCTCGCGGCGCATCAGCCGGCGCATCACGAGCGTCACGACGGTCACCATCACCAGGCTGACCAGCGCGGCCGCCGTGGCCATGCCGAGCCGGGGCACCGTGGCCTGCGGGAACGCCTGCGTGTACACGTACAGCGCGGTGTTCCAGCTCTCGGCCGGCGGATAGGAGCTGCTCGTGCCGCCGAACAGCAGGATCAGCTCGAAGATCTTCACCGAGCTGACCGTCCACAGCACCGCGCAGACCGAGATGACGTCCCAGGCGCACGGCAGGGTCACATGGCGGAAGCGCTGGAAGGCGTTCGCGCCGTCGAGTTCGGCGGCCTCGTAGAGGTGGGGCGGGATCTGGTCGACGGCGGCCATGATGATGGCGGTGTAGTAGCCCGTCGCGGTCCAGATCAGCGTGCCGAGGATCATCGGCAGCAGGTTGTCCGTCGACAGCCACTTCGGCGGTGTCGTGACCCCGAGGAAGTGCAGCGCCTTGTTGACCGGGCCGTCCGGGGAGAACAGGAAGCCCGCGGCGATCCCGAAGACCATGCCGTTGACCAGGCACGGGAAGAACAGCACGGACCGGGCGAAGAGCCGTGCCCTCATCTCCCGCAGGACCAGGGTCAGCAGGAAGCTGACCGCGAAGGTGAGCGTTCCGCCGATCACCATCAGCTTCAGGGTGTTGACCAGCGAGGTCCGGAAGAACGGGTCCTCGAAGAGCAGTTGGTAGTTCTTGAGCCCGCGCCACTCCATCTCGCCCATGCCGTCCCACTTGTACAGGCTGGTCCAGATCGCGTAGCCGACCGGGGCGAGGAACAGGACGGCGTACGCGAGGATCGCGGGCGCGGTGAACGGCAGGAACATCCGGCGCTGCTGACGGGCCTGGGGGCCGACGTCATGGCGTCGGGGGGCCCGGCCGGCGCCCCGGACGGCGTCCGTCCGGGGGCGGTCGTGGAGGGTGGTGGCCACGGTCTCAGCCCTGGGTCTTCCAGTACGAGACCTGGTCGGCCCTGGACTTGGCGACGAACTGCGCGGCGGTGGTCTTGCCGTGCCACAGGTCGAGGTAGTTCTGGCTGAAGACCTTCGCGGGCCACTCGCCGGCGACGCCGTCGAAGGGCAGGCGGACGGTGTCGCCGCTCAGCGCCTTCTGCGCGGCCTCGAGACCGGCCGGGGCCGGGATGTCCTCGCGGGGCGTGATGTTGAGCGCGGTCGTCGCCATGCCCGCCATCTGCTTCTTCTGCATGAAGAAGGCGATGAACTTCTCCGCCGGTTCCGCGTGTTCGGCCTTCTTCGGGATCGAGAAGCCGAACAGCGTGGCGTCCGCGCTCTTCGTCCCGGGCGGCAGGATCGAGCCGAACTTCCACGTCGAGGGGACCTGCTTCGCCACCTCGGCGGTGACCCAGCTGCCGTTCATGAGGAAGCCGGCCTTGCCGCCGGCCCAGTTGGTCTGCTGCGCCGGGTACTTCGTCGCGTCGTAGCCGGGGATGAGGTACCCGCCCTTGACGACCTGCTCGACCTGCTGCGCGGCCCTGAGGACCGCCGGGTCGTCCCAGGCGGCACCGGACTTGTCCGCGGCGAGCTTGTTCACGTCGACGCCGCCCGCGTTCAGCAGGTAGTCGAGGTAGAGGCCGTTGGTCCAGTAGTCCTCGCCCTCGGAGGCGAAGCAGGGCTTCTTCCTGGCCTTGAGCGTGTCGCAGACCTTGAGCAGGCCGGCCCAGTCCGTCGGCGCGCTCGGCATCGCCGCGCTGACGTCCGGGTCCGCCGCGTTGTAGTAGAGGCCGGTCGTGGCGACCTCGTACGGGATGACGTAGTGGTTCGAACCGCCCGGGTCCTTCGGCAGCATGTCGAAGTACTTGGCCGGGATGACCTGCGAGACCGGGACGTTCTCGCCGGGCACCTGCGCCGAGAGGACGGACGACAGGTCACGGGCCTGGCCGGCCGAGGCGACGGCCCCGTAGATCGCGTCGTTGGCCTGGTCCCACAGGTCGGGGGCCTTGTTCGCGGCGATCGCCGGTCCGATCTTCTTCGAGACGTCACGGCCGACCCAGTCCACCTCGACCTTGATGCCCGTCGACTTGGTGAACTCGTCGATCGACGCCTTCAGGACCTTGCCCTGCGGCTCGTCGGCCCGCCACATCGACCAGTAGGTGAAGCTCTTCGCGTCGCCGCCGCCGTCCGCGTCGCCGCCGCACGCACTGAGCCCGAAGACGAGGGCGGTGGCGGTGAGGGCTCCCACGGTCCGGGTGACCGCGGGGAGGGTGGATCTGTGCATGGGGGTGTCCTCTCGGTGGTGCCGAATGGTTGGGAACCGTAGAGGCCAATTGACCGGTAAAACAAGACCCGTGGCGAGAATTGGTGATCGATCATGTTTGGTTGTGGGGTATTGCTGCCAGGCCACTGCACATTCGCCCCGAGGGATGGATCAAGGAGGCTTGACTCGCTTCCGGCGAGAGCTCTACGTTCGAGCCACCTTGATGGACCGGTCAAATGTGGGAGCGCTGATGGTGACGATGCAGGACGTGGCCGAACGCGCCGGCGTCACGAAGCAGACCGTCTCGAACGTCCTCAGCGGCCGTGTGGCCGTGCGTCCCACGACCGCCGCCCGCGTGCGCGCCGCGATCGACGAGCTCGGCTACACGCCCAACCTGGTGGCCCGGTCCCTGGCCACCGGGAGCACCAAGACGATCGGGCTCTTCGTGCCCACCGTGGCGGGCGCCTTCTACTCCGACGTGGTCGAGACCGCCGAGGACGTCCTGGAGGAACACGGCTACCACCTGCTCCTGTGCACCACCCGCCTCGACGGCGAGCGGGCCCGCAGGCACCTGGCCGGCCTCACCAGCCGCTCCGTCGACGCCCTGCTGATCGCGGGCGACCGCGACCTCATCGACCACCTGCCGCTCCTCGACGCCGCCCGCTTCCCGGTCGCCCTGTGCGCCTGGGAGACCGACGCGCCGGTCGACTTCCCGGTCGTCACCATCGACTACGAGCACGCCGGCTTCCTCGCGGGACGCCATCTGCGCGAGCTCGGCCACGAGCGCGTGGCCGTCCTGACCAGCCCGGACCACGCCCCCCGCGTGGCCGGGTTCCGGCGCGCGTTCGCCGCCGACGGCCTGACCGTCCCCGACAGCGCCGTCCACCTGGCGGCCGAGCCCAGCGCGGCGGGCGGCTTCGCCGCGGCGAACGCGGCCTTCGCCGCCGACCCGGCGCTCACCGCGATCTTCGCCACCCACGACATCCTGTCCCTGGGCGTCCTGGAGGCGGCGCGGACCGCCGGACGCTCCGTACCGGACGACCTCTCCCTCGTCGGCCACGACGACGACCCCGAAGTCCGCTTCGGGCTCGGACGACCGGCGCTCACCAGCGTCGCCGTCCCCACCCGTGCCATGGCCCGCCAGGCCGTCGAACTGCTGCTGCGCGCCCTCACCAAGTCGGGCACCGTGGTCAACTCGCTCCAGCTGCTGCGGCCCGAGCTCGTCGTCCGCGACAGCACGTGCGCGCCCCGGCCTGCCCGGGGATGAGCGCGCGGGGTGCGCGGCGGCCTCCGAAACCCCCGAAAGGACACCTCCGTTGCCGATGGACCGCCACCCTCCCGCGGACCGGCTCTGGTACCGCACCCCCGCCACCCGCTTCCTCGAAGCGCTGCCCCTCGGCAACGGACGCCTCGGCGCACTGCTGTACGGGGCGGGGGAGCGGGGCCGCCCGGGAGAGACCGCGCACCTCAACGCCGACACCCTCTGGTCCGGCGGCCCCGGCCCCCGCGACCGCGCCGGCGCGGCCGAGCACCTGCCGGCGCTCCGGGCCGCCGTCCTCGGCGACCGCGACCACGCCGCCGCCGAGGCGCTCGCCGAACGGATGCAAGGCCCTTACTCCCAGGCGTACCAGCCGCTCGCGACCCTCCAACTGACCTGCGGAGATGAGGAGTCGGTCGAGGACTACCTCCGCGAACTGGACCTGGACACCGCCGTTCACCGGGTCTCGTACCGTACGGGCGGCGCCGAACTCCTCCGTGAATCCTTCGTGTCGGCGCCCGCCGGCGTACTCGTCACCCGCCTCACCGCGAGCGGCGGCGGACGCGTCGACCTGACCGCACGCCTCCACACCCCCCACCCGGACGCCCGCCACTCCGGCGACGGAACCGGGGCGGTGGTGTCGGGGCGGGCACCCGCGCACCTCTCCTTCGGAGAGGAGGACCCGGCGCGCTACGCCGCCGACGAGGGCATGGGCTTCGCGGCCGGACTCCGCGTGATCGCCACGGGCGGCCGCGTCACCCGGACCGACGGCACGGTGCGGGTCGACGGGGCGGACGAGGTGCTCCTCCTGGTGGCGACCGGGACCGGCTACCGGGGACCCACCACACCCCCGGGCGGCCCCGACGACGGGCCCGTCGCCGAGGTGCGCCGCCTCCTGGACGCCGCCGCCGGCCTCCCGTACGAGAAGCTGCTCGCCGCACACGTCGCCGACCACCAGCGGCTCTACCGCCGAGCCGCACTGCGCCTGAGCACGACGGCGCCGGAACTCCCCACCGACGAACGGCTCGTGGCGGGCCAGGACGATCCGGGGCTCGCGGCCCTCCTCTTCGCGTACGGCCGCTACCTGCTGATCGCCTCCTCGCGCCCCGGCACCCAGCCCGCCAACCTCCAGGGCATCTGGAACACCGAGGTCGCCCCGCCCTGGAACGCCAACTGGACGACGAACATCAACCTGCAGATGAACTACTGGCACGCCGAGACCACCGGCCTCGCCGACTGCCACGAACCGCTCCTCGACCTGATCGCGGACCTCGCCGAACCCGGCGCGCACACGGCGGCCACCTACTACGGCGCCGACGGCTGGACCGTCCACCACAACCTCGACCTGTGGCGGGGCACCCACCCGGTGTCCGGTTCGCCGTCGTGGGCGAACTGGCCCATGGCGGGTGCGTGGCTCTGCGCGCACCTGTGGGAGCGTCACCTCTTCGGCGGGGACCGCGCGTTCCTGGCGGAGCGGGCGTACCCGCTGATGCGGGGTGCGGCCGAGTTCCTGCTCGACCTCCTGACCGAGGACGGCGAGGGGCGTCTCGTGACCTGCCCGTCCACCTCGCCCGAACACCACTTCCGCCTCCCCGACGGCGGCCTGGCCGCCGTGTCGGCCGGTGCCACCATGGACCACTGGCTCGCCGCGGAACTCCTCGCCCGCACCGCCGAGACGGCCCGCCTCCTGGCCGTGGACCACGACTTCGCGGACACCCTCGACGCGGCGCGGGCCCGCCTGCGCCCGCCTCGCACCGACCGAAACGGCCGCCTGCTCGAATGGTGGGAGGACCTGCCGGAGGAGGACCCCGGTCACCGGCACCTGTCCCACCTCTACGGCCTCTACCCGGGCGACGCCGTCGACCCGCTCACCGCCCCCGCCCTCGTCGAACCGGCCCGGCGGGCCCTCGCCCGCCGCCTGGAGCACGGCAGCGGCAGCACCGGCTGGAGCCGCGCCTGGGCGGCCGCGCTCGCCGCCCGCCTGGGCGACGCGGAACTCGCCCACGAGAGCGTGCGGATCCTCCTCGCGGAGCACACCGCCCCCAACCTCTTCGGCCTGCACCCCCCGGACCTCTTCCAGATCGACGGGAACTTCGGGATCACCGCCGCGATCACCGAGATGCTGCTGCAGAGCCACAACGACGTCCTGCGCCTGCTGCCCGCCCTCCCGGAGGCCTGGCCGACCGGCTCGGCGACGGGACTGCGCGCCCGGGGCGGCACGGTCGTCGACCTCCACTGGGCCGGGGGAGTCCTGACGGAGGCCGCCCTGGACGTGACCCGAAGCGGCATCCTCACGATCCAGCTCCCGGCCGGCACCCCGCCGCACTTCACGGTCACCGACACGGGCGGCGCCCCTGCCGAGGCCGACGTCGACCTCGGCAGGACCGGCTCCGGACCACGTCTCCGCGTCGAAGCCCGTGCGGGGACGGCGTACCGGCTGTCCGTCACCCGCTGACGCCGCGTGCGGCCTGCACGGGTGTGCCGTAGAGGACCACCTCGGCGATGCCGGCGACGGTCTGTGCGCCTCCACCGGCCACCTGGGTGATGACGAAACGGACCTGTCGGACGTTCGCCGCGGTGAACACCTCGGGAAGGATGTACTGGCCCGCTCGCGTCAGACCGGAGTACACGGTGTTCCAGGTCGCCCCGTCGGGGGATGCCTGGAGGTCGTAGGTGTACCAGCTGCTGTCCTTGCCCCAGTGGACGCGGACCCCGGCGAGGTCGTGCGGGTCGGTCAGTTCCACGGTCAGCGTCTGGGGGACCGTCGGGCCGGACGCGCTCCAGCCGGTGCCGAAGGTGATGTCCCCGTCGAAGGCCTTCTCCGGTTCGAAGCCGGCGGCCTGGCTGGACGCGGTGACGGTCTTGATCCGGTCACGGGCGATCTTCGGGCCGGGGTCGGCCGGGGGGACGCCGCCGCTGCCACCGGGCGGCACCGCGCGGAACTCGCGGAGGGACGGCCACCAGTCGCCGGCGGACAGGATGTCCACGCGCACGTGACGCGTGGTGAGCGCCACCTGGTGGGTGACGGCGGCGACCATCGCGGTGTTGTCCGCCGCGTCGACGGCGGTGGTCCAGGTGGTGGCGTCGTCGGAGACCAGGACGCGGTAGCGGTAGGCGGTCCGGTCGGTCTCCCACACGATCTGGAACTGCTCGATCTCGGCCGGTGCCCCGAGGTCGACCTGCCACCAGGCGGGGTCGGGGCCGTTGCCGACCCACTTGGTGCCGCCCTCGTCGTCCACGGCGTTCGCGGGCCCGTTTCCGTACTCCGAGGTGGAGGCGGTCGCCGGCTTGAACAGGGCCAGGTTCTGGGCACCCTGGCCCTCCAGGGTGGAGACGTCCCGCCACACGGGGTGGGTGCCGTCGACGACGTACGTACCGGTGTACGGAGTGGTCCGTACGGTGCACACGCCGGTTCCGAGGCCGTCCGAGGTCGCCGTGAGGGTGACGTCGCCGCTGGTCGTTCCGGCGGCGATCAGGGCGTAGCCGATGCCGCCCCGGACCTTCTGGGTCTGTGCCGAGATCCGCGGGATGCCGTGGCCCACCAGAGTGCCGGCTCCGGTGACGTCGAGGGTGACGACGGCAGAGGAGTCCGGCACCACGGTGCCGTCGGCGTCGACGACCTTGACGAACACGGGGATCAGATCCGAGCCGTCGGCGACGGGCCGGGTGCGGTCGAGCCGGGCCACGCACCCGCGCAGGACGCCCGCCTCCTGGGCCGACAGGGCGCGGCCGCGCGCCGTGCCGATGCGGTCGACGAGGGCCGGTCCGCCCGTCTTCGTCGTGAGGAGTTCCCGGGCCGCCTTCTTCCCTGCCTCGGAGCTGTCCCCGAGCGACGCCGCCACCAGCGAGGTCAGCACGTCCCAGCCGCCGGCGTCGTCGACGACGAGCTCCAGGTGGTGGGCGGCACCGGGGGTCCTGACGACGTGGGTCGCGGCGAGCGTGCCGCCCAGGTAGCCCTCGGCCCGGAGCTCCCCGGCGGCGAACGAGGGCAGGGTGAAGGTGTAGTACGGGCTGCCGCCCTTGCCGGCGATGTGCGGCGCGGTCGCGGCGTTCTGGGCGCGGGTCTTCTGCCCGACGAGCGTGCCGTTCTGGTAGAGGCGGACGCTGTCGGTGTTGCTGAAGACCATGACGTCGAGGCTGGAGGAGGCCGTGTGGGCGCTGGCGACGAAGACCATCGGGCCGCCGTGGTTCGGATTGCCGGCCGGCTGCATGGACGCGAGCCAGTGGTAGCAGTACTTGGGGTAGCGGTCGATGTCGACGGCACCGGACTTCTGGTACGGGTCGTTGGTGCCGTAGTCCTCGAAGACCCACAGGAAGTACCCGCCGATCCGCGGGTTGGCGTCCAGACCGCCCCAGTCCCAGTAGCCGTCGCCCTCCAGGTAGCGCTGGCGGGTGACGACCTGGCCGACCAGCGCGGCCTCGCCCTCGTCCCGGTCGCAGCGGGACGGGTTCTCCCAGTCTCCCCACTCGCGGGTGAGGAACGGCACGGACGGCGCGGGATCCGAGCCGTCCGTGTTGACGACCTTGTAGTCGACCCCGTACTCACCGCCCCACGTGCCGTAGTCCGCCGAGGTGAACATCTGGTCGCCGGGCATCTCCGCGTGGGCGACCGTGTTGGCCTCCTTCGCCCACCACTGCGGATAGTGGGTCTCGTTGAGCGAGGTCTCCCACAGGATGACGGAGGGCCGGTTGCGGTCGCGCCGGATCATCGTGGCGATGTCGCGGTAGGTGCGGCTGACGAAGGTCTGGTCGCCGTTCCAGTACTGCCAGCCCGGCTGGCAGGCCACGACGAGGAGGCCCAGCTCGTCGCAGGCGTCGAGGAAGGCCGGGTCGTGCGGATAGTGCGCCGCCCGCACGGCGTTGAAGCCGCCGAGCTTGAGCCGCAGCGCCTCGCGGTACTTCATCGACGGCGGGGCCGCGTCGCCCACGTAGGCGTAGTTCTGGTGGACGTTGGCGCCACGGAGGTAGACGCGGGTCCCGTTGAGGTAGAAGCCGTCCGCCCGGTAGTCGATCCGGCGTATGCCGGTGCGGGTGGTCACCGTGTCGACGAGGCGGTTGTCGACGAAGACCTGGCTGACCAGGCTGTACAGGGAGGGGGAGTCGGGATGCCACAGCTTCGGCCGGGTCACGCTCAGCGTCTGCGCGTAAGTGGTGGCGTCGCCTCCCGGCACGGAGACGGTGTCCGTGGCCTGTGCGACCGCCGTGCCCTGGGCGTCGTAGAGGACGGTGGTCAGTGTGGTCCGGGCGGCGGTCGCCGTCCGGTTCACCACGTGGGTCCTGACCTTGGCCGTCGCCCGCGTCGGGGTCGCCTTCGGATACGTCACGAACACCCCGCCTCCGGCGACCAGGTCCTCCTGGAGGGCGTCGGAGACGTGGACCTGTTCCGTGACGCGGAGCGTGACACCTCGGTAGATGCCGCCGTAGGTGAGGAAGCCGAGCTCGTTGCGCGGCTTGCCGGGCGGGGTGAGCGGGTCGTCGAGGTTCGACACGCGGACCGCGAGGACGTTGTCGCGGTCGAAGAGGACCTGGTCGGTGATGTCGACGACGAAGCCCATGGTCCCGCCGAAGTGCTCGGCGAGCTTCTCCCCGTTGAGGTAGACGGCGCAGTCGGTCTGAACGCCGTCGAAGACGGCGGTGTGCCGCCGCCCCCGGTCCTGCGGGTCGACCCGGAAGTACCGCCGGTACCAGCCGACTCCGGCGTACACGTCGTACGCGGAGGGCCGTTTCTTCTCCAGCCGCATCGTGTGCGGCAGCGAGACCGCGGCCCACGCCGAGTCGTCGAATCCGGGCTGCTGGGCGCCGGCGGCGTCGTCGCGCCAGAACGCCCAGCCCGTGTTGAGGTTCAGCACACGGCGCCCGCCCGTGGTCGTGGCCTGCACGGGCAGCGCCGGGCCGGCCGGTGTCGCGGCGGCCTGCCCGGCGGGCACCATGACGGCCCCCACACCGGCCAGGCCCGCGGCGAGGACACCTCGCCGCCTCATCCCACTGGTGTTTCCGATCACGTTCGTGTGCTCCTCTGTTGATGTGCCGTCGTGCGAGGACGAAGGGCGGGGCAGATCCGTCGCCGGTCCTGCCCCGCCCCTCGGGGGGTACTGCGGGCGGGGTCAGGCGACCTTGACCAGCCGCCACTGCTGGTTGGTGCCGCCGTTGGTGACGTACTGGTCGACGGAGGCGCCGCCGGTCGTCGACGCTCCGCGTACGTCGAGCGCGTAGCCGTCGGCGCGCGACTCGATGGTGTACGTGCCGTTGTCCGCCGGGGCGATCACCCACTGCTGCTCGGGGCCGCCGGTCGCGGACCAGAGGCCCAGCTGGGTGCCGGGCCAGGTGGTCGCCTGGGGGACCGTCAGGGGCTTCAGGCTCGCGGCGCCGGTGACCGTGTAGTAGCCGTCGCTGTTGCGGGCGAGGGTCCACTGCTGGTTGGCGGCACCGTTGTCGGGCCACTGGATGACGGGCGTGCCGTCGGTGGTCTGGCCGCCCGAGGCGTCGAGGGACTGGCCGCTGTGGGCGTTGACGATCTTGTACGTGCCGGAGAGGTCGGTCGCGGTGCCGGGGGTGACGCGGAAGTTCGCGTACTGGACCGGGTGGTAGCCGGCGGTGCCCAGGCCGACCTGTCCGCCGCCGAAGCCGCTGTCGGTGACCGTGGCCCGCGTCTGGCCGTCGACGGCGACCGTGATCGCGTCGCCCTGGAAGGTCAGGGCGAGGTTGTGCCAGGTGCCGGTGCCGGGTGCGGGCACGGTCCCCTCGGCGAGCGGCGGGGTCGTGGTGTCCCAACCGCCCCACGGGCGGCCGGACTTCAGGAGCTTCCACGTGCCGGTGTCGCTCAGGCGCAGGTGGTACGCGTTCAGGCCGTTGTTGTTCTTGTCCTGGGTGCCGATCCGGCCGAGGAGCTCGGCGGCGCTGCCGCCCTGCTCCAGGAGCACGTCCGCGCTGACGGTGTAGTCGCCCCAGCTCTGCTCACCCATGACGGTGTACGGCTGGTTGGACGTCTCGGCGGTCCACTGGATGGGCGACACGGGCGACATCTGGCGCAGGCAGGAGCCGGTGCGGCCGCCGGCGCAGGGCACCGCCTCGAAGGCGCCGTTCATCGTGGAGAAGTACCTGGCCTCCCGGCCCTTGCCGTAGCCGGCGAAGGAGTCCGAGTACGGGAGCGGGAGCTGCGACCGCCGCGGCGGAGTCGTGACGGCCGCGCCCTGCCCCGTGGTGGTGGTGACCGTGTACACCCGGCCCGGGGCCAGCGTCAGGGCGTAGGTGCCCGCGCTTGCCGTCAGGTCGGCTCCGCGCTCCATGCGCGGGGTGGCGCCGCCGTTCTGGGAGAGGTCGGTGGACCACACGTGCAGGGTGCCGCCGGGGAGGCCGCCGGTGACCTTCAGGTTGACCGTCTGCGGAGCGGTGGCGTCCATCGTCTCGAAGACGGTGCTCCAGGCGGACTTGTCGGGCGCGCGGTAGGTGACGTGGCTGCCCTCGGTGCCGTTGTGCGCGCCGAGGTAGCCGGTGGCGCCGTCCACGTACTTCCAGCCCGGGGAGGTGAACTGGGTGGTCTGGGCGATGGACCAGGTGGTGCGGCCCACGCTGTAGTTGCCGGACCAGGGCTGGTTGGCGGTGATCAGGCCGGCGTCGTGGAAGCCGAGGTTCTGGTACAGGGAGGCGACGAGCGGCCAGTTGATGTAGGCCGTCATCTTCGCGTCGATGTAACCGCGGTTGATGGCGCGGGCGACGGGGGCGGCGCCGACCTCGGCACCCTCCGAGCCGTTCTCGCTGGCCCAGATCGGCTTTCCGAGGTTCTGGGCGTCGGCGGACGAGTCGCAGTGGGTCATCGCCGACATGTAGCCGCAGTTGTAGTGGGAGCCGGCGACGTCCACCGCGTCGTACAGGGCGGGGTCGTTCTTCATGGCGGTGGCGATCGGCCAGCCCCACGACTCGCCGCCGAGGATCTTGGTGGAGGCGTAACCCCGGGTGAGCAGCGCCGACTTGAGGGACTTGTACCAGGCGGCGTCGAAGTCGCGCTCGTTCCACCCGCCCATGTAGTCGACGGTGATCCCGTGCTGCTCGGCGCAGCCGAGCCAGGTGGTCAGGTAGTCGATCATGTCCTGGGAGTAGAAGGTGCGGTCGCCGATCCAGCCCGGCGCTCCCCAGGACAGGGCGGCGATCTTGAGGCGGGGGTTGCGGGCCTTGGCCTGTTCCATCAGCCACCACTCGTAGCCCGCGTCGCAGTCGACGACGCCCCTGCTGTGCTCGATGCTGGCCTCGGCGCCGTCGGTGGAGTTGGTGTCGCCGCCGACCTCGACCTTGAGGATCTGCAGGCTCGCCCCGTAGCCGGGCTTGAAGAGGTAGTCGAGGATCTCGCCCTGCTGGGCGGCCGGATAGTCGCGCAGCAGGCGGGTGTTGCCCCCGCCGCCGCTGATGGCCCCGATGCCGTCGAAGGTCCGTCCGGTGCTGGTGCCGTCGACGGTGATCGTCGCTCTGGGGGCGGCGGCGCGCGCCTGGGTGGATGCCTGGCCGTTCACGGCCGCGAGGGTCAGGAGTGCGGCGGCGACGGTGGCCGCGCGTCTGACGAGTCGGCTGTTCCTGCGGAGAGTCGTGCGCAAGGTGCGGTCCCTTCTGGGCTCGGTGCTGTTGCGCGGGCGTGCGGTTCCGGACGCGATGGCGGTGGCGCGGGAGCCGCGTTCGGGGAGCGGTCGTGAGGATCGGGCCCGGAGTGGGGAGAGGGCTCCCCACGGCGTTCGTCGTCGATGGGGGACGGAGCCGCGGGCCCGCGACGGATCGGATGGATTCTCACCACTCGACTCCTCTCTGTCCAGAGAGTGGACAACAAAATCGCACACTGAATGCTCGAAGTTGCTTGAAAACGCCGTTCTGTAAGCGCTTACTTGCAGAATGACCGGTGAAACCCTTGACGTTCACGCAAACGCGGCGTTTTCTGCGAGGCGTACCGCGTGAAGTTGCGCTGGATTTTGTTCAGTTGTGTTGGCCTCGTGATCCTCGATGCCCAGGAGCTCCCATGTCCGCGATCCGCAACCGTTCCACCGCTCTGGCCGCGACCGGCCTCGTGGCCGCCCTCGCCCTGACCGCCTGCTCCACCGGCCAGGAGTCCGCCGGCTCCTCCGGCTCCGGCGGAGACGCCAAACCGGTACAGGGCAAGATCTCCCTGACGTACCTTCAGAAGCAGGGCGAACAGGAGTACTTCATCGGCGAGGCCGCCGGGGCGAAGGAGAAGGCCGCACAGCTCGGCATCGACCTCCAGGTCGTCAACCTCGGCAACGACGCCAACAAGACGGTCAGCGAGGTGCAGGCGGCGATCGCGCGCAAGAGCGACGGCCTGATCGTCGTCGTGCCCGACCCCGCCGTCGGCCCCCAGGTCGCCCGGACCGCCCAGGACGCCAAGGTCGCCCTGCTCACCTCCGACGACCAGATCTGCACCACCGGCCCCGACCCCGCCTCCTGCGCCCACGACGCCCTCGTACCGCGCATCGGCTTCTCCGGGGCCCAGATGGGGGGCGAGGTCGGCAAGCGGGCCGCCGAGGAGTTCAGGAAGGCGGGCTGGAAGGCGGCCGACACCCGGACCCTCTCCGCCTGGAAGCAGGACGTCACGGTCTGCGGCGACCGGGTCAAGGCCGCGAAGACCGCCTTCGCCGCCGGTGCGGGCGCGACCGTCGAGAACATCGACGTCGCCACCGACAACACCCCGACCGGCGCCCAGGACAAGGTCGCCGCCACCGTCACCGCCAACCCCGGCGTCAAGCACTGGGTGATCTGGGGCTGCAACGACGAGAACGTCCAGGGCGGCGTCACCGCCCTGCAGAACGCCGGCATCGACGCCGACGACATCGTCGGCGTCGGCCTCGGCGCCTACCTCGCCTGCAAGGACTGGAAGTCCGGCAAGCCCTCCGGCATGAAGGCCGCGCTCTTCATCAACGGCAAGGACGTCGGCGCGCTCGCCGTCCAGACCATGTACGACCGCCTCAAGAACGGCAAGGCCTTCCCGGCCGAGGCCTTCGCCCCGACCAAGATGGTCGACGCCGCCGGCTGGCAGGCCGCCGGCGTCGGCTGCAGCTGACCGGGCCCGGGAGGCACGCATCCATGACCGGCACACACGCGCCCGAACCCCCCTCGGAGGCGGCCGGCCTCGCCGCCGACCACGTCTCCAAGAGCTTCGGCCCCGTACAGGCCCTCCACGACGTCACCCTCGCCTTCCCGCCGGGACGGGTCACCGCCCTGATGGGCGAGAACGGAGCCGGGAAGTCGACCCTGCTGCGTGTCCTGACCGGCGATCACCAGCCCACCGAAGGGAGGGTCCTGCTCGACGGGAAGCCGCTCGCGCTCACCTCGCCCGTCGACGCCCGCCGCGCCGGCATCCGGATCATCCCGCAGGAACCCGAGATCATCCCGCACGTCTCCGTCGCCGAGAACGTGTACGCGGGCTCCCTGCCCCGCCGTGCCGGGCGCCGCCTCGACCGCGCCGAGCTGCGCCGCCGCATCACCGCCGACCTCGAACGGCTCGGCTTCGCCCGCGTCCTCGACCCCGAACTGCCCGGCTCCCGACTGACCGCCGCCCAGCGCCAGTTGGTGGAGATCCTGCGCGCCCTCACCGGTCACACCCCGCCCCGCGTGATCGCCTTCGACGAGCCCACCTCCTCGCTCTCCGAACACGAGGCCGAGGCGCTGTTCGCCCTGATCGGGCGCCTGCGCGACGAGGGCATCGCCGTCGTCTACGTCTCCCACCGGATGAAGGAGATCTTCCGGCTCGCCGACCGGATCGCCGTGCTGCGCGACGGTGCCGTCGCCGGTGTGGTCGACGCGGCCGACACCACCGAGGACGAGATCGTCCGCATGATGGTCGGCCGCGACCTGTCGGACCTCTTCGTCCGCCAGGAGGTCGCCACCGACCGGGTCGTGCTCGACGTCCACGACCTGACCACCGACGACGTCCACGGGGTCGGCCTCCAGGTCCGCGCGGGCGAGGTCGTGGCCCTTGCCGGACTCATCGGCGCCGGACGCTCCGAACTCGCCCACGCCCTCGCCGGCGACGTCCCCGTGCGCTCCGGCACCATCACCCTGAACGGCGAACGGCTCACCCTGCGCAGCCCGCGCGACGCCATCGCCGCCGGCCTGGGCCTCGCCCCGGAGGAACGCAAGGCCCAGGCCCTCTTCCTGCACCGGAGCATCCGCGACAACACCGCCCTGGTCAGCTACGCCCGGCTGCGCCGGGGGCGCTTCGTCAGCCGTGCCCGGGAACGCTCCCTGGCCCAGGAGTTCGCGGACCGGCTCCGCGTACGCGCCCCCTCGATCGAGGCCGAGGTCCGCACCCTGTCCGGCGGCAACCAGCAGAAGGTCGTCCTCGCCCGCTGGCTGGCCCGCCGCCCCGAACTCCTCATCCTCGACGAGCCCACCCGCGGCGTCGACATCGGGGCCAAGGCCGAGATCTACCAGATCATCGCCGACCTCGCCCGCGACGGCGTCGCCGTCCTGGTGATCTCCTCCGAACTGCCCGAGGTCCTCGGTCTCGCCGACCGCGTCGTCGTCATGCAGAACGGCCGCGTCACCGGTGAACTCCCGCGCGCCGAGGCCTCCGAGGCGGCGATCCTCGCCCTCGCCATGGCCGACGACCTCGCTACTGCCGCAGCCACCACCGAATCCCGGACCGGAGCCCCACGATGAGCACCGCCACCACCCCGAGCGCCCCGCCCGCGCCCGCCCGTCCCGGCACCGGGTCCGCGAACCGACCCGGCGGCGCACGAGCCGTCCTCGCCTCCGTCGGCGGCCAGAACCTCAGCCTGATCGGCGCCCTCGCCGTCGTCGTCGTTCTGTTCACCTCGCTCAACCCCAACTTCCTCGGCTGGGACAACATCCAGGTGATCGCCGAGGCGGCCACCATCGCCGGCCTCCTCGCCGTCGTCCAGACCGTCGTCATCATCTGCGGCGGCCTCGACATCTCCGTCGGCTCGCAGACCGGCCTCGCCTCCGTGGTCAGCGCGATGGTCTTCACCTCCGCCGGATCCAGCGCCACGCTCGGCATCGCCGCCGCCCTGCTCGTCGGCGCCGCCGTCGGCCTGGTCAACGGAGCCGTGATCATCTACGGCCGGGTCAACCCCACCATCGCCACCCTCGCCGGCCTCGCCGCCTACAAGGGCGTGGCCCAGCTCCTCTCCGACGGCCGCGCCCAGGGCTACGTGCTCGGCGACCCCGTCTTCGTCTTCCTCAGCCGGGGCGCTCTCGCCGGTATCCCGATCATGATCTGGATCCTGGCCCTCGTCGCCGCCGCCGTGCACGTCCTGCTCACCTACACCGACATCGGCCGCAACGTCTACGCCCTCGGCGGCAACGACACCGCCGCCCGCCTGGCCGGCATCAACCTCAACAAGTACCTGCTCGCCGCCTACGCCCTCACCGGCACCGTCGCCGCCCTCGCCGGCGTCCTGCTCACCGCCCGCACCGGCTCCGGCCAGCCCGTCTCCGGCAGCGAGGGCCTCGAACTCCAGGCCATCACCGCCGCCGCCCTCGGCGGCTGCGCCCTCAAGGGCGGCAAGGGCACCATCGGCGGCACCCTCCTCGCCGTCGCCCTCCTCGGCACCCTCCAGAACGGCCTCACCGTCCAGGGCATCAACACCTTCTGGCAGAACGTCGCCCAGGGCACCCTCCTCGTGGCCGCCGTCGTCATCCAGCAGCGCCGCAACCGCGAACGCGCCGTCGGCCTGCCCGCCTGACCAGCCGCAC
Organism: Streptomyces sp. NPDC021012; assembly: GCF_044333355.1. Lineage (NCBI taxonomy): Bacteria > Bacillati > Actinomycetota > Actinomycetes > Kitasatosporales > Streptomycetaceae > Streptomyces > Streptomyces sp. NPDC021012. The sequence continues at coordinate 701,908 of NZ_JBIRQU010000003.1, forward strand.
GCACCCGTCCCGTCCCTTCACCACGGAGGTCGAACCGTGCACACCGCACCACGCTCCCGCGCCCCGCGCCGACGGCTCGCCGTCGGACTCGCCGGCGTCCTTCTCGCAGGCGGGTCCTTCATGGCGCCCGCCTCCGCGGCCGACGCCCCGACCCCCGCCGCGGTCGGCGACGGGCTCGCCCTCACACCTCCGATGGGCTTCAACAACTGGAACTCCACCCACTGCCGGGCGGAGTTCGACGAGACCATGGTCAAGGGCATCGCCGACCTCTTCGTCGAGAAGGGCCTGAAGGCCGCCGGATACCAGTACGTCAACCTCGACGACTGCTGGGCGCTGCCCGACCGCGACGCCGACGGCAAGCTCGTCCCCGACCCGGTCCGCTTCCCGAACGGCATCAAGGCCGTCGCCGACTACGTCCACTCCAAGGGACTCAAGTTCGGCATCTACACCAGCGCCGGAACCCACACCTGCGACGGCCTCGGATTCCCCGGCGCGCTCGGCCACGAGTACAGCGACGCCCGGCAGTTCGCCGACTGGGGCGTCGACTACCTCAAGTACGACAACTGCAACAACCAGGGCGTCGACGCCAGGAAGCGCTACACCGACATGCGCGACGCGCTGAGGGCGACGGGGCGGCCCATCGTCTACAGCATCTGCGAATGGGGCGTGAACAGGCCCTGGGAGTGGGCGTCCGACGTGGGCCACCTGTGGCGGACCACCTACGACATCAACGACAGCTGGAGCACCATGCTGTCGATCGCCAAGCAGAACCTGCCGCTCGACGCCTACGCCAAGCCCGGCAACTGGAACGACCCGGACATGCTCGAGGTCGGCAACGGCGGCATGACGGACACCGAGTACCGCAGCCACTTCTCCCTGTGGTCCATCATGGCCGCGCCCCTGATCATCGGCGCCGACCTCCGCACGGCGGACCGGGCGACGCTCGACATCCTCGGCAACCGCGAGGTCATCGCGGTCGACCAGGACCCGCTCGGCAAGCAGGGCAAGGTCATCAGCTCCGAGGGCGGCCGGTGGGTGATCGTCAAGCCGATGGCCGACGGAAGCCGCGCGATCGCCCTGTTCAACGAGTCGGACCGGCCCCAGCGCGTCGCGACCACCGCGAAGGCGGCGGGCCTGCCCGGCGCGCGCGCGTACACGGTGCGCGATCTGTGGCAGCACGCGAGCTACAACGTCGCCGACACGTTCTCGGCCACCGTCCCCGCCCACGGCACCGTGCTCGTCCGCCTCGCCGCCGACGCGGGCTGGGCGTCGTATCCGCCCGCGGTGGAGCTGGGCCAGTCCGCCCCGTTCCTCACCGCCGGTATGGAGTCCACCGTGACCACCACGGTGACCGACCTCGGTCGTACGGAGGCGCGCGACGTGTCGGTGCGGCTCTCGGCCCCCGGCGGCTGGAGCGTCGAGCCGGCGTCCGGAACCACCGCGGAGTCCCTGCGGACCGGGGACCGGCTGGGCACCGACTGGCGCGTACGGCCCCCGGCCGGGACGCCGACCGGCTCGTACGACATGACGCTGACCGCGACGTACACCTCCCGAACCGGCGTCCGGGCGACCAGCACGCTTCCCCTGCGCGTCACCGTCGCGGTGCCGCCCCCGGGCGGGACGTCGTACCTGAGCGACGCCACCTGGCTGAGCGCCGAGAACGGCTGGGGGCCCGTCGAGAAGGACACCAGCGTCGGTGAGGCCGCGGCGGGGGACGGCAGGCCCCTCACCCTGGGCGGCGTCGTCCACGCCAAGGGTCTCGGGGTCCACGCGTACAGCGCGGTGGAGTACTACCTCGGCGGCCGCTGCACCTCGTTCTCGGCGCGGGTGGGCCTCGACGACGAGACGGGATCCAACGGGTCGGTGGCCTTCGAGGTCTGGGCGGACGGCCGCGAGGCGGCGTCCACCGGTGTCCTGACGCACACGACGTCGCCGCGGTCGTTGACCGCCGACCTGGCGGGCGCCGAGACCGTGCGCCTCGTCGTCACCGACGGCGGGGACGGTGTGGGCTACGACCACGCGGACTGGGCCGACGCGACGGTCACCTGCTGACGTACCTCGCGTCACCTCCCGGCGCGGCCGCCCTTCGGTCGCGCCGGGACGCCCGGTCGTGGATACACCCGGGACTGTTTGACGCTGCCGAAGGCGAAGCTCGACTCGATCGACGCGATGCCGGGGATGGCGTGGATCCGGGTGCGCACGAGGGCCTCGTACGCCTCCAGGCTCTCGATGACGACCCGGAGCAGGTAGTCGCTGCTGCCGGCCATCAGATAGCAGTCCTGGATGTGATCGATGAGACCGATGTGCTCCTCGAAGACGTTGACGGCCTCGGCGGTGTGGCGCTCCAGCCTGATCCGTACGAAGACGGTGATCGGCAGCCCGAAGGCGACCTGGTCCACGGTGGCCGTGTAGCCGCTGATCAGGCCCGACTCCTCCAGGCGGCGCACGCGGCGCAGACAGGGGGAGGGGGACAGGCGGATCCGGTCGGCGAGGTCCTGGTTGGTCAGCCGGCCGTCCGCCTGCAACTCGTGGATGATCTCGAAGTCCACGGCGTCCATCGTCACTCCTTGGCAGATTCTGCCCTCACGCTATGTCTGGAGGGCAGAACTGGCAATCATCTGCCCCGGTGCAAGCTCTAGCGTTGCCTGTCGGGGCAAACACCGGCTTTCGGTTCCGCCCGTACGTCGAGAGCGGGAGGAACCGTCGGTGGTCGCACCACAATCGGTCGCGTCGGAATCGGAGCGGACGCCGGGGTCGCGGGTGCTCGCCGCCGCCGGTCCCCGGGGCCTGTCCCCCCAGGGCGTGGGCATGGTCGCGTTGGCGCTCACGGTGATGATCTGGGCCGCGTTCGCCCTCAGCGCCCGCGCGCTGAGCGCCTCCACGCTGCTGCCCGCCGACGCCGCCCTGCTGCGGTTCGGTGTGCCCCTCGTGGTCCTGGCGCCCGCGCTGTGGCGGCGCCGGCGTCGGCTGGCCGCGGTCCGGCCGGGTCCCGCACTCAAGATCGTCTGCGGTGCGGGGGTGCCGTTCTTCCTCGCCGCCATGTACGGCGGATCGCTGACGTCGGCCGCCTTCGTCGGGGCGATCGTGCCCGGCATGGTCCCGCTGTTCGTCTCCGCCCTCGTGGTCGCCGGCGGGAAGCGCGCGCCGCGCGGGACGCAGGCGGCCGGTCTCGCCCTCATCGTGGCCGGGGTCGTGGCCCTGGTCTGGCGCTACACCGCCGCCCTCGACGCCGACGTCCTGCTCGGTACGGGAACGCTGCTCGTCGCCAGCGGTCTGTGGGCCCTGTACACCGTGGGGCTGCGCGAGGTGGACCTCGACCCCGTCGGCTCGATCGGCCTGCTGTGCCTGCCGTCCTTCGCCGTCATCGCGCTCCTCGCCCTGACCGGCGTCCTGCCCACCGGTCTCGCCCGGGCGGCCGGCGGCGACATCCTGCTCTTCCTCGTCGTCCAGGGCCTGGGCGTCGGCCTCTGCGCCGGTCTGCTGTACGCGTTCGCCATCCGCCGGCTCGGCCCCGAACGCAGCTCGGTCGTCGGCAGCCTCAGCCCGGTCGCCGTCGTCCTGCTCGCCGTGCCCCTGCTCGACGAGTCGCCGACCCTGCCCGTCGTGGTCGGCGTCCCCCTCATCACCCTCGGCGTCGCACTCGCCAACCGGCGCCCCCGAACCAAGGTCTCCCCCGATGCTTGAGCTTCTTCCCGCCCCGCCCGCGGACCCGCTGTGGGACCTGGCGGCCGAGTTCGCCGCCGACCCGCGCCCCGAGCGCCTCGACCTCGTCCTCGGCGTCTACCGCGACGCCACCGGGGTCACCCCGGTCATGGCGGCGGTCAGGGAGGCCGAGATACAGCTGGCGGAACGTTCCGGCACCAAGGAGTACCTCGGCCTGTCGGGCAACACCGCCTTCAACCGGGCCATGCTGTCGCTCGTACTGGGCTCCGAGGAGCTCATGGGACGGGCGACCAGCGTGCAGACCGTGGCCGGCACCGGGGCCCTGCGGCTCCTCGCCGACCTCGTCCAGCAGACGCGCCCCGGCGCCACCGTGTGGATCAGCGACCCCGCGTACGTCAACCACCGCCCCATCCTGGAAGGCGCCGGGCTCACCGTCCGGACCTACCGGTGGCGCGACGACACCGGCCGACCGGACACCGAGGGCATGCTCGACGACCTGGCCGGCGCACGCCGCGGCGACGTCGTCCTGCTCCAGGGCTGCTGCCACAACCCCACCGGCGTGGACCCCTCCTCCGGCACGTGGGAGCAGCTCGCCGCACTCGCCGAGGCGAACGGCTGGGTCCCCTTCGTCGACCTCGCCTACCACGGCCTCGGCGACGGCCTCGCCGCCGACCTGGCACCGACCCGGATGCTGGCCGAACGGCTTCCCGAGGTGCTGATCGCCGTCAGCTGCTCGAAGAACTTCGGCCTCTACAGCGACCGCACCGGATGCGCCATCGTCCTCGGCTCGTCGAGGCGGACCCTGCGGCACGTCGAGACCGCCCTGCAGAACGCCGCCCGCACCCTGTACTCGATGCCGCCCGACCACGGTGCCGCGATCGTCGCCACCGTCCTGGACGACGAGCACCTGCGGACGGAGTGGCTCGCGGAGCTCGGCGCGATGCGCCACCGGATCGCGGCCAACAGGACCGACCTCGTCGCCCACCTCCGTGCCCTCGGGCACGAGGAGGAGGCCCGTTCCCTCGCCCGGCAGAAGGGCATGTTCTCGATGCTGCCCCTCACTCCGGACGGGATGCGACGGATGCGCCGTCAGTCCGGCATCTACGGAACGGCCGCCGGGCGCATCAACATCGCGGGCGTCCCCGCGCACCGCATCCCCTTCCTGGCCCACGGCATCGCCACCGCCCTGCAGACGCCCCGCACCGCCCGGTCCGTCTGAGCGGCCTACCCGGCGCCGAGCAGGGCGGGCAGGTCGGCGAAGGAGTCGAGCACGTGGTCGGGTGTCCCCGAGGCGTCGCGGTGCGTCTCGGGAAGGTACTTCCCCGTCTTCACCAGGACGCCGGTGATGCCCGACCGCTGGGCGGCCAGCACGTCGGACTCGACGTCGTCGCCGACCATCAGCGCCTCCGACGCCTCGACGCCGAGGTGCGCGAGGGCGCTCGCGAAGAACGCCGGCGCCGGCTTGCCCGTCACCTCCGCCTCGGTACGGGCGGCCTTCTCCAGCCCTTCGAGAAACGCCCCGGTGTCCAGGTCGAGGCCGGCCTCGGTGCGCCAGTACAGATTCCGGTGCATCGCCACCAACCGCGCTCCGCCCCGCAGTTGCCGGAAGACCCGGTTGAGCGCCTCGTAGCCGAACTCGCTCCCCGCACCCCCGAGCACGACGACCTCCGCGTCACCCTCGTCGACGAGCGTGACCCCCGCCAGGTCGTCCCGCACGTCTCCGCTGTTGAGCAGGAGGCAGCGCGCGCCGGGGAAGTGCTCCCGCAGATACGCCGCCGTGGCCGCCGGCGCGGTCAGAACGTCTTCGGCACCCACGGGAAAGCCCAGGCCGGCCAGCCGCGAGGCGATCACGGCCCGCGTCCGAGACGTGTTGTTCGTGACCAGCGCCACGGCGAGCCCCGCGGCCCGCAGCTGCTCCATGGCCCGGACCGCTCCGGGCAGCGCCTTCCAGGAAACGGTGAGGACACCGTCGATGTCGACCAGGACGGCCCGGATTCCCTCCATGAACCCGACCGTAACCCAGGCACCCACCGACCGCCCCTCCCCGCTCCCGACCGCCCGACCCGGCTGTCCTGTCGCCACGGCAGGAAAGCCGGCAAGGGGTCGGCGCGAGTTCGGCGACAGGCGCCGGGCGCTCCCGGCACCTCGTCCGAGCCCGAGGGCTGACGAGTCCCGGCCCGAAGGCTGACGAGCGCCCCGCCGCCTTCTCGGCCCGGGCCCGAGGATGACCGGCGAGGGACTGCGGTGGATGACCACGTGGGCCACGTGGCCGAGATGAGGGCCGACGGGGACCTTCCTCGTGCGACGTCCCACGATGAGGAGATCCGCGTCCCGTGACGCCTCGAGGCGGGCAGCGTCCGGCTGTGCAGGAAGCGCAGGGGCAGGCCGGTGCGAGCGGCCTCCGCGAACGCGAACCCGAGCAGGCCCTCGCACGGGTGGTGGATGTCGACGCCGACCACGATCCCGTCGTGAGGCGGTCCCATCCGCTCACCCTCCGCGCGCACCGGGGCGACCGGTTGCCGGGCCGCTCCGACGACGGCGAGGGACACCGAGCCGACGACGAAGCCGAGGAGGCCGCCCAAGCCGCGCGATCCGAGCACCGTCGGATCCGCCGCGCCGGCCGCGGCGGTCAGTACCTCGGCCGCCCTGCCGTGGGCCCGTTCGATGAACACCTCCAGATCGGGGTACTCCTTCCGCGCCTGCTCCGCCGTCTCCGTCAGGAGGCTCTCGGCCCGCCCGACGGAGGGGCCGGGCAGGTCTCGATCAGGGCCGAACGGCCCATCCCAGGAGGACCACCACGGTGCCAGCGTGGAGTTGCCCCTCCGGCCCAGTGCCCGGGAGGCGTACTCCGCGGGAGGAACCATGAGCAGCGAGATCCTCGCCCGACCGGACCTCGGCGACGTCCTCGTGGGAGTCGACGGCTCCCCCTCCGCGCGCACGGCCGCGCTCTGGGCCGCCGCCGAGGCGGACCGCCGGGACCGTTCCCTGTGCCTCGTCCACGCCGCCGACACCGACCGGCGCGCCTACTGGAGCGACGCCGAGACGATGCAGGCGGTACGGGAAGCAGCGCGCGACCTGCTGGACGGCACCGCGACCGCGGTCCACGAGCGTTTTCCGGACCTCGTGGTCACCAGAAGACTCGTCCGCCGGGAGCCGGTCGCCGGGCTCCAGGAGGTCGCCGGAGACCGGGGGACGATCGTCGTGGGCAGCAGGGGCCTCGGCGGCTTCTCCGCCCTCATGCTCGGATCCGTCGGTCTGGGCGTCGCGGCGCGTGCCGAGGTGCCCGTGATCGTCGTACGCGGGGGAGACGAGCGACCTGAGACGGGCTCGGTGACGGCGGCCGTGCACGGCGCCGCGGACCTGGACTGGCTCCTGCTGGCCGCCGCCGAGGCCGAGGCCCGCAAGGCGGCCCTGCGCATCGTGAGCGTATGGAACGTGCTGACCCATGTCGGCAGTGTCGCGAGCATGCTCGACGACCTCGACGGGATCGCCCGTCAGCGCGTGCACGAGGTGAAGGCCCTCGCCGACCGGGTCCGCGAGGCCCACCCCGGGCTGATCGTCGGGCACCACGTGGAGACCGGCACGAGCACCCCGGGCATCCTGATCGAGGCGAGCGGCCACACCGACCTGCTGGTGATGGGCCGCGGCCGCCGCACGCTCGGCCTCGGACCGTCCCTGGGCCGCGTCGCCCACGCGGTCATCCACCACTCCCGCTGCCCGGTGGAGGTCGTCCCCTCCGCCTTCGTCACATAGGTGGGGCAGCCGTGAGCGACGTCCTGGCCGGCATCGACCCCCGCGAACTGTCCGTCCCGGCCCTCGTCTGGGCCGCCGACGAAGCCGTCCGCAGAAGCGCGAGGCTGCGCATGGTCGTCGCCGTCCCCCCGGTCCACGACCGGTTCTGGTACGCCGCCGTCGCCCACCAGGGCTCCCTGCGCAGCCGAGCGGAGGCGGCGCTCGTCAACGCCGAGGACCTCGTACGGGAGCTGCACGACGGGCTGTGGACCGCGACGGAGCTCGTCGACGGCGCCCCCGCGACCGTGCTGTGCGACCGGGCACCCGGTGCGGCACTCGCCGTGGTCGGCTCCCGCCGCCTGGGCAGGGCCGCCGAGGTCCTCGGCGAGGGCTCGGTGGCCGTACCGCTGGCGGCACGCGCCGACTGCCCCGTCGTCGTGATCCGCGCACCGGAGCACACGTCCGTCCACCCGCCGCTGATCGTGGTCGGCGTGGACGGCAGCGGGGACTGCGGGGCAGCCGTCGCCTTCGCCGCGGCGGAGGCGAGCCTGCGCGAGGCACGGCTCGTGGCGGCCTGGGTGTGGCCCCGTGGCCCGCTGTCCCACGGAGGCGGGGCCGAGGGCCTGACCGACCGCCGCCGACTGCTCGCCGAGTCGGTGGCCGGCTGCGCGGACCGCTACCCGGACGTCGACGTGGAACAGGTGATCCTGCGTGGACACCCCGTCGAGGAACTCGTCCACGCCTCCCGCGAGGCCCTCGCGGTCGTCGTCGGACGCAGGGGGCGCGGGGGCCGCTCCGGCATGCGGCTCGGTTCCACGGTCCGCGGACTGCTGCACCGCGCCGCCTGCCCCGTGGTCACTGTTCCGCTCCCCGGGACGGGAGCGGCGGACGGCACCGCTTCCGGGGCCGACCGGCCCCGGTCCCGTACGGACCGACCGGCCCCGACGGGCTGACCCCCTCGGCACTGGGGCTTCCCGCTCCCGGGCGGCACAGTGGGAGGACAGGAACGGCCCCGGACAGCGGTCCGGATCTCCCGAAGGGGTGAGGACGATGCAGCGGATCCGGATCGGCCGCCGCCCTCGACGGACCCGTCGGCCCCACCCCCTCGACCTGCGGACGCCTTCCGGCCGCCCGCTCCCGTACTGAGCGCGGCCGGACGGCTTCGCCGCGATCGAGCGGCAGACAGCCGAGGCGGAGCCGCCCCTCGCCAGCACCTCGGAAGAACGGAGTGATCATGCCCCGCAAGACACGACGCCGTCTCGCCCGCGACTCGGAGCCGAGTCCCCGTGGCGGGCGGTGGGCGGCGACGGACGAGCTGTCGCCGCAGCGGCCCGGGACCGTCCCGCGTTCCGCGGCGACGAACGGGCGCCCCCGGCGTCCGGTGCACACGATCCAGGTGTCCGCAGCTTTCCTCTGAGGAGCAGAACGATGACCGGAGACAAGGTGGAACGCAGGCACAGCCGCTTCCCCGACTTCAACGACTGGTTCAACCGGGAATTCCCGGGGCTGCCCGGATGGCGCCCCGGCACCGCGGCCCACTCCATCCCCGTGGAGGTGACCGGCGCCGGGAACGCGTACGTACTCCGGGCAGAACTGCCCGGCATGGACCCCGAGGACATCGCGATCACCGTCGACGACGACCTCATCACGGTGAGCGCCGAGCACAGCGAGAGCACGGAGGACAAGGAACACTCGGAGTTCCGCTACGGATCGTTCCGCAGGACGGTACGACTCCCGGTGACGATCCCGGACGACGTCGACGCCTCGTACCAGGACGGCATCCTCACCATCCGGATCCCGATGCCCGAGGAGAAGGCCGAGACCCGACGGACCATCCCCGTGCGGCGAGCCGACGACACCGGAGGGGGACGGAAGTCATGAACGCCAAGCGCGTCCTGGTCGCCTACGGCAGCAAACACGGCGCGACCGCGGGCATCGCCGACGAGATCGGCAAGGCGCTCCGGGCCGACGGCATCGACGCGGTCGTCCTGCCGGCCGACACCGTCACCGACGTCAGCGGTTACGACGGGGTCGTCCTGGGCGGCGCCCTCTACGCCGGACGCTGGAACGGCAAGGCGCGACGGTGCGCCCGGCGCAACGCCGAGCAACTCCGCGACAGGCCCCTGTGGCTCTTCAGCAGCGGGCCCGTCGACAGCTCCGCCGAGCAGCGCGACATCCCGCCCGTTCCCGGGGTCGCGCGTCGTATGAGGAAGCTCGGCGCACGGGAGCACGTCACGTTCGGCGGCGCCGTGACCGCCGAGACGTCCGGGCGCATCGCCCGATCCATGGTCCGTCACGGCAAGGGCGGAGACTTCCGGAACCCGACGCGGGTCCAGGCATGGGCCCACCACATCGGAACCGAGCTCGGTACCGCACGCTGAGCGCACCGCCGAGACGTCCGGCGGGCGTCCCGTCCCGGAGGTGAACCATGTCGCACCAGGAGTCGTCGGCCCCCGAGCCCACCGTGCCCGGGCGCGGGTCCGCCAGGCGTGCCGCTCTGGTCCTCGTCCTTGCGATCGCCCTGATCTGCGGCGCCGTGGCCGCCGGGATCATGTGGCGCACCGGGGCCAGGGCCGACCGGGACATCGCCGCACACCGCCACCAGGTGCGGGCGACCACCACCGCGCGGTCCGAGGACCCGCCGACCGCCGTCCGGCCGGGCGCCGAGCCGCAGTCCGTCGCACCGGCCGTCTGGGAGTACCCGGACCACGTCCGCAGGTCCGGACCCGTCCACGTCCCGCCCAGGACGCCTCGGGGCCGCGCCGTCACCATCTGGGTGGACGACAGCGGAGCTCCGGCACGCCCGCCGGACACCACCGCGGACCTCGCGCTGAGCGCCATCGCGGGCGGAACGGCTGTGGCGGGCGCCGCGGGGGCCACGGCGGCGGGCGCACTCGTCCTCGTCCGACGCAGCACCGAAGGCCGACGGCTCGCGGTCTGGGAGCGGGAGTGGGAACAGGTGGAACCCGTCTGGTCCGGCCGGCTCCGGCGGGGCAGCGGTCCGGGGGCGGACGATGTCTGATCGCAGCCACGGTCGAGCGAAGTCCGGCGCAGGGCGTGCTCTTCCCCCCGCCGCCGACCGGCGGCGCCGTCAGCGGAGATCCGTCCCCGACTCCTCGCCGCCCTGGTCGAGCCGGGACGGCGGATACGCGTCGGTCATGGGGCTCGCGTAGGCGGCGACCCTCAGGATCCATCGGTTCAGGCCGACGATCAGGGCGAACAGGTCACGGGGATACCGTTCTGCGAAGGCCAGGGCGAAGCCCGCGATGAGGGTGAGCAGGGTGATCAGACCACCGCCCCGCCAGCCGGCGCGCATGCCCCCGGCGAAGAAGGCGAGCACCAGGTGGTGGGGAATGGCGAGCAGCCACCACTTGACCAGGACCTGCACGCGCGAGAGGCGCTCCGGGTAGGCGATGTCGAGCCTGGCCAGACAGCCGCAGTGGTCCAGATGGGCATGGGTGACGACCACGGCGTCGACGTCCGCGGCGTCGCGGGCGAACCGCTCCCGGTGGCGGCGCCGCAGGGCCGCGAAACCCTGGAAGAGACCGCAGTCGAGGAGGATCTGCGCGTGGTCGCTCTCGACCAGGAACTTGCTGCCGGTGACCGTGCCCACCCCGCCCAGGAAGCTGAGCAGAGCCGGTCGCGGGGCCGTGGGCGCGGGGGTCGGGGCTGCCTCGGACATGGCCGGCCCTCCTTCGGAAGGTGATCCGCTCTCCACCGTCGCAGCGGATCGCGCGGCATGCAGGGCCCGACCGGTCCCCTGGTGGGGGCCGATCGGCACGTGCGCCGCCGCGGCACGACGGCCGAGCCTGATCGAGGAGGACACCCGAACGCACCGAAGGAAGTGGGTGGGCGCCATGAAGGCAGCCGTCTTCGAGGGACCGGGCCCGATCGCCTGGCGGGACGTGCCCGACCCGGGAATCAAGGATCCCGGCGACGCGATCGTCAGGGTCGACGTCGTCACCATCTGCGGTACCGATCTCCACATCCTCAAGGGCGACGTGCCCGAGGTGACGCCCGGCCGGGTGCTCGGCCACGAGGCCGTGGGCACGGTGGTCGAGACCGGCCGGGACGTCCGTTCCGTACGGCCGGGGGACCGCGTCCTGATCTCCTGCATCTCGGCCTGCGGCCGCTGTCGTTCCTGCCGCGAGGGCCGCTACGGCCAGTGCGTCGGAGGAGGAGGCTGGGTCCTCGGACACACCGTCGACGGCACGCAGGCGGAGTACGTACGGGTGCCGTTCGCCGACCTGTCCGTGCACCCGCTGCCGAACGCGGTCGACAGCTTCGACGCCGTCCTGCTCGCGGACGTCTTCCCCACCTCCTACGAGGTGGGCGTCCTCAACGGCGGGGTACGGCCGGCCGACACGGTCGTCGTGGTCGGCGCGGGCCCCATCGGCCTCGCCGCCATCGCCACGGCACGGCTCTACAGCCCCGGTCGCATCATCGCCGTCGACCTCGCCGAGTCCCGGCTCGCCGCCGCGCGCACGCTCGGCGCCGATGCCACCGTGACCGTCGGCGAAGGCCCGGAGCAGCTCGTCGAGGATCTGACGGACGGCCTGGGTGCCGATGTCGCCATCGAGGCGGTCGGGGTCCCCGAGACCTTCGAGATGTGCACCCGCATGGTCCGGCCCGGCGGCCGGGTCGCGAACATCGGCGTCCACGGCAAGCCCGCGGTCCTGCACCTCGAAGACCTGTGGATCAGGGACGTCACCATCACCACCGGCCTCGTGGACACGTCGTCCACCCCGATGCTGCTGCGCATGATGGCCGCCGGCCGGCTGCCGACGGCGGATCTGGTCACCCACCGCTTCGAACTGGCGCAGATGGAGGAGGCGTACGACGTGTTCGGCCGCGCGGCCGACACCGGTGCCCTGAAGGTCACACTCGGCGGCCCGCAGCACACGGCCCTCCAGGCCCCCGCACCTCCAGTGGTCGGATGAACGACCGACGCACGGGTTCCCGCCTCCGCGGGGTGCCGTGTTCGACACCGACGGTGTTCTGCTCGACTCCGCCGCCGTGGACGCGGCGGCGTGGAAGAGCGCGTTCGACGCCCGTCTCGACCGACCGACGCCCGAGGAAGGCGGGCGGGCGCCGTTCGACACGGACGCCGGGTACCGGCGGTTCGTCGACGGCAGGTCGCGGCACGACGGCGCCGAAGCGTTCCTGACCGCCCGTGGCATCCGCCTCCCACCAGGAGCGCCCGGAGACCCGCCTGGCTGCGACACCGTCCGGGCCGCGGCGGCCGGCAAGGAGCAGGCCTTCCAGGACGCTCTCGACCGCGTACCGGTCGCCTGCTACGAGGACGCCGAGGAGGCACTGGCCGTCCTGCGCTCCCTCGGTGTGCCCTGTGCCGCCGTGTCGGCGTCCCGGCACGCCCGGGCCCTGCTCGACACCGCCGGGCTCGTCCCGTTCCTCGCCGTCGTCACGGGTTCCGGCCTCGTCGAGGCCCCCGCTCGCCGTCGTGCTCCCGGGCGAACGGCGGTTCGAGGTCGCACCGGGAGAGGAGCGCTGGTTCCGCCTGTGATCCGGGGCCGCGACGTGGGCGACCGGTGGGGAAGGCCACTCAGTCGAAGGCGAGCACCTCGGAGACAGGCCTCCGCGGGGTGGCGCGGCCCCGGGGGCCGTAGCCCAGGCGGATCATCATGTGGACGTAGCCGATCGGGGAACTCGGGTCGCGCGCGTCGGCGCGGAGTTCGGGCCATTCGAGGGGCTGGGACATGAGGGAGGTGGAGAGACCGTCGAGGGTGGCCCTGAGCAGTACGTGCTGCATCGCCTGGCCCGCCTCCAGCCAGTCCCCCGGGGTGTCCGTGGTCGTCCCCAGGAGGGCGATCAGGGGGCGCTTCTCGAATCGGAGGGAGGGCCGGCCGGTCGCACGGCGGGCGAGGTCGAAGTCCCGGACCGGAGAGGTCACGTCGTACTGCCGTGGGCCGAGGGCGTACGAGGGGATGCCCTCGTGCGCACTGTCCTCCTCGGCCGCGCCCGTCCGGATCCAGGCGGCGATCTCCGCCCGGACCGAGGCGTCCGCGGCTTCGAAGAGTTCGGAGGCATGCACGAGGTCCATGACGGTGTCGGTGTGCCACGCTCCCGGCAGGACCAGGCGACACCCTTCCAGGAGGGCGGCGGCCTGGAGGCCGTCCAGGATCTCCGGGGGTATCCGCTCGTCGGTGAAGGGGAACCGGCTGGTGTGCCTGCTCCGCAGGGCAGGGCGGAGTGCGGCCAGGTCGTCGTCGACGGGGGCCTTCCGCATCTGCACGTCGGCGAGGTGCCAGGGGTCGTCACGACGGGGCAGCAGTCGGGTCACGGCCCTCCGGCCGTGGTGAGCGGCGGCGACGCGCAGGTTGAACAGGGCGGCGCCGCAGCCGAGATGGAGGGCGCGGTGGTCGGGGTCCTCGCGCGGCATCTCGCGCGAGGGGTCGCCGTGCAGCTCGACGGTGTCGGTGCCGGTGCGGTGGACGAACTTCCACGGCTGGGCGTTGTGCATCGACGGTGCGGTGATGGCGTCCTCGACCATCGACGTCACGAGCGCCCGGGGCAGATCGGTGGTGGTCACGGCTCTTCCTGCCTGTGTGCGGGGTTCAAGGGATTCATTCGAAGGTGTCGTGTGCGGTCCGCGCGGCGGGGGCGAACCGGGTGCCGTCCTCCTGGGCGGTGATCCGGTCCACGACCGCGACGACGCCGTCGACGCGCTCGGTGAGGTTCACGAGCATCCGTGCCTGGCTCTGCCACCGGAGGCGGCCCGCCAGGGTCACCACACCGTCCAGGACGTGCACGTCCACCGCGTCACCGGGCAGGCCCATGACGTCGGAGAGGACGTCCTCGCGCACGTGGTGCCGTATCTCCGCGTCCGGACGGAGGTACACGCACAGCAGATCGCGCCGGGTCACGATGCCCACCAGCCGCTCCTCCTCGTCGACCACCGGAAGGCGCTCGACTCCGCGCCGCACCATCAGGCGGGCCGCGTCCGCCACCGACTGCTCGGCATGCACGGTGACGGCCGGCTCGGTCATCAGGGCCCGCGCGGTCGGCTCCCGGGCGGCCAGCAGGTCGCTCTCGGACACGACGCCGAGCACGTGGTCGTCCCCGTCCACGACGGGGACTCCGGTGATGTCGTGTTCGGCGAGCAGCTTCGCCACTTCCTTGAACGTGGTCTCAGGGGTGGCCGAGACCACGTTGCCGGTCATCAGGCCGCCGACCTTCATGTGCCTCATCGTCGCGCCTCCTGTTCGCGCGTGCCGCTGCCGTGCGCTGTTCCGTGTCACCACCCTGATCGGACGGCCGGCGCTCTGCGAGGGCCGAACGGTCCACAGCGGGACCCGACCGGACTCCGAACCGGCCCGCGCCCCCGAGGGACCTTTGGTCCCCGTATTGCCCCCAGCGGCCCTCCGCCGGCGCCGTCATCCGCCGTGAGGGTGGAGAGCAGTCCTACGAATCGGACTCCCATCGGTTGGACTCCCGCGGACCGGACGAAGAGGAGCCATGGACGGAACCAGGGACGGTCCCGGCCCGGGCAGGGTCGTCGTCGGCGTGGACGGGTCGCTGTCCGCCCAGGCAGCGGTGATGTGGGCGGCGCACGAGGCGGTGCTGCGCGGTGGCACCCTGTGCCTCGTCCACGCGACGGACGTCGAAGCGGCGTCCCGGTTCCTTGCCCCGACGGAGGCCGGCCGGGCCAGGCAGGCCGGTCGGGAACTGCTCGACCGGACCGCGGAGACCGTCGCGGCACGTCACCCCGACCTCGTGGTCGTCACGGAACTCGGCGGAGGCTCGCCCGTCGAAGCCCTGCGCGGTGCCGCCGCGCTGAGCGGCACGATCGTGGTCGGGCACCGGGGCCGCGGCGGGTTCTCCTCCCTGCTGCTCGGATCGGTCGGCCTCGAACTCGCCGCCGACGCCACCACACCGGTGGTCGTCGTGCGCGGAGCCGTGGAGGGTGCCGAAGCGGGGGCCGTCCTCGTGGCGGTCAGGGACGAGAACGACGTGGACCGCGCGAGGGCGGCGGCCCGCGAGGCTCTGCTGCGCAAGGTGCCGCTGAGACTCCTGCACGTGTGGGGCACGGACCCCCACGCCGGGGTACGGGGCGCGCTGCGCAACGGCACGGTCGGGGACGCTGGCGCGCACGTGCGCGCGTTGGTGGAGGTCATCGACCGGATCCGGGAGGAGTTCCCGGAACTCGCACTGGACGCCGAGGGCGAGAAGAGCCGCAGCGTGCCCGGCGCGCTCGTGGAGGCGTCACGCCGAGCCGACCTCCTGGTCGTCGGCGGCCGGCGGGCGCCCGGATACCTCGGGCCGACGCTCGGCCGGACCACGCTGGGCCTGTTGCAGCACGCCCACTGCCCGGTGGAGCTGATCCCACGGCACGGACCTGGACACGGGAGCACATCATGACCAGCACGCTCGGACACCGCGACATCGTCATCGGCCTCGACCCCGTCCGGAACTGGCACCTCGCACTGGCCTGGGCCGCCGACGAGGCCCACCGGCGTCTCCGCGCACTGCGCCTCGTCGTCGCCGTACCGCCCTCGCACGACCTCCCTCAGGGCGAGGACACCGCTCGGCGCCACGCACGGGCGGTCGCGGGAGAGGACGTGCTGCGCGTCGCCTCGGCCTGGGCGCAGGACCGGCAGCCCGACGTCCGCGTGACCACGGCCCTTCTCGCCGGGGCCCCGGCGAAGGCTTTGGCCGGCCTGTCGCGGGAGGCCGCCATGGTGGTGCTCGGCTCCCGGCACCTCAGCCGCACCGAGGAGTTCCTGAGCGCGGGCTCCCTCGTGGTCCCGGTCGCCGCCCAGGCGCGGTGCCCCGTGGTCGTCGTGGGCGATGCCGAGCACAGCACACAGGACCCGCCCTACCTGGTCGTCGGCGTCGACGGCAGCCCATCCTCCCGGGCCGCGCTGGCCCTCGCCTTCGAGGAGGCGGACCTCAGGCGCTGCGCGCTGCGCGCCATCGCCGTCTGGGCCCCGCCCGTCTTCACCCTGCACACCGGCGACACCCTGTTCCACGCCGAGCGCCGGATGCTCTCCGAGACCACGGCCGGATGGGCGGAGAAGTACCCCGACGTCCGGCTCACCCACGAGGTCCTCATCGGCTCGCCCGTCGAGATCCTCGCGGAAGCGGCCGAGCACGCCCTGGCCGTCGTCGTCGGCCGCCGTGGCCGGGGCGGGTACTCGGGAATGCGCCTCGGCTCCGTCGTCCACGGGCTCCTGCACCGCGCCCACTGCCCGGTGATCACCGTCCCCGCCGAGTGAGGCCGCCATGACGTCCTCGGCCACCCTGTCGGTCGGCGCGGCAACCGGCCTCACCACCGCAGAGGCCGCCCGCCGGCTCGCCGACACCGGCCCCAACGAGGGGGGCGGCGAGGAAGTCCCCATGGCTCCGCACCCGGGTCCCGGCACAGCTGCGAGACCCACTGATCATGGCGTTGCTTGGGGCCGTCGTGCTCACGCTCGCCATCGGTGACCATCCCGACGTCCTCGTTCTCGGCGAGGGGACATCGTCGCCGCCGACGCCGAACTCGCCGAGGCGTCCGCGCTGCTCCCGGACGAGTCGATGCTCACGGGGGAATCGGCGCCCGTGGACAAGGCGACCGGGCACGGGCTGAGCGCGGGCACGGTCGTCGTACGGGGCAGGGGAGTGGCCACGGTCACGGCGACGGGCCCCGCCAGTGCGCTCGGCCGCATCACGGCCCTCCTCGACGAGCGCCGCGAACCGACGGCCGCCGCAGCGGCGTCTCGCCGCCCTCGGACGGGTTCTCGCCGCCGTGACGCTCGCCCTGTGCGTGCTGGTCCTCGCCCTCGGCCTGGTACGAGGGCTGCCCCTGGGCACGATGGCGGCCACCGCCATCGGCCTGGCCGTGGCGGCCGTCCCCGACTCCCCGCCCGCCGTCGTCACCCTCGGCTGGTCCGGCACCGGCATCGCCCTCACCTGCGCGCCGGCCGGATTCCTCGCGGCACGCCTGGTCCGGACCGCGTTCAGGCCGCCCTGCCCGGCAGGAAAGGATCGGGCATCCGGGCTACCGTGAAACCGGGCGCGACGGGCGTCGTGCACGCGCTCGACGCGACCGGAGGCTTCGATGGGCCGGGAGAACACCGAGTCCGCGGACGCGCGGCCGCCACGACTGAGACTGGACGAACTCCTCGACGAGCTCCAGGCGCGCATCGACGAGGTGCGGGGCACCAGGGACCGGCTCAACGGGCTCCTGGAAGCGGTCATGTCGGTCGGTCGCGGGCTCGACCTGCCCCAGGTGCTGCGCGGCATCGTGGAGGCGGCGGTCTCCCTGGTGGACGCCGAGTACGGGGCCCTGGGCGTCATCGGCGACGACCGGAAGCTCTCCGAATTCGTCCCCGTCGGCATCGGCGAGGAGTTGCGCGAGCGGATCGGGGCCCTGCCGTCCGGCCACGGCATCCTCGGCGAGCTGATCCGCAACCCGCGGCCGCTGCGCCTCTCGGAGCTGTCCGAGCACTCCGCCTCGTACGGCTTCCCGGCCCACCATCCGCCGATGCACACGTTCCTCGGCGTCCCGATCCGCGTGCGCGACGAGGTGTTCGGGAACCTCTACCTCACGGAGAAGCGCGGCGGGGCCGACTTCGACGCGGAGGACGAGACCGTCGTCACGACCCTGGCCGTCGCGGCCGGCATCGCCATCGAGAACGCCCGCCTCTACGAGGAGGGACGGCTGCGTCAGCGCTGGCTGGCCGCGAGTTCCGACTTCACCAGCGCTCTCCTGTCCGGCGCGGAGGAGACCGAGGTCCTCGGCGGCATGTTGGAGCGGGCCGTGGACATCGCCGGTGCCGACATCGGGGTTTTCTACCTGGTCGGACCGGGCGGTGAGCTCCGTGGATCCCTGGCCAGCGGCGAGGGCGCCGAGGCACACCGGGATGTCGTGCTGCCCAGCGTCGAGGGAACCCTCGCCGCAGCGGCCCTGACCCAGGACGGGCTCATCACCGTGGCCGACGTGAGGAAGGACCCTCGCATCACGGTGCAGCCCGAACGCTGGAAGGGGTTCGGGCCGGCGGTGGCCGTCACCCTGGGCACGAAGGAACGGCTGAGCGGTGTGCTCATCCTCGCGCGGTCCGCGGGACGCTCCCCCTTCACGGGCGTGGAGATCAGCGTCCTGCCCGGCTTCGCCGGGCAGGCGGCCCTCGCCCTCGAACTGGCCGACCGGCGGCGCGACGCCGAGCAGGTCAGCCTCCTGGAGGACCGCGACCGGATCGCCCGCGACCTGCACGACCTCGCGATCCAGCGGCTGTTCGCCACCGGCATGACCCTGCAGAGCGCACGCCGGTTCGTCGAGCACCCGGAGGCCGTGGACCGGCTGACCCGGGCGATCGACGACCTCGACTCCACCATCAAGATCATCCGCTCGACCATCTTCGGCCTGCGCGAGCACGACACTCCCGGGACGGCGCCGAAGCTCAGGAACCGCGTCGTGAAGGCGGTCGACGCGGCCGTGCCGACGCTCGGATTCGCCCCGGCGCTGCGTATGGAAGGCCTCCTCGACACGGACGTGCCGCCCGACGCGGCCGACGAGGTGGTCGCGGTCATCGGCGAAGCCCTCACCAACGTGGCGCGCCACGCGAACGCACACCGCGCGGAGGTGTCCGTCGTCGTCGAGGAAGGCGTCCTCGCGGTGACGGTGAGCGACGACGGAGTGGGCGTGCGACCGGGCGGCGCGCGCAGCGGACTGCGGAACCTCGCCGAACGGGCCGAACGCCTGCACGGTGACCTGTCGATCCGCGCGCGGCCGGAACCGGCCGGAGGCACGCTGCTCGAATGGCGTGTTCCCCTGCCGGCCGAACGCGACTGAGACGCCGCCCTACTTCTCGCCCGCGTCGTGCTCGTGGGCTTGTGCGGCGATCACGGCCGCCTGCACGCGCCGCTCCACACCCAGCTTGCCGAGCAGCCGCGAGATGTGGTTCTTGACCGTCTTCTCCGACAAGTACAGCTGCTTGGCGATCTGCCGGTTGGTGAGCCCCTCGCCGATCAGGTCGAGCACCGAACGTTCCCGCTCGGACAGCACCGTGAGCCGCTCGTCCTCCGGCGGCTCGGCGGCTGCGGGATCCCGTAGCGAGTGCATGAGCCGGGCGGTGGTGGCGGGGTCGAGCATCGACTGGCCCGTGGCCACGGTCCGTACCGCCGACACCAGATCGGAGCCCTTGATCTGCTTGAGCACGTACCCTGCGGCCCCGGCCATGATCGCGTCGATGAGGGCGTCCTCGTCGTCGAACGAGGTCAGCATCAGGCATGCGAGCTCGGGCATCCGTGACCGCAGCTCGCGGCAGAGCGAGATCCCGTCGCCGTCCGGCAGCCGTACGTCGAGCACGGCCACCTCCGGCCGCAGCGCGGGCCCCCTGGCCAGCGCCTGGTCCACGCTCGACGCCTCCCCGACGACCTCCATGTCGGACTCGTCGTCGATCAGGTCACGCAGGCCCCGTCGGACCACTTCGTGATCGTCCACGAGGAAGACACGCGTGGGCGGTGCGGCTGCCGGCAGCTCGGTCATGGCGACCCCTGTGGTCGATGGGTTCCTGCCCGCCCCTACGAGGATTGTCCGTCGAGATCCATGCGTACGTCGACCACGCCCTCCACGGCCCGCACGGCGCGCGCGAGCAGCGGCACCAGCGCCCGGTCGAGGAGCGCACCACGCAGGGTGGCCACACCCTCCACCACGGCGACGTCCAACTCCGCGAGGGCGGCCGACCCGCCCAGTACCGTACGGCGGATCTCCGCCTCGATCTCCTCGTCCTTGCGCAGGAACACCTTGAGCAGGTCGCTGCGGCTGACGACCCCCTCCAGCATCCCGATCCCGTTCACCACCGGCAGCCGCTTCACCTGCCGCCGCGCCATGATCCGCGCGGCCTCGGCGAGCGAGGCGTCAGGATGCACGGTCACGGCCGGGCTCGACATGAGCTCCACGGCGCGCACGGCCCCGGCCTTGGCGGCTTCGGGGAACTCCTCCGGGCGCGGTTCGACGCCCCGGAACTCCTCCTTGGGCAGCAGGTCCGCCTCCGATACGACCCCGATGACGCGCCCCTCGCCCTCGAGGACGGGCAGCGCGCTCACCTTCCACTCGTCCATGAGCGCGACGATCTCCTTGTAGGGCGCGTCACGGCCGATCGCGATGGCGGTGTGCGTCATGACGTCACTGACGGTGTAGCGCGAGGAGGGCATCCTGTGCTCCTCAGGACGGAGGCTTCGCCGGGTCTTCCCTACCGAGTCTCCCCCTGCGAGCCGTTCCTGAGGAGGGCCGGACGGCCCCCCTCGGGCCCGTCTCTCGGTTGGCTGCCCTGGGGAGCGCCGTACACCCTGGGCATGGTGATCTCCCTGATCGTCTGCGGGTTCTTCGGCGGCGCGAGGGCCTGCGTGCTGATGACCCGGGTGCCGGTTTCCTGGGGGCCCCGGCCGGCTTCGTCAGCACGCGCCTCACGACACCCTGCTTGATTCCTTGCCGATAGGGGTGGTCGAGGAGGAGGAGACCGGGGAAGGCGCATTCCCGGTCCAGGTCTCGCTCCGGTGTCCACGGCCGACCGGCCGGTCGTCTGCGAGGCCGGAAACCGGTTGCCCGGTTCCTCGACGGCTCGCTGTGCGAACACGAGGTCATCATGTGCCTGATCGCGCCGCGAGAGGAGCGCCCCGACGGCGGGGAAGGCGGTCAGCCTGTGTTCCAGCCGCGCGATCTGAGCGGAGGGCTCTTCCAACGTGGCGACGAATGAAGCGAGTCGGGCGGCACGCTCCGCGCTGAGCCGCTGAGCGAGTTCGGCCTGCCGGCTCCGAAGCTCTCCTCGCAGGGCGGTCGCGGTGTCGAGGTCGACGGCCGTGCGGGAGATGACCTCGTTGCTTGAGTCAGAGCTGCCACCTCGTCGGTGAACCTCTTCCATCCTGGGGTGCAGGGGTGAAATGGGCTGGTCAGCGAGGGTGGTGACGCGGCAGGGCCCCTCGTCGCCGGCGTGGTGGTCTCACTCGTCACACCGGCGACCGAGGGGCTCTGTTGGCTCCGTATCGAGCCGTGCTCGACGTCCCGTACGAGCTCGTCGAGCATGTCTCCCGGCTGATCTACGCCCGAAGGCGTGAACTGAACTCACCGTGGAGACGGCTCGGCCGCTTCACGCAGACCCTCCTCGCACTGGCCCGTCTTCGTAAGAACGAGACGTTCGCCCGGCTCGCGGCCGGGTTCGGCGTCTCGACCGCGACGGCCTGGCGCTACGTCGACGAGACGATCGAGGTGCTCGCCGCCTGGGCACCGGGCCTGCACGAAGCCCTCACCGGACTGGGCGAGGGCGACTTCGTCACAGACACGGGAACGGCCACGAGCGGTAGGAGACCCAGGGCCGCCGTACCCCCCCTGCTTCCCCGGCCTGGTCCGGGGCGGGTGACGGTCTGCCCCTCCGCCGGGGTAGCCCGTGTACGGGCCGCCCCACGGACGCGTCTTCCCGGCGGTGCGGTCAGACCGCCGCCGGAGCGAAGCGGTGGAGTTCGTCCGCGCCCGGCTGTACGACGCCGTAGCTGTTCTCCGGCACCTCGTTCCAGGCGCCCGGCAGATCTCCCAGGGGCTCGGAGACGACGAGGCGGGTCTCCTCCGAGATGTCACGCAGGAACGCGACGTCGGGGTGGAGGCGGCGCAGGGCGTCGACGCGGCTGCTGTAGAAGAGCGAGCGGGACGCCCGGGCGGTGGAGTAGCGGAAGACCCAGACGCGCTCGCCGTCGGTGAGGGCGAGCGTCATCTGGAGGGGGTGTTCCACCCCGTGATCGCGTCCGACCCGCTCCACGACGCCCGCCATCCTGGCGACGGCCGCGGGCGGGTCGTCGTCGAGGCCGTAGGTGAGGGCCAGGTAGAACATGACCTCGGAGTCCGTGGTGCCCTCGATGTCGGCGTAGAGCGCGGGGTCGACGAGCAGGGTCAGGTCGCGGCGCAGCAGCGGGAAACCCGCGATGGCGCCGTTGTGCATGAACATCCAGCGGCCGTGCCGGAAGGGGTGGCAGTTCGACTGCTGCACGGCCGTGCCGGTCGAGGCCCTGATGTGGGCGAAGAAGAGCGGGGACTCGACGTGGTCCGCCAGCTCGCGCAGATTGCGGTTGTTCCACGCGGGCCCGATCTCCCGCAGCAGCGCGGGGGTGCCGGTGTGCTCCGAGTACCAGCCGATGCCGAATCCGTCGCCGTTGGTCGTCTCCACGCCCATCTTGGAGTGCAGGCTCTGGTCGATCAGAGAGTGGGCGGGCTGGTAGAGGAGCGTTTCGAGCAGCACCGGCGTCCCCCGGTACGCGAGCCACCTGCACATACGCGATCACCTGAATCCCTGTGCGGCACCGGTCCGGCACGCCGTCCGGTCCTCTCATTCTCGGCCCCGCCGCTCCGGGAGGCCACAGCGGCGGTGTCCCCGGCGGTGTCCGTCGTGCCCCTCACGCGTCGTGGTGGTGCGTCCGGTCCGGCAGCCCCGCCTCGCGGCGCTCCTCGTCGCTCCACGCCCGGGTGTCGCGCGGCCTGACGTACGGTTCCCGGTCCGGCGGCATGCCGCCGACCACCGCGCGCCGGCGCAGCAGCTCGGCGTCGAACTCCAGCCCCAGCAGCACGGCCAGATTGCCGATCCACAGCCAGACGAGGAAGACGACGACGCCGGCCATGGTGCCGTAGACCCGGTTGTACGAGGCGAACGCGGAGACGTACGCCGCGAAGCCCGCCGAGGCAGCCATCCAGATCAGCAGGGCGAGCACGCTGCCCGGGGTGATCCAGCGCCATCCGCGGCCCTTGGCGTTCGGGCTCCCCCAGTACAGCAGGGCGATCATGACCACGGCGAGCAGGAGGAGGGCGGGCCATCTGGCCACCGACCAGATCGTCAGGGCGGTGTCGCCGACGCCCAGCGCGTCTCCGGCCCGGCGTGCCGCGTCGCCGCTGAGCACGAGCAGCAGGGCGCCCGCGGCGGCGGTCACCATGAGCGCCGCCGTCATGCCGAGCCGGACCGGCAGCAGCTTCCACAGGGGGCGGCCCTCGGGGACGTCGTGGACGCGGTTCGCGGCGCGCATGAAGGCGCCGACGTAGCCGGACGAGGACCACAGCGCCACCAGGAGCCCGACCCCGGCCATGAAGGCGCCGGTGCCGGTGCTGCCGCTCAGGGCCCGCAGGGCCTGTTCCAGGACGTCGCGGGCCGGTCCCGGCGCCAGCTCCCGGAGGCTTTCCGTCACCCGCTCGGTGGTGCGCCGTCCGCTGATCCCGAGCAGCGAGACCAGGGCGAGCAGTGCGGGGAAGAGCGACAGGACGCCGTAGTACGTCAGCGCCGCCGCCCGGTCCATGAGCTCGTCGTCCGTGAACTCGCGCACCGACCCCTTCAGCACCGCGAACCAGGAGGACGCGGAGAGGTCGGCGGGCGAATCGGGGGCGCGCTCCTCGACGGCGGTGCCCGGTCCGGCGCCCTCGGCGCCGGACGGGCCGGGGGTCGGGGTCGGGGGCTCGGGAGTCCGGCGTTCGGGGACGCTGTTTTCGGCCATGCCCCGACCGCTACCCGCCCCGGCCGGTCCCATGCCGGAGCCCTCCGTCCCGGCCGTCACGCCGAGGTGCCGGCCGGACGCCGGCGCCGCCACCAGCGGGGGCGGGTGCGGGGGTGCACGGCCCGGCCCAGCCGCCGGCCGACGGCCACGTACCCGAGCAGCGCGCCCGTCGTGTTGAGGAGGACGTCGTCGACGTCGAAGGCGCGGCCCGTCACGAGCGCCCCCTGCACCAGTTCCACGAGCAGCATGGTGGCGGCGGTGAGGAGCGCGACCCGGAGGAAGCCGCGGGCCCTGCGGGACAGCAGCGGCAGCAGGATCCCGAAGGGGACGCCGAGGAGGACGTTGCCCCCGAGCTGCTTGACGGTGTCCAAGAACGCGGGCCGGCCGAGGTACGCCTCGATCGAGCGCCCGGGCGTCAGGTTGTCGCGGGTGAGGGGCACGGACGCCGGCGAGGCCTCCAGCGTCAGCCGGGCCAGGACCACGGCGAACGCCACCATGCCGGCGAGGGCCGTGAGGGCGACGAGCGCCCGCACGAAGCGGCCCGGCCCGCGCGGGACAGGGGCCCCGGCACGGGGCGCGGCGGTGCCGGGGTCCGCAGGCTCCGGGCTCCCGGCGGCCCGCGCCACGTCGTCCGCGCGCCGTATGCCTCCCCCGGTACCCCCGTCCCCGCCGACGGCATCGGCGTCCCGTTCCTTCGGCACCCTTCTCGGAACTCTTCGACCGAACATGAGCCGTCTCCTCCCCTGGGCGTCCTCGTGCGATCGGACCCCGCGTACCCGCGCCCGGGGACGACATGCGCCGCGGTTCCCCGGGCCCCCACCTCCGGTCGACCCGGCGCTCGATCCGGAGAAGTCGTACGCCGTGTCGAAGCAGCGCGGCCTGCTCGACCGGATCGGGGATCTGTTCTCGGACGGCCCCGCGAGCGAACAGGCCGTCCACGTCCTCGCCGCCCGGCGCATCGGCGACGCGGCCCGCGCGTCCGACCTGACGTCCCGGGCGGAACGGAACACCGCCGCGATGCTGCGGGAACTGCTGCGGGGCCTGGGCTTCGAGCGGGTGACCGTGACCTTCGTCCGACCGGGGTCCACCGGGCCCGAAGCCGCCCGTCCGGGGACACGCGGACCGACGCGCCCGTGTCGGTCCGCCTACCGGGCAAGGGACTTCCACGAGCACTCACGACGACGACCGGGCCGCCCCGGACGCCACCACCGTCGAGGGCCCTGGGCTCGCTGTCCAAGGCGTTGGAGACCGCGGAGCGCGCCCGGGGCCGTCTGTACGGTTTCCACCGGCTGACCGGCACCGCGGACTTCGCACTCGACCGGGCGGCCCGGCTCCTGCGGGAGGCCGGGCACCGCGCCTGGGCGGACCGGGTGGAGACGGAGATCCTGGGACGCGACGCCATGTCGGGCCACTGGACGTACCAGATCGTCGACGCCTCCAACGAGACCTCCTACGAGCCGTTCCGGCACCTGGAGCGCACCGCGGTCGCGGCCCCGCCCGGCGGCCGGGAGCACCGCTTCGAGCCCCGGCTCCGGAGGGAGCGCCGCACTCCCGGCCACCCCGGCCGCGGGAACCGACGCGTGAGCCCCGCCGGCGTCCTCCCGGGTGCGAGGGCCGTGGGCCGGGGCCGGCACCCGTACGGATGAGGACGGCTCCGGGGTTCCCGCACCGGAGGCGTGTCCGGTGCGGGAACCCCGGAGCCGTTCGGGGCGATCGGATCAGTCGGCGGCAGTGCCCAGCAGACCCTCGCGCAGGCGCTTCACGGTGCGCGAGAGGAGCCGCGAGACGTGCATCTGTGAGCAGCCCAGCCGCTCACCGATCTGAGCCTGGGTCAGTTCCTCGACGAACCGCATGTGGATGATCCGGCGGTCGCGCTCGTCGAGGTCGGCGATGAGCGGGGCCAGCGAGTGGAAGTCCTCCACCAGCTCCATGGCGGGGTCCTCGGTGCCGATGAAGTCGGCCAGTGAGGCGTCGTTGTCCTCGTCCTCGCCGCTGAGGGCGGCGTCGAGCGACGAGGAGTTGTAGCCGTTGGAAGCCAGCCGCGCCTCGGTGACCTCCTCCTCGCTGAGGCTCATCAGCTCGGCCAGTTCCCTGACCGTCGGCATCCGTCCCAGGCGGGTGCTGAGTTCCTCGGTCGCCTTGGCCAGCTCCACGCGCGCCTCCTGGAGCCTGCGGGGAACGTGCACCGCCCAGGAGGTGTCCCGGAAGAACCGCTTGATCTCGCCGACGATGTAGGGGACCGCGAAGGTGGTGAACTCGACCTCGCGCGACAGCTCGAACCGGTCGATCGCCTTGATCAGGCCGATCATGCCGACCTGGACGATGTCCTCCATCTCGTCGGCGCGGTGCCGGAAGCGCCCGGCGGCGTAGCGGACCAGGCTCATGTTCATCTCGATGAGGGTGTTCCGCGCGTACTGGTACGCGGGCGTCCCCTCCTCCAGCGTCGCGAGCTCCTGGAAGAAGACCTTCGACAGGGCCCTCGCGTCCCTGGGTGCGACCGCCGACGTGTCCGCGATCTCCGGCAGCGCCCGTGCTCCGGACTCGACTCCCGCCATCGACATCGTGGTGACCGTCACACCTGTCTCCTTTCACGTGTGTTCCTCAGGGGTACGCGTGGCCCGAGACTGGCCGCCTACCCCGACTTCTCGCGTTCAGACCTGTCGAATCCGCATGGGTTTCCGGTCGGTTTTCCCCACCGTGCGAGGGGCAGACGCAATCCCTGACCGACCCTCAGGAGGAGAGACATGACACGGGACCCCTCGATGAGGGCCGTCGGCTGGGCGCGTTCGCTGCCGATGGGCAGCAGCGTGAAGACGGCCCGCGACTGGACGCGCGAGCACCTGGCGGCGCTCGGCTGGGACCGTACCGCCCCCGGCGTGGCGGACTCCGTCGTGCTGGCGGTCTCCGAACTCGTCACCAACGCCCACGTGCACGCCCGCAGCGACGCGCAGCTGATCCTCACCTGGGACGAGGAGTGCCTGCACGTCACCGTGCACGACGCCTCCCCGCGGGTGCCCGAGCAGCGCAGCCCGGACGACGGCGCGCCGGGCGGCCGCGGACTGCTCCTGGTCGACGCCCTCGCCGACGACGTGCGGACCCGCCCCTGCCCGCGGGGCAAGGACGTCACGGCCTGTTTCCGCCCGTCCGACCGCGGCCGTCCCGGCTGAGGGGGCCGCTTCCCGCCGCACTTCAGTGGCCCAGGGACGCGAGCAGCGGACCCCAGTCGATGTGGCGTTCCTCCGTGCCCTGCGGCACCAGGACGAAGGTCTCGCGCACGAAGCGGCCGATCGCCTCCTGCTCGCAGCGGACGACGGCGCACTGTGCCGCCGGCCCGAGCCGGAGCAGGAGCCCGCCGTCGGGGGTGGGACGGATCCGGACCTCGCCGTCGCCGGTGGGGCCGAGCGATCCGGCGAGGATCATCTCGCGGTCGACGCGCCACACCACCGGGTCCTCGCCGAGGAGGTGGAAGGCGATGCTCAGGGCATGGGGGT
The DNA here is from genome assembly GCF_044333355.1 of Streptomyces sp. NPDC021012. NCBI lineage: Bacteria > Bacillati > Actinomycetota > Actinomycetes > Kitasatosporales > Streptomycetaceae > Streptomyces > Streptomyces sp. NPDC021012. Next base: position 729,261 of record NZ_JBIRQU010000003.1, read on the forward strand.
CGCGGGAGTCGTAGCCGACGGTGGTGTCGATCCGGACCGCCGCGTCCGCGGTGAACAGGTCCATGGCCATCGACTGGATGAGGCCGCGCGGTGCGGGGAGCGGTGCGACGGGGGCTGGGGCATGAGGTCCTCCGGCTGAGGGGCTGTCAGCGAGCGGGTGCGGTGTCCGCTTGTCCCGTCCCGTCCCTGTTACACCTCGTGCCGTCGTGGTGGATGCGTCGATGGTGTCGCGACTCGGTGAAGGCCGTGAAGGACCGTCAGGGACCGGCGGGACGGGGCTCTCCGCCGTGCCGGTCGGGTCCCGCGGTCTCGGACCGGCCCGTCAGGTGTTCGCAGGTGCCGGTGAGGAGGAGCAGCCGGCCGAGGAAGGGCAGTCGGCGGTGGCGGCCGGTTCGTCCCTCGTCTCCAGGGCCGCCCGCAGCCGTCGGCGGGCGGCGGCGAGGACGTCGGCCGGGGTGGTGGTCCGCCTGCTCATGCGGTGTACCTGTTTTGGGTGCGGCCGTTCACCGCGGACAGACGGGTGGTGTGCGGCGCGGTGATGGCGACGACCGCCATGTCGTCGTGAGGACCGTCGCCCACCCAGTCCCCGGCGATCGTCTGCACGCGCTCGACGACGGCCCCGGCCGGGAGCCCCACGCACTCGGAGAGCGCGGAGCGCAGCCGGTCCTCGCCGAACATGGCGGGGCCGAGCGGCCCGCCCCGGGCCTCCGTGATCCCGTCCGTGTAGAGCAGGCAGGTCTCGCCGGGGGAGAGGTCCACGGTCGCGGACCGGCTGGTGACGACGGGGAGGGCGCCCACCAGGGTCCCGCCGGTGTCGGCCTCCTCCACCTCTCCCGTGGCCCGCAGGACGAGCGGGCGGGGGTGGCCGGCGCTGGTGAGCCGGAGCCGCACCCGGCCGCCCGTGCGCCGCACCGAGGCCAGGACCAGGGTGGCGAAGCGGGTGTGCCGGGCGGTCAGCAGGGCGCCGTTGAGCAGCCGCAGGACGTCCTGGTGGTCGCCGGCGAGGGGCAGCAGGGCCTGCACGGTGCTGCGGATCCGGCCCGTGAGCACGGCGGCGTCCAGCCCCTTGCCGCACACGTCGCCCAGGACGGCGAGCGTGTCGCGGCCGTCGTCGGTGCCGGGGTGCACGTCGTAGAAGTCGCCGCCGATCCTCTCGGTGTCCCGGGACGTGCGGTAGCCGCCGGCGAAGTCGACGCCGTCGACGTGGTGGAGCCGGGGCGGGAGGAGTTCGGCGATCAGCGCGCGGGTGACGCGGGCCTGCTCCGCGTAGAGGCGCGCGGCCGAGAGGGCGGCGCCCGCGCGGGCGGCGAACAGCCGGGCGAAGTGCTCCTCGGAGGCGTCGAAGGCCCGCTGTCCGCCGCGCCGCAGCAGGACCAGGGCGCCCGCGGGCGCGCCGTGGCCGGGCAGCGGGGTGATGGCGACGGACCCGGGGGTCCCGTCGAAGCCCTCGGGCACGGCCCAGGACGGCAGTTCGGCCGGGTCGATCCAGCGGGCGGGCACCGGCGGGAAACCCCGGAGCGCCTCGGCGAGACCGGGCACGAGGGCCGGGTCCAGGGTGAGCTGCGTCCGCTCGAAGCCCCCGGCCATGGCGGTGACCACGGTGGAGCGGTTCCGCATCCCGGGCGGGGAGATCACGAGGGCCGCGTCGCCGAGGTGGTCGGCGGCGAGCAGGGCCGCCTTCTCCAGGCAGCGGTCGGGGTTGAGCGAGGCCAGCAGCTGGGTGGAGGCCTCGGCCAGGATCGCGTGGCGCTCCCGTTCGGTGCGCAGGGCGTCCTGCGCGGCCGTCAGGTCGGAGTCGTCGACCAGCCACCAAGCCACGTCGCCGTGGCCGGACTCGGTGGGGTGGGCCCTCAGGAGCCTGCCGTCGTGGCTGCCGCGCAGCGGGGCGGGTCCCGCCCCGGCGGGTGCGCGCGCCGGGCGGGCCAGCCGCCGGTGGGCGTCGGCGAGCCATCGCGGGACGGCTTCGTCCAGCCCCTTGCCGACCCCCAGTCGCGGGAAGAGGTCGGCCGCGGCGGCGTTGAACTCCACGACGCCGCCCTCGCGGTCGGCCACCACCGCAGGGTGCGGCGAACCGCGCCACCAGGGGTTCCCCGCTTCCGCGGTCTCCCGGGAGCGGCTGGACTCGTCCTCGAAAACAGTCATAAGCGTGGCCCGCGCGTCGTGGCCCGCCACCTTCCCACTCGACGACAGCTAGTCCGTCCACCCTTGCGCAGGGGGCTCCGCACATCAAGTGAACCCCCCTCTTCCGGTACGCGTACCGCCCGGCCCCGCACGATCCCCCCGGTTCCGGCACAGGTGCTTCACCGGAAGCGGCCCTCAGGCGGCGGACGGTCCAGCTCGGGGAAGCGGCGTGGACGTCACCGTCTCCTTCCACGTTTGCCCGTCCTCCGGATTCATGGCGGAGGACGGAGTTTCGGGGTGGTGTTCGGGGTCAGTCGGATTCCGGAACGCGGTCCGCTCCCGGAAGGATTCCGCCGTGCCGGTCTTGCTGGTCCTGGTGTTCGGTGTCGGTGTGGCGATGACGTGGTGGAGCGTCGTGCCCGCCCCGCGCGGTCCGCGGCGCGGTCCCCGGTGACGCCCCGGCGCGGCCCCGCGGGTTTCACGGACGGACGAGCGGTCAGGCGGACGGGGACACGAATCCCTGCTCCTGTGCCAGGAGGCTCACATGGGAGGCCGGCGTGCGGCCGCGGCCTGTCAGGAGGTCGACCCCGATCTGTTCTTCCCGGTGGGGACCGGGGCTCCCGCGCTCGCGCAGGAGGAGGCCAAGAGGGTCTGCCTGCGCTGCCCGGTACGCGAACCGTGCCTGCGCTCGGCCCTGGCGCAGCCGCGTCCGCCGTCGGGCGTGTGGGGCGGCCTGACCGAGGCCCAGCGGCGGTCCCCGGCACGCCGGGCACGCCGACGGGCGGACGACCGCGGGTGACCGGCCCGCGGATCACGCCCCCGGACGTTCCCGGAGGCGTCCGGGGACCCGGGCGTGGTGCCGGTGCGTCACCGCGCCCGCCGGTTCCGCGGGTCCGCGGGGTCGGCGGGCTCCGGCAGCAGGGAGAGGCGGGCGCGGACCCGCTTCCCCGCCGGGGCGGGCTCCACGGTCAGGCTCTCGCAGACGGCGACGACGATCTCGACGCCGTGCTGGCCGATGCGGCGGGGGTCGTGCCCGCGGGGTACGGGAGCGGCGGCCTCCTGGTCGAAGACCGAGATCTCCAGGACGTCGCGGCCCAGTTCGAGCAGGAGTCGGCAGGGACCGGCCGTGTGCCGGATCGCGTTGGTGACCAGTTCGCTGACCACCAGCTGCGCGAGCTCGACGCGCTCGTCGCCGACCGGTCCGCGCAGCACGGCCGGGGCGGCCGCGAGGAATTCGGCCGTGAAGGCACGTGCCGACGCGATCGCCCCGCCCCGGGAGGCGTCGCCGTAGACGACGCCCGCGGACAGCAGGGGCTCCGGGACCGCGCGCTCCGCGGTGATCGCGTCCGTCATGGCGCTGGTACTCCCCTCGTCCTGGGCCGGTGGCCGGGCTCCTCGTACCCGCCTTTCCCCTCTTCATGGTTCTCACACCGCACGCCCCGCGGATCACCCCGAGGGCAGCGCGTCAGGGGGACGCCGGCCAGGTCCCCCCGTGCCGTCCCCCGTCCGGCGTCTCGGCCCCGTGGCCGCGCCAGTCGAGACAGAGTACGAGGACGGGGGCCGACGCGCCACGACGGGCGTCACGCAGCGCCCGTACGACGGCCCGGGGGACGTCCGCGCCCTTCCGGTGGCGTACCCGGGTGAGGGCGCGGGCGACGGGACCGTCCGGTGCCTCGTCCCCGCCGCCGGCCGTCGGCTCCCCGGCGCCGTGGGCGACGAAGACCAGCCGGTCGCCGCGCAGGAGGCGCAGGCGCTGGGGAGCGTAGACGGTGTCCTCGAACATGCCCAGGGGCAGTTGGCGGTCCAGGTCGATGCGCTCGGTCCCGGTGGGGCGGAGGCGCCAGAGCGTCGGCGACCCGGCGTCCACCACCTCGGCCTCGCCGGTGGCCAGGTCGATCCGGAGCAGCAGGGCGGAGAGCGGGTGCCGGCCGCGGTACTGCCCGTAGAGCGCCTGGTCGGTGAGGCTGGCCTGGGCCACCAGGTCGAGCCCGGCCCGCCGGGCGTTGCGGAACGCCATCAGGGCGAGGGTGCTCGCCAGGGCGGCCGGGGTGCCGGGGCCGGCGCTGTCGGCGACGACGATCACGAGGTCCCGCTCGGTGGCGCTCCAGTCGAGGAGGTGCCCCCCGGAGGCGTAGGCGGGCTCCCAGTGGGCGTGGAGGTCGAAGGCGGGTCCGGCGCAGGCCCGGCCCGGCAGGGTGTCCCACTGCATTTCCCCCGCGATGCTGAGGGCGTGCGTCCTGCGGGTGCGGCGGTACAGGTCGGTGTGGCGGTCGGCGACGCGCAGGGCGTGCCCGAGGGTCTCGGCGACCCGGGCGAGGCTCGCGGCGGTCTCCGGCGCGGAGCGCTCGGCGGGCAGGACGACGACCAGGACGCCGAACCGTTCTCCGCGGACCGTGACGGGCAGGTAAACGGTCGCCGTGGGCCCGACATCACGGAAAAGATATGGTTGCTGGGTGCGGAAGACGCGGCCGGCGGGGCCCGCGTCCACGGGCGTGTGCGACATCCCGGCAGGGGCCTGGACGGGCTCCACGGGGCGCAGGGTCGTGCATCCGTAGTCGATGAGCAGCAGATCGGCGGAGGTCGCGGCGTACAGCTGCGCGAGACTGGTACGGAGGGAGTCCAGGAGGAGGTGTGGTGCCGCCCCGCGCAGTGCGCCTTCCACTGTCACGTATCGATCCACCGGATCCGTACCGCCTTCTGGAGAGATGTGGAGATGACCGGTCCGTCGCAAGGCCGCTGTCCCCGGCCCCGGACGTCCGAGGAGGGTCGGCAGGCATGACGAGCAACCCCGCCCCGCCGCCACGGGAGCCGCAGCGGACGGCCGAGTCCGCCCGGGAGCTCATCGAGCTGCTGGAGGTGCTGTGGGAGCGCGGCCGGGACATGGTGTCGTCGACACCCGTCTCGGCGAGTCAGCTGCGCGTGCTGTACAGCCTGGACCGTGAGGAGGGGATCAGCCTGCGCACCCTGGGGGAGCTGCTCGGCTCCGCCCCGCCCTCGGTGAGCCGCATGTGCGACCGGCTGGAGGCGCTGGGCTTCGTGCAGCGGCTGCCCAGCCCCGTGAGCCGCCGGCAGCTGGAGCTGCACCTGACCGCGCACGGCAAGGCGTACCTGCGGGACCTCAGGGCCCAGCGCGAGGAGGCCCTGCTCGCGGTCATCGCGGACATGTCGCCGACGAGCCGCAAGGCGCTGCTGCGGGGGCTCACCGGGTTCCACGACGCGGTGGGAGGGGGCGGAGCGGCCGCCTCGTCACGCGCCCGCACTCCGCTGAAGGACGTCAGTTCGGCCTGACCCCCGCGCGACGCCGGCTCCGGCCGGGCGCACACCCCATGTCCTCATTGCCACCTCTGGTCGTCCTCGACGCGTTCTTCCGGGCACCGCCCGGGTGTTGCCCCAAGGATACAGTTGTCATACTGCAACTGTTGACGCGGTGCCGTGCCAGTCGAGGCAGACGACCAGGGCGTCGTCCTCCAGCGGGCTGCCGCCGTGGTGGACGGCGAGCTCCCGGAGCACCGCCTGCGGCACGTGCGTGGGCGGCAGCAGTCTCGTCCCCCGCAGCGCGCGGGCCAGTGCCCGGTCCCCGTAGCTCTCCCCGGCCGGCGAGACGGCCGCGTACACGCCGTCGCTCCCGAACAGCAGCCGGTCGCCCGGCCGCACCGAGAACCGCTCCGGTACGTACACGGTGTCCTCGAACATGCCGAGGGGCAGCTGCGCCTCGAAGCCGACGGACTCCACCACCTGTCCCCGCTGCCGCCACAGCCGGGGCGAACCGGCGTCCACGGCCTCCACCTCGCCCGTGGTCAGGTCGAAGCAGAGCAGCAGCACCGACACGAAGGACTCGCCCCGGTACTGGGCGTACACGGCCTGGTCCGCCAGAGCGGCCTGGTCCGCCAGGGGGAGGCCGGCCCGGCGGGCGTTGCGGAGCGCGTTGATCGCGAGGTTCGTCAGCAGGGCGGCCTCGATGCCCTCTCCCATGCCGTTGGTGACCGTCAGCGTCAGCCGGCCGTCCGAGACCGACCAGTCGTAGTTGTCGCCGAAGATGGCGTAGGCGGGCTCCAGATGGGCGGCCAGGGCGAACTCGGGACGGGCGCAGGAACGGCCGGGCAGCAGCTGCCACTGCATCTCCGCCGCGAGCGTGAGCCGGGTCGCGCGCCGCGCCAGGACGTACAGGTCCGTGTCGCGCTCCGCCACCAGGATCTCGTGGCCGAGCGCCTCGCAGAGCTGGTCGAGCCCCGGCAGCAGCTGCCCGACGTCGGCCCGCGGAGGCAGCTCGGCCGTCAGCACCCCCAGCCGGTCCCCGCGGACCGTGACGGGCAGATGGAGCCGGAGCGCCCCGGACTCCCGGGCCGCGTACGGCTCCTGGGAGCCGAAGGCGCGCCCCTGGGGACTGTCGTGGATCGGCACCGACGGGTCCGCACCGGGAACGTGCCCGACGAGCTGGAGCGTCCGCAGGCCGTAGTCGGCCATGCGGAGCTCCACCCGCAGCACCCCGTGCTCCCTGAGGGCGTCCTCGACGACTCCCACGAGCCGGTGGGGGGCCGCCCGGCGGAGCGCCTGCTCGATCTCGGCGATCTCGCGCACGGTCTTCCTCTTCCTCTTCCCTGCGCCCGGTCCCTGTGCACGGGACTGTGCCGTCCGCTACCTCGTGCCGCCGGCCGCGGCCAGCGCGTCCGCCACGGCGTCGTGCGGCGGGATGGTCGTCGTCACGCCGGTGATCTCCAGGATGCGGCGCACGGCCGGGGTCGGCGCGGCGAGGTACAGGTCGCCGTCGCTCTCCCGCGCCTTGTTGACCGCCCGGATCAGGACGTTCAGCCCCGAGGAGTCCATGAAGTCGAGGGCGGACAGGTCCAGCACGAGGCGGTGCCGCCCCTGGCCGAACTGCTCCGTCAGCAGCTCCTGGAGCCGGCCGGCCGTCTCCATGTCCAGCTCGCCCGCCACGGTCAGCACCGCCGTGCGGCCGTCGCGGATCTCGACGTCGACATCAAGGTTCGGTTCACGCTCGGACATGTCTCCTGCTTTCCGTGGGGGAGGGGGCCGGTCTCTGGGTGGGCGGGGTCAGAACACCTGGACACCGACCACGCACGTGTCGTCGTCCGTGTCCGACTTGCTGCGCGCGAGCAGCTGGTCCAGCCGGTGTTCGAGGCTGTCGGACGGCTGCCGGGCGACGGCGAGCAGCTGGGCGACGGAATCGTGGACGGCGGTGTCGCGCCGCTCGACGAGCCCGTCGGTGTACATCAGCACCGTGTCGCCGGGTTCGAGCCGCAGCTCCGTCTCCTCGTACTCGGCCTCCGCGAGGGCTCCCAGCAGCACCCCGCGCAGGAGCGGCAGGTCGAGCGCCTCCTCCCCGCGCACCAGCACCGGCGGGAGGTGTCCCGCGCGGGCCCAGCGCAGCGTACGGCTCTCCGGGTCGTAGACGCCGCAGACGGCGGTGGCCGTCACGTGGGCGGTGAGGTGGTGGGCGACGCTGTTGAGCCAGGACAGCAGCTGCCCCGGGCCCGCGCCCGTGACGGCCAGGCCGCGGAGGGCGTTGCGCAGCACCACCATGCCGGTGGCGGCCTCCACGCCGTGGCCGGCGACGTCCCCGACGCACAGGAGCACCTTCTTGGACGGCAGCACGACCGCGTCGTACCAGTCGCCGCCGACCAGGGCCCCGGACTCCGCGGGCCGGTAGCGCACGGCCACGTCGAGTCCCGGGGCGTCCAGCGGCGGCATGGCCGGCGGCATGATCGCGTGCTGGAGCTGGAGGGTGAGCCGGTTGCGTTCCTCGGCCGCCTCCTCCGTCGCCGCCAGCCGGTCGCGGGTGGCCGTGAGGGCGACCTCGGTCCAGTGCTGCGCCGAGATGTCCTGGTACGCGCCCCGGACGGTCTGGAGACCGCCGTCGCCGCCCGGGGCGGGTTCGGCGGTCACCCGGATGTGCCGGGTGACGCCGTCGTGGCGGAGCATGCGGAAGGCGGCGGAGCCCACCCGTCGATGGTGCAGCACCTTCTGGAGGAAGCGGCGGACGGTGTCGGCGTCGTCGGGGTGGACGTGGTCGGCGAGGTCGCGCAGGGCGACCGGCGGCTCCGTCGTCCCGCGGCCGAAGAGCTCGTACAGCTGGCTGTGCCAGGTGATGTCACCGGTGACGAGGTCCTCCTCGAAGGCACCGACCCGGCCGAGGCGCTGGGCGTGCTGGAGGAGGCTGGCGAGGCGCGCCGACTCGTCCTCGACGCGCCAGATGAACAGGACGCTCGCGCCGTACCGGCTGATGCTGATGTCGGCGAGCGAGGCGAGCGGCACCTGGTCCACCAGGGCCGTGAGCCGGACCCGGCGGGCGCGGAACGGCTCCCCCGTGGCGTAGACCCGCTCGATCCGTTCGAAGAGTTCGCTGCCGCCCGCCGTCGCCGGGTACGCCTCCAGGAGCAGGGCTCCGTCGACGGAGCCGCGGGGCCGTCCGGCCGGATCCTGGAAGTGCGCGTTGGCGTGCCGGATGCGGAAGTCGACGAGCTTCCCCGTCTCGTCCAGGTGGGGGGTCAGGACGAGGGCGGGGTCGTAGAGCCCGTCCGAGAGTTCGGCCAGCGCCGTCGCCCCCTCCCCGCCGGGGACCGGGAGGCCGTCGGGGACGGAGAAGCCCCCGGGGGGCGCCTCGGGCAGGGTCTCCAGGGTGTGGGCGCAGAGCTCGGCGAGGGCCTCGATCTGGCGCTCCACGACCTGCGGCAGGGGATCGAGCGGGCGGGCCCAGCAGATCTCCAGGACGCCGTGGATGCGGCCGCCGGTCCCGGCGGGGACGACGACCCGGCCGCCGTCGGGATGGCGCCCGCGGCCGATGGAGGGGATGCCCGAGGCCGCCAGGGAGGCGTGGCGGACGGTTCGGCGTCCGATGAGCGCCTGGCGGGCCGCGGTGGTCACGCCCGGCGGCACGTAGTGCCAGCGGGCCGCCTCGTCGAGACCGAAGCCGGCGTGCCCGCGCAGGCTCAGCGAGGTGTCCGGACCGGTGGTCCAGATCGCGACGGCGACGGCGCCCAGCGGTTCGAGGGCGTGCCGGAGCAGGGACTCGGCGACGGCCTGGGTGTCGCCGGCGCCGAGCGCCGCGCTCTCCGCCGTGCGCAGCCGCACGGCGACCGAGGCGGCGGCGGTGGCCGGGGGCTCGCCGACGGCCGTTCTCACGAACTCGTCCACCGCCTCGGCCATCCGGTCACGGGCCGCCTGGTTGATGATGTCCGCGGCCAGCTCCAGCCGGGACAGTCCGGCCCGGTCGGCGAGCTCCGCGAGCTGGCGGGCCGCCTGGGCCGGGCCGCAGCCCAGGCGCTCGACGATGACTCCCTTGGCGAGCTCGATCAGGGCGCGGCCCTCGGCCGCCGCGTGCGCGGCGCGCACCTCGCCGCGCAGCCGTTCCACCGTGGCGGCCAGCCGGCCGTCGACGGCCGCGGTGTCCGAGACGGCCGGGACGTCGTCGCCGGGGTGCGGGACGCCGCTGCCGGAGGGCGGGGGAGTGGTCACGAGGCCGTCCCTCCGTCCAGCCAGCGGCGGACGCAGGCGATGAGTTCGTCGGCGTCGACGGGCTTGGTGACGTAGTCGCTGGCCCCCGACGCGAGGCTCTTCTCCCGGTCGCCCGGCATGGCCTTCGCGGTGACGGCGATCACGGGCAGGTCCGCGTACTGGGGCAGCTCCCTGATCCGCGCGGTCGCGGTGTAGCCGTCCATCTCCGGCATCATCACGTCCATCAGGACGAGGGAGACGGCCGGGTTCGCCAGCAGCGTCTCGATGCCCTTCCGCCCGTTCTCGGCATGCAGCACCGTGATGCCGTGCAGCTCCAGGATGCCGCTGAGGGCGTACAGGTTGCGGGCGTCGTCGTCGACGGCGAGCACGGTCCTGCCGCTCAGGGTGCTGTCGACGGCCCGGGGCGCGGGCACCCGGTGGTCGCCGCGCACCAGGGGCACGACGTCGCCGGGCTGCTCCGCGGACAGGTGCAGGGCGATCCGCTCGCGCAGCTCGTCGAGGCTGGAGAGGAGTTCCAGCGGTCGGCGGCGGGCGAGGTCCTGGAGGGCGCCCTCCTCGTCGGCGGGGAGCCGGCGGTTGTTGTGGGCGAGGACGGGGACGGTGCGCAGCGCCTCGTCCCCGTCCACGGCGTCCAGGAAGCGCAGGGCGTCGCCGTCCGCCATGTCGACGTCGAGCACGACGCAGTGGAACGGCTGGGCGGCGAGCGCGGCGGCGGCCTCCTGGGGGCCGACGACCGCGACCAGTTCGATGTCCGACCGGCCCGTCTGCCCGCCGTCGGCCGAGAGCTGGCCGACCGCGTTCTCGGCGACGACGGCGAGGAGCCCGCGCGGGCGCTCCTCGATCACGAGGAGGCGCCGGGGCGGCCGGGCGGCCGTGCCGGCGGGCAGCGCGAGCCCGCCGCCCCGGCCGGGGGCCGCGCCGGCGGGCCCTGCCGGGGAGTCCGTCGGCAGGGCGGAAGGGGCGGGCTGCTCGGCGAAGTCGGCGCGGGCGACGGGGAGGTAGAGGGTGAAGGTGCTGCCCTCGCCCGGCACGCTGGTGACGGTGAGGGCGGCGCCGAGGAGATGGGCGATCTCGCGGCTGATGGAGAGGCCCAGGCCGGTGCCGCCGTACTTGCGGTTGGTCGTCCCGTCGGCCTGCTGGAAGGCTCCGAAGATGGCCTCCAGGTTCTCGGGGGCGATGCCGATGCCGGTGTCGGCGACGCGGAAGGCGACGACGGGGCCGCCGCGGTGCACGGACACGGGCAGCTCGTCGTCCGACGCCGGTTCGATGCGCAGCTCGACGCTGCCGTGCTCGGTGAACTTGACCGCGTTCGACAGCAGGTTGCGCAGCACCTGCCGGAGCCGCGTGTCATCGGTGACGAGGTCGACGGGGACGCCGGCGGCCGTGGAGACCGTGAAGGCGAGGCTCTTCTGCGAGGTGAGGGGGCGGAACGTGGCCTCGACGTAGTCGAGGAGCCTGCGCAGCGGCACGCGCTCCGGGTTGAGGTCCATCTTCCCGGCCTCCACCTTGGAGAGGTCGAGGATGTCGTTGATCAGCTGGAGCAGGTCGGATCCGGCCGAGTGGATGATGCCGGCGTACTCGACCTGCTTGGCCGTGAGGTTGCGGGTCGGGTTCTGGGCCAGCAACTGGGCCAGGATCAGCAGGCTGTTGAGAGGGGTGCGCAGTTCGTGGCTCATGTTGGCCAGGAACTCCGACTTGTACGTGGAGGCCAGGTCGAGCTGCTGGGCGCGGTCCTCCAGCTCCTGCCGGGCCTGCTCGATCTGGAGGTTCTTGGCCTCGATGTCGCGGTTCTGCGTGGCGAGCAGGGCCGCCTTCTCCTCCAGCTCGGCGTTGGAGCGCTGGAGCTCCTCCTGCCGCACCTGGAGTTCCTCGGTGCGCGAGCGGAGTTCGCCGGCCAGCCGCTGGGACTCGTCCAGGAGTTCGTCGGTGCGGACGTTGGCGACGATGGTGCTCAGGTTGACGCCGACGGTCTCCATGAGCTGTTCCAGGAAGTCCCGGTGCACGGAGGTGAAGGGGCTGAAGGACATCAGCTCGATGACGCCGAGCACCTGCTCCTCGACGACGACCGGCAGCACCACGAGGCTGCCCCGGGACGTGCTGCCGAGCCCCGAGGAGATCGTGACGTAGTCCTCGGGGACGTTCTCGGCGGTGACGGTGCGGCGGCTGCGGGCGGCCTGCCCGACGAGCGACTCGCCCAGCCGGAAGCGCACCAGGTCCCGGTCGCCCGCGGGGCGTCCGTAGGAGCCGACGAGGCCCAGCTCGACGCCGTCGGCACCTTCCTCGGCGAGGTAGAACGCGCCGTACTGGGCGCCCACGAGCGGGGTCAGCTCGTCCATGACGAGTTCGGCGACGACGGCCAGGTCGCGGTGGCCCTGCATCAGCGCGGACATCCGGGCCAGACTGGACTTGAGCCAGTCCTGCTCCTGGTTGGCCCGCGTCGTCTCGCGCAGCGAGCCCACCATGGCGTTGATGTTGTCCTTGAGCTCGGCCACCTCGCCCGACGCCTCGACGGTGATCGAGCGGGTGAGGTCGCCCTCGGCGACGGCGCTCGCGACCTCGGCGATGGCGCGAACCTGGCGGGTGAGGTTGCCCGCCAGCTCGTTGACGTTCTCGGTCAGCCGCTTCCAGGTGCCGGAGACCCCCTCGACCTCGGCCTGGCCGCCGAGCCTGCCCTCGCTGCCGACCTCGCGGGCCACCCGGGTCACCTCGGCCGCGAACGAGGACAGCTGGTCGACCATCGTGTTGATGGTCGTCTTCAGCTCCAGGATCTCGCCCCGGGCGTCCACGTCGATCTTCTTCGACAGGTCGCCGTTGGCGACGGCGGTCGTGACCTGGGCGATGTTCCGGACCTGTCCGGTCAGGTTGTTCGCCATGGAGTTGACGTTGTCGGTGAGGTCCTTCCAGGTCCCGGCCACGTTCGGCACCCTGGCCTGGCCGCCGAGCCGGCCCTCGGTGCCGACCTCGCGGGCGACCCGGGTCACCTCGTCGGCGAAGGCGGACAGGGTGTCCACCATGGTGTTGATGGTGTCGGCGAGGGCGGCGACCTCGCCCTTGGCCTCCACGGTGATCCGGCGGGAGAGGTCGCCGCGGGCCACGGCGGTGGCGACCTGGGCGATCGAACGCACCTGCCCGGTGAGGTTGGAGGCCATCACGTTGACGTTGTCGGTGAGGTCCTTCCAGGTGCCCGAGGCGCCCCGGACGGTGGCCTGGCCGCCGAGGTTGCCCTCGGTGCCGACCTCGCGGGCGACCCGGGTCACCTCGTCGGCGAAGGCCGAGAGCTGGTCCACCATCGTGTTGATGGTCGTCTTCAGCTCCAGGATCTCGCCCCGGGCGTCCACGTCGACCTTCTTCGACAGGTCGCCGCCCGCGACGGCGGTGGCGACGTGGGCGATCGCCCGGACCTGGGCGGTGAGGTTCCCCGCCATCGAGTTGACGGAGTCGGTCAGATCGCGCCAGGTGCCGGAGACGCCCTTCACGTCGGCCTGTCCTCCGAGGATGCCCTCGGTGCCCACGTCCCGGGCCATGCGCGTGACCTCGTCGGCGAAGGCCGAGAGCTGGTCCACCATCGTGTTGATGGTGTTCTTCAGCTCCAGGATCTCGCCGCGCGCGTCCACGTCGATCTTCTGGGAGAGATCTCCCTTGGCGACGGCCGTCGCCACGTGGGCGATGTCGCGGACCTGGGTGGTGAGGTTGCCGGCCATCGCGTTGACCGAGTCCGTCAGATCGGCCCAGGTGCCGGAGACGCCGGGCACGGCGGCCTGCCCGCCGAGCGTCCCCTCCGTGCCGACCTCGCGCGCCACCCGCGTCACTTCGGAGGTGAACAGGGAGAGCTGGTCGACCATCCCGTTGAACACCCGGGAGATCTCGCCCATCAGCCCGTCGGCCCCGTCCGGCAGACGGGTGCCGAAGTCGCCGTCCCGCACCGCCGTGAGCCCGGCCAGCAGCTGGCGGAGTCCAGGCTCGACCACCGCGGCCGGCCCGGACCGCTCCGGTCCGGAGGAACCCCTGGTCGTCGTCTCAGACATGCCCCATCCTCGTTCCCCACCATGTGCGCACACGGACCGTCCGGCCCACGCCACGCGCCGGCCGACCGTTCCCCGGGGTCGGATCCGGCTGCCGCGATCGTTGCCGTACGGCAATCATGACGACACTACCCCTCCGTGATCGACAACAGGAGGGCGGTGCCGGTCATCCGGCCGGAACCCGTCCTTCCCGGCCCCCGGACGGAGTGTGCGCCGCCGCGACCGGGGTACACGCGCCCCGAACCGGGCGGTCCCCCGCCCCGACGACGAGGGGAGCAGTACGTGCTGATGGCCCACCCCGCGGTCCTGCGCGAGCTCATCGAGCAGTACGAGACGCTCAAGATGCTCAAGGCCGAGAACGGCGGCGAAGAAGTACGGCGGCGCATGGACGACCTCGCCTACACGCTGTGCGTGTCCACCGGTACGCGGGACGTGGACGCGGCGCTGATCGCGGCCCGCCACCGTCTGCCGGGCGCGCGCCCCGAGGACGACTCGGTGCTGAGCGCCTGAGCACGCGGCCGAGCCCGGCACCTCCGTCAGGAGGGTGCCGGGCTCGGCCGCGCCGCGGGCGGGAGCGCGCCCGCCCGGGGGACCGCCTACCAGCGGTACCAGCGGCTCGTGCCGCCCCTCGGCCGGGCCACGAAGCCCAGCAGCCACAGGACGAGCACGACGACGGCGATCCACCAGAGCGCCTTGACGGCGAAGCCGGCGCCGAAGAGCAGCAGGGCGAGGAGCAGGACGAGAAGCAGGGGGACCATGTGGGTCGACCTCCGTGAAGACGGTGACTGACGGAAGGTGAAAGGGCGGCGGACGGCGGACACGCGCGCCGGCCTCTCGCGGGGCGGAAGCGCCGCCCGCTCAGCTGCGGCGTTCGAAGAACAGGGCCACCGGGCCCAGGTCGCGTCGTGCGGCCAGGCGTCCGGTCCGGCGCCCCCACCCGTACGCGAGGGCGAGCGCGGCCGCCGTGCCGGCCGCGGCACCGGCCGTCACGGTCCGGTGGGCGCGCACGACGGCCCGCAGGCCGCCCCCGGTCCCGCGGGCCGCTTCCGCGGACGGCGCGGGAAGGAGGCGCAGGCCCGCGAGAACGGCCGGCTCGTACGCCTCGTCCAGGTCGGGGTCATCCACCCGCGTCAGGCCGGGGCGGTCCGGGACGGCGTAGGGGCCGGTCCAGGGGAGGGGGTTCCGTCCGTTGCTCTCCGAAGCACTCATGGGCACCGTCTCGCCGGAGTCCCGCACGCTAAACCCGGTGGATCACGACCCCGCCCCGCGCCTCTTCCCCGCATGCTTGACCGCGCCCGTACGGGACAGACGACCGTCCATGGTGACGTCACTGCTCGTGGTCTGTTCCGTCCTCGCCGCGCTCGCCACCGGCCTCGCGGCCGTCCTGGTGTCCCCGTGGTGGTGGTGCGCGGCCGGCCCCGCCCTGCTGCTCGCCGCGGTCGCGACGTACGACGTCGTCCAGCGGCGCCACTCGATCCTGCGCAACTATCCGCTCCTCGGGCACCTGCGGTTCGCGATGGAGGCGATCCGCCCCGAGGTGCAGCAGTACTTCGTCGAGAGGAACGTCGACGGCGTGCCCTTCGACCGGGACACCCGGTCCATCGTGTACGAGCGGGCGAAGGGGACGGACGCCGAGGACCCCTTCGGCACCGAGCTGGAGCTGGACCGGACCGGCACCGAGTACCTGGTCCCCTCCATGGCCCCGCGCCCGGTGCCGGACGAGCCGCCCCGGGTCCGGATCGGCGGCCCCGACTGCGCGCGGCCCTACGACATGGCCCTGCTCAACGTGTCGGCGATGAGCTTCGGCTCCCTGTCGGCCCCGGCGATCCGCGCCCTGAACGAGGGCGCCCGGCGCGGCGGCTTCGCCCACGACACCGGCGAGGGCGGGATGTCGGAGCACCACCTCGCCCCCGGCGGCGACCTCGTCTGGGAGGTCGGGACCGGGTACTTCGGCTGCCGTGCCGAGGATGGCGGCTTCGACCCGCGGAAGTTCGCCGAGAAGGCCGCGCTCGACCAGGTCGCCTGCGTCCTGCTGAAGATCAGCCAGGGCGCGAAGCCCGGCATCGGGGGAGTGCTGCCCGGCTCCAAGGTCGGCCAGGAGATCGCCGCCGTCCGCGGCGTCCCCGAGGGCCGTACGGTGGTCTCCCCGCCGTACCACCGCGTCTACCGGACCCCCCGGGAGCTGGTGCGCTTCCTCGGCCGGATGCGGGAGCTCTCCGGCGGCAAGCCGGTCGGCTTCAAGCTGTGCGTGGGCGCGCGCCGCGACTTCCTCGCCGTCTGCAAGGCGATGCTGGAGGAGGACCTCACGCCCGACTTCATCGTCGTCGACGGGGCGGAGGGCGGTACGGGCGCCGCCCCGCTGGAGTTCGCGGACACCGTCGGCCTGCCCCTCACCGAGGGCCTGACCACGGTGCACCGGGCCCTCGTCGGCACGGGGCTGCGCGACCGGATCAGGATCGGCGCCTCCGGCAAGGTCGCCACCGGGAGCGACATCGTCAAGCGGCTGATCCAGGGTGCCGACTACACCAACTCCGCCCGGGCCATGATGTTCGCCCTCGGATGCGTACAGGCCCAGCGCTGCCACACCAACACCTGCCCCGTCGGGGTGGCCACCCAGGACCGCCGGCGCGCCCGCGCCCTCGACGTCCAGGACAAGGCGGAGCGGGTCCGGCGCTTCCAGGAGGCGACCGTCCGAAGCGCCCTCGCGCTCATGGCCGCCATGGGCGCCGACGGCCCCGGGGACCTGGGGCCCGGCATGCTGCTGCGCCGGGTGGGACCCGACGCCGTGCGCTCCCACGCCGAGCTGTACGAACCGCTCGAACCCGGTCTGCTCCTGTCGCCCGCATCGGTTCCGGACACCTGGGCAGGCGACTGGAAGGCGGCCCATCCGGACCGGTTCACCCTCCGGTGAACCGGTCGACAGCCCCAGAGGAAGGAGACCCCATGCCCCGTACCGTCGCACAGGTGATCGTCGACGGGCTCGCGGACCTCGGCGTCGACCGCGTCTTCGGCGTGGTCGGCGACGCGCTCAACCCGATCACCGACGCCATCCGGACCACCGAGGGCATCGACTGGACCGGCTTCCGCCACGAGGAGGCGGCGGCCTTCGCCGCCGGAGCGCGCGCCCAGCTCTCCGGAGAGCCGGCCGTCTGCATGGGCACGGTGGGACCGGGCTCGGTGCACCTGCTCAACGGACTGTACGACGCGGCCAAGAGCGGGGCGCCGGTCCTGGCGATCTGCGGCCAGGTGCCGCTGTCGGAGATGGGCGGGGACTACTTCCAGGAGGTCGACAACGACCTCCTCTTCCGGGACGTGGCCGCGTACCGGGCCACCGTGACCTCCCCCTCCCAGATGCCCCGGCTGCTGGAGTCCGCGGTGCGGGCGGCCGTGACCGGGCGGGGCGTGGCGGTGCTGACCGTCCCCGGCGACCTCGGTGACCAGGAGGTCGAGGAGGACCGGCCGACGCGGTTCGCGCTGCCGCGCCCCGCCGTCACGCGCCCCGACGACCCGGCGCTCGCCGAGGCGGCCGAGACGATCGGCCGGGGCTCGCGGGTCACCCTCCTGGTCGGCCGCGGCGCCCGGGAGGCCCGCGAGGAGGTGCTGCGCGCCGCCGAGCTGCTCTCGGCGCCCATGGTGCTGACCCTGAAGGGCAAGGAGGGCTTCGAGGACGACAACCCGTACGAGGTCGGCCAGACCGGCCTCATCGGCAATCCGGCCGCGGCCCGCGCCATGGACTCCTGCGACACCCTGATCATGCTCGGGACGGACTTCCCCTACCGGGACTGGTACCCGGAGAACTGCCGGGTCGTGCAGATCGACACCCGCGAGGAGCACCTCGGACGCCGCGTCCCGGTGGACGTCGGGCTCGCCGGGGACGTGGGCGCGACGCTGCGGGCCCTGCTGCCGCTGCTGGCGCCCGTCGCGTCGCGTTCCCACCTCGACGGGGCCCGCGAACGGTACGCGGACTGGCAGGAGGGGCAGGCCGGCCTCGCCGACCCCGCCCACGACAGGCGGCTCCTGGGACGCCTACGGGCCATGTTCGACAACCGGGAGGCGGACATCCGTCCCGAGGCCCTCGCGGCGGCCGTCGACCGCCACGCCGCCGACGACGCGATCTTCACCTCGGACACCGGCATGGCCACCGTGTGGCTCTCGCGGCTCGTACGCATGCGCGGCACCCGCCGGCTGATCGGCTCCTACGACCTCGGCTCCATGGCCAACGCCATGCCCCAGGCCATCGGGGCGCAGCTGTGGGCCCCGGACCGGCAGGTCGTGGCCTTCTGCGGCGACGGCGGCCTCGGCATGCTCCTCGGCGACCTGATGACGATCCGCTCCGAACGGCTGCCGGTGAAGCTCGTCGTCTTCGACAACCGCCGCCTCGGCATGGTCGAACTGGAGCAGGAGCAGGCGGGGCTTCCCGAGTTCGGGACGGTGCTGGACAACCCCGACTTCGCCGCGGTGGCCGAGGCGCTCGGGCTGACCGGCATCCGCGTCACCGCGCCGGGCGAACTGGACGAGGCCGTGCGCAAGGCGCTCGCCCTGCCCGGCCCGGTCCTCCTCGACGTGCTGACCAACCCGGCGGAAGTGGCCGTCCCGGGCAAGCCGACGGTGTCGCAGGGGTGGGGCTTCGCCATCGCCAAGATCAAGGAGAACCTGCCCTCCGGTGCGCCCTGAGCGGTGAAGCGCCGGATGTGCGGGGGCTTCTCCTCACGGAGGAGGGGGCGGTCAGCCGAGCGGCTGACCGCCCCCTCCTCCGTCCCGGTCAGCTGCGGTCGGCGTAGTGGACGCGGATCCACAGGGGCAGGGCGAACCAGCAGATCAGGTACCAGACGAGGACGCCGGAGACCAGCCAGGGCACGTACGAGTCGTGCGTCGCCACGCGCAGGATGAGGAACAAGGCGGAGATCAGCGTCGCGAGCAGCAACAGGAGGCCGGTGAAGGTGAGCCGGGAGGCCCAGGCGACGGCCTGGGGCTTGACCCGCCGCCCCGACACGATCCGGTGGAAGGAGACGGGGCCGATCAGCGCGCCCGTCGCCAGTGATCCGAGGACGGTCGTGACCAGGTAGATCGTCTTGTCGGTCTGCTCCAGGTCGTGGAAGAGGGGGGTGAACACCACGGTGAGGAGGAAGCCGAGGAGGATCTGGACGCCGGTCTGTGCCACCCGGATCTCCTGGAGGAGCTCCTGCCAGCGCCGGTCCGCGCGCTCCTCCTTGGTCTCCCCGCGTCCGTCGTGCCCACCGGTGCCGGTGTCCCGCTCTGATGCCTTGTTGCTGTGCCGGTGCACCCTCGGGTCGTCTTCGGGTGCACCGCTGTCTCGTCCGTCCATGGATCCTCCTCGGCGGCACGGTTCGGGAGCGGAACCGCACCGTCTCACGGCGGAAGCCCCCGTCGGGTGCGGGGGCTTCCGTCCGGCGCGGCACGGTGCGGAGTCAGGCCCGCGGCGTACCGGCCGTTCGCGGGGGCGCGTGGCCACCGTCGCCGGTGGCGGGGCCGTCGGTCCGCCCGTCCGGCCCCTCCCGCCCCTCCTGTCCGTCCCGTCGGCGCGGTGCGCCGGGGGTCGCGGCGGGAGCGTACGTACGGCCCTCCCCGCTCCGGCCCGGGGCACTGGGGTCCTCGGACGGGACTGCGGCCTCCGGAACGCGCGGGCGTGGCCCCGTCCCCGCGGGGAGTCCCCGCACCGGGACGCCGCGTACGGAGATGCCGTTCGCGGGGGCACCCGGCGGGGGGACGGCCGGCGCGGGGACGGCCGGTCCCACCGGCGCGGCGCACGGCGCCACGCGGCCGAGGGCTCGGGTCGGGTTCGACATGAGCGCCTCCTGGGTGGATTCCGTGGGTCGATCGTCCGTCAGCCTGCTTCCGTGACCTACAAATTCGTCTTACCGCTCTTCCCGGGTCGAACCCCGAGGACGCGGAAAGACCGCCTCGACCCTCGGACGAGCCGGAGACCTCGACCCCACGGCACGGGCTCGGAGCGACGGCCGGGGGCAGTGGCGCGGGGCCGCGGTCCGGGACGGCGGCTCGGGACGACAGGCGAGTGGCCCGCACCTCCCACGGGTGCGGGCCACTCACGGGCACCACCGATCCACGGCAGGGGGGGACCGTGGATCGTCCGGCGCGAGCGTGTCCCTCGCTCGACCCCCGCCTGCCCCGCCGATCGGGATCCACACCTCTCGGTTTCGATCCGGAGCACAGCCCGCCGGGGGGGGGCATGTGGCCGCCCCGCATCGGAGGGAGCCCGAGCGGGGCGGCCGCGTTCGCCGGCGCGCGGCCAGGGGGCAGGGACCGCCACGGGCGCGTCGGCGCCGGGCCCTCAGACCGATCCGCGCCAGCCGCCCGTCTGGAGGCCGCCGCGCTCCTCGATGAACGACTTGAACCGCTTGAGGTCGCCGGCCACCTTGCGCTCGACGAAGCCGAGCTTGTCGCCCGCCTGTTCCGTCAGCCCTTCGGGAGCGAAGTCCATCTGGAGCATGACCTTCGTCCGGGTCTCGTCGAGGCGGTGGAACGTCACCACGCCCGCCTGGCGGGCCTCGCCCCCGACCGTCGTCCACGCGACGCGTTCGTCCGGGATCTGCTCGGTGATGACGGCGTCGAACTCGCGCCGCGCACCCCCGATCTCCGTGACCCAGTGCGTGAGCGTGTCCGTACGCTGCTCGATCCGTTCCACGCCGTCCATGAATTGCGGGAACGTCTCGAACTGGGTCCACTGGTCGTACGCGGCGCGCACCGGGACCTCGACCTCGACCGACTCCTCCACCTTGGACATGGCGACACCTTTCTTTCGGAGGCGCATCGTCTCCCTGTCGGGGACGTGCTGCTGAGCTTGTGCGGACCGGGGCGGACCGGCGGCCGTCAGAGGCCGCCCACGCCTCCCCCGAAGGGCCAGGACATGCGGTAGTACTGGCCGACCTCCTCGCGGTACTGACGGTCCGCCAGGTGCTTGTCGGAGACGAACTCGGGCGAGTCCTTCACCTGTTCCTTCGACAGGGCGAGGTGGAGGGTCTGCTCCTCCAGGTCGACGCGGGTCACCGCCCGCGCCGGGATGAGCACCTCCTTGCCGAAGATCCAGACGCCCGTGTCGACGACGAGGTAGGAGTCGTCCACCTCGTCGGAGTGCTTGTCCACCTTGCCGATGTGCCCGTCGGCGGCCTCGACGCGCCACCCGGTGAGGTCGGTACCCGCCAGGTGGCCGGACTCGGCACTGAAAGACCACAGATGGTCGGTCATCGCTGTCACTCCTCTGTCGCTGTGTTCGTGCAGGGCGCGGCGCCGGACGCGCGGGCCGCCTCAGAGCAGGTCACGACGGTCGTCGTCGGTGACCGTGGGCGCCACGGGCGGGACCACCATCCGACGGCGGCGCAGCACGCTGGTGTAGACGGCGGTTCCGAGCAGGCCGACGCCCATGAGGATCAGGCCGACCAGATCGAGGTCGACCCCTTCGAGATGCCAGTCGGTCGCGAACGTGAGGATCGCGCCGACGGCGATCATGATGATGAACAGTCCCAGACCCATGGTTGGTTGCTCCTCCCCTGCGGGTTGGACAGCGTCCGCGTACCCGGGTCTGCGGGGATCATTCCGCCGTCCTCGGAGACGGTCGGAACGGGTCGGTCCGGGCCCGTGGGCGCGGCGAACCGCCGATTCGGCTTCCTTCGGGGGATGTTCACGGACGGAGGGGGCACGCGTTCAGCCGCGGGCCCGCGCGCGACCGGCGGGCGGCGCACCCGATTCCCGGCCCGTCGGCAGCGGCCCGACCACACCCCGCAGGGAGCCCCCGATGCAGCTCCGAGCACGGCCCGCACATCCGGACGTCGCGTGGACGGCCCGTACCGTCGCCGGGCGCTACCGGCTCGACCGCCTCCTGGGCCGGGGCGGAGCGGCGGACGTGTACGAGGCGCTGGACCTGCGGCTGCGGCTGTGGCTGCGGCGCCGCGTGGCGCTGAAGGTGTACCGGCCCGCGGGCGCCCGCCCGAACGACGCCCAGTGCGGCGAGGAGGCCCGCTTGCCGGCCCGGATGCGCCATCCCGGTCTGGTGACCCTCTACGACACGGGCCGCGACGGGAGCCGGCCGTTCCTGGTGATGCGGCTCGTCCGGGGGACGACCCTGCGGCGGCGGATCGCCCGCGGGGTCCTCACGCCCGCCGAGACCTGCCGGACGGGGGCGGCACCCGGGCGGCCGCCCTGCCCGTGTCGCTCCCTTACGAGAACGACCTTCCCGGCCACCAGCCCTGACTGATCGTCAATAAAAGGGGAGTGTGAGACGGCCGCCCGGGGCAACACGAAGTGCCAGGACACGGACACCGGAGGAGAACCCCATGACCGCACTGCTGGACCGCATCAAGCGATTCGCCCGCAGCCCCCAGGGCCGTGACGCGGCGGCGTCCCTTCGCCGCGCCGCGGCCGACCCGCGCAGGCGCGCCCAGGCACGCCGCCTGTTCGGCAGGCTGCGCCATCGCTGACGCCCGCCCGCCCTTCACAGCCGTACGCCGGCGCCCCGCGCGGTACATCGCGCGGGGCGCCGGCGTACGGGAGCGGTGCCGGACGTGCCGCCGACCCGGTGATGTGGGGACGCGAGGCCGTCAGCCGTCGTGCCCGCGCGTCTGCTCCTCGCGTCCCACCCCGGGGCGCTGGTGCTTGTCGGTGTGACCGCCGGCGCCCTCCGGGTCGGTGGCTTCACGGCCCGTGGCCCCCTGCCGTTCGCCGGTCTCGCGCCGGCCGCCGGGCAGTCCCCGGGAGGACACGGCCTCGTCGGCCTCCCTGCGGGCCTCCTCGTCGCCGCTCTCTCCCTCCGCCTCGGCAGGCGTGGTGCGCGGCCGGCCGTCGCGGTCCTTGTCCGTCCTGTGCTGCTTCCGCTGGCCCATGGTCCCTCCTCCGTCTCCGTTCCGTCGCGGGGCGTGTGCGCCCCTCCTCATCGCTCGGGCCCCTCCTCCGGGGTCGACCAGGAATCCCGCCCCGCCTCCATGGGCGGCGGCTGGGCGACACGGGCGTCCCGCCGTCGGCGGGCGACGCGCCGTGAACCCCACCAGAACGCGGCGATCAGCACCACGACCAGCACCACTCCCACCAGGATCAGGAACAGCGAGGACGATCCGGAGGCGGCGAGTCCGGAGGCGGCGGCCAAGGAGAGGGTCATGATTCTTCCTTTCTCACGGGATCAGAACGGGGTGTCGCATTCCGTCCCCGCCGGGCCGGGCGGCGGCGCGCGCCCGGCCCGGCGGCGGGATCAGTCGGCCGGTGACCAGCAGGCGATCACCCTTCCGCTGCCGGGGGACAGTGACTCCCGGCCCCCGGGCAGCTCGATCAGCACCGCGCCCGAGGTCGTGAAGCCCGCCCTCACCCGCTCCAGCAGCTCAGGAGGGCCGCTCCCGCACAGGCCGGCGGCCGGCTCGCGGATCCCCGGGTCGCGGCCGACGAGGCCCACGGCGCGAAGGCCGGGGCTCCGCCCGGCCAGGACGGAGACCAGCGTGCCGGGCGGCGTCTTGTAGAGGCGCTCGCCGTGGACGACGGGCGGCGGGTCCTCCGGTGCGGAGGCGGCGAGCTGCCAGGCCCGGCGGGTCCCGCGCGACGGGGAGCAGAGCACGAAGCCGGGTTCGGGATCGGAGCCCGCGAGCCAGCGGCCGGTCCGGGGCGCGTCGCCCCTGCCCCGCTCGCTCGGCTCGCGGTCGAAGTCCTCGATCCACCGGTCCTCGCGCACGGCCTTCGCGCGGCGCACCCACAGCCGCCGGACCCCGGCCGCGCCGTCCCCGGCCGGCGGTGCCCGCCTGTATCCGGGCTCCGGGCACATGACGTCTCCTTCCGCGCGCGTACGGCTCCGGATCGTTCCGGAAGATGCGTGTACCCCGTCTCCGTGATCGCACGCACGGGCGGGCGGGCGAACCCACCCCTCCGGACGGGCGGCCGGGCGCGGCCGGTGCGCGGTGACGGCGGTCACGAGGGGAGACGGTGCTCGCCCGTCCGCCCCCGCCCGACACGGGTCCCGGTCGTGCGTCCCGGACGTGATCGTTTTCTCCGGGCCGCCATGCTCGGCGCCGCCGAGCAGTCCCTGCCCTCCTTCTTCTCGCCCGAAGTGCGGCGCATCGAAGTGGGGCCCAACAGGCGCGCACCTGGGCACCTGGGGCGAAAGCCCAGGCAGGAAGCCGTCCAGCCCGGCCGGAGCGACGTTCCTCACCAACATCGAACGGGGTGTCGGTGTAAGGTCGAGGACGCCCTTGACCTGCACAAAGCAGGCAGGGAGCCGTCTCACAGGAGTCCTGAATGCTGCGCACTCTGTTCAAGTCCAAGATCTGACACCCGGGCGTTTCCGCAGGTCAGGGCGCTGATTGCTGCTCCTGGGGCAGCAACTGGTCAGTATCGGGCCGGACGGTGCCCGGCTTGCCGACCTGCACCCGTGGGATCACCGTGCGCATCGCCCCCCGCTTTGTTCCCTCTCGCGTACTCCTCTCGTCATGCGCATCTCCAGGCGGAGTGGCAGCGTGGAGGGGAGGTGGAACCCGGATGTGCGGGGATGGCCTGGATGAACGCAGCGGACGGTTACGCCGCTCCGGGCACGGAGCCCGGCGGACCAGGGGAACACCGGTCCGCCCGGGGCGGAGTCCGCTCGCGACTGCGGGTGCGCACCGTCGCCGGGCAGGTGTTCGTGTTTCTGCTGGTGGTCGTGCTGCTGCTGGTCGGCGCGGCGCTGGCGGCGCTCGTGCTGCAGGCCCGGAGGTCCGCCACGAGTGAGGCCGTGGGCCGCACACGCGCTGCGGCCGTCGTCCTCGCCAGGGCCCCTGGCGTGGTGAGTGCGATGGACGGTCCCCATCCGACCGCGGTGCTGCAGCCCCTGGCCGACAAGATCGTCAAGGAGGGCAACGTCGACTACGTCGTGTTCGCCAGTCCGGAGGGAATCCGCTACACGGCCCACAGCCCCGAGCTGATCGGGAAACACGTCATCGGCCCGTTCCAGAACGCCCTTGAGGGGCCGACCACCGACAGCTTCCAGACGCCCCTCGGACGGGTCGTGGAGTCCGGCGCGCCGGTCACCAGACCGGACGGCTCGGTGGCCGGAGCGGTCGGGGTCGGAATCACCGTCGCGCACGTGGGCAGCGCGGTGAGCCGGCAGCTGCCGGTCCTGTTCGGCGGCGCGGCGGCCGCGCTCGCGGTCGGCACGGGCGGGGCGGCGCTGGCACGGCGGCGGCTGCGCCGTCAGACGCACGGCCTGGGTCCGGCCGAGATGACGCGGATGTACGAGCACCACGATGCGGTGCTGCACGCGGTCCGCGAGGGCGTGCTGATCGTCGACGGAGACGGACGGGTGCTGCTGGTGAACGACGAGGCCCGGCGATTGCTCGAACTGCCGCTCGGCGCGGAAGGCCGGCCGGTCGCCGGGCTCGGGCTCGATCCCGAGCTGGCCGAACTGCTGGCGTCCGGGCGGGTCGTCACCGACGAGGTGCGCCGGGCCGGGGACCTGCTGCTCGCCGTCAACGTCCGCCCCACCGCGCCGTTCGGCGGAGGGCCGGGCGGTGTCGCGACCGTCCGGGACACCACCGAGCTGCGGGCGCTGGCCGGGCAGGCCGAGGCGGCCCAGGCCAGGCTGCAGCTGCTCTACGACGCGGGGCTGCGGGTCGGCACCACCCTGGACGTGGTGCGGACCGCGCAGGAGCTGGCCGATGTGGCAGTTCCCGGTTTCGCGGACTTCGCCACGGTCGAGCTGGTCGCCCCCGTGCTGAACGGTGAGGAGCCGCCCCCGGACCTCGGCACCGGGCAGGGCCTGCGGATCCGCCGCGTGGCGCTCGGCGGCGTCAGCGAAGACCGGCCGTTCCTTCCCGTGGGCTCGCTGATCAGTGCGCTTCCCGGCACTCCGGAGGCGACCGCCCTGGAGACCGGGCGCGCCACGCTCGCCGCCGATCCGCGCCACGCCGATGTCTGGCAGGCGCACACCCCGGAGGGCGCCGACCGGATGCTCTCGTACGGGGTCCACTCGCTGATCTGCGCGCCTCTGCGGGCACGCGGCATGACCCTGGGCACGGTCAACTTCTGGCGGGCGGGGTCGCCGCCGTTCGAGGAGGACGACCTCTCCTTCGCCGACGAACTGGCCGCCCGCGCGGCGATCTGCGTCGACAACGCCCGCCGGTACACCCGTGAGCACACGATGGCCGAGACGCTGCAGCGCAGCCTGCTGCCCCGGGGGTTGCCCGAGCAGAGCGCCCTGGAGGCGGCACACCGCTATGTGCCGGCGCTGCACGGGGTCGGCGGAGACTGGTTCGACGTCATTCCGCTGCCCGGTTTCCGCGTCGCGCTCGTCGTCGGCGACGTCGTCGGCCACGGCCTGCACGCCGCCGCCACCATGGGCCGCCTGCGCACGGCCGTCCTCAACTTCTCCGCCCTCGAACTGCCTCCGGACGAACTGATCGCCCGCCTTGACGAACTGGTCACCCGCCTCGACAAGGCGGAGACGTCCGGGGGAGAGCAGGACGCCGAGGGCGAGCGAGCGGCCGTCACGGGCGCCACCTGCCTCTACGCGATCTACGATCCGACGTCCGGCGACTGCACCATGGCGCGGGCCGGCCATCCACCGCCTGTGCTGGTGGAGCCGGACGGCGGCGCCGCGTTCGTCGACCTGCCGGCCGGACCGCCGCTCGGCGTGGGTGGTCTGCCCTTCGAGACGACCGAGCTGCGACTGGCTCCCGGAACCACGCTGGTGCTCTACACCGACGGGCTCGTCGAGAACCGGGAGCGCGACCTGGGGACCGGGCTCGAGGTGCTGCGCCGCTCCCTGGAGGGCGCCGACGCCCGCTCGCCGGACGGCGTCTGCCAAGCCGTGTTCGACGCGCTGGTCCCGCCGCGCCGCACAGACGACATCGCGCTCCTCGTCGCGCGCACCCGGCTGCTCGACCCCGGACAAGTGGCCGTCTGGGACGTGCCGTTCGACTTCGCCTCGGTGTCACGCGTACGGAAGGAGTGTGCCGACCAACTGGCGGCCTGGGGACTGGAGGGCCTGTCCTTCACCGCCGAGCTGATCCTCAGCGAGCTGATCACCAACGCCATCCGCTACGGTGCCGAGCCGATCCGGGTCCGCATGCTGCGAGACAGCAGCCTCGTCTGCGAAGTCTCGGACGGCAGCAGCACCGCTCCGCACCTGCGCTACGCCGCCACCACGGATGAGGGCGGCCGGGGTCTGTTCCTGGTGGCGCAGCTGGCTGAGCGGTGGGGGACCCGTTACTCGGCCCGGGGCAAGGTCATCTGGGCCGAGCAACCGCTGACCGCGCCGGAGTTCCACTTCGAGGAGTTCGACGAGCTGCTCTCGTGAGTGGACGGTGCCGAGTGCATCACGTGGGGCCCCGTACCGTGCTCCTCGCACACCTCCTGCCCATGGCCTTCTCCGGTGGGTTCTAGGATGGCGCGGGAAGGTGATCAGGTGGCGTGGGAGCGCGGGGACGGGACGGCGGGCCGGGGCGGAGGATTCCGCCTGGTGGGCCGTCGGCGTGAGCTCGGGCAGCTGCTGGCCGCGGTGCGGCAGGCGCCCGCGGTCGTGCTGGTCGAGGGCGAGGCCGGGATCGGCAAGTCCCGGCTGGTCCACGAGGCGTCGGTCGAGCTCGGCGCGGAGCGGCACCAGGTACTGACCGGCTTCTGTCACCCGCTGCGCGAGCCGTTCCCGTACGGTCCGGTGGTCGACGCGATGCGCAAGGCCGACCTGGCGAACGCCCCGGCGTTCCCGCCGACCGCCGGCGCCCTGGCGCCGCTGCTGCCCGACCTGGCCGACCGGCTCCCGCCCCCGCCGCCGCAGCCGACCGACGTCCCCGGGCAGCGCTTCCAACTCCTCCAGGCCGTACGGTCGTTCCTGACCGCGCTCGGCCCGGCGACGCTCGTCGTCGAGGACCTGCACTGGGCGGACGAGGCCACCCGCGACCTGCTCCTGCTGCTCGCCCGCGACCTGCCGCCGCGGCTGAGCCTGGTGCTCACCTACCGGGCCGAGGACCTGCCGCCGGGGGGCACCGTGCTCGGCGCCGCCTACCGGCAGCCACCCGGCACCGGGGGCACGGTGATCCGGCTCGACCCGCTGGTGGAGTCCGAGGTCCAGGAGCTGGCGTCCGCGGCCCTGGGCCCGGACGCCACCACTGCCCTCGGCGCCGCCCTGTACCGGCGCAGCGAGGGCCTGCCGCTGGTCGCCGAGGAGGACCTGATCACCCTCGCCGAGTACAGCGGGACGCACGGATACGGCGAGGCGGTGGAGCGGCTGCAGGCCGCGGACGTGCCGCGCGGCCTGCGCGAGGCGGTCACCGAGCGGCTCGGCATGCTGTCGCCGCGGGCCGCGACGCTCGCCGAGGCGGCCGCCGTGCTCGCCGCCCCGGCGCCCGAGGAACTGCTGACCGGCCTCGCCCGGCTGGACGAGGAGCAGGGCGCCGAGGCGCTGATCGAGCTGCTCCGTGCGGCGCTGCTGCGCGAGACGGGCCAGGGAGAGTACGCGTTCCGGCACGTGCTCGCCCAGCAGGTCGTCTACCGGCACATCCCGGCGCCGGCCCGGGCGCGCCTGCACCGCCGCGCCGTCGAGGCACTCCAGGGTCGCAGCCCGGCCCCGCTGGTGCAGATCGCCCACCACACGCTCGCCGCCGGCGACCAGGCGGCCTGGCTGCTGCGGGCGCAGGAGGCCGCCGACCAGGCGATCTCCGTCCGCGACGGCGGCACGGCCGCGACGCTGCTGCGCCGGCTGCTCGACCGCCCGGAGCTGGAGGGGGAGGCCCGTGCCCGGGCGGCACTGGCGCTGGCCGGAATCGCGGCCAGCAGCCTGGACTTCCGCACCGACGCCCGGGTGCTGCGCCGGCTGGTCGACGACCCCCGGCTGCCGCAGGAGGCCCGCGGCGAGATCCGGCTGGGCCTGGGGCTGGGCATGCTGAACGAGAACGCCGACCCCGACGGCTTCGACGAGGTCGAACGGGCGGCCGAGGAGCTGGCGGCCTGCCGTCCGGAGCGCGCCGTCCGGGCGATGGTCGCGCTCGCCCTCAAGGACGCGGAGGGGCCCGCGTACACGCATGCCTGGCTCGAGCGGGCCGAGGCGGCCGTCCGGGACAGTGCGGACGAGGCGCTGAAGGCCGCCGTCCACGCCACCCACCTCACTCTGATGACCTGTCAGGGCGACCCCCACGTATGGGAGTCGGTCGAGCGCCTGCCCCGTCACACGCGGGACCGGGAGCTGCTCAGGCAGACGGCGCGCGCCCTGCAGAACGTCGCCGACACCGGCGGGTACCTGGGTCATGACCGGCGTGCCGCCGCTCTGGCGGCCGAGGCCGGGCAGGTCGCGGCCCGCGTAGGCAGCCCGATCGTGGAATTCCTGTCCCGTGGCACGCTGTTGCGGCTCGACGCCTTCGCCGGGCGGTGGGAGGGACTGGAGGAGCGGCTGGACTCGCTGGTGGACACCTACCCGACCGCGGTCGCCGTGCGCGCCGAGCGGGCGCTGCTGACCGGGACCCTCGCCATGTCCCGGGGCCAGTACGCCGGGGCGGCGGAACTGTTCGGCGAGGCCGTCAAGGCCGGCACCGACCTGCTGCTGGTGGGCCAGGAAGTGCGGGCGGCCGCCGGTCTGAGCGCCGCCCGCCTGGCCAGGGGCGAGGCCCCGCTGGCCCGGGCGGTCGCCGAGCGGGCCGTCGCCACCGTCCGGCGGACCGGCGCCTGGCCCCGGGCGGCCGGGCTGCTGTCGGCCGCCGTCGAGGCGGCGCTGGCCTGCGGCGGTCATGACGCCGCCGAGCGGCTGGCCGCCGAGGCCGGGCGCGGCATCCTCGGACATGACACTCCGGCGGCCGCCGCCGACCTGGAGGTCGTCCACGGCCTGCTGCTTCGGGCGACCGACGCCGATGCCGCCGTACGGCACTTCGCCGACGCGGCGGGCAGATGGCGGGAGATCGGCCGGCCGTACGAAACGGGCCGCGCGCTCGAACGACAGGGCGGCGCCCTGCTGGTCACCGACCCCGCGGCGGCGGCCGGGCCGCTCGGCGAGGCGGTGGTGCTCTTCACGGAGCTGGGCGCCACTGCCGACGCCGGGCGCTGCGGGCGGGTCCTGCGCGACCTCGGCGTCACCCGCCGTGGGCCGGGTCGCCGGGGGTACGGGGACCGTCTGTCGCCGCGCGAGCACGAGGTCGCAGGACTGCTCGCCGCAGGTGCCACCAACCAGAGCATCGCCGAGGCGCTCTTCCTGTCGCCGCGGACGGTGGAGAACCACGTCGCCAAGGTGCTGCGGAAGCTCGGCGCGGACCGGAAACGGGTTGCGGCCGTCTACCCGGGACGCGAGGACGCCGGGTGAACCGGCCCTGAACGGTCCTGGCCGCCGCCCGGGACGGGTACGGCGGCCAGGTGGTCGCGGGTGCGGCGGCGCGGGCCGGGCGTGAACCGGCTCTCGCCGCCGCGGTGGGCCCGGGGCCGGACAGCCCCCTCCGGCAGTCCGGACCCGGGCCTTCAACGGTGAGCCGTCAGGCCGGTGGCCTCAGGCGGTGGTCCACTGCTGGTTGGGCTTGTCGACGCCGCAGGTCCACTGGACGACCTGGGCGCCGCCGGTCCGCGAGTTGCCGCTGACGTCGAGGCACATGCCGCTGTTGACGGACACGAGCTGCTTGGCGCCACTGCCGGGTACCGGGGTCATCCGCCACTGCTGGTTGGGCTTGGCGTTGCCGCAGGTCCACTGGATGACCTGGGCTCCGGCGCTGGTGGAGGCGCCGGTGACGTCGAGGCACATCCCGCTGTTGACGTTGACCAGGCTGTTGACGGCCGGGCCGGCGAGCGGGGTGACGGTGAGGTGGGCGAAGTCGGCGTTCTGGAAGCCGCCGACGCCCAGGCCGAGCTGCCCGCCGAGGTGGCTGTAGTCGGTGACCGAGGCGACCTGGACGTTGTCGACGGACGCCGTGATCGACGGTCCCTGCATGGCCAGAGACAGGTGGTGCCAGGTCCCGGCGCCTGCGCCGGCGTAACTGCCGGTGGCGAGGGTGGTGTCGACGCCGGAGGTGTTCTCGGTGAACAGGGTCCAGGTGCCGCCGGTGGTGATCTGGAAGTGGTAGGCGGAATGGTCGTGGTCGATGTGGTCGAGGCGGCCGAGGAGTTCAGCGGAGCCGGACTGTTCCAGCTGGACGTCGACGCCGGCCTGGTAACTGGTCCAGTCCGGGTCACCGAACAGGGTCAGCGGGGTGTACCCCATGTCGTCGTGCCACGGGATCGGCGCGGTGGTGAGGACCTGGCGCATGCAGTTCGCGGTGCCGGCGCCCGCCGGGCACGGTGCGGTCTCGAACGCGCCCGCCCAGTCGTGGAAGTACGGCGCGGCGTATCCGGTACGGGCGGTGACGGCGGCGGCCTGTGCGGCCGCCGATGGCAGGATCGCGACGGCGAGGGCGAGCCCGAGGCCCGCCGCGCCGGCGGCGGCGCGACACAGCGAACGGGGAAGGCGTCTCGTCGGGACTTCCTTTCGGCGGTGGGTGGAGGGGAGGAGCGGGCGACGGGGTGGGACCGTTGGTCGTCGCCCGCTCGGTCAGGCGGGCAGGCCGACGGCGCGTTCGCGGTTGCGGCGCTGCTGGATGACGACGGCGGCCACGAGGAGGGTGCCCTGGGCGACGTTTTGCCAGAAGGTGTTGATGCCCTGGACGGTGAGGCCGTTTTGGAGGGTGCCGAGGAGGGCGACGGCGAGGAGGGTGCCGCCGATGGTGCCCTTGCCGCCCTTGAGGGCGCAGCCGCCGAGGGCGGCGGCGGTGATGGCCTGGAGTTCGAGGCCCTCGCTGCCGGAGACGGGCTGGCCGGAGCCGGTGCGGGCGGTGAGCAGGACGCCGGCGAGGGCGGCGACGGTGCCGGTGAGGGCGTAGGCGGCGAGCAGGTACTTGTTGAGGTTGATGCCGGCCAGGCGGGCGGCGGTGTCGTTGCCGCCGAGGGCGTAGACGTTGCGGCCGATGTCGGTGTAGGTGAGCAGGACGTGCACGGCGGCGGCGACGAGGGCCAGGATCCAGATCATGATCGGGATACCGGCGAGAGCGCCCCGGCTGAGGAAGACGAAGACGGGGTCGCCGAGCACGTAGCCCTGGGCGCGGCCGTCGGAGAGGAGCTGGGCGACGCCCTTGTAGGCGGCGAGGCCGGCGAGGGTGGCGATGGTGGGGTTGACCCGGCCGTAGATGATCACGGCTCCGTTGACCAGGCCGACGGCGGCGCCGACGAGCAGGGCGGCGGCGATGCCGAGCGTGGCGCTGGATCCGGCGGAGGTGAAGACCATCGCGCTGACCACGGAGGCGAGGCCGGTCTGCGAGCCGACGGAGATGTCGAGGCCGCCGCAGATGATGACGACGGTCTGGACGACGGCGAGGAGGCCGGCGATGGTGGCCGCCTCGGCGATCACCTGGATGTTGTCCCAGCCGAGGAAGTTGGGGTTGAGCGAGCCGAACAGGACGACGACGACGGCGAGGGCGCCGATCAGGCTGAGGTTCTGGCCGCCGACGGAGGCGAGCAGCGCCCGGGTGCCGGCGCGCCGCCGTGGTGCGGTGGTGGGCGCGGTGCTGGTGGTCATGACGTGTGTGCTCCGGTGCTGGCGTGGGCGTCGGTTCGGGATTCGGTGGCCAGGTCGTCGGCCATGGCGAGGGCGAGGATCGCTTCCTCGGAGGCTTCGGCGCGGCTCAGTTCGCCGGTGATCCGGCCGTTCTGCATGACGACGACGCGGTCGGCGAGTCCGAGGACCTCGGGCAGTTCGGAGGAGATCACCAGGACGGCGACGCCGTCGCGGGCGAGGTCGGCGATGATCTGGTAGATCTCGGCCTTGGCCCCGATGTCGACGCCGCGGGTGGGCTCGTCCAGGATCAGCAGATCGGGCCGGCGGGCCAGCCAGCGGGCGAGCACCACCTTCTGCTGGTTGCCGCCCGACAGAGTGCGGACCTCGGTCTCGATCGAGGGGGCGCGCACCCGCAGCCGGTCCGCGAACTCCTGGGCCAGGTCCTTCTCCGCGCGGAGCCGGACGAAGCGCCGGCGGCGCAGCCGTTCGAGGCTGACCAGAGAGGTGTTGTCCCGGATCGTGCGGTGCAGGAACAGTGCCTGGGCCTTGCGCTCCTCGGGGGCGAGGCCGATGCCGGCCCGGATCGCCCGGCGCGGACTGCCGAGGCGCAGCCGCCGGCCGGAGAGGGAGACCGTGCCGGAGCGGATCGGTGTGTCACCCGCCAGGGCGAGGGCGAGCTCGGAGCGGCCCGCTCCGATCAGGCCGGCCAGGGCGACGACCTCGCCGGCGTGGACGGTGAGCGACACGTCCTGGACGTCGTCGGTGCTGACTCCGTCCACCTGGAGCACCACCCGGTCGGTGGCGACGTTCTGCCGGACGAACAGGCCGGCCAGATCGCGACCGACCATGAGCCGGACCAGGGCGTTCTCGTCCGTCTCGGCGGCGTCCGCCACACCGGCGAGCGTGCCGTCGCGCAGCACCGCGATCCGGTCGGCGAGCCGGAAGATCTCCTTCATCCGGTGGGAGACGTAGACGACCGCGATGCCCTGCGAGCGGAGCCGCTCGATGAGCTCGAACAGCGCCTCGACCTCGTGCTCGGAGAGCGAGGAGGTGGGTTCGTCGAAGGCGATCACGCGGGGCGGGGTGTCACCGGTGAGCGCGCGCAGGATCTCGACCAACTGGCGTTGCGCGGCTGTGAGGTCGGATCCGAGCAGGTCGGGGTCGAGGACCTTGGTGAAGCCCAGGCGGTCCAGGTCGTCGGTGATCCGGCGGCGCAGCTCGGCGCGGTCCAGGCATCGGCCCGCGCGGCGCGGCAGGGCGCCCGCGTACACGTTCTCGGCGACCGACACGTGCGGGATGATCTCCGGCTCCTGAGGGATGATCCGGATCCCGGCGCGCCGGGCGTCGATCGGCGAGTTCAGGTCGAGCACTTCGCCGTCGAGCAGCACCCGGCCCTCGGTGGGCCGGTGATCGCCCGTCAGGATGCGCAGCAGGGTGGACTTTCCGGCGCCGTTCTCGCCCATCAGGGCGGTGACCTGCCCGGGCGGGAAGTTCAGGTCGATGCCCTGCAGCGCCTGGACGGTGCCGAAGCGTTTGCCGACGTTCTCGGCGGTCAGGCCGGGCGGGTGGGCCGGCGGCGCGGCGGGCGAGCGGCTGGGTGTGGTCATCGTGGCCTCAACTGGCGTTGTGGTGCGGCTGGGACGGGGCGCTGTCGGGACGGCGCGGGTGGGAGAGCCGGTGCGGACGGGCGGAGGGTGTACAGCCGCACCGGCTCTCGTCTGTGGGTCAGCCGCAGCTGACGCCCGCGGCCTGCCAGCTGGCGGCGTCGACCATCTTGGTCGGGGCGAACGCCTCGGCGGGGAACTCCTTGCCGTTCTTGAGGCGGTCGTACATGGTCTGGACGGCGAGCGCGCCGACGTCCTTGCCGTTGATGAAGAGGGCTGCCTTCATGCCGGAGGGCTTGCCGGACTGCCACTCCTTGCAGGCCAGGTACGCGCCGAGGCCGACGCCGTCGATGTCCTGCGGGCTGATGCCGGCGTTCTGCAGCGCGGTGACGCCGCCCTGGACGTTCTCGTCGTTGCAGCCCCAGACCACCCAGTGCTTGACGCCGGGGTTCGCGGTGACGGTCGCCGCGACCTTGTCCTGGGCGCCGGTGGGGGTGTTGTCGGTGGCGACGTCGAGGGTCCGCACGCCCGGCACCGCCGAGTCGAAGGCTGTCCTGGCGGCCTTGACACGGTCGCCGCAGACGGTGACGTCCTGCTTCCAGGCGGAGATGATCCGGGTGTCCGCCGCCTTCCAGCCGGCCTTCTTGTACTCCTCGGCGGCCCGCTTGCCGACCTCCGTGCCCATCTGCTCGCCGCTGAAGCCGATCCGCGGCACCAGGTCGCCCTTGGCGCAGGATGCGGGGGCCGGGCCGGTGGCGCAGACCTGGTCGTCGGAGGTGAGCAGCGCGACCTTGGCGTCCCGGGCCGTCTGCACGATCTGCGGGCCGACCGCCGGGTCCGGCACCACGACGATCAGGCCGTTGCTCTTCTGCGCGATCGCGGACTGCACCTCGCCGACCGTCTTGTTGGCGTCGTTGCCGAGGTTGACCATCTTGAGGTCGATGCCGAGCTCGGCGGCCTTGGCCTTCGCCCCGGCGGCCTCGCCGACGAAGTACTCCTGGTCGCCCTGCTTCTGCAGGTAGGTCAGCGAGATCTTGCCGCTGACGGGTGCGGCCTTGGTGTCCGAGCCGCCGGAGGTCTGCCCCGAGGAGCAGGCGGTCAGGCCGAGGACGGTGGACAGTCCCAGCGCGGCGGCGGGAAGCAGGCGTGCGCGGACAGGGGACATGGGGCGGCTCCAGGGGAACGAGTGAGACGACCGGATATCAACACAACCGATCAGAGATCATCACTTTCAAACGCTACGCCTCACAGCAAAACCGCCGGTTCACCTTGCCGTCAAGAGCTCAAAACATTCGACTCCCACCCGATATTGCTTCGTTACCGATACCTACGGAAACGAGTACTCAGAGAATTCGAATTCATTTAGTAGGTATCCGGGGTCGAGGAAATACGGATGGTTTTCCGGCCGTCCGGTGGCCGACAGTGGGCCACTGATCCGGAGGGCGGAAGGGGGACGCATGGTGCGAGCACTCGCCCCGTGCGGGACCGCCGCACTCGGCAGGAACCCGCACACCGGCCGCGGTCGCGAGCCGGACCGCCTGCTCGACACCGTCCGCCGTCCGCCGGCGGTGGTCCTGGTCGAGGGCGAGGCGGCCGCCGGCAAGTCACGACTGGTCGCCGAGGCGGCCGCCGTGCCGTGCACCGAGGGCCGCCCGGTCCTGACCGGCCTCTGCCACCCGCTGCGCGAACCCTTTCCGTACGGGCCGCCGGCCGACGCCCTCGACAAGGCCGCGGCCTGGCTCGGCGACACCGCCCTCCCGCCCGCGGCCGCCCCACTGGTCCGCCTGCTGCCCGCCCTCGCCGACCGGCTGCCGCGGGCGAGCGCCGGTGCCGGGCAGCGCCGGACGGGCTCGCCCGAACTGCTGGTGGCGGCCCGCGCCCTGCTGCGTGTGCTCGGGCCGACGGGGCTCGTCGTCGAGGACCTGCAAGGGGCCGACGACGCCTCGCGCAACCTGCTCCTGTTGCTCGCCCGCGACCTCCCGGAGCAGCCGAGTCTTGTCCTCACCCATCGCACGGAGGACCTTCCGCCCGGGAGGTTCCCGCTCGACCCCGCCTGCCGTCACCCGCCCGGCGCCGTCGGCGTGGCCCGACCCGGAGGGCGGCGTGCTGCAACTGCTCGGCGCGCCCGTACCCCGCGGCCTGCGCGAAGCGGTCTCGGAGCGGATCGTGGCGCTCTGCCCGCAAGGTGCCGCGATCGTCGAGCGGCAGCCGTGCTCGGCGGCCCCGCCGACGAGCACGTGCCGGCAACCGCACCTCGCCCGGGGCTTCCTGCTGCTCGACGCCGAGCCCGGCTCCGCCGCCGGGCGGGCGTGGCGGAGCATCGGCCGCCCGTACGACGCCGCCCGTGCCGCCGAACGCGGCGGGTTCGCCCCGGCCCGCGCGGACCGGCCCGAGGCGGCAGCCGCCCTCGCCGGGCCGCCAGGGCTACGGCCACCGGCCCTCTCCGCGCGAGCGGCAGGTGAGCGTGCTGCTGGCGGCCCGCGCCACCGACCGGCG
Organism: Streptomyces sp. NPDC021012; assembly: GCF_044333355.1. Classification (NCBI taxonomy): domain Bacteria; kingdom Bacillati; phylum Actinomycetota; class Actinomycetes; order Kitasatosporales; family Streptomycetaceae; genus Streptomyces; species Streptomyces sp. NPDC021012. The sequence continues at coordinate 765,455 of NZ_JBIRQU010000003.1, forward strand.
CGTCTCCACCGAGCTCAGGCTCTCGCCCGAGGACCGTCGCGAACCATGTGGCCGACGTGCTCGGGAAACTAGGCACCACGCGGAAGTCCATTTCGGCGGTGCTCGACCGGCAATCTTCGGCGGATTAATCGCGGAACGGTCAGGCGGAATCTGTGGCACGAACCATTGACCGTCGATGCGTCGTCACCCTACCGTTCGAAACTGTTCGCATCTGTTTGCTTTTGAACGAAGGGCATCTTCATGCACGGGCCCCTCCGTGTCCTGACCATCTCCGCACGCATGCTCAGAAGGGCGGCCGGCGCCGCCTCGCTCCTCCTGGCCGGCGCCCTCGTCGCCGGACCGGCAGTCGCCCCCGCCCAAGCCGCCGTACTTCCGGTCGGCACCCAGATCACCGTGAACGGCACCAAGACCGGCCGGGTCTTCGACGGTGTCGGCGCGGCCAGTGGCGGTGGCGGCAACTCCCGGCTGCTGATCGACTATCCCGAGCCGCAGCGCAGCCAGCTCCTCGACTACCTCTTCAAGCCCGGCTACGGGGCCGCACTGCAGTCGCTCAAGATCGAGATCGGCGGCGACACCAACTCCACCGACGGCGCCGAGGCCAGTTACCAGCACTCCCGGGGCGCGGTCGACTGCGACCAGGGTTACGAGTGGTGGCTGGCCGAGCAGGCCAAGGCCCGTAACCCCGACATCAAGCTCTACGGCCTCGCCTGGGGCGCGCCCGGCTGGATCGGCGTCGACGACTCGGCGAACCCGGCGCCGGGCAAGCCGTACTTCTGGTCGCAGGACATGATCGACTACATCATGGGCTGGTTCGGCTGCGCCGCGCAGCACCATCTGCCGATCGACTACATCGGCGGCTGGAACGAGCGCGAGTACGACGCCTCCTGGTACAAGAAGCTCAAGAGCGCGCTGGTCACCGGCGGCCACGCGAACACCAAGGTCGTCGCGGCGGACAGCTATGACTGGAACCTCGCCAAGGCGATGACCGACGACCCGGCGCTCAACTCCGCCATCGACGTCATCGGCATGCACTACCCGTGCGGCTACCTCGGCCCGATGACCACCTGCAACAGCACGGCGACGGCCCAGGCACTGGGCAAGCCGATCTGGGCCAGCGAGAGCGGCTCGCAGGACTACAACACCGGCGCCCCGGCGGTGGCGCGCGCGATCAACCGCGACTACATCGACGGCAAGATGACCTCGTTCATGAACTGGCCGGTCGTCGCCGCGCTCTACCAGAACCTCTACTTCTCCACCGACGGCCTCTCGCTCGCGGCGCAGCCCTGGTCCGGCAACTACTCCATAGGCCAGACCACCTGGGCCACCGCGCACACCACCCAGTTCACCCAGCCGGGCTGGAAGTACGTCGACTCGGCGGCCGGCTACCTGGGCGGCAACCGGGCGAACGGCAGCTACGTCGTGCTGAAGTCGCCGAACAACACCGACTACTCCACGGTCATCGAGACCATGGACGCCACCGCCGCGCAGACCGCGACCTTCACGGTCACCGGCGGCCTGTCCACCGGCCAGGTGCACGTCTGGGGGACCAACCTCGCCACCGCCGACCCGTCCGACGACTTCGTCCACGAGCGGGACGTCACTCCGGTCGGCGGCAAGTACACCCTCACCCTCCAGCCCGGCCACCTCTACACGGTGACCACCACCACCGGCCAGGGCAAGGGCACCGCCACCCCGCCGGCGGCCGCGCCGCTGAACCTGCCCTACGCCGACGACTTCGACACGCCGGCCGCGAGCACCTCACCGAAATACTTCGCCGACATGAACGGCGCCTTCCAGACCGTGCCCTGCGGCGGCGGCCACACCGGTACCTGCCTGCGCCAGATGGCCCCGGCCTCCCCGATCCGCTGGACCGACGAGTCGAACAACATGCCCTACTCGATCGTCGGCGACAGCAGCTGGGTGAACTACACCGTCAGCGCGGACACCCTCTTCGAGCAGCCCGGCGAGACCGAGGTCCTCGGTCGCGTCAACCAGCAGGGCCGCAACAACGGCGGCCTGAACGCCTACCATCTGCGCCTCAGCGACACCGGTGCCTGGGCGATCCTCAAGACCGACCTCAAGTGGAACTCCACCCCCCTGGCCTCCGGCACCGTCACGGCGCCCGGCCTGAACACCTGGCACCACCTCGCGCTCACCATGCAGGGCTCGACCCTGACCGCCGCGATAGACGGACGGACCGTCGGCAGCGTCACCGACCACTCGTTCACCTCGGGCATGGCCGGTCTGGCCGCGACCGGCTACCAGACGCAGCAGTTCGACAACTTCGCCCTCACCCCCGGCACCGGCAGCGGCTCGTTCACCGGACCGGTCCCGTCCGGCGTGACCGGCAAGTGCCTCGACGCCTTCGGCAACTCCTCCGCCGACGGCACCAAGGCCGTCATCTGGAGCTGCGACGGCGCCGACGCGGCCCAGACGTGGACCTGGGACAACGGCCGGCTGCTGCACGCCGGCAAGTGCCTGGACGTGGTCGGCGGCGGCACCGCCGACGGCACCCTCGTCGACCTGTGGACCTGCAACGGCGGCGCCAACCAGCAGTGGACCCCGCAGGCCGACGGCACCCTGAAGGGCATCGGCTCCGGCCTCTGCCTCGACGACCCCGCCGCCAGCACCACCGACGGCACCCAGCTGGTCGTCTGGACCTGCAACGGCGGCGCCAACCAGCGCTGGACCCTGCCGTAGGTCCGTACGTCGCGGCGGCCCCGGATCCATCGCGGGCCGCCGCCCCGGCATCGCCGGTCCGCCGGCGCCTTCGTGCCCGGTGCGCCACCTGATCATCCCGTCCTGGCGATGTGCCGGGAACGTCAGTCATCGGTCGGCGTGAGTTCTGCTACACCCGGGGACAGCTGATCGAACACGTGAATCGTTGTACGCTCCGAAGAACGCCCTTGACCTGCAGAAAGCAGGCAGGGAGCAGGCAAATCGGGAGTTTCCTCGTGTTTCGTACCATGTTCAAGTCCAAGATCCACCGCGCCACCGTGACCCAGGCGGACCTGCACTACGTCGGTTCGGTCACTGTCGACGCCGAGCTGATGGAGGCGGCCGATCTGCTGCCCGGTGAGCTCGTGCACATTGTCGACATCGACAACGGGGCCCGGCTGGAGACCTATGTCATCGAGGGGGAGCGCGGCTCCGGGGTCATCGGGATCAATGGTGCCGCGGCCCACCTCGTGCACCCCGGTGATCTGGTGATCCTCATCAGCTACGCGCAGGTGGACGACGCGGAGGCGCGGAGTTTCGTGCCCCGGGTCGTGCATGTCGACGGGGACAACCGCATTGTGGAGCTTGGGGCCGACGCGTCGGCGCCCGTCCCGGGGAGTGACACGGTGCGTGGCCCGCATGCGGTGCCTTCGCACGTCTGAGTCGGTCTGAGGTCGTCCGCCCCTCTTCATGGGTCCCTGAGGGGGTCCATGAGGGGGGTACGGCGGGCGAGGGGGAGGGGGTGGGGTCACTCTGGAAGGGAGCCACTGTGGGCCCCGGGTGCCAGGGGCCCGTCGACCGGGAGGTCCGCGATGACGCATCCCTTCCCCGAGCCGTTGCCTCCGTCGCCGGTCCCGCCCGTGCCTTCGCCGCCGCCCGTGCCCCCGCCGAACCCGGTGCCGGTGCCGCCGGACCCGGCGCCCACTCCGGTGCCCGAGCCCGGGGGGCCCGTACCGGAACCCGAACCTCGACCCGATCCCGGCCCCGCCGGAGGGTGAGCGGAGCAACGCACAGGTGACATAAGGGGCTTGAGGTTTCGCTCGGGCCTTGTCACGGAGCGTGCGCAAGCCCTAACTTGGACGGCTGTCGCTGTGTTCAAGGGGGGCCCATGGCCGTACGCGGACGTCACCGCCGCCACCAGCCGAGCCGGATCAACCGTGCCTCGCTCACCGTCACGGCGGGAGGCGCCGGAATGGCGCTGCCGCTGATCGGCGCGGGCGCCGCACATGCCGCCTCGCTCGATGTCTGGGAGAAGGTCGCGTCCTGCGAGTCCTCCTCCAGCTGGCACGTCAACACCGGCAACGGCTACTTCGGCGGCCTCCAGTTCACCCAGTCCACCTGGGAGCGGTACGGCGGCACGCACTACGCGCCGCGCGCCGACCTCGCCTCCAAGGACCAGCAGATCGCGGTCGCCGAACGCGTCCTCAAGGGCCAGGGACCCGGCGCCTGGCCGTCCTGCGGCCCCCGCACGGGCCTCGCCCGCGGTGAGCAGACGCCGGCCGGCGGCGGGAACGACGCGCGCACCACCTCCCTGCCGGGGCAGCGCGTCCTGTCCGAACGGGGCGCGAGCCCGACCACCGTGCCCACCGTGCGCGAGATGTACACGGTGACGCCCGGCGACTCCCTGTCGAAGATCGCCCACGACGAGCACGTCAAGGGCGGCTGGCAGCGTCTGTACGAGGCCAACCGGAAGGTCGTCGGCGACGACCCCGACCTCATCCACCCCGGGCAGCGCCTGACCCTGCGCATCACGGCCCCCGTCACGGCCCCGGAGAAGGCCGAGAAGAAGGCCGAGAAGGCTCCTCGGAAGGCCGTTCCGCCCGTGCGGACCGCACAGCCCGTCAAGGCCGCGCCCCCCGAGGCCGTGCTCCCCAAGACCCCGCCGGCCAGGCCCGCCGCCCGCCCCTCCGCGAAGCCCGCCCACAAGCCGGCCCCGAAGCCCCCCGCGGCCAGGCCGAGCCACAAGCCGAGTCCCAAGCCCAGCGCCAAGCCGGCCCACAAGCCCAGGCCGGCCGCCGAGCCGTCCACGGACAGCTACTCCGCGCCCGTCTCCGCCGGCATCGGCACCCGGTACGGCACCCGGGGCTCCTCCTGGGCCAGCGGCTATCACACGGGGGTCGACTTCCCCGTGCCCACCGGCACCTCCGTCAAGGCCGTGGCGGGCGGCCGGGTCGTGTCGGCCGGGTGGGGCGGCGCGTACGGCTACCAGATCGTCGTGCGCCATGACGACGGCCGCTACAGCCAGTACGCGCACCTCTCCGCGCTCGCCGTCCGCGAGGGCCAGCGGGTGCACGCCGGGCAGCGCATCGCGCGCTCAGGATCGACCGGCAACAGCTCGGGACCGCACCTCCACTTCGAGATCCGGACGGGTCCCGGGTACGGCTCCGACATCGACCCCCTGGCGTACCTCAGGGCGCGGGGAGTCTCCGTCTGAGGCCGCCGGCGCGTCGGACGATGACACCGACGGGGACTCCGGCGGGGGTGTCATGCGGTCCAGCGTGAGCTGTACGAGGCCGCCCGCGGCGACCGTGCCGCAGATCAGCGCCGCCACGGTGCCCGCCGCGCCGTAGCGGAAGCTCTCGCCGAAGAGCGTCACGCCCACGGCCGCGGCGACCACCGGGTTGACCACCGTGACGGTGGCCAGCGGGGCGGCGAGCCCCGCGCCCCGGTACGAGGCCTGGGAGAGCAGCAGCCCGGTCACCGCGAACGCGGAGAGCACGAGCAGCCCCGTCCACTCGGCGAGCGGGGCCCGCGGTGTCCACTCCTCGGCCACCGACTTCGTGAGGACCGAGGCCATGCCGAAGGAGACGCCCGCCGCCGCGGCGAGCACGATGCTCCGCAGCACGGACCTGCCCACCAGGCGGGCGGCCGTGAACAGGACGGCCACCGCGCCGAAGGTGGCGCCCGCGAGCAGCCAGCGCTCCCCGTCGCTCAGGGACCCCTCGGCGCCGCTGGTGAGGCTCAGCAGCCCGGCGAGGCCCACCGTGGCCATCAGCGCGCCGCGCCAGGCCCGCCGCCCGGCCTCGCGGCCGACGAACAGGGCCGCCATGGGCAGCGCGAAGACGATCGTGAGGGCGCCCAGCGGCTGGACCAGGCTGAGCGGACCGTACGCGAGGGCGGCGACGTGCAGGCTCGCGCCGACGCCGTTGAGCAGGACGGAGACCCACCAGGCCGGACTGCGCAGCGGCGCGTAGCGCGGGGCCTCGGCGGAGGCCGCGACCCGCTCCTGCACGATCGCCGCGGCCGCGTAGGCGACCGCGGAGGCCAGGGCCAGGACGACGGACAGCATGAGTGGACTCATACCTTCCACGATCTCTCCTCCCGGCCGTTCGCGTCGTCGTACCAGGGGACGTCTTCGCGGATACCGCCGACGGAGTACACGCCCCGCGCGTACGCCCCTGGATGTACACCCGCGCAGGTCGGAACGGGTGCAAAGCAGGCTTTCCGATCGGTTCGGAGCGGCTCCCGGAGGGGCTTCGGGGGACCCGGGAGAAGTTACGGTAGGGGCCGACCACAGGACTCCGGGGCGGGGGGCATACGCATGGGACTCGGCGCGAGCGGCGACGGCGGATCGCCGGGCGGCTTCTTCGTCCTCCGGACCACCGCCCCCGTGACCGGCGGCGCGCACCGGCCGCTCGCCCGCCTGTACGCGGGGGAGGACGGGCCCCTCACCGCACGCGTGGACCACGTCACCGACCGGCTCGGTGCCCCCGAGCGCCGCGTCGGCGCCTCCGTCGCCCACCTCGGGCTCGCCGCCCGGCTCTGGTCCACCGCCCTCGGCCCGGCGGCGATCCACGGCCGCTTCCCCGCCCTCGACCCCGCCGAGCTGCACTGGGACGGGGCGCTGACCGCGCCCGACGACCTGTGGTGGGCCGGGACCGAGACCCGCCCCGGGACCGTGGACGAGCTGCGCTCGGCCGTCCAGGAGGCGCACCTCGTCCCGCTCCACGCGGCGCTGCGCCGGGACGGGAACGTCTCCCCGCGTCTGCTCTGGGGCAACGCGGGCTCCGCCCTCGCCGGCGCCCTGCGCGAGCTGATCCGCTGGGCGCGCGCCCACGGCCGTCCGGAGGCGGCCGAGCGGGCCGCCGCCCTGGTCTCCGGACTCCTGGACCACCCGGACCTCGCCCGGACCCTCCGCGGCCCACGGCTGCGCCGTACCACCTGCTGCCTCTACTACCGCGTCCCGGGCTGCGGGCTGTGCGGCGACTGTGTCTTCGACCACGCCCCCCGAACGGGTTTGGAGGCGCGGCCCCCCGCTCCGTAAAGTTGGGGTTTTGAAAGCCCGCGAGCGGCGACGTACGAGCGAACGAGGAATCCGAAGGCCATGACGGTGACCGAAGAAAACCAGGACTACGGGCCGGGCATCGACCCCGAGCGCCTGGCCGTCTGCCTGAGCGTCCTCGACGAGCTCGACAAGATCGACGTCGACCACCCGGACGCGATCACCGTCCGGCGCGCCACCGCCGGGATCTACCGGACCGTGAAGCAGCGCCGCCGCCAGGAGCGCCGGGCCGCGAAGACCGCCAACGACAAGGCGGTCACCGAGGCCACGGCCACCGGTTCCGCGCAGCGCATCGACGACGAGACCGAGGGCCTGCTGCCCACCTCCGTCACCGAGGAGGGGCGGATCGCGGGGATACTCCAGCGTCCGCGCTCCTGCTACGTCTGCAAGACGCGGTACGTCGAGGTCGACTACTTCTACCACCAGCTCTGCCAGCCGTGCGCGGCGCTGAACCGGGCCAAGCGCGACGCCAGCGCCGACCTCAGCGGCAAGCGCGCGCTGCTCACCGGCGGCCGGGCCAAGATCGGCATGTACATCGCGCTGCGGCTGCTGCGCGACGGCGCCCACACCACCATCACCACCCGCTTCCCCAAGGACGCCATCCGTCGCTTCAAGGCGATGGAGGACTCCGCGGACTGGATGCACCGCCTGGAGGTCGTCGGCATCGACCTGCGCGACCCGGCCCAGGCCGTCGCGCTCGCCGACCAGATGACCGAGGCCGGCCCGCTCGACATCCTCATCAACAACGCGACGCAGACCGTGCGCCGGCTGCCCTCCGCGTACGCCGCCCTCGTGGAGGGCGAGAACGCCCCGCTGCCCGCCGGCGAGCTGCCCGCCCACCACGTCATCGGCGCGTTCAACTCGGGCGCGGTCGGCGAGCTCGTCGGCTCGTCCGAGCTTCCCGCCGGCGTGCGCGACCTGGAGGCCCAGCAGGTCGCCGACCTCGCGCTCGTCGCGGGCAACGCCACCATCGCCAAGCACCTCGACGGCACCGCCATCGACGCCGGCGGCCTCGTGCCCGACGTCGTCGAGACCAACACCTGGGTGCAGAGCATCGAGCAGATCTCCCCGGTGGAGCTGCTCGAGACGCAGCTGTGCAACTACACGGCGCCGTTCATCCTCATCAGCAAGCTGCGGCCGGCGATGGCCGAGGCGGCGAAGAAGGCGGCCAGCGGCCGTGCCTACGTGGTGAACGTGTCGGCGATGGAGGGCGTCTTCAGCCGCGGCTACAAGGGCGCCGGCCACCCGAACACCAACGCCGCGAAGGCCGCGATGAACATGGTGACGCGGACCAGCGGCCAGGAGATGTTCGAGACCGACGGCATCCTGATGACCTCGGTCGACACCGGCTGGATCACCGACGAGCGCCCCCACTTCGACAAGCTGCGCCTCGCCGAGGCCGGTTTCCACGCCCCGCTGGACCTCGTCGACGGCGCGGCCCGCGTGTACGACCCGGTCGTGCGCGGCGAGGCGGGCGAGGACCTCTACGGCTGCTTCCTGAAGGACTACGCCCCCGCCAACTGGTAGACCCCGGCACGAGGGGCCCGCTACAGCGGTCCCGAGGTCCCGGCAAGAGCGCCCCATCGGCCCGGTGGGGCGCTTTTCCGTCTTGCTTCACCCGATTGCGTCACACTTTGGAGCCCGGTAGAGCGCAGGCGTGCTCATTTGGTTAATCTGAGGCACACGGTCGGCCACCGAGGAGACACACCTTCCTCACGGCCTTCCTGGGACAGGCCTGCCACCAAGGCCGCGGTCCCGCCACGAACGGCGCCACCGCGACCGACCGGCACTTGTCCCATACAGACGCGACACAAAGGAGTGCGCGGTGACACCCGAACTGACGAAGCAGGAACCGCGACCGGCCGAACGCACCGAGCGGCCCCGCCGCAAGGGCGAGCTGGGCAGCCTCGACGTGTGGGCCCACGCGGCCCCGATCCGGCTCGCGGGCTACGAGGAGGACCTCGCCGAGCCCCACATCCTGCCGGGCATCGACTGATCCTTCCGCTTTCACCCCGGGTGCCCCCGGCCGTCCGCGGCCCGGGGGCACCGGCGCGTTCAGCGGGAGCCGCCGGTGGGTTCCCGCAGGCGGATCGGCGGCAGGTACTCCCGCACCAGCGTCCGGTGCCACCAGGCCCCGGTCTCCCGGAGCTCGCGCCAGGTCGTGTACCGGTAGCGGTAGAGCCGGGCGCGGACGAGGACCGGCGGCGCGTCCGGGAACGGGTTGTGGGCGAGCAGCCGCAGGGTGTCCCGGTCGCCGTCGAGGAGCCGCTCGACGAAGGGCCCGAACCACTCGCGCGCGTACCCCGGGGAGAGCGCGGCGAACCACATCAGCCAGTCGAGCCGCAGGTGGTAAGGGGCGAACTGCCGGGGCAGCCGGCGCGGGTCGCCCGGCTTGCCCCTGAAGCCGTACTCCCGCCACACCGTGCCCTCGCGCGGCACCGGCTCGTCGGTTCCCTCGATGACGATCTCGTCCCGGATCCGGCCGACGGTGCCGAAGGCGCCGTAGCTGTTGACCAGGTGGTACGGGTCGTACGAGCGGTTCATCGCCTGCTGCCGGGAGAGCAGGTTCCGCGCCGGGCGGTAGCTCCGTACGAGGACGAAGGCGGTGAACGCGACCACCGCGACCACGTACCAGAGCGGCGGATCCGGCTGGGGGTGCTCGCCGACGAGCGGGGAGGCGTCCACGGCGGAGAGCGCGAGCACGATCGTCAGCCAGTTCAGCCAGGCGAAGTTCCCGGAGAGCACCAGCCACAGCTGGGTCGCCACCATCAGGCAGGCGGCGATCGTGGCCACCGGCTGAGGGGTGAAGAGCAGGAACGGCACGACGAGCTGGACGACGTGGTTGGCCGCGACCTCCACCCGGTGCAGCGGGCGCGGCAGGTGGTGGAAGAACCAGCTCAGCGGGCCGGGCATCGGCTGGGTCTCGTGGTGGTGGTAGAGGCAGGTCAGGTTCCGCCAGCAGGGGTCGCCGCGGATCTTGATGAGCCCGGCGCCGAACTCGACGCGGAAGAGCAGCCAGCGCAGCAGGAACAGGACGAGGACCGGCGGGCCGGTGTCGTCGTTGCCGAGGAACACGGCGAGGAGCCCGGTCTCCAGGAGCAGCGACTCCCAGCCGAAGGAGTACCAGGTCTGTCCCACGTTCACGATCGACAGGTACAGACCCCAGAGCACCAGCCACAGGAGCATCGAGACCGGCAGCGGCACGGCGTCCCCGGCGCCCGCGACGAGGGCGAGCGCGAGGGCGCAGCCGGACCAGGCGACGGTCGCGAAGAGGCGGTCGGAGTAGCGCCAGTGGAAGAGCGAGGGCGTGTGGCGCGGGCGGGTCCGGCGCACGTACTCCGGTACGGGGAGCATGCCGTGCTCGCCGATCAGCGCCCGGAACTGGAGGGCTGCCGAAAGGAACGCCACGCAGTACAGCCCGGCGAGGCCCCGCTGGAAGACGATCCGGCTCAGCCACTGGTCGGGCGCGGTGAACCACTCCATCACCACCAGTATCGGCCCGGGATCAGCTTCTGACGAGACGCCCGAGGGTCCGGCCGAGGAGGCGCGCGTAGGCGAGCTGGAGCACCGGGACCAGGGGTCCGCCGAGCCGGGTGTACCAGGCGGCGGGTCGGCTGAAGGCGGTGACCGTGAAGCGGACCGTGCCGTCGGGGTCGAGCGTGACGATGAAGGACTCCTCGCCGCACTCCGGGTGCCCGGTCAGGGTGCCGTAGGCGAAGCCGACGCGGTTCTCCTCGTACGCCGTCCAGATCACCTCGCAGGGGACGCCGAGGCGGAACGGGCCGGCGCCCAGCGCCACCTCCAGGCGGGCGCCGGGTTCGGCGCGGTCGGCCTCGGCCCGGACGTGCGCCCCGGAGGCGCGGTGCATCCGCCAGGTGGTGACGGCGGCGCCGGCGGTCTCGAAGGCGGCCCTGCCATGGCCGACGACCGCGCTGTGCCGCAGGTGCTTGTAGCCCTCGGGCAGTGCCTCCGGGGTGCGGGTGGCGCCGACCTCGCGGTAGGTGAGGGCGGGGCGGCGGTCGGGTCGGGAGAGGTCGTGCAGCAGGCGGGTCATGCCGGGAGCTCCGTTCGGGGGAGAAGGGCCGGGGAGGTGGGGTCCGTCGCGAGGCGGCGCCGGGCGAGGAGCGCGCAGACGGCGAAGCCGAGGGCGTTGCCCAGGCCGTGCGTGGCGGCCGTCCAGGTCAGGGAGAGGTGCGGCAGCCCCGTCGCCTCGCCGAGCGCCCAGCTGAGCGCGAGCGCCATGGTGGCGACGAGGACCAGGGCCGAGACGGCGAGGAGGCCCCGGGTGAGCGGGTCGGCGGCGAGCTCGCGGCGCTCCCGCAGGGTCAGCACGGAGACCGCGGCCATGCCGGCCGTCAGGACGACGGCGCCCACGAGCTCGGCCCAGTCGTCGACGAAGTAGCCGAGCAGGACGAGCAGGGTGCCGGCGGGGACGCTGAGCGCGGCGAGGCGGGCCGTGGGGCCGTCGGAGGCGCGGCTGACGAGTCCGGCGACCAGGGCGGCGGCGAAGCCGGCGAAGTGGAAGTGAGGGACGGTCAGCGTCAGGATGTCCAGGTCGAAGCCGAACAGCGGGTACGAGGCCCGCTCGGCGACGAGCGCGAGACCGGCGACGGAGGGCGCCGCCAGGGCGGTGAGGACGGCGATCTCGCTCGGCCTGAGCGAGCGCGTCAGCCTCAGCCGGGCCGGGGCCTGGAGCGCGAGCGCCAGTGTGCCGAGGGCGTAGACCGCGGCGAGTGCGGTGGCGGCTCCGGAGCGGGGGAGCCAGAGGGCCAGGGCCCCGGGGGCGGCGAGCAGCGGCCAGGCGCGGCGGAGCGGGTCCCAGCCGGGCGGCCGGGGGCCGTCGAGGAGCGCCAGTCCGGTCGGCACGACCCAGAACATGCCGATCATCACGATCGGATTCACCAGGACCGACAGCGCGGTCATGCGTCAGCACCCCCACTTGAACGCGTTCAACTGACGGGTCGAGCGTAGAGCCTCTCTTGAACGTGTTCAAGTCCCTGGTCGGCGCACCCGGTCGGACGCGCTCCGCTTGCGACCCCTCACGCACTGCGACAGACATGAGGGACTGGCCGCAACCGGGCGCCGGGCCCGGGGGAGAGAAAGTCGAGAACCAGGTGCGCTCATCCCTCCGCCGGACGCGCCGAACCGGCCCCGCCGCCGCGACGCTCGTCTCGGCCCTGCTGCTCACGGGCTGCTCCTCCGTGTGGGAGGGCGCCGGCGGCGAACCCGCCGCGACCCCGGTCACGGACGTCTTCCTCCAGCCGCTCGGCGCCCAGGGTCCCGACCCCTTCACCGCCTCCACCGTCCGGAACACCGCACCGCCCACCGCCTCGAACCGGCAGCCCGACGACAGCGCCGAGCAGGCCCGCGAGATCACCGGCTCCGCCCCCGGCCTCTACGGCGGCACGCGCGCGATCGGCAGCTGCGACGTCGAACGGCAGGTCGCCCTCCTCGCCGCGGACCGGACCAAGGCGCACGCCTTCGCCGAGGCCGCCGGCATCCCCGAGGGCGGCGTCGCCGACTGGCTCCGCGGGCTCACCCCCGTCGCCCTGCGCGCCGACACCCGCGTCACCGACCACGGCTACCGCGAGGGCAAGGCCAGCGCCTTCCAGGCCGTCCTCCAGACCGGCACGTCGGTCCTCGTCGACCAGTACGGCTCCCCGCGCGTCCGCTGCGCCTGCGGCAACCCGCTCCGCAGCCCCGCCGCCGACCGGAGCGGCGTCCACCAGGGCGAGCCCTGGGAAGGCTTCGACCCCGACCGCGTGGTCACCGTCCGGCCCGCCGACTCCGTCGTCACCAGCCTGGTCATCGTCAACACCACCGACAGCACCTGGATCGAGCGGCGGACCGGCACCGACGGGGACGAGGACCGCACCCCCGACGTCCAGCCGGCCTGCGACCCCGACACCTGCGCCCTCACCGGCTCCGGGACGCCCGACCCGACCGGCCCCGGCCGTCCCGCCTCCCCGGACCCCGTACCGCCCGCGCCCGCCTCCCCGGACCCCGTCAGGCCCGGCCCCTCGACCCCGCTCCCCGACGTCCCCGCCCCCTCCGGGACCGGCGGCACGGGCACCGACCCGACGGCGCCCGCGGTCCCCGATCCGTACACGGAGCCGTACCCCGACCCGTACACCGATCCCTACACGGAGCCCTTCCCCGACCCGTTCGGGGAACCCCCCGGCGAGCAGCCCACCGCCCCGGACGGACAGCTGCCCCCCGACGAGCTCTTCCCGGCCGGTCCGGAGCCCGAGCGGCCGGAGACCTTCCAGGGGTGAAAGGGATCTTCCTGGTGCGCGGGGGCGGGGCTGCGCCTAGCGTGGCCCCATGAACGCGGGCAGCGGGGGCGGGGAGGCGATCGCGCGGCCGGGCCGCGCGCCGGAGGAACAGGGGTCCGGGGCCCGGATCCTGGCCGACTACGGCTCCGCCTTCCGGATGGGCGGCTTCGACTGGGACCTGCTCGCCGGGACCATGGCCATGGACGACGCCGCCCTCGACGTCTTCGACATGGACCGCGCCGACTACGACGGCAGACCCGAGAGCCTGAGCCCGCGGGTGCTGCCGGACGAGGGCCGCCAGCTCGACACCCTCGTGGCCCAGGCGCTCAAGGACGGCAGCGACCAGTACGGCGCCTACTTCCGCATCCGCCGCCGCGACGGCAGCCACCAGTGGACCCACACCCAGGGCCTCGTCCACCGCGACGACACCGGCCGGCCCGTCCGCATCATCGGCATCCTGCGCGACGCCACCCACGAACTCACCGAGTCCGCCGCCCGGCTCGGCCTCGACGAGGGCCGCCGGCGGCGCGCCGGCGTCGTCGAGGGCACCACGGCGGCCCTCGCCTACGCCCGGACCGTGCAGGACGTCGTCGACCTGCTCAACGACTCGCACGCGCTCGAACACTTCGGCGCGGCCAGTCTCGTCATGGGCCTCCTCGACTCCGGCCGGATCCGCCTGGTCGCCGAGGGACCCGACGGCTCCTTCGTGCCGGGCACCCGGTTCACCCGGGTGGACGAGCCGTACCCGATGAGCGAGGTCATCCGCACCCTGCGCCCCCGCTTCATCGAATCGGGCCGGGACTTCGCCGACTCCTTCCCCGTGCTCTGGCCCCACATCAGCGGACTCGGCATCACCGCCGCCGCCTATCTGCCGCTCATCGCCCAGGCCCGGCCCATCGGCGCCCTCGGCCTGCTCTACAGCGACAAGACCGGCTTCAGCGAGGACGAGCGGACCCTGCTCGTCGCCCTCGGCAGCAGCATCGCCCAGAGCCTCCAGCGCGCCATGCTCTACGAGCAGGAGCACGACCTCGCCGAGGGACTCCAGCAGGCGATGCTGCCCCGCCGGATCCCCGAGGTCCCCGGCGCCCAGACGGCCGTCCGCTACCGCTCCGCCCGCCTCGGCCGCGACATCGGCGGCGACTGGTACGACGTCATCGCGCTGCCCGGCGGCCGGGTCGGCGCCGTCATCGGAGACGTACAGGGCCACGACACCCACGCGGCGGCCGTCATGGGCCAGCTGCGGATCGTGCTGCGCGCCTACGCCGCCGAGGGCCACCCCCCGGCCACGGTCATGGCCCGGGCCTCCGTCTTCCTCCACGAACTCGACACCGAACGCTTCGCCACCTGCACCTACGCGGAGGTCGACCCCGTCACCGGAGTCGTCCAGGTGGTGCGCGCCGGCCATGTCGACCCGCTGATCAGGGAGAGCGACGGCCGCTGCCGCAGACTCCCGGTCGAGGGCGGGCTGCCGCTCGGGCTCTCCGCCGAGTTCGGCCGCCTCGGCTATCCCGTCACCACCCTGGAACTGGACCCCGGCCAGACGCTGCTGCTCTACACCGACGGCCTCGTGGAGAAGCCCGGGGCCGACCTCGACGAGGGCCTCCAGTGGCTCTCCTCGCTCGTCCGGCGCGGCCCCGCCGACCTCCAGCAGCTCGCCGACCACCTGTGCGACGTGGTCGCCGACCGGGGCGGCGAGGACGACGTCGCGATCCTGCTGCTGCGCCGCCGCGACACGTACCACCCGCGGGGCGCCGGCCGCTTCCAGCAGCACGTGGCGCAGAACGACCCCGAGGCGCTGAGCTCGGCCCGGCACATGATCCGCGCCGCCGTCCGGGCCTGGGACGCGGAGGAGCGCGCCGACGAGATCGAACTGGTCGCCGACGAGCTGATGACCAACGCCCTGATGCACACCGACGGCGGGGCGATCGTGACCCTGCGGATCCTCGCCGGGCCGCCGCGGCGGCTGCGGGTCGAGGTGGAGGACCGGTCCAGCGCCCTGCCCCGGCGCCGCGAGGCGGGGGAGGCGGGGGTGTCCGGGCGGGGACTGCTCCTGGTCGACCAGCTCTCCGACGCGTGGGGCGTGGAGTCGAGGGGCGGCGGCAAGTGCGTGTGGTGCGAATTCATCACTCTTTAACTGAGCGTGAACTGATCGTACTTGACCGTAACTGACGGTACGGGATTGACTTCGTCCACCCGCCCCTCCACACCTCTGCAGCGAGCACCGAAGACACCGCAGGACAAGAGGACATCGTGAGCAGCGAGCTTCTGGCACCCCTGGACCTGGCCTTCTGGCACCTGGAATCCACCGACCACCCCCTGCACCTCGGGGCCCTCGCCCACTTCGGCCCCCCGCCCGTCACCGCCGGGCACGAACCGGCCGACATCCTGGAACTGCTCGCCCGACGCGCCGCCGCCGTCCCCCGGCTCCGGATGCGCGTCCGCGACGTCCTGTTCCCCGTCGGCGGCGCCGCCTGGAGCGCCGACCCCGACTTCGACGTCCGCCGGCACGTCCGCGAGATCGCCCTCCCCGGCACCGACTTCCCCGCCGAGGCCGCCCGGCTCGCCGCCGAACTCATGGAACGCCCCGTCGCCCGGGGCCTCCCGCCCTGGGAGATGTACCTGCTCAGCGGCGCCCCCGACGGCTCCTTCGCCGTCCTCGTCAAACTCCACCACGCCCTCGCCGACGGCATGCGGGCCGTCGCCATCGGCGCCGGGATCTTCGACGAGATCGCCGCCGGCCGCCGCCCGGCGGGCCGCCCCCGCCCCGTCCCCCCGCGCTCCTGGCTGCCCGGCCCCGGCCGCCTCCTCGGCATCGCCCGCGACCGCATCGGCGACCTCGGCCGGGCCGTCGAGGTCGGCGCCTCGGTCGTCGGCTCCTCCGTCGCCCGAGCCGGTCACCTCGACCCGCGCCCCACCGGCCCGCTCGCCGCCGACTCCAGCGGCACGCGCCGGATCGCCACCGCCACCCTGCCCCTCGACCGCGTCCACCGGATCCGCCGCACCACCGGCGGCACCGCCAACGACGTCCTCCTCACCCTCGTCGCCGGTGCCCTGCGCCGCTGGTTCGACGGGCGCGGCCTGCCCCTCCCCGGCGCCGACCCCCGGGCCCTCGTCCCGGTCTCACGCCGCCGCCCCGGCGCCCCGGCCGGCCCCGGCAACAGCCTTTCCGGCTACCTCCTCGACCTGCCCGTCACCGAAGCCGACCCGGCCGCCCGGCTCGCCGCCGTCCGGGGCGCCATGGACCGCAACAAGGCCGCCGGACCCTTCCGGGGCGCGGGCGCCGTCGCCCTCCTCGCCGACCAGCTGCACCCGCTCGCCCACCGTTTGGGCGCGCCCCTCGCCGCGGGCGCCGCCCGGCTCCTCTTCGACCTCCTCGTCACCCAGGTGCCGCTGCCCCGCTCCGCGCTCTCCCTCGGCGGCGCCCCGCTGCGCGCGCTCTTCCCGATGGCCCCGCTCGCCCGCGGCCAGTCCCTCGCCGTCGCCATGTCCCCGTACGGCGGCCGGGTCCACATCGGCCTCGTCGCCGACGGCGAGGCCGTCCCCGACCTCGACGCCCTGGCCGCCGCGCTCACCGCCGAACTCGACCTGCTGGATCCGCCCTCCCCGCCGGGGGCTACGGCGCGCACGTAGTGCCGGGGCGGACCTTCGTCAGCGAGACCAGGTAGGCCTCGACCTTCTCGTTCACGCAGGCGTTCCGGCCGTAACCGGTGTGTCCGGGGGCCTCGAAGGACAGCAGCATCCCGCCGGGGAACTGCCGCGCCAGGCTCACCGCCTCGTCGTAGGGGGTCGCCGGATCGCCCGTGGTGCCCACGACGAGGACCGGCGGCACCCCGGCCGCCTCCACCCGGTGCGGCTTCTGCGTCCCGGCGGGCCAGCCCGCGCAGACCAGCTCGCTCGTCACCCCGGACGTGCCGTAGACCCCCGCGGCCCGGTCGGCGGGGTCCAGCGCGTTCCAGTAGGCCCGCGCGTCGCGCGGGTGGGGGACGTCGAGGCAGTTCACCGCGAGCAGGGCGGCCTCGCCGTTGTCCTCGGGAACGTCGCTCGCGGGTTCCCCGGAGGGGGCCGCCCCGGCGTCGGTGTCCGGGGCCTCCTCGTCGCCCGCCGCCAGGGCCGCCAGCTTCGTCCCGTCCCCGTCGTCCGCCGCGCGCAGCGCCTCGGACAGGCCCTCCCACTGCGCCTCCGGCGTGTACATCGACAGGGAGAGCGCGTCGACCAGGCCCGCCGCGTCGAGACCGTCCTCGGAGCCGTCGACCGGCAGCGGCTCGCGCCGGGTCCGTTCGAGGAGCCGGTCGATCAGCGCGCGTATCTCCCCGGGCGTCTCGCCGGGGCAGCCCTCGCCCACCGTGTCGGCGCAGGACTCGGCGTACTCCTCGACCGCGTCCCGGAAGCCGGCCGACTGGCCGAGCGCGCGCTGCCGCCAGTCCAGGGACGGGTCGACGGCCCCGTCCAGGACCATCGCCCGTACGCGGCGCGGGAACTGCTCGGCGTACGAGGTCCCCAGGCTCGTGCCGTACGACCAGCCGAGGTACGTCAGCCGGCGGTCGCCGAGGGCCGCCCTCAGCACGTCCAGGTCCCGGGCCGCGTCGTCCGTCCCGACGTGCGGCAGCAGCGGACCGCTGGCCTTCCGGCAGGCGGCGGCCTGCGCCCGCGCGCCCGCGAGGGCCTCGGCGCGCTCGGCGTCCGTACGCGGGTAGAGGGGTGCCTCGTCCGCCCCCTCGGTCTCGTCGGCGGTGACGCAGGTCAGGGCCGGCCTGCTCCCGCCGACCCCGCGCGGGTCGAAGGACACGATGTCGAACCGCTCGCGCACGCCCTTGCCGATCTCGTCGGCGATCCCGTCCTCGACGAGCTTCACGCCGGGCTCGCCCGGGCCGCCCGGGTTCAGGACGAGCGAGCCGAGCCGCCGGCCGGGGACGGCGGTCGCCGCCTTCGCCACCGGCAGGACGAAGGTCTCGCCGTCGCCGGGACGGGAGTAGTCCCTCGGAACGGTGAGCTCGGCGCACCGGAGGTCGCCGCAGGGCCGCCACACGAGCTTCTGGCCGTAGAAGCGCCGCAGCTCGGGGCGGGCGGCCGGATCGGCGGAGGCGGCCGGGACCCGCGGCCGGTTCCCGTCCTGACCGGGCCCGGCCGTACAGGAGGCCAGGGAGACGGTGCCGAGGACGGCGAACGCGAGGACGAGGGCCCGGCGGCGGGCGGTGGTGGTGCGGAACGGGTGGGCGGCGGTGAGGGACGGGCGGGCGGTGGTGCGGAACACGGGAAACTCCCCTGAGTGGTCGGTCCAGGGCAGTCTCGGGGACGGATGCTGAGGTTTTGCTGAGGACGGGGGCCGATGCCGGGGCCGCCGGGTACGGGGGCGGCGCCGAGGTCCGCCGGGTACGGGGCCCGGTGCCGAGGTGCGCCGAGTACGAGGCCCGGTCAGTCCGAGGTCGGTAGCCGGAGTACGAACCGGGCCCCGCCGGCCGCCGAGCGGCCCGCGGTGAGGGTGCCGCCGTGGGCGTGGGCGACCCAGGAGGCGATCGACAGGCCGAGGCCGGTGGAGCCGGATCCGCTGCGGAACCGCTCGAAGAGGGCGCCCGCGACCTCCGGAGGAAGACCCGGCCCGGCGTCCTCCACCGTCACCGTGCCGTCCCGGCCCACCGTGAGCAGCACGTCCGCCGGGACGCCCGGCGCGTGGCCGTGCGCGAGCGCGTTGTCCAGCAGATTGCCGACGGCCCGGCGTACGAGATCGGGATCGGCCACCACGACCGCCTCCGCCGCCTCGACCCGGACGCGGTGCCCGCCCGCACCGGCGGACTCCTCGGCCACCGCCTCCACCAACTGGTCCAGACGCAGTGGCTGCCGGGTCACCGCGGCCGTCCCGGACATGAGGCGGGCCCGGGTGAGCAGCCCGTCGACGAGCCGGCCCATCCCCTCCGCCAGACGCAGCGTGCGCCGGTGCACGTCCGCGCTGTCCGTCTCGCCGCGCAGCGCCGTCTCGGCGAGCGTCCGCAGCGAGGCGGCCGGGGTCCGCAGATCGTGCGCGGCGTCCGCGAGGAACGCCTCCTGCCGGTCGAGCGCGGCGAGCGCGGGCCGGACCGCCCGCCCCGACAGGACGTGACCGACGGCCGCCGACAGCAGGACGAGCACCGCGCAGCCGCCCGTCACCAGCCACACGAGCCGCCGGTGGTCGTCCCGGGGGGCGCCCGCGTCGGCCACGGTCACCAGGACGCCCTGCGGCCCCGCGTCCTCCGCCGCCTCCGGCGCGTAGAAGGGCTGCGCGAACACCCGTACCGGCCCGCCGTCCGTCGTGCGCCCGTCGAAGGCCCGGACGCCGTCGGCCCGCACCGCCGCCCGGCCCGCCTCCTGGACCACGGCCCGGCTCACCGTCAGACACGGCTTCGCCGGCGCGTGCTCGACCGTCAGCGCGCCCGGGTCGCCGGGATCCACGAGGAGCACGGTCAGCGGCGGGCAGGCGGTGTCCACCGAGTCCGCGAGGACGTCCAGGACGAGCCGCCCGTCCCCGTCGGTCTCCAGCAGGCCGAGGGCCCAGCTGGTGTCCGCGTCCATCGTGTGGTCGAGCTGCTCCCGCCAGCGGCCGCTGTCGCTGCGCACGGCGAGCACGGCCATCGCGATCAGCCCCACGGCGCTGGTCAGCGCGAACAGCAGGCTGATCCGCCGGCGCAGCCGCAGCACCCGGGCCGTCGGCGTGAGCGTCCGCGACGCGCTCCTCACGACACGCCGTCATGCGGCGAGAGCCGGTACCCGAGCCCGCGCACGGTGTGGATCAGCGGCGGGTCCCCGAGCTTCCGGCGGAGCTGGGAGACCAGCACCTCCAGGACGTTCGACTGCGGTTCGGCCATCTCGTCCCAGCAGCTCTCGATCAGCTCGGCGCGGGACACCGCCTGGTCGGCGCGCGCCGCGAGGACCTCCAGGACCGCGAACTCCCTGCCCGTGAGCGTCAGCAGCACCCCGGCCCGGCGGACGTGCCGGCGGGCGGTGTCGATCTCCAGGTCGCCGACGCGGTGCACCGGCGGGCGGACGACCGCGGCCCTGCGGCACAGGCTGCGCACCCGGGCGACCAGCTCGGGCACGGCGAACGGCTTGACGAGGTAGTCGTCCCCGCCGCTCGCGAAGCCCTCCACCCGGTCCGCCACCGTGTCGCGCGCGGTCAGGAACAGCACCGGCACGTCACGCCCGGCGCGCCGCAGCCCGTCGACGAAGACGGCGGCGTCCCCGGACGGCAGCATCCGGTCGAAGACCGCGCAGTCGTACGCCGTGACGAACAGCGCCTCGTCGGCCCGGGGCAGATCGGCGGCCTCGTCCACGGCGAGCCCGGCGGCCCGCAGCGCGGCGGCCACCCCGAACCGGAGGTCTTCGTCGTCCTCGACGAGCAGTACACGCACGCCGGACACCCTAAGCGCCGCCCGACGCACGGCCCGATCCCGGGTACGAGGGCACCGGGGTCACCGCGCCCGCCCGGCGGCTGCCGAAACCGCCCGGACGGCCCGCGCCACCGTTCCCCTAGACTCCGCCGCATGGTGCGCGTACTGGCCGTCGACGACGAGGAGCCCGCCCTCGGGGAGCTGCTCTACCTGCTGCGCGCCGACCCCCGGGTGCGGACCGCCGAGGGCGCCGGCGACGCCACCGCGGCCCTGCGCAGGATCGGGCGCGCCCTGGAGAGCGGCCCCGACGGCGACGACGGCATCGACGTCGTCTTCCTCGACATCCACATGCCCGGGCTGACAGGCCTGGACGTGGCCCGGCTGCTCGCCGGCTTCGCCCGGCCCCCGCACATCGTCTTCGTCACCGCCCACGAGGGCTTCGCCCTCCAGGCCTTCGACCTGAAGGCGGTCGACTACGTCCTCAAGCCGGTCCGCCGCGAGCGCCTCGCCGAGGCCGTCCGCCGCGTCCACGAACTGGTCCACGCCACCGCCGTCCCCGCCGCGTCCGAACAGATACCCGTGGAGCTCGGCGGCGTCACCCGCTTCGTCCCCGTCGACGACATCGCGTACGTCGAGGCCCACGGCGACTACGCCCGCCTCCACACCGACCACGGCAGCCACCTCGTCCGCATCCCGATCTCCACGCTCGAGGAGCGGTGGGCCGCCCGGGGCTTCGTCCGCATCCACCGCAGCCATCTCGTGGCCCTGGGCCGGATCGACGAGCTGCGGCTCGACGCCGGCGCCACCTCCGTACGGATCGGCGACACCGACCTCGCCGTCAGCCGCCGCCACGCCCGCACCCTCCGCGACCTGCTGATGCGCCGGGCCGGCGGCTGACCGGCACCCCTACCGGCGCCGCGCCCCGTCCCCGTACACTCCACGAGCCGAGGAGACAGCCAGAGAGCGGACGCCGATGCCGGAGCCCCAACCCCCGCGCAGGCCCCGGCGCGAGACCGTCACGTACGCCTCCGCCCACGGCCCGGGTGCCGTGCCCGCGCCCGCCGGGCGGCGCCCCGCGCACCCGCCCGCCCGCTCCGAGATCGACGAGCAGACCACCCTCGGGCACACCTACGTCCGCTCCCTGATGCGCAGTCAGCTCCGGGTCGCCCTCACCGCCCTCGGGGCCCTGGCCCTGCTCGTCGGCCCGCTGCCGCTGCTGCTCGCGCTGCCCGCGCCCGAGGCGCTCGTCTGGGCCGCGCTCGGCTTCGGGGTGTACCCGGTGGTCTGGGCCGTCGCCCACTGGTACGTCCGCCGGGCCGAGCGCAACGAGCGCGACTTCACCGGCCTCGTGGAGCGCTGAGGGCGGTGGACCTGCCCGCATGAACCAGACCCACGCCGTCGCCGCCGTCACCGCCGTCGTCCTCGCCACCGTCCTCATCGGCGCCCTCGGCCTGCGGATCTCCCGCACCACCTCCGACTTCTACGTCGCCTCGCGGACCGTCCGGCCGGGCCTCAACGCCGCGGCCATCAGCGGCGAGTACCTCTCCGCGGCCTCCTTCCTCGGCATCGCCGGACTCGTCCTCGTCCAGGGCCCCGCCATGCTCTGGTACCCGGTCGGCTACACCGCCGGCTACCTCGTCCTGCTCGTCCTCGTCGCCGCCCCGCTGCGCCGCTCCGGGGCGTACACGCTCTCCGACTTCGCCGAGGCCCGCCTCGAATCCCCGCAGGCCCGGCGGCTGGCCAGCCTCTTCGTCGTCGGCATCGGCTGGCTGTACCTGCTGCCGCAGCTCCAGGGCGCCGGACTCACCCTGGAGATCCTCACCGGCGCCCCCGACTGGGTCGGCGGACTGCTCGTCGCCCTGGTCGTCACCGGCACCGTCGCCGCGGGCGGGATGCGCAGCATCACCTTCGTGCAGGCCTTCCAGTACTGGCTGAAGCTCACCGCCCTGCTCGTCCCCGCCCTCTTCCTGCTCGCCGCCTGGTACGGGGACGGGGCGCCCCGAGCCCGCTTCGACGCCCCCGCCGTGCTGCGCGGCCACACCGTCGTCACGGTCGCCGACACGGTACGGATCGGGCTCGACGCCCCGCTGACGGTCACCGTCACCGGCGGCGTCGACTCCGCCGCGTACACCGGCCGGACCGTCACCCTCGCCCCCGGCACCCACCACGTCCGGGGCGGCACCACGCTCTCCTTCGCGCCGGGGGCCCGCCTGCCCGAGCGGGCGGCCACCGGCTCCGACCCCCTCGGCTGGTCCCAGCCGCTGGCCGGGGGCCGCGACGGACACCAGCTGTACGCCACGTACGGGCTGATCCTCGCCACCTTCCTCGGCACCATGGGCCTGCCGCACGTCGCCGTCCGCTTCTACACCAGCCCGCACGGCCGCGCCGCCCGCCGCACCACCCTCGTCGTGCTCGGCCTCGTCGGCGCCTTCTACCTGCTGCCGCCCCTCTACGGGGCCCTCGGCCGGATCTACGCCCCCGAACTCGCCCTCACCGGCTCCGCCGACGCCGCCGTCCTCGTCCTGCCCGACAGGGTCCTCGGCGGAGTCCTCGGCGACCTCCTCGGGGCGCTCCTCGCCGCGGGCGCCTTCGCCGCCTTCCTCTCCACCGCCTCCGGGCTCACCATGTCCGTCGCCGGGGTCCTCACCCAGGACGTGCTGCCCTCCCGGGCGTCCTCCCGGGGCGTACGGCACTTCCGCCTCGCGACCCTGCTGGCCACCGCCGTCCCCCTGGGCGTCGGGGTGGTCGCCTCCAAGGTCCCGGTCGCCGACGCCGTCGGCCTCGCCTTCGCCGTCTCCGCCTCCTCCTTCTGCCCGCTGCTCGTCCTCGGCATCTGGTGGCGGCGGCTCACCCCGCCCGGCGCCATGGCCGGGCTCCTGCTCGGCGGCGGCTCCGCCCTCGCGGCCGTGATGGCGACCCGGGCCGGGCTCGCCCCCGAGGGCTGGCCGCACACCCTGATGGCCTGGCCGGCCGTCTGGTCGGTCCCGCTCGGCTTCCTGTCGATGGTGCTCGTCTCGCTCGCCACCCCCCGCCGGATCCCGCCGGGCACGCCCGCGATCCTCGCCCGGCTCCACCTCCCGGAGGAGATCACCGGCACGATTCCCGTCCCCGCCCAGGAGGCACGACCATGACCCGCGTCCGGGCCCGCCGATGAACGGCATCGTCCTCGCCGCCGCGGCCGCCGCCGGGGCCGTGCCGCTCGCCGCGGGCTTCGTCCTCGGCCGCCTCACCGCCCGGCGCGGCGGCCGCGCCGCCGATCCCGACCTCGGCACGCCCGTCGAACGGGCCACCTTCCACACCCTGCACACCGCCTCGCTCGCCGCGCCCCCGCTGCGCGCCGGGCTCACCGAGGAGACCGCCCGCAAGGCGGCCCGCACGCTCCGCTCGCTGCTCGGCACCGAGGCGCTCTGCCTCACCGACCGGGGCGCGGTCCTCGCCTGGGACGGGCCGGGCGAGGACCACCACCGCGCGCACGTCCCCGGGCAGGCCGCCGAGACCCTGGCGACCGGCCGCAGCCGCTCGGCGCACAGCGGCTGCGACGACCCGGCGTGCCCGCTGCGCTGGGCGGTGACCGCCCCGCTCACCGGGGAGGACGGGGTCCTCGGCGCGCTCGTCGCCTACGGATCGCGGGAGTCGGCCGTCCTCGTGCGGGCCGCGACCGAGGTGGCCCGCTGGGTCTCCGTCCAGCTGGAACTGGCCGAACTCGACCGCTCCCGCACCCGGATCGTGGAGGCCGAGATCCGCGCGCTGCGTGCCCAGATCTCCCCGCACTTCATCTTCAACTCCCTCGCCGCCATAGCCTCGTTCGTCCGCACCGACCCCGAGCGGGCGCGGGAACTCCTCCTGGAGTTCGCCGACTTCACCCGCTACTCCTTCCGCAAGCACGGCGAGTTCGCCCAGCTCGCCGACGAACTGCGGGCGATCGAGCAGTACTTGGCGCTCGCGGGGGCCCGGTTCGGGGACCGGCTGAAGGTGACCCTGCAGATCGCCCCCGAGGTGCTGCCGGTGACCCTGCCGTTCCTCTGCCTCCAGCCGCTCGTGGAGAACGCCGTCAAGCACGGCCTCCAGGACCGGGAGCGGGGCTGCCGGGTCACGATCGCGGCCCGGGACGCGGGCGCCGAGGCGGTGGTGACGGTCGAGGACGACGGCATCGGCATGGACCCGGAGCGGCTGCGCGCCGTCCTGCGCGGGGAGCACCCGGCGGGCTCCGGCATCGGCCTGTCCAATGTGGACGAGCGGCTGCGCCAGGTGTACGGGGCGGAGCACGGCCTCGTCATCGAGACCGGGGCCGGTGCCGGGATGAAGGTGACGGTACGCGTCCCCAAGTACCGTCCGGGGGTGCACCCTTCGGCACCGTGACGGGTCTCAGCCCAGGTGCAGCGACAGATGGGCGAGCGGGAGGCCCAGCTTCCAGGCGGGGAGCCAGATCTGCTCGGACTCGTCGACCGGGCCCTCGGGGCCGGTCCGGCCGTCGAGGTCGGCGGCGCGGATCCAGGTGTCCCGCAGCCGTCGCCAGGCGGTCCGCGCGAGAGCCAGGTCGGGGCCCTCGTCGCCGGCCGCCCGCCGTGCGGCGAGCCGCTCCTCGACCCAGGGCGGCCAGGGCCGGTCGTAGGCGGTGTGCCGCAGCCACTCGTCGAGGCGGTAGGAGCCCCGCGCGCCGGCCGGTCCCTCCGGCCCCCGCGGCTCCTCTGCGAGGTGGACGGTGAGGGCCAGGGCCTGGAGCCCGGCCCGGTACTCCAGTGAGCCGGGGGCCACGAGCGCGGCGGCCCGCAGCACCTCGTCGGCCAGGTACTCGGCGCACAGCCAGGCCATCGGGACGGCGAGGCCGCCACCGCTGGTGCCGCCGGCGCCGTTCGTGCTCTCGGGCAGCAACGCTCCCACCTTCTCCCGGACATGGAGGGCCCCGGAGGTCGGAGGCCCGGGGGAGAGCCTCCTCCGTGAAGGGCCCCCGCGGGTCCCGCTTTGCTCAACTCGCCCGTGCGGTTTCGGATACGTTTCCCGGCCGGATCGGTACGGGTGAGGTTCCTGGTGCCGGGAGGGTCCGGGGCGGCGGGAGGGGCGGGCCGTCCGGGCCGGGTCAGCCGAGCAGCGCGTAGACGGCGGTCGCGTGGGCCGCGGTCTCCTCCGTGCCCTCGGCGGTCATGGTGATGTCGGCGAAGGCCATCCGCTTGCCCGCCTTGGTGAGCCGGGCCCGTACGAGGACGTCGGCGCCGACCACCGCGCGCTGGAAGCTGATCGACTGCTGGACGGTGGTCATCGGCACGAAGCCGCCGCGGGCCGCGGCGACCGCGATCACCGTCGCGGTGTCGGCGGCCGCCATCAGGGCCTGGCCGGAGAGGCCGCCGCCCTCCCGGGCGAGCCGGTCCGACCAGGGGAGCCGGAGCACGGCCTCGTGGCCGTCGGCCGACTCGACGGACTCGACGGTGAGTCCGAGATCGAGCACCCAGGGGGCGAAGTTGTCGGCGAGGACCTGTTCGGCGGCGGTGAGTGTCAGCGTCACGGCGTCATTGTGGGGCCCCGGCACGGGCCCGGGCAACGGCCTCCCCGGGGTGGGCCCGCGCGACGGCCGGGCGGCGCGGCCGGTAGCCGGGCAGGGAGCGGCCGAGCTGCCGGAGCGCGTAGTGCGAGCGGGACTTGACGGTCCCGGCGGGGATGCCGAGCTCGACGGCGGCCTCGTTGACGGTGAGGCCGTGGAAGTAGAGCCGGACGAGCACCGCGCGGTGTTCGGGGCTCAGCTCCCGTACGGCCGCCCGCACGTCGAGCGCGGCCTCGGCCGAGGCGGTGGCGTCGGCGGGGTCCGGCGTCACGGCGAGGACGCCGTCGCCGATCTCGGCGGGCCGGGCGAGGCGTGAGCGGCGGGCGTCGATGGCGAGGCGGCGGGCCACGGTGAACAGCCAGGGGCGCATCGAGGCGTAGGGGCCGTCGAAGGCCTCGGGGTGGAGCCAGGCCCGCACCAGGGTCTCCTGGGCGAGGTCCTCGGCCCGCTGCCGGTCCCCGTGGGTCAGGGTGAGCAGGAAGGCGAGCAGCGCCGGACCGTGGTCCCGCTGGAGCTCTTCGAGGGTCCGCTCGTCGGTCCTCGCCGTCGTCGCCGTCGTCATGCCGCCCGCCTCTCCCGCGCCTCGTCGTCCGGGGCGTATACGAGCGCATCCGGACGGCGGGGGACAGGGAACGGACAACGGTCTGCGACGAACGGTCGCACCGAGCGACGAATGGCACGGCGAACGGTCGGACGGAGTCGGTGCGTCCGTTTCAGCGGGGTTCGTCGTCCCGCGCGGCCCCGACCCTTGACTGCGGCTTTCCCGGGAGATCAGTTCATCGGAACAGACGCTCATCACATGATTCGGGTGGAGTGCCGCACATGACCTCACGCACCAGATCCGCGGAGACGGCCGCGCTGGCCGCGCTCCTGCTCGCGGCGGCGACCGGCTGCGCCGGGGGGAGCGGCCCGGCCGCCGGCACCACCACCCCGGGCGCCGCCGCCGCGCGCACGGGAGTCCCGTCCGCCGCCCCCGGCGGGGCCTCCGCGCCCACCGGCTTCACCCTCGTCGCCTCCGGCGACGTCCTCCCGCACGACTCGGTCATCCGGCGGGCCGCCGAGGACGCGGACGACGCCGGCTACGACTTCGGCCCCATGCTCGCCGGGGCCAAGCCGGTGGTCTCCCGCGCCGATCTGGCCATCTGCCACATGGAGACCGTGTACGGGGAGGAGGGCGGGCCCTACACCGGCTACCCCGCCTTCAAGTCGCCGCCCGAGGTCGCCGCCGCACTCGGGGCCACCGGCTACGACTCCTGCTCCACCGCCTCCAACCACAGCCTCGACGACGGGGCGGCGGGCCTCCGCCGCACCCTCGACGCGCTCGACAGGGCCGGTGTCCGGCATGCCGGCTCCGCCCGTACGGCCGAGGAGGCGGCCCGGCCCACCCTCCTCAAGGCGGGCGGCGCCACGGTCGCCCAGCTCGCCTACACCTACGACACCAACGGCCACCCGCTGCCCGAGGGACAGCCCTGGGCGGTGAAGCTGCTCGACGCGGACAAGGTGATCGCCGACGCGCGCGCCGCCCGCGCGGCCGGCGCCGACGTGGTGGTGGTCAGCGTCCACTGGGGCACCGAGTGGCAGACCGAACCCGACGCACGGCAGCTCTCCCTCGGCCGGGCGCTGACCGCCTCGCGGAGCGGCGGCCGCCCCGACATCGACCTGATCATCGGCACCCACGCGCACGTGCCGCAGGCGTACGAGAAGGTCAACGGGACCTGGATCGTCTACGGGATGGGCGACCAGATCGCCGGAGACATGATCAACCACGAGGGCTCCTACGACCCGCGCGGCAACATGAGCAGCATCGGCCGCTTCACCTTCGCCCCGCCCAGGGCCGCCGGAGGGCGCTGGGAGGTCACCAGGGCGGAGTTCCTCCCGCAGTGGTTCGACACCGCGCACGGCCGCGTGGTGGACCTCGGCGCCGCGGCGGAGGGCCTGGACGCGCACGAGGCCGGGATCCGCGACGCGATCCGGCAGGTGGTCCTCGGCCGGGGCGCCGCCGAGGACGGCCTGGTGACGGGGGAGTAGGACGGGGGCCGCGTCCGGCCGGTCACGGCACGACGGTGACCGGCCAGCGGCCCGCCTTCACCAGGCGGACGGCGACCGAGCCGACGAAGCGGTGGCCCGCCGACTCCGAGGCGCCCACCACCACGGCGTCCGCCGTCAGCTCCTCCGCGGCCTGCACCAGGCCCGCGTAGGCGTCGCCCCGGAAGGTGTGGAACTCCCACCGCACCTGCCACAGGTCCTTCACCCGCTCGGCGGACGCCCGGATCTCCTCGACGAGGTCCTCGGCGATCTCCTCGGTCGCCCCGGTCACGGGCGCGCCGAGCGCGACGCCCGCCGGGATCACCGGCTGCACGTACACGAGCGCGAGCAGGGCGTTCTGGCGCCGGGCGAGCCCCGCCGCGTACGCCGTGGCGCGCAGGGAGGAGGCGGATCCGTCGATCCCCGCCATGATCACTTTCGGGCCGTCGGTCCCGCGTTCGAACCGGCCGGACTGCTGTTCGCTCACCCTCCGAGGCTATCGGCTCATCGGGTGCTTTCGGGCGGGCGGTCGGTGTCGCTGAGCCGCGCCGCCCCTCGCCCGTACGAACCATTGGTCATGAAAAAGGATGAGATGCTCATCGGGCGTCGCGCGGTGCTGCGCCTCGCCGCCGCCCTCGGGGCCACCGCCACCGTCGGAGTACTCGCGGCGGACCGGTTCGCCGCGCCCGAGGCGCCCACCGCCCCCCGGGGCGCGCCCGGCGCCGGGCACGCGGGCCCCGCCGCGGGGCCGCAGGCACAGGCCGCCCGGCTGCGCCCCTCCGCGTACCGGCTCCAGCCCATGACCGCGTACGCGCCCCCGGCCTTCCGCCGCGCGCTGCCGCCCGTCCGCCGGCGGCCCTTCCTCAGCATGTCCGGGGTCGGCCGCTCCATGGTGCTGACCTTCGACGACGGACCCGACCCCCGGTACACCCCGGGCATCCTGGAGACCCTGCGCGAGTACGACTGCCGGGCGATGTTCTTCGTCTGCGGGGAGATGGCGGTGGACAACCAGGACCTGCTGCGGGAGATGGACGCGGACGGCCACGTCGTCGGCAACCACACCTGGTCCCACCCCCTCGTCCCCAAGCTGCGGCCCTCCCGCATCCGCGACGAGCTCGGCTCCACCAGCGAGGTCATCGAACGGGCCCTCGGCACCGCCCCGCTCTGGTACCGGGCGCCCTACGGGGCCTGGAACCGGATCTCCTTCGAGATCGGCGCCGAACTCGGCATGGAGCCGCTCGCCTGGACCGTCGACACCCTGGACTGGACGGAACCCGGCACCGGCACCATCGTCCGCCGCGTCCTCGACGGAGCCGCGCCCGGCGTCGTCGTCCTCTCCCACGACGCCGGCGGCAACCG
The DNA here is from genome assembly GCF_044333355.1 of Streptomyces sp. NPDC021012. Classification (NCBI taxonomy): domain Bacteria; kingdom Bacillati; phylum Actinomycetota; class Actinomycetes; order Kitasatosporales; family Streptomycetaceae; genus Streptomyces; species Streptomyces sp. NPDC021012. The sequence continues at coordinate 795,008 of NZ_JBIRQU010000003.1, forward strand.
CTCCCAGAGCGTGGCCGCGCTCCGCCGCTACCTGCCCCAACTCCTCGACGCCGGCTACCACATCACCGTCCCCCGGCGCTGACGACCCGTCATCGCGCGAAGGGCCCCGGCACTCCAGGTGCCGGGGCCCTTCGCGCGCGTGGGCGCGGCTAGCGCGAGCCGACCATGCGCGCGTAGACGACGACGTTCCCGTCGTAGCCACGCGCGCGCGTGTACCCGCCGCCGCAGGTGATGATCCGCAGCTCCGGTTCGCCGGTGTCGGCGTAGACCTGCACGCCGGGGAAGTTGTCCTTGGCGTACACCTCGACGCCGTAGATCTCGAAGACCGCGACCCGGTTGTCGTACCGCTCGACCTCGATGTGCTGGCCCTTCTGGAGGGAGCCCAGGCCGTAGAAGACCGCCGGGCCCTTCGCGTTGTCGACGTGGCCGACGAGGACGGAGGTGCCGCGCTGGCCGGGGGCGATGCCGTTCTGGTACCAGCCGGCGAGGTTGGGGTCCTCCGGGGGCGGGGCCGCCACCCAGCCGTTCTCGTCGAGGCCCACGTCCATGATGGGGGCCGCCACCTGGATCGCCGGGATCTTGACCCGGGACGCCGGGGCGTAGGGCAGCGGCTCCAGACCGGTGCTCGCGGCGGGCGGCGGGGCGACCGGGCGCGCCATCGGCCGGGCCGCCGCGGCGGGTTGGGGCGGCCCGTGGGCGATGTCCACCCCGTTGCGCATCATCGCGAGTCCGGACAGCATGGCGAGGGCCAGGACGCCCCAGGGTTGGCGTCTCCTGCGCTCGAAGACGCGGAAGTCCTTCGGGGGCATGGTTCTCCCTTCTCGGCGTCGTCAGAACGGTAAGGGCGGTCGCACGGGCCGTCTCCCCGGACGGAGCGAACGGGTGGGGGCCGCCGCCGGACGGGTGTCCGGGGTCCGGCCAGGGGCGTACGCGGCCGGAGGCAGGCGTACGAGGCAGCCGGGTGACAGTCCCGCTGACCCATCCGAGTAATCGTCAGATAAGCATCCCGAAAGGCTGTGACCTGCGGTTCCGCCGCCTCAGGGGCTCCTCTCCCCGGCGTGTCGCCTCACCGGGGTGGCCCAGTGCCGACATGCACGGCCCGCACCGGCTTGTGATGGTTCGTCATGGAAGGCGTACTCGTCGAAACTTCCGGAGCACCGCTTCGGGGCGTCTTCCACTGGAGGTTCAACCATGCGTGCTGCACGCACTCTGGCGGTGACGGCGACCGCGCTCGCGGCGCTCGGACTCGCGGCCCCCCTCGCCACCGCCACCAACGGGCCCAGCAGCGTGACGGTCAGCCCCTTCCAGACCGCGCGGGGCGGAGACAACTCCAACGGCGTCACCGTGTCCCCCTTCGCGGTCCACCAGGGCGCGCTCCTCACGATCACCGTCCGGGGCTGCTCCGGCGGCACGGTCACGTCCAACGCCTTCGCGACGGTCACGCTCCCCGCCGCCGTGAACGGGGTCTCCACCGCCACGGCGCGCATCTTCGACAACGCCACGCCCGGCCAGTACAACCTGGCCGTCCAGTGCGGCGGCCGCACGCTCACCCAGTCGTTCCGCGTCCTGGCCGGCCAGGGCGCGCAGGGCGGTCTCGGCGGCTCCATGGCCCCCAGCTCCACCGAGATGGCCGTCGGCGGCAGCCTCGTCGCCGCCGCCGCGCTCGGCGGCGGACTCTTCATCGCCCGCCGCCGTCGCGTGACCGGTGCGGGGGTCTGACCGGCCGAACCTCCCGGTCGGCCCACGGTGCCCGTCGCCCCCGAGTCCCTGCCAGGGCCCGGGGGCGACGGGCGTCCGGGGCCTGGCGGGAACTCGGGCCGGGACGCTCAGTGGCGCCGACGGGCGACGGAGCGGCGGCGGACCACATACGCGGTGCCGGCGGCCGCGGCCAGGACCAGCGCCCCGCCGGCGGCGAGTTCGGTGGAGCTGGGGGCCATCGAGCCACCGAGACCGCCCTGCACCCCGCGCGGGGGCGTGAGGATCGTGGCGCTGATGGTAGGGGTGGCGGTGGGGGTGCCGCTGATGCTGAGGGCGACGGTGTCCTGCACGCCGCCGGTGCAGTTGAACAGCACCGTGTAGACGGCGCCGCGCTTGGCGTCCGCGTCCACCGTGGCGGTCACCGTCGCCCCCGGTGCGATGGTGGCGGTGTCGAAGATGCCGGCCGAGGCCGTCGCCGTACTCGCGCAGCCGGGGGCGCTCAGCGTCACCCGGCCGCCGGGGGCGACGACCGACGGCGACACGACGAAATCGCCCGGTGCCTTGGCCCCGGGTGCCCGCGGTCCGGCCGCGGGAGCACCCTCCGCCGCGAGGGCGGCGGGGGCGGCCAGGGCGAGGGCGGCCGCCACCGACAGGGCAGTGGATGCGGCACGTATCGCGCGCATGGTGAATCCTCCGGGTCCCGAGGGGCAGCCGCGGAAGGGGGTTCCCGCGAAGGACCGCGCACCTCGATGCCCGAAACGCTAGGAGCGCACTACCACAGCCGCGATCCCAGACGTGCGAATGGGGCACCGATGTCCCCCGGGTGGCCCACTCGCACGGGTCGGCTCACCGCGTGAGCTGCGGGAACAGATCGGTGAACGGCGCGGCGGTCGCCGAGATGCCCCGGCCGAACGGCGCGTCGAAGTCCCAGATGAGGAACAGCAGGAAGGCGATCAGCACGCTGAACAGACCGGCGAGCAGCAGCTCCCGGCCGGTCCTGCGGATCTGCAGCGTGAAGATGAGGCCGACCGTCACCAGGGCCCCGATGATCAGACCGAACCAGACCACGCCCGGCATCGTCTCGCCCGCGCTCTGCCCCCGTGCGCCGCGGGCGTCGTCGGCGGCGGCCACCTGGTCCACGAGCGGCTGGTAGGCCTGCCCCTCGAAGTCGTTGGCCGGCTGGTAGTCGGTGACGCTGCGCCGCACCTTCTCCAGGAGCGCGGTGCCCTCGTCGCTGAGCTCGCCCGTCTCGGACATGTGCGTCCACTCGTCGTGGACCACGTACGAGACGTACGCGTCGACGTCGGCGCGGATCCTGTCGCGGACCGCCGGCGGGTACACCTCGGCGCGCGCCGAGATCTCGTGCATCGCCTGGGCCTCCTGCCGCACGGTCTCCTGGGCGGCCCCCCGGGCCTCCCAGACGCCGGCGATGGCCAGACCGAGGACGATCGCGTAGATCACGCCGATCATCATCGTCATGTACTCGATGACGTCCGGGGTCTCGCTGGGGTCGTCGTCCTCGGGCAGCCGGCGGTTGTTGATGACGACGATGGTGAGCACGACGGCGCAGGCGGCGGCCATCGCGAGGGAGAGAACAAGCCATTCGGACATGGATTCCTCCGGCGGGATTCAGAGGGCAGGTGGACGGGCGGGACGGCGGGTCACTTGGACCGGGGGCGCAGGATCGCCGTCGCGAGCACGGCGGGGGCGGTGATCATCAGCGTCGCGGTGACGACGGAGGTGCCCCCCTGCTTCTTGGTGTGCGTCGCCGGGCGGTAGCTGGGCAGCGCCACGGGCGCGGGAGGCGCCGGGTGGGGCCGCACCGTGGGCGGCGGCGTCGGGGACGGGGGAGCCGGCGGAGCGGGCACGGGCTCCGGCGGCCTCGTCGTCGGAGGCGCGGGGGACGGCGGCTCCGGGCGGGGCGCGGGCCGGGTGGCCGGCGGCACGGGCCGGGGCCTGGGCGGCTTCGGCTCCGGCTTCGGCTTCGGCGGCGGCGGTGTGGGGGACGGGGACGGCGACGGGGGCCGGGGCGTCGGCGTCGGGGACGGCGTGGGCGTCGGGGTGGGTGTCGGCGTGGGCGACGGGCAGGGCGGGGGCGGCTCGGGGTCGCAGGGCTTCGGGTGGTGGTGATGGTGGTCGTGCCCCTTGCCCTTCCCCTCGCCGTGGTGGTCGTGCCCCTTGCCCTTCCCCTCGCCGTGGTGGTCGTGGCCCTTGCCCTTCCCCTCGCCGTGGTGGTCGTGGCCCTTGCCCTTCCCCTCGCCGTGGTGGTCGTGGCCCTTCCCCTGACCCTTTCCTTCGCCGTTCCCGTTCTCCTTCCCCCGGTCGTCGTCGTGGTGGCCGCCGCCGGCGACCGCCACCGCGATCAGCGAACCGTCCGAATCGGTCGAGACGTAGGCGCAGGCGTCGGCGGCGGCGGGCACCGGTGCGGCGAGCAGCCACACGAGTCCGAGGGCCGCCAGCGGCCGCGCGAGGAGTGATCCATACAGAGACACGCCGACGAGCATGATCACATCAGCGACGCGCCGGGGCGGAAACGCGTGGGATTCGCCGGATGGAGGGGATCTCCGGGGGGTCGGACTTGACGTTTCACCAGATGCGTGGGGCGGATTCGTCGTCATGTCCGGTATTGCCGGGACCGCTGATTTCCCGAAGAGTGGCCGACACGGGCCGTTCAGGCCTCCCCGGCGAGATCTGTCCGGTTGTCGCCCTGTCGGAGGGAACGGCCGGCAGGGCATCCTGCACCGGCGACAGGGCCCCGGGAACGGCAACGGCCGAGGTACGGAAGGGGCCTGGGGTTCCGGCGGACGCGAGCGGCGCCGGCCCGGGAACCGACGCACGATCATATGCACGTGAATTTGCACAGTCTGAAGGCGTGAACTCTGCGTTCCAAGAGCACGTGCCAATGGCGTGTGACCAAGAACGGACCGCGAATTTCCGTTTCCACTCGCTCTCTCGGCGGGTGATCAGTAGCCTCACCTCGAACACCGGCCGCGCACGCATGGCCGTATCCCCCATGGCGACTTGTTGGAGACATCGATGGAGCGTCCCGCCTGGGCCCCGCCCGGTATCGACATCTCGGTACCGAGTGTGTCCCGTATGTACGACTTCTATCTGGGCGGCTCGCACAATTTCGAAGTGGACCGGGAAGCGGCACGCAAGGCCCTGGAGTTCATGCCTGGTCTGCCCAAGATCATGCAGGCGAACCGCGCCTTCATGCGGCGCGCCGTCCGCCACGCCGTTGACAACGACGTCACCCAGTTCCTCGACATCGGCTCCGGCATACCCACCTTCGGCAACGTGCACGAGGTCGCCCGGGCCGCGGACCCCGCCGCCCGGGTCGTCTACGTCGACCACGACCCCGTCGCCGTGGCCCACAGCCGCGCCGTCCTGGACGGCGACGACAGCGCCGCCGTCGTCGCCGCCGACCTGCGCAAGCCGGCCGACATCCTGCACAACCCCGAGGTGACCCGACTCCTCGACCTGGACCGGCCGGTGGCCCTGCTCCTCGTCGCCGTCCTGCACTTCCTGGAGGACGAGGACCACCCCTACGAGGCCGTCGCCGAACTCGTCGACGCCCTCGCCCCCGGCAGCCTCCTCATCCTCACCCACGCCTCCTACGAGGGCGTCCCGCTGCCCGAGGAGCAGGCCGGCGGCGCCGTGGGGGTCTACCGCAGCATCCGCAACCCCCTGGTGATGCGGTCGGGCGCCGAGGTCGCCCGCTTCTTCGAGGGCACCGAACTGGTCGAGCCCGGACTCGTCCCGATGCCGCTCTGGCGCCCGGACAATCCGGCCGAGGAGGAGGATCCGTACGCCTTCTCCGGGTTCGCAGGGGTGGGGCGCAAGCCGTGAAGGTCCCGTCGCAGCCGTCCGGCACCCTCGCCGAGACCGACGGCCCGGAGGACAGACTCAGGCGGTTCGTCACCATCTGGAGCCGCGCGATCTTCCCCGTCACCGCCACCTCGCTGACCCGCGCCGAGTTCGAGGGGCACCTGCTGCCGCTGGCCCGTACCCTGTGCGACGCCCTGCATGCCCGCCCCTTCGACACGGCACCGGCCCAGCGCACCGGCGCGGCCCTCGTCGACGCCCACTGCACCGACCCGGACTCCCTCGGCCGCAGCCTCGGCGTCGTCGACTCGTACCTGGTGCTCTACTGCGGTACGGAGTCGGACCTCGCCGCCGAGGAACTGCGCGCCCGCTGCGCCCGGCTCCAGCACGCCATGGCCACCGGCTACGCGCAGGCCCTGCGCGAGCGGACCCGCGCCGAGCAGGAGGCCATCGCCCGCTCCGCGCTCGCCGCCCGCAGCGCCGCCGAGATCGCCCTGCACGCCACCGAGAGCCGCTTCCGCGCGGTCTTCGACGGGGCGGCGATCGGCATCGGCATCGCCGACCTCGACGGCAACGTCCTGGAGGTCAACGAGACCCTCACCCGCATGTTCGGCGGAATGGAGGGCCAGGTGCGCAGCCGGAAGGTCAGCGAGTGGGTGCACCCGGAGGACGGGCCCCACGTCTGGAAGCTGTACGAGGAGCTGGTCCGGGGCGAGCGCGAGCACTACCGCGTCGAGAAGCCGTACTACCGGGGCGACGGAACGGTTCTGTGGACCAACCTCACCGTCTCGCTCCTCCGGGACGCCGAAGGCCGCCCCCAGTACCAGCTGGCCCTCATGGAGGACACCACCGAACGGCGCCTGCTCCATCTGCGCCTGCGGTACGAGGCCACCCACGACGCGCTCACCGGACTCCCCAACCGGACCCTGTTCTTCGAACGCCTGGAGAAGGCGCTCGCCCCCGGCGACAACGCCCGCTTCGGCCTCTGCTACCTCGACCTCGACGGCTTCAAGGTCATCAACGACAGCCTCGGCCACTCCACCGGCGACCGGCTGCTCGTCGAGGTCGCCGACCGGCTCCAGAGCTGCGTCACCGGGGCGGGCGAGATGGTGGCCCGGCTCGGCGGCGACGAGTTCGTCGCCCTCACCACCGCCCCCGGCGGCGAGCGGGACGTCACCGAACTCGCCGACCGCATCCTCGCCGCCCTCGCCACCCCGCTGAGCATCGACGGCCGCGAACTCACCGTCCGCGGCAGCCTCGGCCTGGTCGAGGGCCCGGCGGGGGAGCGGACCCCGGCCGAGGTGCTCCGCAGCGCCGACATCACCATGTACCGGGCCAAGTCGGCGGGCGGCAACCGCTTCGAGCTCGCCGACCCGGAGGCCGACGCCCGCGCCATCACCCGGCACGGGCTCACCACCGCCCTGCCGGCCGCCCTGGAGCGCGGCGAGTTCTTCATCGAGTACCAGCCGCTCGTCCACCTCGACGACGGCAGCGTGCACGGCGCGGAGGCCCTCGTCCGCTGGTGCCACCCGCAGCACGGCGTCCTCGGCCCGGACCGCTTCATCCCGCTCGCCGAGGACACCGGCCTCATCGTCCCGCTCGGCCGCTGGGTGCTCCAGGAGGCCGTGCGCCAGGCCCGCTTCTGGCAGACCCGGCACTCCGACGGCGGCCCCCTGCGGATCAACGTCAACCTCTCCCCGACACAGCTCCACCACCCCCGCCTGGTCGCCGACACGGTCGACGTCCTGGAGCGCTCCGGCCTCGAACCGGGCGCGCTGTGCCTGGAGGTGACCGAATCGGCCCTGATAGGCGCCGACGAGGACCTCCTCAAGCCGCTGCGGCAGCTCGCCGAGATGGGCGTGGACATCGCCCTCGACGACTTCGGCACCGGCTACTCGAACCTGGCCAACCTGCGGCGGCTGCCGGTCAGCGTCCTCAAGCTCGACCGCTCCTTCACCCGGGGCATGCAGCAGCACCCCGTGGACCCGGTCGACCTCAAGATCGTCGAGGGGATCGTCTCCCTGGCCCACAGCCTCGAACTCGCCGTCACCGTCGAAGGCGTCGAAACCGCCGCCCAGGCCCGGCAGCTCCGCGACCTCGGCTGCGACACCGCCCAAGGCTGGTACTACGCCCGCCCCGGCGCCCCCGACCGCATCCACTCCCTGGTCCTGGCGGACGCGGTGTAACCCCCCCGTGTGGGACCCGCACCCGGCGGGACGGCGCCCCCTCCTGGGGCTCCGCCCCGCCCCCGTGTGGGGCCCGCACTCGCCTGGGGTTTCGCCCCGCGCCCGTGTGGGCCGCGCGCTCGGCGGGGCGGTGCCCCTTCCCACCCGCCGTGTGGGCAATCGTCCCGCTGGGGCGGGACGGGTGGGCACACGGGACGGCGCCCTCTAGCGGCGCCTCCGCGTTCCGCGCCTGAACCCGCACCCGATGCGCGGCGCACAACGTGGTGCGGGTCCGGGCTCGTAAGCCTCTGGCGCCGGTAGGGCGCGGGTCCGTTGTGCCCACCCGTTCCGCCCCAGCGGAACGATTGCCCACAACGGGGGCCGTTGAGGGTGGGCACCGCCCCAGCGGGACGATTGCCCACAACGGCGGCGCAGCCCGCACCGCCCCAGCGGAACGATTGCCCACAACGGGGCGGCGGGCGCGGCCCACAACGGGGGTGGGCGCCGCCCCGGCAGGCGCGGCCCGCAACGGGGCGGCGGGTCCTAAGCCCGTGGTGGTGTCAGGTGCGGCGCAGCAGGAGGCGTTGGAGTTCGCGGGCCGCGCGGGGCGGGGCCACGTCGCTGCGGTGGGCGAGGGCGATCGTGCGGCGGAGGCCCGGCCGGGCGAGGGCCGTCACCCGCAGGTCGCGCCCCGCACGCGCCGCGACCATCGCCGGGACGACCGCGAGCCCGAGCCCGGCGCGTACGAAGCCGAGGACCGCGTCCAGCTCTCCGCCCTCGACGGTGAAGGTGGGTTCGAAGCCCTCGGCGCGGCAGGCGGCGACGGTCAGTTCCCGCAGGTCGTAGCCGTGCCGGAACATGACGAGGGGCTGGTCGCGGAGGTCCTTGATCCGCACGGGCCGGCGCGGGGCCGGCTCCGAGGCGGCGGAGACCACGACCAGGTCCTCGTGGAGCAGCTCGACCGTGGTGAGGGCGGGGGAGGGGGAGGGGAGGGGGAGCACCACCAGCGCCAGGTCGAGCGCGCCGCGCGCCAGCTCCCGTACGAGATCGTGCGAGCCGCCCTCCTCGATGAGGAGCTCGATCCCCGGGTGCAGGTCGTGGAAGGACCGCAGCACGTCCGGGAGGAGCCCCGTGCACAGGCTCGGCGTCGCACCGAGCCGCACCCGGCCCCGCTTGAGCTGGGCCAGCTCCTGCACCTCCAGGCGGGCCGTCTCCGTGTCGGCGAGGATCCGGCGGGCGAGCGGCAGCAGGGCCTCGCCCGCGTCGGTGAGGGCGATGTTCCCCCGGGCGCGGCTGAACAGCTCCGCGCCCAGCTCCTGTTCCAGCGCCTTGATCTGTTGGGAGAGCGAGGGCTGCGAGACGTGGACGCGCTCGGCGGCCCGGGTGAAGTGCCGGGTCTCGGCCACGGCGACGAAGTAGAGGAGCTGCTGGAACTGCATGGTCCCAGCGTAGAGGACATTGATAGATAAGACCTATCGAGATCAGCCGGACCATGTCTTGGACCTCTCGGGCCCTCCGGCCCTAGCGTCGAAGGCATGGCTCTGGCACCCACGAGGGAGCGGACGGCTGCCCGCCCGCCGTCCCCCGCACCGACCCCGTCCCGTGGCTTCTGGTCGTCGACGATCGGCAAGAAGACGGTCATGGCCGTCAGCGGGCTCGTCATGCTCGGCTACCTCGTCGCCCACGTCGCGGGCAACCTCAAGGTCTTCTTCGGCCCCGAGGAGTTCAACGCCTACGGCCACTGGCTGCGCGTCATGGGCGCCCCGGTCCTGCACCACCACTGGGCCCTGTGGATCGTCCGGATCGTGCTCCTCGCCGCCGTCGTCGCCCACGCCGTCTCCGCGTACCAGCTCAGCCGGCGCGACCTGAAGGCCCGCCCCACCGCGTACGTCCACCGCCGCAGGCGCTCCTCGTACGCCACCCGCACCATGCGCTGGGGCGGGATCATCCTCGGCCTCTTCGTCGTCTGGCACCTCCTCGACCTGACCACCGGCACCGTCCACCCCGGCGGCTTCGAGGAGGGCAAGCCCTACCAGAACGTCGTCGACACCTTCTCCACCTGGTACGGGAACGTCGTCTACATCACCGCCATGCTCGCCCTCGGCCTCCACGTCCGGCACGGCTTCTGGAGCGCCGCCCAGACCCTGGGCGTCGGCAACGCCCGCCGCGAGCGCCTCCTCAAGGCCCTCGCCAACACCCTCGCGCTCGTCCTGACCGCGGGCTTCGTCTCCGTCCCCGTCGCCGTCATGACCGGAGTGGTGAGCTGACATGAGTTTCCTCGAATACGGCATCGGCGAGCCGATCGCCGACACCAAGGCCCCCGCCGGGCCCATCGCCGAGCGCTGGGACACCCGCCGCTTCCAGGCGAAGCTGGTCAATCCCGCCAACCGCCGCAAGCACCGGATCATCGTCGTCGGCACCGGCCTCGCCGGCGGCTCCGCCGGCGCCACCCTCGCCGAACAGGGCTACCACGTCGTCCAGTTCTGCTTCCAGGACTCCCCGCGCCGCGCCCACTCCATCGCCGCCCAGGGCGGCATCAACGCCGCCAAGAACTACCGCAACGACGGCGACTCCATCCACCGCCTCTTCTACGACACCGTCAAGGGCGGCGACTTCCGGGCCCGCGAGTCCAACGTCCACCGCCTGGCCCAGATCTCCGTCGAGATCATCGACCAGTGCGTCGCCCAGGGCGTCCCCTTCGCCCGCGAGTACGGCGGCCTCCTCGACACCCGGTCCTTCGGCGGCGTCCAGGTCTCCCGCACCTTCTACGCCCGCGGCCAGACCGGCCAGCAGCTCCTCCTCGGCGCCTACCAGGCGCTGTCCCGGCAGATCGCCGCCGGAAACGTCGAGATGCACGCCCGTACGGAGATGCTCGACCTGATCGTCGTCGACGGACGGGCCCGCGGCATCGTCGCCCGCGACCTGATCACGGGCGAGATCTCCACCCACTGCGCCGACGCGGTCGTCCTCGCCAGCGGCGGCTACGGAAACGTCTTCTACCTGTCGACGAACGCCATGAACTCCAACGCCACCGCCGTCTGGCGGGCCCACCGGCGCGGCGCGTACTTCGCCAACCCCTGCTTCACCCAGACCCACCCCACCTGCATCCCGCGCACCGGCGACCACCAGTCGAAGCTGACCCTGATGAGCGAGTCGCTGCGCAACGACGGCCGCATCTGGGTGCCGAAGGCGAAGGGCGACACGCGTCCGGCCGCCGACATCCCCGAGGACGAGCGCGACTACTACCTGGAGCGGATCTACCCCTCCTTCGGCAACCTCGTCCCCCGTGACATCGCCTCCCGCGCCGCGAAGAACGTCTGCGACGAGGGGCGGGGCGTCGGCCCCGGCGGCCAGGGGGTCTACCTGGACTTCGCGGACGCCATCCGGCGGATGGGCCGCAAGGCCGTCGAGGAGAGGTACGGCAACCTCTTCGACATGTACGAGCGGATCACCGCCGAGAACCCGTACGAGGTCCCCATGCGGATCTACCCCGCCGTCCACTACACGATGGGCGGCCTCTGGGTCGACTACGACCTCCAGACCACCGTCCCCGGCCTCTTCGCCATCGGCGAGGCCAACTTCTCCGACCACGGGGCCAACCGGCTCGGCGCCTCCGCCCTCATGCAGGGCCTCGCCGACGGCTACTTCGTCCTGCCGGCCACCATCAACGACTACCTGGCCCGCCATCCGCACGGCGAACCCGTCACCGACGACCACCCCGCGGTCCGCGAGGCCGTCGCCGAGACCGAGGACCGCCTGAACCTCCTCCTCTCCGTCGACGGCGACCGCACCCCCGACTCCTTCCACCGCGAACTCGGCGAACTCATGTGGGAGTACTGCGGCATGGCCCGCACCGAGGAGGGCCTGACCGAGGCCCTGCGGCGCATCCCCGAGATCCGCGAGGAGTTCTGGCGCCGCGTCAAGGTCCCCGGCACCGGAGAGGAGTTCAACCAGTCCCTGGAGAAGGCCAACCGGATCGTCGACTACCTGGAGCTCGCCGAGCTCATGTGCCTCGACGCCCTCCACCGCGCCGAGTCCTGCGGCGGCCACTTCCGCGAGGAGTCCCAGACCCGGGACGGCGAGGCCGCCCGCCGCGACGAGGAGTTCGCGTACGCGGCGGCCTGGGAGTTCACGGGCTCTGCCCCCGTCCTCCACCGGGAGGACCTCACCTTCGACCACGTCCACCCCACCCAGCGGAGCTACGCATGAGGCTGAACCTGCGCGTCTGGCGCCAGAAGAACGCCGGCACCGAGGGTGCCATGGCCACCTACGAGGTGGACGGGATCTCCCCGGACATGTCCTTCCTGGAGATGCTCGACACCCTCAACGAGGACCTCGTCCTGCGCGGCGAGGACCCCGTGGCCTTCGACCACGACTGCCGCGAGGGCATCTGCGGCGCGTGCAGCCTCGTCATCAACGGCGACGCGCACGGGCCGGAGCGCACCACGACCTGCCAGCTCCACATGCGCTCCTTCCGCGACGGCGACACCATCGACGTCGAACCCTGGCGCGCGTCCGCGTTCCCGGTGGTCAAGGACCTCGTCGTCGACCGCTCCGCCTTCGACCGGGTCATCCAGGCCGGCGGCTACATCACCGCCCCCACCGGGTCCGCCCCCGAGGCGCATGCCACCCCCGTGCCCAAGGCCGACGCGGACTCCGCCTTCGAGCACGCCGAGTGCATCGGCTGCGGCGCGTGCGTGGCGGCCTGCCCCAACGGCTCGGCGATGCTCTTCACCTCCGCCAAGGTCAACCACCTGAACGTCCTGCCCCAGGGCTCCCCGGAACGCGAGACCCGGGTCCTCGACATGGTCGCCCAGATGGACGCCGAGGGCTTCGGCGGCTGCACCCTGACGGGAGAGTGCGCGACGGCCTGCCCGAAGGGCATCCCGCTGCCGTCGATCGCGGCGATGAACAGGGAATGGCTGCGGGCGCGCCGCAAGGCCCCCCGGGGCTGACCGGATCCGGACAGTCTGGCGGCGTGGGCTCCGCCACACCGCGCGCCCCGGAACCGAAGATCATTCACGAAAAGATCACTTTCTCCGTAGGATCTTCGCTCCGGGGCGCTTCCGCCCGCCGTGACAGCAAGATCAACTCCGTTCAAAACTGTACTTATCGTGGCATCTTGGCCACTTCGCAGCCAACCGGCCGCCGGAGATTTCCGGCGCGCCGACACCCCCGGGTACTGATGAGGACTGCCGGGGGGCACCTGACCGAACCCCCCGGTCGTACTGACCATTTGGGGGTTTCATGTCCAGCATCACCCGCCGCCGGGCCCTCGGCGTCGCGGCCGGCGCGGCAGGCGCCGCCGCCGGCCTCGCCCTGGCCGGCCAGGCCGTCGCCGCGCCCCGGGCCGCCGCGACCCCGGCCGCCCCGGACTCCTTCGACGAGGTGTACCAGGGCCGCCGCATCAAGGGCGGCCCCTCGCACAGCGGCGGCCACCACGGGGGACACCACGGAGGCGGCTACTCCGTCACGATCGACGGCGAGGAACTGCACGTCATGCAGAACGCCGACGGCACCTGGATCAGCGTGATCAACCACTACGAGCCCGTCGCCACGCCCAAGGCGGTGGCCCGCGCGGCCGTCCGCGAACTCCAGGGCGCCCCGCTCGTTCCGCTCAACCTCGCCTGACCGATCCAGGAGCGCACCACCATGACCGTACGCAAGAACCAGGCCACCCTGACCGCCGACGAGAAGCGCCGCTTCGTCAACGCCCTCCTGGAGCTCAAGCGCTCCGGGCGGTACGACACCTTCGTCACCACCCACAACGCCTTCATCATGAGCGACACGGACAACGGCGACCGGGTCGGCCACCGCTCGCCCTCGTTCCTGCCCTGGCACCGCCGCTTCCTCATACAGTTCGAGGAGGCGCTGCAGTCCGTGGACCCGGCCGTCACCCTCCCGTACTGGGACTGGACGGCCGACCGCACCTCCCGCTCCTCGCTCTGGGCGCCCGACTTCCTCGGCGGCACCGGCCGGGTCCGGGACGGCCAGGTGACGGACGGCCCGTTCGCCCGCACCGGGAACCGCTGGACGATCAACGTCCGCGTCGACGGGCGCGACTACCTCCGCCGCGACCTCGGGGCCGGCGGCCGCCAGCTGCCCACCCGCGCCGAGGTGGACTCCGTGCTCGCCATGGAGACCTACGACACGGCCCCCTGGAACAGCTCCTCGGACGGCTTCCGCAACCACCTGGAGGGCTGGCGCGGGGTCAACCTCCACAACCGCGTCCACGTCTGGGTCGGCGGCCAGATGGCCACCGGGGTCTCCCCGAACGACCCCGTGTTCTGGCTGCACCACGCCTTCGTGGACAAGCTGTGGGCCGAGTGGCAGGCCCGCCACCCCCGGTCGACGTACCTGCCGGCCGCCGGCACCGCGAACGTCGTCGACCTCGGCGACACCATGCGCCCGTGGAACGACGTGACCCCGGCGGACATGCTGGACCACACCCGCCACTACACCTTCGACACGGCCGCCTGATCCCGTAGCAGGGGCTCAGCGCGGCCCGCCGGACCCCAGGGCCCGGGCCAGATACGGCGCGGTGCGGCTCTCCGCCGCCCGCGCCACCCGGTCCGGGGGACCCGCGGCGACCACGCGGCCGCCCCGGTCGCCGCCGCCGGGGCCGAGGTCGACCACCCAGTCGGCGGCGGCGACCACGTCCATGTCGTGCTCGACGACGACCACCGAGTGCCCGGCGTCCACGAGGCCGTGGAGCTGGCGCATCAGGACCTCCACGTCGGCCGGGTGCAGCCCGGTCGTCGGCTCGTCCAGGACGTAGAGGGTGTGGGCGCCGCGCGGCCGCTGGAGCTCCGAGGCGAGCTTGATGCGCTGCGCCTCCCCGCCGGAGAGCTCGGTGGCGGGCTGCCCGAGCCGCAGATAGCCGAGGCCCACGTCGAGGAGGGTGCGCAGGCTCCGGGCGGCGGCGGGGGTCCCGTCGAAGAACGCGGCGGCGGACTCGACGGTCAGGTCGAGGACCTCGGCGATGGTCAGTCCGCGCAGCCGCACCTGGAGGGTCTCCGGGTTGTAGCGGGCGCCGCGGCAGTCGGGGCAGGGCGCGTACGTACTCGGCAGGAAGAGGAGCTCCACCGAGACGAAGCCCTCGCCCTGGCAGGTCTCGCAGCGGCCGCCGGGCACGTTGAAGGAGAACCGGCCGGCCTTGTACCCGCGCGCCCTGGCCTCCTCGGTCTCCGTGAAGAGCTTGCGCACGACGTCGAACAGGCCGGTGTACGTGGCCAGGTTGGAGCGCGGGGTACGGCCGATCGGCCGCTGATCCACCGTCACCAGACGTCCCACTCCGGGGACTTCCTCGGTCAGCGCGCCGACGAGCGTGGACTTGCCGGAGCCCGAGACGCCCGTCACGGCGGTGAGGACGCCGACCGGGAAGGCCGCGTCCACCGCCCGCAGGTTGTGCCGGGTGACCGGCCCCGGCCGCAGCCAGCCCGCCGGCTCCCGCACCGCCCGCGCGGGCGCGGGCGGCCGGTCGAAGAGGAACCGCCGGGTCGCGGACGCCTCGACGCCGGCCAGCCCCTCCGGCGGGCCGCTGTGCAGCACCCGCCCGCCGTGCATGCCGGCGCGCGGGCCGACGTCCACGAGCCAGTCGGCATGCCGGACCACGTCGAGGTGGTGCTCGACGACGAAGACCGAGTTCCCGGCGGCCTTGAGCCGGTCGAGCACCACGAGCAGGGCCTCGGTGTCGGCCGGGTGCAGCCCGGCGGACGGCTCGTCGAGGACGTACACCACGCCGAAGAGACCGGAGCGCAGCTGGGTGGCGAGCCGCAGTCGCTGGAGCTCGCCGCTGGAGAGCGTCGGGGTGGCGCGGTCCAGGCTGAGGTAGCCGAGGCCGAGCTCGGTGACCGTGGCGATCCGGGCGACGAGGTCCTCGGTGAGGACGCGCGCCGTCTCCGGGGCGTCCGCCGTCGCCGCGACGGTCGACAGGAGACCGGACAGGGCCGTGAGCGGCAGCGCGGCGAGCTCGGCGACGTTCCGGCCGGCGAAGGTGACCGCGAGCGCCTCGGGCCGCAGCCGGCCGCCGCCGCAGACCGGGCAGGGCGCGCTGGTCAGGAAGCGCTCCGCCTTCGCCCGCAGGGTCGGGCTCTTCGAGTCGGAGAAGGTGCGCAGGACGTACCGGCGGGCGCTCATGTACGTTCCCTGGTACGGGCGTTGGATGCGGTCCGCCTCCCGCACCGGGTGCACGGTGACGACCGGCTGCTCGTCCGTGAAGAGGATCCACTCGCGGTCCTTCGCGGCGAGCTCCCGCCACGGCCGGTCGACGTCGTACCCCAGGGCGTCGAGCACGTCCCGCAGGTTCTTCCCCTGCCAGGCGCCCGGCCAGGCGGCGATCGCGCCCTCGCGGATCGACAGATCCGGGTCGGGCACGAGGAGTTCCTCGCTCGTGTCGTGGACCGTCCCCAGGCCGTGGCACGAAGGGCACGCGCCCGCCGCCGTGTTGGGGGAGAAGGCGTCGGAGTCGAGCCGCTCCGCGCCCTCCGGATAGTGCCCGGCCCGCGAGAAGAGCATCCGCAGGGAGTTGGAGAGGGTGGTCACCGTACCGACGGAGGAGCGGGCGTTCGGCGAGGACCTGCGCTGCTCCAGGGAGACCGCCGGCGGCAGCCCGGTGATCTCCCCGACCGCGGGCGCCCCCACCTGGTGGATGAGCCGCCGCGCGTACGGCGCCACCGACTCGAAGTAGCGGCGCTGGGCCTCGGCGTAGATCGTCCCGAAGGCCAGCGACGACTTGCCGGAGCCGGAGACCCCCGTGAAGGCGACGAGCGCGTCGCGCGGGATGTCGACGTCGACCCCGGCGAGGTTGTGCTCGCGGGCGCCTCGGACGCGGACGTACGGATCATGGGGGCTGTCATGCATGGGGCGACCTTATCGAATGGTCCGCGTTTGCCCCGATCGCTCCCCGGTCGTCACGAGGCGACCGTCACGCGGCGGGCGGCGTGAGGCCGACCGCCCGGGCGAGACGGCGGTACGAGTCGCTCAGCGCCGCCCGGTCGTACGTGCTCGTGGTGACCAGGACCTCCTGCGCCCCGGTCTCCTTCACCGCCCGCTCCAGCGCCTCGGCCACCTGCTCCTCCGTGCCGTGCAGGTGCCCGTCGAGCCCCGACTCGTAGAAGCCGCGCTGCTTCTCCGTCATCGGCAGCTCCTCGATCCGCTCGGGCGGGACGAGCGGCGGGAAGACGCCGCGCGTGCGCGAGTACGCGAGGGACCAGGCCTCCGGCATCAGCAGCCGTCGCGCCTCCGCCTCGCCGGCGGCCACCGCGACCGTCCCGGCGACGACCACGTACGGCTCGGCGGCCCACGGGGACGGACGGAAGGCCCTGCGGTACGCGTCGACGGCCGTCAGCAGCCGCTCGCGGTGGCGCAGGTCGCCCATGACGAGGGGGAGTCCGGCCGCCGCGGCGATCCCGGCACCCTCCCCGGTCGCGAGGACGAAGGGCGGCACCCGCAGCCCCTCGGCGGGCCGGGCATGCACCTGCGGGTGGGCCGACTGCCCGCCGGTGAACCAGCCGAGGAGCTCGGCGAGCTGCTCCCCGAACCGGTCGGCGTCCTCCTTGGCCCCGCCGAGGGCCCGGCGGACGCCGTCCGTGAAGCCCACCGAGCGGCCGACCCCCATGTCGATCCGGCCGGGGAAGAGGGACTCCAGCACACCGAACTGCTCGGCCACGACCAGCGGCCGGTGGTTCGGGAGCATCACCCCTCCCGTACCGACCCGGACGGTGGAGGTCGCGGCGGCGACGGCGGCCGCGAGCACCGTGGGCGCCGAACCGGCCACCCCGGGCACGCCGTGGTGCTCCGACACCCAGAAGCGGTGGTAGCCGAGGGCCTCCACCTCCCGGGCGAGGCGCACGGTGGCGCGCAGCGCCTGGGGGGCGTCCTCGCCCTCCCGGGTGCGGGAGCGGTCGAGGACGGAGAAGCGGATGCCGTCGGGGAAGGTGCTCACACAGGGTTCAACGCGCGGAGCCGGGAGGGATTCCCGGGGCGGGTCCTAGGCTGGGCGGGTGACAGCGGACAACCGGCCCCTGGCCGTCTTCGACCTCGACAACACGCTGGCCGCCACCGCGCACCGCCAGCACTTCCTGGAGCGCAGGCCCAAGGACTGGGAGGCCTTCTTCGCGGCGGCGCCCGACGATCCACCGCTGGCGGAGGGCGTCGAGCTGTGCCGCGAGGCGGCCGAGGAGTGCGAGGTGGTGTACCTCACCGGGCGGCCGGAGCGCTGCCGCCGTGCGACGGTGGAGTGGCTGGCCGGGCAGGGGCTGCCGGAGGGGCCCGTGCACATGCGCCGCAACCGCGACTTCCGGCCGGCGCGGGTGACCAAGGTGGAGATCCTGCGCCGGCTCGCCGCCGACCGCGCGGTCAGGATGCTGGTCGACGACGACCTGGCGGTGTGCGACGCGGCCGAGGCGGCGGGCTTCCACGTCGTACGGGCCCGCTGGGCGGAGCCCTCCGAGGCGCTGAGGGAGGCTCAGGAGAAGGAGGGCCGCACCTGAGGCCGGGCGGACCGGCTCAGTCCTCGCCCTCCAGCCGGAAGCCGACCTTCAGGCCGACCTGGTAGTGCTCGATCGCGCCGTCGACGAGGTGGCCGCGTACCTGCGTCACCTCGAACCAGTCCAGTCCCCGCAGGGTCTGCGAGGCGCGCTCGATGCCGTTGCGGATGGCCTGGTCGACGCCCTCCGTGGAAGTGCCGACGATCTCGGTGACGCGGTAGGTGTGATTCGACATGGGGGCCGAACTCCTCTCGGTGCGGTCCCTCCACGGTGCCCCAGGGCGCGTCGGCGCGCGACACGACGGGGGCCGGGTGACCCATGAGTAACTACCGACGGTAAGGAAGGAGGGCGTCCACCGGGGTGCGGAACGGGTTCGTCAAGGACTTGACCATCCCGTTGGTCCAGACCAGAATCCAGGCCACATACCCGCGCGAACACCCCGTTCGGTCCCCCCATGCCGGGTCAGCCCCCCATGCGCACGACCCTGTGCTGAACCGCAGAAGGTGACCCCGTGAAGAACCGCCATCTCGCCTGCCCCCTCGCCGCCGTCACCGCGCTCGCCCTCGCGGGCTGCGGACTGCTCCCGGGCGGCGACGGCGGGACGAGGACCGTGAACGTCTGGCTCATGCGGGACAGCGTCAGCGAGGACTTCCTCTCGCGCTTCACCGAGACGTACGAGAAGGAGCACAGCGGCGTCGAGCTCGAGTTCACCATCCAGGAGTGGACCGGCATCGGCAAGAAGGTCACCGAGGCGATCCAGGGCTCCGGCGGCCCCGACGTCATCGAGGTCGGCAACACCCAGGTCGCCCAGTACGCCGACACCGACAAGCTGTTCGACCTCACCCTGGAGTCGGTCCGCGACCTCGGCCGCGAGGACTGGCTGCCCGGTCTCGCCGAACCCGGCAGCATCTCCGGATCCCAGTACGGCATCCCCTGGTACGCGGCCAACCGCATCGTCATCTACAACAAGGACCTGTTCGACGCCGCCGGCATCGACAAGCCGCCGGCCACCCGCGAGCAGTGGCTCGACGACACCG
The DNA here is from genome assembly GCF_044333355.1 of Streptomyces sp. NPDC021012. NCBI lineage: Bacteria > Bacillati > Actinomycetota > Actinomycetes > Kitasatosporales > Streptomycetaceae > Streptomyces > Streptomyces sp. NPDC021012. Next base: position 814,223 of record NZ_JBIRQU010000003.1, read on the forward strand.
AGAAGCTCGACAAGAACGGCGCCCAGGGCATCTACCTCGCCGGACAGGACTGGTACACCCTCGCCGGCTTCGTCTGGGACGAGGGCGGCGAACTCGCCGTCGACAAGGGCGGCCAGTGGACCGGCGCGCTCGACAGCCCGGCCGCCCAGCGCGGCATGGCCTTCTACAAGAAGCTCCAGGCCCTCGGCGACGGCCCGAAGAACGCCGACGAGCAGACCCCGCCGCAGGCCGACGTCTTCGCCAAGGGCGATGTCGCCCAGCTCATCGCCACGCCCAGCGCCGTCGCCGCCATCCTCAAGGCCAACCCGGACCTCAAGGACAAGCTCGGCTACTTCCCGATACCCGGCAAGAAGCCCGGCCAGCCCTGCGCCGTCTTCACCGGCGGCTCCGACCTCATCATCCCGGAGAACGCCCCCGACCGCGGCGCGGCCCTCGACGTCGTCAAGGCGCTCGCCGGCGAGAAGTGGCAGTCCGAACTCGCCCGCGCCATGGGCTACGTGCCCAACAAGAAGAGCCTCGCCTCCGTCGTCGCCGGCCAGGAGGCCACCGCCGTCATGGCGAAGGGCGCCGCGCGCGGCCGCGCCACCCCCAACTCCCCGCAGTGGGCCGACGTCGAGGCCGACAACCCCATCAAGCCGTACATGACGGCCGTCCTCCAGGGCGAGGACCCCGTCAAGGCCGCCGAGAAGGCCTCGACCGCGATCACGGAGACCCTCGCCGAATAGCATTCAGCGTTCGCACACCCGCGAGCCCCCGGACGGTCATGTCGAATCCAGCCGGCGACGGGAGAAGTAAGGAGCCGGGCCACCGCGCACGCGGCCCGGTCCCGCCCCTTCCCCTTCCGTCCGCCGGAGGAGTCCGCCATGTCCGTACCGACGCGCACGCTCGCCGTCCCCGCACCACCCCAGGCCGTCTCCGCACCGCCCCTGGCCCTCCCCGCGCAGCCCCCGGCCCCGGCCGAGCAGCCCGCTCCCCGGTACGTCGTCGGTCTCGCCCGGGACCAGGAGGACGTACGGGCCGCCCAGCGGCTGCGCCACCAGGTCTTCGCCGGCGAGATGGGCGCCCTGCTCGACGGGCCCGAACCCGGCCTGGACGGCGACGCCTTCGACGCGTACTGCGACCACCTCCTGGTACGGGAGGAGAGCACCGGCGAGGTCGTCGGCACCTACCGGATCCTGCCGCCCGAGCGGGCCGCCCTCGCCGGACGCCTCTACTCCGAGAGCGAGTTCGACCTCACCCGGCTCGCCCCCGTCCGGCACGACCTGGTGGAGGTCGGCCGCTCCTGCGTCCACCCCGCCCACCGCAACGGCGCCGTGATCGCCCTCATCTGGGCCGGACTCGCCCGCTACATGACCCGCGCCGGCCACAACTGGCTCGCCGGCTGCTGCTCGATCCCGCTCGCCGACGGCGGCACCCTCGCCGCCGCGACCTGGGACACCGTCAAGGACAAGCACCTCGCCCCCGAGGAGTACTGGGTCACCCCACACAAGCTGTGGAGCCCCGCCGGCGTCACCCGCCCCGAGGGCCGCACCGAACTCCCGCCGCTGCTCCGCGGCTACCTGCGGCTCGGCGCCTGGGTCTGCGGAGCCCCCGCGCACGACCCCGACTTCGGCACCGCCGACCTCTACGTCCTACTCTCGCTGCGCCGCACCAACCCGCGCTACCTCCACCACTTCCTCTCGCTCGTCCCCGCGTCGTGACCGGGGCCACGGCCGTCTCGCCGTGGCTCCCCACGGCACCCTGCACCCCGGGCCACTGCGCCGCCCACCCGGACACCGGCCGTGACGGACCCGCCGGACGGGCCGGTGCCGTCCGTGCCGCGGTCCGGCTGACCGCCGGGACCGGCGCGGTCCTCCTCGGCGTCCTGCTCGCCCCGGCCGCGGCGCTCCTCCCGGCGGCCGCCCGCCTCGCCCTCGTCCGGAGCTGGGTGCGGGCGGTGGTCCGCGCCTTCGGCGTGCGCGTCCGGTACGAGGGGGCGGCCGGCGCGGTCACCGGCCCGCTCCTCGTCGTCGCCAACCACGTCTCCTGGCTGGACATCCCCCTCGTCGCGGCCGTGCTGCCCGGCCGGATGGTGGCCAAGACGGAGGTCCGCCACTGGCCCGTCCTCGGCACGCTCGCCGCGCTCGGCGGCACCCTCTTCCTCGACCGCGACCGGCTCAGGGCCCTGCCCGGCGCGGTGCGGGAGATGGCCGGGGTGCTCGCCGGCGGAGGCCGGGTGGTCGTCTTCCCCGAAGGGTCGACCTGGTGCGGACGGGCCAGGGGGCGCTTCCGCCCGGCCGCGTTCCAGGCCGCCCTGGACGCCGGCTGCGCCGTGCTGCCGGTACGGATCGACTACCGGCCCGCCGACGCGGCGGCGTACGTCGGGGACGATCCGCTGGGGGCGTCGCTGTGGCGGGTCGTCACCGCGCGGGAGATTGTCGCCAATATTCGAATACTGGATCCGATACCCAGTATCCGATATCCAGACCGCCGGGCCCTGGCCTCGGCGGCTCAGCTCGCCGTGGCCAGGGACAACGCGAACCTGCCCTCACTGTCGGTCCACCAGCGGGCCAGTTCGAGGTCCGCCGCCGCCAGCTCCTCCCGTACACCCGCCTGACGGAACTTCGCCGACACCTCCGTCCGCATCTCCTCGCCCGCCGCGAACGGCACCACGAGATCCAGCTCCGGGATCTTCACGGTCAGCGCGCGGCGGGCGCGCAGCCGCATCTCGATCCACTCCCGCTCGGCGTCCCACACCGCCACGTGCTCGAAGGCGGCCGGATCGGCGTCCGCGCCCAGCTCCCGGTCGATCACGGACAGGACGTTCTTGTTGAACTCGGCCGTCACCCCGGCCGCGTCGTCATAGGCGGCCACGAGCGTGGCCTCGTCCTTCACCAGGTCCGTGCCGAGCAGCAGCGCGTCGCCCGGCGCGAGCATCGCGCGGACCGAACGCAGGAAGGTCCGCCGCTCGGCGGGGAGCAGATTGCCGATCGTGCCCCCCAGGAAGGCCACCAGACGCGGCCCCGGCGCCCCCGGCAGCGCGAGCCCCCGCGTGAAGTCGGCGACGAGCGCATGCACCCACAGGTCCGGCCGGTCCGCGAGCAGCGTCTCGGCCGCTCCGACAAGGGCGGACTCGCTCACGTCCACCGGCACGTAAGCCTCCAGCCCCGGAAGCAGCGCGTCGATCAGGAACCGCGTCTTCTCGGAGGAGCCGGAACCCAGCTCCACCAGGGTCCGGGCCCCGGTCGCGGCGGCGATCTCCGGCGCCCGCGCGACCAGGATCTCCCGCTCCGCGCGCGTGGGGTAGTACTCGGGCAGCCGGGTGATCTCCTCGAAGAGCTCGCTGCCCCGGGCGTCGTAGAACCACTTCGGCGGCAGCTCCTTGGGCAGGCGGCTCAGACCGTGGAGGACGTCGGCGCGGAGGTCGGCGCTCGCGGCGTCGGGGGCGAGGGTGCGGGTCAGCTGGAACGGGCTCACGCGGACGGCTCCTTGAGCGGGGTGAGGACGACGTCCGCGCGGTCGGCGGTGACGAGCGTGTGCTCGGGCACCTCCCGCCAGCGCGGATCGTCGTCGTACGGTTCGGAGGCCACGACCACCCGGCCGGGGCCCGAAAGACACCAGAGGCTGTTCCTCCAGGACGTCGCCGCGATCCGCTCCCCGTCGGTCAGCAGCAGGTTCAGCCGGGAACCGGGGGCCGCGGCCGCGACCTCCCGCACCGTGTCGCCGAGGGCCGTCCCCGGCGCGTCCCCGGCCCGCAGCCGGTGCAGCACCAGCGCCCAGAGCAGCGCCGAGTCGGTGCGCGCCTCCAGACGCAGCAGCTCCCCGGCCGACAGCGCCCCGGCGAGCGCCGCGAGGGAGTCCGGCCAGCCCTCGACGGCGCCGTTGTGGCTGAACAGCCAGGGCCCGGCGGCGAACGGAGCCGCCGCGGCCTCCCCGTCGGCGCCGGGGAACGTGGCCCCCCGGACCGCCCCGAGGAACGCCCCGGAGCGCACCACCCGGGCGAGGTCCGCGAAGGACAGGTCGCCCCAGATCGGGCCGGCCCGCCGGTACCTCGCGGGCACCGGATCCCCCTCGGCGTACCAGCCGACGCCGAAGCCGTCGGCGTTCACCACGCCGCTGTGCTGCGTACGGGGTTCCCAGGACTGGCGCAGCAGGGCGTGCGGCGGCCGGACGAGGAGGTCCCCCAGCGCCAAGGGGACGCCCACATAGGCGAGATGACGGCACATCAGTCGAGCTCCGCGGTCCGCGCCGTCCGGAAGCCGGAGAAGATCTGGCGCCGGACGGGGAGGTCCCAGTTGCGGAAGGTACCCCGGCAGGCGACCGGGTCCACCGCGAACGAACCGCCCCGCAGCACCTTGTACTCCGGGCCGAAGAACACCTCCGAGTACTCCTTGTACGGGAAGGGCGTGAACCCCGGATACGGCAGGAAGTCGCTCGCCGTCCACTCCCACACGTCCCCGATCAGCTGCCGTACGCCGAGGGGCGAGGCCCCCGCCGGGTAGCTGCCCGCCGGAGCGGGCCGCAGGTGCCGCTGCCCGAGGTTCGCGTGCTCCGGGCCCGGATCGGCGTCGCCCCACGGATAGCGGCGGGAGCGCCCGGACACCGGGTCGTGGCGGGCCGCCTTCTCCCACTCCGCCTCGGTCGGGAGCCGCCGCCCCGCCCAGCGGGCGTAGGCGTCCGCCTCGTACCAGCTGACGTGCAGGACCGGCTCCTCCTCCGGCACCGGCTCCGTCACCCCGAACCGGCGGCGCAGCCACTGCCCGCCGTCCCGGCGCCAGAACAGCGGGGCCCCGATGCCGTGCTCCCTGATCTGCGCCCAGCCCTCCGGCCGCCACCAGCGGCGGTCCGTGTAGCCGCCGTCGGCGATGAAGGCGAGGTAGGCGCCGTTCGTGACGGGAGTGGTGTCGATGTGGAAGGCGGGGAGGACGCGGGCGTGCGCCGGCCGCTCGTTGTCCAGGGCCCACGGCTCGTCCGAGGTCCCCATGGTGAACGGCCCCCCGGGGACGAGGACTTCGGGAGGCAGCGGACCGGACCGCAGGACCGGCGGCGGGGGAGCGGTCAGCGCGGTCGGACCCTTCCGCAGCTGATGGGTGATCAGCATCGTCTCGTCGTGCTGCTGCTCGTGCTGGGCGATCATGCCGAACGCGAAGCCCGCGTCGACCAGCGGCCGCCCCTCCAGCGGGGTGCTCTCCAGGACGTCGAGCACCCGGGTCCGTACGTCCGCGGCGTAGGCCCGCGCCTCACCGGGCGCGAGCAGCGGCAGCGACGGACGGGTCGCGCGCGGATGCTGGAAGGCGTCGTACAGCGAGTCGATCTCGGGCCGCAGCGCCTCGCGCCCCGCGACGGCCCGCCACAGCCACTGCTCCTCCTGGTTCCCGATGTGCGCCAGGTCCCAGACCAGCGGGGACATCAACGGCGAGTGCTGCGCCGTGAGTTCGCCGTCCTCCACGCAGGAGGTGAGGAGCGCGGTGCGGTCCCGCGCGGCGGTGAGGGCGTCGAGGGCCCGCCGCCGCAGCGCCTCGGGACCCGCCCCCGTCTCGGTCGCGGTCATGACGTCACCGCCTCGAAGTCGTCGGCCGGGCAGCTCCCGGGGATCACGTACCGCTCGTGGAAGGCGGCGACCGCCCGCCGCACCTCCTCGCTCGCCCCGATCCGGGGCAGCGCGTCGAGCGCGGCGGAGAACACCGCGCGGGCGGCCGCATGCAGCTCCGGATCGGCGAGACCGTCGCGCGCCGCCGCCACCCAGAGCGGATTGCACGGGGCGGGACCGGAACCGGCCTGCTCCGCGAGCGGCTTCACCGCCCGGTACACGGCCTCCGCCGCCTCCGGGTCCTCGAACACCGCCGTCGTCACCGCCACCGGCACCATCCAGCCGTCCGGGCCCGACTGCGCGTCCACCATCCGCAGCTCCAGATGACCGCGCGGCCGCACCGGCGGGAACAGCGTCGTCATGTGATACCGCAGGTCGTCGGCGTCGGCCGGGCGCGGAAGCCCCGTCCGCAGCCACTCCCGGAAGGTCAGCCCCTCCGGCACCGCCCACGGCCCCTCCTCGGCCCGTACGCACATCACCGGCGTGTCCAGGACGTGCGCCGCCCACTCCGCGCGCGGCTCCCCGTCCGGCGACGGCGCGAGCGCCCGCCGGGGGTCGAGATCCGCCCACAGGGCCTGCCGCGTCGAGCGCCAGCCGGTGCGGCGCCCGCCGTGCACCGGGGAGTTGGCGAACGCCGCCACCAGCACCGCGCCGAGCAGGTGGGCGAGCTGCCAGCGCCGGTGGTAGCCGAGCGGACCCGGCTCCTCCAGACCGGCGTCCAGGCAGATCTGCACCGAGGCCGAATCGCACATCATCGCCCGCCCGGCCGGCCCGGTCCGGCCCAGCACGGTCTCCATCGCGTCGTACCGCGGCTCGTGCAGGACCCGGTCGCGCGGCGCATGCCAGGGGTCCACCCCGTAACCGCTGAGGGTCAGGCCGAGCGGCCCGAGCGCGGCCCGCACCGCGCGCAGGTCTGCGGCGAGCGAGTCGAGGCACTCCATGAGGGAGCCGGCCGGGCGCGAGCTGAGCTCCAGCTGCCCGCCGGGTTCGAACGTGAGGGCCGACACCAGGGGCACGGCCCGTACGGTGTCGAGCGCGGCCGCGAGCCTCGGCGGCCGTACGGGAAGACGGGGGTCACGCAGCTCGTGCACGAGCCACTCCAGCTCCACCCCCACCGTGCGGGGCGGACCCGTCTTGAAACAGATACATCGCAGCAGGTCCTCCGCCTCCGCCTCGGTCAGAGGGGGGCCGCCGCGCGGTATGCCGCTGGGCGACATCCGTACACCTCCTGGTCCTCGGGTGAACCGCTGCTTCCACCTAAAGCCACCGCGAGTCGGCGTGCAAGAGCGCCCCACCCCCTGCCCATGCGCCCCCTGTGCCCCTACGTGTCCGGTTTTCCCCGCAGCCCCGCAGAACCCGTCGCCCCCCGTGGTGCCCTGCCGGCGCCCGAGGCCTACGTGCCCTGAGTGGATACGCCCTCATGGGGCCACCGTTCTGACATGCGGGTTTCGTACCCCCGTGCCAGGCTGAGGGGACACGGACCACCGTCCGACACCCGTCACGGGAGGCACGATCGTGGGCAAGAAACAGACCCGGACGAACCGGGGAGCCCGTACCGGCGGACATGAGCACCGCGCGGACGCGGTGGCGAAGGAGAAGAGCGCGCCGGCGCCGGCGAGGGAGACGTCGATGCCCCTCGTGGAGCACGCGTCGCACCGCAAGGAGCGCAAGTTCGGCCACAACTGAGGTCGAGCGGTCGCGCGAAGGGGCCCGGTGCCGAGGACGGCGCACCGGGCCCTTCGTGTGCGGTTACCGTCCGTCGCCGACCGGGATCTCCACGCTCTCCTCGGCCCGGGGGGCCGGGAGAACCGTCCCGCCCAGCTTCTCCTGCGTCGCCGGGCTCATCGTGGCGAGGAGCTGGCGGGCGAGACCGAGGCCCGTTCCGCCCATGGTGAGGGCCTTGGCGAAGACGTCGGCCATGCCGTCGGCGCCGTTGAGCAGGACCATCTGGTCGACGTTGCCGAAGGCGGAGGCGCCGGCGGAGACGATCTCGGGCCACTTCTCGGCCAGCTGCTGGGCGACCACGGCCTCCTGGTTCTCCGCGAGGGCCGCCGCCCGCGCCTTGATGGCCTCGGCCTCCGCCAGACCCTTCGCACGGGTGGCCTCGGCGACCGCGAGGCCCTTGGCGTGCTGCGCCGCCGCCTCGGCCTCACCGGTGAGCCGGGTCGCCGTGGCCTTGGCCGCGCTCGCCAGCTCCGTCTCCTTCGCCTCGGCCTCGGCGGCCGAGATCCGGGCGTCACGCTCGGCCGCGGCCAGCGTCCGGGTCTCGTACGCCATGGCGTCGGCCGGCTTGCGGACCTCCGCCTGGAGCTGCTGCTCCTTGCGGAGGCCCTCCAGCTCGGCGACCCGGGTCTCCTGGACGACGACCTCCTGGCGCGAGGCCGCGTCGGCGAGCGGGCCGGCCTGCCGGGCCCGGGCGGAAGCCTGGTCCCGCTCGGCCTGGTAGCCCGCCTGGAGGATCTCGCTGTCGCGGGTCGCCTCCGACATGCGCGCCGCGGCCTGCTGCTCGGCCTCGGTCGCCCGGCGGTTCGCCTCCGCCTGCGCGATCCGCGCGTCCCGCTGGACGGCGGCCGCGTGCGGGGCGGCCAGGTTCTTGATGTACCCGGTCGGGTCCTCGATCTCGTGGATCTGCAGCGAGTCGACGATCAGGCCGAGCTTCTCCATCTCCGTGCCACAGGCCGACCGCGCCTGCCCGGTCAGCTTCTCCCGGTCACGGATCATGTCCTCGACCGTCAACCCGCCGACGATGGCGCGGAGATGACCGGCGAAGACGATGTGCACCCGCTCGCTCATCAGCTTCTGCTGATCGAGGAAGCGGCGTGCGGCGTTGGCGATCGACACGAAGTCGTCACCGACCTTGAAGATCACCACACCGCGGACCTTCAGCGGAATGCCCTGGTGGGTGACGCACTCGACGGACAGCTGCGTCTCGTTGAGGTCCAGCGAGAGCTTCCGCACCGCCTGCACACCGGGGAGCACGAGGGTGCCGCGACCGGTGACGATGCGGAACCCCATGCCCGTGCCGAGGCCCTCCATCTTGTGGTTGGAACCGGAGATGATCAGCGCCTCGTTGGGTTCCGCGACGCGCCACATCATTTTGAACACACCGATCAGAACGACGAGCGCGCCGACGACGACGCCCGCCAGAATGCCGATGCTCATGGACAAGGTCCCCCTTCACCGGAGCCGAGCGGACCCGGTGAAGGGAGTGTGCGCCCGTGACGGGCGCGTACTCAACGGTTCGGTCAACTGTCGTACGCGGCTGTGACATAGACGGTGCGTGGAGGGAGATGTTCCATGACCATCACCACCGTTCCGACCTCGATCCGCTCCTTCGGCGAGGCGGGATGCGCGAGGAAGTGCTCGGCACCACCGCGGATCCGGACGATCACCTCGCCGACGAGACCGGGGCCGACGGTGCCGGTCACCCGGCCGAGCAGTCCCACCATCGAGCTGTCCATCGACTCGTCGTCCATGCCTGAACGGTACGTCAGATCCAGCCCTCCAGGGCGGAGATGAACCCGTCGAAGTCGTCCCGGTGGATCGTGTGCCCCGCCCCCTCCACCGTACGGAGTTCGAATCCGCGGTCGGCGAGCATCCGGGCGTGCTCCGGCCGGACCAGCACGCTCGGATCGGCGAGGGCGACGAGGGAGGGCACCACGGGCCGGGCCGGCCACAGGTCGGCGCCCACGAACGGCGTGAGGCCGTGGGCCGTCCGCTCGTCCCAGTCCCGTACCGACGCCATCTCGATGTCGACGTCCTCCTCCGGCCAGTGCGGGTTGAAGCCCCTGATCTGCTCCCGGGTCATCGACTTGCCCCGGACGAAGAGCTCGGCCCGGTAGCCGCAGGGGCCGGCCGCCAGGTGCCAGGCCGGGTCGGAGTACACCGCCCTGGCCGGCGCGAGCCGCTCCACCGCCCGCGCGAGGACGAGCCCGCCGAGCGAGTGGCCGATCGCCAGCTCCGCGCCGGCGGGGAGGGTCTCGACGAGGTCGTCGGCGTGGTCCTCCGGGCGGTACGCCTCCGGGCCCGGGGCCCGGCCGCTCGCCCCGTGCCCCCGCAGGTCCACGGCGATCACCCGGTAGCCGCGCTCCGCGAGCGCCGGTCCGACCCGGCGCCAGGTGCGGTGGTCGGCCATGATGCCGTGGACGAGCAGCGCCGTCCGGTCACCGGATCCCCAGGTGGTGGTGTGCAGTCGCATGGTGTCGCCTCTCCTGAGGTGCTTCGTGCTCGGTGCCCGGCGGGTGCCGACGCGGGTCGGGCGCGGGTCAGCGCACGCCGCGGATGGGGCGCACGGCCAGCGCGCCGAGTACCGACAGTACGGCCGCGACCAGGAAGAGCGTCGTGTATCCGCCGCTCAGCGAGACGATGAGCGAGGCCACGAAGGGGGCGACGATCTGCGGTCCGGCGTTGGCGACGTTGAGGACGCCCATGTCCCGGGCCGCGTCCTCGGCCTTGGGCAGCACCATGGTCACCAGGGCGGTGTCGACGGCCATGTAGCAGCCGAAGCCGAGGCCGTTGACGACGGAGAAGGCCAGCATCGCCGCCCAGCTGCTGGAGGCGGCCGGGATGACCAGCGCGAGGGCGGCGAGCACGGCGGAGGCGCCGACGAAGAGCTTGCGGCGGTCGAAGCGGTCCGAGAGCCAGCCGCCGAGGACGGTGGAGACCACCATGGCGACCGAGTTGACCGGCATGAGGATCGCCACGGCCTCCTCGGGGCTCAGTCCGGCGGGCAGGTCGGTGTGGTCCTTGAGGATGTACAGCTGGAATCCGGAGACCGCGAAGTAGCCGAGGATGAGCAGGGCACGGCCGATGAAGGCCCAGCGGAAGTCGTGGTTCTTCAGGGCGCTGCCGAAGGCCGCGAGCTGCTGCCCGACCGGCATCGGCGCCTTCGGGGCCATGCGCTCCTCGCGGGCGCAGGTGGTGAACAGCACGGCGGTGGCGGCGACGATCGCGCCGAAGACGAGGTAGCCGGTGCGGTAGTGCTCGGAGAAGGCCGCGCCGACGAGGGCACCGATCGTGGAGCCGACGGGCAGGCCGAGACCGACGGCGGCCGAGGCCTTGCCGCGCGAGGCCAGGGGGATCCGGTCGGGGACCACGGAGGTGATGGCCGCCTGGTAGATGTTCATGACGGCCTGTCCCAGACACCAGGCGATGGTGACGAGCAGGATCGTGTGGACGCTGCCGAGGAGCAGCATCACGGGGAGGGCGAGCAGGCCGCCGGCGAGGATCCACGGGTTGCGGCGGCCCGAGCGGTCCGAGAGGGCGCCCGCGACCGGGTTGAAGACCGTGGCGAAGATCGCGGATATGCCGGAGACGAGGCCGAAGTTCGCCACCTTGTCGGCGGGGTCGATGGCCTCGATCTGGAGCGCGAGGAGCATGCCGGGGACGCCGATGTACAGGGCGTACATCGCGGTGTTCCCGGCGAGCAGCAGGGGCAGCAGGCCGCGCGTCGGCCGGGGGGCCGCGGGGGAGCCGGTGGCGGTGGCGGGGCCGGGGGCGCCCGTGTCGGAGCCGGTTCCGGGGGAGGAAAGGGCCACTTTGCCCTCCTGGGGAGATCGCCCGATGCGGGGGCGAGAAGCGGATTGAACGGTATGGTTACACGTGTCAGTGGCACGTGTGAGCACTGTGTAGCACTCATTTCCGGCCATCCGCCAGACCCGGGGCCGGATTGTTCTGGAAAGATGCCGGATCGATGAGCCAGCCAACCGAACGGTCCCCCGAGCGCCCCTCCGGGCGCGCGGTCCCGACCAGCGCCGATGTCGCACGCCTCGCGGGCGTGTCCCGGGCCACCGTCTCGTACGTCCTGAACAACACCTCGGCCGTCCGCATCAGCGAGCCCACCCGGCAGCGGGTGCGCGAGGCCGCCGAGGAGCTGGGCTACGTGCCGCACGCCGCGGCCCGCAGCCTGCGCGCGGGCCACAGCCGCATGGTGCTGCTCCCGACCCCCCACGTCGCGGTCGGGTCGCTGTACAGCCAGTTCTTCAACGACTTCCAGTGGGCCCTGCGCCGCCTCGACTACACGGTCGTGCAGTACGGCAGCGTCGGCCTGGAGCCCGGGGAGGCCGCCCGCGCCTGGGCCGAGCTGCGGCCGGTGGCCGTGGTCTCCCTCGGCGAGGTCGAGCTCACCGGGCAGGGCGTCGAGATCCTCAAGCGGTCCGGGGCCCGGGCCGTGATCACCCTCGGCACCCGGCGCGTGGAGGGCGCCCACGCCCTCGTCATGGACCAGGGGCGGGTCGGCGAGGTGGCCACCGAGCACCTCCTGGAGACCGGACGGCGCCGGATCGGCGTCGTCGTGCCCGAGGAGCCGGGCCTCACCATGTTCTCCGGACCCCGCCTCGACGGGGCCCGCCGCGCCGCCGAGGGCACCGGCGCCACCGTCGTCCCCCTGCCGCTGCGGTACGAGGAGGAGTCGGCCGACGCGCTCGCCGCGCGGTGGCGCGAGCTGGGCCTCGACGGCGTCTTCGCGTACAACGACGAGTACGCGATGCTCCTGATGCGCTCGCTCCAGGACGCCGGGATCTCCGTGCCCGGCGAGACCGCCGTCATCGGCGCCGACGACCTGCTCCTCGGCCGGCTGCTGCGACCCCGGCTCTCCACCGTCCGCCTCGACATGGTGGGCGGCCGCGAGCTGGCGGAGCTGGTCGACCGCGCCGTACGGCAACCGGACACCGTGCCCCTCTCCCGGGACCTGCTCGACTCACGGGTCGTCCGACGGGAGTCCAGCTGAGCGGGGGCGCCGTCCGGCGGGGGCGACGGGGCACGGGTGCCGTCCGGCGGGGTCCGGTTGAGCGCGGGCGACTGGGGACGGGGCATCGTCCGGCGGCGGCCTGCTGAGCGTGGAGTGCCGTCTGGCGGGGTCCGCCGAGCGTGGGGTGTCGTCCAGCGGCGTCCGCTGAGCGCGGGGTGCCGTCTGGCGGGGTCCGGCTGTGCCGCGGAGCGCCGTCCGGCGGGAGCCCGGCGAGCGGTGGCAGCGGCCGGCCCCGGCGCCCGGCGGGAGTCCGGCCGAGGGCCGAGGCCGGGCGGACGGGGACTGCGGACGGGGACTGCGGACGGGGACTTCGGTCGAGGTCCGGGCCTGGGGGCCTCCGGCCGAGGTCCGGTGCCCGGGCGGGGCTTCGGCCGAGGTCCGGGCCCGGGCGGGCGGGGCTTCGGTCGAGCGCTTAGTTTCGGTGCATGAGCACAGTTCCGAAGCGGTTCGAGATCCTGCTGGTGCCCGAGCACGTCGAGGACCGGGGCGGCGCCTCCGTCGCGGACAGTGCCGTCCGCTCGGCCGTCGTGGAGGCCACCGGTCGGCACGGCGAGACGGGCTACCCGATCTACGAGGGGCACGGCATCCGTGCCGACATCGACCCCGAGTCGCTCACGGTCGAGGCGCTGCTCGTCGACGGCCACGAGCTCGACTACGGCCTCACGGCCCTGGCCCGCCCCGCCGTGACCCGCTGACCCCCGCGTCCCTCCCCGGTGTCCCGAAGGGGCCCGTTGACAGGGCGGGCCGTGCGGCAGAGACTCTGCGCGCCCCATCGGGCGAAGATTGTTTCACCAGGCGAACAGAGCCGTTCCGCAGGTCACGTGGGAGAGAACCGATGAGCATCCGCGACGTCTACATCGTCGACGCCGTCCGCACCCCGATCGGGAAGTTCGGGGGCGCCCTCGCCGGCGCCCGCCCCGACGACCTCGCGGCCCATGTCGTCCGCGCGCTCGTCGACCGCTCGCCCGCGCTCGACCCCGCGCGCGTGGACGACGTCTACTTCGGCGACGCCAACGGCGCGGGCGAGGACAACCGCGACGTCGCGCGCATGGCCGTCCTCCTCGCCGGACTGCCCGTCACCGTCCCCGGCGTCACCGTCAACCGCCTCTGCGGCTCCGGCCTCGAAGCCGTCGTCCAGGCGGCCCGCGCCATCGCCCTCGGCGACGCCTCCGTGGCGATCGCGGGCGGCGTCGAGTCGATGTCCCGCGCCCCCTGGGTCCTGCAGAAGCCCGAGCGGGCCTTCCCCGCCGGCCACCAGCAGCTCCACTCCACGACCCTCGGCTGGCGCATGACGAACCCGAAGATGCCCGCCGAGTGGACGGTCGCGCTCGGCGAGGGCGCCGAGCTCGTCGCCGACAAGCACGGCATCACCCGCGAGCAGCAGGACGCCTTCGCCCTCGCCAGCCACCGCAAGGCGGCCGAGGCCTGGGCGAAGGGGCTCTACGACGACGAGGTCGTCCCGTACCCCGGGGTGGAGCTCACCCGCGACGAGTGCATCCGCGACTCCACGTCCATGGAGGCCCTCGCCAAGCTGAAGCCCGCCTTCCGCGCCGAGGGCGGCACCGTCACCCCGGGCAACTCCTCGCCGCTCAACGACGGCGCCGCCGCCCTGCTCCTCGTCGACGAGGACGGACTGCGCGAGACCGGCCGCGAGCCCCTCGCCCGGATCCGCACCTCCGCGGTCACCGGGATCGAGCCGCAGCTCTTCGGCCTCGGCCCCGTCACGGCGGTCCACCGGGCCCTGGAGAAGGCCGGGCGCTCCTTCGCCGACCTGACGACCTTCGAGCTCAACGAGGCCTTCGCGGCCCAGGCGCTCGGCTGCCTCGCGGAATGGCCGGAACTGGACCCCGAGATCGTGAACCCGCGCGGCGGCGCGGTCGCGCTGGGCCACCCGCTGGGCGCGTCCGGCGCCCGGCTGGCCGGCTCGGTGGCGCACCAGCTCGCGGCGGCCGGCTCCGGCACGGGCCTCGCGGCGCTCTGCATCGGCGTCGGCCAGGGCATCGCGCTGGTCCTGGAGCGCTAGGGCCCCGGGCGCACGGAGCATGACGCGAGGGGGGTACGGGAGAGCCTCCCGTACCCCCCTCGCGGTGGGTCACTTCGCCTGCGCGGCCTCGATGGACTTGCGGACCTCGTCCATGTCCAGCTGGCGGGCCTGCCCGATGACGTCCTCCAGGGCGGCCTCCGGCAGCGCTCCGGGCTGCGCGAACACGGCCACGTTGTCGCGGACGATCATCAGGGTCGGGATCGAGCGGATCTCGAACGCGGCGGCCAGCTCCTGCTGCGCCTCGGTGTCCACCTTGGCGAAGACGAGGTCCTGGTGGCGCTCGGAGGCCGCCTCGAAGACGGGGCCGAACTGCCGGCAGGGACCGCACCAGGAAGCCCAGAAGTCGATCAGAACGAAGTCCCCTCCGCCCACGATCTCGTCGAAGTTGTCCTTGGTGAGCTCTACGGTGCTCATGCTGCCTGCCTTTCGGGTCCTGGCGTGGTCCTCACGGTCCCCTGGGGACTCGCCCGGCACAACGGCGTATCGAGCCGCGCTATTCCGCACCGCTGCCACCAGACTGGGACCCATGACACGAACGGTGGAAGACGAGCACGCCTACGACGTGGTGGTGATCGGCGCGGGCCCGGTCGGAGAGAACGTCGTCGACCGGGTGCGGGCGGGCGGCCTCACCGCGGCGATCGTGGAGAGCGAGCTGATCGGCGGCGAGTGCTCGTACTGGGCATGCATGCCCAGCAAGGCGCTGCTCCGCCCCGCGATCGCCCGCTCGGACGCGCGAAAGGTCGCGGGCCTGCGGGAATCGGTCTACGGCCCGCTGGACGCGATGGAGGTCTTCGCCCACCGGGACAAGGTCGTCGGCCACTGGAAGGACGACGGCCAGGTCGACTGGCTGGACTCGATCGGCGTACGGGCCTTCCGGGGGCACGGCCGGCTCCACGGGCCGCGCCGGGTGGAGGTCACGGGCCCCGAGGGCGAGCGGCACGTGCTCACCGCCCGGCACGCGGTCGCCGTCTGCACGGGCACCCGCGCGCTCCTCCCGGAGCTGCCGGGACTGCCCGCGGCGCATCCCTGGACCAGCCGCGAGGCGACCAGCTCCGACCGGGTCCCCGAGCGGCTCGTCGTGGTCGGCGGGGGAGTGGTGGGCGTGGAGATGGCCACCGCGTACCAGGCCCTGGGCGCGAAGGTGACCCTGCTCGTACGGGGCGGGGGACTGCTGCCGCGCATGGAGCCGTTCCTCGGCGAGCACGTGGCCGCCGCGCTCGCCTCGCGCGGCGCGGACGTCCGTACCGGCGCGGCGGTGAGCGCGGTGGTGCGCGACGGGGGAACCGGCCCGGTCACCGTGGTCCTGGAGGGCGGCGACCACGTCGAGGGCGACGAGGTGCTCTTCGCGACGGGACGCAGGCCGCGCACCGAGGACATCGGCCTGGAGACCGTCGGCCTGACGCCGGGCTCCTGGCTCGACGTCGACGACAGCCTCCGGGTCACCGGAAGCGACTGGCTCTACGCCGTCGGGGACGTCAACCACCGTGCCCTGATGACCCACCAGGGCAAGTACCAGGCGCGGATCGCGGGCGCCGCGATCGCCGCCCGCGCGCGGGGCGGTGACGCGTCCCTGGACGGCGGGCGGTGGGGCGCGCACGCGGCCACCGCCGACCACGCCGCCGTCCCGCAGGTCGTGTTCAGCGACCCCGAGGCGGCGGCCGTCGGGCTCGGTCTCGCCGAGGCGGAGCGGGCCGGGTACCGGGTCCGGGCCGTGGACCTCGACATGCGGTCCGTCGCCGGGGCCGGTCTGTACGCCCAGGGGTACCGGGGGCACGCCCGGATGGTCGTCGACCTCGACCGGGAGGTGGTCCTCGGCGCCGCCTTCGTCGGGCCCGGCATCGGGGAGCTCCTCCACTCGGCGACGGTCGCCGTCGCGGGCGAGGTGCCGATCGCCCGCCTGTGGCATGCCGTCCCCGCGTACCCGACGCTGAGCGAGGTGTGGCTGCGGCTGCTGGAGGCCTACCGGGGCTGACGACCCCTCAACTGTTGTCGGTGGTCGACGAGTACGGGGGGATCAGCGCGCGAGCCGCCGAGCGCGCGGCCTCCAGGGCGGGCCGGGGGTCCCGGCCCGGCTCCTGGCCCAGGACCACCCGGGTGCTCAACCCGTCGAGCAGGGCCAGGAGTTCGGAGGCGCGGGCGCCGGCGTCCAGCGGGGCGAAACGCCGGCGCGCCGCGCCCGCCGCGAGCAGGGACTCCAGGTCCTCCTGCCAGCCGGTGTCCAGTTCGGCCTGCGCCTCGCGGAGCGCGGCGTTGCCCGGGGTGCGGGCCCAGAGCTCGATCCACAGGGTCCAGCGCGGATCACGCGGGCCGCGCGGGAGGTAGAGCCGGAGGAAGAGGTCGAGCTTGCGCTCGGCCGTGATCCGCCGGGCGAGCAGCGCGCGCCGCTCCTCGGCGAGCGCGGCCTCGCTCCACCGGAGGGCGGCGAGCAGCAGCAGGTCCTTGCTGCCGAAGTAGTACAGGATGTGGCCGCCGCTGGTGCCGAGCCGCTCGGCCAGCGCCGACATGGTGAGGGAGGCGAGGCCGTCCTCGGCGATCGCCGTCATGGCCTCCTCCAGCATCCGTTCCTGGGTGACGTGTCCGTCCCGCCGTCGTGCCGCGCCTGCCACCGCCGCCGTCCCCGTTCCGTGTCCCCGTGCGTTCCGTCGTGTCCGGAACCGACCTTAACCGCAAGCCGCCGGGGTCTTGACGTGGCTCGAATCCATCGCACATCTTGAATGCCGTTCTAAAACTTAGAACGGCATTCAAGATCGATCCGCGACAGGAGTGCGATGTGCTCGAACACGAGACGGCGCCCGTGACCACGGCCCGCGCAGCGACCGACGAGGTCTTCCAGGTCGAGGAGCACGGGATCGACCCCATCCCCGACGCCGAGCGGCACGGCGGGGCCAAGGACGTCTTCTGGCTCTGGTTCGGCTCGAACCTCACCTTCACCTACGTCATCAACGGCGCCCTCGCCGTCGCCTTCGGGCTCTCCTTCTGGCAGGCCACCGCCGTCGTCGTGCTCGGCGGCCTCTCCTTCCTCGCCATCGGCGCGGCCGGACTCAGCGGCGTGCGCACCGGCACCGCCACCCTCGTCATCTCCCGCGCGGCCTTCGGGAAGCGCGGCAACTGGCCCGCCGGCCTGCTGAACTGGATCGTCAGCATCGGCTACACCATCGTCAACACCGTGGTGGGCACCCTCGCCCTCGAAGCCTTCTTCACCGACCTCGGCTGGCACGGCGGACACGCCGCCCGCGCCCTCGCGCTCGCCGTCACCCTCGCGCTGACCTTCGCCGTCGCCCTCTGGGGCCACGCCACCGTCCAGTTCGCCGAACGCTGGATGGCGTACGTCCTCGCCGCAGGCTTCGCCGCCCTGCTCGCCCTCGTCCTGCCCGGCGCCGACACCGCCGCCCCCGCCGCCGCGCCCGGCGCCTCCGGCTGGAGCCTCGCCTTCGTCGTCATGCTCGCGGGCCCCTTCTCGTACCTCCCCATGCCCGCCGACTACACCCGCTACCTGCCCCGCACCACCAGCCTCAAGGCGGTCACCTGGAGCGGCGCCCTCGGCGGCTTCGTCTCCTCCGTCGCCCTCGGCGTCGCCGGCGTGGCCGCCGCGACCCAGGCCGACATGACCGACGCCGTCGCGGGCACCGAGAGCCTCCTCCCCGGCTGGTTCCAGCCCCTCTTCCTCGCCCTGGTCCTCGGCGGCTCCGTCACCAACTCGATCATCACGCTCTACTCGTCGAGCCTGAACCTCCAGGTCCTCGGCATCCCCTGGAGCCGCGCCCGCGCCATCGTCATCAGCGCGGCCGTCACCGCCGCCGGCTCCCTCGGCGCCCTCTTCCTCGCCGACTTCACCACCTCCCTGCTCTCCTTCCTCTCCCTCCTGATCATCGTCTTCGCCCCCTGGGGCGGGGTCTTCCTCGCCGACATGGTGCTCCGCCGCTGCACCTACGACTCCGCCGGCCTGCACGCCGACACCGGCGGCCCCTACTGGTACCGCTCCGGCTGGCACCCGGCCGGCATGACCGCGCTCCTCGCCGGCCTCCTCTTCTCCGCGCTCACCTGCGACTCCGAGCTGTGGACCGGTCCCCTCGTCGCCCCGCTCGGCGGCGCGGACCTCACGCTCCTCGGCGCGGCCGTCTCCGCCCTGGTGTACGTGCTCCTCGCCCGCCGCACCGTCGCCCCCGTCCAGTAACCCTCTCCCCGCCACCTCCCTCGTACGACACGGAGTCCCGCCCCATGAACCGCACCGCCCCCGCCGACCTCGTCCTCACCGGGGCCCGCATCCACACCGTCGACCCGGCGCTCCCCGAGGCCCAGGCCCTCGCCGTCCGCGCCGGACGCATCGTCTGGATCGGCCCCGAGGCCGAAGCGGCCGACTGGACCGGGCCCGACACCCGGATCCTCGAAGCCGGTGGGCGGCTCGTCCTGCCCGGCTTCGTCGACGCCCACAACCACGTCCGCCTCGGCTCCGACGACGCCTGCGTCCAGCTCGCCGGAGCCCGCACCCTCGGCGCGATCCACGCACGCGTCCGCGCCTGGCACGAGGCCCACCCGGACGCCGACTGGATCGAGGCCGAGGCCTTCGACTACTCCGCGATCCCCGACGGCCGGATGCCCACCGCCGCCGACCTCGACCCGGCCACCGGGGACACCCCCGCCTTCGTCCTCAGCTACGACGTCCACACCGCCTGGCTCAACACCGCCGCCCTCCGGGCGCTCGGCGTCGACCGCGACCACACCGAGCTGCCCTTCGGGCGGGCCGTCACCGACCCCGCCACCGGCGAGCCCACCGGATTCGTCAAGGACTTCGCCGTCAAGGGACTCTCCCGCGAGGGCCACCGCGCCCTGCGCGAGCTCGGCCTCCCCTGGGCCTCGCCCGACCGGCAGTACGGGCGGCTCGCCAAGAGCCTGGACGACGCCATCGGCTACGGCATCACCACCGTCGTCGAACCGCAGAACTCCCTCGACGACCTCGCCCTCTTCGAGCGCGCCCGCCACGAGGGCCGGCTCCGCTCCCGGATCGTCGCCGCGCTCTTCCACCCGCGCGGCACCACCGAGGCCGACCTGGACGCCTTCGAGGCGGCGGCCGAGGCCCACGCCGACGACCGGCTGCGGGTCGGCCCGCTCAAGCTGTACATCGACGACGTCGTCGAACCCCGCACCGCCGCCCTCCTGGAGCCGTACGCCGGCTGCTCCCACCACCGGGGCGACACCTTCTACCCGCCCGAGGAGTTCGCCGAGCTGCTCACCCGGCTCGACGCGCGCGGCTTCCAGTGCTTCGTCCACGCCACCGGCGACCGGGGCATCCGCACCGTCCTCGACGCCGTCGAGCGGGCCCGCGCCGTCAACGGGCCGCGCGACGCCCGCCACCAGGTCGTCCACGTCGAGTGCCTCGACCCGGCCGACACCCCGCGCTTCGCCGAGCTCGGCGTCGTCGCCTGCATGCAGCCCCGGCACGCCGCCCCCGACATCGCCGGACCCGGCCAGGACTGGGCCGAGAACGTCGGCCCCGAGCGCTGGCACAAGGCCTGGCCGCTGCGCAGCCTGCATGCGGCCGGCGCGGTCCTCGCCCTCTCCAGCGACTGGAACGTCGCCGAGATGGACCCCATGGTCGGCATCCACGCCGCCGTCACCCGCCGCCCGCCCGGCGGCGGCGAGGCCTGGACGGCGGGCGAGACGATCGACGTCGCGACCGCCGTCGAGGGCTACACGATGGGCTCGGCCCACGCGAACTTCCTGGAGCACGAGCGGGGGTCCCTGACGGTCGGCAAGCTGGCCGACTTCGTCGTCCTCTCCCGCGACATCCTCCGGATCGCCCCCGAGGAGATCCCGGGCACGGTGGCGGAGACGGTCGTGGTGGGCGGCGAGGTGGTCGTGGAGCGGCGGGCCGGGGCGTAGGGCCCTCAGTGGCCCCCGGACTCCACCGCCATCCGCCGCTCGAAGCGGCGGCCCGCGTCACGCGACTCGTACACCCCGTCCCCGGTGGCGACGAGCAGCCTGCGGGCGTCCACGGCGGTGAGCGCCTGCGGGGCGCCGCCCGGCACGGCGGCGACCCGCGTCCAGGAGGTGCCTCCGTCCGCCCCCCGGAAGAGGACGCCGTCGGGGTCGATCCCGTAGAGGGCGTCGGGGGCGGCCCAGGAGACGTACGCGAGGACCCGGCCGGAGGCGGGCGCGAAGCTCCGACCGCCGTCCGTGGAGCGGACCACGCCGGTCTCGGTGGTGGCGAGGACGGTGCCGGGGGCGGTGGGGGAGACGGCGATGTCGAGGGCGCGCAGCTCGGCGCGGTCGTCCCAGGCGACGCCGTCGGAGCTGACCCGCAGCAGGCCGTTCGTGCTGTCGTAGCCGTAGACGGTGGCGTCGGAGGTGGTGTCGAGGGCGTGGAAGTCGACCTTCCCTCCGAGGGACCTCTCCCGCCAGGTGCGGCCGGAGTCCGTCGACGTGACGAGCCCGAGGTCGGCGGGCCCGTCGGCGCCGGGCGCCGGGTGCCCGCTGGCGAGGAAGTCGCCCTTCGCGGTGACGGTGAAGCCCATGAAGTCGTCGCGCCGGTCGCCGACCAGGACCGGGCGGCCTTCGGCGTCCGGGCTGTGGAGACCCTGGTGGGTGGCGACGTAGAGGGTGTCGCCGCGCAGCCCGAGGCCGTGGACGTGGCTGAGGACGGAGGCGTCGGGGGCGGAGGTGTCGGGGGCGGAGCCCCCGGAGCAGGCGCTGAGGGTCAGGGCGAGGGCGCCCACGGCGGCGGTGGCCGCGAGGCGCGGGAAGTACCGGTTCATAGTTCTTTCGCGAGGGGGTGCGGGGGGTACGTCGAGGGGGCGGCCCGCCCCGGTGGGGACGGGCCGCCGGGAGCCGGATCGGCGGGCCGGGTCAGAGCCGGTCGAGGATCTTCTTCAGCCGGGCGATCTCGGCGGACTGGGTCCGCACGACGTCGTCGGCCAGCTTCTTGGCCGTGGCGTCGCCGCCGCTCTTCTGCTCGTCCTTCGCCATGGCGACGGCGCCGTCGTGGTGGGCGATCATCAGCTCGGCGAACTTGCGGTCGAAGGCCTTGCCCTTGGCGGCGGCCAGGTCCTTCATGTCCTGGTCGGACATCATCCCGCCCATGGAGTGTCCGGCGGACTCCGGCTTGCCCCAGCCCTTCAGCCAGGCCTTCATCTTCTGGATCTCCGGGTCCTGGGCCTGCTCGATCGCGGCGACCAGCTTCTTGACCTCGGGGTCCTCGGCGCGGCCGTCGGCGAGCTTCGCCATCTCCAGGGCCTGCTGGTGGTGGGGGATCATCATCTGCGCGAACATGACGTCCGCGTCGTTGAAGGCACCGGAAGCGGAGCCGGAGCCGGAGCCGGCGCCGGTGGCGGCGGGAGCGGAGGCGGTCGCGGAGGACGAGGCGGACATGCCGCCGTGGTCCATACCGCTCATGCCGCCGTCGGTGCCGCAGGCGGTGAGGAGCAGCCCGGCTCCGGCGAGTGCGGCGGCCAGGGCGATCTTGCGGGTGGTGCGGTTCGTGAAGGCACGCATGGGGGAACCTCGTGGGTGCTGTGTGTACGTACGACGTACGGGCGGAAGGGAAGACCGGAGGGCGCGCGGGCAGCGCGAAGCGGCCCGGGGCGCGTCGGGGTCGGTCTAGATCCGCAGGACGGACAGCTGGGCGAGGTCCGGGGGACGTGGGGGAGGGGCATGCGGCCCGAGCGCGGGGGTGAGCCGCGCGAGGAGGACGGCGAGCCAGTCGGGGCGGCGTCCGAGAGCCGCCCGGAGGAGGCCGGCGAGCAGCCAGGCGCCGAGGACGGCCACGCAGAGGGTGGTCATGTCCATCCCCGACCCCGGAGCGTGCCGGGCGTCGGAGTCCCCGCCGTCGTGCGGGGCGGCGGCGCTGTGGTGGGAGACGGAGGAGGCGGTGTGCGTGTCGCCGCCGGAGCCCTCGGGGTGACCGACGGAGTGCATCAGGAACACCCCGAGCGCGAGCACGACGACGAGCAGGAGGTGCCCGATGGCACCTCCTGCTCGTCTGCCGCGTTCCGCTCGGTGTGCGCGCACGATTCAGGACCTCCGGGTCCCGACCATACCGTGCGGGGGTATCAGGCGCGCGTCAGGACAGGGTTTCGCCCGTCATGGCGGCGGCCATCCGCAGGTGCGGCGCGGCCTCGTCCGGACGGCCCTGGCGCTCCAGGGTGCGCCCGAGCATCAGCCGGGCGTAGTGCTCGACCGGGTCGCGCTCCAGGATCGCGCGCAGCTCGGTCTCGGCGCGGGAGAGCTGCGCGGAGTGGTAGTAGGCCCGGGCGAGGAGGAGCCGCTGAGCCGTCTGCTCCGGGTGCTCGGCGACGAGGCCGCTCAGGATGCGGACGGCCGTTCCGTACTCCTTGGCTTCGAAGAACAGCTGCGCCCGGTCCCACCGCTCTCCGGCCGTTCCGAACTCGTAGTACGTGTCGCTCACTTGCTCTCCCTTTCCGGAGCTCCGGATCTGTCACCCTGTGGGGTGGTCGACCAGGTCAACACCGCCGATCAGTTGAACATTCCACCATTGAGCACGTCACCAAGGATGGATGGGCCCCATGAGCAATCTCGATCGCCAGGCCGCGCTGACCGTGTGCGGCGGCCGCGGCTTCGTCGTCGCCGAACCGGTGCGGGAGCTCCTCAGCCCCCGCCGCGTCCAGCTCGGCGAGTCGACCGAGGTCCGCAGGTTGCTCCCCAACCTGGGCCGGCGCATGGTCGGGGCCTGGGCCTTCGTCGACCACTACGGCCCCGACGACATCGCCGACGAACCCGGCATGCAGGTCCCGCCGCACCCGCACATGGGACTGCAGACCGTCAGCTGGCTCCACGAGGGCGAGGTGCTGCACCGCGACTCCACCGGCAGCCTGCAGACGATCCGCCCCCGCGAACTGGGCCTCATGACCTCCGGCCGGGCGATCTCCCACTCGGAGGAGAGCCCCCGGCCGCACGCCCGCTTCCTGCACGGCGCACAGCTCTGGGTCGCCCTCCCCGACGCCCACCGGCACGTGGAACCCCACTTCCAGCACCACGCCGAACTCCCGCAGGTCACCGCCCCGGGCCTGACCGCCACCGTCATCCTCGGCACCCTCGACGGCGCCGCCTCCCCGGGCACCGCCTACACCCCGCTCGTCGGCGCCGACCTCGCCCTCACCGCCGGCACCGAGACGAACCTGCCCCTGGAGCCCGACTTCGAGTACGCGGTCCTCGCCATGTCCGGCGAGGCCCACGTCGACGGCGTCCCCGTCCTCCCCGGCTCCATGCTCTACCTCGGCTGCGGCCGCACCGAGCTCCCCCTCCGCGCCCTCTCGGACGCGGGCCTGATGCTCCTCGGCGGCGAGCCCTTCGAGGAGGAGATCGTCATGTGGTGGAACTTCGTGGGCCGCACGGACGAGGAGATCCGTACGGCCCGGGAGCAGTGGATGACGGGCGACCGCTTCGGCGAGGTCAAGGGCTACGACGGCGACCGCCTGGACGCCCCGGAGGTGCCGGCGACCCCGCTGAAGGCGCGGGGCCGGGTGCGCTGACCCGGGCTTTCCTGCTCGTGGCTGGTGTCTGGTGGAGGTTCGCTCGGCCGTGTCTCCGCGGAGAGGAGACCCCGGCTGCCGGGGAGGCAGCCGGGGCGGGACGGGGCAGGGTCAGGAGACGGTGCCGGTGACCGTGTCGCCGGACCTGGTCACGTGGTAGGTGACGGTGTCGCCGGTCCAGAAGCGGAAGGTGAGGGTCACCGGAGCGCCGTCCTTCAGCGACTTGAGGAAGTCGGCCTTGATGGTGGTGGTGTTGGCGGTGTAGCCGGGGCTGTAGTTGTCGAACGACTGGTAGGTGGTCCAGGAGGCGGGGCCGGCGGCGGTGCCGTCGGCGTAGGTGGACTGCACGTTGGCCATGAGGGCGCCGTTGAACCGGGTGGGGATGACCAGTGCGGCGGCGGTTCCGGTGGCGTCGGACATGGCGGGCTTGTCGTAGGAGCGCACGAAGAGCTTCCACGGGACGCCGTCGGAGTAGCGGACCTCAAGGGTGGCGTTGACGCCGGCGGCGCGGTCGCCGGCGAGCCGGGTGAGGGCGCCGGCGGTCAGGGTGAGCTGGTCGCCTTCGAGGGTGTAGTCCACGAAGGGGGTCAGCGGGCGGTCGCCCTGCCAGAGGCCGGCGAACCCTTGGCCGTTGCGGTTCAGGGTGATGGTCTGCGCGCTGATGGGGCCGGAGGCCGGGAGGAAGAGGTTGTCGGTGGAGGCGGTGCCCGAGCGGGTCCGCCAGGAGCTCTGGATCAGGGCCTTCATCTCGGGGACCATCCACTGCATGGTGGAGCGGTTCAGGAAGTCGTTGGCGGCGTCCCAGACGGCGGAGGTCATGCCGTTGCGCCGCGCCTCGTAGTTGACGTGTTCGAAGTACTTGAGCATCTCGCCGCGCTCGACGACGCCGGAGTAGGGCGAGGTGAGCAGGCCGTACTCGCCGAGGTAGACGGGGATGCCCTTCTCGACGAAGGTGTCGTGCACCCGGGCGAAGCCTTCGGTCAGGTCCTTCTGGCTGGTGGCGTCGTAGGTCGTCCCGTTGGCGATGTTCACGCTGAACGGGTACCAGCTGTAGTAGTGCACGGTGGCCACCAGGTTGCGGTCGCGCAGCGAGCTCATCGTGGTGGACAGGTCGTCGAGCCAGTGCTGGGCGTTGTTGGTCTCCTCCGAGGGCAGGACGAGCAGGCGGTCCTTGTTCCGGCCGCCGGAGTTGCGCACGATGCTGTGGAACGAGGTGTTGAGCTCGCGCAGGTACTGGGTTCGCTGGGCGTCGGTCGCGTCGGAGAACTGGGGCTCGTTGACGCTCTCCATGAGCAGCGTGCGGGGCTCGTCCTTGAAGGCGGTGGCGATCTGCTGCCAGGTGGCGTTGAACCGGGCCATGACGGCGTCGTGGTCGGTGGACATGTTCATGATCCACTTCCACGAGTCGTGGTGGACGTTGATCTCGACGTAGAGGCCGTCCTCCAGTGCGAGGTCGACCACCTGCTTGACCCGCTTCATCCACGCCGGGTCGATGGTGTAGGGCGCGGTGTCGGACTGGTGGGGGTACCAGGTGACGGGGATGCGGACGCTGCGGAAGCCCTGGGCGCGCAGGCCGTCGAACGTCGCCTTGGTGGTGAGCGGATTGCCCCAGGACGTCTCGTCGGGGATCGCGTCGAGGGTGTTGCCGAGGTTCCAGCTGGGCTGCATCCGGGCGACGGCGGCCATCGGGTCGTGCGGGACCCTCGCCCCGGCGGCCTCGGCAGCCGTCCGGGGCTGGTCGGCGGGTGCGGCGACGGCGGTGCCGCCGCAGAGGGCGCCGGTGGTGGCCAGGGCCACCAGGAGGCCGGCCGTCCGGTGGAGACGGCGGGCGGTCTGCTGTGCGTCGTTCACGGGTCGTCCCTTTCGGGTGAACGGGCGGAGGAACCCCTGACGGTTGGTCAGGGGAGCGGAAGGGGCTCGTAGTCGAACCGGTCGAAGTGGACGGTGCCGGCCGCGGCGTACATGCCGATGACCCGGCCGGTGAAGCCGCCGGCCACCTCGGTGGACAGGTAGCGCCCGTCGAGGGTGGCGAGCACGGTGAAGGTGCCGTCGGGCTCCTCGACGCCGAGGACGACGTCGTCGGGGCCGGTGCGCGGGCCGCGCGTCGGCCGCGGAACGACGTCGACACCGAGCACCACGGCTCCGGCGGGCACCGGACGGGAGGCGACCTCGGTGCGGATCGAGCCGATCCGGGCGAAGACCCTCACCTCGCCGTCGGTCGCCTCGATCTCGTAGTGGTGCTCCTCGTCCATGCGGACGGCGAGGCCGCCGCGGCCCCCGGCGGGATCGATCAGGGTGCGGGCCCGGCAGCCGAGGTGCTGCTGGCGCCGGCCGACGAACACCACGTCGTTCTCGTCCAGGGAGGAGCCGGCGGCGCGCAGGGTGAGCCAGCCGGACCGTTCCTTCGTGGTGCACAGCCGCTCGGGGCGCTCGCGCACCGAGATCCACCGGGGGTGGAGCTCGGCCTGGTCGAAGTCGTCCCGGACCGGTACGGCGGGAGCGGGGTACAAGGGCCAGGCGGGGGTGGGCAGTTCGGGGGTGACCCGACCGACCACGGGCCAGCCGTCCACCCACTCGACCGGGGCGAGGAAGGTCTCCCGGCCGAGCACGTACCAGGCGGGGGTGCCGCCGCGCGGCCGGACGGCGAGCAGCACCATCCACCAGGAGCCGTCGGGCGCTTGGACGAGGTCGGCGTGCCCGGTGTTCTGGATGGGGCTGTCGATGCCGCGGTGGGTCAGGACCGGGTTGGCCGGGCACGGCTCGAACGGGCCCGAGGGCGAGGTGCCGCGGGCGATGGAGACGGCGTGGCCGCGCTCCGTGCCGCCCTCGGCGATCATCAGGTACCAGTACGCGCCGATCCGGTACAGGTGCGGGGCCTCGGGGGCCGTGGCGCCGGGCGCGCCGGACCAGATCCGCCGCGCCTCGCCGAGGGTCTCGCCGGTGGCCGGGTCGATGCGTACCTGGGAGACGCCGGCGACGGTGCACCAGCAGGTGCCGTCCTCGTCCCAGGCGAGGTCCGGGTCGATGCCGTGGACGTCGGGCAGCCGGACCGGGTCGGACCAGGGGCCGGCCGGGTCGGTGGCGGTGAAGAGCATGTTGCCGCTGTCGCTGACGTTGGTGACGATCAGCCAGAAGCGGCCGTCGTGGTGGCGCAGGGTAGGGGCGTAGATCC
This sequence comes from Streptomyces sp. NPDC021012, assembly GCF_044333355.1. Taxonomy (NCBI): domain Bacteria; kingdom Bacillati; phylum Actinomycetota; class Actinomycetes; order Kitasatosporales; family Streptomycetaceae; genus Streptomyces; species Streptomyces sp. NPDC021012. The sequence goes on from NZ_JBIRQU010000003.1 coordinate 841,241, forward strand.
CGCCGGAGGAGGGTTTGTCGCGCGGGAGGCGGAGCTGGCTCGGCCGGTCGAGGGCGTTGCCGATCTGGGTCCAGTTCACCAGGTCGCGGCTGTGGAAGACGGGGATGCCGGGGAAGTACTCGAAGCTGGAGCAGACGAGGTAGTAGTCGTCGCCCACGCGGCAGACGCTGGGGTCGGGGTGGAAGCCGGGGATCACCGGGTTGGGGAGGGTGCCGGTCGGCCGGGTCTGGTCTGACACGCGGAGGGTTCCTTTCACGGTGGTTCGCGTTCGGGAGGTGGTGCCCCGGACGGTCAGGTGTCCGGGGCACCACCGGCTCATGGGGTTCAGCCGATCGCGCAGGAGGCGCCGTTGAACCGGAAGGCGGACGGATCGGCGTCGCTCCTGGACCAGGTGGCCTTGAAGCCCCACTGGACGCTTCCGCCGGGTGGGACGGAGGCGTTGTAGGACACGTTTCCGGCGCTGACGCTCGGGCCGCTCTGCGACACCGAGGCGTTCCAGCTGTCGGTGATGCCGTTGTCGCCGGGGAAGTCGAAGCCGAGGGACCAGCCGTTGACCTGGCCGAGGGAGTTGTTGACGACGGTGACGGTGCCGACCATCACGCCCTGCCACTCGTTCTTGTTGTAGACGACCCGGCAGGGCGCGCCGGTCGGGTGCATCTCGACGACCGTGATGCCGTAGGCGGGCACGGTCTGGGTGGTCGGACTGCCGGACGGGGCGGTGCCGATCGAGTGGCCGTTCTTGAGGTAGGAGTGGACGGTCGGGGTGGCGGAGGACGGGGTGAACCCCGTGTAGGAGAGGTTCACCGTGGCCGCGTTGTCCGGGTCCTTGTTGATCAGCATGACGGCCACGTCACCGTTGGTGCGGCGGACGGCGTGCGCGGAGAGCAGCGGGGACGAGCCGGCGGCCTTGACCAGCGTGTCGCCGGGCGCCCCCAGCTTGCTGATCATCTGGATGCCGTAGTAGGCGGGGAAGGGCGTGTTGGCGGACGGCTCGCAGGGGGAGCCGCTGGAGAGCATGCCGCCGTCGTCGTAGTCGGTGGCGCCCTCGACGGTGGTCACCTTGGTGCAGTCGGTGCCGTTGCGCAGGTCCCACCAGTCCACGTTGAACGCGCCGTTCTCCAGCCAGGTGAGGTAGTTGTCCGGCGCGAACAGTCCGTTGGGGGAGGTGTCCAGGTAGGCCTGGGCGTTCGCCTCGGTCACCGCGATGCCGACGTCGGGGGCGCGGGACCCGGCGTACTGGTCGATCAGCGAGCGCACGGCGCCGGCGATGTTCGGGTTCTGGGCCTGCGGCTTGGTGAGCAGGTCGGCCGGGCTGGTGCTGGTGGGGTAGGCGTGCACGATGGCGAAGTCGATCTTCGAGCCGACGATCGACAGGACGGTGTGGTTCCAGTCCATGGTGTCGCCCGGGCCGACGATGCCGTCCGGCCAGTAGCCGGGGGTGGTCAGCACGGCACCGATTCTGACGCTCGGGTCGGCCGCCTTCATCGCCGAGACGTACTGGAGCACGTTGTTCGCGTAGGTCGTGGCGCTCTTGCTGCCGTGGGTGTCGTACTCCCACTTGGCGCCGTACTCGCCGTTGCCGTAGACCTCGTTGCCGATCTCCCAGTACTTGATGCCGTAGCCCTTGGTGACGTTGGCGTACCGGACCCAGGCGGCGGCCTCCTGGGGGGTGCCCGAGCCGTAGTTGGCGGTGATGATCGGCTGCGCTCCGGCGGCGCGCACGGTGCCCATGAAGGCGTCGAAGCCGGTGTTCGGAGCCACGTACGCACCGTCGTCGGCGGTGCCGGTCTGCCAGTGGTAGACGTCGGAGTGGCTGCCGCCGGGGTAGCGGACGGTGTTGATGCCGGCCGTGCCGAGCAGACCGGGGGTGGCGGGGGCGTTCATGGCGGCGTCGTAGACCGGGATGTTCACGCCGACGCCGGTGGCGGGAACGGTGGCGAGCTGCAGGGCGGCGTCGACCGACACCGACACGGTGCTCGCGGCGGCTGCGGGCGGCGCGACGGCGGCGATCGCGCCGGTGGCCGCGAGCGCCAGGGCCGCCGCGGCGGCTATGACGCGCTCATGACACGAGCGGGCTGACCGTTTCATTGCGTCCCTCCAGTGGGGTGGGGGTGCATGGTGTTCGGGTGGGGGATCGAACTCCCGCGTTCTGGACGGCAGGGGCCCGGTGCGGCTGCTCGGGTCGGGCCCGGACGCGAAGCGTGTTCCGTTCGGGGTGCGGGGTCGGCGCGGTGGGGCGCGCGCCGTCGCGGGGCGCATCGTCAACTCCCCTCGGTCGGCTCCTCGGTGAGGCGCAGCAGGACGGCGGACGGTGCCGCCGGCAGGGTCAGGGCGAGTGCGGCGGTGTCCGGGTGCCAGGCGGTGGTGGCCCGGCCGGCGGCCGGGTAGAGCACCTCGGCGCGGACGTCGGCGCCGAGCAGGTGGGGCAGGTCGAGCTCCCTGACGGCGTCCGTTCCATGACGGCGCCAGACGGTGACGTAGGTGGTGGTCGGGGTGCGCAGCGCCAGCGCGATCCACGGGTCCTCCCAGGCGGGGAGGCCCAGCGGCCAGGCCGGCAGCGCCTGGGGCAGGTCGGCGCGGATGGACTTGTACACGGCCACCGCCTCGTGGACCAGGTCACGTGCCCGCGGAGCGAGTTCGGTGAGCCGGCCGGAGAGGTGGACGCGGCCGAGGAGCGCGTTGGCCATGGTCAGGGCGACCTCGTCGGGGGAGTCCTCGGGCAGCGGGTAGGCCCACACGGCGCCCTGCTCGGGCGTGACGGCGGTGGGGGCCGCCGCCGCGATCGGTACGTAGCGCAGCAGGTCCTGCTGGTCGCTGGTGGACTGCAGCTGGACCCGGGAGAGCAGGGCGTGGTCCATGCGCATGCCGCCGGAGGCGCAGTTCTCGACCACCAGGTCCGGGTGGCGGTCCAGGATGCCGTCGAGCCAGTCGAGTTGGGCCCGGTTGTGCCCGAGCAGGCCGGCGGCCGGGGCCTCACCGGGGTGGGCGCTGGTGCCGGAACCCGGGTCGGTGTTGTGGTCGAGCTTGAGGTAGCCGACGCCCCACTCCCCGACCAGGCGGTCCACCACCCCGTCCAGGTGGGCACGGGCGGCCGGGTGGCGCAGGTCCAGGTGGTACCGGCCGCCGCCCTCCTCGACGCGGTGCCCGTCGCGGCGGAAGAAAGCCTCCTCCGGCAGGGCCGCGGCGACCGGGCCGGCCACCCCGACCGCCTCCGGCTCCAGCCACAGGCCGGGGACCATGCCGTGCGACCGGATGCGGTCCAGGACCTCGTGGATCCCGTCGGGGCCGGGGAAGCGGGAGGCGGACGGTTCCCACGCGCCGACGGTCTCCCACCAGTTCTCGTCCTCGTCGGCGTACCAGCCGGCGTCGATGACGAAGTACTCCGCACCGGCCTCGGCGGCGGCGTCGACGAGGGGCAGCAGCTTCGCGGTGGTGGGGTCGCCCATCAGGCAGTTCATGTAGTCGTTGAAGACGACCGGCAGCCGGTGGTGGTCGGTGTGCGGGCGCCGGGTGGCCCGGCGGTACGCGGTGAGGGCGGCGAAGGCGGCGTCCGGGCCGCCCTCCGCGCCGTACGCCAGGGCCACCGGCACGGTACGGAACTCGGCGCCGGGTTCCAGGGGGTGGCGCCAGCCGTGGTCGGCGCCGTCGGGACCGTACAGCGCCGCGTACGCCGTGTCGTCGCGCACCCCGCACTCCCAGCGCCAGCCCCCGCCGTTGTGCTCGATCTGCCACAGCCAGGTACGGCCGGATTCCCGGTCCGTCAGGCCGCCCATCGGCAGGTGGCCGCAGCTGGACCACACGCCCTGTCCGGCCACGACGCGGGTGCTGCGGCCGGAGGTGGTGTGGAAGCGGCCGCTCCGTTCGGGCGAGGACACGCGCAGCGGCTGGCGGTGCCATCGGCATTCGGCGAACCACTCGTTCTCCGCCCACAGCAGGTCGGCGTCGTCCAGGGCCGCCGGATCGGCCCCGGTGAGGCAGCCCGCCACGAGCGAGGCGACCGATTCCAGGTGCAGCGTCCGCGGCCCCTCGTTGCGCAGCACCACCTCGGCGCGCAGCACCGGCAGACCGTCTGGGGAGCGGTAGACCGCCTCGGCGGTCAGGCCGCTCTCCGGGTCGTGGAGTTCGACGGCGAGCACGTGCCAGTCGCCGTCCCGGGTCGCCCGGTGCGCGCGATGGCGCAGGCGTCCGCCGAGAACGGTGTTGACGAGGTGCCGGCCCGACCAGTGGCGGCCGAGGTCGGCGGTCGTCACCTCCACCAACGGCAGGGGTGCGCCGGGGCGGGGGGCGGCGCCCTTGTCGCCGGGTGCGCCGAGGCGGGTCAGGCGCGGGGCGCCGTGCTCGCCCAGGGCGATCTCCAGCTCCAGGGCGTGGTGGCCCCAGCGGATCGTCTCGTGCGGGTCGCTCATGGTGGCCTTCCTCGATGAGGCGGGAGGGGATTGTGAGCGCTCACAACGCGCGCAGGACGGCGCAGCCGCCGGCGGGCAGCCGGCTCACGGTGGCGTCCGTGAGCAGGTCGTGGGCCGGCCGGGGGAGCGGTACGGCCTCGTCGAGGTGGTTGAGGAGCACGTGCCAGCCGCGGCCGTCCGGGGCGTGCCGGGTGACGGCTTCGACGCCGGGGGGAAGGCCCGGCGGCTCCGGGGCGACACCGGCCTCCGTGAGGAGCCGGCGGACCAGGGCGGCGTAGTCGGCGTCGTCGAGGCGGGTGGAGAGGTAGAAGCCGTGGCCGGAGCCGAAGTCGTGGCGGGTGAGCGCCGGGCTTCCGGCGAGCATGCCGTGGGTGTAGGCGGCGAGCGCCTCCGCGCCCTCGGTGCGCAGGGACTCGCTCCAGGAGCCGGCCGTCGAGCCGTCGGAGAGCGTGACCCGTTCGTCCTGTCGCAGCGGGCGGTGTTCCTCGACGCGGATGCCCAGCGCCTCGCGCAGCGGGGCGGCCGGGTAGCCGCCGAGCCGGGCATGCAGGCGCTCGTCGACGATGCCGCCGAAGTGCTGGACGAGCAGGGTGCCGCCGTCGGCGACGTAGCGGCGCAGGTTCTCGGCGCCCGCGTCGGTGAGCAGGGACAGGGCCGGCGCGAGCACGACCCGGTAGCGGCTCAGGTCGTGCTCGGGGTGGGCGAAGTCGACGGTGAGTCCGGAGTCCCACAGCGCCCGGTGGGCGCGGCGCAGCGGGGCGATGTAGTCGAGCTCGGACGAGGGGAGCCCGTCGACCTGCAGGGCCCACCAGGCGTCGGAGTCGTGCAGCACGGCGACCTCGGCCCGTACGGTGGAGCCGGCGAGTTCACCGAGCCGGGCGACGGCCTCCCCGGCCGCCGTGACCTCGCGGAAGGTACGGCTGTCCGGCCCGGCGTGCGGGACCATCGCCGAGTGCCACGTCTCGGCGCCGGCCCGGGACTGGCGCCACTGGAAGAACAGCGCCCCCTCCGAGCCGCGGGCGATGTGGCCGAGCGAGTGGCGCAGGATGTCCCCCGGATCCTTGGCGAGGACGCGGCCGCCGGCGTAGACGGTGTTGGTGCCCGATTCCATCAGCAGCCAGGGGGCCCCGCCGGCGAAGGAGCGGGCCCGGTCGGCGTCGAAGGCGGCGTGGGCGGCGGCGTCGACGCCGGGTGCGCCGGGGTAGTGGTTGACCGAGACCAGGTCGACCTCGCGGCCGAACGCCCACAGGTCCACGTTCTGGTAGCCGGGCAGCATCAGGTTGGTGGTCACCGGCCGGTCGCTGTGGGCGCGGATGGCGTCGCGCTGCTCGCGGTAGGCGGCGAGGGTCTCGTCGGACCAGAAGCGGTTGTAGTCCAGGGCCTGGCCGGGGTTGCGGTGCCACTGGCTCCTGCGGGGCGGCAGGATCTGCTCCCACGCGGTGTAGCGCTGGCTCCAGAAGGCCGTCCCCCAGGCCTCGTTGAGGGCGTCCAGGGAGCCGTGGCGGGCGCGCAGCCAGACCCGGAAGGCGGCCGCGGCGTGGTCGCAGAAGCAGAGGGTGACGTACTCGTTGTGCACGTGCCACAGGGCGAGCGCCGGGTGGTCGCCGTAGCGTTCGGCGAGGGCGCCGGCGATGCGGCGGGAGGCCTGGCGGTAGGCGGGGGCGGCGAGGCAGTAGGTGTCCCGGCTGCCGTGTGTCAGGCGGGCGCCGTCGGGGCCGACCGGCAGGGCGTCCGGGTGGGCCAGGGAGAACCAGGGCGGCGGGGAGGCGGTGGGGGTGGCCAGGTCGACGGCGACGCCGGCCGCGTGCAGCCGGTCGAGGTGGGCGTCGAGCCAGTCGAAGTCGTAGCGTCCCTCCTCGGGTTCCATCAGGGCCCAGGAGAAGACGCCGACGGTGGCCAGGTTGACGCGCGCCCGGCGCATGAGTTCGTCGTCCTGCTTCCACACCTCCGCGTCCCACTGCTCGGGGTTGTAGTCCCCGCCGAAGGCGAGGCCGCCCAGGCGGTCGGTGAGCCGGCGGATGTCCATCCGGGAACCCTCTTTCCGGTCGTGGTGTCAAAGGCGGCGCGGGGCCGGTGCGGTGCTTTCGCGTACCACCAGTTCCGGTGGCATCAGGACGAGTTGGTCGTCGGGACGCTCGCCCGCGGTGGTCGCGGCGATCCTCGCCATGACCTGCTCGACGGCGACCTGTCCGAGGTCCTTCTTCGGGCCGGTCACGGAGGTGAGCCGGGGGGAGTGCTGCTCGGCCATCGCCTCCGGGCAGATGGCGATGACGGAGGCGTCCTCCGGGACGGTCCGTCCGCTGGCGCGCAGCAGACTGAGCAGCGGGCCGATCGCGGCCTCGTTCTGCACGACGAACCCGGTGGTGTCGGGCCGGTCCGCGAGGATGCGGGCCAGGGTGCCGGCCGTGCTCTCGTACGTGCCCTCGCACGGCCGGTGGAGGAAGCGCAGGTCCCGCCGCTCGGCGCGGGCGCGGAAGCCGTTCAGGGTGCGCTCGGCGTAGCCGGCGTGCCGCTGGTAGACGCCGCTGCTGTAGCCGATGAAGGCGATGTCGCGGTGGCCGAGGTCGGCCAGGTGGTCGGCGCAGAGCGCGCCCGCGGTGGCGAAGTCGTGGTCGACGCACGAGAGTCCGGTGGGGTCGCCGGGCAGGCCGATGAGCGCGGCGGGGATCTCCTGGGCGCGCAGGACCGGGACGCGGTCGTCGTCGAGCCGGACGTCCATCAGGATGACGCCGTCGGCGAGTCCGGTGGCGGCGACCCTGCGGACTCCTTCGGGTCCTTCGTCGTTGGTGAGCAGCAGGACGTCGTAGCCGTGTTCGCGGGCCGCGACGGTGACGGCGATGGCGATCTCCATCATGGTGGGCACGTGCACCTGGGGATGGAGCGGCACGACCAGGGCGATGATGTGGGAGCGCTTGCCGGCCAGGGCCCGGGCGCCCGCGTGGGGGTGGTAGCCGAGGTCCGTGATGGCCTGCTCGATGCGGATCCTGGTCTCGTGGGAGATCGGCCGCTTGCCGCTGAGGGCGTAGCTGACCGTGCTGGACGAGACACCGGCGTGCCTGGCCACATCGGCGAGTGTCACCATCGTGCTGTTTCCTTCGTGTCGGTTCCGTTGAGGGCGTGTTCCCGGTCCGGTCCCGGTCCGGTGGGGGCGCGCCGGACCGGAGCGACGGCTCAGCCCTTGATCGCTCCGGTGAGGACACCGGTACGCAGGTGCTTCTGCACGAACGGGTACACGATCACCAGTGGTACCAGGGTGAGGACCACGACCGCCATCTGCAGCGACAGCGGTGCGGTCTGGGCGTGGGTCTCCCCGAAACCCGAGTTGACCGAACCGGGCAGGCCGTTCGCCCGGTTGACGTAGGTGAGCAACACGTACTGCAGAGGCCACTTCTGACTGTCCGTCGGCATGTAGAGCATGACGTTGAAGAACGAGTTCCAGTAGCCGACGGCGTAGAACAGCGCGGTGACGGCGGTGACGGCGCGTGAGGTGGGCAGGACGACGGACCACAGGATCCGCCACTCCCCGGCGCCGTCCATCCGGGCCGCGTCGATCAGTTCGGAGGAGGTCTCCTGGTAGAAGGCGCGCAGCACCAGGATGTTGAAGACGGAGACCGCGCTCGGCAGGATCAGCGCCCACCACTGGCCGTAGCCGCCCAGTCCGGTGACCACCAGGAAGCCCGGGATCAGGCCGCCGCTGACGAACATCGTGACGATCAGCAGCATCAGGAGGAAGCGGTGCCCGAACGACCGGGGCCGGGAGAGGCCGTAGGCGCACAGGATCGAGACGACCATGGACAGTGCGGTGCCGACCAGGGTGATGCCCAGGCTCACCCCCAGCGCGGTGATGATCGTCGGGTCGCCGAGCATCTGGCGGTACGTCTCGGTGGACAGGCCGTCCGGCCAGATCACCAGGCCGCCGGCTCGGTTGATGGCTCCGGGGGTGGAGAAGCTGGTCAGTACGATGATCCAGAGCGGGACCAGGATGACGGCGAGCGTCCCGCCGAGTGTGAGGCCCTTCGCGGCCTGGCCGACCGTGGTCGGCGGCTCGTCCCAGGAGGGGCGGGCGGAGTGGGTCCGGCGTCGGGCGGCTGTCGCCGCCGTGCGGTGCTTCCCGCCCCGCGAACCGATGCTGAGTGCGTTCGTCATGTGCGATACAGCCCGTCCTCGCCGAAGGCATGCGCCAGCTTGTTGGCACCCCAGATGAGCAGCAGGGAGACCACGCTCTTGAAGAGCCCGGCCGCCGCGCCGTAGCTGTAGCCGCCGGTGGCGATGCCGTAGTAGAAGGAGAAGGTGTCCAGGACGTCCGCGGCCTCGTGGCCGACGGCGTCGCGCTGGATCAGGAACTGCTCGAAACCGACGGACAGGGCGTTGCCGAGCCGCAGGACCAGCATCAGCACGATCACCCCGCGCAGCCCCGGCAGCGTGATGTGCCACATCCGCCGGAACCGCCCCGCGCCGTCGGCGGCCGCGGCCTCGTACAGCTCGCTGTTGATCGCGCTCAGCGCCGCGAGGAAGACGATGATCCCCCAGCCCGCCTCCTTCCAGATCGCCTGGGAGGTGACAAGGAGGGCGAAGGTGTGCGGGTCGGTCATGATGTCCCAGGTGCCGATGTCGTGCCGGCGCAGGAACTGGTTGAGCACCCCGGCGCCGCCGAGCATCTGCTGGAAGATCGTGACCGCCAGCACCCACGAGAAGAAGTGCGGCAGATAGACCACGGACTGGAAGAAGTTGCGGATCCGCTCGCTGATCACCGAGTTGAGCAGCAGGGCCAGGGCGATGGGGACCGGGAAGAAGAGGATCAGCTGGACGAAGCTGAGGTAGAGCGTGTTCTGCAGCGAGGCCCAGAACGCCGGGTCGCCGAGCAGCTGCCGGAACTGGTCGAACCCGACCCATTCGCTCTGCCAGACCCCGACCAGCGGGTCGTACTCCTGGAAGGCGGTGACGATGCCGAACAGCGGTGCGTAGTTGAACACCAGGAGCAGGACGACCGCGGGAACCGTCATCAGCAGGAGGGACTTGTCGCGCCGCAGCCTGGTCCGCCGGTCGAGCCGCGCGGGGCCGGCGAGGCGCTTCCGCGCCGCGGTGCTCACTGGCCGGTGCCGTACTTGTCGAGGACGTTGTCGGTCATCCACCGCTTGAGCCGCTCGCCGGGGCCGGACCGCCAGCTGGCGATGGCGGCCTGCACCTCGGAGACCTTCTTCTTGCCGTGGTAGCAGTCCTTGATGGTGTCGTTGACGTTCTGCGCGGCAGCCGCCGAGGCGATGGCCTGCGGCATGCTGAGGTTCATGCCCCAGAAGGGCGGCTTGGTGAGGTACCCGACGTTGGCGGCCGACCAGCTCGCGTAGTCCCTGGTGACCTGCTCGCCGCCCGGGTTGCTGGTCACGGAGGGGGCGGCGGCAAGGAACTGGTAGCTCGTCACCTGGACGTCCTTCTTCCCCTCCTCCGTGAAGGTCGGCACGCCGTTCACCCGGGTGTGGTGGACGCCCTCGACGCCGAAGTTGACCATGGTGTACTCGGCCGTGCCGTAGGGCGCGGCGAGGTAGTTCGCGACGGCGAGCAGTTCCTGGATCTGCTCCGGCTTCAGACCGGCGTTGAGGTAGCTGATCATGCTGGCGGCGGCGCCCATGTAGATCACGGGCTTGCCCTTGCCGTCGGCGGTGATGGCGTTGAAGGCGCCGCGCCGGTAGTGCGGATCCGCGGCGACGCCGGACTGGTGGTCGGCCAGGTTCCAGGCGCCCAGCCCGCCGCCTCCGATGAGCGTCTTGCCGCTGTAGAAGCGGGTGGCCCCGTTGGAGACGTCGCCGGCGAGCGCGTCCGGGTGCATGGAGCCCGAGGTGGCCAGGCGGTTGTGCCAGTCGATGGCCTCCAGGAACTCCTGGGTCTCGAGCGGGTGGACCAGCTTGCCGTTGTCGATCCTCCAGTTCATGGGGACGTTCCAGGCGACCTGGAGGTAGGTCCACACGTCGTCGAAGGCCCACACGCCCCTTTTGGCGTCGGTCAGTTCCTTGCCGAGGTTCATCAGGTCGTCGGCGGACTTCACCTGGTCGGCCGTGATGCCCCGGGCTTCGAGGACGTCCCGGCGGTAGAAGGTGGCGCCGGGGATGCCGAAGCTGGTGGAGAAGCAGGGGATGCCGTAGAGCTTGTCGCCCCAGACGCCGTGCTGCCAGGCGCCGGTGGGCAGGGCGGCCAGGTTGGGGTACTTCTTGATGTTGTCGCCGGACAGGTAGGGGGTCAGGTCCGCGAGCTGGGTGCCGGCCAGCCCACCGGTGTTGAAGTTGTTGTTCATCCAGGCCGGCAGGTTGATCCAGTCCGGCAGCTTCTTGGCGGCGGTCATCGTCGGGATGATGGTGTTGTAGTTGATCCCGTCCGTCGGCTTGACGGTCAGGTCGACCCCGAGTGCCTTGTTCATCGCCTGGTAGAAGGAGTTGCCGACCGGTGGGGCCGTGCCCCACAGCGGGGTGACCGCCGTGTAGCTGCCGCCCCTGCCCGGAACGCCGGAGACGCTGGACGGCGGGGAGGCCGGGTAGGAGAGGTAGGCCGGGTCGGTCGCGGCATCGCCCGCGCCCCGCACGGGGGCTATGTCCGGCTTGACCGCGTTGGCGTTGGGCACATAGGCCGGCAGGGCGGACTTGAGGCCCTCCTTGGTGTTCGCCCCGGCCTTCTTGTCCGAGCCGCCGCCGCAGGCGGACAGCAGGGGCGCCATCGCGGCGGCTCCCGCGACCGTGGCGGCGGTGGTCAGGAAGCTTCTGCGGTTCAACCCGGATCTCATGGTGGCGTGGCCCTCTCCGTCGAAGGTTGAAGCATCGAAGCGTCGAAGCGCTTGGATGTTTCGGCGACACTAACGACGGGTTTCTAGTTGGGCAAGAGGCTGAACAAATCCAGAACCCTTTGTTTCCTGGGGAGTTGACACCTCCATCGGAGCGTGTCAGCGTCGAAACGCTTCGATCATCCGGTCGCCGAGCCGAGCCCACCCGAAGGGTGTTCCACGTGAGTTCCGTGCCCGTGCCCGTGTCCGCCGCCGGCCTGCCCGGTTTCCGCAATCCCACGCTCGCCCTGCGGGAGCGTGTCGACGATCTGCTCCGGCAGCTCACGCTCGACGAACGGCTCGCGATGCTGCACCAGTACGCGCCGGCCGTACCGCGCCTGGGCGTCGCCCCGTTCCGCACCGGCAGCGAGGGCCTGCACGGCGTCTCCTGGCTCGGGGTGGCGACGGTCTTCCCCCAGGCCGTCGGTCTCGGCGCCAGCTGGGACGAGGAGCTGGTGCGCCGGGTCGCCGAGGCGGTCTCGACCGAACTGCGCGCCTTCCACCACCACCGCCCGCCGGCCGTCGGCAGCCCCGAGCGCGGGGCCAACTCGCTGCAGGCCTGGGCCCCCGTGCTCAACCTGCTGCGCGACCCGCGCTGGGGACGCAACGAAGAGGGCTACTCCGAGGACCCGGTGCACACCGCGCGGGTCGGCGAGGCGTTCTGCAGGGGGCTCGCCGGCGACCACCCGACCTATCTGCGGTCCGCCCCGGTGCTCAAGCACTTCCTCGCCTACAACAACGAGGACGACCGCTGCGTCACCTCCTCCGGACTGCGCCCGCGCGTCCTCCAGGAGTACGACCTGGCCGCCTTCCGCCCCGTCGTCGCCTCCGGCGCCGCGACCGGCGCGATGGCCGCCTACAACCTGGTCAACGGCCGGCCCTGCCACGTCAGCCCGCTGATCGGGACCGAGCTGCGCCGCTGGGCCGAGCCGACCGGCCACGAGCTGTTCGTGGTCAGTGACGCCGAGGCCCCCTCCAACCTGGTCGACCCGGAGCACTACTTCGACGACCACGCCGAATCCCACGCGGCGGCGCTCAAGGCCGGCATCGACAGCTTCACCGACCACAACGAGGACAGCGAGACCCCGGTCGGCCGACTGCGCGAGGCGCTGGAACGCGGTCTGATCGACGAGGCCGACGTGGACCGCGCCGTCCGCCGCCAGCTGGAACTGCGCTTCCGCCTCGGCGAGTTCGACCCCGACCTCGACCCCTGGTCCGGCACCGGCCCCGAGGTGATCGACTGCCCCGAGCACCGCGCCCTGGCCCGGCACGCCGCGGTCGAGTCGACGGTCCTGCTCAAGAACGACGGCCTGCTGCCCCTCGACCCGGCCCGCACTCCGCGGATCGCCGTCATCGGCCCGCTCGCCGACACCCTCTTCGAGGACTGGTACAGCGGCACCATGCCGTACCGGGTCGGCCTGGCCACCGGCCTCGCCGCGGCCCTCGCCCCGCACGGCGGCGAGATCGTCCGGGTGGAGGGCTGCGACCGGATCGCCCTGCGCTCGCGCACCACCGGTGAACTGCTCGGCAAGACCTCCTTCGACGTGACCGACTGGGGCGGCGGCGTTTCCACGCTGCGCGCCGCCGACACCGGCCGCTACCTGACCCTCCAGGACGACGAGGGCCTGGCCGCCGACCAGGACGTCATCAAGGCCTGGTTCGTCAAGGAGACCTTCCGGTTCGAACCGGCCGGCGAGGACACCGTCCTGCTGCGCAACGTGTTCACCGGACGCTACGCCGCCGTGGATCCCACCGACGGCCGGGTGACGGTCACCGCCGAGACCCCGGACGCCGCCGAGCGCTGGCAGCGCGAGCTGCTGCGCGACGGCCGCGCCGAGGCCCGCGAAGCCGCCGCGACGGCGGACGCCGCCGTCGTCGCCCTCGGCAACCACCCGATGATCAACGGCCGCGAGACCGAGGACCGCGCCGACATCCGCCTGCCCGAGGGCCAGGAGGCACTGCTGCGCGCCGTCGCCGAAGCCCGCCCGCAGACGGCACTGGTACTGATGAGCAGCTACCCCTACGCCCTCGACTGGGCCGACGAACACCTGCCCGCCGTGGTGTGGACCTCCCACGGCGGGCAGGAGACGGGACACGCGCTGGCCGCCGTGCTGCTCGGCGGGGCCGAGCCCGCCGGCCGCCTGCCGCAGACCTGGTACCGGGGCGACGACCCGCTGCCCGCCCCGCTCGACTACGACATCATCAAGGCGGGCTGGACCTACCAGTACCACCGGACCACCCCCCTCTACGCCTTCGGGCACGGGCTGTCCTACACCGACTTCACCTACCGCGACCTGCTCCTCTCGCAGCCCTCGGTCGACCCGTACGGCGCGGTCGACGTCACGGTGACGGTGGCCAACGGCGGCCCGCGCCCCGGCACCGAGGTGGTCCAGGTCTACGTCCGCGCCCTGGACGCCCGCTACGAGGCACCCCGGCTGCGCCTCGCCGACTTCCGCAAGGTCCGACTGGAGCCTGGGGAGAACCGTGAACTGACGTTCCGGCTGCCGGCCGAACAGCTGGCCCACTGGGACGTCGCCACCGGAGCCTTCACCGTCGACCCCGGACGCTACGAGGTGATCGTCGCCCGCAGCGCCGACCACCCGGTCCTCACGGCACCCCTCACCGTGCCCGGTGCGGCCGCCGCGCCCCGCGCGGGCACCGGACGCCGGATCCGGGCCGTCGACTTCGACGACTACGAGGACGCCGCCATCGTCGACGCCACCCGCACCGACGGCGACGCGGTCACGCCCACCGACCCCGCACGGCCCGCGACGCTCCTCTTCCGCGAGGTCGACCTCTCCGGCGCCTCCGCGATCGAGGTCGAGACCGCCCGCGAGGACGTCCGCGCGGCCGGGGGCCGACTCGAAGTCCGGGCGGGCGGCCGGGTGCTGGCCGAGATCGAGGTGCCCGTGACCGGCGACCGCTACGCCTGGACGAGCACCACCGCCGAGCTCGCCGCCCCGCTCCACGGCGTGCACGACCTGAGCCTGACCCTGCACGGCGACTTCCGGCTCTCGGCCTTCCGCTTCGGCGCGACCGACTGAGGCCCTCGCCCCACAGACCGGCGGTCCGCCCGGGGTGGGAGGGCGGACCGCCGTCCCTCCCTGCCCGGTTCCGGGATCCGCCGCCCGCCGGCGAGTCCGTGCCGACCCCCGTCACCACCAGGAGGAATTCCCCATGCCACTCACAGATCCCGGTCCCGACGAACTCGTCGGCTTCCGGCCCGAGGCGCCCGTCCCGCAGGGCTTCGACGAGTTCTGGCGCCGGACCCTCGCCGAAGCCCGCTCGCACGGCGGGGCGGTCAAGGCCGAACGCGTCACCGAGCAGTACGCGCTGCGCACCGTCGAGGTCGACGACGTGGGCTTCCCCGGCTGGAACGGCGAGCCGGTGGCCGCCTGGCTGGTGCGCCCGCGTGACGTGGACGGGCCGCTGCCCGTCGTCGTCACCTACATCGGCTACAGCGGCGGCCGTGGACTGCCCACCGAGCACCTGCTCTGGTCCGCCGCCGGCTACGCCCAGCTCGTCGTCGACAGCCGGGGCCAGGGCCGGGACACCCCGGACCGGGGCGAGGGCGACGGCACCCAGTGGGTCGAAGGCTTCATGACCCGCGGCATCGACTCCCCGGAGAACCACTACTACCGGCGGCTGATCACCGACTGCGTGCGCGCCGTGGACGCCGTCGCCCAGCTGCCCGGTCTGGACGGCGACCGGATCGTGCTGGCCGGCGGCAGCCAGGGCGGCGGACTGGCCCTCGCCGTCGCCGGGCTCAGCGGGGACCGCGTGGCCGCGACGATGCCGGACGTGCCGTTCCTGTGCCACTTCAGGGAGGGCGCGCAGACCGCCCTGGAGGGGCCGTACCAGGAGATCGTCAAGTACCTGCGCTGGCACAGCCCCCACCGTGTGCGGCAGGCCTTCGACACCCTCGACCACTTCGACGGCGTGCACTTCGCCCAGCGGGCCACGGCCCCGGCGCTGTTCAGCGTCGGCCTGATGGACCCGATCTGTCCGCCCCGCACCGTCTACGCCGCCTTCAACCACTACGCGGGCGAGGACCGCACCATGACGGTGTGGCCCTTCGCCGACCACGGCGGCGGCTGCGGCGCCAACCCGCCCGTCCAGCTGGCCTGGCTGCGCGAGCGCGGGCTGGCGCCGCAGCTGTGAGCGCCGTGCCCTCCGGTGCCGGGACGCCCGTGACCTCTCCGGCCTTCCCGGAACTGCCCGCCGGCTTCCGCTTCGGCGCCGCCACCGCCGCCTACCAGATCGAGGGCGCCCACGACGAGGACGGCCGCGGCCCGTCCATCTGGGACACCTTCAGCCACACCCCGGGCCGCACCCTCGGCGGTGCCACCGGCGACACCGCCTGCGACCACTACCACCGCTACCCGGAGGACGTCGCGCTGCTGCGCGAGCTCGGCGTCGACGACTACCGCTTCTCCCTCGCCTGGTCGCGCCTGCTGCCCGAGGGCACCGGCCCGGTCAACCCGAAGGGCCTCGACTTCTACGACCGGCTGCTCGACGAACTGCTGGCCGCAGGGATCGCGCCCGCCGTCACCCTGTACCACTGGGACCTCCCGCAGGCCCTGGAGGACCGGGGCGGCTGGCGGGTGCGGCAGACCGCCGAGGCCTTCGCCGAGTACGCGGCCGTCGCCGCCGACCGCTACGGGGACAGGGTCGAGCGCTGGATCACCCTCAACGAGCCGTTCTGCACCGCCTTCGTCGGCTACGCCGAGGGCCGGCACGCGCCCGGCGCGCGGGAGGGCCGCGGGGCGCTGGCCGCCGCCCACCACCTGCTGGTCGGCCACGGCCTGGCCGTCCGGGAGCTGCGCGCCGCCGGCGCCCGCGAGGTGGGGATCACGCTCAACCTAGAGCGGCTGCATGCCGCCTCCGACCGGCCCGAGGACCTCGCCGCCCTGCGCCGGGCCGAAGTCCTGCACAACGAGGTCTGGACGGAACCGCTGTTCGCCGGAGGCTACCCCGACCACGAGGGCGAGACCTGGGCGGGCCTGGCCGACGGCCCCTGGCGCCTGCCGGGAGACCTGCGACTGATCGGCGCGCCGCTGGACTTCGTCGGCATCAACTTCTACCGGCCGCTCACCATCGAGGCCGCCCCGCACCGCGAGGACGACCCCGAACGGCGCACCGCCACGGACATCGGCGCGGCCGAGTCGAACCCGTACGGGACCCGGCTCACCACCATGGACTGGCCGGTCGTTCCGGCCGCGTTCACCGAGCTGCTCGTCGACCTGGACTCCCGCTACCCGCGGTTGCCGCCGGTCTGGATCACCGAGAACGGCTCGGCCGAGGCCGACGGCGTCACCCCCGACGGCCACGTCCACGACCCGGAGCGGACCGACTACCTGGCCGGCCACCTCGCCGCCGTCGCCGACGCCGTCGCGGCCGGGGTCGACGTGCGCGGCTACTACGTCTGGTCGCTGATGGACAACTTCGAGTGGGCCTGGGGCTACGAGCAGCGCTTCGGCCTGGTCCGCGTCGACTACGGAACCCTGACCCGAACGCCCAAGGACAGCTACCACTGGTACCGGGGCCTGATCACCGCGCACCGAGCGCGGACGGAGGAACCTGCCCGATGAAGTTCACCGACGGCTACTGGCTGATGCGCCCGGGCGTCACCGCGCGCTACGCCACCGAGGTCGCCGACGTCCGCGCCGGCGAGGACCGGATGACCCTCTACGCGCCCGTGAAGCACGTGCGCGGCCGCGGTGACACGCTCAACAGCCCCTTGCTGACCGTCGAATGCTGGTCCCCGGCCGAGGGCGTGATCGGGGTGCGCGCCACCCACCACGCCGGTGCGGTGCGGAGCGGTCCCGAGTTCGCGCTGCCCGGCGCCGAGCAGGGCCAGGGGAAGGTGAGCCGGGACGGTGACGTGGTCGAGCTGAGTGCCGGCGAACTGACCTTGCGGGTGGACACCTCCCGGCCCTGGCGGCTGGAGTTCCGCGCCGGCGACCGGGTGCTCACCTCGGTGGGGGAGCGCGGCACCGGATTCGTCACCGACGCCGGGGGCCGGCACCACATGCTCGGACAGCTCTCGCTGGGAGTCGGCGAGCTGGTCTACGGGCTGGGGGAGCGGTTCACCCCGTTCGTCCGCAACGGCCAGGTGGTGGACATCTGGCAGGCGGACGGCGGCACCAGCAGCGAGCAGGCGTACAAGAACGTCCCGTTCCACCTGACCAACCGGGGCTACGGCGTCTTCGTCAACCACCCCGGCAAGGTCAGCTACGAGATCGGCTCCGAGTCCGTCGGCCAGGTGCAGTTCAGCGTCGAGGACCAGTCGCTGGAGTACTTCGTCGTCCACGGCCCGACCCCCAAGGCGATCCTGGAGCGCTACACCGCGCTCACCGGCCGCCCCGCGCTGCCCCCGGCCTGGGCGCTGGGCCTGTGGCTGACCACCTCCTTCACCACCGAGTACGACGAGGCCACCGTCAACCGCTTCGTCGGCGGCATGGCCGAACGCGGCATCCCTCTGAGCGTCTTCCACTTCGACTGCTTCTGGATGCGCGAGTACCAGTGGAGCGACTTCCGCTGGGACCCGGACACCTTCCCCGACCCGGTCGGCATGCTGGCCCGGCTCAAGGAGCAGGGGCTGCGGATCTCCGCCTGGATCAACCCCTACATCGCGCAGAAGTCGGAGCTGTTCGCCGAGGGCATGCGCGAGGGCCACCTGGTGCGCCGCCCGGACGGCAGCGTCTGGCAGTGGGACCTGTGGCAGCCGGGCATGGCCCTGGTGGACTTCACCAGCCCCGCCGCCCGCGACTGGTACGGGGACAAGCTGCGCACCCTCCTCGACATCGGCGTGGACTGCTTCAAGACCGACTTCGGCGAGCGCATCCCGACCGACGTGGTGTGGCACGACGGCTCCGACCCGGAGCGGATGCACAACTACTACACCCAGCTGTACAACCGGACCGTGTTCGAGCTGCTCCGCGAGGAGCGCGGGGAGGGGGAGGCGCTGCTGTTCGCCCGGTCCGCCACCGCGGGCGGCCAGCAGTACCCGGTGCACTGGGGCGGCGACTGCGAGTCGCACTTCAACGCCATGGCGGAGTCGCTGCGCGGCGGGCTCTCCCTGGGCCTGTCAGGCTTCGGCTTCTGGAGCCACGACATCGGCGGCTTCGAGGGCACCCCGACCCCCGAGGTCTTCAAGCGCTGGACCCAGTTCGGCCTGCTCTCCTCGCACAGCCGGCTGCACGGCAGCAAGTCGTACCGCGTCCCGTGGGACTTCGGCGAGGAGGCCGTCGAGGTCACCCGCGAGTTCACCCTGCTCAAGCACCGCCTGGCGCCCTATCTCCAGCGGGCCGCCCAGCAGGCGCACACCACCGGCGTGCCGGTGATGCGCGCGATGGTGCTGGAGTTCCCGGACGACCCGGCCGCCGCCGCGCTCGACCGGCAGTACCTGCTCGGCGACGACCTGCTCGTCGCCCCGGTCTTCACCGAGGACGGCACGGTCGAGTACTACGTGCCCGAGGGGAGCTGGACCAACATCCTGACCGGCGACCGGGTCGACGGCCCGCGCTGGGTGCGCGAGCGGCACGGCTTCCACACCCTGCCGCTGCTCGCCCGCCCCGACTCGGTCATCCCGCTCGGGGCGGACGACCAGCGTCCGGTCTCCGCCTGGGCCGAGGGCGTCGAGCTGCGGGTCCACGCCTTCGCCGACGGCGCCGAGCGCACCGTGGTCGTCCCGCGCGGCGACGGCCCCGGCGAGAGCGCCCGCTTCCACCTGCGCCGCACCGGCGACCGCCTCCGGGTGACCACCGACAGCCCGCACCCCTGGCAGTTGCGGATCGGCGGCCCGGACGGCGTCCCGCACGTCCACCCGGCCGGTACCCACGAGGCGGACCTGCCCTTCCCGGTCTGAACCCGTACCCGCACCGACGGCGGGGTTCCACCCGGAATCCTGCCGTCGCCGTATTGCCACCCCCGCGACCGGCTGGCCATAGTGATGCCGTTGTGGCACGGGAGGCGTCTGTGCCGTCATCACGCGCGCCCTTTTCCGGCCAGAATTGTTAGCGCTAACAAAGCGTGGCAGGCCGAGTCGGGGCCGGTGGCGACGACGGAGGGAGCCGAACCGAACCGCTCACCCCGCACCCCACCCGGTGAATGGAGTACTTCATGATCAAATCGTCGATCCGCAGGGCCAGGCGCGCCCTCCTCGCGGTCGGTGCGACCGCCGCGCTCTCCGCCGGCCTGCTCACCGCAACGGCCGGGACCTCGCAGGCGGCCACCCAGGGGCCGTGCGACATCTACCTCGCCGGTGGCACGCCGTGCGTGGCGGCGCACAGCACCACCCGGGCCCTGTACGGGGCGTACAACGGCCCGCTGTACCAGGTCAGGCGCGCCTCCGACAGCGCAACCAGGGACATCGGGCCGCTGAGCGCCGGCGGATACGCCGACGCCGCCGCGCAGGACTCCTTCTGCGCCGGCACCAGCTGCGTCATCACCGTCCTCTACGACCAGTCCGGCAAGGGCAACCACCTCACCCAGGCGCCTGCCGGCGGGGCGGCCGGCGGGCCGGACAACCTCGCCAACGCCTTCGAGGCGCCGGTCACCGTCGGCGGGCACAAGGCGTACGGCGTCTACGTCGCCCCCGGGACCGGCTACCGCAACAACAACACCAACGGCATCGCCACCGGCGACCAGCCCGAGGGCATGTACGCCATCTTCGACGGCACGCACTTCAACGGCGGCTGCTGCTTCGACTACGGCAACGCCGAGACCAACAACCTGGACACCGGCAACGGCCACATGGAGGCCCTCTACTTCGGCGACAACAAGGGCTGGGGCTGGGGCAGCGGCAACGGCCCCTGGGTCATGGCCGACCTGGAGAACGGCCTGTTCTCCGGGGTCAACCGCGGGTTCAACGCCAATGACCCCAGCGTCGGCAACCGGTTCCTGACCGCCATGCTCAAGGGCGGCCCGAACCAGTGGGCCCTCCGCGGGGGCGACGCGCGGTCGGGCGGCCTGTCCACCTTCTACAGCGGCGCGCGCCCCAACGCCACCGGCTACAACCCGATGCACAAGGAGGGCGCGATCATCCTCGGCATCGGCGGCGACAACAGCAAGTGGGCCCAAGGCACCTTCTACGAAGGGGTCATGACCCAGGGCTACCCGTCGGACGCCACCGAGAACGCGGTCCAGGCCAACATCACCGCCGCCGGCTACAACAGCGGCTCGACCGGCACCGGCACGCTGACTCCCGGCTCCCGGATCTCCCTGCAGGCCACCACCGCGCCCTGCTGCACCTCGCACTACCTCCGCCACGACGACGCCGACAACAAGGTCGTCATCGCTGGCACCGGTTCCTCCAGCTCGGCCACCGACAAGGCCGACGCCACCTGGATCGTCCGCACCGGCCTGGCCGACACCTCCTGCCTCTCCTTCGAGTCCGCCAACAGTCCTGGGAAGTTCCTGCACCACTACAACTACGAGCTCTACCTGGACTTCGACAACGGCGCCGGCGCCTTCGCCCAGGACGCCACCTTCTGCCCCACCAGGGGCAACAGCGGGGTCGGCACCTCCTTCCAGTCCGTCAACTTCCCGACGAAGTACATCCGGCACTACAACTACACGGCCTACATAGCGAGCAACGGCGGCTCCAACAGCTGGGACAGCGGCACCAGTTGGGCCGCCGACACCAGCTGGCTCATCGCCCAGCCCTGGGGCTGAGCCACCGGGGCAGCACCACCGCGCACCGGCCCGCCACCGCTCCGCCGGCGGTGGCGGGCCCGGCCCGCGCGACGGAGGAGTCCGGAAACGGCAGCGGCACCACCCGACCGACCCCGAGAGCAGAGGAGCCGACCCTTGTCCTACAGCATCCGCGCGGGCGCCCTGGAACGGCACACCGCCGCAGAGATCCTCCGCATCGAGCCCTGGGGACCGGACGCCGTCCGGGTGCGGGCCTCGTCCGGGACCATCGACCCCACCGCCCCCGGCGCGCTGGGGGACCCGCGACCCGCCCCGCACGCCGAGGCGTCCGTGTCGGACGACGGCAGTGCCCGCCTGGTCAACGGCGGCATCGCCGTCGAGGCCTCGGCGGACGGCCGGCTGCGATTCCGCGACGCCGTCTCGGGCCGCGAACTCCTCGCCGAGCGCAGCCCGCACGCGCTCCACACCGGCTCCCGCGTCCACGCGGCCGGCGGCCGGACGGAGCAGTCCTTCGAGGCCTACGACGGTGAACGGCTGCACGGCCTGGGGCAGCACCTGCACGGGCGGCTGGACCAGAAGGGCTGTGTGATCGACCTCGTCCAGAGCAACACCGTGGCGGCCGTCCCCTTCCTGCACTCCTCGCGCGGCTACGGACTGCTCTGGAACAACCCCGCCACCGGCCGCGTCGAACTGGGCGCCGACACCACCCGGTGGACCGCCGACGGCGGCGGGCGCATCGACTACTGGATCACCGCGGGCGACACCCCGGCCCGGATCCTGGACTCCTACACCCGGGCCACCGGCCGCCCGCCCCTGCTGCCCGAATGGGCCTCGGGCTTCTGGCAGTCGAAGCTGCGCTACCGCACCCAGGACGAACTCCTCGCCGTGGCCCGGCAGTACAAGGAACGCGGGCTGCCGCTGTCCGTCATCGTCTGCGACTTCTTCCACTGGCGGAGGATGGGCGACTGGCGCTTCGAGGAGAGCGAATGGCCCGACCCCGCCGCCATGGTCAAGGAGCTGACGGACCTCGGCGTGAAGCTCGCCGTCTCGGTGTGGCCCACCGTCGAGCCCGGAAGCGACGCGTACGGGGAACTGCGCTCGGCCGGACACCTCGTCCGGGACGCGGACGGCGGCCTGCTCACCTTCCCGTGGCCGTCCCGGTACGCCGGGGAAGCGCTGATCCGTCCGATGGCGTACTACGACGCCACCCACCCCGGAGCGCGCGCCGCGCTGTGGCAGCGGCTGAACGACAACTACCGCTCGCTGGGCGTGGCGTGCTTCTGGCTGGACGCCTGCGAACCCGATGTGCCCCCGGGCCTCGCCGAGCGCGCCGTCTACGCGGCGGGGCCGGCCGCCGAGGCCGCGAACCTCTACCCGCTGGAGCACGCCCGCGCGGTGGCCGAGGGCCTGCGCGCGGTGGGCGAGGACCGGCCGCTGTCGCTGATCCGCTCGGCTTGGGCGGGCAGCCAACACCACGGGGCCCTGCTGTGGTCCGGCGACATCCCCACCACCTTCGACTCCCTCGGGCGCCAGATCAGGGCGGGACTGAACGTCGCGATGAGCGGCATCCCCTGGTGGAACACCGACATCGGCGGCTTCTTCGGCGGCGACCCGGACGACCCGGCGTACCGCGAACTGCTGATCCGGTGGTTCCAGTACGGCACCTTCAGCCCGGTCATGCGGCTGCACGGGGACCGCGAGCCCAACCACCCCGCCTTCGCCACGGACATGACCGGCGGGCCGAACGAGGTCTGGTCGTACGGGGAGCAGGCGTACGGCATCCTCCGCGACCACCTGCTGCTGCGCGAGCGCCTGCGCCCCTACCTGCACGGCCTGTCCGAGGACGCCCACCGCACCGGCGCCCCGCCGATGCGCCCGCTGTTCTTCGACTTCCCCGAGGACGAGCGCTCCTGGCAGGTGGACGACCAGTTCCTGCTCGGCCCCGACCTGTTGGTGGCACCCGTGTACGAGGAGGGCGCCCGGGCCCGCCGGGTGTACCTGCCGTTCGGCACCCGCTGGCTCGACCCGGCCACCGGCCGCGCACGGGAGGGCGGAACCACCCTCGACGCCGAGGCCCCGCTGGAGCGCATACCGGTCTTCGTACGGGAAGGCGCCGACGTCGCGGCCCGACTGACCCCTTCTGAGGCCTGACGAAGGAAGGAACGGCCGTACAGGCTCTCCCCCGCGGCGCGGCGCGCTGCCGTTCCCGCACCGAAGGCCTAGTCCAGTCCGCCGCGGCGGATGGTCGCGGAGTACCAGTGGGCGCTGGACTTCGGGGTGCGCTTCTGGGTGGCGTAGTCGATGTGGACGATGCCGAAGCGCTTGCTGTAGCCGTGCCCCCACTCGAAGTTGTCCATCAGCGACCACAGGTAGTAGCCCCGGACGTCCGCGCCGGCGTCGATGGCGTCGGCGACGGCTTCGAGATGGCCGCGGACGTAGGCGGTCCGCTCGGGGTCGTGGACGGTGCCGTCGGGAGAGACGGTGTCGTCGAAGGCGGCGCCGTTCTCGGTGACGAGCAGGGGCAGGCCGAACTCGTGGTGCAAGGCGGTGAGGGTGTCGGAGAGGCCGGTCGGGTCGATCGGCCAGCCCATCGCGGTCACGTTCTCGTCGGCGCGGTGGAAGGCGACGTCCTCGGCGCCCGGCCACACCGAGTGCGAGCCGGTGCCGTGCCCGTCCTCGCGCGGGAGGCGCCGGCCCCCGGCGGGGGACGAGACGACGGTCGGGGCGTAGTAGTTGAGACCGAGCAGGTCGATGGGGCGGGAGGTCTCGGCGAGGTCGCCGTCGTGGAGCAGGGCGTCCCAGTCGACCAGGTGGGCGGTGTCCTTGAGGAGGTCGTCGTCGTAGCGGCCCTTGAGCATCGGGCCGGTGAAGATCCGGTTGCCGACGGCGTCGATCCGGCGGGCCGCTTCCTGGTCCTCCGGGCGGTCGCTGCGCGGTCGCACCGCGTGCAGGTTCAGCGAGACGGAGAGCCGGGCGGAGCCGGGCAGCGCGGCACGCAGGGCGCCCACGGCGAGGCCGTGGCCGAGGTTGAGGTGGTGGGCGGCGCGCAGCGCGTCGGCGGGGTCGGTGCGACCGGGAGCGTGGGCGCCGCCGGCGTACCCCATGAAGGCGCTGCACCAGGGCTCGTTGAGGGTGATCCAGGTGGGCACGCGGTCGCCGAGGGCCTCGGCGGTCAGGGCGGCGTACTCGGCGAAGCGGTGGGCGGTGTCGCGGGCCGGCCAGCCGCCGGCGTTTTCGAGTTCCTGGGGGAGGTCCCAGTGGTAGAGGGTGGCGGCGGGGGCGATGCCGTGCTCCAGCAGTTCGTCGGTGAGGGCGCGGTAGAAGTCGAGGCCGCGGGGGGACAGGGGGCCGCGCCCGGTGGGTTGGACGCGGGGCCAGGCGATGGAGAAGCGGTAGGCGGTGAGGCCGAGGTCGGCCATGAGGCGGACGTCTTCGCGGAAGCGGTGGTAGTGGTCGACGGCGGTGTCGCCGGTGTCGCCGTTCTCGGTTCTGCCGGGCGTGTGGCTGAAGGTGTCCCAGATCGAGGCGGTGCGGCCGTCTTCGGTGGCGGCCCCTTCGATCTGGTAGGCGGCGGTGGCCGCGCCCCAGGCGAAGCCCGTCGGGAACGGGCGCCGGGCGGGGCGGTTGTCGGACGGGGCCGTGGTCATGAGGGGTGTGCTCCCGAGGAATGTGGTGGACAGGGGGCCGACCGGCCGAGGGGTGTCGGCCTGGAGCAGGTAGGGGGCGGGCGGGTTCGGCGGGATGCGGCTGGTGTCCCAGCGCTTCCTCCACCGTCAGTGCGCCTCACCCCAGTGATTCGTGAGCGGCTCGGTGCGGCGGTTGCCGGTCGGACGAGTCGATCGAAGCGCTTCGATGCCTGGCTCAACCCAGGGAAGCGGTATCAGCGCGTCAAGAGGCTTGTGCGGGAAGGGAATTGCTGGAGTTGACGCGCGAGGCTCCGCACCACGGCGGGGGACGGTGAAACCCCGAAGGTTGGCCTTCCGGCTCGACGGGACCCGGTCGGGGTGTCCATCGGGACGCTCTGACGGAGCTTGCCGCAGGTGGTGGCGCGGCGAGTTCCCGAGGTGTTCGTACGGGTCGTGGGCTGGCGTCTGGGAGTGATGACAGCGGCGGACGTACGGGCCCTCCTCGTCGTGCTGCGATGGGCGGAGGATCACTCCTGTGAGGACGACGGCTGCGCCTGGGCCTCGACCACCCACACGTGGCCCGGACGGTTGGTCAGGTCCGGGGCCGCGAGGCCGACTCGGGCGAGGTACCGGCCGGTGAGGGTGAGCGCGGTCGTACGCCGTGCCCAGGCGGGCCAGGTGTGCTCGGGGGAGGAGAGTTCGGGGCGCACCCGTAGGACGTAGCGGGTCTCGGGGTCCAGGCCCGGGAGGCGTACGGGCGCGCCGTTCTCGGCGACGGAGGTCTCCAGCTGGACGTACGCGAAGACGGCGTGGGCCCGGTCCCGCGAGACGACGCCGTGGACCCAGGCGGCCGGGTCGGGGTGGTCGGTGCGGACGACGTCGCCGCCGTGGAGCAGCGGGCGCAGCTGCTTGTAGGCGCCGACCCACGCGGTCAGCGCGGTCAGGTCGTCCCGCGACCAGTTCGAGATGTCGGATTCGATGCCGGCGTGTCCGAACAGGGCGGTGGCGCAGCGGAAGGCGAGCGTGGTGTCGCGGTGGCTGATGTGGGCGGGGGCGGAGCCGATGTGGGAGCCGATCAGCTCGTAGGGCAGGAGCAGGCCGGTCCAGCGCTGGATGGCCTGGCGTTCGATCGGGTCGATGTTGTCCGATCCCCAGATCCGGTCGGTGCGTTCGAGGATGCCGAGGTCGGCGCGGGCTCCGCCGGAGGAGCAGGACTCGATCTCAAGGCCGGGGTGGCGGCCGCGCAGTTCGTCCAGGAGCCGGTAGACGGCCGTGGTCTGCGCGTGCACGCCGGGCCGGCCGTCGTGGACGGCGTCGGCGAGGTCGCGGTTGTGGTCCCACTTGATGTAGTCGATGCCCACGTCCCCGACGAGGGTGCTGATCCGCTCCAGCAGGTAGGCGTGGGCGTCGGGGTGCGCGACGTCCAGGACGTGCTGGCCGCGCTGCTCGAACGGGAGGCGCTCGGGGTCGGCGAGGAACCAGTCGGGGTGGGCGCGGGCCAGGTCGGAGTCGGGGTTGACCATCTCGGGCTCGAACCAGAGGCCGAACTGCATGCCGAGCCCGTGGACGTGGTCGGCGAGCGGGCGGAGTCCGTCGGGCCACACCTTCTCGTCGACGTACCAGTCGCCGAGGCCGGCCCGGTCGTGGCGGCGGTGGCGGAACCAGCCGTCGTCCACGACGAACCGTTCCACGCCGGCCGCCGCCGCGGTGTTCGCGAGGGCGCGTATCCGCTCGGGGTCGTGGTCGAAGTAGACCGCCTCCCAGATGTTCATGGTGACCGGCCGGTCGGTGGTCGGGTGCTGCGGCCGGGCCCGGAGCATGTCGTGGAACCCTCGGCTGATTCCGTCCAGACCCGTGCCGGAGGTCGCGAAGTACACCCACGGGGTGCGGTAGGACTCGCCCTGCGCCAGCCGGATCTCGCCCGCGTCCAGCAGCTCGCCGCCGCCGAGGACCGTCGTCCCGTCGGCCAGCCGCTCCGCGTACTGGACGTGGTTGCCGCTCCAGGCGGGGTGCACGCCCCAGACCTCGCCGTGCCGGAAGCCGAAGCCCTCGCTGCCGGCGAGCAGCAGCCCGGCGTCGAAGCCCGTGCGGCCGCGCCGGTTCTCCCTCGACCAGACGCCCTGCCGCAGCGGGGAGCGCTGCGGGGAGCGCTCACGGGCCCAGCGGCCGGCGAAGTCCAGCAGTTCCGCGGCGTGGGCGGGCACCGGCAGCACGCAGGCCAGCACGTCCAGGGTGTACGTGTCCGTCGCCGTGTTGGTCAGGGTGTGGCGCAGCCGCACCACGCCCTGCTCCGTCATCTGCAGCTCGGTGTGCAGCGCGAGCCCCGCGCCGGGGTCCAGGGCCCGCACGTGGAGGGTGCCGCCCCGGCCGTCCTGGGCGCGTACGGCGACCGGTTCGGCGAGCTCGAAGCGCGTCGGGCGGACCTGGCCGTCGCGGTGCCCGGCGAGGGTCGGACGTCCGAACCAACCCCGGCCCCGCCCCTGGGAAGGCATCAGGCTCCCGGCCTGGTGGCGCGGGGTTCGGCCCATGGCGTCGAGTACCTGCGCGGCATCACCGGCGCGGAAGCCGGGATCGGCGCCCCAGTGCAGTACCCGGGGCATCTCGGGCCCGGTGGCGTCGAGCGCGAGGGCCGTGTCACCGGCCGACAGTACGACGAGATCCGCCTCAGTCATTTCGTCCTCGTTCAGGGGTGGTCCTGGTCCAGTGCCCGACGGGTGCCGCGCCGCGCCCTCGGTGGAAGCCTCCTCGTCCGCCCGGGGCCACGGCCGGAGCCGTCCGGCCACGGGCCTGTTCGGTTCCGTCAAGAGTTCTGTTAACGCTCACACATGAATGCCCCGGCCGAAACGGCCTGAACCGGGGCGGGCCGATGGTCCCTCCGGCGTGTCATGGCGCCGACGCGTCGACGATCCGTTCGAAGAAGAACTCGTGTTTGAGGAAGGAGACGTCGTACTCGTGACCCGGGTACGGCGGGATCAGCTGGGCGGCCTGGAACAGCCGCCAGCCGTCCCGGAGCGCGGCCACCCCCGACTCGTACGGCGGCTCGTCACTGTCGCCCGTGGTGGGCGAGGTGCGGCCGGTGCCGTCGTAGCGCGACCAGCCGACGACATGGGAGTCCAGCGAGGAGTCCGCCAGGTACAGCACGAGCACCTGCTGCCGCAGCACCGGGGCGGTGGCGTCCGCGGTGCCGGCCCGCGCGGGAAGAACCGCTTCGGTCGTCATGCCGCGGTTCCCTTCGGGCGGTTGGAGACCCTGGTCACCCAGTGGTCGAGGTCGAAGCCGTCGTCGCCGGTCAGCTCCCGCCACAGCAGGATGCGGTTGTACCGCTCCAGCCGGCCGGTCGCTCCCTCGTACCACGGGAACATCGCGTCCAGCTCCGTGGTCACCTGCGGGTCGTGGAGATCCGAGGTGTCCCACAGACGTCGCTGACGCACCCTGGGATTGAAGCGGATCTTGAACATGTAGCGGAGGGTGTCGCTGTCGTTGCGCCGGCCTCCGTGCCAGATGCCGTGGTGGAGAAACACCACGGTGCCGGCCGGGCAGACCAGCCGGTCCTGGCCGCGCAGGTTCTGGTAGCGGCCGGTGTCCGATTCGTTGGTCCGGCGCAGATGGCTGCCCGGCACGCTGAGCGTTCCGCCCATCTCCAGCGTCACGGCCTGCGGGTAGTACATCAGCTGGACGTCGAAGGCGTCCGGCCGGACGTCGATGATGGCGTCCCCGTGCAACGACTGCGCGGAGCCTCCGTGAGGTTCGCGGGTGTGCACGAAGTGGTGGTCCACCCACGGCTCCGGGCCGACCAGGCTGTACAGGGCCCCTGCCACCTGCGGCAGTTCGAGCAGCCTGCGGACGAACGAGCCCTCGGGGTAGGCCGCGGGCAACGGCGTCCCGTACGGCACCGGCGGCACGTCGTCGGCCAGCACCTTCAGGCCCTCGGCGTTCAGCTCCGCCGGGACCACGGCGTCCAGCCGCAGCGATCCGCGCGCGACGAAGCGCGCCATCTGTACTGAGCTGAGCAGTTCCTTCCTGTTCTCCATGACGGCCACGCTAGGCCTGCCCGCGGCCCCGCCGGGTGGGCCGCGTTCACCCAGTAGTGGTCGATTCTCACCATGCCGTCTCCTGGTGAACCGAGCTCCACGCCCCTGGAGCGGGCTGCGGACGCCGTGGTAGAACTCGGGGCCATGCACACGGCCCTCGCCCGTCTCGACGAGCCTCCGGAACTCGCCGCCGTCGGCATCGGCGTGCACGGGCCGGCCGGCCACGTGGACGTGTTCTCGCTGCCGGACCTGTGGCAGCTCCATCTGTACAGCTACGACGCCGACTTGACGGTAGACGGTACCGAGCACTCGATCCGCCCCGGCCGGGTCAGCCTCGTACCGCCCGGGACCGAGGTCCGCTACCGCTACCGGGGCCGCTCCGAGCACCTCTACGTCCACCTCCGCCTGGGCACCAGGGGAGCGGCCACGAGCATCCCGGTGATCCAGCCGGCCGGTCCGGAACTGGATTTCCTCACCGTGCAGCTGCGGCAGGCGTTGGCCGCCTGGCCGCACACGCCGTCACGGGCGGTCGCCGAGGTGTGGGGCGCCCTGTGGCGGGTCGCCCGGCTCACCCCGCCACGGGACCAGAGCGCGCAGGCCGTCCATCCTGCGGTGGCGGCCGCGGTGGCCCTGATCGAGGCGCGGCTGACGGGGCCCCTGGCGGTGCCGGAGATCGCGAAGACGGTCGGCGTCTCCCACAACCACCTGACCCGGCTGTTCCGGGCTGCCACGGGGGAGACGGTGGTCGGCTACATCCGGGCCCGGCGGATGGAGCGGGCTCGGCACTTCCTGCGCGCCACCACGCTCTCCATCCCCGCCGTGGCCGCCTCGGTCGGCATTCCCGATCTGCAGGCGTTCAACAAGACCTGCCGCCGTGAACTCGGCGCGTCCCCACGCGGCATCCGTGCCGCCCGTCCCGGCCCGTAGGCACCGCGCGACGGTGCCCTGGCCCGGGCGGGCATCGACGCCGGAAACGGATGCCGCGAGATGAGGAACGCGAACAGCGGCAAGCTGCTCGACTGCGGAAGGCGGTGAACGCGGACCGATCCGGTTCGCGTTCACGAGCGTGCTCCCGCGATCGGTCGGGGTGACGGAAGCGAGCGTGACGTGGGGGTGCGCCGCCTCCGTCAGGAAAGTCCTTGCAGCCATCTTGACGTGCCCAGGTGGGCGGGTATTGACTCCGCTCGCACTCAAGATCTCTTCCGCCCCCTCATGGGGGCTTGCTTCGACCCTGAATTGTTAGCGCTAACACCCCCTTGCGGAGCTGTAATCCGCCCTCGCCGACCCGGTTGACGGCAACGCCTTCGCGCGCGGCCGGCCGGGGGCGCACCCCTCCGCCGGCTTCCTCGCCGACCGGTCCCACCTCCTGGCGCGCCGTCAGGTGGCACGCGTGTCAACGGCAAGCGGACCGTGCGGCGGCTCCATCCCTATAGAGAGGACATCTCGATGCGTGGACGAAGTTCCCACCGCAGGCCTCTGTCCGTAGTGCTCACCGCCGTGGTCGCGGCCGTGGTGGCGCTGGCGTCGATGCTCGTCGCGGCCCCGGCTCAGGCGGCCACCAGCGGCGCCTTGCGCGGTGTGGGTTCCGGCCGGTGTCTCGATGTGCCGAACGCCGGCCAGAGCGACGGAACGCTCCTGCAGATCTGGGACTGCTCGGGCGGGACCAACCAGCAGTGGACGTTGACGTCCGGCAACCAGCTGACGGTGTACGGCGGCAAGTGCCTGGATGTTCCGGGCCACGCCACCACGGCCGGCACCCGGGTGGAGATCTGGACCTGTCACGGCGGGGCGAACCAGCAGTGGAGGGTGAACTCCGACGGCTCGGTCGTCGGGGTGGAGTCCGGACTGTGCCTGGACGTCAGCGGCGGCGGTACGGCCAACGGGACGGCGGTGCAGCTCTGGAACTGCAGCGGCGCCGGCAACCAGAAGTGGACCGGCCTGTCCGGGACGGGCACCACGTGCGCCCTTCCGTCGACGTACCGGTGGACCTCGACCGGTCCGCTGGCGGAGCCGGCGAACGGTTGGGCGTCGCTGAAGGACTTCACCGACGTGGTCCACAACGGCAAGCACCTGGTCTACGCGACCTACTCCGACGGGTCGTCGTGGAAGTCGATGGGATTCGCTCCCTTCGCGAACTGGTCGGACATGGCCTCGGCCCCCCAGACCGCCATGCCCTCGTCCGCGGTGGCGCCCACCCTGTTCTACTTCGCGCCCAAGAACATCTGGGTGCTGGCCTCACTGGGGTGGGGGACCGCCTGGCCCTTCACCTACCGCACGTCCAGCGACCCCACCAACCCCAACGGCTGGTCCGCGCCGCAGCCGCTGTTCACCGGCAGCCTCCCCACCGGCGGCCCGATCGACCCGACCCTGATCGCCGACGACCAGAACATGTACCTGTTCTTCGCCGGTGACAACGGCAGCGTCTACCGGGCGAGCATGCCGATCGGGAACTTCCCCGGCAGCTTCGGCTCCTCGTACACCACGGTCATGAGCGACACGGTGCAGAACCTGTTCGAGGCGCCCCAGGTCTACAAGGTCCAGGGCCAGAACCAGTACCTCATGATCGTCGAGGCCCGGGACGCGAACGAGCACCGCTACTTCCGCTCGTTCACCGCCACCGCCCTGAGCGGCTCCTGGACCCCGCAGGCCGCCACCGCGGGCAACTCCTTCGCGAGCCAGGCCAACAGCGGTGCCACCTGGACCAATGACATCAGCCACGGTGACCTGGTCCGCGACAACCCCGACCAGACCATGACCATCGACCCCTGCAACCTGCAGTTCCTCTACCAGGGCAGGTCTCCCTCCTCGGACGGCACCCCCTACCTGCAGCTGCCGTACCGGCCGGGCGTCCTCACCCTCCAGCGCTGACCCGCCCGGTCCGTCCGAGAGCCGGTACCCGACGCCTCGAAGGACCCCGGCCGTGCGGCGGCCGGGGTCCCTGCCACGCGGGCTGGTGGGGGCGGTCGCAGCCGCTCGGCGAACACTGCAACGGCGCGGTCCTCGGTCTCGGATCGTCCACGAACCCGGCCGTCCTCGGGCGCCGTACCTTCCCTGTGGGTACGGGCCGGCCCGTGCGACCGAGGCGCGGACTTTGGCCGTAGGCCTTCGCCGAGGCTAGGGTGTGCCGCCGTACTCGGCTGATCGCTCCCCTGGAGAAGGTGGGAATGGGGCTCATTGACGCAGACCACGCGGGGCTGGTCGTCGCGGCGCAGGCCGGTGACGATCGGGCGCGCGAGGAGCTGATCGCCGCGTACCTGCCGTTGGTCTACAACATCGTCGGGCGAGCGCTGAGCGGACATGCCGACGTCGACGACGTCGTCCAGGAGACCCTGCTGCGCGTGGTGCGCGACCTGCCCGCCCTGCGTGCCCCGGAGAGCTTCCGGTCCTGGCTGGTGTCGATCACGCTCCGCCAGATCAACACCCACTGGCACCGGCAGCACACCCTCGCCGACCGGACCACGGTCATCGACGAGGCACGCCGGATACCGGACGCCGGCGCCGAGCCCGTGGACGTGACGATCCTGCGGCTGCACGTGTCGGACGAGCGGCGCCGGGTCGTCGAAGCCGGCCGGTGGCTCGACCCGGACCACCGGGTGCTGCTGTCGCTGTGGTGGCAGGAGTGCGCCGGCCTGCTCAGCCGGGAGGACATGGCCGCCGCGACGGGGCTCACGGTCGCGCACGTCGGAGTGCGCCTGCAGCGCATGCGCGAGCAGCTGGAACTGTGCCGGACGATCGTCGCCGCGCTGGAGGCCGTCCCGCGCTGTCCGCAGCTGGACGGGACGGTCGCCGGCTGGAACGGTGACCATGCGTCGGTGTGGCGCAAGCGGATCGCGCGGCACACACGGGACTGCCCGGTCTGCGGGACGACGTCGGCAGAACGGGTTCCGGCCGAACTGCTGCCCCTCAGCCTCACGACGCTGGCCGTCCCGGCCGCACTGATCGCCGCGCTGACCGCCAAGGGCCTGCTGTCGGGTACGGCGGCGAGCGCCGCCGGGCTGGCCGCGGCCCCCGTCGCCGTCGGCACGGCGACGGCGACGGGGGGAGGCGGCCTGCACGGCGCTCTCATCGGCAAACTCCAGACGGTGACCGCTCATCCGCTGGTGAGCCTCGCGACCGGCGCGGTGCTCATCGCCGGGACCGCCACCTACGCGGCCTGGCCCGAACCGGCGCCTCGGGCGCCCAGCGCCACCGCCACCGCCGCTCCCACGGTCGGCGCTCCCGCGCCCCTTCCCTCGCGCACCACCGCCTCGGCCGGACCGTCGCCGGCGAGTCCCTCCCCGGTGATCCCGGCGTCGGCGAGTCCGTCCCCGGTGATCCCGCCCTCGGTGAGCCCGTCCCCGGTCGGCCCGTCCGCCGTCGCGGGCACTGTTCCGCTGGGCGCGCAGTCGCTGGAGTCCGCGGACAGTCCCGGCCTGTTCGTCACGTACGCGGGCGATTTCGCGGCGCTCGGCAGCGTCGCCGCGTCCAGCGGCGCGCAGGCGCGTCAGCGGGTCACCTTCACGGTCGTCGGGGGACTGGCCGACACGGGGTGCGTCACCTTCCGCGCCGCGGACGGCCGGTATCTTCGCCACCAGTACCTGCGGCTGCGGCTGAGCGCCGACGACGGCAGCGCACTGTTCCGTGAAGACGCCACCTTCTGCCCCCGTCCCGGGGCGGTCGCCGGGTCCGTGACCCTGCACGCGCACAACTATCCGGGAACGGTCCTCCGCCACCGCGACGGCGGCATCTGGCTCGACGGCTCCGACGGCACGCGGGCCTTCGCCGGCCAGGCTTCCTTCATCGTGCGCAGCCCCGGGGCCTGAGCACCGCTCCTCGGACCATCCCGACCGAATCGCACCGTCACAGCCGGTGCTCCTCCAGCCTGCGCCGCCCCTCTCCAGCGGGCGCGACCAGGCCACGGCGTCCGGCATAACGCTTTCTGCCTGCGAGATGCCTCACGGGGCGATCCTGCGGACGGCGCGACTTTTCTGTTACGAGACCGCGAGCCCGGAAGCCTCCACTTCAGGGGTGTCCTTCCCGCCGCCCGTCATGACGTGCCGACGCGGCAGGGTCACGACCTCCCCCACTGACGTATCCCCCTGAAGAAAGCCCCTCACATGACGCGACACACCCACGAGCCCAGGGCCAAGGGTCTGCACCGGCTCCGCCGGCGACGCCGGACATGGGCGATAGGACTGTCGGCCACGGCACTGGTGGCCGGCGGCGTCGTGACGCTCCTCCCCAGCTCCGCCGGAGCCGCGGGCCTCGGCACCCAGGCCGCCCCCTCGGGCAGGTACTTCGGTACGGCCGTGGCCGCCGGCAGGCTCGGCGACTCCGCGTACACCGCGATCGCGGACCGGGAGTTCAACATGGTCACCCCGGAGAACGAGATGAAGTGGGACGCGGTCGAACCGTCCCGCGGCAATTTCAGCTTCGGTCCCGCGGACCGGATCGTCGATCGTGCCCTGGCGCACGGCCAGCGCCTGCGCGGCCACACCACCGTCTGGCACTCGCAGCTCCCCTCCTGGGTCAAAGTCATCCGCGACGCGGGCACGCTGCGCGGCGTGATGAACCACCACATCACGACCGAGATGACCCATTTCAAGGGCAGGATCTACGCCTGGGACGTGGTCAACGAGGCGTTCGCCGACGGCGGCAGCGGCCAGCTCCGCGACTCCGTCTTCCAGCAGGTGCTGGGCAACGGCTTCATCGAGGAGGCGTTCCGCACCGCCCGCGCGGCCGACTCCTCGGCCAAGCTCTGCTACAACGACTACAACATCGAGAACTGGTCGGACGCCAAGACCCAGGGCGTCTACCGCATGGTCAAGGACTTCAAGTCCCGCGGCGTGCCCATCGACTGCGTCGGGTTCCAGAGCCACTTCGGGGCGGGCGGCCCGCCGGCGAGCTTCAGGACCACCCTGGCCGGCTTCGCCGCCCTGGGCGTCGACGTCCAGATCACCGAGCTGGACATCGCCCAGGCCTCACCCGTCCAGTACGCGAACGCGGTCGGCACCTGCCTGTCCGTGGCCCGGTGCACCGGCATCACGGTGTGGGGCGTCCGTGACAGCGACTCCTGGCGCAGCGGCGAGAGCCCGCTGCTGTTCGACAGCGGTGGCAAGCCCAAGCCCGCGTACACCGCCGTCATGAACGCCCTCCATTCCGGCTCCGGTACCACCCCGGGCAAGCCGGCCGACGGTACGGGAGAGATCAAGGGCGTCGCCTCCGGCCGCTGCGTCGGCATCCCCGACTCCGCCAACGGCACCCGGGCGCACCTGTGGGACTGCGGCGGACAGGCCGACCAGCGCTGGACCCGCACCGCCGGCAAGCAGCTGAAGGTGCACGGCGACAAGTGCCTGGACGCCAAGAACAAGGGCACCGCCAACGGCACCCCGGTGATCGTCTGGGACTGCAACGGCGGCGCCAACCAGCAGTGGAACATCAACGCCGACGGCTCGATCACCGGCGTCCAGTCCGGGCTGTGCCTCGACGCCGTCGGCGCCGCCACC
Organism: Streptomyces sp. NPDC021012; assembly: GCF_044333355.1. Taxonomy (NCBI): domain Bacteria; kingdom Bacillati; phylum Actinomycetota; class Actinomycetes; order Kitasatosporales; family Streptomycetaceae; genus Streptomyces; species Streptomyces sp. NPDC021012. The sequence continues at coordinate 876,251 of NZ_JBIRQU010000003.1, forward strand.
GCGAACGGCACCACGCTCCAGCTGTACGCCTGCGCGTCCGTCAACAACCAGAAGTGGACCTGGACCGCCCCGTCCGGGACGGGGAGCGGCACGTGTGATCTCCCGACGACGTACAAGTGGAGCTCGACGGGTGCCCTCGCGCAGCCGTCGAACGGGTGGGCCGCGGTGAAGGACTTCACCCACGTCGTGTACGACGGCAAGCACCTCGTCTACGCGTCGAGCGCGTCGGGAACCTCGTACGGCTCGATGGCGTTCCGCCCCTTCACGAACTGGTCCGACATGGCGTCGGCCGGCCAGACGAAGATGAACCAGAACGCGGTGGCGCCCACCCTGTTCTACTTCGCACCCAAGAAGATCTGGGTCCTCGCCTACCAGTGGGGTGCCTCGCCCTTCAGCTACCGCACGTCCAGCGACCCCACCGACCCCAACGGCTGGTCCGCGCCGCAGCCGCTGTTCACCGGCAGCATCCCCCGCACCGAATCCGGCACCGGACCGATCGACCAGACCCTGATCGCCGACGAGAAGAACATGTACCTGTTCTTCGCCGGTGACAACGGCAAGATCTACCGCGCCAGCATGCCGATCGGGAACTTCCCGGGCAGCTTCGGCTCGTCGTACACGACGGTCATGAGCGACACGGAGAAGAACCTCTTCGAGGCGCCGCAGGTCTACAAGGTCAAGGACCAGAACCAGTACCTCATGATCGTCGAGGCCCGGGGCGCGACCGAGCGGCGCTACTTCCGCTCGTTCACGGCCACCAGCCTGAGCGGTGCGTGGACCCCGCAGGCCGCCACCGAGGGCAGCCCCTTCGCGGGCAAGGCCAACAGCGGCGCCACCTGGACCAACGACATCAGCCACGGTGACCTGGTCCGCACCAACCCCGACCAGACCATGACCATCGACCCCTGCAACCTGCAGTTCCTCTACCAGGGCAAGTCCCCCACCGCTGACGGACCCTACGACCGACTGCCGTACCGGCCGGGCGTCCTCACCCTGCAGCGCTGACCTGCCCGACCCACGGTCGCACAAGGAGAAACACCCCCCATGAACAACCCCACCAACACCAGGCGCCGCGGACGTCACCGCCGTCGCGGGACCGTCACCGTTCTGCTGCTCGGCGTGCCCGCCACCGTCGTGCCGTACTTCCTGTTCGTGCAGGACGACTCGCAGGCCGCGACGGTCGACGACAGCGCCTACTACAAACTGGTCTCGGTGCGCAGCGGCAAGGTGCTGGACGTCAACGCGTTCTCCACCGCCGACGGCACCCGCATCCAGCAGTGGACCGATCAGAACACGGCCAACCAGCAGTGGCGGCTGCGGTCCACCGGCGACGGCTACTACGAGCTGGTGAACCGCAACAGCGGCAAAGTGCTCGGCATAGCGGGCGGTTCGACCGCGCAGGCGGCTGCCGCCGAGCAGCAGACCGACAGCTCCTCCGCCTCCCAGGAGTGGCGGGTCGACGAGGTGAGCGGTTCCGACGCCGTCACCTTCACCTCCCGCAGGAGCGGCCAGGTCCTGGACGTCTCCGGAGGCTCCACGGCCGATGGCGCGGCCGTCATCCAGTACGGCGGCCACGGCAGCACCAACCAGCAGTGGAAGCTGGTCAGGACGGCCGAGGTCCCGGCCACCGGGACCGGACCGTACGCGTGGAAGAACGCCCAGGTGGTGGGCGGCGGTTACGTCACCGGGCTGGTGTTCAACCAGAAGGAGAAGGGCCTGCTGTACGCGCGTACCGACATGGGCGGCGCCTACCGCTGGGACACCGCGGCCGAGCAGTGGATCCCGCTGACCGACTGGCTCGGCGAGAAGGACTGGAACCTGCTGGGCATCGACGCGCTGGCCACCGACCCCGTCGACCCGAACCGCCTCTACCTCGCGACGGGCACCTACACCAACGACTGGGCCGGCAACGGCGCGATCCTGCGCTCCACCGACCGGGGCCGCACCTTCCAGCGCACCGACCTGCCGTTCAAGCTGGGCGGCAACGAGGACGGCCGCGGGGCCGGTGAGCGGCTGGTGGTCGACCCCTCGGACAACCGCACCCTGCTCCTCGGCACCCGCAAGAACGGCCTGTGGCGCAGCACGGACAGCGGTGCGACCTGGCGGCAGGTCTCCTCGTTCCCCGTCAAGGACGGGGCGAGCAGCGGTGGCGGCATCTCCTTCGTGACGTACGGCCCGGCCGGCAGCAGGACGGTCTACGTCGGCGTCGCCGACAGGTCCACCTCCCTGTACCGCTCCACCGACGGCGGCACCACCTGGCAGGCCGTCCCCGGCCAGCCCACGGGCCGGTTGCCGCAGCACGGCGTGCTCTCCGGTGACGGCTCGCTGTACCTGACGTACACCGACGTCCTCGGACCCAACGGCGTGACGGCGGGCTCGGTCTGGAAGTACGCACCGGCCGGCGGGACGTGGAAGAACGTCTCCCCGTCCCAGGGCGGCTACGGGTTCTCCGGCCTGGCCGTCGACCCGCGCCGGCCGTCCACGGTGATGGTCACCACCCTCGACCGCTGGTGGCCCGAGGACGAGATCTACCGCACCACCGACGGCGGCGCGACCTGGAAGGCACTGGCGGACAAGTCGGTGCGGAACGCCTCCGCCGCTCCCTACGTCGGCACCCACACCGGGCACTGGATGACCGCCCTGGCCATCGACCCCTTCGACTCCGGGCACGTGCTGTACGGCACCGGCAACGGCATCTGGCGCAGCAAGGACGCCAACGCCACCGACAGCGGCGGCACCAGCCACTGGGCCGCCGGGGCGCGGGGCCTGGAGGAGACCGCGCTGATGGACGCGATCGCCCCGCCCGGCGGTGCCGCTGTCGTCACCGCCATGGGAGACCAGGGCGGCTTCCGGCACGACGACCTGAACAAGGTCCCGGCCGGGCGGCTGGGCAACCCGATGCTGACCAACAGCACGGACATCGACTTCGCCCAGTCCACGCCCTCGACGATGGTCCGCGTCGGCCACGGCGGCGCGCAGGACGGCGGCTACTCCACCGACGGCGGCCTCAGCTGGAACGGCTTCAGGGCCGAGCCGGTGGCCGGTGCCCAGGACGGCCGCGTCGCGCTCGCGGCCGACGGCTCGACCATCGTCTGGACCCAGGCCGGCCAGGTCCCGTACCGGTCGACCGACAAGGGTGCGAGCTGGTCGAGGGTCGGCGGACTGGGCACCGACGCCGTCGTCGTCGCCGACCGCTCCTCGGCCAGGACGTTCTACTCGCTGTCCGGCGGCACGCTCTACGCCAGCACCGACGGCGGAGCGACCTTCGGCCCGCGCGCCGGCAACCTGCCCTCCGGCCGTCTCACCGCCGTCCCCGGCGTCGCCGGGGACCTGTGGATCGCCGGCGGCGGCCAGGGGCTGCTGCACTCCACCGACGGCGGCCGCACCTTCACCGCGCTCACCACGGTGAAGTCCGCCTCCGCCCTCGGCTTCGGCAAGGCCGCACCCGGCGCCTCCTACCAGGCCCTGTACCTGATCGGCACCGTCAAGGACGTCACCGGCGTCTTCCGCTCCACGGACAAGGGCGCCACCTGGCTCCGCGTCAACGACGACGCCCACCAGTGGGGCAGCATCGGTGGCGTCGGCGTCATCACCGGCGACCCGGACACCTACGGCCGCGTCTACATCGGCACCAACGGCCGCGGCCTCCAGTACGGCGACCCGTCCTGACCCGACTGCCGCCCTCTGGCCGGTATGCCCCATCGGCCGGAGGGCGGCCACCATGCCGCCCCTGCCGCGCCTGGCCTCAGGCGCCCGGGGCGGCTCGTGGCCGCGCCGTCAGCCCCGCCGGACCGCCCCCAACTGGACCCGGTGCAGGTCCGGGGCGGTGAAGCGCCGCGCCACCGCGCGCAGGACGCGGGCCATCGCCTGGGCCGGTGGGGTGGCGGGGCGTGCCGCGGCGCGTGCGAGGAGGATGCGGCGGGTGGGGGCCGGGACGTCGGAGGCGAACGGCAGGAGGCGTACGTCGCTGCGTCGGCTGGTGAGGGCCAGTCGGGGTGCGAGCGCGATGCCGAGACCGGCGGCGACCATGGCCTGCGCCTCCTGGTAGTCGTGCGACGAGTAGGCGATGCGCGGCTCGAATCCCGCCTGGCGGCAGCTTCGGCGCAGGACGTCGGCGACGGGATGGTTGTCGGCGCGGATGATCCACTCCTGGTCGGCGAGATCGCCGAGGCGCACGGAGGCGTGTGTGCGCAGGGCCGAGTCGGCGGGGACGACCAGCACCGTGGGGTCGTCGAGCAGGTGGGTGACGGCGAGCGCCGGATCGTCGAGGCGGTTCCACTCGTAGTCCCAGAGCAGCCCCTGCTCCACCTCCCCGGTGTGCAGCATCTCCCTGAGCTCCGCGAGGACCCCGGCGCGTACCTCGATGCGGATGCCGGCGTGGCGGCGTCGGAAACGCGTGAGCGCCAGCGGCAGCAGGGACGCGCTCGCCGTGGGGAAGGAACCGAGCCGCAGGGTGCCCTGGTCGAGGGCGGTGAAGGAGTCCAGGTCGGCCTGGGCGGCGCGGAGTTCCCGGCGGATGGCCTGGCCGCGCTCGGCCAGCGCGGCACCCGCCGGGGTGGGTCGGATACCGCGGGGCAGCCGCTCGATCAGGGGCTGCCCCGCCTCCTGCTCCAGCAGGGACATCTGCTGGGAAGCGGCGGAGGTGGTCATGCCGAGGGCTTCCGCCGCGGCAGTGAGTGAACCGCGTTCGGTGGCCTCGGTGAGCAGCAGCAGACGGCGCACGTTGAGCATGCCGTCGACTTTAGCTGAGCTAAACCCAGGTGAAGCAAACCGCGATTGTTCCGAAGTCATGGCTCTGCGAAGGTCTCCGCGACCGCCGAGCGGTTCACCGGCCCGCAATGCGCCCTCAACCGCCGCCTCGGCGCTTCTCCCTCCCCTTCGTCGATCCAGGAAGAGCCTCAGACGTGCACATTCCCGCGACCCTGGTACGTGGCGGCACAAGCAAGTGCTGGCTGTTCAACCAGGTCGAAGTCCCCGCCGACCGCGGCGACCTCGAAAGGCTGCTGGTCGCCGCGTACGGCGCCGCCGACCCCGTGGAACTGGACGGGGTCGGCGGGGCGACCCCCACCACCTCGAAAGCGGCCGTGGTCGGCGCCTCACCCCAACCCGGCGTCGACGTCGACTACCTGTTCGCCCAGGTCGGCATCGGGACGGGCTCGGTGGAGTGGACGAGCAACTGCGGCAACTGCGCCACCGGCGTCGCCCTGTACGCGGTGACCAAGGGAATGGTTCCGGTCACCGGCGACCGGACGCGCGTGGTGATGCGCAACACCAACACCGGCGCGGTCCTCGAAGGCATCGTCGACACCACCGGAGGCGTGGTCCACCACTTCGGCCGCCAGACGGTACCCGGAACCCGTGCCGGCGGGGTCGCGGTCGGCCTCGCCTTCCGCGACCCGGCCGGTGGCACGACCGGCTCGCTGCTCCCCACCGGCCGGGCCGCCCAGGACCTGCGGGTCGGCTCCGCCGAGCCGGTACGCGTGAGCATGGTGACGGCGGGAGCTCCGGTCGTCCTCGTCGACGCCGCCAGTGCCGGGCGCACCGGCGCCGAGTCACTGGAGCGGATGAGCGCGGACGTCCCCTGGCTGCGCACCGTCCGGCACACCGCCGCACCCCTGATGGGGCTGCTCCGGCCGGGCGGGGAACCGGGTGACGCGGTGCCCAAGGTGGGCCTGGTCGGCCCGCCCGTGCCGTACACCACCACCCTCGGTGAACCGATCGGTGCCGAGGACTACGACGTGTCGGTGCGCATGCTCAGCATGAACGCCCCGCACCCCGCGATCGGCCTGACCTCCGCCGTCGCCGTCGCGGCGGCCGGACTCCTCGAGGGGTCCGTGGTCTCCCGGGCCACGGGCGGCCCGGCCGGCGAGTGGTTGCGCCTCGGCACGCCCGCCGGCGTCCTCGCGGTCCGCTGCACCGACGTGAGGAACGGCCTGCCGCACCGGGTCACCGTGCAGCGCGCGGCCCGTCTGCTCGCCGACGCCCGCATCTACGTACCGGAAGCGGGCAGCCCGCGAGCCGCCTGAGCCGCGGCGAACACCACCTCGGTCGGGCCGGCTCCCCGCCGTCCGCACCGGGATACCCTCGCGCCCCCCGGGGCGCGCCACCCCGTCCCCACCGCACCAAGGACAAAGATGTCTGCTGAAGTGATCTCCATAGGCGCCCTCCTTGTGATGTTCGTGCTCGGCACCGTGCTGCCGATGAACCTGGGCATCCTCGCCTTCGTCGCCACCTTCGCCGTCGGCACCGCCTCGCTCGGGCTCACCGAGGCCGAGATCTTCGACGGGTTCCCGGCCAAGGTCTTCGTCACCATCGTCGGAGTCACCTACCTGTTCTCCGTCGCCCGCCGCAACGGCACCATCGACCGGCTCGTCGCGGCCGGGGTGAGGCTGGTACGCGGCAAGGTCCAGCTCATCCCCTGGGTGCTGTTCCTGGTGGCCGCCCTGCTGACGGCGTTCGGTACGTTCACCCCGGCCGCGGTCGCGATCCTCGCGCCGATCGGCCTGAACTTCGCCTACCGCTACAGGCTCAACCCGCTCGTCGTCGGCATGATGGTGATCAGCGGCGCGCACGCGGGCGCGTTCTCCCCGCTGGCCGTCTCCGGTGCGCTGGTCCTCGGCCTCGTCGACAAGACCGACGTGCAGGTCTCCGCCGTGGCGCTGTTCAGCGCCAGCTTCCTGGTCAACCTGGTGCTCTCGATCCTCACCTACGCCCTGTTCGCCAAGCGTCCCACCCCGCTGGTCGAGGGCGCCGCGGAGGCGGCCGCCGACGAGGACCCCGCCGTCTCCGGCAGGCCCGACTGGAGGCAGTGGCTCACCCTCGCCTCTCTGGTGGCCCTCGTCGTCGGCGCGCTCGGCTTCCACCTGGAGATCGGTTTCCTCGCGCTGGCCGCCGGCGCGCTGCTTGCCCTGGTGGACATGAAGCGGCAGGAGAAGGCCGTCGACGGCGTCAGCTGGTCCACCCTGCTCCTGGTCGCGGGCATGATGACGTACATCACGATGCTGGAGAAGGCCGGGGTCATCGAGAAGCTCTCCGAGCATGCCGCCAACCTGGGCGCCCCGCTCGTCGTCGCCCTGCTGCTGTGCTTCACCGTGGCCGTCACCTCCGCCTTCGCCTCCTCCACCGCGATCCTCACGGCGATCATCCCCATCGCCGTACCGCTGCTGCTCTCCAGCCACCTCAGCGGTGCCGGACTGATCGCCGCGCTCGCCGTCTCCACGACGATCGTCGACACCTCTCCCTTCTCGACCAACGGAGCACTCGTCCTCAGCAACGCCCGTGGGGTGGACTCCCGCCGCTTCTACCGCCAGGTCATCGGCTACACGGGCGGAATCGTCGCCCTCGGCCCCGTCGTCGCCTGGGGCGCCCTGGTCGTGCCCTGGTCATAGCGCGGGGACCGACGACGGACAGGGCGTCAAACCCGTCTCGGGGCCTCTCGGACAGCTGGAGACTCCCGCCTCGCGCCGTGCGGTGCCACGTGCCCCGCCGGTGCCGGGGCGAAGGAGCGGGCCGGGGGCGAGGTGTAGGCGCGGGCCAGGTCGATCAGGTGGGTCTTCTCGGCCGTGAGGGTGGTCGGGTGTTCCCTGCGGGGGAGGAGCAGGGGGGCCGCTTCGAGGGGAAACGATTCTGCTTCCATGGCGCAGCGCGGGACGCCCGCGAGTTTCGCCCGGCGGGCCTCCCTCATCACACAGGCCAGGACCGCCGCGTCGGCCTGGGCGGGGGTGAGGCCGTGGGGCCGGACGTGGTCGCGGGCCAGCAGCGGGAGCCCGGGGGGCACGTAGTGGTCGAGCTCCAGCATGGCGTCCCGGATCTCGATGAGCTTGCGGTAGGCGAGCAGTCCCCGCGGAATCGGCGGCAAGAGGAGTTCGAGCAGTCTCGTACGGCGTCCGGTCAGGACGACGTGGGGGACGGCGCCCACCAGCGCGTGCCAGAGGGGCCAGAGACGCCACACCGTGCGGGCGTCGGTCACCGCGCGGGCCAGCGCGGCGGCGGTCGGGACGAGGACGGCCGCCGCACGCAGCACCGCATGCAGGTTGATCAGGAGCGGGAGGTACGGCCAGACCCACTCCACGTCGAGGACGAGACGCAGCAGCCGGCCGGTCCAGAACAGCCCGGCGAACGCGGTGCCCGCGGCGAAGAGCCAGAGGGCGGTGGCCAGGAGCCGGTCGTCGGTGCGCAGGCCGTACCAGCAGCAGACGACCAGGCACACGGAGTTCGCCACCATGTGGGTCGCGATCAGCGTCAGCCAGTAGGCGAAGGACGGCGCCGGGCCCCCGGTCGCGATCACCGAGTGGGAGGGATGCGCGGGGGCCGTGAGGTCGAGGACGGCCAGGACGGCCATGACCGTGCCGGTGGCGCCGAACAGGCCGATCCGCAATCGGCGGCTCCCCACGGGGGCGAAGACGAAGCACAGGACGGCACCCGCCGAGACGACACCGGTGAGGTTCCTCGCCAGGTCGACGGCGTGGCCGGTACCGGTGAGATCCCGTGCCGTCCCGGTGACGACGGGCAGGTCGAGGACCATCGCCACGCCCGCCGTGGCCACCGCCAGCCACAGCCCGCGCTGGTCGGCGGAGCGCAGGGACGGCCTCGCGCGGAGGAGTACGGCGAGACAGATGCAGAGACAACCGGGGTACGTGAGCCACGTGCCGAACGCGGTCAGATGCGAGCTCAGCACTCGGGGTGCTCGACTCCGAGGGCCGCGCTCAGGCTGGCGAGCGGGCCCTCTGGTTCGCGGCGCGGCGGCTGGTCAGCCCCGGTGCGCAGGAGACTCGCGAGCAGTTCGGCCTCGCGCTCCTGGAGGGTGGTGTAGTTGGTCCGCCCGAAGAGGCGCCCGATCAGCCGCGGATCGAGGTCCGGCAGGACCGCGCGCAGGGCGTCGTCCTCCTCCGGCCGGCCCGCCGCCGGACGGTGGTCGAAGAGCATGTGGCCGAACTCGTGGAGCACGATGTGTTCCTGGTGGAGCGGGGAGGTGTGCTGCTCGTAGAAGATGTGGTCGTCCGCGGCCGTCGCGAGCCAGACGCCGCAGGCGCCGGCCGAAGCGGCTTCGAGCGGCAACGGGTGGAGGTACAGCGGCCGCCCCCGCTGCTCCGCGACGTGGTCGCGGAAGCTCGCGATGGAGAACGGCTTGGGGAGCCGGACCTGTTCGGCGAGCCTCCGGCAGCGCCGATGCAGGGTGAGCGATTGCAGCACCTACCGCTCCTCCGTCTCGGGTAACAGGGCGTCCTCCGTCCTCCGGCCGTCGTCTCTCCGTCTGCTCCGGCGCCCCTGCCCGTCCCCCTGGGGGTCGACCTCGGGGAGGTTCTGCACCTTCCTGGTCTCGTTCACGATGGTCAGCAGGGAGTCGAGACTCGCGGGCGAGAGCCCCGAGGCCCGCATCGCCAGGCTGCGCACCTTGGTGTCCCTCAGGGCGGTGGCGAGCGCCAGCTGGGCCTTCACCCGCTGCGACACCTCCTCGTTGAGGAAGTACTCCGGGGGCACCCCGAAGAACTGGGCGAGGACGTCGAGCTGTTCGAGGGTGATGTTGCGCTTCTTGCCCGTGGCGAGTTCCCACAGGTACGTCCCCGAGATGGAGCCGCCGGTCGCCGCGCTGATCTCCCGGGCGAGGCGGGCGTATCCGGGCCGCTGCTGTTCGTCGGGGTAGACCGCGTGGATCAGTTCGGTGAGCCGCTGGTCGAACTTCCGCAGCAGCGGCCGCACTCCGTCGTCGTACGCCGGTTCCCCAGCCATGCGAACCATCCTTCCCGAAGACCCCGCAGAGGGCTCGGACCATGTGTATCCCCGTCCGCAGGAGCGGACAAGAACGATTCAGGACACGTGCCGAGGCGGATGGAGCTGTCCACGTCAGCGGACGTGTTGACGCCTGATCATGCGCTGGCTTAGCGTCACATTTCGGCTACGGTCGCCGACGAGGCGTCGCCCATCCCTCGAAAGGATCGCGATCGCATGGTGGAGCCGCGTGACACGCAGGACCGGTGGGCGCACCGGTCGGGCGTCGACCGCCCACAGGGTGCCGCGGCCCTGCGCAGAACCGGCTTCGCGGCCGGTGCCGCCGTACCCCGTACGGCTCCGTACCCACGCGCCGTGCGCTGACCCTCCGCCGCCTTCCCGGCCCCGCTTCCCTGCTCACCCCACACCCCCACACCCCACGCCCCCCACCCCCACCCCCACCCCCACGCCCCCCACCCCTCACTCGTGATCCCCGTGCGCTCCCACGCGGTGACTCCTCTCCCCGCGCCGCTCCGTCGTGCCCGCGCAGGCGGAGCCGTACCGCCTTTCCTGTCATTGATGACGTGCGTTCCTGGAGGCATTGATGTCCATGATTTCGGATCTACGACAGGCGTCGACCTTCGACATCGACATCCACACCCTGCTGCCGGCCGACTCGCCGCGCTTCGCGCTCGACCAGGCGCACGTGCGGGCGCTCGCGGAGAGCGAGACGGAGTTCCCGCCGATCCTGGTGCACCGGGCGACCCTGCGGGTCATCGACGGCATGCACCGGGTGCGGGCCGCGAAGCTGCGCGGGATGGACACCATCGGCGCGCGCTGGTTCGAGGGCGACGAGCAGGCGGCCTTCCTGCTCGCCGTGGAGTCCAACACGCGGCACGGGCTTCCGCTCTCCAGCGACGAGCGGAAGCAGGCGGCGCTGCGGATATTACGTACCCACCCCCACTGGTCCGACCGGAGCATCGCCGAGCGGACCGGATGGAGCGCCACCGGCGTGGGCGCGCTGCGACGGGACATCGCCGACCCGGACGCGCGACCGGAGGCGCGGGTGGGGCGGGACGGCCGGGTCCGCCCGTCCACCACGGCGGAGGGCCGCCGGGTGGCGGCCGAGGTGATCCGGCGGAATCCGGCGGCCTCGCTGCGGGAGATCGCCCGGCAGGCCGGGATCTCCGTGGGCACCGCCCGCGACGTGCGCCACCGGCTGGCCGACGGGCGGCCGGCGGTTCCCGACGGCCGCCGTACCGACGCTCCCGCGGCCGGTCCCACCGCCCCCGCGCCGCCCGTACCGGACGAGGAGCGTACGGGCCGGCGGGGCGCGCCCGACCTCGCCCGCCGCATCACCCTCCTCGACGGGCTCCGCAACGACCCCTCGCTCCGGCTCAGCGAGAGCGGACGGCTCGTCCTGCAGCGCCTGCACGCGCAGCTGCGGACCACGGAGGAGTGGAAGCGCCTCGCGTCGACCATCCCCCTGCACGGCCGGAGCGCGGTGGCCGACATCCTGTCCGCCTGTGCCGACGACCTCAAGGGGACGGCCCAGGAGCTGCGGTGCGTCGAGGACTCCCTGACCGGCTAGCGCCGGCCGGACACGGTGGCCGCGCCGGCTCCGCCCGGGGCGGCGGCCGCCACCCGGTGGGCCACGGCGGTGACGACGAGCCGGCGGCCGACCCGCCACCGCCCGTGCAGGGCGTGGAGCGGTCGCCCCTCGTCGTCGTGCCCGGTGCGCAGGAGACGGGCGCGGAAGGACTGCCGGTACGGGTCGAGGACCAGCTCGGCCTCGCGGAAGTCCAGCCAGGTCCCGGTCAGCGGGAACCACGCCTTGTACACCGACTCCTTGGCGCTGAAGAACAGCCGGTCCCAGTGGAGCGCGGGCCGGGCCCGGGACAGCTCCGTCAGGTGGGCCCGCTCGGCGGGTGACGCGATCCGCCGGAGCAGGCCCGGCGGCAGCGGTGCGTGGGGTTCGGCGTCGATGCCCAGGGCGGCGACGTCGATCCTGCGGGACACGGCGGCCGCGCGGTAGCCCTCGCAGTGGGTCATCGAGCCCACCACGCCCTCCGGCCAGGTCGGGGCGCCCCGTTCCCCCGGCACCATCGGCCCGGCGGGCCGGCCGAGGGCGGTCAGGGCGAGCCGCGCGCAGTGCCGTACGGTGGCGAACTCCCGGCGCCGGCGGTCCGCCGACCGGCTCAGCACGGCCGCCTCCTCCGGGAAGATCCAGGCGTCCGGGACGTCGCCGAACTCCTCGGCGGTCAGCGCCGCTTCCGGTACGAGCCCGGTCAGGAGCGTCGGGGTCACCGCTTCGCCCCCGACGGCTCCCCGCCCACGGGCCGGGCGGGCTGGGGGCGCGGCACCGCCGCCTCCCACTCCGCGGCCAGCTCCCGCAGGTCCGCGTCGACCATCTGGCGCGGGTAGGCCCAGCGCAGCAGGGGCGCGGTCATGGCGGTGGTGACGAGGGCCATGACGACCATGAGGGAGTACAGGTCCGTGTCGAGCAGCCCCAGTTGCAGGCCGACGCCGAGGATGATGAGTTCGGTGAGACCGCGGGTGTTCATGAGGATGCCCAGCGTCGTGGCCGACCGTCCGGGCCTGCCCGTGGCCCGCGCTCCCAGGTAGGCGCCGCCGAACTTGCCGCCGACCGCCACGAGGAGGATCAGGCCGAGCTCGCCGAGCCCGTCCGTGTCCACCGTGCCCAGGTCCACCTTCAGCCCGGCGACCGTGAAGTACGCGGGCAGCAGCATCCAGGTGACCGCCTCGAACCGGTCGGCGACCGCCGCGCGCAGCCGCTCCGTGCCCTGACGCGGCACGATCGCGCCCGCGAGGAACGCGCCGAAGATGAAGTGCAGCCCGAACCACTCGCTCAGCGCGCCGGAGACGAGCAGCAGCACCGTCAGGACCCCGAGCGGCCCGGCTCCCGGCCCCCGCTCGCCCGCCCCGGGCCCGCCCGCACCCGGCACGCCGGGCTCACGGGCGGCCAGGAACCTGCCGAGGAGCGGCCGCACCACCGCGATCATGACCACGGCGTACGGCAGGACCAGGAGCACCTGCCAGGAGCTCTGGCTTCCCGTGAAGGTCAGGACGGCCGCGAGCAGCAGCCAGGCGACGACGTCCCCGGCGGCCGCGCTCGCCATCGCCAGCGCGCCGACCCGCGTGTGCTGGATGCCCCGGTCGGTGAGGATGCGGGCGAGGACCGGGAAGGCCGTGATGGACATGGCCGCGCCGAGGAACAGCACGAAGCCGAGCCGGTCGCCGACCGGATGGGCGTTCCACAGCCACACCGCCAGCACCGCGCCGAGTCCGAACGAGCAGACGATCGACCCCACGGACACCCCGACCGCCGCGCGTTTGTTCCCGCGCAGCAGCCGGTGGTCGAGTTCGAGGCCGACGAGGAACATGAACAGCGCGACGCCCAGGTTCCCGAGCGTGCCGAGCATCGGCCGGACGTCCGTGGGGAAGACCGCGTCCGAGAGCGCGCCGTGGAACAGCGTCGGACCGAGCAGGATGCCGGCGAGGATCTCGCCGAGGACGGCCGGCTGGCCGCATCGCCGTGCGAGGCGCCCGAGCACGTGCGCCAGTGCGAGGACCACCGCGAGCCCCATCATGATCATGGCTGTCTGGTGGGTCGTCATGAACACTCCTTCTCCGCGCCGGGGATGTCCAAGTCGTTAGACACGGCGTTCCGGGCGTTGCTATGTTGAGAGGTATGTCGAGTCCTGAGGCGGAAAGAAGCGAGCCACCGGTGATCCGGTGGCTGATCGCGTAACCCTCTGACGACCCTGCTTCCCCCGGCCTCTGCCGCCGAGCAGCGCGTCGCGCATTCGCCACGGATCAACCGCATCGCGGGATCACGTCCGGAGCTCTCTCCGGGACGTCTCCCACGCCACGCACGGCCTTTCGTCCATGCGTCGCGTCTCCCCTTTCTGCGATGTAGTTGGAGCTTTTTCATGCCATTCGCCATCTACGTTCTCGGGCTGGCCGTATTCGCCCAGGGAACGTCGGAATTCATGCTGTCCGGGCTCGTGGAGGACATGGCCGCCGATTTCGGCGTGTCCCTCCAGGCCGTCGGCTCGCTCACCTCGGCCTTCGCCGTCGGAATGATCATCGGCGCACCGCTGGTCGCGATGCTGAGCCTGCGCTGGCCGCGCCGCCGGGCGCTGCTCGGCTTCCTCATCACGTTCCTCCTCGCACATGTCGTCGGCGCCCTCACCAACAGCTTCGAAGTCCTCTTCGTCACGCGGGTGATCGCCGCACTCGCCAACGCGGGCTTCCTCGCCGTGGGCCTCGCCACCGCGGCGAGCATGGCCGGCCCCCAGGCCAAGGGCCGGGCGACCTCGATCCTGCTCAGCGGCGTCACCCTCGCCTGCATCGCCGGCGTCCCGCTCGGCGCCGTCCTCAGCGAGGTCTGGGGCTGGCGCTCGGCGTTCTGGGGGGTCGCGATCATCTCCGCCCCCGCGGTCGTCGCGGTGCTGTGGTCCGTGCCCGCGACGCCCGTCGACCCCGCGGCCCCCAGCGTCCGCCACGAACTGCGGGCGCTCCGCACGCCCCGGGTCGGCGTGACGCTCCTGCTCGGGGCGCTGGTCAACGGAGCGACGTTCTGCTCGTTCACGTACCTCGCGCCGGTCATCACCAACGTGACGGAGCTGAGCTCCGGTTGGGTGCCCGCCACGCTCGCGCTGTTCGGCATCGGGTCCTTCGTCGGGGTCAACGTGGGCGGCCGGCTCGCGGACACCCGTCCCGGCCAGGTCATCGCGTTCGGTGGCGCGGCCCTCCTCGCCGGCTGGCTGGTCTTCGCCCTCACGGCCGGGAACCCGGTCGTGGCGCTCGCCCTCGTCTTCGTCCAGGGCGCGCTCTCGTTCGGCGTGGGCTCCACGCTGATCGCGCAGGCCCTCTACACGGCGTCGGGCGCCCCCACGCTCGCCGGTGGATTCGCCACCGCCGCCCTGAACGTCGGCGCCGCCGCCGGGCCCGCCCTGGGCGGTCTCGCCCTGGGCGCCGAGTTCGGTTACCGCTCGCCGCTGGTGGTGAGCGCCGTGCTCGTCGCCACCGCGCTCGTCCTGGCGGGCGCGGCCCGGGCCGCCGGCATCACCGGCGCCAAGGGCGCCGCCGGTGCCGCGGAGAACACGCCCACCGAGCGCCCGGTGGAGGCCCGTTCCTGACCGTCCGTCCCGTCTCCGGTGGCCCGTCCCCTTCGCGGGGGCGGGCCACCGGCCGTCCGGGCGGAAGGCTCGGGGCACCGCTCAGAGCAGGGAGAGGAAACGGGTGACCATGTCCGCCGACTGCTCGGGGTTCAGCCGGGGATCGCAGGTGGACCGGTAGTCCGTGAACCGCGGCGGCCGGTCCAGCTCCGACACGCATTCGGTGACCGGGTCCGGGGTGAGCTCCAGGTGGAGACCCGCGGGCCACTGCCCGTGTTCCCGCAGCGTCCGCACGAAGGAGGCGGTCTCGGCGCGCATCGGCTCGATCAGCCGGGTCTTGTGACCGGCCAGCTTCAGCCCGTTGCCGTGCATGGGGTCGCAGAGCCAGACGACCGGTGCGCCGTGGCGGGCGACCGCCCGGACGACGGGCGGCAGGAGCTCGTCCACCTTCTCGGCGCCGAAGCGCACGATGAACGTCAGCCGTCCCGGTACGCCCTCCGGGTTCAGCGACCGGCTCAGGGCGACCGCGTCCTCCGGCGACACCGTCGGCCCCAGCTTGACGCCGATGGGGTTGTGCACGGCCCGGGCGAGGGCGACGTGCGCGCCGTCGTCCCGGCGGGTGCGCTCGCCGATCCAGCCGAAGTGGGCGGAACCGCTGTACGTACCGTGGGCGCCCTCGCGCACCAGCGGCCGTTCGTAGGGCAGCAGGAGCAACTCGTGGGAGGTGTAGACCCGTTCCAGGGCGGGCCGCCCCGTCCAGGAACGCCGGATCTCGTCGAGGACGATCCGCGAGCAGGTGTACGCGGTGAGGAGCCTGCGGGGCTCCGGGGTCCTGGCGGCCGGTTCGAACTCGGGCTCGTTGACGGCGTCGCCGCAGTAGCTGGGCATCTGCCGGCCCGAGCCCGACTCCTCGGTCTCGAACGGCGAGGAGCGCGGCTTCCCGTACTGGCCGGCGATCCGGCCGACGGCCACCGCGGGCAGCCCGCTGCCGGCCCGCATGATCGCGGCGAGGCCCTGGAGGTTGTCGACCTTCCGCCGGACCAGGTCGGGAACGGCCTCGTGGAAGCGTTCGGCGCAGTCGCCGCCCTGGACGAGGAGCGCCGAGCCGCGGGCGACCAGATCCATCCCGCCCATCAGGTCGACGATCTCGTCCTCGGGGGTGAGGACGGGCAGCCCGGCCAGCTCCCGCTCCACCGCGTCGACGGCCTCCGGGTCGGGCCAGTAGGGCTGTTGTGCCGCCGTCCGCCCGGCCAGGGCCGAGAGTGTCGTGGTCGCATGCATCGTGGTCTCCTCCGCCCTCGTCGGAACACCGCCGGCGGGGCTGTGGTGGGGGTCGTACGGAGTGGTCCGGACCGGCGGCGTCACCGCGGCCCCTCGGCCGTCGGGCTCTCCCGGCGCATCACCAGGTCCTCGACGCGGCACATCTCCGTGATGATCGCGTCGTAGAGGTTCACCAGGAACGTCTCTTCGAGGCCGTGGTCCGCGGCGTAACGGGCGGCCCGCTCCTTGACCAGGCTGACCCGGCCGGGCTGCATCATCGGGACGCCGTGCCGGGACTTGTACCGCGCGATCCGGACGCCGAGGTCGATGCGGCGTCGCACCGTGTCCAGGAGCGTCCCGTCGAGGGCGTCGAGCTCCGCGCGCAGCAGCCCCAGCTCGTTCTGCTCGGTCATCGGTCCTTCTCGCCTTCGTCGTCGGTGCGGTGGAGGGTGCGGAACAGCTCCTGGCAGTGGTCCTGGCCCGCCGCGAGCTCGGGGCCCATGAGCCGGCGGAGCTCCTCGAAGACGCCGTCGAGGCCCTCGGCGGGGTCGGGGCCGTCGCCGGCCAGCGAGGCGAAGGAGCGCAGGGCCTCGGCGAGCGCCCGGCGCGCGGAGGCCGCCCGCGGGTTGGACCGCTGGATGTCCCCGTACACCTCGGGGCTGCCGCCGAGCACGCGGGCGAGGAGGGCGAGCAGGACCTGATGGGGCGGTGGCGCCGTCGCCGTCAGCGTCCGGACGTCGACGCCGAGGCGGGCGAGGGCGAGCCCGAAGGAGAGGATCACGGCATGCGTCAGGGCCTGGGTGACCGCCACCGTCCGGTCGTGCTCCTCCGCCGAGAGCCGCACGGGTTTTCCGCCGCCGCTCTCGACCAGCCGCAGGAGGGCCGCGACGCCGGGGCCGTCCCTCGTGACCACGGCGGCCACGGGACGGCCGGTCATGCCGGCGGCCGGGGCGAACATCGGGTTGAGCCCAACGTGCTCGACACCGGGGGCGTGGGCCGCGAGCTCCGCGGCCATGCCCGTCCGGACGGACAGCGTGTCGGCGAGCAGCGCGCCCGGTCGCATGAGCCGGGCCACGGGCGCCACGGCCTTGAGGGCCACCTCCTCGTGGACGGCGAGCAGGACGAGGTCCGCGTCCCGGAGGGCGGCCGCGAGCTCGGGCCCCGGCGCGGTGACGTCATCCGTCAGGCAGGCGTCCCGCCGCTCCGGAGGCGGTACGAGGTCGACGACGAGCGTGCGGCTGCCCGCCTCCCGCAGCAGCCCGGCGAACATGCCGCCCACCGCTCCGCTCCCGCCGACGACGACGCTCCGGGCGAAGGCGCTCATCGGGCGCCCGCCACGGCGCTGCCGTCGAGGGCGGAGACCATGGCGCGGGCCTTCACCACGGTCTCGGTGAACTCCTCCTCCTGGTCGGAGAGGGACACGATCGCCCCGCCGACGCCGAACTCCGCCCGGCCGTCGGCCAGCACGATGGTGCGGATGACGATGCTGAGGTCGGCGGCCCCGCTCAGGGCGAACCAGCCGAGCGCGCCGGAGTAGACGCCCCGGGGGCCTTCCTCGAGACGGTCGATGATCTCCATGGTGCGCTTCTTGGGCGCACCGGTCATGGAGCCGCCGGGGAAGGCGGCGCGTACACAGGCGGCGGTGCTCGTGCCGGTCCGCAGCCGCCCCCGGATCGTCGACACCAGCTGGTGCACGGGCGCGTAGGTCTCCACCTCGAAGAGCCGGGGCACATGGACGGAGCCGATCGCGCAGACGCTGTTGAGGTCGTTGCGGACCAGGTCGACGATCATCAGGTTCTCGGCCCGGTCCTTCTCCCGGCCGGCCAGATCGGCGCGGAGCCGCTCGTCCTCCTCGGCCGTGCGGCCCCGGGGGCGGGTCCCCTTGATGGGCTTGGACTCGACGCCGCCGTCCGCGTCGATCGTGAGGAACCGCTCGGGCGAGGCACTGAGCACCGAGAGCTCGGGGAACTCGAGCAGGGCGCCGTACGGGACGGGGCTGATGGAGCGAAGCGCGGAGTAGAGCGGCAGGGCCGTCGCCTCGGTCGGCGCCGTGACCATGTTGGTCAGGCAGATCTCGTACGACTCGCCGTTGCGGATCTCCTCGAGGCACTCGTCGATGCGCTTGAGGTACGCGTCCTTGTCGTGGCGCGCCCGGGCCAGGGGGCCGAAGCCCGCCGCCGCCTCGGGGTCCCCGAAGACCATGGCGGGGGTCGGCTCCGCCGGGGCGCGGACGGCGAGACCGGTGAGGGTCTCGGCCGTCTCCCGCAGCCAGGCGCGGGCCCCGTCGTCCTGGCCGCGGCGGTCGAGGGCCAGCAGGTAGCAGCAGCCCTCCTGGTGGTCGAGGGCGATGGCGCGGTCGGCGAAGAGGAGCGCGGCGTCGGGGTGCGGGGACCGGTGCGCGGGTTCGCCGCTGGTCTCCGCCTTCAGTTCGTAGCCGAGGTAGCCGACGTAGCCGAGGTTGAACTCGAAGGGCAGCCCGGGGGCGACGGGGACCCGTCGGCGGTCGAGCTGCTCCTCCAGGTAGGTGAAGAAGGGGCGCCGCGTCCGGGTCGTGGCGCCGTCGGAGCCGCGGACGGAGACGACGCCGTCGGCGACCCGGTAGGTGAGGTACTCGGCGAGCGGGCCGCTGTCGTCGCCGAGGAAGGAGAAGCGCGAGGCGCCTTCGAGGACGGAGCTGCTGTCCAGCCAGAACGTGGCGCCCTCGCCGGACAGGCAGCCGCGGCGCACCTCCTCGGCGTCCGGCAGCACGTCGACGCGGCGCACGCGGAGTTCGTACGGGGAGTCCGCCGCGTTCCGCCGTGCCCGGT
The DNA here is from genome assembly GCF_044333355.1 of Streptomyces sp. NPDC021012. Taxonomy (NCBI): domain Bacteria; kingdom Bacillati; phylum Actinomycetota; class Actinomycetes; order Kitasatosporales; family Streptomycetaceae; genus Streptomyces; species Streptomyces sp. NPDC021012. Next base: position 895,170 of record NZ_JBIRQU010000003.1, read on the forward strand.
GGTGGGCGAGGGCGAGGTCGCGGAAGTTGGCCATGATCTCCCGGCCGAAGTCGCTGCCGATCGACTCCGGGTGGAACTGGACGCCCCACAGCGGCTTCTCGCGGTGCCGCAGGCCCATGACGACCCCGTCGTCGCTCCAGGCGAGGGGTTCGAGCTCGTCGGGGAGGTCGGTGGCGGCCAGGGAGTGGTAGCGCACGGCGGAGAACGGCGAGGGGAGGCCCCGGAAGACGTCCTCGCCGGTGTGCCGCACCTCGGAGACCCGGCCGTGCATGGGTTCCGGGGCGAGACCGACGGTTCCGCCGAAGAGCTGGGCGATGCCCTGGTGGCCGAGGCAGACGCCGAGGACGGGCAGACCGCTGTCGGTGATCGCCTGCCGGCTGATCCCGAAGTCCCTCTCCCGGTCCGGGCTCCCCGGGCCCGGGGACACGACGATCGCGTCGAAGTCCTCGACGGGCAGCCGCGACCAGTCGGCGTCGTTGGGCACGACGACGGGGGGCCGGCCGGTCGCCTCGCCGATGTACTGGAACAGGTTGTGGGTGAACGAGTCGTAGTTGTCGATCAGAAGCGTGCGCATGATGGGGCACCTTGTCTCGAAGGGCTCGCCCAGGGGCGCGAGCCGCGGGGGACGGGCCGGAGGGGCCGGGGCCGGGGCGGCGGTCCGCCGCCCCGGCCGCTGGCGTCGCGTCGCTCAGAGGCGCAGCGTCCGCCGGAGGTGCAGCCGTTCAGCGGTCCCGCCCTTGTCCTGGACGTGCCGCACGAGGAGGTCGCTGTCGACGATGGCGGGATGGCTCTCGTCGTAGTCGACGGCCATCACGACACCCATCCAGGGTTCGAGGCCCATCGCGTACACGTAGACCTCGTCGGGCTCCAGGGCGTCGACGATCTCCCTCGCCTGCGGGAAGTTGGAGCCGTTGAGCCGCCGGCTCTGGTCGGTCCTGCGGTCCAGCGGCTCGCCGTAGAGCGGACCGTAGATCCAGCTGGCCGCCGCGCCGATGCTCTCCATGCCGATGAAGACGGTGTCGACGGCGCCGATCACCTCGGCCACCTTGGCGTACATCGTGGGGGAGATGTTGGTGGAGTCGGCGGCGAACAGGACGGAGCGCTCCCCGAACCGGAGCAGCCAGCCGGTCTTGCTGCGGATGCGCAGATCGCCGTGTTCCCCCAGGAAGGGCAGGGCGACGACCTCGGCCGAGCCGCAGGGCAGCATCTCCAGGTCGTCGACCTCGACGACGTCGGTGAAGCCCAGCCGGCGCAGGATGCCGCCGAGTCCGGGGTCGACCAGGCTGGCGTTGGTGGACTTGGGGACCAGGACCCTGCCGACCCGGTGCCGGATCCGCAGCAGGGTCTCGAACAGCATGTGGTCCTGGTGGTTGTGGGTGATGAGCAGGTGGTCGATGCGCTCCGGCAGGTCGGCGAAGGTGAACCGGTTCTCCGCGCCCCCGGGGTAGCCGGTGTAGCTCAGCACCGGGTCCACCAGGAAGGTCGTCCCCCGGTACCGGGCGAACACGCAGGCGTGGCCGACGTATTCGAGGACGTCGTCGTCGGAGGCGGGAGCGGGGGGCGCCGGGGTGGGCTCGAAGTACGAGGCGAACCGGGCGGCCCGCTCGCCCTCCAGCCCGAACCGGGCCGCCAGGTCGTCGAGTTCGGCCCCGGTCAGGTTGCCGCGGAAGACCGTGTCGAGCAGCGGGGAGTTCAGCGGGACGTCGACCAGCAGCTGCTCCGGGCCGTACTCCAGCATCGGCGTGGTGAGGGCGAACTCGCGGGCGTCCTCCGTGACGGGGCGGAAGCGGACCTGCTGCCAGGACTCGTCGTAGTACTCGGAGGCGTACATCAGGGGTTCGACGAAGCGGTAGTCGGCCGTGCGGTTGTCCCTGCCGTAGAACACCTCCACCCGGCCGGCCAGGGCCGCCGGCAGCTCCTGGTAGACGGGATCGAGGCACTCGCCGTGGTGGCGGGGCAGGATGTCCTCCTCCAGGCGCCGGACGGCCTCGAAGAGTTCGCCGAGCCGGGCCCGCCGGGGAGCAGTCTCCCGGTACCAGGCCTCGATGGCGTCGCGGTGCTCGTGGGCGTGGATCCAGGGGCCGCCGTGCATCCGGCGCTGCCGGACGGCCGCCGCGTGGACCTGAGGGTCGTCGAGGTAGCTCTCGACGATGCGGTTGAAGCGGTTGTGGACGAAGCGGGCGAGGGTCTGCGGCGGCAGCAGGTACGACCAGCCGTACCAGCCGGCGATGACCGGCTCGACCGCGACGTCCTGGCGCAACGAGTAGCGCATGGGGGCAACGGCTCCGTTCCTGTCAGCGCGGTGACGGCGCGGGTGCGCCGTTCTGGGCCTCTGCGGTGGATCCGGTCCTGCCCGGCCCGCCGCCCGCCGGGGCGTCCGACGGGGTGCCGAGCAGACGGCCGAGGATGTCGTGGTCGACCTCGCGGTGGGCGGAGGGCCAGCCCGGTCCGCCCAGGGCCGCCTGCATGGCGGCCAGGAGCGGGGCGGGGACCTCGCCGCCGCCCCGCACCCGCTCGAACCACTCGGCGGGCTCCAGGACGTCCGCCTCGGTGAGCCCCGTGTGGCGCAGCAGCTCGTCGAGCGCGTACGTACGGTGGACCACGACCGCCGAACGGGAGCGCGCGGCCCGGGAAGCGCCGTCGGCCGTCCCCGGGCCCGCGCCCAGGTCGCCGAGGAGGGTCTCGGCCAGGGCGCCGACGTCGCAGACCGGCACGTGGCCGCTGAGCCGGGGCATCGCGCCCACCCGGCGCGCGGTCTCCAGCAGGGCGGTGAACCAGTCGTCCTCAAGGTGGTGGCGGTCCTGGGGCCGGTGTCCGTAGACCAGGCCGGGCCGGTAGTGGGCGACCTCGCAGCCCAGCACGGCGAGGGTGTCGACGTACGCCTCGCTGATGAGCTTCGACCGCGAGTACGGGTCGCCGGCGGCCGTGAGGGTCGCGGCCGACAGGGGCAGGAAGTCGGCTCCGGCCGAGGCGGCCGAGAGGAAGGCGAAGGCGCGGGCGCCCAGGGCCGCCGCCGCGCGGACGACCAGGGCCGTGTTGCGTACGCTGCCGCTCAGGTGGCTGTCGAGCGGCAGCAGGTGGTTGACCTGGTAGCCGCAGTGCACCACCGCGTCGAGGACGGGGCCGCGCCGCCGGTCGACCCATCGTTCCAGTTCCGCGTAGGAGACGGCCCGCACCCGGGCGTAGTCGGCGGCCTGCCGTCCGAACCGGGCCGCGTGGCCGGTCAGGAGTCCGTCGGGGTCGCCGGTGGTGACGACGAGGACGGGGCGGCCGGCGGAGAGCAGCCGGTCGAGGACGTGCCCTCCGATGAATCCGGACGCGCCGGTGAGGAGCACCTCGCGGTCGCCGCCCCCGGCCCCGGGCGCCGGCGAGTGCCGGGTGTCGCGGCGGAGCACCGGCAGCTCGGCGCGCAGGGCGTCGCGCTCGGTCTCCACCCGGCGCAGCAGCGTCTCGACGGCGGACTCCGCCGGGGCGACGGCCTCTCCGCGCAGGTGGCGCAGGAAGGCGGCCGGGGCGAAGTCGTAGTCCATGGCGGCGAACGCGGCCTCGACGGCCTCCTCGCCGTACGCCTCGGAGAGTTTGACCTGGATCTGGATCATGGCGAGGGAGCTGCCGCCGGCGTCGAAGATGGACGTCTCGGGGCCGATCTCCTGGCCCAGGACGGCGGTCACGACGTCGAGCACGCGCCGCAGTTCCGCCGCGTCCTCGCCGACCGTCCCGCCGTGCGGGGCGCCGGCCGGGGACGCGAGCCGCTCGCGCAGGGCGCTGCGGTCCACCTTCCCGCCGGAGGTGAGCGGAAGCGCGTCGACCAAGGCCACCCGGTCGGGCGCCTCCCAGACGGGCACCAGGTCCCTGATCCGGGCCATCAGCGACTCCTCCGTGGTGTCGCCGTCCGCGGCTGTGACCAGCAGGACCGTGGCGTCCTGGCGCAGGAGTGCCACCTCGCGCCCCAGGTGGCGGGAGAGCGTGGACCCGACGTGGGCGAGGTTCACCCGGTGGCCGAGGCGTTTGATCTGCTCGTCGATCCGTCCGAGGTAGGTGAGACCGCCGTCGTCGGAGAGGGTCACGACGTCCCCCGTGGCGTACGCCGGGGAGCCGTCGACCGTGCCGAACACCTCGTTCTCGGCCGCGCTCCCGCCTGCGTAGCCGAGTGCCACGCCGTCGCCGACGATGACGAGTTCGCCGGTGCCCGCCGTGGCGTGGTCACCGGTGTCGGGGTCGCGGACGAAGGCCCGGAACCCGTCGACGGGGGTGCCGATGCTCGGCGTGAACTCGGTCAGCTCGGCGAGGGAGAAGCAGACGGTGGCTTCGGTCGGGCCGTACGCGTTGAACACCCTGCTGTACCGGGCGGCCTTGTGGTACTCGCCCTCGCCCAGGGCCTCGCCGCAGAACTCCACCTTCCGGATGCGGCTGCGTGCCGCCTCGTCCAGCCGCGCGTAGACGGACGGCGACAGCATGGCCAGGTCGCAGCCGTGGGCGGCGAGGTGACGCGATACGGACCCCAGCCAGGACGCCTGGTCGCGCACGGGGACGACGAGGGTCGCCCCGGCGTACAGGGTCCCGAGGATCTCGCTGACGGAGGCGTCGAACGAGAGCGACGCGAAGTGCAGGACCTCGTCGTCGGGCGTGATGTCGAGCAGCCGCCGCAGGGAGCGGCACAGGTTGAGCAGACCGCCGTGCCCCACGTCGACGAGCTTGGGGTCGCCGGTCGAGCCCGAGGTGAAGATGGAGTACGCGACGCGGGAACGGGCCGGCTCCGCGGCCGTGTCGTCCGCCGGGTCCGGGTCCGTGGGCCAGCCCACGTCACCGGCGTACAGGGCGCGCAGGCCGGCCTTCTCGCCGCGCACCAGCGCCTCGCGCTCGAAGCAGACGAGGAGCGCCGCGTCCGCGACGCGCGCGAACTCCTCGAACCGGTCGGCGGGCAGGCCGGGGTTCATCGGGGTGTGCACCGCGTGGCTGCGCATCGCCGCGAGGGCCCAGACCACGGCTTCCGCCGTGTGCTCCCCGGCGACCAGGACGCGGCGGCCCGCGGGGCACTCGCGGTCGATCCGGCGGGCGAGCGCGCCGGTGACCCGGTCGAGTTCCTCGTAGGTCCAGGTCCGCCCGGCGGTCCGCAGCGCGGGCCGTCCGCGATGGCGCCGGAAGAGGTCGGTCAACAGGTCAGGGAGTTCCACCACTTGCTCCAATTCGCTGCTTGAGTCCGTCGAGGACGTCGGCCGCGGCCCCGGGGGAGAGGAATCCGCGCTTGTACTGCATCCGCAACAGCGGCGGGCCCGGCCAGGACCGGTCGGCGAGGAACTTGAGGTCCTCGAAGACGCGGGCGCTGCGCACCGGGACCCAGCGCCACCGGTCCGGCTCGGGGCGCATGAACGTGGTGTCGGAGACGACGACACGGGGCATCCGGCCGCTGGTGAACGCCCGCGCGAAGGTGTCGAGGTCGGACATCGTGAACCGGCCGAGGGACTCCTGGGCATGCCGGGTCTTCGCGAAGTGCTCGGGGGTGTACTCGGAGGGCAGCCCGGGCCGTACGACGAGCGGCTTGATCTCGACGTAGTAGCCGCCCTTCGTCGCGAACTCCCAGCGGGAGAAGGGGTACTGCAGGACCAGACCGCCGCCGAGAGCGGGGAGCAGGACGCCGGTGACGGCGCTGAGCAGTTCGTCGAAGGTGACGCCCTCGCGGAGCGGCAGCCAGTCCTCCACGGACGCGGAGATCGTCGGGATGCCCTTGCGGCCCGGTACGGGCAGCTCGCCGAGGGCGCGGGTGACCTCCGCGGGGTCGGCCGCCGGCAGGGCCGTGTACTGCTCGACGGTCCGCGCGTGGTGCCGGTAGCGGGACCCGATCCGGCCCGGCGGGGTCTCGCCGCGCAGATGGGCCCTGATCTGCCGGAGCAGGTCGACCACGTCGGCCAGGTCGACGATCAGGTGACTGAACTTGACGAAGACCAGGTACTCGCCGTCCGTGTGCCGCCAGTACGCGAGGCGCACGGCCTCGTCGATCCGCAGCGGATGGCTGTTGTGGTACGCGGTGACCAGGTCCGCCAGCTCGGCGGGGCCGCCGTCGACGGGGCCCGGCCGCGGGTCGAGGGTGACGACCACGTCCTCCTCCGCCACCTCGACCAGGTCGGCCAGGGCCCGGGTGAGGCCGAGCCGGCCGACGAACTCCCGCCACGCGCCCGGGTCCTCGATCCGGCCGGGCTCGACGGCGCCCACGAAGGCCGTGCACGGGTTGACGTCGCAGTCCATGCCGAGGTCGACGAGGAAGCTGTGGATGTCGCGCACGGCGACCGCGGCGGGGCGCAGGCCGGTGCGGCCGGCCTGCCCGGGGCTGCCGGCGGTCACCGGGTCACCGTCGTGCCCCAGCCGAACTCGACCTGGTCGAGCACGTCCATCTCCCTCAGGAGGGTGTGGACGCCCGAGTGGTCCTGCACGAGGTGGGTGCCGCCCTGGGCCTCGCGCACCTCGGCGGCGGCCTTCTCCCAGCCGGGGACGCCCTCGAACGCGACGATCGACTCCCAGGTCGTGAAGTCGGGGGCGACGAAGGCCTCCAGACCGGCCACGACCTTCTCCAGGAGGAACCGGCGCCGGTCGGCCGGGAGCGCCTCGTACACCTGCTTCATCATCTCGCCGGATATCGAGGCGTGGCAGTACTCGTCGCGGTTGTGCAGCTTCACCGTGGTGGAGTTGACGACCTGGATCCGCTGGTCGTCGGCGAGGAGGTCGAGGTAGGCGTTGATGGAGATCTCGGCGACCGTCGCGAAGCCCAGGGTGGTGAGGCTCCGCTGCCACGGTTCCTCGCAGCGGTCCAGGTGCGCCTGGTGGATCGTGGTGATGTGCGAGTCCGGCAGCACGCGGTCGGAGAATTCGCTCCGGCGCATCCGCCGGGTCACCGCGCTGCCGTTGATGTGCATGAGCGTGTGGTACTGCTCGTCCACCATGGCCTGCGCGACGGCGAGCTCCAGCTGCTGGCCGCCGAGACCGGGGTACGCGCCGCCGATGACCAGTTCGAAGGCCGGGTTGGCGATCCGCTGCTCGATCAGCACCGTGTTGCGGTTGTAGGCGACCCAGCCCCAGCTCAGCAGCCGGGAGCGGGTCTCGTCGGGGAGGCGCTCCCAGACGGGGTGGCCCCGGAAGGGGACCATGTCCTCCCGGAAGTCCGGGCGACCGGGATCGAACAGGGCGTAGACGTCCGGCTCCTCGCGCTTCACGGCGGCGCGCCGGTGCCAGTTCCCGACGAGCCGGTTGATGACCGCGTTCTCGGCGGGGTCGTCCGGGTCGAATGCCGGCAGTCCGCCGATCCGGACGTGCCCTTCGTCCTGCCCGTCGTTCCCGGACGCCTCGGATTTCTCGTCCGTGTGGTCGCGCATGGCCCACCCTTTCCTTCTCTTCCCTTTGCGGGCTCGGCCCTTCCCGGGTCCGGCGTTCTCGAAGTCTGTGGATATCGGTTGCGGCCCGCAAGGGTGTGCAGATCACCACCCCGTGCAACTGAAGCAACCGGACAGTTGAACAGGCCGGTGAGCCGCGCGTACTGAACGACCTTGCGTGGGCCGGGGGCGTATGACATAAAAATTCAGGCGTCGGCCCGGGGCACGACTCGGCCGGCGAAGCGATCTGTTCTGTCTTTCGTGCTGGACGGAGGCCTGAAGGTGATGGAGCGAATCCAGGGTGTCGTCGTGGCGGCACTCGAAGAAATCAATCTGACGCGTGAGGAGAAGATTCCGACCGACCAGGTCCTCGATCTGTGCCTCTACGGTGACTCCGGCGTGTTCGAGTCCATGTACCTGGTGGCCTTCCTCTCCCTGGTCGAGGAGAACATCGAGGACGAGTTCGGCGCCGAGGTCTCGCTCACGTCCGAGAAGGCGGTGTCCCGCCGGGTGAGTCCGTTCAGCAGCGTGCGCAGGCTGATCGGCTTCATCGAGGAAGAGCTGGAACTCGTCGGCGTGCGCGGTTAGCGCAGGTCGCCGCCCTCATGATCCTCATGATCACCGGCACCCGGACCGGCATCGGCAAGGCCCTCGCGGAGCATTTCCTGGCGGCCGGGCACGAGGTCGTCGGGTGCAGCAGAAGGCCCCCGACCATCGACCACCCGCGCTACCGGCACCACGAGGCGGATCTCACGGACCTCGGTCAGACGAAGCGCGTGTTCCGGAGCGTCCGGCAGGAGCACGGAAAGCTCGACGCCCTGGTCAACAACGCCGGCACCTCGTCGATGAACCATTTCATGACGACCCCGGACGAGGTTTCCCGGAAGATATTCGACATCAATTTCTTCGCCGTCCTCAACTGCTGCCGGGAAGCGGTCAAACTGCTGCGGAAATCCACGGAGCAGAGTCCCGCGATCCTGAACGTCTCCACGGTCGCGGTGCCCTGGGCCATCGAAGGACAGCTCGCCTATTCGGCCAGCAAGAGTGCGGTCGAACAACTCGTCCGCGTCATGAGCAAGGAGTTGTCCGCGTTCGGGATCAGAGTGAACGGAATCGGGCTTCCGCCCGTCCACACCGTACTGACGAGGACCGTTCCCCGGTCCAAGATCGACACCCTGATCGCGCGCCAGGCGATATCCCGCCAGTGCACGACATCGGACATCGTCGGCCCGGTGGAGTTCCTGATCGGCCGGCAGTCGGAGTTCATCACGGGCGAGACGCTCTTTCTAGGGGGTGTGCACTGACATGCGCGAGGAACTGCTCCGAAGGTTCGAGGACTTCGGCACCAGGACGGCGCTCTTCGACCGCGGGACCGCCGTCACCTACGCGGAGCTCCTGAAGCGGATCCGCGACACGCGGGAGAGGCTGGCGCTCCACGGGGTGAAGCCGCGGGAGACCGTGGTCGTCCACGGCGACTACTCGCTGGACTCGGTGGCGACCCTGTTCGCCCTCTTCCTCGACAGGAACGTCGTGGTGCCGGTGGTGACGCTCACCGACACCACGCTCGGCACCCTCGTCGAGCACTGCCGGCCGGGCCATCTGGTCAGGACGACCGAGGCCGGCACGGAGATCGAGGACCTCGCCGGCGCCCGTGACCGCGACGGAGGGGCCGACCCCGCCACCGCCCCGGACCCCGACGGAGCGGCCGACCCCGTCCACGGCCGGCTCGGCGACCCGGACGCGGCCGGACTCGTGCTGCTCAGCAGCGGCAGCACGGGCGCGCCGAAGGTCATCCTCCACAGCCTCGACGTCCTCGTCGGCGAGAAGCTCGAGAAGCGGCCGCGCCGCCGGGAGAACGCCCTCAACATCCTCATGGTGCTGATGTTCGACCACATCGGGGGCATCAACTCCCTGCTCAGCACCCTCCTGGTCGGGGGCACCGCGGTCCTCCCGCGCCAGCGCACCCCGGACGAGATCTGCGCGCTGATCGAACGCCATCGGATCCTCGTCCTCCCCACCAGCCCGACCTACCTCAACCTGATCATGGTCGGCGGCTACCACCGCGTCCACGACCTCAGCAGCCTGCGCCTGATCACGTACGGCACCGAGCCGATGTCCGAGGAGCTCCTCCTGCGGGTCCGCCGGACCTTCCCGGGGGTGCGGCTGCTCCAGACCTTCGGGACGAGCGAGACCGGCATCGCCACCACCACCAGCGAATCGTCGACCAGCACGTACTTCAAGATCTCCGACGCCGGTGTGGAGTACCGCATCGTCGACGGCGAACTCCAGCTCAGGAGCCGGACCCAGTTCCTCGGCTATCTGAACTACTACGACGACTCGCTGACCGAGGACCGCTGGTTCCGGACCGGCGACCTGGTCGAGGAGGCGGCCGACGGCTTCCTCCGGATCAAGGGCCGGGCCAAGGAGGTCATCAACGTCGGCGGCGAGAAACTCCTCCCGCTGGAACTCGAGTCGGTCCTCATGGGAAGTCCCCTCGTCGAGGACTGCGTCGTCTACGGCAGGCCGAACGCGATCACCGGCCAGTCCGTGTGCGTGGACATCAAGCCCACGGGCGAGCTCACCCGCGCGGCCCTCCGCAAGCACGTGACGGAGTTCCTCGCCGGCCGGGTCGAGCCGTTCAAGATCCCCTCGAAGATCAACGTGGTCGACACGATCGCGATGTCGGACCGCATGAAGAAGCTGCGGTCCCGGCCGGGCGCCGACGAGGAGTGAACGGCCTCCGCCCGCCCGTACCCCGTTCCGAGCTCTCTCCCCGCCGCACCGGCGCGGAGTCCCCTCAGTCCGTCCCCGTCCCAAGGAGTACGTGATGGCACGATCGAAGGTGGCGATCATCGGCGGAGGACCGGCCGGCAGTGTCGCGGGCCTCACTCTGCACAAGCTGGGCCACGACGTCACGATCTACGAGCGGTCCGCCTTCCCCCGGTACCGCGTCGGCGAGTCCCTGCTGCCCGGCACGATGTCGATCCTCAACCGCCTCGGTCTGCAGGAGAAGATCGACGCGCAGAACTACGTCAAGAAGCCCTCGGCGACCTTCCTCTGGGGCCAGGACCAGGCCCCGTGGACCTTCTCCTTCGCGGCCCCCAAGGTCACTCCCTGGGTCTTCGACCACGCCGTCCAGGTGAAGCGCGAGGACTTCGACAAGCTCCTCCTCGACGAGGCCCGGAGCCGCGGGATAGCCGTCCACGAGGAGACGCCCGTCACCGACGTGGACCTGTCCGACCCCGACCGCGTGGTCCTGACGGTGCGCCGGGGCGGCGAGAGCGTCACCGTCGAGAGCGACTTCGTCATCGACGCGGGCGGATCGGGCGGCCCCCTCTCCCGCAAGCTGGGCGTGCGCCAGTACGACGAGTTCTACCGGAACTTCGCGGTCTGGTCGTACTTCAAGCGGAAGGACCCCTTCGAGGGGGACCTCAAGGGCACCACGTACTCGATCACCTTCGAGGACGGCTGGGTCTGGATGATCCCCCTGAAGGACGACCTGTACAGCGTCGGTCTCGTCGTCGACCGCTCGAAGTCCGCCGAGGTGCGCGAGCAGGGCGCCGACGCCTTCTACTCGTCCACCCTCGCGAAGTGCACCAAGGCCGTGGACCTCCTCGACGGCGCCGAGCAGGTCGACGAGGTCCGGATCGTGCAGGACTGGTCCTACGACACCGAGGTGTTCTCCGCCGACCGCTTCTTCCTCTGCGGCGACGCCGCCTGCTTCACCGACCCGCTCTTCTCCCAGGGCGTGCACCTGGCCTCGCAGTCGGCGGTCTCCGCCGCCGCGGCCATCGACCGCATCACCCGGCACGGGGACGAGAAGGACGCGGTGCACGCCTGGTACAACCGCACCTACCGCGAGGCCTACGAGCAGTACCACCAGTTCCTCGCCTCCTTCTACACCTTCGCCTCCTTCACCGAGCCCGACTCCGAGTTCTGGCGGAAGCGGCGCATCACGGAGTCCGACGACGACCGGCTGACCCGGAAGAAGTGGTTCGAGAGCCTGGTGGGCAACGGCCCGGAGGACCCCTCCGGCACCGTGGCCTCCTTCCGAGACCGGGCGTCCACGATGATCTCCATCGGCCGCCACCAGCGTCCGGAACTCAGCGACGACTTCAGCGAGGCCGAGCTGAACCCGGCCCGGGTCCGCTGGATCAGCGACCTCACCAAGCGGCTGAACGGCATCACCCGCTTCCGGTGGACCGGTGGCAAGGCCGTGCTCAAGCAGCACTACCGCGTCGAGCCGGTCGGCTTCCGGCTGGAACAGCGCGAGGTCCTGGCCAACGGGGAAGGGCTCGACATGGCCCAGTACCCGATGGACGACGAGGCCCGGCAGATCTTCCAGGACCTCGCCGAGGAGGAGTTCGGCTACAAGACGCTCGTCAAGCGCCTCGGCGCGGTCGGCCGGCAGGAGCTGAGCACCCAGATCGTCGTCCGGCTGATGGAGGCGGGCCTCCTCACCGGGTACGACGCGCGGGGCGAGAAGGTCCTCGTCCAGGGCCGGCTCCACTTCGGCGGCGTCGGCGTCGAGTACGAGGTCTGACGGCCACCGCACGACCACCCGCCGGGCGGCACCGTCCCGTTCACGGGAGCGGACGGGACGGTGCCGCACCGGGCCCCGGGGGCCGGCCCCCGGGCCCCCGCACCCCCCCACATCCACCCTCGCGCCCCGAAGGAGGCGGTCCGATGCGGCACACGAGATTGCGGGACCTGGAGGTCTCCCGGATCGGCCTGGGGACCATGGGCATGTCCTTCGGCTACACGGGCTCCGGCTCGGACGACGCGGGCTCCGTCCGCGCCCTGCACCGCGCCCTCGACCTCGGCGTCACGTTCCTCGACACCGCCGAGATCTACGGGCCCTACACCAACGAGCGGCTCGTCGGCCGGGCGCTCGGCGCCCGCCGCGACCAGGTGGTGCTCGCCACGAAGTTCGGCCTCGTCTCGCACACGGGCGGCGGCCCCGGGCGGCTCGACAGCAGCCCCGCGAACGTCCGTACCGCCGTGGAGGGTTCGCTGCGGCGGCTCGGCACCGATCACATCGACCTCTGCTACCAGCACCGCGTCGATCCCGGCACCCCCATCGAGGACACCGTCGGCGCCCTCGCCGAGCTGGTCACCGAGGGCAAGATCCGCCACATCGGCCTCTCCGAGGCGGGCCCCGCCACGATCCGCCGCGCGCACGCCGTCCACCCGGTCACCGCGGTCCAGTCCGAGTACTCCCTGTGGACCCGCGACCCGGAGCAGTCCGTACTGCCGGTCCTGCGCGAACTGGGCATCGGCTTCGTCGCGTACGCGCCGCTCGGCCACGGCTTCCTCACCGGCACGGTCCGCGCGGCCGGCCGCTTCGACGCCTCCGACCTCCGGGCGGACAACCCCCGCTTCACCGCGGAGAACCTGCCCCGGAACCTGCGCATCGCCGACGGGATCCAGGCCGTCGCCGCCGAGGCGGACGCCACACCGGCGCAGGTCGCCCTCGCCTGGCTGCTCACCCGGGGGGACGACGTCGTGCCGATTCCCGGCAGCCGGCGGGCCGCCCGCGTCGAGGAGAACACGACGGCCGCCGCGGTCCGCCTGAGCGCGGAGCAGCTCGCCCGCCTCGACGCCCTGCCACCCGCCGCGGGCGAGCACCACACGGAGGAGCAGATGGCGATGATGGACCGCGTGTAGCACGGGTGCGCGGTCCGCCGGGAGCGAGCAGCCTTGGTCGCCGGGCGAGTCGCGTCTCGGACTCGGCGTCACCGAGGAACAGCGGCTGCGCTGACCTGGTCTTCCTTTCGGTCGATGGGGGAGGTGGGATCGGCGTGGGGGTGGCTCCGGTTGTCGGTGCGCGGTTGTGCGCTGTCGTGCCAACCCCTGGGCGCAGGAGGGCAACTCGGCCGGTCGGGTCGCTCGTAGCTTGAGGGAGTGCCCCGCCGCGGACGCGGTGGGGCACGCTACCGATGGCTTTGAAAGGACCCCTCATGTTCGACGTCGACAAGGTGAAGGCCGCTCCGAGCAAGGACCTGCTCACCCCCGACAACTCGGTCATGCTCTTCGTGGACCACCAGCCGCAGATGTTCTTCGGCACCGGCAGCGGCGACCGCGCCGCGATCATCAACAGCACGGTGGGTCTCGCCAAGGCGGCCCGGGCGTTCGACGTCCCGGCCGTCCTGACCACGGTCGCCGCCGAGTCCTTCTCCGGGCCGCTGCTGCCGCAGCTCGCCGAGGTGTTCCCCAAGAACGAGATCATCGACCGCACCACGATGAACGCCTGGGAGGACGAGGCGCTCGTCGCGGCGGTCAAGGCCACCGGGCGGAAGAAGATCGTCCTGGCGGGTCTGTGGACCGAGGTCTGCCTCGTGCTGCCCGCCCTCTCCGCGCTCGAGCAGGGCTACGAGGTGTACGTCGTGACCGACGCCTCCGGCGGTGTCAGCCCGGCCGCCCACGAGCACGCGCTGCAGCGGATGATCGCCGCCGGCGCCGTCCCGGTGACCTGGGTCCAGGTCCTCCTGGAGCTGCAGCGCGACTGGGCGCGCCAGGAGACGTACGGCGCGGTCATGGAGATCGTCAAGGCCCACGCGGGCGCGTACGGCCTGGGCGTCGTGTACGCGCAGTCGGTCATCGGCGCGCACGCGGCCGGCTGACCCCCGTGGACACCGGCATTCTGATCCTGCGTCTGCTGGTGGGACTGCTCGTCGCCGGCCACGGTGTGCAGAAGGTCAGCTCGCACCTGGGCGGCAAGGGACTCGAGGGCGGCACCGAGGAGTTCCGCGCCGACGGCTTCCGCGGCGGTGCCCTCACCGCCCTGGCGGCGGGCGGCGGGCAGATCGGCTCCGGCCTGCTGCTCGCCGCCGGCCTCCTGACCCCGCTCGCCGCGACCGGCGCCATCGGGGTCATGACGGTCGCCCTCACCGTGAAGTGGCGCCACGGGCTGTGGGTGCAGAACGACGGGTACGAGTACCCGCTCGTCCTCATCGGCACCGCCGCCGCCCTCGCCGCCACCGGCCCCGGCGCCTGGTCCCTCGACGCGGTCCTCGGACTCTCGCCGTACCCCTTCTGGTGGGCCGTCCCCGCGCTCGCGGCCGGTCTCGGCAGCGGACTCCTCACCCGGCTCGTCCTGCACCGGCCCCCCGCCGCCCCGGCGAACGCCGAGCGCTGAGCGCGAGCCCCATGGACCGGGTCCGGTCGCCCGTGCACCCCCGGCCGGGCGGCCGGGCCCACCCACCCACCTCTCCCCGTACAGGAGCACTCGATGGACACCCTCACCACCCCGCACGGCGGCGGCCAGCCGCTGCTGCACCAGAAGGGCGCCGAGACCCAGGCGTTCGGCACGCTCAAGCAGCTGCCGATCGGCCTCGGACACGACACCCGCATGTACGGCTGCCAGCGGCTGAACCGCGTCCTCGCCGACACGCAGATCCTCCACTCCCTCTACAAGAAGCACCACTGGCTCATGCGCGGAGCGACCTTCTACTCGCTCCACCTGATGCTGGACAAGCACGCGGAGGCCCAGCTGGCCATCGTGGACGCGCTGGCCGAGCGGGTCCAGAGCCTCGGCGGCGTCGCCGTCGGAGACCCGCGCCACGTCGCGGAGCTGACGTCGATCCCCCGGCCGCCGGACGGCGTCGAGCCCGTGCCCGTCATGCTGTCGCGGCTCCTCGACGCGCACGAGCGGATCCTGATCGACGCCCGCGACGCCGCCGCCCGGCTCTCGGGCGAGGGCGACGAGGGCAGCGCCGACCTGCTCGTCTCCGATGTCATCCGTACCGGCGAGGCGCAGGTGTGGTTCCTGGCCGAGCACCTCGTGGACACCCCTCTGGTGCACGGCTGATGGACGCGTACGACGTCGTCGTGGTCGGCGGCGGGCCGGCCGGCGAGGTCGTCGCCGACCGGCTCGTCCGGTCGGGGCTGACCGCCGTCGTCGTCGAGGCCGAGGCCGTCGGCGGCGAGTGCTCCTACCGCGCCTGCGTGCCGAGCAAGGCCCTGCTGCGTCCCGGCGCCGCCCGGGCGGAGGCCCGCTCGGTCGACGGGGCCCGGCAGGCGGTCACGGCGGCACTCGACCCGGCGCACGTCCTGGCCCGCCGCGACCGCTTCACCGGGCGCGGCGACGACACCGGTCAGGCCGACTGGCTCGACGGCGCGGGCATCCCGCTCGTACGGGGGCACGGACGGCTCGCCGGTGAGCGCCGGGTGGAGGTGACGGGGGCCGACGGCACCGTCCGCATCCTGCGGGCCCGGCGCGCGGTCGTGGTCTGCACCGGTACGGAACCCGCCCTCCCGCCGGTCGAGGGGCTCGACCGGATCGGCGTGTGGACCAACCGGCAGGCCACCACGGCCGACGCGGTGCCCGAGCGGCTCGTCGTCATCGGCGGGGGAGTGGTGGCCTGCGAGATGGCCACCGCCTGGCGCTCGCTCGGCTCCTCCGTCACCCTGCTGGTCCGCGACCAGGCCCTGCTGACCGGCTGGGAGCCCTGTGCAGGCGAAGAGGTCACCCGGGGCCTGGGCGACCTGGGCGTCACGATCCGCTTCGGGGTCTCGGCCGTCCGGGTCGCCCGTGACGGGACCACCCGTACCGTGACCGTGGAGACCGACGACGGCACCGCCCTGGTCTGCGACGAGGTCCTCGCCGCCGTGGGCCGTCGCCCGCGCACGGCCGACCTCGGCCTGGAGACCGTCGGACTGCCCGTCGGCGACTGGCTTCCGGCCGACGACACCTGCCGGGTCACCGCGGTCGGGGGCGACTGGCTCTACGCCGTCGGCGACGTCAACCACCGGGCGCCGCTGACCCACATGGCCAAATACCAGGCCCGTGCCTGCGCGGCGGCGATCGCCGAGCGGGCCGCCGGGCGCCCGGCCGTCACCGGCGGCCGGCAGCCGTGGAGCGCGGAAGCCGACCGCTTCGCCGTCCCGCAGGCCGTCTTCACCCGCCCCGAGGTCGCGAGCGTCGGTCTCACGGAACGCGCGGCACGCGAAGCGGGTCTCGCGGTACGCGCGGTGGAGTACCGCATCGACGACGTCGCCGGTGCCGCGCTCCACGCGGACGACTACCGCGGCCTCGCCAAGCTCGTCGTCGACGAGACCCGAGGAGTCGTCGTCGGCTGCACGCTCACCGGCCCGATGGCGACCGAGCTCATCCACACGGCCACCGTGGCCGTCGTGGGAGAGGTCCCCCTGGAGCGCCTGTGGCACGCCGTGCCCGCCTTCCCGACGGTGAGCGAGGTCTGGCTCCGGCTCCTGGAGGCGTACGGCCTCTGAGACGAGGCCCCGCCCGAACACCACACCTGTCCGGCCCGATCGGCGCACCTGGCTCGGCCCGACCACCGCGCCTGTTCGAACCGATCGGCGCACCTGGCTCGACCCGACCACCGCGCCTGTTCGAACCGATCGGCGCACCTGGCTCGACCCGACTGCCGCGCCCGTTCGGCCCGATCGGCGCATCTGGCTCGGCTCGACCGCCGCGCCCGATCGGCCCGCTCGTCGCATCCTCCCGCCCGGCCGGGCACCCCCGAACGTCTCACCGCCCGACAAGGAAACCCCATGCATCCCACGAGGCGCACCCTCACCCTCGGCCTCGCCCTGCCCGCGACCCTGGCCGCCCTGGTCGGCGCCGGGCCCGCGAGCCGCCCGGCCACCGCCGACACCGGCGCCGACCGGCACGACCCCAAGCCCACGATCGTCCTGGTCCACGGAGCGTTCGCGGATGCCTCCAGCTGGAGCGGCACAATCCGGCGGTTGCAGCACGCCGGCTACCCCGTCCTGGCCCCCGCCAACCCGTTGCGCGGTCTCGCCGCGGACACCGCCTACCTGCGGAGTGTGCTGGCCGCCGTCGACGGGCCCGTCGTCCTGGTCGGCCACTCCTACGGAGGCGCCGTCATCAGCGGCGCCGCCGTGGGCAACGCCCGTGTGAAGGCGCTCGTCTACATCGCCGCGTTCGCCCCGGACAAGGGCGAGAGCGCGGCCGAGCTCGCCGCGAAGTTCCCGGGCTCCACCCTCGGCGACACGGTGAACCCGCAGGCTTACCCGCTGCCCGGCGGTGGCACCGGCACCGAGCTCGTCATCGAACGGGGCAAGTTCCACGGGCAGTTCGCCGCCGACGTGCCCGCCGCCGAGGCGGCCGTCATGGCCGCGACCCAGCGCCCGGTCGCCACCACCGCGCTGGAGGAGAAGGCTGGGGAGGCGGCCTGGAGGACGATCCCGTCCTGGGCGCTGGTCGCCACCGCCGACAAGAACATCCCGGCCGCCGCCGAACGGTGGATGGCCCGGCGTGCCGGTTCGCACATCACCGAGGTGGACGCGTCCCATGCAGTGGCGGTCTCCCGTCCGGCCGTGGTCACCCACGTGATCCTCGCCGCCGTGCGGGCGACCCGCTGACGCTCCGACCCGCTCCGATCCGTACATCCTCAGAAGGAGAAACCCTCATGAAGAACCGTCCCGTCCTCGAACCCGCCGCCCAGGCCTTCGCCGACGCCACCGCCCAGCCGCCGTACCTCTACCAGATCCCCGTCGCCGAAGGCCGCAAGGCCGTGGACGACGTCCAGAACGGTGAGGGCGTCGCCCTGCCGGACGTCGACGAGGAGTGGATCACCGTCCACGGCGGCCCCACCGGCGACGTCCGCGCCCGGATCGTCCGCCCCCGCGGCGCCACCGGCCCGCTTCCCGTCGTCCTCTACATCCACGGCGCGGGCTGGGTCTTCGGCAACGCCCACACCCACGACCGGCTCGTCCGCGAACTCGCCGTCGGCACCGGGGCGGCCGTGGTCTTCCCCGAGTACGACCTGTCGCCCGAGGCCCGCTACCCCGTGGCGATCGAGCAGAACTACAGCGTCGCGCAGTGGGTCGCCCGCGAGGGACACCACAAGGACCTCGACGGCACGCGGATCGCCGTCGCGGGCGACTCGGTCGGCGGGAACATGAGCGCAGCCCTCACCCTCATGGCCAAGCAGCGCGGCGACGTGACGTTCGTCCAGCAGGTCCTCTTCTACCCGGTCACGGACGCGGGCTTCGACACCGACTCGTACCACGAGTTCGCCGAGGGCTACTTCCTGCGCCGCGACGCCATGAAGTGGTTCTGGGAGCAGTACACGACCGACGAGGCCGAGCGCGCCCAGATCACCGCCTCCCCGCTGCGCGGCTCCACCGAGCAGCTCACCGGCCTGCCGCCGGCCCTGGTCGTCACCGCCGAGGCCGACGTCCTGCGCGACGAGGGCGAGGCGTACGCGGCGAAGCTGCGGGCCGCCGGGGTGCCCGTCACCGCCCTGCGCGTCCAGGGCGTCATCCACGACTTCGTGATGCTGAACGCGCTGCGCGAGACCCGGGGCGCGGAACTCGCCATCGGCGTCGCCACCGACATCCTCCGCAAGGCCCTCGCATGACCGGGCCCTCGACCGGCATGCCCGTGGCGGGCCTCGTCCCCGCCCCGCGCCAGGAGCCTGCGCACGCCGATCTCCTCGTCCGCAACGCCAAGGTGTTCACGGGAGACCCCGGCCGCCCCGAGGCCCGCGCCGTCGCGATCCGCGACGGCCGGGTCGCCGCCCTCGGCGACGACCACGACCTCGCCCACCTCGTCGGGCCGGGGACCAGGGTGGTCGACGCGCTGGGCCGGCGGGTGATCCCCGGCCTGAACGACTCGCACCTCCACGTCATCCGGGGCGGCCTCAACTACGTCCTGGAGCTGCGCTGGGACGGCGTACGCAGCCTCCGCCAGGCCCTGGCCATGCTGCGCGAGCAGGCGGGCCGCACGCCCAAGGGGCAGTGGATCCGGGTGGTGGGCGGCTGGACCGCCGAGCAGTTCGCCGAGCGCCGGATGCCGACCGTCGCCGAGCTGAACGCCGCCGCCCCCGACACCCCGGTGTTCGTGCTGCACCTGTACCAGTCGGCCCTGATGAACCGGGCCGCGGTCAAGGCCGCCGGGTTCACCCGGGAGACCCCCGACCCCCGGGGCGGGCAGATCGTCCGGGGCCGGGACGGCGAACCCAACGGCGTCCTCCTCGCGGCGCCGAGCGCTCTCGTCCTGTACTCGACGCTGGCCAAGGCACCCGCCCTCGACGAGGCCGACAAGCGGACGTCGACGCGTCACTTCCTGCGCGAACTGAACCGCTTCGGACTGACGTCCGCCGTCGACGCCGCCGGCGGCTTCCAGAACTTCCCCGACAACTACGCCACGGTCAGCGACCTCGCCGGGTCGGGGGAGCTGTCGCTGCGGATCGCCTACCACCTCTTCCCGCAGACGGCCGGGCAGGAGCTCGCCGACCTCAAGCGCTGGACCGAGATGGTCAGGCCCGGGGACGGCGACGAGTGGCTCCGGCTGAACGGCGCGGGCGAGAACCTGACCTGGGCCGCCGCCGACTTCGAGAACTTCTCCGAGCCCCGGCCCGAGCTCGCCGCCGGATACGAGACCGAGTTCGAGCAGGCCGTACGGCTCCTGCTCGAGAACGGCTGGGGCTTCCGGCTCCACGCGACCTACGACGAGACGATCCGCCGCGACCTGGCCGTCTTCGAGAAGCTCGCCGCGGAGGGGCTCTTCCCCGGCGGCAACCGCTGGCTCTTCGACCACGCCGAGACCGTCTCGGCCGACAGCCTCGACCGGATCGCCGCGCTCGGCGGCGCCGTCTCGGTGCAGAACCGGATGTCCTTCCAGGGCGCCGCGTTCCTCGACCGCTACGGTGCCGAGGCCGCCGCCCACACCCCGCCGGTCCGGGCCATGCTCGACCGCGGCCTGACGGTCGCCGCCGGAACCGACGCCACCCGCGTCTCCTCGTACAACCCGTGGGTCGCCCTCCACTGGCTGGTCACCGGGCGCACCGTCGGCGGCACCGCGCTCTACCCGGCCGGGAACCTGCTCGACCGGGAGACCGCCCTCGGCCTCTACACCCGGGGCGGAGCGCGGCTCACCGGCGAGCAGGACGTCAAGGGAACCCTGCGGGAAGGCTCGTACGGCGACCTCGCGATCCTGTCCGACGACTACCTCACCGTGCCCGAGGACGCCATCCCCGGCATCGAGTCCGTCCTCACCGTCGTCGGCGGCCGGATCGTGTACGCGACCGCGGAGTACGAGGGTCTCGACGAGGCCGTCCCGCCGGTGAGCCCCGAGTGGAGCCCCGTGGCCCACTTCGGCGGCTACCAGAACGGTGCCCGTCAGGCCGCGCTCGTGGCCGAGGCCGCCGCCGAGTCCGAGGAGCACCGCCGGTGGCGCGTCGCGCGCGGCTCCGTCCCCGACGTACGGCCGTCGTTCGTCGACCCCTGCTTCGAGCACTGAAAGAGAGACATCCGATGAGTGACGCCCCGCCGGACGCTCCCCCGGAACGCCGTTTCGAGCCGGACCTCCGGTCGATGACACGGATCAACCTGCGCCCCATCGCCTCGCCCATGCCGCTCGGCTTCTTCACGATCGCCATCGCGTCCGTGATGACGGGCTGCCTCCAGCTCGGGATCCTCGGCGAGGAGGCCCGTACCGCCGTCGCCTTCACCGTGCTGCCGGCCTTCGTCCTCCAACTCCTGGTCAGTTTCCTGGCCTTCGGCGCCCGTGACGTGATCGCGGCGACCCTGATGGCGGTGTTCGCCGGCAGCTGGCTGCCGTACTCGCTCATCATGCTCAGCGGCGCGGCCGACGGCCTGAAGGTCCTCGGCGTCTTCAACCTGGCGCTGCTCTGCTTCGGCGCGCTGATGACCGCCGTGACCGGGCCCAAGCGGGCGCTGTGGCTCGTCCTCGCGGTCTCCCTGCCCCGCTGGGCGGCCACCGGCCTCGCGGGCGTCACCGGCGCCGAGTGGCTGACGCGCACGTCCGGCGCGCTCGGCCTGCTGGTGGCGGTCGTCGCGATGTACACGGCGTTCGCCCTGATGCTCGAGGACATGCGCAGCGAGCAGGTCCTGCCCATCGGCCGCAGCGGCCCCGCCCACCTCGCCGTCGAGGGCGACCTCGCCGTCCAGCTCCGCAACCTGGAACGCCAGGCGGGCGTGCGCCGCACCCTCTGAACCCGGCCACCGGCCCCGTCCCACCACGACCGCACAGGAGCACCCATGGAACCCCGAGTGACCGACCGGCCCGAGAAGTCCCGGTACGAGATCCTCGCCGCCGCTGACGACGACGGCGCCGCCATCGAGACCGCGGGCTTCGCCGAGTACCACCTCTCGGAGGGCGAGATCGCCTTCATCCACACCGAGATCGACCCCCGCTTCGGCGGCCGGGGCCTGGGCGGGCTGCTCGCCCGCGGTGCCCTCGACGACGCCCGGGCCCGCGGGCTGAGCGTCCTGCCGTACTGCCCCTTCATCCGGGGCTGGATCGGCAAGCACCCCGAGTACGCCGACCTGGTGCCCGAGGAGCGCCGCGCCCGCTTCGGCCTGTGAACCCCACCCCGGCACCGCCTTCCACACCCACTCTCCGAGGAGTCCCCCCATGGCCCGACACGCCCGCCCCACCGTCGTCCTGGTCCACGGCGCCTTCGCCGACGCCTCCAGCTTCGCCCGCGTCATCCCCGAGCTGACCGCAGCGGGCCTGGAGGTGATAGCCCCGGCGGTGCCCAACCGCAGCCTCGTCGACGACGCCGCGTACATCGCCTCGGTGGTCCGTGCCGTCGAAGGCCCCGTGATCCTGGTGGGGCACTCCTACGGCGGCGCCGTCATCACCCTCGCCGGTACGGAGGACAACGTCCGCGCCCTCGTGTACCTCGCGGGATACGCGCTGGAGGAGGGCGAGAGCCTGGGCGAGCTGCAGGGCCGCTTCCCCGACTCCGGTCTCGCCGACGCGCTCGTGTACACCCCGTTCCCGGTGGCCGGCTCCACCGAGACCGGCACCGACGTCTCGGTGGCGGTCGACCGGTTCCCCGACCTGTTCGCGGCGGACGTCGATCCCGACCTCGCCGCGGTGCTCGCGGTCTCCCAGCGCCCCCTGGCCGCACGGGCCTTCTCGGAGGCGGCGCCGGTCGCCGCGTGGAGGACCAAGCCCTCGTGGGGCCTGGTCGCCTCCTCCGACCGCACGATCAACCCCGACGTGGAGCGGTACGGGTACGAGCGGGCCGGCATGACCACCGTCGAGGTCGACTCCTCCCACCTGGTCATGCTCGCCCGGCCCAAGGCCGTGGTGGAGCTGGTCCTGGACGCGGCCCGGTCCACGGGGCACTGATCCCGTCGAACCGACGCCGGAACCTCGAACGATTGGTCTCTGTCATTCGAACGAGGTAGCTTTCCGAAACGTCCGCCGGTACCACGCGGCGGGCGATCGGAGGAAGCACACCCATGAGGTTCGGCGCGAGGCTCGCGCTCGCCGTCATCACCCTCGCCGTCACCGCCACCGCCTGCGGCACCCCGCGGGACGGCGGTTCGCGCTCGCGCACCGCCGCGGACTGCGCACCGTACGCCCGTTACGGCGAGCACCCCGGCACCGAGGTCACCGTCTACGCGGAGAACCGGGACCGGGAGGCCGACCTGTTCGAAGAGACCTGGGCGGACTTCGCGCACTGCACGGGAATCGACGTCCGGTACGAGGGGGACGGGGAGTTCGAGGCGCAGATCCAGGTCCGGGTCGACGGCGGGAACGCGCCCGACGTGGCGTTCTTCCCCCAGCCCGGTCTTCTGGAACGCTTCGCGCGGACGGGGAGGCTCAAGCCCGTGAGCGCCGGGGTCGCGACCCTCGCCAAGCAGGGCTGGTCGGCGGACTGGAACGGCTACGCGACCGTGGACGGCACCCTCTACGGCACGCCACTGGTCGCGAACGTGAAGTCGTTCGTCTGGTACTCCCCGAAGTTCTTCCGCGACAGGGGACTGAGCGTTCCCCGCACGTGGACCGAGCTGATGGCCCTCACGGAGAAGGTCGCGGCCTCGGGCGTCAAGCCGTGGTGCGCGGGCATCGAGTCCGCCGAGGCGACCGGCTGGCCCGTGACGGACTGGATCGAGGACGTCCTCCTCCGCCAGCAGGGCACGCGCGTCTACGACCAGTGGGTCGCCCACGAGATCCCGTTCGACGACCCGCGGGTGATCAAGGCCATGGACACCGTGGGGTCCGTCCTCAAGAACGACCGGTACGCCAACGGCGGTTTCGGTCCGGCCCGGTCGATGGCGTCGATCTCCTTCCAGGAGGCCGGCAGGCCGGTCCTCTCCGGCGACTGCGCGATGCACCGTCAGGCCTCGTTCTACGCCGACATGTGGCCGAAGGGCACCGAGATCGGACCGGACAAGGACGTCTACGCCTTCCTCCTGCCGGGAGCCGACCCGGCGAGCCGCCCCGTCCTGGGCGGCGGGGTGTTCGCCGCGGCGTTCGCCGACCGCCCCGAGGTGCGGGCGTTCCAGGAGTACCTGGCCTCCGCCGACTTCGCGAACGCGCGGATGAGGAAGGGCCCGTTCGTCTCGGCGAACAAGGGCGTGGATCCGGCGAACGCCGCGACCCCCGTCGACCGGCTCTCGATCCAGCTGCTCCAGGACCCCCGGACGCAGTTCAGGTTCGACGGCTCGGACCTGATGCCGGCGTCGGTCGGCGCGGGGACGTTCTGGAAGGGAGCCGTCGACTGGATCGGCGGCGCGAGCACCCGGCAGGTCGCCGAGTCCGTCGAACGGTCCTGGCCGAGCCGCTGATGCCGTTCGACGCCGTCGCCCAGCAGCCCAAACTGCTGTACCTGCTCCAGGGCGTCGCCGCCTTCGCGGCGGTCGTCGGCCTGATCCTGCTCGCACTGCACCGGGGACCGGTACGGAGGAGGGCCGCGGCCCTGATCCTGCTGGCCCCCGCGCTGCTGCTGCTCGCGGTCGGTCTCGTCCTGCCCGGTCTGCGCACCCTGGCGCTGTCGTTCACCGACGGCGGGGGAGACAAGTGGGTCGGCTTCGACAACTACGTGTGGATGTTCACCGACCACCAGGCCCTTGTGGCGCTGCGCAACACCCTGGCGTGGGCGGTCCTCGTGCCGCTGGCGTCGACCGCGGTCGGTCTGCTCTACGCGGCGGCCGTCGCACGCTCGCGGTTCAGAACGTTCGCGCTGTCCCTCCTCCTGACGCCGATGGCGATCTCCTTCGTCGGCGCGGGCGTCGTCTGGAAGTTCGTCTACGCCTACCGTCCCGCGGAGACCGGGCAGATCGGGCTGCTGAACCAGCTCGTCGTCGCCTTCGGCGGCGAACCGAGGCAGTGGCTCGTGGACTCTCCCTGGAACGTCCTGTTCCTCATCGTGGCGATGGTGTGGACACAGGCGGGCTTCGCGGCCGTCCTGCTGGCCGGCGCGATCAGGGCCGTACCCGGGGAGCTGACCGAGGCCGCCCGGCTCGACGGCGCGTCCCCCCGGCAGACCTTCCGGCGGATCACCCTGCCGTCGATCAGGCCCACGCTGCTCGTCGTGCTCCTCGCCCAGGCGATCGGCACCCTCAAGGCCTTCGACATCGTCAAGACCATGACCGGCGGACAGTTCGACACGGGCGTCCTCGCACACGCCCTGTACGACCAGGCCTTCCGCTACGGCGAGACGGGCCGCGGCGCGGCGCTCGCCGTGCTCCTCTTCCTCCTCGTCACCCCCTTCGTCGCCCACCAGGTCCGGGCACGGCGGAGGACCGGGTGAACGGCGTCCGGGAGCGTCTGGCCTCCCGCGCCCTCACGTCGATCGCCGTGGTGATCGCGGTCCTCTGGACGACGCCGACCCTCGGTCTCCTGCTCTCCTCGCTCCGCCCCGAGGAGGAGATCAAGACGACGGGCTGGTGGACCCTGTTCGGCATGCCGCACCTCACGCTCGACAACTACCGCGAGGTGCTGTCCGGCGGCGGGAACGGATCGGGGCGCCTCGCGGAGTACTTCGTCAACTCCGTCGTCATCACCGTTCCCTCGGTGCTGTTCCCGCTCGTCCTGGCCTTCTTCGCGGCGTACGCCCTGGCCTGGATCGACTTCCGGGGGCGCGACGCGCTCCTCGTCGGCGTCTTCGCGCTCCAGGTCGTGCCGCTCCAGATGGCGCTCGTCCCGCTCCTGAGGCTCTTCTCCCAGGGCTGGCTGTTCCTGCCCGCGTGGCACCTCACCGGCCCCGCGCGGTTCGGCCAGGTCTGGTTCGCCCACACGGCCTTCGCGCTGCCGTTCGCCGTGTTCCTCCTGCACAACTTCCTGGCCGGGCTGCCCCGGGACCTGATCGAGGCCGCCCGCGTCGACGGCGCCTCGCACGGGACGCTGCTGCTCCGGATCGTGCTGCCGCTGGCCCGCCCGGCCCTGGTGGGCTTCGCCGTCATCCAGTTCGTCTGGGTGTGGAACGACCTCCTCGTGGCCCTGACCCTGTCCGGCGGCACGGCCGAGACCGCGCCGATGACGGTCCGGCTGGCGAGCATGGCCGGGACCTACGGCAACGAGTGGCAGCGGCTCACCGCGGGAGCCTTCGTGGCGGCGCTCGTCCCGCTGCTCGTCTTCCTCTCCCTCCGGCGGCACGTCGCACGGGGACTGCTCGCCGGATCGGTCAAGGGATGAGCCCCGACCGGCCCGGGGAACACACCGTGGCGACGGCGCTCAGCAGGGCGGGGCTGCGGGGCCGCGAAGCCGAACTGGAGCGGCTGCGCGGCCTGGTCGAGGCGGTGCGCGACGGCGAGGGAGGAGCGATCGCGCTCCTCCTGGGCGAGCCCGGCATCGGGAAGACCGCGCTGCTCCAGGAGACCGCCTCGCTCGCGCGGGCCCACGGATTCCTCGTCAGCCACGGACGCGCCGAGGAACTGCACGAACTGGCGCCCCTCGCCTCACTGGCCTCGGGCCTCCTGCACGGCGACCCGCCGCTGCTGACCGCCAGGGACTTCGCGGACCTCGCCGGCCACCACGACCAGCGCATCTGGCTCGTCGAACGGCTGGCCCAGCTGATCGAGGAACGCTCGGCGGGCAGGCCCGTGCTGATCGCGGTCGACGACGTCCCCTGGGCCGACCCGCTCAGCCGGTTCGCCCTCAGCGTCCTGCCGGCACGGCTGCTCAGCTCCCCTGTCCTCTGGCTGCTCACCGGCAGGGAGGACCCGGAGCTGTACGGGCAGGGACCGCTCACGACGACCCTCCCCCTGCGGCCGCTGTCCGGGACGGCCCTGGTCGAGCTGGCGCACGACGTCCTCGGCGGGGACGTGCCGGCGCGGGTCGAGGAGCTCCTCGACGGGGCGGGCGGCAACCCCTTCCTCGCGGCCGAGATGCTCGCGGGCATCGCGGCGACGGGCGCGGACGGGCCGGAACCGCCCGAGCGGCTGGTCCTCGGCGTACGCGGTCGACTGGCCGGTCTCCGGCCGGAGACCCTGCACTTCCTGCGGATCGGCTCGGTCCTCGGCCGCGCGTTCTCGCTCGCCGACGCCGCCGCCCTGTGCGGCCGGCCCGCCTCGGGGCTCAGTGCCGAAGTGGACGAGGCGATCACCGCCGCCCTCCTCCACGACGACGGCGAACGCCTCCTGTTCCGCCACGACCTGCTCCGCCAGGCGGTGTACGCCGACCTCGCCCCCTCCGTGCGCCGGGCACTGCACCGGGAGGCCGCGAGCCGGCTCGTCGCGGCGGGCCGGAGCTCCGCCGACGCGGTCCCGCACCTGCTGAAGAGCGCCGAACCCGGCGACACGGAGGCGATCGAACTGCTCGGCACGGCCGCCGAGGACGTGATCGCCGTGATGCCCGACCTCGCCGCCGACCTGGCCGTACGGGCCCTGGAACTCGTACCGCCCCGTGCGCCCCTGGCGTACGACGTGGGGGAGCGGGCCGTCGTCGCGCTGACCCGTGCGGGCCGGTACACCCGGGCACGGGACACCGGTGACGCGCTGCTCGCCCGGCGGCCGCCCCTCGACGTCTTCGCCCGTCTGCAGTGCGTGCTCGGCGACACGCTGTGGCACCTCGACGACGTCCACGAGCTGACCCGCCGCACGACGACGGCGCTCGCGGCCGTCACCGACCCCGTGATCCGGGCCCGGCTGACCGCCCGGCAGGCCCTGGCCCGGTCCCGGGGGAGCGACCTCGGGGCCGCCCGCGAGACCGGCGAACGGGCGCTCGCCGAGGCGGAGCGGGCCGGTGACCGGGAGGCCCGCGTCCTCGCCCTGTGGGGCCTCGGCGAGATCGCGCTCAACGCGGGCGACTGCGCCGCCGCCCTCGCACACCACACGGCCCTCAGCGTGTTCGACTCGGCCTTCCTCCCGGAGGAGGCCGTCGCGCTGATCCACGGGGACGACTTCGACGCCGTACGGCGACTGCTCCGGACGGCGGGCGACGCCCCCCTGCGCCCCGCCATGCTGATCTGGGCACAGGGAACCCTGAACATGGGGCTCGGCCGGCTCGACGACGCGGACGCGGACTTCGTCACCGCCGAGCGGCTCGAAGCGGAGCTCCACGTGCCCGGCAACCTGGTCAACATCCGCGTCAACCGCGGCCTCCTCGCGATGCTGCGCGGCGACCGCGAAGCCGCGCGGGAGCACCTGGACGTCGTGCGGGCGACCGTCGCCGACCGGCCGAACACGGGCAACCACGCCGCCCACCAGTACCTCGAGGCCGTCGTCGCCGACGCCGACGGCGACCACGCGGAGGCGGCCGGACTCCTCCGGTCCGCGCAGCGGGACCACCCCTTCCTCCGGTGGCGGCTGCTGCGCCCGCACGTCGTCCAGGCCGTGCACATCGCCCTGCGCGGCGGGGACCGGAAACTGGCCGAGGACCTCGCGGCCCAGGCCGCCGCGCACGCCGCCCGCAACCCCGCCGTGCCGACCGCCCGGGGGACGGCCGCCCACGCGTCGGCCCTCGTGAACGCCGACCGCGAACTCCTGGAGCGGGCGGTGGACATCCTCCTCACCGGCCCCCGGCCGCTGGCGCTCGCCGCCGCGTCCGCCGACCTCGGGCGCGCGCTGCTGGCCTCGGGCGACGCCGCCGCGACACCCGCCCTGGCCAGGGCGCACGAGCTCTACGCCGGGGCCGGGGCCGACGCCGAGGCCGACCGGGTCCGGGCCGACCCGGAACGGGCCGCCCGCCGCCCCGGCCGGCGCACCGGACGCCTCCGGCCGCGCACCGAGCAGGGCTGGGACGCGCTCACGGCCTCGGAACGCAAGGTGGCCCGGCTGATCGCCGCGGGGCACACCAACCGGTCGGCCGCGGAGACCCTCGTCGTCTCCCCGCACACGGTCAACACCCACCTGGCGTCGATCTTCCGCAAGCTCTCGGTGCGCTCACGGGTCCACCTGGCCCGGATCGTCCTCGCGGAGGACGACGCCGGAGCGGCCGTCGACGACTGAGCGCGACCTCTGCGCCCCCGTGCAAGGTGCGGTGCGCGGGACGGCAACAGCGGGTGCGCGACCGGTCCTAGCGTGACGGGCACACCGCGCCGCTCCGACGCGCGGACCCGTCCACCCGAAACGAGGGACCCCCATGCCGTACATCACCGTGGGCCAGGAGAACACCACCCCCATCGAGCTGTACTTCGAGGACCAGGGCGCCGGGCAGCCCGTCGTCCTCATCCACGGCTTCCCGCTCGACGGCCACTCCTGGGAGCGCCAGAGCGCCGCGCTGCTCGACGCCGGCTACCGCGTGATCACGTACGACCGCCGCGGCTTCGGGCAGTCCTCGCAGCCGACCACCGGCTACGACTACGACACCTTCGCCGCCGACCTCAACACCGTGCTGGAGACCCTCGACCTGAGGGACGCCGTCCTCGTCGGCTTCTCCATGGGCACCGGCGAGGTCGCCCGCTACATCGCCACGTACGGCTCCGGCCGCGTCGCCAAGGCCGCCTTCCTGGCCTCCCTGGAGCCCTGCCTGCTCAAGAGCGACGACAACCCGGACGGCGTCGCCCCGAAGGAGTTCTTCGACGGCGTCGTCGCCGCCGTCAAGGCCGACCGGTACGCCTACTACACGGCCTTCTTCAACGACTTCTACAACCTCGACGAGAACCTCGGCACCCGCATCAGCGAGGAGGCCGTCCGCAACAGCTGGGACACCGCCGCCCGCGGCGGCTCCTTCGCCGCGTCCGCCGCGCCGGCGACCTGGTACACCGACTTCCGCGCCGACATCCCCGCCGTCGACGTGCCGGCCCTGATCCTGCACGGCACCGCCGACCGCATCCTCCCGGCCGAGGGCACCGCGCGCCCCTTCCACAAGGCGCTGCCGTCGGCCGACTACGTCGAGATCGAGGGCGCCCCGCACGGCCTGCTGTGGACCCACGCCGAGGAGGTCAACACCGCCCTCCTCGCCTTCCTGGCGAAGTGACACCGCACCGCTGACCCGCCGGGGCGGCGCCGGACCCCCGGCGTCACCCCGGCCCCCGGTTCCCCGCGCGGGAACCGGACGAGCCCAGGAGGGCAGACACCCCATGCAGTTCGGCATCTTCACCGTCGGGGACGTGACCCCCGACCCCACCACCGGCCGCACCCCGACCGAACACGAGCGCATCAAGGCGATGGTCGCGATCGCGCTCAAGGCCGAGGAGGTCGGACTCGACGTCTTCGCGACCGGCGAGCACCACAACCCGCCGTTCGTGCCGTCCTCGCCGACCACGCTGCTCGGCCACATCGCCGCCCGCACCGAGAAGCTGGTCCTGTCCACGTCCACGACGCTGATCACCACCAACGACCCGGTGAAGATCGCCGAGGACTACGCGACCCTCCAGCACCTCGCCGACGGCCGGGTCGACCTCATGCTGGGCCGCGGCAACACCGGCCCCGTCTACCCGTGGTTCGGACAGGACATCCGCCAGGGCATCAACCTCGCCAAGGAGAACTACGCGCTGCTGCGCCGGCTGTGGCGCGAGGACGTCGTGGACTGGGAGGGCACGTTCCGTACGCCGCTCCAGGCCTTCACCTCGACACCCCGGCCCCTGGACGGCGTCCCGCCCTTCGTCTGGCACGGCTCCATCAGGTCCCCCGAGATCGCGGAGCAGGCCGCCTTCTACGGCGACGGCTTCTTCCACAACAACATCTTCTGGCCGGCCGACCACACCAGGCGCATGGTGCAGCTCTACCGGCGCCGGTTCGCGCACCACGGCCACGGCAGGCCGGAGGACGCGATCGTGGGCCTGGGCGGACAGGTCTTCATGCGCAGGAACTCCCAGGACGCCGTACGGGAGTTCCGCCCGTACTTCGACAACGCGCCCGTGTACGGCCACGGCCCGTCCCTGGAGGACTTCACCGAGCAGACCCCGCTGACCGTGGGCTCCCCCCAACAGGTCATCGAACGGACCCTGACGTTCCGGGAGACCGTCGGCGACTACCAGCGCCAGCTGTTCCTCATGGACCACGCGGGCCTGCCCCTGAAGACCGTCCTCGAACAGCTCGACCTCCTCGGCGAAGAGGTCGTGCCCGTACTGCGGCGGGAATTCGCCCAGGGGCGTCCCGCCGACGTGCCGGAGGCCCCCACGCACGCGTCCCTGCGAGCCGCCCGGGAGGAGGTGTCCGCCGCGTGAAGCTGACCGTCGTCTCCGCAGGCCTCAGCACCCCCTCCTCCACCCGCCTGCTCGCGGACCGGCTGGCCGAATCGGCCGGCGGTGAACTCGCCGCCCGAGGGCACGAGCCGTCGACCGGGGTCGTGGAACTGCGCGAACTGGCCGGCGACATCGCCAACCACCTCGTGACCGGCTTTCCGCCGCCGCGCCTGTCCGCCGCGATCGACGCGGTCACGGCGGCCGACGGCCTGATCGTCGTCACCCCCGTGTTCGCGGCCTCCTACAGCGGCCTCTTCAAGTCCTTCTTCGACGTGATCGACCCGGACGCCCTCACCGGGAAGCCGGTCCTCACCGCGGCGACGGGCGGCACGGCCCGCCACTCCCTGGTCCTGGAGCACGCCGTCCGCCCGCTCTTCGCCTATCTCCGCGCCGTCGTCGTCCCGACCGCCGTGTTCGCGGCCTCCGAGGACTGGGGCTCGGCAGGAGACGCGTACACCGACGGGCTGCCCGGCCGCGTCCGCCGCGCGGGCGTCGAACTCGCCGCGCTCATGGCGGCGCGCCCGGTCGGGGAGGAGCCCGAGGACGACGTCACCGCCCTCGAACGGCAGCTGGCCGACCTGCGCTTCGACTGAGCCGGGCCGCCCCCGACGGACCGCGACGGCGGGTGGGGCCGGGGCGGTTCGCGTGGTTCATACTGTTCCGCCGTATGAGCGTGAACCGAGTGACCACAAGGACCGTGCCCGGGGCGACCGACGGCACCCGGACACCCCTCCGGGGCAGGGACGCCGAACTGGCGTTCATCGAGGAGCGGCTCGACGCGCTCGGCCGGGGCGAGGGCGGGATCGTCCGCGTCGAGGGCCCCGCCGGAATCGGCAGGTCCAGGATCCTCGCCGAGGCCGCGGCGGCCGCGAGACGGCGCGGCATCCGGGTCTTCGAGGGGGCGGCGGACCCAGGCGAACCGTTCGTACCGCTCGGGCCGCTCCTGGAGGGCGTGCTCTCCGGCGACGAACCCCTGTCGTCCGGCCAGCGCCTCCGGGACCTCGCCACGACACCCGGCCAGCGGTTCTGGCTGCTCCAGGAGCTGGGGGACCGCCTGCGGGAGGCGGCCCGGCACGCACCCCTGCTCGTCGTCCTCGACGACCTCCAGTGGTGCGACGACCTGACCCTCCTCACCTTCCACACCCTCGCGGCGGGACTCTCGTCGCACCCGATCCTGTGGCTGGTCGCCGTGCGCGGCGGCAGCGTGCCGTCGGGAGTGCGCACCACCCTGGACCGGATCCGCCAGGCGGGCGCCCGCGAGCTGGTCATGGAACCCCTGGAGGACCGCGCGGTCGCCCAAATCGCCGAGGACGTCCTCGGCGCCGCTCCCGATCCGGACGTCCTGCGCCTGGCCCGCCGCGCCGAGGGGGTGCCCCAGCTGCTGATCGAGCTGCTCGGACCGCTGCGCGAGGGGGCGGTGACGATCGGGAACGGCATGGCCACGCTGCCGGCCGGACCTCCCGCCCCACGACAGCTCCCCTCCGTCGCGCGCCGCGTCGACCAGCTGTCCGGCGAAGCGCGGGAGCTGGTGCGGACGGTGGCCGCCGTGGGCGGCACGATCACCTTCCTGCTCCTCGCCGAACTGCTCGGCAGGCCACCGGCGGAGCTCATCACCGCCGTACGGGAATCCCTCGACGCCGACCTGCTCGCCGAGACCGGCGACCTCCTCGCCTTCCGCCACGACCTGATCCGCGAGGCGGTGGAAGCCGGCCTCCCCCTGCCCCTGCGGCAGACCCTGCGCCGACAGGCCGCCGGGCTGCCACCGGAGACCCCCGCCGACGCCGCGGAGGCCGACCGACTGCGCACCGAAGCGGCGGAACTCGCCCCCACCGCACCCGGAGCCGCCGCGGAGCGCAGCCTCAAGGCCCTGGAGCTCGTCGGCGCGACCGCCCCGGAGCGGCCGGCGATCATCGCCGAGACGATCCCGCTGCTCTGGCAGACGGGCCGGGCCGCCGAGGCACGCGAGCTGGGCGCCGCCGCCCTGGCGGTCGGTGGTCTCGAACCCGAGGGCGAGGCGCTCCTACGCCTCGCCCTGGCACGCCTCGCCGTACCCTTCGACTTCTCCGAGGCGGTCACCCAGGCCCGCTCCGGCGCCGCACTGCCCGGGATCTCCGCGACCGTGCGCGGGCGACTGCTCGCCATGCTCGCCGTCGGCCTGTCGATGTCGGGTGAGCACGCGGTGGCCGAACGGGTCGCCGAGCAGGCGTGGGAGACCGCCGCGGCCACGGGGGACCGCAGCGCCGAAGCCACCCTGACGACCGTCCGCTCGGCCGTGAGCTTCCACCGCATGGCCCTGACCGAGGCGTTCCGGCAGGCCGAACGGTCTGCCGCGCTCGCCGACGCCCTGGGCGTCAGCACCTCGCTGTGGGTCCCGGAGGCCCTGTGGCACGCCCTGCTCTCGAACACCACCGGACGCACCGCCGAGGCGCTCGCCGTCGCGGAGGAGGGCATCCGGGTCACCGGGGAGCAGGGCCGGACGGCCGCCACCCGCATGTGGCGCATGACCCGCTCCCGCATCCTGCTGGAAGCCGGACGGCTGGCGGACGCCCGTGCCGACTGCGAAGCCGCGACCGCGCCCGACGATCCCCGGCCGGGCAACCTCGCCGACGTCACGATCCGGTACGTGGCGCTGCGCGTCGCCCTCCACACCGGCGACCGGCCGACCGTGCGGACGTACGCGGCGGAGGCGAGGCGCATGCGGAACGACGAGGCGCCCGTCGTCCGGCACTTCGGCTCGTGGATGCTGGCGCTGACGGCCGACTTCGAAGGCCGTCCCGACCGCGCCATGGCCGAACTCGACGAGGTGATGACGTCGCCCGCCGAGGCCAGGCCCGCGTACGCCGGCCTGGTCGACCCCGCCGACGCCCCGGTGCTCGTCCGCCTGGCGCTGCGGGCGGGTGCGCTCGACCGGGCCGCGCAGGCGGTCGCCCAGGCCGAGCGGCGCGCCGAGCTCAATCCCGACCTCACGTTCCTCGCCGCCACCGCCGCGCACGCCCGCGGCCTCCTCGACAACGACCTCGCCTCCCTCGTACGCGCCGTACGGCTCTACGAGGACTGCCCCCGGGTGCTGGCCCGGGCGTCGGCGCTGGAGGACGCCGGACGCAAACGGGCGGCCACCCGGAGGTCCGAAGCGGTGCCGTACTTCGAGACGGCCCTCGCCCTCTACGAGCGCGCGGGAGCCGGACGGGACGTCGCCCGGGTGCGCCGTCGCCTGCGGGCCGCCGGGGTCCGCAAGCGGCCCTCGCCGACCGGGGCCGACCACGCGTGGCCCGAGCTGACGGCCGCGGAGACCCGTGTCGTACGGCTCGTGGCCCAGGGGCTGACGAACCGACAGGCGGCCGAACGGCTCTCCCTCTCACCGCACACGGTGGGTTCGCACCTGCGCCGGGCCTTCACCAAGGTGAACGTCACCTCGCGCACGGAGCTGGCCCGGCTGGTCGGACAGCGCGACAGCGGAGAGTAGTCGCTTCGTATCCCCCGGGGACGTCAGGGCAATGGACGATTCGTGCGATGTGCCGACGTCGTCGTTTCCTCAGACTGGTCGAGAACCGCGGAAGGGAGAAGTCCGCGGGGACGACCGATCGAGAGGAACCACGCATGACCGTAAGGCTCCAGCGAGCCCGCCCCGGCAGCCCCGAGCTCCAGGCACTCGTCGACGAGCTCGCGGAACGGCTCGGCCGGTCCGTCGCCGTCGACGACCCGCTGGTCCGCATGGTCTGTACGAGCCGCCACTTCGGCGACGAGGATCCGGTGCGCATCGGCACCCTGCTGCAGGGCCGCGCCGACAACGCGGCCATCCGCTACGTCCTCGACCAGGGCGTGACCCGGTGGTCGAGGCCCGGCTTCATCGACGGCCGTGACGACCTCGGACTGCTGCCCCGCTACGTCGTGCCGCTGCGCGAGCGCGGGCATCTCCTCGGGCTGCTCGTGGTGGTCGTCCCCCAGAAGACGCTGGGGGAGGAGGAGGTCGCCGCCATCGCCCGGGCAGCGGAGGCCATGTCGGCCCAGATGTACGGAGAGCAGATCGCCGCCGACACCCGGAAGACCGACGAGCGGGACCTGGCCCTCGCGCTCGTCGGCGCCGACGTCGCCGCACGCACCACCGCGCACCGGCGCGCCAAGGAGACGGGGCTGCTGGGCGCGGCGGAGCACGTCCTGGTCACCGTCGTCCAGCTGACCTGCGGGACGGAGCCCGTGCGCCAGTCCGAGGCCGCGCTGTGGGCCGCGCTCGAGGGATACCGGCAGACGCGCTCCGCCCAGGGACTCATCGCGATCGGCAAGGAGCGGGCGCTCCTGCTCCAGCTCCGCGACCGGCCCCCGCACCAGGACGAGGTCGCCGACCAGTCCGCGCGCATCCTCGACGAACTCCGCACCTTCCTGGACCCGTCGGCGGACCCGGTGATCGGCGTCGGCGGCCGGCACTCGGGTCTGGACGGCGCGTGGACGTCGTACGAGCAGGCGCTCGTCGCGGCCCGTGCGGCCCGCCGACTGCCCTCCCTGAACGGCATCGGCGACTGGGAACTCCTCGGCGAGCTCGCCGTGCTGCTCCAGCTCCCCGAGCACGCCCTGAACGCGTCACTGGTCCCGAAGCCGCTCCGCACGCTGGCCGAGGCCCACGGCGGCGACCGCCTGCGGGACACCCTGCGCTGCTTCCTCGAACACGCGGGTTCGATCCCCAGGACCGCGGAGACGCTGGGCATCCACCGCACCTCGCTGTACTACCGCCTGCGCCAGATCCAGGAGATCACCGGACTCGACCTCGACGACGGCGCCCACCGGCTCACCCTGCACCTCGGACTCAGGATCGGGGAGCTCCTCGCTCCGGGCGCCGACGGGGCCCCGTGACCCCGGATCCGCTTCGACAGAGCGAGGAGGATCCACGGCCCGATTCCTACAGCTCGCGGTGGTGCGGGCGACGGGCCCCATTCGATGATGTTCGGGAGGGGCGGGGACGACGTACCGCCTCTGACCAGGGGAGAGTCATGAAGGAACTGATCACGACGGACGGCGTGCGGCTCGCGTACCAGGACACCGGCGGCGACGGCGTCCCGCTGGTGATGCTGCACGGCTGGGGGCAGACGCAGGCGATGTTCCGGCACCAGACCGAGGGGCTCGCACCCGTCCGTCGGATCGTCACCGTCGACCTGCGCGGCCACGGGCGGTCGGACAAGCCGCACCACGGCTACCGCATCGCGCGTCTCTCCCGCGACGTGCTCGAACTCGTCGACCACCTCGGTCTGGAACGGTTCGACGCACTGGGCTGGTCCATGGGCGTCTCGGTGTGGTGGAGCTTCGTCGACCAGTACGGGACCGGCCGGATCCGGCGGTTCGTCGCCGTCGACCAGCCGGCGGCGGTCGCCGCCGTGCCCTGGATGACCGAGCGGGAGCAGCGGGAGTCCGGCGCCATCTTCGACGTGTCGGGGCTGCTCTACCTGGGCGCGTCCCTCGCGGGTCCGGAGGGCGACACGATCCGCGCCGACTTCGTGCGCGGCATGTTCTCCGGCGAACCCGACCCCGAGGTGCTGGCCTTCGTCGCCGAGGAGATCCGGTCGACGCCCGCCCATGCGGGCGTGCCGCTGCTGTTCGACCACTGTGCGCAGGACTGGCGGGACGTGCTGCCCCGGATCGACGTGCCGACCCTGGTGATCGGCTGCGAGGGAAGCCATGTGCACCCCGATTCCCAGCGCTTCGTCGCCGAGCGGATTCCCGGCGCCCGCCTGCACGTCTTCGCCCCGGACGTGGCGAGCTCGCACTTCCCCTTCCTGGAGAACCCGCCGGCCTTCAACGCCGTGGTGGAGAAGTTCCTGGCCGAGGAGCCGGCGAACGGGGCCTGAGCCCGCCCTCCGCCCGCACGAACCTACGGCTAGGAACCAGCATGTCCCTCACACTGATGTCCCGCGCGCCCGAACGGGTGCCCCGGCAGGCGCCCGCTCCGACCGCGTCCTCCTCCCGCTCGGGGTGGCTGGTCCGGATGCTCTCCGAGCTGCCGGACACGGACGACAGCAACCACGTCTACCTCGGCGTCCATGTCCGCGGGGCCGTCACCGTCGGCCGTGAGCGTGCCAGGACCCTGCTGGAGCCGAACGACCTGGTCTTCTGCGACCCGGCCCGACGCCACCTGCTGCGGTTCGGCGAGGACTGCCAGATGATCTTCTTCCGGGTGCCCCGGTGCTACCTGGGCGTCTCGGAGTCGGAACTGGACCGGGTGCTCGGCGTCCCCGTACGCGGCGGAGAGGGGATCGGGGCGCTGGCGTCCGACTTCCTGACCGCGCTGGCCGCCAAGGCGGAATTCCGCCGGTCCACGATCGGGGACCGGCGTGCCCGGACGGCCGTCCACCTCCTCTCCGTCCTGGTCGTGGAGCTCCTCGAAGCGGACACCACGGACGCGGCCGACGACCCCTCCGGGGCCGGCAACGAGATGCTGTCCCGCATCCACGCCCACATCGAGGAACACCTGATGGACCCGGACCTCTCACCGGAGTCGATCGCCCGCGCCCACCACATCTCCGTCCGGTACCTGCAGAAGCTGTTCCAGAACGACGGCAGCACGGTGAGCCAGTGGGTGCGGCAGCGCAGGCTCGAAGCCTGCCGGTTCGAGCTGGGCCGCTCCACCCGGAGGATCACGATGGCCGCGATGGCACACCGCTGGGGCTTCAGCAG
Source organism: Streptomyces sp. NPDC021012 (assembly GCF_044333355.1). Classification (NCBI taxonomy): domain Bacteria; kingdom Bacillati; phylum Actinomycetota; class Actinomycetes; order Kitasatosporales; family Streptomycetaceae; genus Streptomyces; species Streptomyces sp. NPDC021012. The sequence continues at coordinate 932,515 of NZ_JBIRQU010000003.1, forward strand.
CCCCTCGCACTTCAGCCGCACGTTCCGCGGCGCCTACGGCATGACCCCCAGCGAATGGCAGGCCCTGGCGACCTCGGCCTTCGCGCCGGTGACCGCCGACGCCCCGGACGAGCGACGGCCGTGAGACGCGCGCGCTCCGCCACGTCCGACACCGAGAAGAGAGCTCGCATGCCCCACCCCACCGTCGTCCTCGTGCACGGCGCCTTCTCCGACGCGACCGGCTGGATAGGCGTCATCGCGGAACTGCGGAGCAGCGGCATCCCGGTGATCGCTCCCCCGAACCCGCTCCGGGGCCTGGCGTCGGACGCCGCCTACCTCGCCTCCGTCCTGACGCGGGTCGAGGGTCCTGCCGTACTCGTCGGCCACGCGTACGGCGGTGCGCTGATCACCGTGGCCGGCACCGCGGAGAACGTCGTGGGGCTCGTCTACGTGGCCGCCTACGTGCCCCAGGAGGGCGAGAGCCTCCGCCGGCTCCAGGAACGCTGCCCCGGACCTCCGCTGACGGACCACCTGAAGGAGTGGACCTATCCGCTCCACGACGGCGCCCCCGCGGTCGAGGTCACCATCGAGGAGACGGCATTTCCCTCCGTCTTCGCGGCGGACGTGTCCGAGGAAGTCTCCGGCGCCCTGGCGGTGGCCCAACGCCCGCTCGCCGCGGCCGCGTGCACCGAGGCCGCCGCCGTGGCGGCATGGCGGACGAAACCGTCCTGGGCCCTGGTGGCCGGAGCCGACCGCACGATCGGCCCCGACGTCCAGCGCTTCGGCGCCGCACGGGCCGGCGCCGTCGTCGTCGAGCTCCCGGACGCCTCCCACGCCGTCGCCCTGTCCGAACCCACCAGAGTCGCCGACCTGATCAGAACGGCGATACGAGCGACCGGCTGACCGACCGAGCCGGAAAGGGAAGTCGTGTACGGGAAGAAGTCCTTCGGGACCGTTCTGCGCGGCCTGCGGCAGCGGGACCGTCTGACGATGGAGGAGCTGGCCGAGGCGTCGGGCGTGAGCGTCCGGGCCATCGGCGACATGGAGCGGGGGCGCAGTCTGGTTCCGCAGCGGCGCACGGTGGTTGCCCTGGCGGAGGGGCTCGGGCTCACGGACGACGAGCGGGAGGCGCTGCTGACCACGGCGCGGGCGGCGCGTCCGACGCGTACGGTCGCGGCGGCGGGAACGGTCGTGCCGCCTCGCTCGGTGGGGGACTTCACGGGGCGCGAACCGGAGCTGGCGCTCCTGCGGGAAGCCGCGGAACGGACCCCGGACGGCAAGGAGGCGTCGGTATGGGTCGTCTCGGGTCCTCCGGGGTGCGGGAAGACGACGCTGGCGCTGAAGGCGGCGGCGGATCTGGCGGAGAAGTTCCCCGACGGCTGTTTCGTGGTGGACCTGCACGGGGTGGACGGCCCCGTGGAAACGGGCGAGGCGCTGCTGAAGCTGCTGAAGGCCCTCGGCGTGTCGGACCGCCGGCTGGCGAAGGAGGACCACCAGGGCCGCGCGGGGCTGCTGCGGGCGCTGCTGGGCGACCGCCGGTGCCTGGTGGTGCTGGACAACGCCCGCGACGAGGGGCAGGTGCGCGAGCTGCTGCCGGCGGGCGGCTGGAGCCTGGTCCTCGTCACCAGTCGGCGGCCCCTGACCGGCCTTGAGGCCGTCGACCGCCTCCCCCTTGCGGAGATGGGGCAGGACGAGGCGGTCGACCTGCTGCGCCGGATCCTGGGCGAGGAGCGCGCGGACGCGGAAGCCGGGGCCGTGGCACGGGTGGCGGAGCTGTGCGGGCGGCTGCCGCTGGCCCTGCGGGTGGCGGGGAACTGGCTGACGGTCCGTTCCGGATGGACCGTCGACCACCTGGTCCGGCGGCTGGCCGACGAGGAACGCCGCCTGGGCGCGCTCGCCGCCGGCGACGTACGGGTGGAGGCGGCCTTCGAACTGTCCTACCGTCAGCTGACCGGCGAGGCCGCGCGGATGCTGCGGCTGCTCAGCCTGGTGCCGGGCCCGGACATGACCGCCGCCTACGGCGCCGCGCTGACCGCCACCGACGTCTTCGAGGCCGAGGACGTGATGGAGGAGCTGGTCGAGGCCGGGCTGCTCCAGGCCGCCTTCACCGGCCGCTACCAACTGCACGACCTGCTCCGGCTTTTCGCCCGCGCCCGGCTCTCCCGCGAGGAGGAACCCGCCGAGCGGGAAGCGGCCGACGACCGGCTGCGCGCCTGGCTCCTGGAGACGGCCGTGGTCGCCGGCCGCTGGTACAAGCCCAAGTACGGGGCCCCGCCGCCCTCCTGGCGAGGCCTTGTCCCGCTGGAGAGCGCCGAGGAAGCCCGCGCCTGGCTCCAGAACGAAGCCCCCTCCTGGCTGGCCGCGCTGCGCGGCGCCGCCCGGCGGGGCGAGCACACCCGGGTCGTGGAGACCGCGTACGCCATGGAGTGGTTCTGCGACCTGTGGGTCCACTGGGGACACTGGCCCGAGGTCTTCCGCCTGGCCGCCGGGGCCGCCGCCGCACTCGACGACCCGTACCAGCGGGCCTTCCACCTCAACTGCCACTCCTGGGCCCTGAACAGCTGCGAGCAACGCTACCGGGAAGCCGTCGAACAGGCCGACGAGGCACTGGAACACGCCCGCCGCGCCCAGGACGTCCACCAGCAGGTCTCGGCCCTGGTGCACGCGGCGAGCGGGTACCAGCTGCTCGGCGACGCCCACATGGTCGCGGACAGAACCCTCGCCGCCGTCGAGCTGTCGGAAAAGGCCGGACACTACGAGGTCTGGCCCCAGGCGGTGCGCCTCTACGGAAGCGCCCTCCGCCTGCTCGGCCGTGCCGAGGAGGCCCTGACCCAGCACCAGCGCGTCATGGCCTTCCTCGACGCGCCCGACTGCCCGGTGAGCGGGCACGTCGCCGACATCTTCCGAGCCCACACGACGCAGGCGCTCGGCGCCGACTGCGTCTCGCTGGGACGGTGGCGGGAGGCCGCCGCCCACCTCCGCAGCGCCCAGGCCCAGTCGAGCCGCATCGGCGTCTCCCACCGGGAGGCCGAACAGCTGCTGCTCCTGGGAGAGGCCCTGATCGAACTGGGGGAGACCGGGGAGGCCCGCCACGCCCTCCGCCAGGTCCTCGCCCTTGGGGACGCGGCCGACGACAAGGAGCTGAAGGCCGCGCGCAAGCTCCTGGACACGCTCCCCGCGGAATGACCGCGCCGGGCTCAGCCCCGGTGCCGGTGCAGGGCGACGTGCACGGTGTCGAGAGCCTGGACGAGGGCGGCGCGGGCGGCGTCCGTGTCGCGGAGCGGATCCAGCACCACGAAGCCGTGGACCGTCCCGTGGTAGCGCACGGACACCACCGGCACGCCGGCCGCCCGCAGCTTCGCCGCGTACGCCTCGCCCTCGTCGCGCACCACGTCGGCCTCACTGGTGACCACCAGCGCCGGCGGCAGACCGGCGAGCTGTTCCAGGGACGCCCGCAGCGGCGACGCGGTCACCTCGTTCCGCTGCCGTACGTCGGGCAGGTACTGGTCCCAGAACCAGCGCATGGTCGCACCGTCGAGGAAGTAGCCGGTGGCGAACTCCCGGTACGAGGAGGTCTCGAAGCCGGCGTCGGTGACCGGGCAGAGCAGCACCTGCTGCAGCAGCCGCACACCTCCGCGCTCCTTGGCGAGCAGGGTCAGCGCCGCCACCAGGTTGCCGCCCGCGGAGTCGCCCACCGCGGCCATCCGGCTGCCGTCCAGACCGATCTCGCCGCCCCGCTCGCAGATCCACCTCGCGACCGCGTAGCACTGCTCGACGGCGACCGGATACCGCGCCTCGGGGGCGCGCTCGTAGTCGACGAAGACCACGGCCGCGTCCGTGCCGAGGGCGAAGGCGCGCACCAGGCGTTCATGGGTTCCGGCGTCGCCCAGGACCCAGCCGAGACCGTGCAGGAACAGCACGACGGGGGTCCCCTCGGCGCTGTCGGCCGGCCTGACCACCTGCACCCGCACGTGGCCGGTCGGCCCGCCCGGCAGGGCGAACCATTCCGTGGAGACGGCCCCCTCGTCGCGGGGGTCGGGGCCGTCCGCGCCCTGGAGACGCGCGAGGTCCAGACGGGCCCGCTCCACGTCCTGGTCGCGCGCCGACGGCGGGCAGGCGTGCCGGGACACGAACGCCAGCGTGGGGCGGTCCAGGACTGGTCGAGGGGACGGGGGGACGAAGTCGGTCACACACGGTCTCCTGCCGGGAGGGGCTGAAGCGAAGGGGCGATGCGGCGCGCAGGTCCCGGCCCGGGCGGCGGAACGCCGTGCGGTGACCGCCGGTGCCGGGCGCCGCCGCACGGGGCGGCCGGAGCGGGACCTCACCCGCTGGACGGCGCGATGTCCAGGGGGGCGCTCCCGGACGCCGAAGCGACCGCCGGGGCTCCCCCGGGGCCCTCCCGGGCGGTGCGCAGGTTGCGCCATTCACGGGGGGAGACGCCGTAGGCGGCGCGGAAGGAGCGGCTGAAGTGGGCGGGGCTGACGAAGCCCCACCTCTGGGCCACGGCGGACACGGTGGGGGCGGTCCCGCCGCGGCGGCCCAGCTCGCGGCCGCACTCCTCCAGGCGCCGCTGCCGGATGAGCTGGCCGACCGTGGTCCCCTCGCCCTCGAACAGCCGGTGCAGGTACCGGACGGAGATCCGCTGCGCCCGGGCGATCCGCTCCGGTGACAGGTCCGGGTCGCCCAGGTTCCGGTTGATGTGGTCGCGGACGCGCAGCACCAGATGGCTCGGCGCGTCGGTGTCCGTGCCGCCCGGGTGGGCCCGCTCGGCGATCAGGGTGGCGAACAGCTCGACGACGTTGCCGGCCAGCCGGTCCGCCACGGCCGGCGGGTAGCCGTCGGCGGGGGAGGAGGCCAGGGTGGCCAGGAACGGGCGCAGCATCGCGCCGAAGCCGTCCCCGGTGCCGATGGCGTTGCCCGTCACCTGCCGGAGGTCGCCGTCCGACACGCCCAGCGTGCGGCGCGGAAGCTGGAAGACGTGCGTGGTGAACCGCTGCGGATAGTCGAAGGAGTACGGCCGGGTCGTGTCGTACACCACCAGGTCGCCCTCACCCACCTCGGCCCGCCTGCCGTCCTGGACGAAGGTGGCCGTGCCCGACATCTGGACACCGACCGCCACCAGCGCCTCGGACGACCCGGCGATGAGCGCCGGCGTGCGGCTGACCCGCTTCGCGTCGGCCTCCACGGTGGAGACCTGCAGATATCCGAGGCGGTCGGTGGCGATCCGGCCGTCGAACGGCCCGTCGCCGCGAGGGGCGACCTCCATCGGCACCAGCGTCCTGCTCACCGCGTCGTTCCAGTACGCGACCTTGTCCCGGTCCGGCACGGAGGCGGTCGTCAACACCACGCTCAATTTCTCTCCGCTCAGGGGAAGTGACTCCGGGGCTGCCACGGGTGGGAACAGGGCGCCACGCCCGCCCGGAGGAGGCGGCCGGGTTCCCGCCCGCACCGACAGCCAATCAGCGGGCCGTCCCCGTCTCCAGGCAGAACCACAGGCAGGAATCGGCGGAACGCGCCGCCGGCCGCGCGCCCGGGACCAGCAGGCGGTCCACGGGCGGATCGGGAGACTCTGGTGGGATGGGCGCGCTCCCACGTACGGTGTGGTCGATCACCCCACCTAGCGAAGGCGGCCCCGCATGGCCCTTTTCGACCTCCCCCTCGACGAACTCCGCGGGTATCACAGCGAATCGGTCGCTCCCGAGGACTTCGACGCCTTCTGGGCCGAGACGCTCCAGGAGGCACGCGGGTTCGACCTGGACGCCCGCTTCGAGCAGGTCGACGCGGGACTGGCGACGGTCCGGGTGTACGACGTGACGTTCGCCGGTTTCGGCGGTCACCCGGTGAAGGGCTGGCTGCGGCTGCCGGCCGAGGCCGAGGAACCGGTGCCGCTGGTCGTGGAGTTCATGGGTTACGGCGGCGGGCGCGGTCTTCCCCACGAGGACCTGCTGTGGGCGTCCAGCGGCCGGGCGCACTTCGTGATGGACACCCGGGGGCAGGGCAGCGTCTGGGGCGGCGGTGGCGGCACCGCCGACCCGGCGGGCAGCGCTCCGGCGTACCCCGGCTTCATGACCCGGGGCATCGACGCCCCGGAGAACTACTACTACCGGCGCGTGTTCACCGATGCCGTACGCGCGGTGGAGGCGGCCCGCTCGCACCCGCTGACGGACGCCTCGCGGACCGTGGCGCTCGGCGGGAGCCAGGGCGGCGGCATCACCATCGCCGTGGGCGGTCTGGTGCCGGACCTGGTCGCGGTGGCGCCGGACGTGCCGTTCCTGTGCGACTTCCCCCGCGCCACGACGCTGACGGACCGGCACCCGTACCGCGAGGTCGGCCTCTACCTCAGGACGCACCGCGGCCGCACCGAGGACGCCCTGCGCACGCTGTCGTACTTCGACGGCGTCCACTTCGCCGCCCGCGGTCGAGCGCCCGCGCTGTTCTCGGCGGCGCTGGAGGACCAGACCTGCCCGCCGTCGACCGTCTTCGCCGCGTTCAACGCCTGGGGCGGCTCCGACAAGGCCATCGAGGTCTACGACTTCAACGACCACGAGGGCGGCGGCCCGTACCACGAGGCGGCCAAGCTGCGCTGGTTGCGGTCGTACGCCTGACGCTTCGGGCGCGCTATGTGAACAGGCGGCGATCGACCGCCGGTCGACGCTGCTGTGGTGGCGCATCGTCCATGCCCGGAAGGGACGTTCCCGTGCGGCGGGATTGATCATAAGTGTTAACGCTCACAAATTCTGGGCGTCGAGGCTCCGTGCCACGTCGCCGTGTCGGGCCTGTGGGCGGTGGGTCTCTCGGGTTCGGGCCCAGGTCGCAGGGGGGTCCGGAGAGTTGGGCCCCCTCGGTCGCCGTGTGCTCCTCCGGGCCTCGGGGATCTCTCCGCACCCCGTCGCGGACCCGCTCCTGTGCATCAAGAACGGGTAACGACCGTACGAGCCCTTGAGTAACCACTCTGTTAACGCTAACAATGTGTCGCGTTCGCCAGCTCACCGACCGCCGGGGCCGACGCTTCGTCCTGCCTCGCCCGGCTCGACCACCCCTGCGCAGCCACCCTGCACGGTGCCCATCGCCTTCAGGGCCCCGCCTGGTACGACGCACGTCCCGAGAGGAACCACGACATGGCCCACAGAGCCCTCCGCGTCATCGCCGCCGCCGCCCTGGCCGGCAGCATGCTGACCGCCTGCACCACCGAGCCCGCGGCCACCGGCAGCCCCGGCAAGGGCTCCTCCGACGGCAAGCTGGTCATCGGGTTCGCTCAGGTGGGAGCCGAGAGCGGGTGGCGCACCGCCAACACCAAGTCCATCCGCGAGGCGGCCGAGAAGGCCGGCATCGAGCTGAAGTTCTCCGACGCGCAGCAGAAGCAGGAGAACCAGATCAAGGCGATCCGCACCTTCATCCAGCAGAAGGTGGACGTCATCGCCTTCTCCCCGGTGGTGGAGTCCGGGTGGGACACCGTCCTGAAGGAGGCCAAGAACGCGGGCATCCCCGTGATCCTCACCGACCGCGCCATCGACTCGCAGGACACCTCCCTCTACCGGACCTTCCTCGGCTCCGACTTCGTCAAGGAGGGGCAGGAGGCCGGCAAGTGGCTCGTGAAGGAGTACGCGGGAACCTCCGACACGGTCAACGTCGTCGAGCTCCAGGGCACCACCGGCTCCGCCCCCGCCAACGACCGCAAGGCGGGCTTCGCCGAGGCCATCAAGGGCGAGTCCAAGTTCAAGATCGTCGCCTCCCAGACGGGCGACTTCACCCGAGCCAAGGGCAAGGAGGTCATGCAGGCCTTCCTCAAGTCCCACGAGGACATCGACGTCCTGTACGCCCACAACGACGACATGGCCCTGGGCGCCATCCAGGCCATCGAGGAAGCGGGCAAGAAGCCGGGAACCGACATCAAGGTGATCTCCGTCGACGGCATCAAGGACGCCTTCGTCGCCATGAAGGACAAGAAGATCAACGTGGTGGTCGAGTGCAACCCGCTCCTCGGCGACCAGCTGATGGACCTCGCCAAGAAGGTCGCGGCCGGCAAGGACGTCCCGCGCCGCGTCGAGACCAAGGAAGGCGTCTTCACGCAGGACCAGGCCGAGGCCGCCCTGCCCGGCCGCCAGTACTGACCCCTCGCCCGCACGCACCGGGGGCGGCCCTCGCGCCGCCCCCGGACCCTCAGGAGAGGAGGGCGGATGGCAGCCCCACCCACCCCCCGCACACCCACCCCCGGCGCACCGGCCACCACCGGCCGGCCCGTCCTGGAAGCCCGTGACATCCGCAAGGCCTTCCCCGGCGTCCTCGCCCTCGACGGCGTGGCCCTGCGCCTCTTCCCCGGCGAGGTCCACGCGCTGATGGGCGAGAACGGCGCCGGCAAGTCCACCCTCATCAAGGTGCTCACCGGGGTCCACCCGCCCGACGCCGGAACCGTCACCGTCGACGGGGAACAGCGGCGGTTCGCCGAACCCCTCGAAGCCCAGCACGCCGGGATCAGCACGGTCTACCAGGAGGTGAACCTGTGCCCCAACCTCTCCGTCGCCGAGAACATCCTCATCGGCCGTGAACCCCGGCGCCTGGGACTCGTCCACTGGTCGGCCCTCCACGCGCGCGCGGAGCGGCTCATCACCGAGCTCGAACTCGACCTCGACGTCCGCGCGCCGCTGAGCGCGCACTCGATCGCCGTGCAGCAGCTCGTCGCGATCGTGCGCGCCGTGGACGTCCAGGCGAAGGTGCTCGTCCTCGACGAGCCCACCTCCAGCCTCGACCGCGACGAGGTCGCCCAACTGTTCGCCCTGGTGCGCCGGTTGCGGGACCGGGGCGTCGCCATCCTCTTCGTCACCCACTTCCTCGACCAGGTCTTCGACCTGTGCGACCGGGTCACCGTCCTGCGCAACGGCCGCCTCGAAGGCGAGTACCGGATCGACGAGCTGACCCCCGTCACCCTCGTCCACCGCATGGTCGGCGGCGAACTCCGCACCCTGGACGAGCTCGCCGAGACCTCCCAGACCGGCACCGCCACCACCGGCGACCGGACGGACGTCCCCTTCCTGAGCGCCGCCGGACTCGGCAGGGCCGGGTCCATCCAGCCGTACGACCTCGACATCCACCGCGGCGAGGTCATCGGCCTCGCCGGACTCCTCGGCTCGGGACGCACGGAGGTGGCCCGGCTCCTCTTCGGCGCCGACCACGCCGACGAGGGCGAGCTGCGGATCCACGGCGAACCCACCGCGCTGCGCTCCCCGCGCACCGCCATCGCCCACAAGATCGCCTTCTGTTCGGAGAACCGCAAGGCCGAGGGCCTCATCGGCGAACTCACCGTCCGCGAGAACATCGTCCTCGCCCTCCAGGCCGCGCGCGGCTGGACCAAGCCCCTCTCCCGCGCCCGGCAGGACGAGATCGCCGCCCGGTGGATCGAGGTCCTCGACATCCGCCCGGCCGCCCCCGAGGCCCAGGTCCGCAACCTCAGCGGCGGCAACCAGCAGAAGGTGCTCCTCGCCCGGTGGCTGCTCACCGATCCCGAGCTGCTCATCCTGGACGAACCCACCCGGGGCATCGACATCGGCGCGAAGACGGAGATCCAGCGCCTGGTGAGCCGCCTCGCCGCGGAGGGCACGGCGGTCCTCTACATCTCCGCCGAGCTGGAGGAAGTCCTGCGGCTGAGCCACCGGGTCGGCGTCCTGCGCGACCACCACCTCGTCGCCACCCTCCCCAACGACACCACCCTGACGCCCGACCGCATCCTGGGCACCATCGCCACCGGAGCCACCTCATGACCCCACCTGACGACACCGGCGCCGGTACGCGCCCGGCCCGGGCGCCCGGCACCCGGCGGCTCACCGGACACCCCCTGTTCTGGCCCGCCGCCGTCCTCGCCGCCCTGCTGCTCGGAAACGTCGCGCTCACCCACGACTTCCTCGCCGTCCGCGTCCAGAACGGCCACCTGTACGGCAGCCTCGTCGACATCCTCCAGTTCGGCGCCCCGCTGATCCTCGTCTCACTCGGCATGACGCTGGTCATCGCGACCCGGGGCATCGACCTCTCGGTCGGCTCGACGGTCGCCATCGCCGGAGCCCTCGCATGCGAGCACATCGCCTCGGCGGCCGATCCCGGCAGCCTCTCCACCGTGTTCACCGCGATCGTGATCGCGCTCGGCGTCGCCGCCGCGATCGGCCTGCTCAACGGCTTCCTCGTCGCCCGGCTCGGCGTCCAGCCCATCGTCGCCACGCTGGTCCTCATGGTCGCCGGGCGCGGCGTGGCCCAGCTCATCACCGACGGCCAGATCATCAGCGTGTCCAGCCCCGCCTACAAGATGATCGGCGGCGGCTACTGGCTCACCCTCCCCTTCGCCGTCCTGCTCGCCGCCGCGCTCGTCGCCGTGACCTCCCTCGTCACCCGGCGCACCGCGCTCGGCATGCTCATCGAGTCGGTGGGCGGCAACCCGGTGGCCAGCCGTCTCGTCGGCATCCGGGCGTCCGGACTCCTCGTCACCGTGTACGTCGTCAGCGCCCTGTGCGCCGCGGTGGCCGGCCTGATGATCAGCTCCAACGTGTCCAGCGCCGACGGCAACAACGCGGGCCTCTGGATCGAACTCGACGCGATCCTCGCCGTCGTCGTCGGCGGCACCGCCCTCACCGGCGGCCGCTTCTCCCTCGGCGGCACGGTCCTGGGCGCCCTCGTCATCCAGACCCTCTCGACCACGATCTACACCCTCGGCGTACCGCCGGAGACCACCCTCGTGTTCAAGGCCCTGGTGGTCATCGTCGTCTGTCTCGTCCAGTCGCCCGCGTTCCGCGCGCGGCTCTCCCGCAAGCGCGGCAGGCGCGGACCGGTCGCACCGGTGCCGGCCCCCGCCGCCGACGTGACGGCCCGCCGGCAGGAGGTCCACCCGTGAGCACCACCCTCAGCTCCCTCACCAAGCCGCTCCAGCGGTTCTCGGTACGCCATGCCACCCGCCTCCCGCTCATCGTGACGGCCACCCTGCTCGTCGCGATGTTCTCGGTCGGCTCCCTGAACTACGAAGGCTTCTTCTCCGCGCAGGTCCTGCTCAACGTCCTCATCGACAACGGCTTCCTGCTCGTCGTCGCCATCGGCATGACCTTCGTCATCCTCACCGGCGGGATCGACCTGTCCGTCGGCTCCATGGTGGCCCTGTCCACCATGCTGACGGCCTGGCTCGTCCAGGAGAACGGCCTGCCGCTCGCCCTCGCGGTGCCCGTGGTCCTGCTCGTGGGCGCCGGCGGCGGCGCCCTCATGGGCTGGGTCATCCACGCCTTCGAGATCCAACCGTTCATCGTCACCCTCGCGGGCATGTTCCTCGCCCGCGGCCTCTGCTACATGATCAGCACCGAGTCCATCTCCATCACGGACCCGACGACCACGCGGATCGCGCAGACACGGGTGCTCCTGCCCGGTGGCCTGTTCGTCTCGCCCGCCGTGGTCATCGCCCTGGTGGTCCTGGCCGTCGCCTTCGTCGTCCTCCACCACACCCGCTTCGGCCGCACCGTCTACGCGCTGGGCGGCAACGAGTCCTCGACCCGCCTCATGGGCCTGCCCGTGGGACGCACCAAGATCGCGGTCTACGCCGTGAGCGGCCTGTGCTCCGCCCTCGGCGGCCTGCTGCTGACCTTCTACATGCTGTCCGGCTACGCCCTGCACGCCGTCGGCATGGAGCTCGACGCCATCGCGGCCGCCGTCATCGGGGGGACGCTGCTCACCGGAGGCTCCGGCTTCGTCCTGGGAACCGCGCTGGGCGTCATGGTCCTCGGTCTGATCCAGACCATCATCAGCTTCCAGGGCACGCTCAGCTCATGGTGGACGCGCATCGTCATCGGCGGCCTGCTGTTCGTCTTCATCCTCCTCCAACGGCTCTTCGGCGGCTCCCGTCCGGCGCGCTAGGCCTCCCGGGCGGGCCCGGTCCCGAGCGGACCGCCCACCACCGGCCACCGACCACCACGATCACGGCCGGGAGAGCGGGGCCCTCGACCTCCTTTCCCGGCCGTTCCGCACTCCGGACAAGGAACTTCCATGACCCCGCCCTCCCTTCCGCCCTTCACCGGTGGTCCACCGGTCTGCCACGCCGACACGGATGCCGGGCAACGATGGACCTTCGGCTTTCCCGGCGGACTGACGGCAGAGGTGCACACCCGCGGCGCCCGCCTCCACGGACTGTGGGTGCCGGACCGGCACGGCATTCCGGCCGACGTCGTCCTCGCTCCCCGCGACCCGGCCCGGACGGCTGCCGCCCGGTACTTCGGAGCCACCGTCGGCCGCTACGCCAACCGCATCGCACGGGGCCGGTTCTCCCTGGACGGGAAGACGTACCAGCTGTCCGCTCAGGAGAACGGGCACTGCCTGCACGGCGGAGCCGACGGCTTCGACAACCGGCTCTGGGAAGCCGAGAGCGTGCACACCCCGGAGTGGACCGGTGTGCTCCTGCACCTCCGCAGCCCCGACGGAGACCAGGGATTCCCGGGGAACCTGGACGTCACCGTCAGCTGTCTCATCGGCCGCGACAGCGCACTCTCCTTCTCCTACGCGGCGGTCACCGACGCGGCCACCCTGGTCAACCTGACCAACCACGCCTACTTCAACCTCGAAGGCGAGGGCGCCGGCGACGTCCTCGACCATCGACTGGCCGTCCACGCCGACCACTACACACCGGTCGACGAGGAGCTCATCCCCTGCGGGGACCACCGCCCCGTCACCGGCACCGCGTTCGACCTCCGCCGGCCGCTCAGGATCGCCGAGGCCCAGGCCCGGCCCGGGGCGGGCGGCGGGTACGACCACAACTTCGTACTGAGCCCGCACGGCGACGACGACGCGCTCCGCCCGGCCGCCGTCCTCCACGCACCGTCCACGGGCCGCCGCATGGAGGTGCTGACCACGGAGCCCGGGCTCCAGGTCTACACCGCGGGGCAGTTCGACGGAACGGTCCTGGGCAAGAGCGGCACCCCCTACCGGGCGGGCGCCGGCATCGCGCTGGAGACCCAGCACTTCCCCGACTCCCCGAACCGCCCCGGTGACCCGTCCGCGGTGCTGCGCCCCGGCGAGGAGTACCGGTCGAGGACGGTCCTGCGGTTCGGTACGCGCGACTGACGCCGCTCCGGACACGGCCGGGTGGCCAGGGCTTCGGCGTTCCGGCCGAGGAAGGGTTGTTAGCGCTCACAAGGGCGTGATACGAGAGGCGCTAAGGTTTTTCCCACATCGACACACAGCCGTAAGCAGGGAGAAGGGAGGCGAACGTGGCGCATCCCGCAGGAGACGTCCGCCCGCCGACGATGGCCGATGTCGCGCGAGAGGCGGGGGTCTCCCACCAGACCGTCTCCCGGGTGCTGAGCGGTCATCCCAACGTGCGCGCGGCCACCCGCGAGCAGGTCACCCTGGCCATCGAGCGGTTGGGCTACCGCCCCAACTCCGCCGCACGCGCCCTGGTGACGCGCCGTACGAGGACGCTGGGCGTCATCGCCGTCAACACCGCCCTGTACGGGCCCGCCAGCACCCTGACCGGCCTGGAGGAGGCGGCCAGGGAGGAGGGCTACCTCGTCTCGACCGTCAGCCTGCGCAGCGGAGAGGGGCAGGGGCTCAAGGACGCCATCGACCACCTCGCCTCCTGGGGCGTGGAGGGCGTCATCGCCATCACCCCGCAACGCTCGCACGTCCACGCGCTCGCCGAGCTGGACGCGCCCTTCCCCGTGGTCACCGTGGAGGGCGGCCATCAGCTCGACCTGCCCGGTGTCTCCCTCGACCAGGAGCTCGGCGCCCGCATGGTCACGGAGCACCTGCTCGCCGCCGGACACAGCACCGTCTGGCACGTGGCGGGTCCCGACGACTGGCTGGAGAGCGAGGCCCGCGCCGCGGGGTGGCGCGCCGTCCTGGAGGAGAGCGGCATCCGACCCCCGCGCGTACTGACGGGGGACTGGAGCCCGCTGTCCGGGTACCGGGCGGGACAGGAACTCGCGGGACTCGCCCTGGCCCGCCGCGGGACGACACCGGTCACGGCCGTCTTCGTCGCCAACGACCAGATGGCGCTCGGCGTCCTGCGGGCGCTGCGCGAGGGCGGGATCCGCACGCCCGGTCAGGTGGCCGTCGCCGGTTTCGACGACATCCCGGAGGCCGAGTACTTCCCTCCGCCGCTGACGACGGTCCGCCAGGACTTCGCCGCCATCGGGCGCCGGAGCATCGGGCTCCTGGTGGACCACATCGAGGGTCGCGCCCGGAAGCCCGAGCACCTCCTGGTGGAACCGCAGCTCATCATGCGCGCGAGCACGCGCCCTCCGCACGAGGCCTGACGAGGCGGGCGGCTCCCGCCGCCGCCTCCCGGCCGCCGGCGGCCGGCTTCCCGTCCGCGGTCCGGCGGCGGGCGCGTCCCGGTTCTCGCGCGAGCGCCCGCCGACCGTCACCCCGCCGACCGTCACCCCCACCGGCCGCTCCGCCCTCCCCGCCGGCCGCCCCGCGTCCTGTCGGGTCGGTCGCGGTGCGGGGGCCACCTCCGGCATGGGCGTGAGCGCTCACTCCCCGGGCTTCCATTTCCTGCCGATGTTCGACAGAACTGCGCCCAGCTCTTGTCCAACACAATTGTGAGCGTTAACAATCAGAGTGTTTCCCCTGACCCCGCTCCTGGACGAGAGAGATCGCATCGTGACCACACACGCCCCTTCCGACCTCGCGGCCCGTCACCATCCCGAGGCCTGCACCATCGGAGTGGACTTCGGCACCCTCTCCGGGCGTGCCGTCGTGGTCAGGGTCCGGGACGGCGCCGAACTCGGTTCGGCGGTCCACGAGTACCGCCACGCCGTCATCGAGGACCGTCTCCCCTCCACCGGAGCCCCCCTGCCCCCCGACTGGGCCCTGCAGCACCCCGAGGACTGGCGCGACGTCCTGCGCACCGCCGTTCCGGCGGCGCTCGCCGATGCCGGGGTCGACCCCGCCCGCGTCATCGGCCTCGCCACCGACTTCACCGCCTGCACGGTCCTGCCGACGACACCGGACGGCACCCCGCTCGCCCTCACGCCCGAGTGGGCCGACCGCAGGCACGCCTGGCCCAAACTGTGGAAGCACCACGCGGCCCAGGAGCAGGCCGACCGCATCAACGCCCTCGCCCACGCCCGCGGCGAGAAGTGGATCGCACGGTACGGCGGCAAGATCTCCGCCGAGTGGCAGTACGCGAAGGCCCTGCAGGTCCTGGAGGAGGACCCGGCCGTCTACGCCGCGACCGCGCGCTGGATCGAGGCCGCCGACTGGATCGTCTGGCAGCTGACCGGCACCGAGTCCCGCAACACCTGCACCGCCGGTTACAAGGGCATTCACCAGGACGGCGCCTACCCCTCGCCCGGCTTCCTGGCAGGGCTCCACCCGGACTTCGCCGACTTCCCGGCCACGCGCCTGGAACACCCGCTCTCCCCCCTGGGCTCCCGGGCCGGCGGACTGAGTTCCCCGGCCGCGCACTGGACCGGCCTCCCCGAGGGCATCGCCGTCGCCGTCGGCAACGTCGACGCCCATGTGGCCGCACCGGCGGCGGGCGCCGTCGAGAACGGCCGGATGCTCGCCATCATGGGCACCTCCACCTGCCACGTCCTCAACGGCGCCACCCTCGCCGAGGTCCCCGGCATCTGCGGGGTCGTCGACGGCGGCATCGTCGAGGGCGCCTACGGCTACGAGGCCGGCCAGAGTGCCGTCGGCGACATCTTCGCCTGGTGGCTCCGGCAGGGCGTACCGGACCACTACCGCGCAGAGGCGCAGGCCTCGGGCGAGGACCTCCACCAGCTCCTGACCCGCAAGGCCGCCGACCAGCCGGTCGGCGCGCACGGGCTGGTCGCCCTGGACTGGATGAACGGCAACCGTTCCCCCCTGGTCGACCACCACCTCTCCGGAGTCATCGCCGGCCTCACCCTCGACACCCGACCCGAGGACGTCTACCGGGCCCTGCTCGAATCCACCGCCTACGGCACCCGGCTGATCGTCGAGGCCTTCGAGGACGGCGGGATCCCCGTCGAGGAGTTCATCGTCACCGGAGGACTGAGGAAGAACGCCCTGCTCATGCAGATCTACGCCGACGTGCTCCGCCGTCCCGTCTCCGTCGGCACCTCCGAGCAGGGGCCGGCGCTCGGCTCGGCCATCCACGCCGCCGTCGCCGCGGGCGCCTACCCCGACGTCCGCTCCGCCGCCTCCGCCATGGGCGGCGTCCGGCGCCACGCCTACCTGCCCGACCCCGCGCGGGCGGACGCCTACGACGCGCTGTTCGACGAGTACCGCGCCCTGTACGAGCACTTCGGCACCGGCGCGGACCTCCTCCTGCACCGTCTGCGGCGGATCCGCAACGCCGCGCGGGCCGCCACCACCGACTGACCGGACCGCCTCCCCGCCCCCGCGGCCTCTCCTGCGGCCCGACCTCTCCGCCCCCGTACCTCCGAGGAGCACAACCGACATGACGCTCGCCAAGACCGACCGTGAGATCTGGTTCCTGACAGGCAGTCAGGCACTCTACGGCGACGACACCCTGGCCCAGGTCGCCGACCAGTCCCGCGCCATCTGCGCCACCCTCGCCGACCAGCCCCAGATGACCGTGCGCCTGGTGTGGAAGCCGGTCCTCACCGACGCGGCCGCCATCCGCGCGATCTGCCTGGAGGCCAACGCCGACGACCGCTGCATCGGCCTGATCGCCTGGATGCACACCTTCTCCCCGGCCAAGATGTGGATCGCCGGCCTCGACGCCCTGAGCAAGCCACTGCTGCACCTGCACACCCAGGCCAACCGCCAACTGCCCTGGTCCACGATCGACATGGACTTCATGAACCTGAACCAGGCCGCCCACGGCGACCGCGAGTTCGGCTTCGTCCAGACCCGCCTCGGCGTCCCGCGCAAGACCGTGGCCGGCCACGTCTCCACCCCCGAAGTCGTCGACCGCATCGCCGGATGGGCCCGCGCCGCCGTCGGCCGGTCCGAACTCACCACCCTCAGGCTCGCCCGGTTCGGCGACAACATGCGCGACGTCGCCGTCACCGAAGGCGACAAGGTCGAGGCACAGCTGCGGTTCGGGGTCTCGGTCAACACGTACGGCGTCAACGACCTCGTCGCCACGGTCGACGCCGCCGACGAGGACACCGTCACCGCCCTCGTCAAGGAGTACCAGGACCTCTACGCCCTCGCCCCCGAGCTGCGGCCCGGCGGTGAGCGCCACGAATCCCTGCGCTACGCCGCCCGCATCGAAGCCGGCCTGCGCACCTTCCTGACCGAAGGCGGGTTCCGCGCCTTCACCACCAACTTCGAGGACCTCGGCGGCCTGCGCCAGCTGCCCGGGCTCGCCGTGCAGCGTCTGATGGCGGACGGCTACGGCTTCGGCGGCGAAGGAGACTGGAAGACCTCCACCCTGCTGCGCACACTGAAGGCGATGGCCCACGGCCTGCCCGGCGGCACCTCCTTCATGGAGGACTACACCTACGACCTCACGCCCGGCCGGGAACTCATCCTCGGCGCCCACATGCTCGAGGTCTGCCCCTCGCTCACGACGGCGACGCCCGCCTGCGAGATCCACCCGCTCGGCATCGGCGGACGCGAGGACCCGGTCCGCCTCGTCTTCGACGCGGACCCCGGCCCGGCCGTCGTCGTCGGTCTCGCCGACATGGGCGACCGGTTCCGCCTCGTCGCCAACCACATCGACGTCGTCACCCCGCCCGAGCCGCTGCCCAAGCTCCCCGTCGCACGCGCCGTCTGGCGTCCACGCCCCGACCTGCGTACCTCCACCGAGGCCTGGCTGACGGCCGGAGCGCCGCACCACACCGTCCTGACCACCGCCCTCGGCGGGGAGGAGCTCGAAGACCTCGCCGAGATGCTGCGGACCGAACTCGCCGTCATCGACGAGGACACCACCGTCCGGCGCTTCACGCGCGAGCTGCGCTGGAACCAGGCCTACCACCGCCTGGCCCAGAGCCTGTGAGCACCCCCGCCGCCCCCGCCTCCACCCCCACCAGGACGGAGTCCTCCGTGAGCACGACCGTTTCCAAGGAGTTGCGCCGAGAGGTACTGGAGGCCAACCTCCGCATCCCCCGGGCCGGCCTCGCCACCCTCACCTGGGGCAACGTGAGCGGTGTGGACCGAGAAGCCGGCGTCTTCGTCATCAAGCCCTCGGGCGTGGCCTACGACGTACTGGGCGAGGAGGACCTGGTCGTCGTCTCCCTGTCCGACGGCAGCGTCGTGGAAGGTCACCTGCGGCCGTCCACCGACACGGAGACGCACCGGAGCCTCTACCTGGCCTTCCCCTCCATCGGAGGCGTGACCCACACGCACTCCGCCCACGCCGTCGCCTTCGCCCAGGCCCGGCGTCCGATACCGGTGCTCGGCACGACCCACGCGGACACCTTCAACGGTCCCGTCCCCGTCACCGACGCCCTCACCCCCGAGCAGTGCGCCACGGACTACGAGTACAACACCGGCCAGGTCATCGTGGACCTGCTGGGCCGCGACGACACCCGGGCCAGGGAAGTTCCCGGCGCCCTGGTCGCCCACCACGGCCCCTTCACCTGGGGCGCCGACGCCACCGCGTCCCTGGAGCACGCCATCATCTGCGAGGCGGTGGCCGAGATGGCCCTCCACACCATCGCCCTGGGCACGGTCGAACCCCCGCAGCACGTCCTGGACCGCCATTTCACGCGCAAGCACGGTCCCGACGCCTACTACGGCAACCCGGCCTCCGCCTGACAGCGCCGAGGGGAGCCAGGATTCCTCCTGGCTCCCCTCTTTGGTGCGGCTCGACTCAGCGGTCAGGCGCGGGTCCAGCGCTGGTTGGTGCCGTTCCAGCACGTGTACAGCTGGATCAGCGTGCCGTTGGCGGTGCCGTTGGCGGCCGCGTCGAGGCAGAGGCCGGACTGGACGCCGACGATGGTTCCGTCGGAGTTCAGACGCCACTTCTGGTTGTCGCCGCCCCAGCAGCTGTAGATCTGCACCTTCGAGCCGTTGGCGGTGCCGGCGGCGTCGAGGCACTTGTCGCCGTAGACCCTGAGTTCACCGGCGGAGGTCAGCGTCCACTGCTGGTTGGTGCGGTCGTTGCAGTCCCACAGCTGGACCTGGGTGCCGTCGGTGGTGGACGCGTTCGGGACGTCCACACAGCGGCCCGAGGCGACGCCCTTGATCGGCCCGGTGCCGGGGGAGGGGTTCGGAGTGGGCGTCGTGGAGCCGCCGTTGAGGGCGCCCAGGACGGAGGTGTAGGCGGGCTTCTTGCTGCCGTCGCCGTTGAACAGCAGCGGTGTGTCCCCGGCTCGCCAGGAGTCGGTGTCGCGCACGCCCCAGACGGTGACGCCGAGGCAGCGCGGGACGGCCAGGCAGTCGTTGGTCACGTTGGCGTAGGTCGTGGCCGAGGCGCCCTGGATGTCGAGTTCGGTGACGGCCACGTCGACGCCGAGGGCGGCGAAACTCTGCAGGGTGGTGCGGAAGTTGCTGTTGTACGGGCTGTCGTTGTTGAAGTGCGACTGGAAGCCGACGCAGTCGATCGGCACGCCGCGCTGCTTGAAGTCCTTGACCATGGAGTACACGGCCTGGGTCTTGGCCCAGGTCCAGTTCTCGATGTTGTAGTCGTTGTAGCAGAGCTTGGCGGAGGGGTCGGCGGCGCGCGCGGTGCGGAAGGCGACCTCGATCCAGTCGTTGCCGGTGCGCTGCAGGTTGGAGTCGCGCCGGGCTCCCGAGGTGCCGTCGGCGAAGGCCTCGTTCACGACGTCCCACTGGGCGAGCTTGCCCTTGTAGTGGGCCATCACGCCGTTGATGTGGCCGATCATCGCCTGGCGCAGCGTGCTGCCGCTGAGGCTCTGCATCCAGCCGGGCTGCTGGGAGTGCCAGGCCAGGGTGTGGCCGCGCACCTGCTTGCCGTTCTGCACGGCCCAGTTGTAGACGCGGTCACCGGCGGTGAAGTTGAACTGCCCCTGCTGGGGCTCGGTGGCGTCGGGCTTCATCTCGTTCTCGGGCGTCACCGAGTTGAACTCGCGGGCCGCGATCGACGTGTACGCCGAGTCGCCCAGCCGGCCCGAGGCGATGGCGGTGCCGAAGTAGCGGCCGCTCTGCGCCGCCGCGCTGCCGAGCGTGCTCTCGGCGGCCTGAGAGGCCGGCGCCGCCAGCAGGGTGGCGGACCCGAGGGCGCCCGCGAGGAGCGCCGCGATCAGGCCGCCTCTTTTCCGGCGGACTGCGGGCGGGGCAATGGCGTGAGAACGCATGGAAGGACCTCCGGCAAGGGAAATCGTGGGTGGGGGGAGAGCACGCGGCGGAAGGAATCCGCGGCGGTAATGTCCGCGTCCAGGGAATGGGGCTGCGGAAAGTATCGGTGATGCCTCTGGAATCAGTCTGGAAATACGGCATGAGCCTGTCAATGGTTTCGAAGATGTTTCGGAAACATCGGCTGTCGGTCAGGGCCGTCACGGCCTTTCGCTGAAACCAAGGAAAAGCGGTCCCTGTCGAAAACGTTTCGACAGGGACCGCTTCTCTGCGAGCGAGTCCTCGGTCAGTTCGGATAAGTGATGTCGAACCACCGGAAATGGGCCTGGTTCGAGGAAGGGCGGCCGTTGGAGGTGGCGTAGAGGCCGAGCTGGACGCTGGTGAACAGCGGGGTGAGGAAGGTGGCTTCGACGGTGGCCAGGTCCTGCCAGGCGCCGTCGGGCGCGGCGTAGGCGAAGGTGTGCCCGAAGCCGCGGATGCGGATCCCCAGGCGGACGGGGCCCGGCGGGACGGCGGCGCGGGCCAGGACATCGGCCCCGCGACGGAGGCTGAGCCCTTCCGCGGTGCGGAGGAGTACGAGATGGGTGTCGTCGTCGATGACGACGGCGAGACCCGCCTGTTCTTCCGGTGCGGCGGGGAGGAAGCGCAGTTCGGTGGAGACGTCGCAGTCGGGCTGTTCCTGGGGGCGGACCAGGAGGGACGGGGTGGTGCGTTCGCCGAGGCGTTCGGGGCGGAGCCGGAGGCGGAGCCCGTCGCCGGTGGTCCAGAACGGCGCGCGCGGGGTGCGCAGGGTGCTCCAGTCGGCGGAGAGGGTGGCGAAGTCGTCGTGGAGGGGGCGGGAGAGACCGGCGTGGGCGACGGGGGAGAAGACCGGCAGGTCGTCGTGCCAGGTGACCCGGCTGAGGAAGGTCTCACGGCCCAGGGCGGAACCCGGCCGGACGCCCAGGAGGACGGCCCGCCAGTCCCCGTACGGCGTCTGCACGAGGTCGGCGTGTCCGGTGCAGGTGACCGGGCCCTTCGGGGCGGGAGGCAGTGCCGGGTTGCCGGGGACGCCCCCGTAGGGGCCGGTCACGCGGTCGGCACGGGCGGCCACCACGCTGTGGTCCTCGGCGGTGCCGCCCTCGGCGGTGAGCAGGAGATAGCTGCCGTCGACCCTGTAGAGATGCGGAGCTTCCGACCATCGGGCGCCCGGCCGGCTTCCTGACCACAGGACGTACTCGGGTCCCGTGAGCCGTCGCTCCCGGGGAAGGTATTCGCGCATCCAGATCTCGGTGTGGCCGGCGGCCTCGTCCACCACGCGGGAGGCGGTGAACCAGGCCCGGTCGTCGTCGAAGAACAGCGACGGGTCGAAGCCCTCGCCCTCCAGCCAGTGCGGTTCCGACCACGGTCCCGCCGGGTCGGTCGCCGTGACGACGAAATGACCGGGGCCGTCCATCAGCGTGCACACGAGATGGAAGACCCCGTCGTGGTGCCGGATCGTCGGTGCGAACAGGCCCCGGGAAGGCTCGCAGCCGTCGAGGTCGAGCTGGGACGGCCGGTCGAGCGCGGAGCCGAGGCGCCGCCAGTTCACGAGATCGCGGCTGTGGAACACCGGAAGGCCCGGGAACCATTCGAAGCTGGACGTCACCAGGTAGTAGTCCGCCCCCACCCGGCAGACGGACGGGTCGGGCCGGAACCCGGGGAGCACGGGATCACCGAACGGCATGCTCATGAGATCACCGGGACGATCTCGACCGGCACGGACAGGACGCGGTCGGCCGCCGGGTGGCGTACGGGGCCGTGCAGGGTGAAGGAGCCCCGGAGCGGAAGGTCGCCGCTGGACCGTCCGACGGCCACGCCGATCTCCCCGGGTTCCACTCTTCTGCGCAGGTCGAGTCCGGTGAAGGAGGTCCGGTCGGCATGGACGGAGAAGGTGACCCGGGCGGCCGCGCCCGGCTGCAGCTCGACCCTGCCGAATCCGGCGAGCCACTTCTCCGGCCGGACGACGGACGCCTCGGGGTCCGAGAGGTACAGCTGGACCACCTCGGTCCCGGCCACCTCTCCGACGTTGCGTACGGTGACCGAGACGGAGACGGCTCCGTCCGTCGCGGCGACGGGATCCACCGAGAGCTCCGAGTAGGCGAAGCTGGTCCAGCTCAACCCGTGTCCGAAGGGGAACAGCGGAGTCGGGTCCACCGAGCTCCAGTCGGTGCGCCCGCCGAGCCTGGAGCGCAGGTACGTGCCGGGCTGGCCGCCGACCTGGCGGGGGATGGAGACGGGCAGCCGTCCGGACGGTTCCGCGACCCCGCTGATGATCCGGGCCAGCGCCGTCCCGCCCTCCTCGCCCGGGAAGAAGGCCTGGACGACGGCCGCCGCGCGCCCGGCCACCGAGCCGAGCGCGTAGGGCCGTCCGGAGACCAGGACCAGGACGGTCGGCACTCCGGAGTCCAGAACGGCGGAGGCGAGTGCGACCTGGTCGCCGGGCAGGTCGAGGGTCCCGGCGTCGCAGCCCTCGCCCGAGGTGCCCCGGCCGAACATGCCGGCCCGGTCGCCGAGCACCAGCACGTTCACCTCCGGGTCCTCCTCGGTGACCGTGAACCCGGCGGCGGCGAGCGCCTCGCCGAGCGTCGGGACCTCCACCCCGGGATCGCCGGGCAGTGCGACGTGGTTCGGGAAGGAGTAGCAGCCGAGGAAGGCAAGCGGATCGTCCGCGTACGGCCCGGTGACCGCGACCCGGCACGGCCGCAGCGGCAGGATGCCGTCGTTGGCGAGCAGCACCGTGGACCGTTCGGCCAGGATCCTGGCCAGCGCCCGGTTCTCCGGCGGGTCGAGGTCGATCGGCTCGGGTTTGACGGGTTCCCAGTCGGGGTCGAGCAGGCCGAGCTCGGCCTTCTGCAGCAGGACGCGCTCCGCGGCCCGGTCGACGAGGGCCTCGGACAGGTCTCCCGACCGTACGAGCGCGGTCAGCGGCTCGCCGTAACAGCGGGCCGTGGGCAGTTCGACGTCGATTCCGGCGGTCAGCGCCAGCGCGCCGGCCGCGCCCCGCGATCCGGCGACGCCGTGCCGGGACTCCAGGAAGGAGACCGAGTAGTAGTCGGCGACGACGGTGCCGTCGAAGCCGAGCTCGTCCCTGAGGAGTCCGGTGAAGAGCCGCTCGTCGGCGGCGACGGGGACGCCGTCCACATCGGTGTAACCGTTCATCACCGACCGGGCGCCGCCCTCGCGCAGCGCCCGGACGAAGGGCTCGACCAGCACGTCGGCGAACTCGCGCGGCCCCACGGCGGCCGGGGCCATGTTCCGGCCGCCGCGCGAGGACGAGTACCCGGCGAAGTGCTTGAGCGTCGCCACGACGCCCGCGCCTTCCAGACCCTGGACGTACGCGGTGCCGATCGCGCCGACGAGGTACGGGTCCTCGCCCACGCACTCCTCGGTACGGCCCCACCGGTAGTCGCGGACCACGTCGAGCACCGGAGCGAGCCCCTGGTGGACGCCGGCCCGTCGCATCCCGTCGCCGATGGCGGCGGCCATCCGCCGCACGAGGCCGGGGTCGAAGGACGCGCCCCAGGCGAGCGGCCCGGGGAAGACCGTGGCCCCGAGCGTCATGAACCCGGTCAGGCACTCCTCGTGAGCGAGGGCCGGAATGCCGAACCGGCCGGCCTCCGTCACCCGCGTCTGGAGCGCGGCGAGCCGCTCCATGCCGGTCTCCGCGGCGATCGGCGCCGTCCCGTACACCCGGGTGAGCTGGCCGAGGCCCTGCCCGATGATGTCGTCGAGTCCGGGCGCCGGTTCGCCGGAATCGTCCTCCATCGGCGCCACCGGCGCTCCGGGATCGGACGGCAGGGCCCAGAAGCCGGCGAGTTGACCCGCCTTCTCCTCCAGCGTCATCCGACTCAGCAGATCGGCGACTCGGACGGCAGCGGGCAGGAGGGGGTCACGCCAGGGCTCGGTCACGGGGGTACTCCTGAGAACGGGGTGGGGCGGTGGAGACGCGGACCTTGAGTTCGGTCGAGAGCTCCATCCGCGGGCTGACGAGGGGCTGGCCGTCCAGAAGCTGGAACAGCGTGCGGGCGGCGACCCGGCCCATCTCCTCCAGCGGCTGGCGCACCGTCGTCAGCGGCGGTGACAGCCAGTCGCACATCGGCAGGTCGTCGAAGCCGACCACGCTGAGGTCCCGAGGGATGCTCAGGCCGGCCTGCCGGGCGGCTTCGTAGACGCCCATCGCCTGCTGGTCGCTGCCGGCGAAGACGGCCGTCGGCGGGTCGGGGAGGGCGAGCAGTTCCTGGGCGCACCGGAACCCGCCCTCGTGCTGGAAGTCGCCGAACCGGATCAGGTCGCGGTCGACCTCGATCCCGGCCCGCTCCAGGGCGGCCCGGTACCCGTCGATGCGGGCCTGGCTGCAGAGCATCTCCCTGCGTCCGCCGATCGTGGCGATCCGGCGGTGCCCCAGTTCCAGCAGGTGCTCGGTGGCGGCGAGGCCGCCGGCCCAGTTGGTCGCTCCGACGCTCGGCACGCCGTTGCCCGGCAGGTCGATCGGGTCGATGACGACCAGCGCCACCCCGGCCCGTTCGACCTGGGCGCGCTGGGCGTGGGTGACCGACTCGGTGACGAGGATGACGCCGTCGCTGTGGTGCAGGACCGGCAGCGCGGTCCAACTGGACGGTGTGGCCTCGCCCGGCGGGACGAGCGACACGACGGTGCCGACGCTCCGCTGGGCGCACTCGGCCTCGACGCCGCGCAGGATCTCCACCGCCCACGCGCTGTCCAGCCCGCCGATGATCAGGTCGACCAGGCCCGATCTGCGGGCTCTGCCCTGCCGACCGGGCGGGAGGTAGTGGTGGGCCTGCAGCAGGCCCTCGATCCGTTCGCGTGTCGAGGGTGCGACGTCGGAGCGGCCGTTGATCACTTTGGACACGGTGGCCTGGGAGACCCCTGCCTCCGCGGCGATGACGGCCAGGGTCGGGCGCTGCTCGCTCAACTTCTCTCCTCTGCGCGGACGCCTTCAGCCCGGCGATAGGTATCGCAAACTTTCGATGAGTTTCCGGACGGTCGGAGCAGCTGTCAACCCTGCGAACAGCCGCTGTCCGTAGGCGAGTCAGATAAATTGACGCGAGGTCTTGACCGGGGAGCCGTGCGTTCCTAGTTTGTGGCAGCGCAGAATTTCGAGAGTATTTCGAAAAGTTTTCGGGCGCGAAACCGGCATTTCCCACCCCGGAGGTCCCATGGCCAGCACTCTCCCGAGCCGACGAAGCTTCCTGGCGCTCGCGGGCATGACCACCCTGTCCGCCGCGCTCACCACGGCCTGCGGGTCCGGCGGGTCGGGCGGCAACCTGTCGGCCGACGGCAAGGTGACGTTCGAGTGGTGGAACATCGCCACCACGGAGCCGGGGAAGTCCCTCTTCCCGGAGATCTCCACGGCGTACACGAAGGCCCACCCGAAGGTCGCGATCAACACGACCTCGCTGGAGAACGAGGCGTTCAAGTCCAAGCTGACCGCCACCACGTCCTCGGGCAAGCTCCCCGACGTCTACCAGACCTGGGGCGGCGGCGTGCTCCAGCAGCAGGTCGACGCGGGTCTCGTCGAGGACATCACCGACCTCCTCGACTGGTCGGACAAGCTCACGCCGGTCTCGCTCCAGGCCTACCGGATCGGCGGCCGGACCTACGGAGTCCCGTACGACATCGGCATGGTCGGCTTCTGGTACAACAAGAAGCTCTTCGCCAAGGCGGGGATCACCGCTCCGCCCGCCACCTGGGCCGAGTTCCTCGACGCCGTCAGGAAGCTCAAGACCGCGGGCGTCACCCCGATCGCGCTCGCGGGCAAGGAGAAGTGGCCCGGCCACTACTACTGGGCCTACCTGGCGATGCGCGTCGCCGGCCTCCCCGCCCTCCAGAAGGCCGCGACCACCAAGGACTTCTCCGACCCCGGCTTCGTCAAGGCGGGCGCCCACCTCAAGGAGCTCGTCGACCTCCAGCCGTTCCAGCCGGGCTTCCTCGGCGCCGGCTACGCCACCCCGGGCGGCCAGGCCGCGACCATGGGCAACGGCAAGGCGGCCATGGAGCTGATGGGGCAGTGGGGACCGTCGGTGCAGAAGGACGCGGGCGCCGACCTCGGAGCGGACCTGGGCTTCTTCCCCTTCCCGACCGTCGACGGCGGCGCGGGGCAGGCGACCGAGGTGTTCGGCGGCGGCGGCGGCTTCGCGCTGCGGAAGGGCGCCCCGAAGGAGGCGCTGGACTTCCTGAGGTTCTTCGTCCTCGACAACGAGTCCAAGCTCCTCGCCTCCAACGGCTACCTGCCCGTCGTCAAGGGCGCGGAGAGCCGGCTCACCGACGCCAACAAGAAGGTGGTGGCCGAGGCCCTGGTCAAGGCGACGGGCTTCCAGCTCTTCCTCGACCAGGCCTACCCGCCGGCGGTCGGCCAGGAGGTCAACGACAGCGTCGCCGACCTCATAGCGGGCAAGAAGACGCCCGAGCAGGTCACGGCCGCGATCACCGAGGCCGCGAAGAGTGCCTAGCTCCGTGTCCACCCTGACCGGGGAACGGACGGAGGTGTCCGTGCCGACACCACCGCCGGTCAAGGCTCCCTCAGGCGACCGTGGTTGGGCGGCCTGGGCCTCGGTCGCCTGGTTCCTCGTCCCCGCCCTGGTCCTCTTCCTCGTCTTCGTCCTCGCCCCGATCGTCGTCGCCGTCTGGACCGGGTTCTTCAAGTGGGGCGGCATCGGCCCCATGGACGACTTCGTCGGCCTCGGGAACTACACCAAGCTCTTCGACGACCAGGTCTTCCTCGGCGACCTCGGGCGCGGGCTCTACCTGATCGTCCTGTCGATCACGGTGCAGCTGCCGTTCGCCCTCCTCACCGCGGTCCTGCTCAACCAGAAGCTCCGCGGCCGGGCCGTCTACCGGATGCTGTTCTTCGCCCCGTACATCCTGTCCGAGGTCGTCACGGCGGTCCTCTTTACGATGATCTTCCTGCCCGGCGCGGGCATGGCGGACCACCTCGCGGGCCTGTTCGGTCTCGAGGGCCTCCAGGGCAAGTGGCTCGCCGATCCCTCGACGGTCATGCCGACCCTGTTCATCGTCATGATCTGGAAGTACTTCGGCTTCCACATGATGCTGTTCCTCGCCGGGCTGCAGGGCATCCCGTCCGAGATCCTCGAAGCCGCCTCCATCGACGGCGCCGGCGCCTGGCAGCGCTTCCGTCACATCACGCTGCCGCTGCTCGGACCGACGATCCGGATCAGCGTCTTCCTGTCGATCATCGGATCCATCCAGCTCTTCGACCTCGTCTGGGTCATGACCGCCGGCGGGCCCAACCACTCCTCCGAGACGATGGCGATCGCGATGTTCCAGTTCGGGTTCAAGCGGTACCAGGTCGGCTACGCCAGCGCGATCAGCGTGGTGCTGTTCATGATCAGCCTCGTCTTCTCCCTCTTCTACCAGCGGTACGTGCTCCGCCGTGACCTGAGCGGCGCCGTCACCTCGGGAGGTGGCCGATGAACGGCCGCAGGACGGTACGCGGCCTCTCGCTGCACGCCGTGGTCTGGCTGATCGCCGCCTTCGTCGCCGTACCGCTGCTCTACGCGGTCGTCTCCGGATTCAAGAGCACCGCGGAACTGACGAACAATCCGTTCGGACTTCCGGAGCACTGGAGGATCGGCAACTACACCGGAATTCTCGGCGACGGAATGTTCTGGCGGCAGATCGCCAACAGCGCGGGCATCGCGATCGGCACGACGGTCTGCACCGTGGTGGCCTCCGCGATGGCGGCTTTCGTTCTCGCGCGCTATGCCTTCCGGGGGAGGGAGTTGTTCTATACGCTCTTCACCATCGGGCTGATGTTCCCGTTCGCGGTGGCCGTCCTGCCGCTCTTCCTCATGCTGCGAACCTTCGGTCTGCTCGACAATCCGCTCGGGGTGATCCTCCCGCAGGCGGCTTTCGGGCTCCCCATGACGATCGTGATCCTGCGCGGTTTCTTCCGGACCATCCCGGCGGAGATCGAGGAGGCCGCCACCATGGACGGCTGCGGCAAGTTCCGTTTCTTCTGGCAGATCCTGCTGCCGATGGCGCGCCCCGCGCTCGGCACGGTCTCCGTGCTCGCGGTCGTCGCCAGCTGGAACAACTTCTTCCTGCCGCTCCTGGTGTTCAGCGACCCGAAGTGGCAGACCATCCCGGTCGGTGTCCAGCAGTTCCAGGGCCAGTACTCGACCGACTTCGCGCTCGTCCTCGCGTACATCGTGCTCGCGATGGTCCCGGCCCTCGCCTTCTACGCCGTCGCGGAGCGCCAGCTGATCGGCGGCCTCACCGCCGGCGCGACCAAGGGCTGATCCGTACCGCTCGCCCTCCCTTACCGAGGAGACTCCGTGAAACGCCTGACAGCATTGACCACCGGCATATTGTTAGCGCTAACAACGCAGGTGGCCGCCGCCGACCCGGAGACCGTGGATTCCGCCACGGCCTCCGTCCGCCCCGCCATCGACTTCCGGGCCGCACTCCAGCCCATCGACGGGTTCGGCTTCTCCATGGCCTTCCAGCGCGCCGATCTGCTCCACGGCGCGCGCGGCCTCAGCCCCGAGAAGCGGCGCGAGGTCCTCGACCTGCTGCTCAGCAAGGAGAAGGGCGCGGGCCTCTCGATCCTGCGCCTCGGCATCGGGTCGTCCACCGACCGGGTCTACGACCACATGCCGACGATCCTGCCCGCCGACCCCGGCGGGCCGGACGCCGCGCCGGAGTACGTCTGGGACGGCTGGGACGGCGGTCAGGTCTGGCTCGCCAAGGAGGCCAAGGCGTACGGCGTCAAGAGGTTCTACGCCGACGCCTGGAGCGCGCCGGCCTTCATGAAGACCAACGGCGACGAGAACAACGGCGGCGAGCTGCTGCCCGCCTGGCGCCGGGCCTACGCCGACTACCTCGTCCAGTACGCCAAGTTCTACGAGCGGGAGGGCATCGACATCACCGACCTCGGGTTCACCAACGAGCCCGACTGGACGGCGACCTACGCCTCGATGCGCTTCACGCCCCAGCAGGCCGTCGACTTCCTCAAGGTGCTCGGACCGACCGTCCGCGCCTCGGGACTGAAGACCGGCATCGTCTGCTGCGACGCCGCCGGCTGGGACCGCCAGGTCGCCTTCACCGAGGCCATCGAGGCGGACCCGGAGGCCGACAGGGCCGTACGGACCGTCACCGGCCACCGCTACAGCGGTCCCACCACCGTCCCGCAGCCCACTGACAAGCACGTGTGGATGTCCGAGTGGTCGCCGGACGGCTCCACCTGGAACGAGCACTGGGACGACGGCACCGGCTACGACGGCCTCGCCGTCGCCGCCGACATCCAGAACACGCTGACCGTCGGCAACGCCAACGCCTACGTCTACTGGACCGGCGCGTCCCTCGGCGCGACCCGGGGGCTCATCCAGCTCGCCAACCCCGGTGACGACTACCGGGTGTCCAAGCGGTACTGGGCGCTGGCCGCCTTCAGCCGCTTCATCCGCCCCGGCGCCGTCCGCGTGCCGGTCACCGACGCCGACCCCGCCCTGCGCGTCACGGCCTTCCGCAACACCGACGGCAGCCGCGTCATCGAGATCCTCAACACCGCGACCAGCGAGAAGTCCGCCGAGTTCGCCCTCCGCGGCGGACACGACCGGCACCCCGAGGCCTACGTGACCGACGAGACCCGCTCGATCACCCCGGCCGCCGTCGCCACCACGCACGGCACCACCCTCACGGCGAAGCTCGCCCCGCGCGCGCTCACCACGATCGTTCTCGACTGACCCGCCCACCACCGAGGAGCCGCACATGTCCGTGTCCCGCCATCTGGTCGCCCTCGGCGCGGCCGTCTGCCTCGCCGCCGGCCTCGCCGCCACCCCCGCCACCGCCGAGCCCCGCCCCAGCACGCTCGCCGACCTGGCCAAGAAGCACCACAAGTACTTCGGCTCCGCCACCGACAACCCCGAGTTCACCGACGCCGCCTACCTGAAGCTCCTCGGCAGCGAGTTCGGACAGACCACCCCCGGCAACGCCATGAAGTGGGAGACCACGGAACCCCGGCGCGGCGTCTTCGACTTCACCGCCGCCGAAAAGGTCATGGCCTTCGCCAAGGACCACCACCAGAAGGTCCGCGGCCACACCCTCGTCTGGCACAACCAGCTCCCCGCCTGGCTCACCGCCCGCAGCTGGACCGCCGACGAACTGCGCGCCGTCCTCAAGAACCACATCCAGACGGAGGTCCGGCACTTCAAGGGCCGGGTGATCCACTGGGACGTCGTCAACGAGGCCTTCAACGAGGACGGCACCTACCGCGAGTCGCTCTTCTACAAGACGCTCGGCCCCGGCTACATCGCCGACGCCCTCCGCTGGGCCCACGAGATCGACCCGCACGCCAAGCTCTACCTCAACGACTACAACGTCGACGGCATCAACGCCAAGAGCGACGCCTACTACAAGCTCATCAAGCAGCTGAAGGCCGACGGCGTCCCGATCGAGGGCTTCGGCCTCCAGGGCCACCTGGCGCTCCAGTACGGCTTCCCCGCCGGCGTCAAGGAGAACATCCAGCGCTTCGCCGACCTCGGCGTCGACGTCGCCGTCACCGAGCTCGACATCCGGATGCAGCTCCCGGCGACCCCCGAGAAGCTCGCCACCCAGGCCGACTGGTACGCCGACTACGTCAAGGCCTGCCTGGACGTCGAGCGGTGCGTCGGCGTCACCATCTGGGACTACACGGACAAGTACTCGTGGATCCCGGGGGTCTTCCCCGAGGAGGGCGCCGCGCTGCCCTACGACGAGAACCTCCGGCCCAAGCCCGCCTACCACGCCATCAGGAAGGTGCTGGGCGGATGATCAGGACGGCGATCGTCGGGACGGGCGGGATCGCGGGCATCTGCCACGTCCCCGCCCTCCGGGCCCAGGCGCACCGGGCCGAGATCGTGGCCGCCGTCGACGTGGACGCCGAGCGCGCCGAGGCCTTCGCGGCCGAGCACGACATCCCCGCCGTGTACACGGACCTGCGTACGATGCTCGACGAGCAGCGCCCGGACGTCGTGCACCTGTGCACGCCGCCGTTCCTGCACGCCGAACAGGCCGTGGACTGCCTGAACGCGGGGGCGTGGGTCTGGTGCGAGAAGCCGGTGGCGCTGTCCCTGGCCGAACTCGACCGGATCCGTGCCGCCGAGAGCGAGACCGCCGCGGCGGGCGCGGTGTTCCAGCACCGGTACGGCTCCGGCGCCCGGTACCTGGGCGAGATGATCGCCGCCGGGACCCTGGGCCGCCCGCTGGTCGCGCAGTGCGTCACGACCTGGTACCGCGACGACGCCTACTACGACGTGCCGTGGCGCGGCACCTGGCAGAGCGAGGGCGGCGGCCCGACGCTCGGCCACGGCATCCACCAGATGGACCTGCTGCTCGCGGTGCTCGGCCCCTGGGCCGAGGTCCGCGCGATGGCCGGCCGCCTCGAACGGGACGTCCAGACCGAGGACGTGTCCACGGCCCTGGTCCGCTTCGAGAACGGTGCCGTCGCCACCGTCGTCAACAGCGTCCTCTCCCCGCGCGAGGAGAGCTACCTCCGCTTCGACCTCACCGGCGCCACGGTCGAACTGCGCCACCTGTACGGCTACTCCAACGCGGACTGGACGTTCACCGGCAGGACGCCCGCCACAAAGTGGGAACCGCCGGAGGACCTGCCCAGCTCGCACACCGCGCAGCTCGCGGAGTTCCTCGACGGGTACGAGGCCGGGACCCGCCCCGACCTCGGCCGGCCCACCATGGAGCTCGTCACCGCCCTGTACAAGGCCGCGATCACCGGGCGGCCGGTCGTGCGCGGCG
This sequence comes from Streptomyces sp. NPDC021012, assembly GCF_044333355.1. Taxonomy (NCBI): domain Bacteria; kingdom Bacillati; phylum Actinomycetota; class Actinomycetes; order Kitasatosporales; family Streptomycetaceae; genus Streptomyces; species Streptomyces sp. NPDC021012. The sequence goes on from NZ_JBIRQU010000003.1 coordinate 964,459, forward strand.
AGATCGACGCGAGCGACCCGTTCTACGGCGCGCTCCACGGAGGACGCCCGGAGGTGTTCCGATGACGCTCGAACTCCTGCGGGACGAGGACGCGTTGACCGTACGGGCCCGGGGCACCGAGCTCTTCCGGTACGTGCACCGCCCGGCCATGGACCCCTTCGAGGCGCCGAAGCCCTACCTGCATCCGGTGCGCACGCTCGCCGGCCGGGTCGTCACCGGCTACCGGCCGCACGACCACCGCTGGCACAAGGGCGTCCAGTTCACCGCCTCCTGGCTGTCGGGCGAGAACTTCTGGGGCGGCGGCACGTACCTGCGCGGCCAGGGCTACGTCGACCTGCCGAACCTCGGCACCATGCGCAGCCTCACCGTGTCCGCCGAGACGGACCACGACCGGGCCGTCGTCACCGAGGACCTCGCCTGGCACACCATGGCGGGGGAGCGGTGGATCGACGAACGCCGCACACTGACCGCGCGCGACGTCGAGGCCGACTCCTGGACGCTGGAGGTCACCACCGCGCTCACCAACGTCCACGACACCGAGCTCGTGTTCGGCAGCCCCGGCACCCAGGGACGGGAACTCGCCGGATACTCCGGCCTGTTCTGGCGCGGCCCGCGGGAGTTCACCGGCGGAGACGTGATCGGCCCCGGCATGGGCGAACCGGGCGACTGGCTGGCCTTCGTCGGCGCGCACGACGAGGTCGACCACTCCTCCACCCTGCTCTTCCTGGACGACCCGGACCACCCCTGCCAGTGGTTCGTCCGCAGCGAGCCCATCCCCGCCGTCAACCCGTCCCTGGCGTTCGACAAGGAGGTGCCGCTCGCCCCCGGCGACACGCTGGCGCGCCGCTACCGGATCGTCGTGGCCGACGGCGCGTGGGACCTCGCGCGCCTCACCCGGTACGTCGAGGAGCACCCGTGGTGACACCGCTCCCCGGCGGTGTCGGACTCTCCGACCTGACCGTGTACGAGTGGGAGGCCGCCGACGGACTGTGCGGCGGCACCCCCCACATGCACCTCGTCTGCTCGGAGGCGTACGTCGTCATCGGCGGTGAGGGCGGCGTCCAGACCCTCACCACCACCGGGTTCGCCGACACGCCGCTGCGGACCGGCGACGTCGTCCGGTTCACCCCCGGAACGATCCACCGCCTCGTCAACGGCGGCGGTCTGCGGCTCGTCGTCCTCATGCAGAACAGCGGCCTCCCCGAGGCCGGCGACGCCGTGTTCACCTTCCCCGCGCCCGTCCTGGCCGATCCCGAGGCCTACCGGGCGGCGGCGACGCTGACCGGCGACCTCGCCCGGGCGGCGCTCCGCCGCCGCGACCTGGCGCTCGAAGGGTTCCGGACCCTGCGTGACGAAGGGGGGCTGCGGGAGTTCCACGCCGCGGCCCACCGCCTGAAGCGCGACCTCCTGGACGCGTGGGAGGTCCGCTGGCGCGGCGGCGCCCTGGCGGCGGCCGAGGAGACCGGCCGTCAGCTGGAGCGCCTGAAGGCCGGAGACCTCGCGCATCTCGACGAGGGCGCGGTGGAGCGGCTGAACCGCCCGGAGGTCCCGCTCTTCGGGATGTGCGGCCTCCTCCACCCGTACGCCCTCCCCGCCCACCCCCGTCCCCACCCGCACCCCCCGAAGGAGAATCTCCGATGAGATTTCGCCACCCCCCGCTGGTCCTGGGTCTCGTCCTGGCGGTCCTGTCGTCCCTGCTGCTCGGCGCCTCGCTCCTCACCGCCCCGCCGGCCGCCGCGGCCACCGTCGACACCACCGCCTGGTACGTCCTCGTCAACCGCAACAGCGGCAAGGCCCTGGACGTCTACAACCTGTCGACCAGCGACGGCGCCCGCATCACCCAGTGGGCCAGGAACGACCAGAACCAGCAGCAGTGGCAGTTCGTCTCCAACGGCGACGGCTACTACCGCGTGAAGTCGCGCCTCTCCGGCAAGGTCCTGGACGTCCAGAACGGCTCCACCGCCAACGGTGCCGCGATCACCCAGTGGACCGACGTGAACGGCACCAACCAGCAGTGGCGCCTCGCGGACAGCGCCGACGGGTACGTGCGCCTCGTCGCCCGCCACAGCGGCAAGGCCCTCGAAGTCCAGGGCGCCTCCACCGCCGACGGCGCGAACATCGTCCAGTACGACGACTGGGGCGGCGCCAACCAGCAGTGGCAGTTCGTCAAGGTCGCCGGCGGCGGCACCCCCGGCACCTGTGCCCTCCCCTCCACGTACCGCTGGTCGTCGACGGGCCCCCTGGCGCAGCCCAAGGCCGGATGGGCCTCGCTCAAGGACTTCACCGTCGCCCCGTACAACGGCAGGAACCTCGTCTACGCGACCACGTACGGCGCCGCGGGTTCGGGTCAGGGCTGGGGCTCGATGAACTTCTCCCCCTTCACCAACTGGTCGGACATGGCCACCACCGCCCAGAACGGCATGACGAACTCCGCCGTCGCGCCCACGCTCTTCTACTTCGCGCCGAAGAACATCTGGGTGCTCGCCTACCAGTGGGGCAGGTCCGCCTTCTCCTACCGGACGTCGACCGACCCCAGCAACCCCAACGGATGGTCGGCGGAGCAGGAGCTCTTCTCCGGAACCATCGCCGGCTCGGGAACGGGCCCCATCGACCAGACGCTCATCGGCGACGGGACGAACATGTACCTGTTCTTCGCCGGTGACAACGGCAAGATCTACCGCGCCAGCATGCCGATCGGGAACTTCCCGGGCAGCTTCGGCTCGTCGTACACGACGGTCATGAGCGACACGGAGAAGAACCTCTTCGAGGCGCCGCAGGTCTACAAGGTCAAGGACCAGAACCAGTACCTCATGATCGTCGAGGCCCGGGGCGCGACCGAGCAGCGCTACTTCCGCTCGTTCACGGCCACCAGCCTGAACGGCACCTGGACGCCGCAGGCCGCCACCGAGGGCAGCCCCTTCGCGGGCAAGGCCAACAGCGGCGCCACCTGGACCAACGACATCAGCCACGGCGAGCTGGTCCGCGCCACCGCCGACCAGACGTTCACGATCGACCCCTGCAACCTGCAGTTCCTCTACCAGGGCCGCGACCCGAGCGTCGGCGGCGACTACGGCCTCTGGCCCTACCGCCCGGGTCTGCTGACGCTGCAGCGCTGACGACGCGGCACCGTTCCGGCTCCGACGGGGAGCCGACGTGGAGGGCTCGGCGGACCGCCGAGCCCTCTCCGCTGCGTCCGGACGTGTCGTCGCCAGGCCGATGCGCGCGAGGCGTCATCTATGCTTCTGAGCGGCCACGAGGCGATGGCTTGTTCTTCCGGGAGGCCCCGTACAGCGGCCCGCGTCGGGGCCGGGCCCGGGCGGGGGATCATGTGACACCGATCATGACGGTCCCGGGGAATCGAGTGACCGCCGCAACACGCCGGGTGGTAAAGGTGGCCCGGCTCTCGCCGCGAACACAAGTCCCAGGGAGAAGTGAGGTATGTCAGTGATCTGCGTCGGAGGCATGATCGGGATCGGCAAGACGAGCGTCGCCGAGCTGCTCGCGAAGGAGCTGGGCAGCGACGTCTTCTACGAGAGCGTGGACGACAACCCGATCCTGCCGCTCTTCTACACGGCGAGCCCCGAGGAGATACAGGCGAAGCGCTACCCCTTCCTGCTCCAGCTCTACTTCCTGCAGACGCGGTTCGCCTCGATCAAGGAGGCGTACAGGCAGGGCGACAACGTCCTCGACCGCTCCATCTACGAGGACTGGTACTTCGCCAAGGTCAATCACGACCTGGGCCGCATCAGCTCCCTGGAGATGCAGGTGTACGAGGGGCTGCTGGAGGAGATGATGCGCGAGATCGACGGCCTCCCGTACCGCAAGGCGCCCGACCTCATGGTCTACCTCAAGGCGGACTTCGGGACGGTGCTGCACCGCATCGGCCTGCGGGGGCGCGATTTCGAGCAGGACGAGGCCCTCGTGGAGTACTACCGCACGCTGTGGTCCGGCTACGACGACTGGGTCCACAAGCACTACTCGGCCAGCGAGGTCCTCGTCATCGACATGAACCGCACGGACGTCGTGAACAACCCCGACGACGCGGCCCGCGTGGTACAGGAGGTCAGGGACGCCCTCGTCGCCGCCAGGCAGCGCGCCTGAAGCCGTCGCCGAGGAAGGTCCCCGGGGCGCGGCGCACCACGGCGGATGTTGCGTACACCTCACCCGTGGACGCTGTTCAAGGAGAGTCGGAGGCGGCCAAGCTGAGCGGCGCGCTCCGGTGCTCGGTGGGCGCACTTCTGATCAAGTCGAGAACACCCCGTTGACGGCCAGAGCAGCGAACGGAGAACACTCGTGATTGTCGGAGTCCTCAAGGAAGCGCGGGCGGGTGAACACCGCGTCTCGGCCACACCGGCCACCGTCGAACAGATCCGCAAACTGGGGTACGGGGTGGTCGTCGACTCCGGCGCGGGTGTCGCGGCGGGCTTCACCGACAGCGCCTACGAGGCCGCCGGCGCGACCGTCGGAGACGCGGCGGCCGCGGACGTGGTCCTCGGGGTCAACGCCCCGAGCCCCGCTCAGCTGGACGGGGTACGGCCGGAGGCGACGGTGATCGCGCTGTTCGCGCCGGCGTTCGACCCCGCGATGGTCGAGGAGCTGGGCCGCCGGCCGTTCACGGCGCTGTCGATGGACGCCGTGCCGCGCATCAGCCGGGCGCAGTCGATGGACGTGCTGTCGTCGATGGCGAACATCGCCGGCTACCGGGCCGTGGTCGAGGCGGCGCACACGTTCGGGCGGTTCTTCACCGGCCAGGTGACCGCGGCGGGCAAGGTGGCGCCGGCGAAGGTGCTGGTCGCGGGCGCCGGTGTCGCGGGTCTGGCCGCGATCGGCGCGGCGGGCTCGCTCGGCGCGATCGTACGGGCGACCGACCCGCGGCCCGAGGTGGCCGACCAGGTCCGGTCGCTGGGCGGCGAGTACCTGTCGATCGAGTCCCCCGAGGTGGAGGTCTCCAGGACGGGCTACGCCAAGGAGATGGGGGACGACTACAAGGCGCGCGAGGCCGAGCTGTACGCCGCGCAGTGTCGTGAGGTCGACATCGTGATCACCACCGCGCTGATCCCCGGGCGCCCCGCGCCGACGCTGATCACCGCGGAGATGGTGGCGGGCATGAAGCCGGGCTCGGTGATCGTCGACATGGCGGCCGCCAACGGCGGCAACGTCGAAGGCACCATGAAGGGCGAGAAGACCGTCACGGAGAACGGCGTGACGATCATCGGCTACACCGATCTGGCGGGCCGGCTGCCGGCGCAGGCCTCGCAGCTGTACGGCACGAACCTGGTGAACCTGCTGAAGCTGATGACGCCGGAGAAGGACGGGCGTCTGGTCCTGGACTGGGACGACCCGGTGCAGCGCTCGATCACGGTCGTACGGGCGGGCGAGTCGGCGTGGCCGCCTCCGCCGGTGGAGGTCTCGGCGGCCCCGACGCCCGCGGCCGAGGCGGCCGAGACGAAGCCGTCGCCGGTGAAGGAGCCGATGACGGCGAGGCGGAGGTTCGGCGGTGTGGCCGTCGCCGCGCTGGCGCTGTTCCTCGCCGCCGGGTTCGCTCCGGCGGCGCTGCTGCCCCACGTGACGGTCTTCGTGCTCGCGATCGTGATCGGCTACTACGTGATCGGCCATGTGCACCACGCCCTGCACACGCCGCTGATGTCGGTGACCAACGCCATCTCCGGGATCATCGTCGTCGGTGCCCTCCTGCAGATCGGGCACGCGAGCACGGCGGTCACGGTGCTGTCGTCCGTGGCGATCCTCCTGGCCAGTATCAACGTCTTCGGCGGCTTCGCGGTGACGCGTCGCATGCTCGCCATGTTCAACCGGAGCTGACATGTCTGCGACCATCGCCGCACAGGCGGCCTACCTCGTCGCCGCGCTGCTGTTCATCCTCGCGCTGGCAGGACTCTCCAAGCACGAGTCGGCACGGCTCGGCAACGCCTTCGGCATGCTCGGCATGGCCGTCGCCCTCGTCGCGACGATCGTGCTCGCGGTCGACGGCGACATCAGCACCGCCGGCCTCGGCCTGACGGCCGTCGCCATGCTGATCGGCGCCCTGATCGGACTGCAGCGGGCCCGGGGCGTCGAGATGACCGGCATGCCCGAACTGATCGCACTGCTGCACTCCTTCGTCGGCCTCGCCGCCGTACTGGTCAGCTGGAACGGCTTCCTGAACGTCGAGCACGAGCCCGACGGCCACGAGGCCCGGGCCCTGGACGCGCTCGGCACCCTGGGCATCCACCACGCCGAGGTGTTCATCGGCCTGTTCATCGGCGCGGTGACCTTCACCGGCTCCGTCGTCGCCTACCTGAAGCTCTCGGCGAAGATCAGCTCCAAGCCGCTGACGCTGCCGGGCAAGAACGCGCTGAACCTGGGCTCGCTGGCCCTGTTCGTCGCCCTGACCGTGTGGTTCGTGACCACTCCGGAGCTGTGGCTCCTGATCGCCGTGACGGTCCTGGCGCTGGCCCTGGGCTGGCACCTGGTGGCCTCGATCGGCGGCGGTGACATGCCGGTCGTCGTCTCGATGCTCAACAGCTACTCCGGCTGGGCCGCCGCGGCCTCCGGCTTCCTCCTCGGCAACGACCTGCTGATCGTCACCGGCGCGCTGGTCGGCTCCTCCGGTGCCTACCTGTCGTACATCATGTGCAAGGCGATGAACCGCTCGTTCCTCTCCGTGATCGCCGGCGGCTTCGGCATCGAGGCGCCCTCCGGCTCGGACGTCGACTACGGCGAGCACCAGGAGATCACCGCCCAGGCGGCCGCCGAACTCCTCACCGCCGCCCGCTCCGTGGTCATCACACCCGGCTACGGCATGGCCGTCGCCCAGGCGCAGTACCCGGTCGCCGAGCTCACCTCCAAACTGCGCGCGAAGGGCGTCGACGTGCGCTTCGGCATCCACCCGGTCGCCGGCCGCCTGCCCGGCCACATGAACGTCCTCCTGGCCGAGGCCAAGGTGCCGTACGACATCGTCCTCGAAATGGACGAGATCAACGACGACTTCGCCGACACCGACGTCGTCCTCGTCATCGGCGCCAACGACACGGTCAACCCGGCGGGCGCCGAGGACCCCTCCAGCCCGCTCGCCGGAATGCCGGTCCTCACGGTCTGGGAGGCGAACAAGGTCATCGTCTTCAAGCGTTCGATGGCCTCCGGCTACGCGGGCGTGCAGAACCCGCTGTTCTTCCGTGAGAACACCGCGATGCTCTTCGGCGACGCGAAGGCCCGGGTCGAGGACATCGTCGGCGCGCTCTGACCGGCCCTGCCCGTGCTCGTCGCCGCGACCGTCACCCGGCGCATGCGTAGGTGAAGGCGGCCGAGGCTTCGAGCGGGGTCGTGTCCGGGCGCAGGACCTGGAGGCGGGCGGTGCCGTGGAACCGGCCCGGACCGCGGACGGTCCAGCGAAGGCGCAGGGCCACCTCGTGCTCGCCGCGGCGGGCCGTACGGGTCAGCACCCCGGACCGCTGACCGTCGCTGCGCAGCCAGCGGTACGTGAACGGGCCGGCGCGGCCGTCCGTGGTCACCACACCGGTCACCTCGGCGGTCCCGCCGCACGCCAACTGCTGCGGCGGGGCCGTGACCCGGACCGCCGTCACCGCCGGGCCCGCCGTCGGACGCAGCAGCAGCCACAGCACGACCGCCACCGCCGCCAGCGCGGCGGTGGCGCCGAGCAGACCGGCCCGGCGCCGCCGTCGGCGGCGCACGGGGGCGGTCGCGGGAGCCGGGGCGGCCCACAGGGCGCGCAGCGCCTCCTCCTCGGAGGGCGGGACGCCGGGGCCGAAACGCAGCACGATCTCGTCCTCGTCCTCACCGGGTGTGGGCGTGAGCGGCGTGGCGGGTTCGCTCCGGTGGCGCTTGCCGAGGACGGTGCGCTGTTCGTCGGGAGCGACGGGGGCGGGGGAGTCCGCCGCGGTGACCGCCGCCGGTTCCGTCGTCCTGGGGGGAGCCGGCTCCGTCAGTTCCGTCAGGGCGGCGGCCGCCGCCGCCCGCAGGGCCGTCCTGCGCAGGAAGTCCCGGGGCAGCGTCGCGCGCGCCGAGGTGAGCGTCGTACGGGCGGCCGCGAGGCCGTCGGACCCGGCCGTGTCGGAGCAGCGGGCGAACAGGTCGGCCGCCGGTGTGCCGGGCGCCGCCCAGGTCGCGCCGAGGGTACGGGCGAGCGCCGCCCACGCCGCGATGTCGGCCTCCTGGAGGGAGGCCGTGGAGGCGTCGGCCCCGCCCAGCGCGGTGGCCAGCGACGCCTCGGCGAGCAGCGCGGTGCCGTCCGGGGCGAGCACCACCTGGCCGGGGGTGAGCGATCCATGGGCGAGGCCGGCCGCGTGGAGGGCGAGCAGCGTCTGCGCGGTCTCGTTGAGCACGCTCGCCGCGCTGCCCTCGTCGAGCCCGGGCGCGCCCGTGGCCAGCAGGTCGGAGACGGTACGGGCCGGGGGGCGCGCGACGATCAGCCATACGTCCCCCGCCTCCCGCAGCAGGTCGACCGTGGCCGGTACGCCCGGAAGCCGCAGCTTCGCCACCGCGCGCACCGCGGCCGTGAGCCGCTCCCGCGCACCGCTCGGCGCGAGCAGGGCGCGGTGGATCCGCAGGGCGCCGAGGGGCGGTTCCGCCGAGTCGGCGGGCCCCAGGGCGTACCAGGTGCCGAACCGGCCGTCCCGCGACCAGTCCGACAGCGCGCGCCCGGCGACCGAGGCGGGTGCCGGGGTCGTCGGCGGCGTCGGCGGTGTGCTCATCGTGCCTCGTTCTCCTGGGTGGTGGTTCAGCACGGCGGGGCGTCGGCGGAGGCCGTCCGCGTTCCGCCCGGGGACTGCGGGCTGCTGCTGACGGCGATGTTCCAGGTGCCCCGGCACGGGTGGTTCGCGAAGTCGCCCTGGAAGGTCAGGGAGTACCGCGTGTCGCCCGACAGCCGGCGGGACTGCGAACCGTAGGACTCGGCGGGCGTGTCGGCGTAGAAGTCCGCGGTGAGCGTCAGCGGACCGGTGCCGGTGGTGTCGACGGTCACGTCGGCGATCAGCGTGCTGCCCGCCCCGCGGCGCAGGGAGCCGATGACGATCGTGATCGTGCCCGGCGTCGGGGCCTCCGGGGCCGTGGTGGTCGGATCCGGGGTGATGGGCGTCGGAGCGGTCGGCGTCGGGGTCGGGGCGGGCGTCGTGGGGTCCGGTCCGGGCGTGTCCGTGGTCGGTGCCGTCGTCGTGTCGCCCGGTGTCGGTTCGGCGGAGGGGCTGCCGGACGGCGACCCGCTCGGCGTCGGAGAGGCCGAGGGCGGGAGGGACGAGGAGGACGGGGCCGGGACACCGGATGCCGGAGTCCGCGACGGCACGGAGACGGCCGAGGTCGTCGTCGTGTCGTCGGCCGTTCCGGCGTTCGCCACCGCCACCGCACCGGCCGCGACCACGGCCAGCACGGCGGCCCCGATCAGCGTCTTTCCGAGGACGCCCTTCAGGCGGCCCAGGACCGTCAGCGCCGGCGTCGCCTCGTACACCGCCGTCGTCGTGGCGAACGGGAACAGCAGGGCGAGCAGGGCGGCGAGCCGTCCGAGCCCGCGGCGCCCGCGCTCCTCCCAGTCCGCGCCGTAGCCGGCCGTGGCGGCGCGTTCGAGTCCGGCGAGGAAGGCGTCGATGCCGGGCCGGTCCGCCGGGTCCTTCGCCAGGCCCGCGCGGACCAGGTCGCGCACCGGCTCGGGCACGTCGGCCACCTCGACCGGCGCCCGCAGGTGCTGGAGCCGCAGGGCGATCAGGTCGTCGGCGACGAACGGCTGCCGGCCGGTGAGGCACTCGTGGAACACGGCCGTCGCCGCGTACACGTCGCCCGCCGGGCTCGCCGGCTCGCCGTCCCACTGCTCGGGCGCCATGTACGCGGGAGTGCCCGCGGCCTCCGCCTCGCGGCCCGCGCGCACGGCGATGCCGAAGTCGGCCAGCGCGCTCGAACCGTCGGCGCGCACCAGGACGTTCTCCGGCTTGTAGTCGCGGTGCACCACCCCGGCCGCATGGGCCGCGCCGAGCCCGAGCAGCGAGCCCTTGAGCAGCACGAGCGCCGCCTCCGGACCCGTGGCCCCGTGCTCACGCAGCAGCTCGCGCAGGGTGACCCCGTCGACCGCCTCCATGACGATCGCCGCGCCCCGCCGGGCCTCCACGTACTCGTACAGCCGCACCACGCACGGGTGCCGCAGCTCGCCGAGCAGCCGCGCCTCGGCACGGAACCGGGCCAGGAACTCCCGGTCGCCGTGCAGCCGTTCGCTCAGGTACTTGACGGCCACGGGCACCCCCGTCGCCTCGTGGCGCGCCAGGACGACCCGCCCGCCCGCGCCCCGGCCGAGCGTCCGCACGGCCTCGTACCCGGGAACCGCCCAACCGCCCTCCTTCACCCGGGCGTTGGACGACCCTTCCTTCTGTACGTCGCTCATGCCGTCCCCTCCACGGCCGTGCCGACCACGGCCGTCCCGCCCGCCGCCGCGCGACGCCGCTTCACCACGCGCGCCAGCCACCGCATCGGCGCCGCCCACACCGGGAACGCCACCAGGGCCACGACCACCGCCACGATCACCGTGTCCCACGGCGCGGGCACCCGACCGTCCAGCCACTCCCCGAGCCGGGACCGCCAGGCCAGCAGGGCCAGGACCAGGAAGCCGTACGTCCCCACGACCACGGCCAGGCCGTACGCGGCCATGCCCGCCTGCCGCGGCCCCGGCCGGCGGCCCGCCCGCAGGTCCCGCCACAGCCCCTTGCGGAAGTACGCGCTCGCCTCCTCGCGCAGCCGCGGCACGCGCAGCGCGTCGGTGAGCGCCTGGTAACCGTCGAGCGGCATCAGCGGGTTGAAGTTGTACAGGGTGTTCAGATACAGCCCGAAGGCCAGGTGGAACAGCACGGCCGAGACCGGCCCCACCGGCAGGAAGGCCGCGCCCACGGCGCACCAGCCCGCCAGGGCGGCCGTCGACACCGGCCCGGACAGCGCCACCACGACCCGCGACCAGCGGGTGCCGAACCACATGTCGCTCGTGTCCACGAACGCGAACGGCATCCCCATCATCAGCATGAAGCCGCCCCGCCGGACCCTCCGGCCGTACGACTTCACCGCCAGGGCGTGCGCCAGTTCGTGCACCACGAGCGCCGAGACGTAACCGGTGGCCAGCGCGACCGGCCCCCAGACACCGGACCCGCCGAAGTCGAGGAGGTGCTGCCGCCCCTGAGCCACCGCGAAGAACACCACCAGACCGCCGAGCAGCGACAGCCAGACGAGCGCCACTCCGGTACGGGTGAAGAACCGCCAGCCGCCGCCCGCGTACAGCCGGGACACGAGCCCGTCGAGGCCCGGCACGGACACCTCCAGCTTCAGCAGCGCCCGGTACACGGCCCGCCACACCCGGCGCGGCCCTGACACCGCCTTCTCCTCCCGCCGCCCCGGCAGACCGCGCAGGAGCCCGGCGCCCTCGAACGCCGCCAGCGCGGCCTCGATCCGCGGCAGCGCCAGTTCGCCGAAGCGGTCCGCGTACGCGAAGAGCAGGTCCCGCACGGTGACGTCGCCGTCGAGGGCGTTCCACAGGAACGCCTCGCGCTCGTCGAGCCGGAGGTACCTGCCGGTCCGCGTGTTGCTCAGCACCCAGTACGGCTCCGCGCGGCCGCTCGTGGGCACCTGCTTGAGCGCCCACCCGCCGCGGCGGCGCGGCCGCGCGGTGAGCGGACCGTGCGCCTCCGGCGCCTCCGGCTCGGGTACGGCCCCGGCCGGCAGCCCGGTGAGCTGGGTGCCGGCCATGACGGTACGGGAGCCGATCCGCGCGTCCCTCGGCTGCTCGAACACCAACCGCACGTCGCCGACGGACAGTTCGGCACCGTCGTCCAGGCGCGCCGAACCGCCGTGCAGGGTCGCCCCGGCGACGGCCGTGCCGTTGAACGAGTCCAGGTCCTCGACCCGGAACCCCGACGCGTCCCGTACGACGCGGGCATGACGGCGCGACACGCTGCCGTCCGCCAGGACGACGTCGTTCTCCGCTCCCCGGCCCAGCGTCGTGACCTCGCCGGTCAGCGGGACGAGGAGATCGGGGTCGTCGAGGCCGCGCAGCCGGGGCGCGGCGAACGACGCCGGTGCCGCGCCGCGGCGCAGGGTGCCGCAGCGCAGGCAGTACGGGAAGTCGCGCCGCACGTGCACGCGACAGGCATGACAGAGCATGGTCGTGGGCCCGGCGCCTCAGGAACCGGCGCCGAAGGAACCGCCGGACAGGCCACCGAGCGCGTCGTGACCCGGCCCGGCGGTGTGCAGGTGGCTGTCGCCGAGCCGGTCGAGCCCGGGACGGACCAGCCCGCCGCGGGCGCCGTCGGAATCGGGACCGGGCGTCTCGTCGCGCCCACCGCCGCCGCTGGGCCGACGGCCGTTCTCGCTGCTGCCGCCGTCTCCTTCTCCGTCACCGTCGCCTCCGCCGGTGCCGCCGGAGCCGGGTCGACGGCCGTTCTCGCTGCTGCTGCCTTCGCCGCCCCCGCCTCCTTCGCCGCCGCCGTCGCCTCCGCCGGTGCCGCCGGAGCCGGGCCGGCGACCGTTCTCGCTGCTGCTGCCCTCTCCGCCGCCACCACCGCCTTCGCCCCCGCCGCCGTCGCCTCCGCCAGTGCCGCCACCACCGCCTTCGCCCCCGCCGCCGTCGCCTCCGCCAGTGCCGCCACCACCGGGCCGGCGGCCGTTCTCGCTGCTGCTGCCGTCCCCGCCGCCACCGCCACCGTCGCCGCCGCCGCCTTCGCCTCCGCCGGAGCCGCCACCGGGTCGACGACCGTTCTCGCTGCTGCCGCCGTCGCCCCCGCCTCCTTCGCCGCCGCCGTCGCCTCCGCCGGTGCCGCCGGAGCCGGGTCGACGGCCGTTCTCGCTGCTGCTGCCGTCCCCGCCGCCGGAGTCGCCTCCACCGCCTTCGCCGCCCCCGGAGCCGCCGTCGTCGCCGTCCGCGTAGACGCCACCGTGCCCGAAGCTCTCGGGACCGCCCCCGTGGCCTCCGAACTCTCCTCCGAACCCGCTGCCGTGGCCGCCTTCGAACCCGCTGCCGAACCCGTCGCCAAGCCCACCGCCGTGGCCGCCCTCGAACCCGTCTCCGGCGCCACTGCCGAAGCCGTCTCCGGCGCCACTGCCGAAGCCGTCTCCGGCGCCACCGCCGAAGCCGTCGCCGAAGCCGTCGCCGAACCCGCCCCCGAACTCGCCGCCGAAGCCGCCGTCGTGGCCGCCGAGTCCGGCCTCGCCGAAGCCCGTATCGCCGTCACCGAAAGAGCCGAAGTCCCCGAAGCCTCCGGTGTCCCCGAGGCTCCCGGTGTCCCCGAAGCCCTCGGCGTCCCCGAGGCCGCCGAAGTCACCGAAGTCGCCGAGGAGGGAGCCGTCGTCGCCGACGGGCGTGTCGGTGAGGGCGCCGCCGATCAGGCCGGCCGGGTCGGACGCCGTCCCGTCGAGCTGGGCGGCCAGGTCATGGGAGTGGCCCAGGGCCTCCGCCGGGTCCTGGGGGGCGGCGTCGACGGGCACGTCGTGGGCGGCCAGGGCGTGGGCCGCGTTGCCGAAGAAGAGCGACGACTTGGACAGCCGGGCGTCGAGGGTGGCCGGCCCCTCGGCCGTACCGGACTCCACGCGGAGCCGGCGCAACTCGTTGACCTGCTCGGGAGTCAGACCGAGTCCGCGCGCCACCTCGTCGGGGTCGCCGTCGAGGTGCTCCGCGAACGCGGGATCGACCGCCAGACGGGTCATGGCATCGCGAAAGGCGTCGTTGTCGGTCATGGCCTCACGTCCTCCGTCGGTACGCGTGCGCGCACGGTGCTCCCGGCGGGAAGTGGAGGGTCCCCCTGGTCGGCGGCATGGATGCCTTTCCGGCCATCCCAACCGATGCCTACATGGAACCTTATAGAGGCTTTCGACCGCCTGGTGCAAGGGGCCAGGAAGGGACGAAACCGCCTTTCGGGGGCCGTCCCGGCAAACAGGTTTCAGCCAGTCTTCGTTCTCCGCACCGTGTACTGCGATCGGAGCGGTGGCCTCCGGCGCGGGGGCGGAGACCGGCGCCCCGGCGGAGCCTCGGATACGGAGCCGATCCGGCGGGGAAATGTGATCGACTGAACCGGCACGTCACCATGTCGGCGAACGAGGCGTCACGTCTCGTTCCTCAGGACGGGAACGTCATGAAGGTTCTGCTCACAGGCGCCACCGGCTACATAGGCTCCGCCGTCTCCGAACACCTCGCCGCCGCCGGGCACCAGGTCGTCGGAGTCACCCGAGGTGCGGCGTCGCACCCGGCCTGGCACGCCCGGCTGGTCGGCGACACCGCCGAACCGGCCTCGCTGGCCGGTCTGGTGACCCCCGACATCGAGGCGGTGATCCACCTGGCCCCGCCGAGCGGCGACGCCGACACCGACCTCGCCGCCGTCGACGCGCTCGCCACCCCGCTGCGCGGCACCGGCCGCCCCTTCGTCTACACCAGCGGCGTCTGGGTCCTCGGCGCCACCGGCGAGGCCCAGGAGGTCGCCGAGGAGGTGCCGACCGACCCGATCGGCATCGTCGGCTACCGTCCGCGGATCGAGCAGCGGGTGCTTGCGGAGGTCGCCGAGGACGTGCGCGCGGTCGTCGTCCGGCCCGGCATCGTGTACGGCAGGGGTGGCGGCATCCCCGCCATCCTCGTCGACCGGGCCCGCAGCCAGGGGGTGCCCGAGTACTTCGGCGAGGAGGGCGTCCGCTGGCCGACCGTCCACGTGGACGACCTGGCCGAGCTGTTCGTGGCCGCCGTCGAGCGGGCCGGGGCCGGCACGGTCTGGCACGGCGTCGGAGAGTCGGCCACCCCGGTCCGGGACCTGGCCCGCGCCGCGGGCCGCGCCGCCGGAGTGCTCGCCGCCCCGCGCGTGCTGTCGGTGGAGAAGGCCGCCGAGGACTTCGGCCCGCTCTTCGCGGACGCGCTCGCCCTCGACCAGAGCGTCAGCGGCGCCGCCGCCCGCACCGCCCTCGGCTGGCAGCCGTCCGGGCCGGGCCCGGTGGCCGAGCTGGTCTCGGGCTCGTACCGGCCGGTCGAGGTGTTCGGTGCCCCCGAAGGCCCGGAGACCGACGCCGAGGTGGCCGCGATCCACCGCCTGGTCGCCGAGGTCGAGCACGCCCAGCAGAACGAGCTGGTCGACCGGTTCCTGAGCGTCTTCCGCCGGGAGGACCCGGTGTGGACCACCGGCCACGGCAAGCGGCTGTCGGGCTTCGAGGAGATCGAGGCCTTCACCCGGAAGGTGCTGCCCGGCGCGATGGCCGAGTCCACCGCCGTCTACGACGTCGAGCGCGTGCTGTTCCTGCGCCCCGACGTCGCCGCGGTGAACGTCCGCCAGCAGCCGGTCGCCCACGACGGCACCCGGATCCCCGACCAGCCCGAGGGCCGCCCCTTCTACGTCCTGGTCAAGGAGGACGGCGCCTGGCGCGTCGGCGCCGCCCAGAACACCGTCGCGGTCGGCTGACGCCCCGCACGGCCGGACGCGGCTCGCGTCGCGTCCGGCCGGATGACCGAGACGGTATACCGGCGTGGTGAGGTTATAGCAGGGTTCTTCGCCGTTCGAGGGGCAGTGGTTTCTCATTCTGTATACCAATGTCTACGATGACGGCCTCGCCATGAGTCCTCAGGAGGCCGTATGCGCACCCGTTGGCGTGCCCGCCACGTACTCGCCCACCAGGACGGCGGTCACGTACTGCTGCGGGACGGCGAGGTGGTGTGGGAGGACGACGTCATCGTGTACGTCGGCCCGCGCTACGAGGGTCCGGTCGACGAGGAGCGCGACCTCGGACGGTCGCTCGTCATGCCGGGGCTGATCGACCTCGACGCGCTCACCGACATCGACCACCTCGTGCTCGACTCGTGGTCCGACCCCGAGCGCGGCCACGGGCTCCAGTGGTCCCTGGACTACTTCACCCACCGCCGCCGCGACGTGTTCACCCCCGAGGAGCGGCACACGGTCCGCGAGTACGCCCTCGTGCAGCTCGCCCTGCACGGCATCACCACCTACATGCCGATCGCCTCGGAAGTGCACAGCGCGTGGGCCGAGCCGTACGACGAGCTGGTGGCGATGGCCGAGACCTCGCGCCGGCTCGGGCTGCGGGGCTACCTCGGTCCGGCCTACCGCTCCGGCGTCAACGTGGCGCTGCCCGACGGCAGTCGGGACGTGGCGTTCGACGAGAAGCTGGGGCGGGCCGGGCTGCGGGACGCCGTCCGGTTCCTCGACCACCTCGACGAGCTCGCCGATCCGCTGCTGACCGGCGTGCTGCTGCCCTGCCGCATCGAGACCCTCACCGAGGAACTGCTGCGCGAGACCGCGGCCACGGCCCGCCGGCGCGACGTCCTCGTGCGGCTGCACGCGCTCCAGAGCACCCTGGAACGGGACCTGGTCCAGGACCTGCACGGCATGACCCCCCTCGAACTGATGGAAAGCACCGGCCTGCTGGGCACCCGACTGCTCGTGCCGCACACCGTGCTGGTGGACCGGCACCCCGACGTGCACGGCGAGGACCGGGGCGATCTGGCCACGCTGGCCCGCGCCGGCGTGTCCGTGGTGCACTGCCCGCAGACCTCCCTGCGGTACGGGGACGTGCTGCACTCCTTCGGCGCCTACCGGCGGGCCGGCGTCAACCTCTGCCTCGGCACCGACTCCTTCCCGCCCGACCTGATCCGCGGCATGGACCTCGGCGTCCACCTCGCGAAGGCCGTCGACGGCAGGATGGACGCGGCACCCGTCGAGCGGTACGTCGAGGCCGCCACGCTCGGCGGAGCCCGCGCCCTGGGCCGCGGCGACCTGGGCAGGCTCCAGGCCGGCGCCCAGGCGGACCTGGTCGCCTTCGGTCTCGGCGACATCCGCGACGGCGTGCAGGACGACCCCGTCCGCACCTTCCTGCTCAGCGGCACCGCGCGGCAGGCCACGGACTCCGTCGTCGCCGGCCGCCCCGTCCTCGTCGACCGCGGCATCCCCGGGGTCGATCTCACCGCCCTCCAGGAGCGGGCGCAGGGCCTGTTCGAGAAGATGCGGGCGGCGTACGGCGAACGCGACATCCTCCGCCGGGACGCCGATGAGCTGTTCCCGCCGGCCTTCCCGCCCTTCCGGGACGGCGCCCGACCGGACGGGGTGCTCCCGCCCGCCGAGTGACACGGGCCGAACCGCCGCCCTCCGGGGGCCTTTTCGCCGTGCTGATCGACGAATCCTGCCGTAGGTCTTCCAGAACAATGCGACATGTGAAATTTTACACGTCACGTGTCAGACGCCCGTGCTTCCCAGCATGTGGCCCCAACGGCCCCGGAGGCCCCCACAGATGCTTCCCTTCCGGATACCGAAGACCCACGCGCGAAGACTCCCCGCGCTCGGTGCGGCGGTCTTCCTCACGCTCGGCCTGTTCGCGCCGCAGAGCCAGGCCGCCACCGTCGGCGCCACGGCCCCGGGCGGCGCGAACAAGGCGGGGACCACGGCCTCGTCGCGGTCGATCCCGGTCCCCAGGTCGCCCCATGCGATCAGCAAGAACCCCCGCTTCCGCCTCTCCTCGCAGGACGCCGCCGAGGAGTCCGCCCCGCGGTCCGCGCCCGCCGCCAAGGCGGGCAAGCAGGCGTCGGCCATCGCCGCCGACGCCTGCGGCGACCTCTCCGGCGTCATCAACGCCACCGGCACCGCGCTCGTCAACGAGCTCAAGGCGCTCCCCCAGATCACCTGTACCTACCCGCTGTTCAACCTCACCGGGGAGAACGCGCGGAAGGCCTTCCGCGAAGCCCAGATGGTGACCGTCGCCAACGCGCTGCGCGACAACTCCGCCTCGTACGCGGGCGACAACGGCGCCTCCACCGGGCAGCTGGTGATGTTCCTGCGCGCCGGGTACTACGTGCAGGACAACAACGCGGACGTCGTCGGCGCCTACGGTCCGGCGCTGGAAGGCGCGGCGCGCGGCGCCCTCGACGCCTTCTTCGCCAACCCGCGCAGCAAGGACGTCACCGACGCCAACGGCGAGATCCTCAACGAGGTCGTCACGCTGATCGACAGCACCCACGAGGCGGGCCGGTACGCCGGTGTCGTGAAGTGGATGCTCGGCGGCTACACCGGCACGTGGCCCGGTCAGATGAACCTCGCCATGCAGCACGTCGAGTGGGTCGTCGAGAACGGCTTCAAGGCCAAGAACGACGCCCGCGGCTGGCGGGCCGCCCTCAAGGCCGACCCCGCGATCCTCGACACCTGGGCCGGCTTCATCACGCGCAACGGCGCGGAGCTCAACCGCCTGGACGTCGTCAGCAACGTCGGCCGCTACCTCGGCTACGCCCTCGACGTCCCCGAGCTCAAGGACAAGGTCCGCCCGCTCCTGAAGGACCTGATCAACCGGTACCCGAACGTCGGCCCCACCGCGCCGCTCACCATGAACCTGGGCTGGTACACGCGCCAGTACGACAGGGGCAACTGCGCGGCCTACGCCATCTGCGACCTGGGCCAGCGCGTGCTCCCCCTCGTCCTGCCGACCCAGTACACCTGCAACGCCGGCCTGAAGATCCGCGCCCAGGACATGTCCCCGGACCAGCTGGCGAGCACCTGCACCAGCCTGGTCGGCGAGGACGCCTACTTCCACCGGATCATCGGCGACCAGGGCGCGATCCCCGGTGACGTGAACACCAACCTGGAGGTCGTCGCCTTCGACGACTACACCCAGTACGCGCTGTACGCCTGGGCCATCTACGACATCGACGTCGACAACGGCGGCATGTACGAGGAGGGCAACCCGGCGCTCCCCGGCAACCAGGCCCGCTTCATCGCCCACGAGGCCAGCTGGCTGCGCCCCGCCTTCCAGATCTGGAACCTCAACCACGAGTACACCCACTACCTCGACGGCCGCTTCAACATGTACGGCGACTTCGAGGCGGGCATGACCACGCCGACCATCTGGTGGGTCGAGGGCATCGCCGAGAACATCTCGTACGGCTACCGGAACGAGCGCAACGCCAACGCGATCGCCGAGGCCGCCAAGAACACGTACAAGCTCAGCGAGCTCTTCGACACCGTCTACGGCCAGGACGCGGACCCCGACGTCAACTCCAACCGCGTCTACCGCTGGGGCTGGCTCGCCGTCCGCTACATGCTGCAGAAGCACCCCGCGGACGTCCAGACCGTGCTCGGCAAGTACCGCACCGGCGACTGGGCCGGGGCCCGCACCGTCCTGAAGCAGACCATCGGCACCCGCTACGACGCGGACTTCGCGACCTGGCTGTCGACGGACTGCGCCACCAAGGACTGCGGAACGCTGCCGGACGCCTCGACGGCCGCTCCCGTCCCGCTGTGCACCGGCAGCGACCCCCGCCAGTTCGACCAGAACTGCCGCCGGGACAACCTCGCCGCCACCACCGGCAACTACAGCTACCACTTCGTGTACCTGCCGGCCGGCGTCAAGCAGCTGACGATCACCAGCAGCGGCGGCACCGGCAACGCCGACCTGTACTACGGCGGCGGCAGCTGGGCCACCACCAGCGCCTACCAGGCGAAGTCCACCAACGCCGGTAACGGTGAGACCCTGACGATCGACAACCCGCCTTCCGGCTGGGTCTACTTCAGCCTCGCCGCCGCACAGAGCTTCAGCGGCGTGACCCTCTCCACGCAGTCCAAGTAAAACGGTTCGCCGGGGCCCCGCGGGGCCCCGGCGAACGTGTTCCCCGGCATCTGCTACTTGGGGTCGCGGTTGAAGACGGACTTGGACCAGAAGTAGCCGAGGAGGGTCAGGGCCAGGCTCCAGGCGAGGGTGAGCCAGCCGTTGGGGCCGATCTCGGTGCCCAGGAGGAGGCCGCGGAGGGTTTCGATGGCGGGGGTGAAGGGCTGGTACTGGGCGATGGGCTGGAACCAGCCGGGCATCTGGTCGACGGGGACGAAGGCGCTGGAGATCAGCGGGAGGAAGATCAGGGGCATGGCGTTGTTGCTGGCGGCCTCGGCGTTCGGGCTGACCAGGCCCATGCCGACGGCGATCCAGGTCAGGGCGGTGGCGAACAGGATGAGCAGGCCGAGGGCGGCCAGCCATTCGATCCAGGTGGCGTCGGTGGAGCGGAAGCCGATCGCGAGGCCGACCGCGCCGACCAGCAGGACGCTGGCGACGGACTGGATGACGCTGCCGATGACGTGGCCGGTGATGA
>NZ_JBIRQU010000004.1:0-175139 GCF_044333355.1 Streptomyces sp. NPDC021012
CGTTGTGGGCAATCGTCCCGCAGGGCGGAACGGGTGGGCACAACGGACCCGCGCCCTGCCGGCGCCAGAGGCTTACGCGCCTGAACCCGCACCCCGTGCGAGCTGTGCACCGGGTGCGGGTTCAGGCGCGGAACGCGGAGGCGCCGCTAGAGGGCGCCGTCCCGTGTGCCCACCCGTTCCGCCCTGCGGGACGATTGCCCACACGGCGGGTGGCGGAGGGCACTGCCCCGCGGGGGGCGTGGGCGAAGCCCCGGGCGAAGCGCACCGCCCCGCGCGGGCGCGGGCCCCGTTCCTCAGGGCCCGTACGACAGCCCGTACCCCACCGGATAGAGGACCTTCGTGGGGTCGGCCGCGTCCTGGACCGGCACAGGGAGCCGTCCCCGGGGTCGCGCGAGGCCCGCCAGGACCCGCACCGCCGCCCGCAGTTCGACGTCCGTCCAGGAGTAGGCCGCGAGGGTCGCCCGCTGGCCGTCGAGGCGGGCGATGTCGTACGGGTTGCGGATCGAGACCGTCACCACGGGCACCCCGGTCGCGACGAGCCGCGCCACGAGCGTGCGCTGGGGGCTGGTCGCGGAGACGTTGTAGGTGCCGACGAGGACGACGTCCTTGCCGGCCGCCGCCGCCACCGCCTCCTCGATCTTCGCGGCCGTCGGGGTGATCCCGGTGGAGAGGGCCGTCGCGCGGAAGCCCAGCTCCGAGAGCGCCGTCGCGAGCGTGGTCGTCGGCGGGCCCGTCGTACCGGACGGAGAGGCGGGGTCCGCGCCGACGACGAGGACCGAGCCGTGGGAGTCGGGGCTCAGCGGCAGGAAGCCGTCCTCGTTCACCAGCAGCGTCGTCGTCGCCTCGGCGATGCGGTCGGCGTGGGCGAGGTGGGACTCGGTGCCGACGACCCGCTCGACGCCCGCCCGCGTGGCGTACGCCTGCCGGAAGAGCCCCAGCTTCGCCTTGAGCCGCAGGATCCGCAGGATCGATTCGTCGAGCCGGGCCTCCGTCAGTTCGCCCGCCCTGACCGCCGCCAGGACCGCGTTCCAGGCGACGTCGAGCTTCGGCGGGTTGAGCAGCTGGTCGACCCCGGCCTTGAGGGCGAGGACCGGGACGCGCTCGTCCCCGTACTTGGTGCGCACGCCCTCCATGCCGAGGGAGTCGGTGACCACCACGCCGTCGTAGCCGAGCTGCTCGCGCAGGATGCCGGTGACGATGGGCCGGGAGAGCGTCGCCGGGTCCTCGCCGGGGTCGAGCGCGGGGACCACGATGTGCGCGGTCATGATCGAGTCGATCCCGGCGTCGATCGCGGACCGGAACGGCGGCGCGTCGAGCTCCGCCCACTGCTCCCGGGTGTGGGTGATCGTCGGCAGGCCGAAGTGGCTGTCGACGGCGGTGTCGCCGTGGCCCGGGAAGTGCTTGGAGGTGGCCGCGACCCCGGCCTGCTGGTACCCCTTGACCTGGGCGGCGACGAGACCGGCGACGGCCTGCGGGTCGGAGCCGAAGGAGCGGACCCCGATGACGGGGTTGGCCGGGTTGACGTTCACGTCGGCGACCGGGGCGTAGTTCTGCCGGATGCCGACGGCGGCGAGCTCCTCGCCCGCGATCTGCGCGGCCTTGCGGGCGTCCGCGTGCGAACCCCCGGCGCCGAGGGCCATCGCCCCGGGCAGCAGGGTGGCGGGCTTGCCGACCCGGCAGACGATGCCGTGCTCCTGGTCGGTGGAGATGAGCACCGGGACCGGGGTGGACCGCGCGAGTGCGGCCTGCTGGATGCCGTTGGAGAGCTCGGCGATCTGCTGCGGGTCGCGGGTGTTGTGGGCCCAGGTGAAGTAGATGATCCCGCCGACGTGGTAGCGCTCGATGAGCTCGGCGGCGGTACGGACGCCGATCTCCTTGAGGTTGGCGTCGATGTCGGCCTGGTCGGGGGCGGTGGCGGAGTGGCCGTAGACCCGCATCACGAAGAGCTGGCCGACCTTCTCCTCCAGCGACATCCGGTCGATGATCCGCCGGAGCTTCAGGTCGTCGGCCCGGAGGTCGGTCTCCGCGTGGGCGGCGGGGGCGAGGGCGCCGGTGACGGCCGCCGCGGCGGCTGCGGCGGTCACCGTGAGGAGGGTGCGTCGGGAGGGGGCGGGGGCGCGGTGGTGCACTGATGCTCCTTCCGGCCGTGCAGGGTTGAAGGAAACTTCCAAGGTGTCACGGATAGCCCGAAAGTAACTGCCAGGTCAAGGACCCGCGCAGGAATCGCCCGCGGACGTCTCAGCCGGCCGAGGCGATCGAGGGCCAGAGCTCCTGGAGCGTACGGACCGTCTCCCGGATCGCCGGGCGCCGCGCCGCACCCGTCCGCCACATGGCGTGCAGCCGGCGCGTCGGCACCGGGTCGAGCCGTACCGCCACCACCTCCGGCGGCAGCGCCCCGCGCCCCAGGCGCGGGACGAGCGCGATCCCCAGACCGGCCGCCACCAGCGCCACCTGCGTGTGGTTCTCCTCGGCCTGATGGACGATCAGCGGCTCGTACCCCGTCGCCCGCAGCGTCCGCGTCAGCCAGTCGTGGCAGACCGTCCCGGGCGGCTGCGAGATCCACCGCTCCGCCGCCAGCTCCTCCCGGCGCACCGACTCCCGCGCCGCCAGCGGGTGGTCCCGGTGGACGAGGACGTCGCACCGGTCGTCGCCGATGACCGCCTGCTCGACCCCCGGCGGCGCGGGCAGCGGCGCGATGTCCCAGTCGTGCGCCACCGCCAGGTCGATCACGCCCCGCGCCACCAGGTCGACCGAGAGGTGCGGGTCCACCTCCGAGAGGCGGGCGTCGAGCTCCGGGTGGAGCCGGGCCAGCTCGGCGAGCACCCGGGGCATCAGACCGCGCGCCGCGCTCGCGAAGCAGGCGATCGTGAGCCGCCCGGCGGGCCGGCCGCGCCGCTCTTCGAGCCGCACCTCCGCCTCCTCGACGAGCGCCAGCAACTGGCGGGCGGTGGCGGCCAGTTGGTGGGCGTCGTCGGTGAGCCGGATGCCGCGCCCGCTGCGTTCGAGCAGGGTCGTGCGGGTCTCCCGCTCCAGCTTCGCGATCTGCTGCGAGACCGCCGACGGGGTGTAGCCGAGGGCGGTGGCGGCGGCGCCGACACTGCCGTGGACGGCGACGGCGTGCAGGGCGCGCAGACGGCCGAGGTCCAGCACGGGGCAGCTCCCGAAGGGTCGTGGATGTAGGGATTCTTCATCCCATCATGAAGAGACCTGTGCTGGTGCTACACGGTCGACGGCGGCCATCCTCGACGACATGAGCCCCGCCCACCCCGCCCCCGCTCCCGCACGCCTCGCCCCCTCCCACCTCGCCCTCGCCGTCCTGGTCGCCGCCGTCTGGGGAGTCAACTTCGTCGTCATCGAGATCGGTCTCGACCACTTCCCGCCGCTGCTCTTCTCCGCCCTCCGCTTCCTCGCCGCCGCCCTGCCGGCGGTGTTCCTCGTCGGCCCTCCGAAGGTCGCCTGGAAGTGGGTCGTGGGCGTCGGACTCGTCCTCGGCGTGGCCAAGTTCGGCCTGCTCTTCACCGGCATGGACCTCGGCGCCCCGGCCGGGCTCTCCTCCCTCGTCCTCCAGGTCCAGACCGTCTTCACCGCCCTCTTCGCCTTCGTCGCCCTCGGCGAACGCCCCCGCCGGCTCCAGGTGCTCGGGATGGCGGTCGCCCTCGCGGGCATCGGCGTCGCCGCCGTCGACGAGGGCGGCTCGGGCCCGCTCGCCGGCTTCGCCCTGGTGATCGCCGCGGCGGTCTGCTGGGGCGCCTCCAACGTCCTGACCCGCAAGGCCGCCCCGCCCGACGCCCTCAACTTCATGGTCTGGGCCAGTACGGTCCCGGTCCTGCCGCTGCTCGTCCTCTCGCTCCTCCTGGAGGGCCCCGAGCGGGACCTCGCGGCCCTGCGCGGGCTCGACGGGACGGGGATCGCCGTGATCGTCTACGTCGCCTGGATCACGACCGTCTTCGGCTTCGGCGCCTGGGGCTGGCTGCTCCGCCGCCACCCCGCCTCCTCCGTCGCCCCCTTCTCCCTCCTCGTCCCCGTCTTCGGCATGTCCTCGGCGGCCCTGTTCCTGGGCGAGTCGGTGAGCCCGCTCCGCTGGTGCGCGGCGGCGCTGCTCGTCGGGGGAGTGGCACTGACCTCGCTCGCGCCGCGCCGGAATCCCCTGGTGTCCACGGAACCCCCGGCCGTATCGTTCCCCCGTCCCACCGGCGAGGAAAGGCCCGCATGACCTTCGAGAACGTCACCGTCGACAGCCCCGAACCCGCCCCCGGCGCCCTCCTGCTGGCGGGGATCCCCGGAAGCGGCAAGAGCACCGTGGCGGCGGCCCTCGCGGGGCGCTTCGCCCGCGCCGCGCACATCGAGGTCGACCACCTCCAGGAGCTGATCGTCCGGGGCGGCCACTGGCCGAGCCCGGACGGCGACCCCGAGGCGGACCGGCAGATCCTGCTGCGCGCCCGCAACGGCTGCCTGCTCGCGGACAGCTTCGCCGCGGCGGGCTTCCTGCCGGTCCTCGACGACGTGGTCGTACGCCGCTCCCACCTGGACTTCTACCGCGCCCGTGCCCGGGCGGTCCCGCTCCACGTGGTGATCCTGGCCCCGGGCCCGGACAAGGCCTGGGAGCGCAACAACGCCCGCCACAAGAAGCTGACGACGAACTGGGCCTTCCTCGACGAGGCCATGCGCGCCGAACTCTCCGGCGAGGGCGTCTGGATCGACAACGCGGACCAGACGGTCGAGGAGACGGTCGACGCGGTCCTCGCGGCGACGGGCCTCACCGTCTACGCCGAAGCGAACTCGAACGGCTCCGTCGGCTCGTAGCGGTCGCTGACGTCCCCGAGCAGCCCCTCCACCGAGAGGTCGAGCCGCGCCGCCCGGCCGAAGTCGAGCGCGTCGAGCCCCGTCCAGACGATGTCGGGGGAGTACGAGGACTCGAAGGCGTACACCCCGTTCGTCAGGTCCGCGAGGGTGCGCCAGATCGTCGCCGAGATGTTCGGCCGGGCCGGGTCGGGCGTCCCGAACGGCTGGGCGGCGTTCCGCATGACGCTCAGGAGCGCCGCGTAGGCACGGGCCGGGGTCTCGGCCGGCGGCAGCCGGTCCAGGTAGTAGGCGGCCCGTACGAAGCGGTCGGCGGCCTCGGTGGTCCCCGGCAGCGGCAGCTCGCCGCCGAAGCCCCGGTACTTCCGCAGATGCGCCAACTGCTCGTCGAACGGCGGGGAGTTGGTCATCACCGTGTACGAGCGGTCGTGGTGGATCCGGGGCTTGCCGTCCAGGAACTCCACGACCGCCGAGTCACCGCCCGCGTCCTCGACCGCCAGGTGCACGGTGCTGAAGGTCCCCGCGTGCGCGTCGCCCTGCGGCCGCACCTGGAAGGGTTCCGCCTCCATCGAAGCGACCGCCTCCGCGACCGTCGCGAACCGGTCCAGGACGTACTGCGTCCACATCGACACGCTCACCGCGGGCAGCCGGGTGTCCCGCTCCCCGAAGTCCGCCTCGGCCAGCCACAGCAGGTGCGCCCCGAGCCCCCGCTCGTTGACCCCGTCTGTCGTGGCGCTGTCGTACGCGGTCGCCACCACGCTCCCGTACGCCGCCGTCCACCGCAGCGGCGCCGGATCGTCCCCCCGCACCCCGACCCGCTCGGCCCCCCTCGGCAGCACCCACAGGTTGGTGCCGAGCCCCTGCTTCCAGTCCATGTTCCGACCGACGACCACCGGCTGCCCTGCGGCCCGCCACATGACACGCGTACACATGCCGCCAGGCTAAACGGGCGAAACCCTCCCGAAGCGGTACGGCGCGTTCGGCTTTCGGGGCGCGGAAGCCGTTCGGCTCGGTGCCCCGCTACTCCCGCGGCCGCCCCGTCGACCCCCGTACCACCAGCTCCCCCGGCACCGTCTCCACGCCGCCCGCCGGAGGCTCCTCCGCGCGCATGGCGAGGCGGCCCGCGCGGACGCCCGTCTCGTGCAGCGGCAGTCGTACGGTCGTGAGGGCCGGGACCGCGTCCACCGAGAACGGGAGGTCGTCGAAGCCCGCGACGGAGACGTCGCCGGGGATGGACAGGCCCCGCTCGCGCAGGGCCGCGCAGACGCCGAGCGCCACCGTGTCGTTGGCCGCGACGACGGCCGTGAGGTGCGGGTCGCGGGCGAGGAGTTCGGCGGTCGCCCCGTATCCGGAGGCGCGGTCGTACGGGCCGTGGACCGTCGGGCCCTCGGGGACGCCGGCCGCGGCGAGGGCCTCCCGGTGGCCCTCCAGGCGGTGCCGGGTGGTGGTGCGGTCGGTCGGGCCCGCCACGTAACCGATCCGCCGGTGGCCGAGGCCGAGCAGGTGCTCGGTGAGGAGCCGTCCGCCGGTCCGGTTGTCGAAGACGAGGGCCGCCGCGCTCGCGTCGCCGGGTGCGGGAGGGCGCCCGCACAGCACGACCCGGGTCCCCGCCCCCGCCAGCTTGGTCAGCTTCCCGGCCGTCGCCGCGAGGTGCTCCGGGTCCTCCAGGGAGCCGCCCATGAGGATCACGGCCGCGGCCCGCTGCCGCTGGAGCAGGGTGAGGTAGGTCAGCTCGCGCTCGGGGGAGCCGCCCGTGTTGCAGACGACGGCGAGCTTCTCGCCCCCGCCGCGCCCGGTGGCGCTCTCCCCGATCGCGCTCTGCGCCGCGCTCGCCATGATCCCGAAGAAGGGGTCGGCGATGTCGTTGACGAGGACGCCGACCAGGTCGGAGGTGGCGGCGGCGAGGGAGCTCGCGGGGCCGTTGAGGACGTAGTCGAGCTCGTCCACCGCCCGCAGGACCCGCTCGCGGGTCGACGCGGCGACCGGGTAGTTGCCGTTCAGGACGCGGGAGACGGTGGCGGGGGAGACCCGTGCGCGGGCGGCCACGTCCGCCAGGGTGACGGTCATCGCGTGCGTACCTCCAGCATCGTGTGCGTACCTCCAGGCCCTTGTCGGCGGTGATGTCGGCAGGCTAGCGTCCTCCCCGACAGAAAGCGCTTTCTATCCGGACGGCCTTCTCTCCGGACGGCCGGACGGACCCAGGGCGCGGAGCACCGCGGAGAGGAACGTTTCGTGACACGCAGGGCAGTCCGCATCGCCATGAACGGCGTCACCGGCCGCATGGGCCACCGCCAGCACCTCGTCCGCTCGATCCTCGCCCTGCGCGACCAGGGCGGCCTCGACCTCGGCAACGGCGAGACCCTCTGGCCCGAACCCGTCCTCGTCGGCCGCCGCGAGCACGCCCTGCGCGCCCTCGCCGAGCGCCACGGCCTCACCGAGTGGTCCACCGACCTCGACGCCGTCCTCGCCGACGACACCGTCGACGTCTACTTCGACGCCCAGGTCACCTCGGCCCGCGTCGACGCGCTCACCCGGGCCATCGCCGCCGGCAAGCACGTCTACACCGAGAAGCCCACCGCCGCCGACCTCGCCGGCGCCCTCGGACTCGCCCGCCTCGCCGAGGCGAAGGGCGTCAAGCACGGCGTCGTCCAGGACAAGCTGTTCCTCCCCGGCCTGCTCAAGCTCAAGCGCCTCGTCGACGGCGGCTTCTTCGGCGAGATCCTGTCCGTGCGCGGCGAGTTCGGCTACTGGGTCTTCGAGGGCGACTGGCAGGACGCCCAGCGCCCCAGCTGGAACTACCGCGCGGAGGACGGCGGCGGCATCGTCGTCGACATGTTCCCGCACTGGGAGTACGTGCTCCACGAGCTCTTCGGCCGGGTCACGAGCGTCACCGCGCACGTCGCCACGCACGTCCCGCAGCGCTGGGACGAGCAGGGCAAGCCGTACGCCGCGACCGCCGACGACGCCGCGTACGGCATCTTCCAGCTGGAGGGCGGCGCCGTCGCCCAGATCAACTCCTCCTGGGCGGTCCGCGTCCACCGCGACGAGCTCGTCGAGTTCCAGGTCGACGGCACCCACGGCTCCGCCGTCGCCGGACTGCGCGACTGCCGCGTCCAGCACCGCTCGGCCACCCCCAAGCCGGTCTGGAACCCCGACCTCCCCGCCGCCCACTCCTTCCGCGACCAGTGGCAGGAGGTCCCCGACAACGCCGGGTTCGACAACGGCTTCAAGGCCCAGTGGGAGCTGTTCCTCCGGCACGTCGCGCTCGACGAGCCGTACCACTGGGACCTCCTCGCCGGCGCCCGCGGCGTCCAGCTCGCCGAACTGGGCCTGCGCTCGGCCGCCGAGGGCCGCCGTCTGGACGTCCCGGAGGTGACCCTGTGACGATCCGCCTCCCCGCCCCGGACGGCACCACGCGCGCGTACGCGCCCCGCACCGAACCGCTCGCGCTCTCCGCGACGGGCCCGCTGACCTCCCGTACGGTCTTCTCCGCCGCACACGTCGTCGCCGACCCGTACGCCGACACCACCCCCGACTCCCCGGCCGCCGTCGACTGGGACGCCACCCTCGCCTTCCGCCGCCACCTCTGGTCCCACGGCCTCGGGGTCGCCGAGGCCATGGACACCGCGCAGCGCGGGATGGGCCTGGACTGGGCGGGCGCGGCGGAGCTGATCCGCCGCTCGGCGGCCGAGGCGCGGTCGGTCGGCGGCCGCATCGCCTGCGGCGTCGGCACGGACCAGCTGACCGGCCCGGCGACGCTCGCGGAGATCCGTACCGCCTACGAGGAACAGCTCGCGGTCGTCGAGGAGTCGGGCGCGCGGGCCGTCCTCATGGCCTCCCGTGCCCTCGCGGCCGCCGCGAAGGGACCCGAGGACTACCTCGACCTCTACGGCCACCTGCTCCGGCAGGCGGGCGATCCGGTCATCCTGCACTGGCTGGGCCCCATGTTCGACCCGGCGCTCGACGGCTACTGGGGCTCGCCCGACCTCGACGCGGCCACCGAGACCTTCCTCGACGTGATCGCGGCCCACCCCGACAAGGTCGACGGCATCAAGGTCTCCCTCCTCGACGCCCGCCGCGAGGTCGCACTGCGCCGCCGCCTCCCGGTGGGGGTCCGCTGCTACACGGGCGACGACTTCCACTACCCGGAGCTGATCGCGGGCGACGAGCAGGGCTTCAGCCACGCCCTCCTCGGCGTCTTCGACCCGCTGGGCCCGCTGGCGGCCGAGGCGGTGCGCACCCTGGACACCGGTGACACCGAGGGCTTCCGCGAGATCCTCGACCCCACCGTCGCCCTCTCCCGGCACCTCTTCCAGCCCCCCACCCGCTTCTACAAGACGGGCGTGGTGTTCCTCGCCTGGCTGGCCGGCCACCAGGACCACTTCACGATGGTCGGCGGCCTCCAGTCCGCGCGCTCGCTGCCGCACCTGGCCCGCGCGTACGAACTGGCCGACGGCCTCGGCCTGTTCCCGGACCCGGCCCGCGCGGAGTCCCGCATGCGCTCGCTCCTCACGGTGTACGGAGTCCCGCAGTGAACCTCGACCGCTTCAGCATCAACCAGATGACGGTGAAGCAGCTGCCCCTGCCCGAACTGGTCGCCCACTGCCTCCGCCTGGGCGTCCCGGGCATCGGCCTGTGGCGCGAACCGGTGCGGGAGTACGGGGTGGAGGCGGCCGCCGACCTGCTCCGGGACGCGGGCCTCACCGTCACCACCCTCTGCCGGGGCGGCTTCTTCACGTCGGACGGCTGGGAGGCGGAGAACCGCGCGGCGATCGACGAGGCGGTGACCCTCGGCACCGACACCCTCGTCCTGGTCTCCGGCGGCCTCACCCCGTCCTGCCCCGACCTCCCGTCCGCCCGGGCCCGCGTCACGGAAGCGATCGGCGCCCTGGCGCCCTACGCGGGCGAACGCGGAATCCGCCTGGCCATCGAGCCCCTCCACCCCATGTACGCCTCCGACCGCTGCGCGGTCTCGACCCTCGACCAGGCCCTGGAGATCGCCGAACGCTTCCCCGCCTCCCACGTCGGCGTCACGGTCGACACGTACCACCTCTGGTGGGACGACCGCGCCCCGGCGGCGGTGGAACGCGCGGGCGCGTCCGGCCGCATCCACTCCTTCCAGCTCGCCGACTGGACGACCCCCCTCCCGGCGGGCGTCCTCAACGGCCGCGGCCAACTGGGCACGGGCTCCATCGACCTCCCCGCCTGGGCGGCCCTGCTGGAGAAGGCCGGCTACACGGGCCCGGTCGAGGTGGAGCTCTTCAACGACGCGCTGTGGGCGCGGGACGGGGTCGAGGTCCTGGAGGAGACGCTGGAGGCCTTCGGGGCGGTCTGACGCGCGGCCGGTGCTCCGCCCCCACCGACGCGGGGGCGGAGCACCGGCCGCCAAGGCTCAGCAGGGGCGGATGTGCCACACCGGCGACCACGAGGCCGTCCCGCTCTGCGGGGCCGTGCTGGTCCACCTGAGGCTGCCGTCCTGGTTGTAGAACCTCGCGACCGTGCCCGCGGTCTGGTTGTTGTTGAAGTACCCGTCACCGACCCCGTAGAAGTCGTAGTAGCCGCAGTAGTAGTAGTCCCAGGTGCTGCCGTTGCCGTCCTGGATGCACAGGTGCCCGTAGCTACAGCTGATGGCGGCCGCCTCGGCGCTCCCCGGGGCCGAGAAGGTGACGGACCCCCCGGGCATGGTCGCCTTGTCCTCGCCGATCCGCCGTTCACCGGGATGGCCCGCCAGATAGGCCTCGACCTGCCCCCGGACCCCGTCCGCCCCACCGTCCACCGGAGCGGCCGACGCACTGCCCGCCAGCAGCTGCCCGGCGGCCAGCGTCACGGCCGCCCCCGTCATGACCAGGCTCTTGATCCACTTCATGCCCTTGCTTCCCCTCACCTCGATGACCTCACCGGCACGCCCATCGTTCCGGGGACGGAGGGGTCCTTTGAAGGGTCAATTCAGGCAATGACGTGGCAAGTCCGGCTATCTTGACGAACACCTCGCACACGCATTTTCCGGATACCGCCAGCGTATGCGCGCGCCGGCCACCACCGGCGCGACGATCAAGCACGCCACCTGGCGAAAAAACGCCACCCTGCGCGGTTCCCGGGAATCGTCCCCAGCCCCCGCGATGTCAGCGCCCTTCGCTACGGTCGAGGTATGTCCAACGAGGGTCAGCCATACCGCCCCGCCGTCGTCGAAGGGGTGCTGGAGCGGATCACGTACGCCAACGAGGAGAGCGGGTACACGGTCGCGCGGGTCGACACCGGGCGGGGGGCCGGGGATCTGCTCACGGTCGTGGGGGCGCTGCTGGGGGCGCAGCCGGGGGAGTCGCTGCGGATGGAGGGGCGGTGGGGGTCGCATCCGCAGTACGGGAAGCAGTTCACCGTCGACAACTACACGACCCTGCTGCCCGCGACGATCCAGGGCATCCGCCGCTACCTCGGCTCCGGCCTCGTGAAGGGCATCGGGCCGATCTTCGCGGACCGGATCACGCAGCACTTCGGGCTGGACACGCTCGACATCCTCGAAACGGCGCCCGCCCGGCTGATCGAGGTCCCGGGCCTGGGGCCCAAGCGGACGAAGAAGATCAGCGAGGCCTGGGAGGAGCAGAAGGCGATCAAGGAGGTGATGGTCTTCCTCCAGGGGGTGGGGGTGTCGACGTCCATCGCCGTGCGGATCTACAAGAAGTACGGGGACGCCTCCATCTCCGTCGTGCGGAATCAGCCCTACCGGCTCGCGGCCGACGTGTGGGGTATCGGTTTCCTCACGGCGGACAAGATCGCGCAGTCCGTCGGGATCCCGCACGACAGCCCCGATCGGGTGAAGGCGGGGATGCAGTACGCGCTGTCGCAGTCCAGCGACCAGGGGCACTGCTTCCTGCCCGAGGAGCGGCTCATCTCCGATGCCGTGAAGCTCCTCCAGGTCGACACGGGGCTCGTCATCGAGTGCCTGGCCGAGCTCGCGGAGGACCCCGAGGGGGTCGTGCGGGAGACCGTGCCCGGCCCCGAGGGGACGTCCCTCACCGCCGTGTACCTGATCCCCTTCCACCGGGCCGAGCTGTCGCTCGCGGGGCAGCTGCGGCGGCTGCTGCGGGCCGAGGAGGACCGGATGCCGGCCTTCCGGGACGTGCCCTGGGACAAGGCGCTGGCGTGGCTCGCGGACCGCACGGGGGCCTCGCTCGCGCCGGAGCAGGAGGAGGCGGTGCGGCTGGCCCTGACCCGGAAGGTGGCCGTGCTCACCGGCGGGCCGGGCTGCGGAAAGTCGTTCACGGTCCGCTCGATCGTGGAGCTGGCCCGGGCCAAGAAGGCGAAGGTCGTGCTCGCCGCCCCGACCGGCCGGGCCGCGAAGCGGCTCGCCGAGCTGACCGGGGCGGAGGCCTCCACGGTGCACCGGCTCCTGGAGCTGAAGCCGGGCGGGGACGCGGCCTATGACCGGGACCGGCCGCTGGACGCCGATCTGATCGTCGTCGACGAGGCCTCGATGCTCGACCTGCTGCTCGCGAACAAGCTGGTCAAGGCGGTGGCACCGGGGGCCCATCTGCTGCTGGTGGGGGATGTGGACCAGCTGCCGTCCGTGGGGGCCGGCGAGGTCCTCGGCGACCTCCTCGCCCCCGGCAGTCCCGTGCCGTCCGTGCGGCTGACGCGGATCTTCCGGCAGGCCCAGCAGTCCGGGGTGGTCACCAACGCGCACCGGATCAACGCCGGGACCCCGCCGCTCACCCAGGGGCTCCCGGACTTCTTCCTCTTCGTCGAGGAGGAGACCGAGGACGCGGCCCGGGTCGCCGTGGACGTCGCCTCCCGGCGGATTCCGGCCAAGTTCGGGCTCGACCCGCGCCGGGACGTCCAGGTCCTGGCCCCGATGCACCGGGGCCCGGCCGGCGCGGGCTCGCTGAACGGCCTGCTCCAGCAGGCGATCACCCCCGCGCGGCCCGACCTGCCGGAGAAGCGGTTCGGCGGGCGGGTCTTCCGGGTCGGTGACAAGGTGACCCAGATTCGGAACAACTATGAGAAGGGGGCCAACGGGGTCTTCAACGGTACGGTCGGCGTCGTCACGGCGCTCGACCCCGTCGAGCAGCGGCTGACCGTGCGGACGGACGAGGACGAGGAGGTGCCGTACGACTTCGACGAGCTGGACGAACTCGCGCACGCGTACGCGGTCACCATCCACCGCTCGCAGGGCAGCGAGTACCCGGCGGTGGTCATCCCGGTCACGATGAGCGCCTGGATGATGCTCCAGCGGAACCTGCTCTACACGGCCGTGACCCGGGCCCGGAAGCTGGTCGTCCTGGTCGGCTCCCGGCGGGCGATCGCCCAGGCGGTCCGTACGGTCTCGGCGGGCAGGCGCTTTACCGCACTCGCGCACCGGCTCACAGGGGAACCCCTCGTGTGAAAGATCACGGAGGGCTACCGGAACCGGGGCGAAGGGGGCAGGATATGAAGGTTGGCGGCACTGAGTGCCGCCGAATGGCCCAATGAGCGACCCCGAGTGCACTCTCCTGAGCCAAATGGGGGATGGTAGAGACAGTCAGGGCACCTCGAAGAAGAGGCACTACGTCGGTGAGGGATGACGTGAGCGACAACTCTGTAGTACTGCGGTACGCGGACGGTGAATACACCTACCCGGTGGTCGAGAGCACCGTCGGCGACCAGGGCTTCGACATCGGGAAACTCCGAGCCCAGACCGGGCTGGTCACCCTGGACAGCGGATACGGCAACACGGCCGCCTATAAATCCGCGATCACCTACCTCGACGGTGAGCAGGGCATCCTGCGGTACCGCGGCTACCCCATCGAGCAGCTGGCCGAGCGCTCCACCTTCCTTGAGGTGGCGTACCTGCTGATCAACGGTGAGCTGCCGAAGGTCGACGAGCTGTCGACCTTCAAGAACGAGATCACGCAGCACACGCTCGTCCACGAGGACGTCAAGAACTTCTTCCGCGGTTTCCCGCGGGACGCCCACCCGATGGCGATGCTGTCCTCGGTGGTCTCCGCGCTGTCCACCTTCTACCAGGACAGCCACAACCCGTTCGACGAGCAGCAGCGCCACCTCTCCACGATCCGGCTGCTCGCCAAGCTGCCGACGATCGCGGCGTACGCGTACAAGAAGTCGATCGGCCACCCGTTCGTCTACCCGCGCAACGACCTCGGGTACGTCGAGAACTTCCTGCGCATGACCTTCTCGGTCCCCGCGCAGGAGTACGACCTGGACCCGGTCGTCGTCTCCGCGCTCGACAAGCTGCTGATCCTGCACGCGGACCACGAGCAGAACTGCTCGACCTCCACCGTGCGCCTGGTCGGCTCCTCGCAGGCGAACATGTTCGCCTCGATCTCCGCCGGCATCTCGGCCCTGTGGGGCCCCCTGCACGGTGGCGCCAACCAGTCGGTCCTGGAGATGCTGGAAGGCATCCAGGCCAACGGCGGCGATGTCGACTCCTTCATCCGCAAGGTGAAGAACAAGGAGGACGGCGTCCGCCTGATGGGCTTCGGCCACCGGGTGTACAAGTCCTTCGACCCGCGCGCCAAGATCATCAAGGCGGCGGCGCACGATGTCCTCTCGGCCCTCGGCAAGTCCGACGAGCTGCTCGACATCGCGCTCAAGCTGGAGGAGCACGCGCTCTCCGACGAGTACTTCGTCTCGCGCAACCTCTACCCGAACGTGGACTTCTACACGGGTCTGATCTACCGGGCCATGGGCTTCCCGACCGAGATGTTCACGGTCCTCTTCGCCCTCGGCCGCCTTCCGGGCTGGATCGCCCAGTGGCACGAGATGATCAAGGAGCCGGGTTCCCGCATCGGCCGCCCGCGCCAGATCTACACGGGTGAGGTCCTCCGCGACTTCGTCCCGGTCGAGGCCCGCTGACGGCACTGACCCGCACGGTCACCGAAGCGAAAAGCGCCCCGCCGCCGATCCCCCCACGGGTCGACGAGCGGGGCGCTTTCCATGTCCCGGTGCGGATTCCCCCCACGGGATCCGGGCCGGGCGTCTGGTGCGCGGTCTGCCGGGGTACGTACGGGAGGGCCGCTCAAAGCTCCCCGGTGCACGTGCCCCGGCCGCGCTTGCCCAGGGACGTCCCCCAAGACATCCCAGTGAACGTCCCCCAAGACGTTCTTTGGCATCGCCCACTTAGACTCGCGAACAGCCCAGATGGTTACCCCCCAATATCTGTGATCTAGATCTCTTTGTGAAGGTCCTGTGCGTCACGCGTAAGTGAATTCACGAGAACCGCCGCAGTCGCAGGCTGTTGGATACGACGAAGACGGACGAAAAGGCCATGGCCAGGCCCGCGATCATCGGGTTGAGGAGTCCGGCCGCCGCGAGGGGGAGCGCGGCGACGTTGTAGCCGAAGGCCCAGCCCAGGTTCCCCCGGATCGTCGCCAGGGTCCGCCGGGCCAGCCGGATGGCGTCCGCCGCGACCCGCAGGTCGCCCCGGACCAGGGTCAGGTCGCTCGCCTCGATGGCCGCGTCGGTGCCCGTGCCCATCGCGAGCCCGAGGTCGGCCGTGGCGAGCGCGGCGGCGTCGTTGACCCCGTCGCCGACCATCGCGACCGTACGGCCCTCGGCCCGCAGTCGCCGGACCACCTCGGCCTTCTCCTCGGGCAGCACCTCCGCGATCACCTCGTCGATGCCCACCTCGGCCGCCACGGCCTCCGCGACCGCCCGGTGGTCCCCGGTGAGCAGCACCGGCCGAAGCCCCAGGGCGCGCAGCCGGGCGACCGCCTCGGCGCTGGTGTCCTTGACGGTGTCGGCGACGGTCAGGGTGCCCCGGGCGACCCCGTCCCAGGCGACGTGGACGGCGCCGGGCTCGGTCGTCGCGGGGGCCTCGATCCCTTCGGCTTCGAGGAGGGCGGCGCGCCCGACGAGGACGAGCCGGCCGTCGACGGAGCCGCGCACGCCGAGTCCGGGCACGTTCTCGAAGGTCTTCGGGGTGGGGAGCCCTCCGCAGCGCTCGGCGGCGCCGGCGGCGATCGCGCGGGCGACGGGGTGCTCGGAGGAGTGCTCCAGGGCGCCCGCGAGGCGCAGCAGCTCGGTCTCGTCGGCGGAGTCCGTGCCGTACCGCCCGCCGTGCACGTGGACGCCGGTCAGCCGCATGCGGCCGGTGGTGACCGTGCCGGTCTTGTCGAGGACGACGGTGTCGACGCGGCGGGTGGACTCCAGGACCTCGGGGCCCTTGATGAGGATGCCGAGCTGGGCGCCGCGCCCGGTGCCGACCATGAGGGCGGTCGGGGTGGCCAGGCCGAGGGCGCAGGGGCAGGCGATGATCAGGACGGCGACGGCGGCGGTGAAGGAGGCGGTGACGTCGTCGGTCAGGAGGAGCCAGGTGACGAGGGTGCCGAGGGCGATGAGGAGCACCACGGGGACGAAGACGGCGGAGATCCGGTCGGCGAGCCGCTGCACCTCGGCCTTGCCGCTCTGGGCGTCCTCGACGAGCTTCGCGATCCTGGCCAGCTGGGTGTCGGCGCCGACGCGGGTGGCCTCGACGAGGAGGCGTCCGGAGACGTTGACGCAGCCGCCGGTGACGGCGGAGCCGGGGGTGACGTCCAGGGGCAGCGACTCGCCGGTGAGCAGGGAGGCGTCGACGGCCGAGGAGCCTTCGGCGACGGTGCCGTCGGTGGCGATCTTCTCCCCGGGGCGTACGACGAAGAGGTCGCCGGTACGGAGCTCGCCGACCGGGACGCGTACCTCCCTGCCGTCCCTGAGCACCGCCACATCCTTGGCACCGAGCTCCATCAGGGCCCGCAGCGCGGCGCCCGCCTTCCGCTTGGCGCGGGCCTCCAGGTAGCGGCCGAGGAGGATGAAGGTGACGACGCCGGCGGCGACCTCCAGGTAGATCGCGGAGGAGGCGTGGGCGCGGTCGGCGGTGAGGTCGAAGCCGTGGCGCATGCCGGGCATGCCGGCGTCCCCGAGGAAGAGGGCCCAGAGGGACCAGCCGTAGGCGGCGAGGGTGCCGACCGAGACGAGGGTGTCCATGGTGGCGGCGCCGTGCCGGAGGTTGGTCCAGGCGGCCCGGTGGAAGGGCAGCCCGCCCCAGACGACGACGGGCGAGGCGAGGGTGAGCGAGAGCCACTGCCAGTCGTCGAACTGGAGCGAGGGGACCATGGCGAGCAGGACCACGGGCGCCGAGAGGAGCGCGGAGACGGTGAGCCGCTGCCGGAGGGAGGCGAGCTCGGGGTCCTCCTCGGCCTCCTCCGGTTCCTCCGGCTCGGGCGGCAGCGGCTCCTCGGCGGTGTAGCCGGTCTTCACGACGGTGGCGATCAGCGCGTCGACGCCGACGTCCGGCGCGTGCTCGACGCGCGCCTTCTCCGTGGCGTAGTTGACGGTGGCGGTGACGCCGTCCATCCGGTTGAGCTTCTTCTCGATGCGGGCGGCGCAGGAGGCGCAGGTCATCCCGCCGATCGTCAGCTCGGTGACGGTGGTGCTGGGCATGTGCGGTTCCAAACGGGAGCAGGGCCGTACCCGTAACGGTACGGCCCTGCGGTGAGGCTGCGGAGGCGGGTCAGACCAGCTCGTAGCCGGCCTCGTCGACGGCGGCGGCGACGGCCTCGCGGTCGAGGGGGGCGGCGGAGACGACGGTGACCTCGCCGGTCTTGGCGACGGCGGTGACCGAGGAGACGCCGGGGATCTCGGAGATCTCGCCGGAGACCGCGCCCTCGCAGTGGCCGCAGGTCATGCCCTTGACCTGGTAGACGGTGGTGAGTTCGGTCTTCGTCTCTGCGGACATGGTGTCTCTCCTCTTGGGGTTCAGCGTCCTACGATGACGAGATTATACCCCTGGGGGGTATAAGTCCAACGCCCATCGACGCGCGGTACGACCCGGCGGGCCGCCGGGGCCTATGGTAAATACCCGATATGTCGCATTCGGGGAGCACGCTCGTCCTGATCATGGCGATCGCCGTCCTGGCGCCGCTGCTGGCCTACTGGGTGGGGCGCAGACTCCCCGTCCCCCTCGTCATCTTCGAGATCCTGCTCGGCATCCTCATCGGCCCCGACGTCCTCGACTGGGCCCGCCCCGACCCGCTGATCGACGGGCTCTCGCAGCTCGGCCTCACCATGCTGATCTTCCTCGCCGGATACGAGATCGAGTTCGGCAAGGTGCGCGGCGACACCCTCAGGCGCTCCGTGTGGGCCTGGGTGATCGCCCTCGGCCTCGGACTCGGCACCGGCGTCCTGCTCGGCGGCGGCTACACCAAGGGCGTCTTCATCGGCGTCGCCCTGACCAGCACCGCGCTCGGCACCGTCCTGCCGGTGCTGCGGGACGCCGGCGACCTCCACGGGCGGTTCGGCTCGGTCGTCATGGCCTTCGGCGCGGTCGGCGAGTTCGGCCCGATCATCGCGATGGCGCTGCTGCTCAGCGGGCGGGGCGCCGCCGAGTCCACCGCCCTCCTCGCCGTCTTCGCCGCGCTCACGGCCGGGGCCGTCGTCTGGGCGCTGCGGCCCCGCCCGCCGTGGTTCTCGAAGGTCATCGCCAGGACCCTGCACAGCAGCGGCCAGTTCGCGGTCCGCTTCGTCTTCCTGCTGCTCGCCGTGATGCTCGGGGCGTCCACGGCGCTCGGGCTCGACGTGCTGCTCGGCGCCTTCGCGGCCGGGCTCATCACCCGGCTCGTGCTGACCGGGGCCGCGCCCGAATCCGGGCCGCAGATCCTGGAGAAGGTCGAGGGCGTCGGCTTCGGCTTCCTCGTCCCCGTCTTCTTCGTCGTCACCGGGATCGAGTTCGACCTCGACTCGCTCCTCGACGGGGGCAGGACCCTGCTCCTGCTGCCGGTCTTCCTGCTGCTCTTCCTGGCCGTGCGCGGCGGGCCGATCTGGTTCCT
The DNA here is from genome assembly GCF_044333355.1 of Streptomyces sp. NPDC021012. Lineage (NCBI taxonomy): Bacteria > Bacillati > Actinomycetota > Actinomycetes > Kitasatosporales > Streptomycetaceae > Streptomyces > Streptomyces sp. NPDC021012. Next base: position 18,600 of record NZ_JBIRQU010000004.1, read on the forward strand.
CGCCCCGCGCGACCTCGGCCGCCGGGACCGGGGCGGGCTCGTCCTGTACGGCTCCACGGCGCTGCCGCTCGTCGTCGCGATCACCACCATCGGCGTGGACGACCAGGAGCTGACGGCCGGCGAGGCGGCGGCGCTCGTCGGGGCCGGGATGCTCTCCGTACTGGTCTTCCCGCTGCTCGCCCTGAAGCTGCGGGCGCGGAAGGGGAGCACGGTGCCCTCCCCGGAGTCGGTCAGCGGAGCGGAGTCGTGGTGACCGCTCCGTCGACCAGCGGGGAGAGGTAGCGGAGCAGGACCGTCTTCAGCTCGGCGATCGTCGCGTCCCGCTCGGCGCCCTCGGGGGCGGCCAGGACGAGCCCCAGGCCGCCCTTGAAGATCGCGAAGGTCATGTCGGCGATCCGGGCGCGCTCCTCGGCCGACAGGGCGGGCGCGAAGTGCGCGATCACGTCCCGTACCGAGGTCAGCAGGTTGGCATGCAGGGCGTCGTGCTCCTCGGCGATCCGGCCGGGTATCTCGGAGCCGTGCATCAGGGCCAGGAAGACCGGGTTCTCGCAGTTGAACTCGATCATCGGGTCGACGACGACGTCGAGCAGCTCGGGCAGCGGCAGGGTGAGGTTCGCCGGGGTGAACGCCTGGCCGTGGGCCGTGCGCATCTCGTGCAGGAGGCGCTCGCCGAGCTCGATCGCGATGGCCTCCTTGTTCGGGAAGTACTGGTAGAGCGTGCCGGGCGAGACGCTCGCCTCCCGGGCGATCGCGTTGGTGCTGGTCGCCGTGTACCCGTACGCGCAGAAGACGTTCGCGGCGGCCTGGAGCAGCTGCGCGATGCGGCGCTCGCCGCGTGCCTGGCGGCGGCGCGGTTTCGTTTCTTCGGACATGGCTGTCCCCAGGTCTCCTCGACACACGTTTGACAAACACGAGAGGCCGCTCGCATTCTTGAGAAACGCGAGTGATCACTCGTGTTTGCCAGTCTATGGCAATGGGTGACCCATGCGACCTGCCGGGAAGCGTGTGCGCACGGGTCAGGTGAAGGGGACACCGGGGCATGGCCGAAGTCAAGAAATCAGCGTCCGGCGGGTCAGGCGGGGGATGGACGCGGTTCGTGACCGCCCGCCCGCGCCTCACCCTCCTGGTGGCCCTCGTGCTCACCGCGCTCGCCGTCCTCGCGGGCGGCGGCGTCGCGGACCACATGGGCAGCGGCGGCTGGGAGGACCCCGCCGCCGAGTCCACGTACGCCACCAAGGCCCTGGAGAAGCAGTTCCCCGGCTCCCAGCCGAACGTGCTGCTCCTCGTCGACGCCGGGAAGGGCGGGGGCGCCGGAGCCGGCGGCACCGCCCGCGTCGACGACCCCGCCGTCGCCGCCGAGGCCCGGCGGCTCGCCGAGCGGCTCGACGCCGAACCGGGCGTCGACGGCGTCGGCTCCTACTGGTCCACCGGCTCGCCCGCCCTGCGCTCGAAGGACGGCCGCCAGGCCGTGATCGCCGCCCGGATCGCCGGCGACGAGAAGGACGCCTCCGCCGTCCTCGACCGCATCGCCCCCGCCTACCGGGGCGTCCACGGCCCCGTCGAGGTCTCCCTCGGCGGCGGGCTCGCCGTCCGGCACGAGATGCAGACGGTCGTCCAGGAGGACCTCCTGCGGGCCGAGCTCATCGCCCTGCCCCTCACCCTGATCCTGCTCGTCGTGGTCTTCGGCAGCGCCGTCGCCGCCCTGCTGCCGCTCGGCGTCGGCATCGTCGCCATCCTCGGGACCAACGCCGTCCTGCGTGGCATCACCGAGTTCACCGACGTCTCCGTCTTCGCGCAGAACCTGACGACCGCCCTCGGGCTCGGACTCGCCATCGACTACGCCCTGTTCGTCGTCCGCCGCTACCGCGAGGAGCTCGCGGCCGGCGCCGACACGTACACCGCCGTCCGCGCCACGCTGCGCACGGCCGGGCGGACCGTGCTCTTCTCCGCCCTGACCGTCGCCGTCTCGCTCGCCGCGATGCTGGTCTTCCCGCAGTACTTCCTGCGCTCCTTCGCGTACGCCGGGATCGCCGTCGTCCTGCTCGCCGCCACCGCCGCGCTCACCCTCCTCCCGGCCGCCCTCGTGCTGCTCGGCGACCGGGTCAACGCCCTCGACCTGCGGCGCCTCCTGCGGCGCGGCCGGGCGGCCGGTGCGGGCCGGAGCGAGGCCACCGGCGCCGGCTGGGCGCGGGCCGCCGCCCTGGTGATGCGCCGGGCACCCGTCTTCGCCATCGTCACCACCGCCGGACTCGTCCTCCTCGGGACACCCTTCCTCGGTGTCAGGTTCGGCACCGCCGACGACCGCCAGCTCCCCGCCACCACCTCCTCCCGGGTCGTCCAGGACCGGCTGAGGGACGGCTTCCCGGGCAACCCCGGCGGCGCCGTCACCGTCCTCGCCGAAGGGACGACCACCCCCGCGCGGTACGCCGACTACCGCGAGCGGATCGCCGCCCTCGACGGCGTCGTCCGGGTCGAGGGACCCGTCACCGCCGGCGGCGGCACCGCCTACTTCACCGTGGTCCCCGAGGGCGAGACCGTCGGCCCCGACGCCCAGCGCGTCGTCGGGGAACTGCGCGCGACCGAAGCGCCGTTCGCGACCTCCGTCACCGGACCGGCCGCCGTCCTCGTCGACTCCAAGGACGCCATCGGCGAGCGGCTGCCCTGGGCGGCGGGCATCATCGTCCTCGTCACCCTGCTCCTCGTCTTCCTCCTCACCGGCAGCGTCCTCGTCCCGGTCCAGGCCGTCCTCCTCAACGCCCTCAGCCTCACCGCGATGTTCGGCGCCGTCGTCTGGGTCTTCCAGGAGGGCCACCTCTCCGGCCTCCTCGGCTTCACCGCCACCGGGGACATCGAGACCACCCTGCCCGTGCTCATGTTCTGCGTGGCCTTCGGACTCTCCATGGACTACGGGGTGTTCCTGCTCTCCCGCATCAGGGAGGAGTACGACGCCACCGGCGACCACGAGCACTCCGTCCGCTTCGGACTGCGCCACACCGGCGGCCTGATCACCGCCGCCGCCGTGATCCTCGCCGTCGTCATGGTCGCCATCGGCACCTCCCGCGTCACCAACACCAAGATGCTCGGACTCGGCGTCGCCCTCGCCGTCCTCATGGACGCGACGGTGGTCCGCAGCCTCCTCGTCCCCGCCGTGATGAAGCTGACCGGCCGCCTCACCTGGTGGGCACCGGCACCGCTGCGCCGCTTCCACGACCGCTTCGGCATCAGCGAGACGGACGGGCACAACCTTTCACCGACCCCGGGTGTCGAAGAGGTGTCCGGAAGGTGGAGGGAGACCACCTCGCCGCGCGGTTGAGAGGCACCCCCGGGGGGATTCGTGACACGTATACGCACGGCGCTGGTTCTGGCGGCGGCCCTGTTCGCCGGGGTCGCGCCGGCGGGGCTCGGGGGAGTGGCGGTGGCCGCTCCTCCCGCCCCGGCGGTGGCCGAGGTGGGCACGGTCGTCCAGGAGGGGGGCCGGCTGACGGTTCCGGCGGGCGGCGAGGGGCCGGTGACGCTGCGGCTCAAGGCCACGCTGCCGGCCGGGGTCACCGGTCCGGTGAACGCGGACATCGGTCTGCCCGTCGTGAACTACCCGCCCGCAGGGCCCAACCCGCGCCGGCTGGCCGTCGCGCTGCACTCCACCTGCTCGGTGAACGGCGGGGCCTTCGCGGTCTGCGAGTGGGACGCGCCGCAGGCCGACGGCATCGACTACCCGTACTCGGTACGGCTCGTGCTCCCGGTCGCCCGGGCGGCGGCCACGCTCACCTACGCGGTCACGATCGACACCTCCTCGCAGCAGAGCTGGGTCGGCTCCCTCGACGCGCCCGTCACGCTGCGGGACTCCGCGGGCGCCGTCGTCGCCCAGGGCGGGGCCGGGCTCGACTTCGTCCCCGGAGTCCTGCCGGACCCGGAGACCATGGGGGTCGTCCACGCCCGGGACAAGGCGGGCGTCCTCTGGCGGTACGAGGGCACGAGCCGCGTCGACCGGCCCTTCCGGCCGCGCAAGAAGATCGGCGGCGGCTGGAACGCGTACACCGCGATCGTCCCGCTCGGCCACGCCACCGCGGCCGGGCAGGGCGACCTCGTGGCCCGCGACAAGGCCGGGATCCTCTGGTACTACAAGGGCACCGGAAACCCCGACGCCCCCTTCGCCCCCCGCGTCCGCCTCGGCGGCGGCTGGAACGTCTACACGGCCCTCACCGTGAGCCCCCGGGGAGAACTCGTGGGCCGCGACAAGGCCGGTGTCCTCTGGTTCCACGCCTGGAACCGGGAGAGCGAGCCCTTCTCCATCGACTCGCGCCTGCGCGAAGGCGCCGGCTGGAACATCTACACCACCCTGAACCAGTTCGGCTGGGGCGCCCTCGCCCGCGACACGAGCGGCGTGCTGTGGAAGTACGACGCCGCCATCGCCGAGCCGACCCGGATCTACCAGCGGCGCGTACGAGTGGGCGCCGGCTGGAACGCGTACACCTCGATCACCACCATGCGCGACGTCGGCGGGGACCGCGAGCCGGACCTCGTCGCCCGCGACAGGACGGGCAAGCTCTGGCTCTACCAGAGCGTGATCAAGAACGGCGTCCAGGTCCCCTCGCCGACCCGCACACCGGTCGGCCTCGGCTGGAACATCTACGACCTGATGTTCTGAGCCTCCTTCAGGTCCCCCACGGCAGGACGCCGGGCCCCGGAGCGTTCCGGGGCCCGGCGTCCTCGTCCGGGGCCGGGCCCGTCAGTCGCGGCGGGCCCGGTTGCCCGGGCGGCTGGCGACCCAGGCGCGGATCGTGTCCGCGTACCAGTAGGGCTTGCCGGACTCCACGTGGTCGGGGGCCGGAAGAAGCCCGTGCTTCCGGTAGGAGCGGACCGTGTCGGGCTGCACGCGGATGTGTGCGGCGATGTCCTTGTACGTCCAGAGCCTTCTGTCCGTCATGCCTGGTACCTCCCTGCGCGCCGCGCAGCGGCGGCGGGGGTGCCGTTCGGGGGCGCTGCGGGCGGGCGGTTGATCAGCCTGTGCCCGGTGCAACGCCCCTTCCGACAGGAGGGGAGCGGCTGTTGAACGCCTGTGACGCAAAGCCCGCGTAACGGAGACAAGCGTGACGGAAACGGCACAGCCGCCCACCGGTGTGCCCGCGTGCGTCACCGCTGCTCAGGGCGGTATGCGCCGCTCACACCCCGCACGAGCGGAGGAAGTGCCGGGTGCGCAGGGCGATCGGGTACGGGACGTCCGGCTCGCACGGGTACATGTCCTGCTCGACGATCGCGAACAGGTCCGCGTCCAGCGCCGACGCGGCGGCGAGCACCGGTTCCAGCGCGGGCACCCCCGACGGCGGCTCGCACATCACGCCCCGCGCCACCGCAGGACCGAACGGCACCCCCTCGGCCACCACCCCGGCCAGGACCTCCGGGTCGACCTGCTTGAGGTGCAGGTAGCCGATCCGCTCCCCGTACGTCTCGATCAGCTTGACGCTGTCCCCGCCGGCGTACGCGTAGTGCCCGGTGTCCAGGCAGAGCGCGACCGCGTCCGGGTCGGTGGCGTCGAGGAAGCGCGTCACGCTCTCCTCGCCGTCGAGGTGGGTGTCGGCATGCGGATGGACCACGATCCGCAGCCCGTACCGCTCGCGCACCTCCCGGCCCAGACGCTCCGTCAGACCCGTCAGGTCCCGCCACTGCCCGGCGGTGAGCGTCGCGTCCTCCAGGACCTCGCCCGTCCGGTCGTCCCGCCAGAACGACGGGATGACGACGAGGTGCTCCGCGCCCATGGCCTGGGCGAGGGCGGCGTTCTCCGCGACGTGCGCCCAGGTCCGGTCCCAGACGTCCGGTCCTCGGTGGAGCCCCGTGAAGACCGTCCCCGCCGAGACCCGCAGGCCGCGCCGCGCGGTCTCCTCCGCGAGGACCCCCGGATCGGTGGGCAGATAGCCGTACGGACCGAGCTCGATCCACTCGTAGCCGGCCCCCGAGACCTCGTCGAGGAACCGCTGCCACGGCACCTGCCGGGGATCGTCGGGGAACCACACCCCCCAGGAGTCCGGGGCGGAGCCGATCCGGATGCGGGACCGCGGGGACGAGGGCTGCGGCGACGACTTCGTCATGCCTGCCACCTTGACCGGGGTCCGAGAGCAGCGTCAAGCAGTCGTCCGAATGTCCGGACATATCGTTGACACGCCTCCCGGCGGACGACTAGACCTGAGGGACGGAGCCGCCGGACAGGCCCCGACCGAGAGGTGGCGCGTGGAGACGGAGCCGTACGACCTGATCGCCATGGGGCGCCTCGGCGTGGACCTGTACCCGCTCCAGACCGGCGTCGGGCTCGACCGGGTCGAGACCTTCCGCAAGTTCCTCGGCGGCTCCCCGGCCAACGTGGCCGTCGCCGCCGCCCGCCTCGGCCGCCGCACCGCGCTGGTCTCCCGCACCGGTGCCGACCCCTTCGGCGGCTATCTGCGCCGCGAGCTCAAGGGCTTCGACGTGGACGGCCGCTGGGTGACCGAGGTCGACGCGTACCCCACCCCCGTCACCTTCTGCGCGCTCTTCCCGCCCGACGACTTCCCGCTCTACTTCTACCGCCGCCCGAAGGCCCCCGACCTGGAGATCCGGCCGGACGAGCTCGACCTCGACGCGATCCGCGCCGCCCGGGTCTTCTGGGCGACCGGCACCGGCCTGTGCGCCGAACCCAGCCGCACCGCCACCCTGGAGGCCCTGCGGGCCCGCTCCGGCCGGGAGACGACCGTCCTCGACCTGGACTGGCGGCCGATGTTCTGGGCGGACCCGGCGGCGGCCCGCCCGTACTACGCCGAGGCGCTGCGGTACGCGACCGTCGCCGTCGGCAACCTCGACGAGTGCGAGGTCGCCACCGGGGAGCGGGAGCCGGAGGCCGCCGCCCGCGCCCTCCTCGCGACCGGCGCGGTCCGGCTCGCCGTCGTCAAACAGGGCCCCGCGGGCGTCCTCGCGCTCGCCGCCGACGGCACCCGCGCCGAGGTGCCGCCGCTGCCGGTCGAGGTCGTCAACGGTCTCGGCGCGGGCGACGCGTTCGGCGGGTCCCTCGTCGACGGCCTCCTCTCCGGCCGGGACCTCACCACCGTCCTGCGCCACGCCAACGCCGCCGGCGCCATCGTCGCGGGCCGCCTCGCCTGCTCCGCCGCCATGCCGGACGCCACGGAGATCGCCACGGCCCTGGCAACGGGCAGCGGCACCCTGCCGGACGCCTCAGAGGCCGGCGGCGGTGCCTCGCCGGGAGCCCCCGAGCCGGGCGGCGGGCCTCTCCCGGAAGCCTCCGCGGCCGGCAGCGGTGCCTCGCCGGGCGCTCCCGAGCCGGGCAGCGGCACCCTGCCGGAACCGGGGTAGGGATCCGTCATGCAGACGAGCCTCCACCTTCCCGCCGGGACCGCCGCCCGCGGCCCGTACGCCGTCGACATCGACCCCGAGCGGGCCGGATGGACGTACTCCGCGCTGCGGGTCCTCGCCCTCGGACCGGGGGAGGAGCACTCCTTCGAGAGCGGGGATCGTGAATGGGTCGTGCTTCCCCTCGCCGGTGCCTGTAGCGTGCGCGTCGACGGCGAGATCCTCGAACTCCTGGGCCGCGCGAGCGTGTTCGACGGAGTGACCGACTTCGCCTATGTACCGCGCGACACCCACGCCCAGATCGCCTCCGGCGCGGGGGGCCGCTTCGCTTTGGCAGGAGCGAAGTGCGAGCGACGACTCCCCGCCCGCTACGGCCCCGCGCCGGAGGTTCCCGTCGAGACCAGGGGCAGCGGCAACCGCGCCCGCACCGTGCGGAACTTCGCCTCGGCGGACGCCTTCGACTGCGACCGGCTCATCGCCGTCGAGGTGGTCACGCCCGGCGGGAACTGGTCCTCCTACCCGCCGCACAAGCACGACGAGCACCGGCCCGGCGCCGAATCCGTCCTGGAGGAGATCTACTACTACGAGGTCCGGGGCCCCCACGGCTACGGATACCAGCGGATCTCGCCCTCCCGGCCCGGCGGCGCCGACCTCCTCGCCGAGGTGCGGGGCGGCGACGCCGTCCTCGTCCCCGACGGCTGGCACGGGCCCTCGATCGCCCAGCCGGGGCACGACCTCTACTACCTCAACGTCATGGCGGGCCCCGGCCCCGAAAGGGAGTGGAAGATCTGCTTCCACCCGGACCACACGGAGGGGTACGCATGAGGCTCACCGTCGCGCAGGCCCTCGTCCGCTTCCTCGCCGCCCAGTACACCGAGCGCGACGGCGTCCGGCAGCGGCTCATCACCGCCACCTGGGGCATCTTCGGCCACGGCAACGTCGCCGGCATCGGCCAGGCACTGGTCGAGGAGGAGGGCATGCCCTTCCACCAGGGCCGCAACGAACAGGCCATGGTGCACGCCGCCGTCGGCTACGCCCGCCAGGAGAACCGGCTCTCCGCGCACGCCGTCACCACCTCCATCGGCCCCGGCGCCACCAACCTCGTCACCGGCGCCGCCCTCGCCACGATCAACCACCTCCCGGTCCTCCTGCTGCCCGGCGACACCTTCGCCGGCCGCCCCGCCGACCCCGTCCTCCAGCAGCTCCAGGTCCCGTACGCGGGCGACGTGTCCGTCAACGACTGCCTGCGCCCGGTGTCGAAGTACTTCGACCGGGTCACCCGGCCCGAGGCCCTGATCCCGGCCGCCCTCGCCGCCGCCCGCGTCCTCGCCGACCCCGTCGAGACCGGCGCCGTGACCCTCGCCCTGCCCCAGGACGTGCAGGCCGAGGCGTACGACTGGCCGGAGGGGTTCTTCGCCGAGCGGATCTGGCCCGTCCGCCGCCCCCGCCCCGCCACGGAGGAGCTCGACGCCGCCGTCCGGGCCGTGAAGGCCGCGAAACGACCGCTGGTCATCGCGGGCGGCGGCGTGAAGCACAGCCGCGCCGAGGACGCGCTGCGCGAGCTGGCCGAGCGCACCGGCCTCCCCGTCGCCAGTACCCAGGCCGGCAAGGGCGTCCTCCCGTACGACCACCACTGCGACGTCGGCGGCATCGGCCACACCGGCACCGACATCGCGAACGTCCTCGCCCGCACCGCCGACCTGGTCATCGGCGTCGGCACCCGCTTCACCGACTTCACCACCGCGTCCGGCACCCTCTTCCGTCCCGACACGCCGTTCCTCAACCTCAACATCGCCGCGTTCGACGCCCACAAACAGGCCGCGCTGCCCCTCGTCGCCGACGCCCGCGAGGGCCTCGCCGCCCTCACCGAGGCGCTCGGCGGACACCGGCGGAGCAGGGCCGAGTGGCACCGCTCGAAGGCCGCCTGGCAGCAGCGGACCGACACCGCGTACGCCGTCCCCGACGAGGACGCCCGCCCCACCCAGACCCAGGTCCTCGGCGTACTCGACACTCTGGTCGACGGCAGCGACATCCTGATCAACGCCGCCGGCTCGCTCCCCGGCGACCTCCACAAGCTCTGGCGGACCCGCTCCCCGGACCAGTACCACGTCGAGTACGGCTACTCCTGCATGGGATACGAGATCCCCGCCGCGATCGGCGTCCTGCTCGCCGCGCCCGGCCGGCCCGTCTGGGCCCTCGTCGGCGACGGTACATACTTGATGAATCCCACCGAAATCGTCACCGCCGTCCAGGAGGGGCTGCCGCTGAAGCTGGTGATCCTGCAGAACCACGGGTACGCCTCCATCGGCGGTCTCTCCGAGGCCGTCGGCGCCGAGCGGTACGGCACCGACTACCGCCATCGCGCGGACGACGGCAGCTTCACCGGCCCCCCGCTCCCCGTCGACCTCGGCGCCAACGCCGCCTCCCTCGGGATGCGGGTCCTGCGCCCCCGCACCGTCCGTGACCTGCGGGAAGCCCTTGCGGACGCCCGGACGGCCACGGATCCCACATGTGTCTACGTCGAGACCGAAACGGCAGACAGTGTGTCGGGCCCGCCCCCGGCCCAGGCGTGGTGGGATGTGCCCGTGGCCGAGACGTCGACCCGCCCGTCGGCGGTCAAGGCCCGCGAGGAGTACGACCGGCACGTCACCGCCCGACGCCGCCATCTCTGAAGGAGTAACTCGTCATGACGAAGAGCGTCCACCACTGGATCGGTGGCAAGACCGTCGAGGGCACGTCGGGCAACTGGGGCCCGGTCACCGACCCGGCCACCGGTGCCGTCACCACCCAGGTCGCCCTCGCCTCGGTGGAGGAGGTCGACGCGGCCGTCGCCGCCGCGAAGGACGCCTTCGCCACCTGGGGCACCTCCTCGCTCGCCCAGCGCACCACGATCCTCTTCAAGTTCCGCGCGCTGCTCGACGCCAACCGCGACGCGATCGCCGAGCTGATCGTCGCCGAGCACGGCAAGGTCCACTCCGACGCCCTCGGCGAGGTCGCCCGCGGCCTGGAGATCGTCGACCTGGCCTGCGGCATCACCACCCAGCTCAAGGGCGAGCTGTCCACCCAGGTCTCCAACCGCGTGGACGTGGCCTCGATCCGTCAGCCCGTCGGCGTCGTCGCCGGCATCACGCCCTTCAACTTCCCGGCCATGGTGCCGATGTGGATGTTCCCGATCGCCATCGCGACCGGCAACACCTTCATCCTCAAGCCCAGCGAGAAGGACCCGTCCCCGTCCCTGAAGATCGCCGAGCTGCTCGCCGAGGCGGGCCTGCCGGACGGCGTCTTCAACGTCGTCCACGGCGACAAGGTGGCCGTCGACCGCCTCCTAGAGCACCCGGACGTCTCCGCGGTCTCCTTCGTCGGCTCGACCCCGATCGCCCGCTACATCCACACCACCGCCTCCGCCAACGGCAAGCGCGTCCAGGCGCTCGGCGGCGCGAAGAACCACATGCTGGTCCTCCCGGACGCCGACCTCGACGCGGCGGCCGACGCGGCCGTCTCCGCGGCCTACGGCTCGGCCGGCGAGCGCTGCATGGCGATCTCCGCGGTCGTGGCCGTCGGCTCCATCGGCGACACCCTCGTCGAGAAGATCCGCGAGCGCGCCGAGAAGATCAAGATCGGCCCCGGCACCGACCCCACCTCCGAGATGGGCCCGCTCATCACGGCCGTCCACCGCGACAAGGTCGCCTCCTACGTGAAGGGCGCGGCGGACGAGGGCTGCGAGGTCGTCCTCGACGGCACCGGCTACACGGTCGAGGGCCACGAGAACGGCCACTGGATCGGCCTGTCCCTCCTGGACCACGTCCCGACCACGGCCAAGGCCTACCAGGACGAGATCTTCGGCCCGGTCCTCTGCGTGCTGCGCGCCGACACGTACGAGGAGGGCCTCGCCCTCATCAACGCCTCGCCGTTCGGCAACGGCACCGCGATCTTCACCCGTGACGGCGGCGCCGCCCGCCGCTTCCAGCTGGAGGTCGAGGCCGGCATGGTCGGCGTGAACGTGCCGATCCCGGTGCCGGTGGGCTACCACTCCTTCGGTGGCTGGAAGGACTCGCTCTTCGGCGACCACCACATCTACGGCAACGACGGCATCCACTTCTACACCCGCGGCAAGGTCGTCACCACCCGCTGGCCCGACCCGTCCGACGCCCCCGCCGGCGTCGACCTGGGCTTCCCGCGCAACCACTGATCCACCGACGGCCGACGGCCCCCGGGGTGCTGGACAGCACGCCCCGGGGGCCGTCGGTCCTTCCCGTACCGCGCCCGCTGTACGGGAACGGTGCCGTGTACGACCTGAGAAGGCCGCCGATCTCCGTCCGTGGTCAGCCGTGCCCCGAGGTCCCGCCCCCTAGGCTCGACGCCATGCGACTCCGACTTCCCCGGTGGGCCGCGGTCACCGCGGCGCTCGCCGTTCTCGCGGGCGCCGGCACGTGGACCGCCGTCGCCCAGGACGATCCACCGCCCGTCACGCGCGCGGACCGGATGCTCGACGTCGACGGGGTACGGCTCGACACCTCGTACTTCACCGGCCCCGGCGACGGCAGACGCCCCGCCGTCCTCCTCGGCCACGGCTTCGGCGGCTCCAAGGACGACGTCCGCGCCCAGGCCGAGGGCCTCGCCCGCGACGGCTACGCCGTCCTCACCTGGTCCGCCCGCGGCTTCGGCGCCTCCACCGGGCGGATCGGCCTCAACGACCCCGACCACGAGGTCAAGGACGTCTCGAAGCTGATCGACTGGCTCGCCGCCCGTCCCGAGGTCCTCCTCGACAAGCCCGGCGACCCGCGCGTCGGCATCACCGGCGCCTCGTACGGCGGCGCGATCTCCCTGCTCGCCGCGGGACACGACCCGCGCGTCGACGCGATCGCCCCCCAGATCACCTACTGGAACCTCGCCGACGCCCTCTTCCCCAACGGCGTCTTCAAGAAGCTCTGGGCCGGGATCTTCTTCTCTGCGGGCCAGCCGGCCCCGGGCCGGGGGAGCGACTCCTGCGGCCGGTTCACCGCCGAACTCTGCTCGCTCTACCAGCGCGTCGCCGTCTCCGGGAAGCCCGACGCCGCCGCCCGCGCCCTCCTCGAAGCCCGCAGCCCCTCCGCCGTCGGCGCGCGCGTCAAGGTGCCCGCGCTCCTCGTCCAGGGCCAGTCCGACTCGCTCTTCACCCTCGCCCAGTCCGACGCCATGGCCCGTGCCCTCACGGCCAACGGCGCCCCCGTCGCCGTCGACTGGATCGCCGGCGGCCACGACGGCGGAGACCGCGAGACCGAGCGCGTCGAACGCCGCATCAGCACCTGGTTCGACCGCTGGCTGAAGCACGACGCCTCCGCCGACACCGGCCCCGCCTTCCGCGTCAGCCGCACCGGCGGCGTCGACTCCACCGACGGGCGGGCCACCCTGCGCGCCGCGACCGCCGACCGCTACCCGGGCCTCACCTCCGGCACCACGGACCTCGCCCTCGGCGGGCCGCCGCAGACCTTCACCAACCCCGCGGGCGCCGCACCGCCCGCCGTGTCGGCCGTCCCCGGCCTCGGCGGCGGACTCTCCGGACTCTCCTCCCTCGGCGTCGGCCTCTCCCTCGACTTCCCCGGCCAGTACGCCCGGTTCGAGGCGAAGCCGCAGACCCGGGCCCTGCGGATCACCGGCACGCCGACCGTCCGCGTCAGGGTCGCCTCCACCGCCGCCGACGGTTCCGCCGTCCTCTTCGCCAAGGTGTACGACGTGGGGCCCGACGGCCGGCAGCAGGTGCTGCCCGCCCAGCTCGTCGCCCCCGTCCGCGTCGACGGCGCCAAGGCCGGGAAGAGCCTCACGCTGACCCTGCCCGCGATCGACCACGAGGTGGAGGCCGGGCACCGGCTGCGGCTCGTCGTCGCCGCCACCGACCTCGGCTACGCCTCCCCGGCGGTCCCCGCCGGCTACACCGTCGCCGTCGAGGGCCCGCTCACCGTGCCCACCGCGCCCGGCCTCTCCACCCAGGCCGCCGCCCTGCCCTGGTGGGTCTGGGGCCTGCCGCTCCTCGGCCTCGCCGGAGCCGCCGCCCTCCTGCTCACCGCCCGCCGGAAGACGGCCGCCCCCGCACCCGACCCCGAACTCGCCGCCGTACCGCTCCAGATCACGGGCCTGTCGAAGAAGTACAAGGGCGGTGACCGGTACAGCGTCCGGGACCTGTCCTTCCGCGTCGAACAGGGCCAGGTCCTCGGCCTGCTCGGGCCGAACGGCGCGGGCAAGACCACCACCCTGCGCATGCTGATGGGCCTCATCACCCCCGACGAGGGCGAGATCCGGGTCTTCGGCCAGGCCATCAGGCCGGGCGCCCCGGTCCTCTCCCGCGTCGGCGCCTTCGTCGAGGGCGCCGGCTTCCTGCCGCACCTGTCGGGCCGGGAGAACCTGGACCTGTACTGGAAGGCCACCGGTCGCCCCGCCGAGGACGCCCACGTCGACGAGGCCCTGCGGATCGCGAACCTGGGCGGCGCCCTCGAACGGGCCGTCCGCACCTACTCGCAGGGCATGCGGCAGCGCCTCGCCCTCGCCCAGGCCATGCTGGGCCTGCCCGACCTGCTGATCCTCGACGAGCCGACCAACGGACTCGACCCGCCGCAGATCCGCGAGATGCGCGAGGTGATGATCCGGTACGCGGCCGGGGGCCGGACCGTCATCGTCTCCAGCCACCTCCTCGCCGAGGTCGAGCAGTCCTGCACCCATCTGGTCGTCATGGACCGGGGGCAGCTCGTGCAGGCCGGACCGGTCGCCGAGATCACCGGCAACGGCGACACCCTCCTGGTGAGCCTGGCCGGGGAGATCGACGACGCCCTCGTCGCGAAGGTCGACGCCCTGACCGGCGTCGGCGCGGCGACCCGCGCCGACGAAGGACTCCTGGTCCGGCTCGACGGCATCGACCCGACCGCCCTCATCGGCGAACTCGTCCGCCTGGACGTGCCGCTGACCGGCGTCGGCCCCCACCGGCGTCTGGAGGACGCCTTCCTGACCCTGATCGGAGGAGCCGCGTGACCACCGCGTCCGTGCCCACGAGTGCCCCCGGCTACCGGCCCGGACGCACCCTGCCCCTGCGCGTCGAGGCCCTCCGCCAGTGGAAGCGCCGGCGCACCCTGGTCATGGGCGGCATCCTCGTCGCCCTGCCCTTCGTCCTCATCGTGGCCTTCGCGATCGGCGGCCCCGGGGACGGCGACAACAACGGCCGCATCACCCTGATGGACACGGCGACGGCCTCCGGCGCCAACTTCGCCGCGACCTGCCTGTTCGTCTCGGCCGGTTTCCTCCTCGTCATCCCGGTGGCGCTGTTCTGCGGGGACACCATCGCCTCCGAGGCGAGCTGGTCCTCCCTGCGGTACCTGCTCGCCGCGCCCGTCCCGCGCTCCCGGCTCCTCGCCTCCAAGCTGGCGGTCGCCCTCGCCTACAGCGCGGCCGCGATGCTCCTCCTGCCGCTCGTGGCCCTGGTGGCGGGCACGGTCGCCTACGGCTGGGGTCCGCTCCAGCTGCCGACGGGCGGCTCCGTCCCGGCCGGGGACGCCCTGCTCAGGCTCGCCGTCGCCGTCGCCTTCGTCTTCGCCTCCCAACTGGTCACCGCGGGACTCGCCTTCTGGCTGTCCACCCGCACCGACGCCCCGCTGGGCGCGGTGGGCGGCGCCGTCGGCCTGACGATCGTCGGCAACGTCCTGGACGCCGTCACGGCGCTCGGCGACTGGCGCGACTTCCTGCCCGCGCACTGGCAGTTCGCCTGGATCGACGCGCTCCAGCCCCAGCTGGAGTGGGGCGGCATGGTGAAGGGAACGGCGATCTCCCTGACGTACGCCCTGGTCCTCTTCGCGCTCGCCTTCCGCGGCTTCGCCCGCAAGGACATCGTGTCGTAGCAGCTCCTACAACCACCCCCTCCGAGCCGCTTCCGCGCCCGCGCGGAAGCGGCTCGTCGTGCCGAGGGCCGCCATCAGATCGCCCACCCTGCGGCTGTACGTCCGCGCGGACATGCCGAGCCGGGCGGCCGCCGTCTCGTCCGTGACCCCCGACAGGAGGGCGTCGAGCACCGGGCGCAGCTGGGGCGGCAGATCGCGGGGCGGGGGCGGCGGCGCGTACGTCAGGTCCTCGGCCGCCGCCCAGCAGGCGTGATGGGCCCGGACGAGGGCCTGGACCACGACCGGGTCCCGGATCAGCAGCAGCCCGTTGTACAGCAGCTCCAGATCGAGCGGGAGGGCGGCGACCATCCGGTCGACGACGATCATCTTGAACGGGATGGCGTCCGCGAGGCGGGCCCGGCCGGGGAGCCGGACCCCCTCTTCGAGCCGGGGCAGGGCATGACGCGGCACGATCCGTCTGACCTCCTCGGCCCGCTCCGCCGCGGCCCGCATGCACGCCCCCGCCAACTGCAGGAACGGCTCGGGGATCGCGCGGCCCGCGGACGCGACCGGGTCGTCGAAGGTCAGCAACTCGTGCCGGGCGGAGGCGGCCAGCCCGGCGAGTGCGGCGCTGATGCGCCGCGCGCCCCGGACCGGCCGCCCGGCGGGCCGCTGTCCCTCGGTCGCGGCCCGGTTCATCGCCGAACGGGCGAGCATCACGGAGCCCGCGCTCTCTGCCACCGCTGACCACCCCCGCCCGATCGATGTCCACTCCATGTACGCACGCGACTGCACACGGTGACAACCCCTGCTGGGAAGGATGGCGAATCCATGCCACCGGGGTTCACCCCTGTCGCGGTCGCCGCACCGGGATCCTTCCGCAACTCCCCCGACCGCTCCGGGTGTCCGGGACAGAATGACCGCATGGCCACCCTGCTGCTCGCCCTCGCCGTCGGAAGCACCGGGCTCTACGCCGGCTTCCTGCTGATCTTCCAGACCGGGATCATGCCCGCGCTGGCCCGTCTGACGGACCCGGAGTTCGTCACGGCGATGCGCCGGATCAACGAGTACGTGCCGAGGGCCGTGTTCCTCACGGTCTTCCTCGGCGTGATCGCCTTCCCCGCCGCCGCGTTCCTCGTCCCCCAGGACGGGCGGACGGACGCGCAGAAGTGGCTCGTCCTCGCGGGCCTCGTGTCCGCGGCCCTCAACCACCTGGTGACCATAGGGGGGAACGTCCCGCTCAACACGGCGCTGGCCGCCTCGGAGGACGAGCCCGCGGCGGTCCGGGCCGCCTTCGAGAAGCGCTGGAACGGCTTCCACCGCGTGCGGACGGCCCTGATCGTCCTCGCGTTCGGCCTCCTCGCCGCCGCCGCCGTGCTCTAGCGGCACCCGAAAGCGCCCGAAAGCACCGGAGGAGCGCTGGAGGAGCGCTGGAGGGTCGCCGGAGCGGTGCCGGAGGAACCGACCCGGCGGCCGGTTTATGGCGTGATCTCGCGCGTGTCGGCCGCCCCCGCATCCGCAAGGGGGTCGCGAAACCGTACCCCCGAGTCCTGAAACAGTCCTTCCACCGACGTGAGATCTCCACAGTGACGAAAACCTGACGCCCCAAAATCATGACAAAGGGGGTGAATCACCTCGATATCCGAGAGAGTCATTCCGTACCCTCCGGTTTCTTATTGACATGCCTACGGGGGTCTTTTCTAATCAACAGGAGTCATCCCGCGCACAGGCACCGCACAGGCACTGAGGGGGCAAGGTGGACGTCCGGATTCTGGGGGGACTGTCGGTCCGTGAGAACGGGGTGTCGATCACCCCGACGGCGGCCGCGCCCCGGCAGCTGCTCGCCCTGCTCACGGCCAGCGCCGACCAGGTCGTGCCCGTGACGGTCCTGACCGAGGAACTGTGGCCGTCCGGCCCGCCGCGCGGCGCCCGCGCCGAACTTCAGGCACACATAGCGGAGTTGCGGACGCTCATCGAGAGCGCCCTGCGCGACGCCGACCCGGCCGAGCCGCGGCCCGGCTGGTCGGACCGGCGCGGCGCCGACGGGATCCTCGTCTCCCAGCCCGGCGGCTACCGCCTCGACACCGGCGGCGGCCCCAACGACGTCCGGCAGTTCGAGCGCGCGGCCGGCGCCGGCTACCGCGCCATGGAGGCCGGCGACCTCTCCCGCGCCGCGCTCCGCCTCGGCGAGGCCCTCGCCCTGTGGCGCGGCGAACCCTACGCGGGCGTCGCCGCGGGCCCCCGGCTCCGCAGGGAGATCGAGCGCCTCGAAACCTCCCGGCTCAGCGTCCTCGACCAGTGGGTGGAAGCACAGCTGGGCCTCGGCCGGCACGCCGAACTCGTCTCCGAGCTCACCGGACTCGTCGCCCGCTACCGCGCCAACGAGCCCCTCCACGCCCACCTCATGGTCGCCCTGCTGCGCTGCGGACAGCCCGACGAGGCACTCATCGTGTACGAGCGGCTGCGCGTGAACCTCAAGAGCGAGAGCGGCATGGAACCCTCGGCCCGCCTGCGCCGGCTCCAGCGCTCGGTCCTCACCGCACGGGACGCCACCGGCGCTCCCCCGTACGGCCTCCGGATCCCCACGCAGCACATCCCGGGCCGGCAGCTCCCCGCCCCGTACGCCACCGCGCGGTACGGCCCCGCGCGCGGCCGGCTCGTCCCGGCGGGCTCCGTCGGCTGACCCCGCCACGGCCACACGGCCGCCACCCGGCGGAGTGATCACCCGCCACGGGGAATGAAGTGCGGCAACTCACCGTTGACCGACTCCCGAAGCCGAATTATTTTCGGCGGGCAGTACGGGTTTCCTCCCAGGTGCCCGATTTCGCTCGACCACGGGGGTAAGGGCACATGACACGGGACGGCGCGGACGCAGCCGGTGGTGCCGACGCGCTGCTCACGGTCCTCGAACTGCTCGCCCGGCAGGCGTCACCCGCCCGCTTCGACACCCTCCTCGACGAGGCCCGCCGGACCGGCCTCGCCGACGGCGAACTCCACCGCCTGGAACGGGCCGTCGAACTCGCCGGCGAGATCCACGCCGCACGCGCGCGCGAAACCCGCCACGAGGACGGACTCGCCGCCCTCACCGAGACCGCCCGCGACCTCACCCTCTCCTACGACCTCGACAGCCTGCTCCGCGTCATCACCCGCCGCGCCCGCCGGCTCCTCGGCCTCGACCTCGCGTACGTGACCCTGCGCGACCCGCACGGCGCCAGCCACGTCCACACCACCGAAGGCTCCCGCACCCCGCCCGGCCCCGGACCCCGCCTCGCCCCCGGACTCCGCATCGCCGACGGGTACGGACTCGGCGGCGCCGTCCACCTCCACGGCGAGCCCGTCTGGACCGCCGACTACCTCGCCGACGAACGCTTCGCCCCCTCCGGCTCCCTCGACGCCGGCGTCCACGCCCCCGCCTTCGACGAGGACGCCGAATCCGCCCTGCGCGCCGAAGGACTCCACGCGATCGTGGCCGCGCCGCTGCGCAGCGGCGACACCGTCATAGGAGCCCTGCACGGCGCGGACCGGCGCGTCCGGCACCACACGGGGCAGGAGATCGCGCTCCTCACCGCCCTCGCCGACCTCGCCGCCCTCGCCGTCGAGAAGGCCGGACTCCTCGACCACACCCGCGCCGAGGTCTCCGAACTGGAACGGGACAGCGCCCGGGTCCGCACCCGGCTCACCCGCATGCGGCACGTCAGCGAGGCCCACGGCCGCATCATGAACCTCGTCCTCGCCGGCGGCGACCTGTGCCACGTCGCCAAGGCGGCCTCCGACGCCCTCGACGCGACCGTCCTGATCCGCGACCCCGGCGGCCGCCCCCTCGCCGGCGCCGGGGACATCCCCGGCCTCGACGAGGAGGCCATCGCCAAGGCCTCCCTCGACGCCCACGCCCGCCGCCGCCCGGTCCCCGCCGCCGACGACACCTGGGTCGCGCCGGTCATCGCCGGCTCCGAGGACCTCGGCGGCCTCGTCATCCGCGCCGCCGGCGGACTCACCGGCGAGGACGAACGCCTCCTCGAACTCGCCGCCCAGTCCGTCGCCTTCCTCCTCCTGATGCGCCGCTCCACCGCCGTCGCCGAAGGACCCGTCCGCGACGAACTCCTCGACGACCTCATCGCCGACCCGCCGCACGCCCCGCAGCAGATCGCCCAGCGGGCCCGCCGCCTCGGCGTCGACCTGCGCCGCCCGCACGTCCTCGTGCTCGCCCGGCCCGAAGGCGGCGAACAGGGCAGGGCGGTGGTGTGGGCGTCCTCGTACGCGTACCGCCTCTCCGGCCTCAAGACCGTGCAGGGCGGCCGCATCGTGCTGCTGCTCCCCGGCATCGACGCCTCGGCCGCCGCCAAGGCCGTCGCCGCCGAACTGACCCCGCTGCTCGGACACCCCGTCTCCGTCGCCGCCGCCGGACCCGCCCAGAGCCCGGACGGCATCGGCCGCATCCACCAGGAGGCCGGCCGCTGCCTGGACGCGATGAGCGCCCTCGGCGGCACCGGCTCCGCCGCCTCCGTGCAGGACCTCGGCTTCCTCGGGCTGCTGCTCTCCGACGACAACGACGTCGACGGCTTCGTCGAATCGGCGATCGGCCCCGTCCTGGACTACGACGCCGAGCGGTTCACCGACCTCACCCACACCCTGGAGGCCTACTTCGCCTCCGGCGGCAGCCCCACGAACGCGGCCGAGGCGCTCCACGTCCACCCCAACACGGTCTCCCGCCGCCTGGAACGCATCGGCGAACTCCTCGGCCCCGAATGGCAGAAGCCCGGCCAGGTCCTGGAGGTCCAGCTGGCACTGCGCCTCCAGCGCACCCGCGAACTCCTCACCCGCGGCCGCGCGGCGGCGGACCCGGCCCGGCAGGCGGGCCCGCCGGAGCGCAGCACCTGAGGGAACGGGACCTCTCAGCTCGCCGAGCGCCGCGAGACGTATCCCGTGTCGTACGCCGCGTCCCAGCCGCCGGCCATGACCGTCGCCGCGTGCGCCGCCGAGGCCAGCGTGATGTGACGGTGCCAGCCACGGTACGAGCGGCCCACGAAGTCCCGCAGCCCCGCCCCCTCGCCGACCTCCGCGAAGTCCCGCTCCACCCGGCGGCCCAGCTTCGTGATCCGCACCAGCGAGCCGACCGGGGAGTTCGTCAGATCGCTGATCCACACCCGGGCCGGCGCCCTGCGCGGGTCGTCCCACTCGCCGAGCAGCACCAGCGGACGCATCCGCTCCCCGCCCGGCGTCGGCAGCGCGACCCGCACGGCCGTCGCGAGCGAGGTCCGCGAGGTCCGCGCCCCCGCCACCGTGTCCACCCAGCTCACCGGCCTGCGCAGCCCCTTGAGCGACTCCAGGATCTGCACGGCCGACAGCGGGCCCGCCCCGAAGCCCGGCAGCGAACGGTCGGCGATCGCCAGCCGCGAACCCGGGTTGATCCGCGCCACCACCGGCACGCCCGCCCCGGCGAGCCGCGTCAGGGCGGCCCGCCCCGCACCGCCCCGGATGTCGAGCAGCACCGGCTTGCGGGTGACGTCGGACCAGCGGGCGGTGTCCAGCGCCGCCGTGACCGCGCACTCCTCCAGGGTCTCCTCGCCGGCCTCCTGGGGGACCTCCGCGCGGTCACGCCGCGTACGGTCCTTCACCCAGGGGTCCGGCAGGAACAGCCGCCAGTTGACCGGCACGCTCAGCTCGTCGCTCGCGAACCACACCCCGAACGCCTGCTGCCCGTGGAAGACCTGCCCGCGCTCCGGGTCGAACCGGCGGTCCACGCCCACCGAGTGCTCCCCGGCCTTCGGGATCGGCATCGGCCGCACCACCCACGCCTGCGGGCAGGCGTTCCGCTCCAGGTACTTGGCGAGCGAGGCCCGCATGGGCTGCCAGTCCCAGGTGGAGCTGGACACGAAGTGGTGCAGGCTCTGCTCGGCCGCCGGCCCGCCGATCTGGGCGGCGATGTTCCGTATCGACTTGCGGCCCTGCGCCGTGAGCAGACCGTGCAGGTACTGCTCGGCCTTCAGCCGCTGGTCGCGGCGCGGGAAGCCGGAGAACAGCGCGGCGCACAGCTCGGCGTAGACGTCCCCGCGCGAGTCGGCCGCGCCGCCGGAGGACCTGACGACGCCCAGGGGCACGGCCGGGGCGACGGCCCCGGTGACGGTCCTGCGCTTGGTTGCGACGGATGTACTCACGACACTCCTGCCCGAAGGTTGCGCAGCTCCCTCCCGCTGCTCCACCACCCTCGCCCGCCCCCGCCCGCCGGGACGAGGTGTACCCGGCACCCGAATCGGCCGCCGGATGGTGGCCCGGCCACCTCCCCCCACGTCCCCGCAGGTCAGAGCCCCGCCGCCACCCCCTCCCGGACCCCTGCGGCAGGCCTCCGGAATACCCCGAGGGGATCTGACAGACTCGACGCCCCCGCTTTGACCCGTCGCAGTCGGTGGCCGGACCATCGCAGAGCGAGGCGGCACGGGCCGGACCCGGTTAATGCCCCAGGCCGGGGACCGAGCCCGTGCATGCCTCGCCTCGACCGCCGACCCCGGGGCCGCCCCGGCCCCGTCGCCTCGCGGGGCTCTCGTAACCTTGGGCCCATGGGGCTGCGCAAGGAACTGCCGGTCGTCGCGGTGGTCGCCGCCGGCGGCGCCCTCGGCGCGGCCGCGCGCTACGGCGCCACGCTCGCCTGGCCCACCCCCGACAGCGCCTTCCCCTGGACGGTCCTCACGGTCAACGCGACCGGCTGCGCGGTGCTCGGCGCCCTCATGGTCCTCCTCACCGAGACCACGACCGCCCCGCACCCGCTGCTCCGGCCCTTCCTCGGCACCGGCATCTGCGGCGGGTTCACCACCTTCTCGACGTACGCCCTCGACACCCAGCGCCTGCTGAGCGCGGGCGATCCGGCGCGCGGCCTGCTCTACCTGGGCGGGACCCTGCTCACCGCCCTCGCCGCCGTCGCGGCGGGCGTCACCGCCGCCCGCGCGGTCGTACGGGCCCGGGGGAGGCACGCGTGAACTGGCTGCTCGTCATCGCGGGAGCCGCCGTCGGCGCACCCCTGCGCTACCTCACCGACCGCGCGGTGCAGGCACGCCACGGCTCGGTCTTCCCGTGGGGCACGTTCACCGTCAACGTCGTCGGCTCGTTCGTCCTCGGACTCCTGACCGGAGTCTCCTCGGCCCAGGCCCACCTGCTGCTCGGCACGGGCCTGTGCGGCGCCCTCACCACGTACTCCACCTTCTCGTACGAGACGTTCCGGCTGTACGAGAACGGGGCGAAGGGCTACGCGGCGCTGAACGCGGCCGGGAGCCTGGCCGCCGGACTCGGAGCCGTATGGCTGGGAGTCGAGACGGCGGCCGGGCTCGGCTGACCCACCGGGTCAGGCGGTGATCCAGTCGCTGGTCGCGATCACCGGCTGGACGCCGTCACGGTGGATGGTGCCCTCGATCAGGCCGTACATCCGGTCGGCCGCGAAGTACACCTCGTTGTCGTTCTTCAGGCCGAACGGCTCCAGATCCACCAGGAAGTGGTGCTTGTTCGGCAGGTTCAGCCGGACCTCGTTCACCGTGGAGACGTGGTCCAGGACCCGGTCCGCCATCGCATGCAGCGTCTGCTGGAGCGAGTAGCTGTACGTCTCCGCGAACGCCTCCAGCATGTGGCGCCGCACCTTCGCGTACGAGGCGTCCCAGTCGTGCTCCGGGTTCGCCGCCGCCGAGGCCGAGTTCGCCCAGCGGGCGGTCACCTTGGTGGCCAGGATGCGGTCGTACGCCTCCTGGAGCGTCGTGTACTCGTCCTTGATGAAGCCGTGGAACTCGGAGTTGGTCGAGTTCATCACCGTCAGCTCCTTGAGGCCCGACAGGACCTGGAGCCCGGTGTTCTCCGAGTACGTGATCTGCGCCGTGCGGACCTCCTGCCCCTTGCGAGCGAAGGAGTGCTGCTCCTTGCGGCTCGGCACGGAGATCCGCTCCCAGGCGAACTCCTCGATCCGGATCTGGGCCTCGTGGATCACGGACTGGGAGCCCACGAAGTGCTTCGCCAGAAGGATGCCGAAGGCCTCGGGGGAGTCGACGCCGTGCTCCTTGGCGAAGGCGTAGACCGTGTTCTTCGTGGTGTCGGTCGGCAGGCAGTTGCCGTTGTCCCCGGTCAGATGCACTTCGCGGAACTCGCCGCGCAGCGCCACCGACACGTTCAGGTCGCGGATCTCGTGCCACGCGCCGTCGTTCCCCTTGCGGGTGACCGTGACGATGCGGTTCTCGGCCTTGCCGTACTGGTTCTGGGCCAGGACGTGCTTGCTCATGTGCTGCTCAGCTCCTGCGGGTACGTGGATACGGATATCCCGTACGCCCGGCGTCCAGCGCCCTCCGTCGTCCTGGAGGTGCGCTCCCCGCCGTCCGGCCCGTGAACGGCGGACCGCCCCGGGACTGACGAGCATCCCGGTCCGTAGGTGTCGGCTCGAAGATATGTCCGTTCCGGATGGCTGGCAATGGGGAGGACTTCGCGCAGCGGAAGCGTAGAGGAAGCGTCAAGACGGGCATTAACGGCGTTAGGGGCACGTCAACGAGAGCCGACCCGTGGCCGAAAGGCGGTTTTCTCGTCTCGTCCGAGAATCCGTTCTTCCTTCTTCCTGCATCCGGGAGCTCACGATGGCCGACGTGGCCTTCGTCGTCACCACGGTCGCGGTCTTCGCGCTGGTGGCCTTCATCGCCAAGGGGGTGGCCAAGCTGTGAGCGTCGAGAACATCGTCGGTCTACTGGTCGCCGTCGCTCTGCTGGGCTATCTCGTCCTCGCCCTCGTCAAGCCGGAGAGGTTCTGAGGTCCCTGATGAGTCCCGTCCTCGCTGGAGTCCTCCAGCTCCTGGCGCTGGTGGTCGCACTCGGCCTTTCCTACCGGCCGCTGGGCGACCACATGGCACGCGTCTACTCCTCGGAGCAGCACTACAAGCCCGAGAAGTGGATCTACAAGGCGATCGGTGCGAACCCGGATGTGGAGATGCGCTGGCCCGCCTACCTGCGCGGGGTGCTGGCCTTCTCCGCGGTGAGCGTGCTGTTCCTGTATCTGCTGCAGCGGATGCAGGGGTCGCTGCCCGGCTCGCTGGGGTTCGTCTCCATCGATGCGGACCAGGCGTTCAACACGGCGGCGTCGTTCGTGGCGAACACGAACTGGCAGTCGTACTACGGCGAGCAGGCCATGGGCCATGTGGTGCAGACCGGTGGTCTGGCGGTGCAGAACTTCGTCTCGGCCGCCGTGGGGATCGCCGTGGCGGTTGCGCTGGTACGCGGCTTCGCCCGTTCGCGGACCGGTGAGCTGGGCAATTTCTGGGCCGATCTGGTGCGGGGTGTGGTCCGCATCCTGCTGCCGATCTCGGTGATCGGCGCCCTGGTGCTGGTGGCGTGCGGGGCGATCCAGAACTTTGCCGGGATCCACCAGGTGGGGCAGTTCGCGGGCGGCAGCCAGCAGTGGAACGGCGGGGCGGTGGCCTCGCAGGAGGTCATCAAGGAGCTGGGCACCAACGGCGGCGGTTACTTCAACGCCAACTCGGCCCACCCCTTCGAGAACCCCAACGGGCTGTCGAACCTGTTCGAGATCTACCTGATCCTGGTGATCCCCTTCGCGCTGACCCGCACGTTCGGCCGGATGGTCGGATCCTTGAAGCAGGGTTACGCGATCCTCGGCACGATGGCCACCATCTGGCTCGGGTTCACCGCGCTGATGATGTGGACCGAGTTCGCCCACCACGGCCCGGCGTTCGACCTGGCCGGCGGGGCGATGGAGGGCAAGGAGACCCGGTTCGGCATCGGCGGCTCATCGCTCTTCGCGGTGGCGACCACGCTGACCTCGACGGGTGCGGTGAACTCCTTCCACTCCTCGTACACCGGGTTCGGTGGCGGGATCGCGATGCTGGGGATGCAGCTGGGCGAGATCGCGCCCGGCGGTGTGGGATCGGGCCTGTACGGGATGCTGGTGATGGCGATCATCGCGGTGTTCCTGGCGGGTCTGATGGTCGGCCGCACCCCGGAGTACCTGGGCAAGAAGATCGGCACCCGGGAGATCAAGTTCGCCGCGCTGTACATCCTCATCACCCCCGCCCTGGTGCTGTGCTTCACGGCGGCCTCGTTCGTCCTGGACACCCCGGCCCACTCGATGACCAACAGTGGTGCGCACGGTTTCTCCGAGATCCTCTACGCCTACACCTCCGGCGCCAACAACAACGGCTCCGCGTTCGCGGGCCTGAACGCCGACACCCAGTGGTTCAACACCACGATCGGCCTGGCGATGCTCCTTGGCCGGTTCCTGCCCATGGTGTTCGTGCTGGCGCTGGCGGGTTCGCTGGCCGAGCAGTCGCCGGTGCCGGAGACGGCGGGCACGCTGCGCACCGAGAAGCCGCTGTTCACCGGCCTGCTGGTCGGCACGATCATGATCGTCACCGGTCTCACCTACTTCCCGGCCCTGGCCCTGGGACCGCTCGCCGAAGGACTCGCCGCATGAGCAGCATCCTCACTCCCACCCGGGCACCCCACCCGGACGTACCCACGGGGCACAAGCCCGAGGCCGACCGTGTCGGCGGCGGCCTGTTCGACCCGGCCCAGCTGGTCAGGTCGCTGCCGGACGCGGTCCGCAAGCTCGACCCGCGCGTGATGGTCAAGTCACCCGTGATGTTCGTGGTGCTCGTCGGGTCGGTGGTCACCACCGTCCTCGCCGTCAAGAATCCGGGGGACTGGTTCGGCTGGGCGATCACCGCCTGGCTGTGGCTCACCACGATCTTCGCCAACCTGGCCGAGGCCGTCGCCGAGGGCCGGGGCAAGGCGCAGGCCGACACCCTGCGCAAGGCCAAGACCGACACCGTCGCCCGCCGTCTCACGAAGGACGGCACGGGCGAGGAGCAGGTGCCCGGCACCGCACTGACGATCGGTGATCTGGTGGTCTGCGAGGCCGGCGACGTCATCCCCGGCGACGGTGACGTCGTCGAGGGTGTGGCCTCGGTGGACGAGTCCGCGATCACCGGCGAGTCCGCCCCCGTCATCCGGGAGTCCGGCGGCGACCGGTGCGCGGTCACCGGCGGTACGAAGGTGCTGTCGGACCGGGTCGTCATCAAGATCACGACGAAGCCCGGTGAGACGTTCATCGACCGGATGATCAACCTGGTCGAGGGCGCCGCCCGGCAGAAGACCCCCAACGAGATCGCCCTCAACATCCTGCTGGCGTCCCTCACGATCGTCTTCCTGCTCGCGGTCGTCACGCTGAAGCCGTTCGCCATCTACGCGGGCGCCGACAAGCAGACCTCGATGATCGTCCTCACGGCGCTCCTCGTCTGCCTGATCCCGACGACCATCGGGGCGCTGCTGTCCGCGATCGGCATCGCCGGCATGGACCGCCTGGTCCAGCGCAACGTCCTCGCCATGTCCGGCCGCGCCGTAGAGGCCGCCGGCGACGTGTCGACGCTGCTCCTCGACAAGACCGGCACCATCACGCTGGGCAACCGGCAGGCCTCCGAGTTCGTCCCGGTCGCCGGGACGACGGCCGCCGAGCTGGCGGACGCCGCCCAGCTGTCCTCCCTCGCCGACGAGACCCCCGAGGGCCGCTCCATCGTGGTCCTGGCCAAGGAGAAGTACGGCCTGCGCGAGCGCCACCAGGGCGAACTCGCCCACGCCACCTGGATCGAGTTCACCGCCCAGACCCGCATGTCGGGCGTGGACGTCGACGGGCGCAAGGTCCGCAAGGGCGCCACCGGCTCGGTCGTGGCCTGGGTGCAGGAGCGCGGTGGCCAGGTCGCCGAGGACGCCCAGCAGCTCACCGACGCCATTGCGCAGGCTGGTGGCACGCCGCTCCTTGTGGCTGTGGAGGACGCGGACGGGGCTCGGGTCCTGGGTGTCATCCACCTCAAGGACGTGGTGAAGGAGGGGATGCGGGAGCGGTTCGACGAGCTGCGCCGGATGGGCATCAAGACGGTCATGATCACCGGCGACAACCCGCTGACCGCGAAGGCCATCGCCGAGGAGGCCGGGGTCGACGACTTCCTCGCCGAGGCCACTCCCGAGGACAAGATGGCCCTCATCAAACGCGAGCAGGCCGGCGGCAAGCTGGTCGCGATGACCGGCGACGGCACCAACGACGCCCCCGCCCTGGCGCAGGCCGATGTCGGCGTGGCGATGAACACCGGCACGTCGGCCGCCAAGGAGGCCGGCAACATGGTCGACCTCGACTCCAACCCGACCAAACTCATCGAGATCGTCGAGATCGGCAAACAGCTCCTGATCACCCGGGGCGCGCTGACCACCTTCTCCATCGCCAACGACGTCGCGAAGTACTTCGCGATCATCCCCGCGATGTTCGCCGTCGCCTACCCGAGCCTCGACAGGCTCAACATCATGGGCCTGGCCTCCCCCCAGTCCGCGATCCTGTCCGCCGTCATCTTCAACGCCCTGATCATCGTCGCCCTGGTCCCCCTCGCCCTCAAGGGCGTGCGCTACCGCCCCTCCAGCGCCGACTCGATGCTGCGCCGCAACCTCGGCATCTACGGCCTGGGCGGCCTGGTCGCCCCGTTCATCGGCATCAAGCTCATCGACCTGCTCCTCTCCCTCATCCCCGGAATCGGCTGAAGACCATGAACAACTCGGTAGGCAGTACCGGTCGGGTGCTCTGGGCGGGCCTGCGCGCCCTGCTCGTCCTGACCGTGCTCTGCGGTGTTCTCTACCCGCTCGCCGTCACCGGCATCGCCCAGGCCGCCTTCCCCGGCCAGGCCAACGGCTCCGAGGTCAAGGACGCCAGCGGCAGGGCCGTCGGCTCCGCACTCATCGGCCAGACCTACCTGACCGGCGACAAGCCCGACCTCCGCTGGTTCCAGCCCCGCCCCTCCAACGGCCTGGGCACCAACACCGTCAACACCCAGTACCGGCTGATCCTCTCCGGCGCCACCAACCGCTCCGGCGACAACCCCGACCTCATCCAGTGGGTCAAGGACGCCAAGGCCGCCGTCGTCAAGGACAACTCCGTCCCCGGCCACCCGGTCAGGCCCTCCGACGTCCCCGCCGACGCCGTCACCTCCTCCGGCTCCGGCCTCGACCCGCACATCTCCCCCCGGTACGCCCGGCTCCAGGTCCACCGCGTCGCCGCGAGGAACCACCTCACCGTCGCCCAGGTCGACCGGCTCGTCGCCGACCACACCGACGGCCGGATCCTCGGCTTCATCGGCGAACCCCGCGTCAACGTCCTCCGACTCAACGTCGCACTCAAGGAACTGACTGAACGTCAATAAGGAAGTACCCGGGTCTCGACCGCCGGGAGGCCCTTGGCCCACCAGTGGTCGTAGCGCCCGTACACCCGTGGATCGCGGCCGGTGAGCAGTGTCCCCAAGGACGCCGCCTCGGCCGCGAGCCCGTTCCAGTCGCCGGCCGTCAGCGGGTGGAAGGCGGAGGCCTCGATCCCGCCGTCGACCGGTCGCCAGACCCCGGCCACGTATCCGTCGACGAGGAGTGTCGGGAGGGTGTCGCCGTTCACGCGGATGACCTGCTTGCGGTACTCGGGCGGGATGATCCGGCTGCGGTCCGCGTAGGCGAGGAGGACGCTGTCCCACATCGCCATCAGCCGGGGCGGCGCCGGGACGTCCTCGCCCGGCCGGTCCGCTCCCGGTACGTCGTACAGCACCGTCCCGTCGGGCCCCTCCAGGCGCTCCAGCTCATCTCCCAGGGCCTTCACCGCCTCCCGTACGAGCCCGCGCGGGGCCGTCGTGAACTGCGCCATGTCCGGTATGGAGGCGGGCCCGAAGCCCTCCAGGTAGCGGCGGAGCAGGACGGCGAGACCGGCGGCGGAGGCCTCCGGATCGCGGAGGGCCGGCAGTTCGGTCGCCGTGACGAAGGCCTGTGCGGTGCCGAAGGACCACGGCGGGCCCGTCGGCGCGTGCCACAGCGGTGCGTACTGCCGGATCATCCGCCAGACCACGTTCTCCACCGGGCCGCCCCGGCCCGCTTCGAGGCGCTCCTTCATCTCGGCTCCGGTCCGCGCGCTCCCGGCGTACGCCAGGAGGTCGGGGAGCAGCGCGTCGGCGTCGGCGGCCGTGAATCCCGCCTTCGTGAACCGGGGATCGTGCAGTCGCGAACCGCGCAGTGTCGGCTCCATGCCCTCGCGGAAGGCCCGGTAGTCCTTGGCGTGGACGAGGTGCAGCGTGAGCCGCATCAGGGTCGACCTGACCAACTCGTAGCCGTTCACGGCCTTGTCGAGGTGGTCCGGGTCGAAGTCCGTGATCCGGTTCCACAGCGCCACGTAGGGCGAGCCGGGGTGCTGTGCCTGGAGGCCCACCACCCTCCGTACCGCTTCCGCGACGCCGAGCGGGGCCCGCTCCAGGAGCAACTGCCGGTGGAGGGTCGAGCGGTTGAGGGCGCGCGCGGTGATCACCATGGCGTGATTCTCCCTCCCCGCACTGACAACGACGCACCGTAATGTCGTGGCCATGAGGAACGCGTTGCCGTACATACCGACCCGCCCGCTGCCGTCCGTCGCGAGGGACGCGGCGGCGACGACCGGATCACGGGGGACGGAACGGGGGCGCCGGGGCCTCGCCCTCACCGCCCTCTGCTTCCTCGTCTGCGCCGCCCTCGGCCTCCAGTCCTGGACGGCCCTGCGGGCCACGGGCTTCGACCTGGGGATCTTCGACCAGGCCGTGCGGGCGTACGCACACCTCGAACTGCCCAGGTCGCCGATCAAGAACGTCCACCACGAGTTCCCGCCCGGCTTCTCGCTCCTCGGCGACCACTTCACCCCGGCGCTCGCGCTCCTCGCCCCGCTCTACTGGCTGTGGGACGACCCGCGGACGCTGATCCTCGCGCAGGCGGCGCTGTTCGCGGCGGGCGTGCCGGTGGTCCGCCGCATCGCCCGGCACGCCTTCACGGGCGCCGAACCCCTCGTCGTACGCCGGGCCGCCGACCTCGCCGGACTCGTGTACGCGCTGGGCTGGCCGCTCCTCGACTCCTCCTACAACGGCTTCCACGAGGTCGCCTTCGCGGTGCCGTTCACCCTCCTCATGCTGGAGCGGGGGATCGCCCACCGGTACGGCGCGGCCGCCGTATGGGCCGCGCTGCTGTGCACGGCCAAGGAGGACATGGGCCTGGTCGTCGGCGCGTACGGCCTCGTCCTCGCGGTCCGCGCCCACCGCGCCGGCCACCGGACGGGCCGCGCCACGGGCCTCGTGCTGGCCCTGGCGGGACCGCTCGTCTCCGCCGTCGTGATCGGCTGGTTCATCCCCGCGATGGGCGGCCCCGAGGGCTACTACTGGTCGTACGGGAGCCTCGGCGCCGACCCGGGGGACGCCCTGGTCCACGTCCTCACCGCCCCCTGGATCCTGCTCCAGGCCGCCGTCACCCCCTCCGTCAAGCTCGCGATGCTCGCCTGGATCCTGGGCAGCCTCGCCCTGCTCCCGCTCGGCTCCCCGACCTTCCTGCTCGCCGTCCCCCTCCTCGCGGAACGCGTATTCTCCGACAACCCCAACCACTGGCCGGTCATCAACCACTACGACGCCTTCCTGTGGCCGATCCTGCTCACGGCGGCCCTGGAGACCCTGGGGAGGCTGCGCGACCGACGGCTCGTACGCCGCTGGGCGATCACCGCGCTCGCCCTCTCCTCCGCGGCGGCCCTCGTCCTCGGCCTCAACCTCCTCGTCCGCCCGGACTTCTGGCTCCCCTCCCCGGACAAGCGCCCCCTCGCCACGGCGGCGGAACTCGTCCCGGACGGCGCGACGGTGGAGGCCGACAACACCGTCGCGCCCCGCCTGACCGCCCGTACGGACGTGGTCATCGCCGACGGCACCCCGCGCGGCGCCGACTGGGTCCTCCTCCGGACGGACGACCGGACCTTCCCCTTCGCCTCCGTCGAGGAACAGCGGCAGCGGGTCGAACTCCTCCTCGCCCACGGCTACACGGAGGCGTGGCGCGCGGACGGAACGGTCCTGCTCCACCGTACGGATCCCGTCCCGATCCCCGGCGCCCACCGCCCCGGCCCGGACAGCACCCCGGTGCGGGAGGCCGTCCCGGAGGACGTGGGCGTGAACCTGCTGCTGCGGTAGGCCCCGCCCAGTCCCGCCCCGTCCAGTCCCGTTCCGTCCCGCCCGGTTCACCGGGGGAACGTCCCGGGGTCACGTGGTCCTCACCCGCGCTCGTGAGCATCGGCGCATGACCTTCCTGCCCCGTGCCACGCGCCCGGCCGCCGTCGGTTCGGCCGTCGCCCTCGCCGTCGCCGCCGCCCTCCTCGCCCCGACCTCGCCGGCGTACGCGGCGGCCAACGCCGTCCCGACGTACGAGGTGAAGATCAACCTCACGGCGGCGGCGCTCGACGCGAGCTTCGCGCCGAGCGCCGCGGTCAAGTCGGCCTTCGGGATCACCGGTTCGGCCAAGGCCCGCTCGTACAGCTACTACGACACGGACGCGCTCGCGCTCGACGCCCAGGGCTGGAGCGTCCGCCTGCGGCACAAGAGCGGCTCGTCGTTCGAGGAGACGTACAAGAAGCGGTTCCCCGTGACGAACGGCGACATCGACGCCGCGCTCACCACGGCCAACGCCGCCGGCTTCGACAGCTCCGACACCAACTACGACGCCGAGGTCGACTGGGGCTACGCCAAACAGACCCTCAGCTTCTCCAACGAGAAGTCCCACAGCTCCAGCGGCTACTCGGGCACCGCGATGCCCACGAGCACCACCGGCCGCACCTGGCTCGTCAACGACATCCCCGGCAAGCTGGAGAACTGGAACGCCACCGGCTGGGGCAAGACCACCCTCCAGGCCTCCCGCGCCCACGGACCGGTCACCGCCAAGGTGTACGGGGGCGCCTGGGGCCCCTCCGACGACGCCAGCATCGAGGTGCTGCCGGTCGTCGGCGCGAACGGGACGGGCACCGAGTACGTCGTCGAGCTGTCCTTCAAGACCTCCTCGTACGCCGACGCGGCCACGCTGCACGCGGACGCCGTCGACGTCGCCGAGTCCCACGGCTGGCTGTACCACGGGGACATCCTCAAGACGCAGCTGATCCTCGACCGGTACTAGGACGCACGAGGGCGGACGCGCGGACACGCGCGTTCACCCAGGGCTCACCCGGGCGTCGCGAACGCGCCGCCCGGAATTGAGCGAAGGACTGGACCATGAGGCCGCCCTCACCGGCGACTTTCCATGTACTCCAGGGAGTTCAGATGAATCCGCTGAGCGCGCGTCTCCTGCGCCGGCCCGCCCTCGTCGTCCTGCCGTTCTCCGCCGTGCTCGCATGCTCGGTGGTCGTCGGGACGGCCGACGCCGCGCCGGCGCACCACGGCGAGCCCGCCGGCCGGGTCGTCTCCACCTCGACCCTGCCCGACATCCCGCTGGCCGGCTTCAGCAACGGCCTGCTGCCGGGCAGCGTCGCCGACGACCGGGGCGTCGACCTCGGCGGCATCGGCAGCGACCTGTACCCGGCCGGGCGGCGCGGCGAGTACTGGACCGTCACCGACCGGGGCCCCAACGGGCAGATAGCCGTCGGCAAGGACAAGCGGCGCACCTTCCCCGTGCCCGGCTTCGACCCGGCCATCGTGAAGGTCCGGGCCGAGGGCGACCGGCTCCGGGTCCTCACGTCCATCCCGCTGACCACGGCATCGGGCGCGCCCGTGACCGGGCTGCCCAACCAGGCCGGCCGCGACGAGGCCCCGTACACGTACGACGCCTCCACCCCGCTCGCGTACGACCCGAACGGCCTCGACACCGAGGGCCTCGTCCGCGACCGGGACGGCAGCTTCTGGCTGGTCGACGAGTACGGCCCCTCGCTCGTCCACGTCTCCGCCACCGGCCGGGTGCTCGCCCGCCACGTCCCCAAGGGCCTCGGCCTGACCGGCACCGACTACCCGGTCGTCGAGTCCCTGCCGTCGATCTTCCTCCAGCGCAAGGTCAACCGCGGCTTCGAGGGCCTCGCGCTGCTCCCCGACGGCGACCTCGTCCTCGGCCTCCAGAGCCCCCTGCTCAACCCCGACAAGGCCTCCGGCGAGAACTCCCGCACCACCCGCCTGCTGCGCTTCTCGCCCGAGGAGAACCGGGTCACCGCCGAGTACGCCTACCGCTTCGACGCCGTCGACGCCGTCGAGCCCGGCCAGACCAAGACCTCCGAGCTGAAGCTCTCCGCCCTCGTCGCCCTCGGCGGCGACCGCCTCCTCGTCCAGGAGCGCACCGACAAGGCCGCCCGCCTCTACGAGGTCCGCCTCCGCCGCGGCTCCGACATCCTCGGCACCACCTGGGACACGGCGGCGACCCCCACCCTGGAGCAGCTCGACGACACGACCGCCGCCCAGGCGCCGATCCTCGACAAGCGCCTCGTCATCGACCTCAACACCGTCGAGGGCGTCCCCGGCAAGATCGAGGGCGTCGCCGTCGAGGGCCCCTCGACCCTCGTCCTCCTCAACGACAACGACTTCGGCATGACGGACGGCCCGGCCGCCTTCGACGCCAACGGCCGCCTCGTCGACAGCGGCGTGGAGACCACCCTCGTACGGGTGAGGCTGGACCGCCCGATCCGCTGACGGCCGTCCTCAGTACAGCGGATTGGCCGTGGGTACGTAGCGGGCGTCGGCCCCGTCCACGTCGAGCCAGCGCAGCAGCAGGTTCGTCTTGGCCGGGACGTGCGGAGATCCGAGCAGGGCCCGGATCTCCGCCGGACCGCCGTGCTCCGCCGCGTACCCCGCGAACACCGCCCGCGCCCGGGGCCAGAGCTCACCGGCGAGCTCCGGGTGGCGGTCGGCGAGGGCGCCGGCGATCTCGGAGAGGTTGTTCGTCACCAGGCAGTACGCGAGCCGCTCCCAGCCGTGCGCCTCGTCCAGGACCGGGGCGGGCCCCCGGGACGCGTACCGGTCCAGGAGCGCGCGGTGCCGCTCGGCGACGATCCGTACGCCCTCGTGGTCGCGGAAGACCACCCGCTCCGGGAGACCGGCGCCGTCCACGCCGACGAGGACGTTCTGCAGGTGGCACTCCAGGACCAGGCCGTGCGCCCGCCAGGCGTGCAGCACCGGTGGCACGAGGTGGTCGAGGTAGCGCTGCCACCAGTCGAGCGCCCGCTCCGGGGTCAGCCCGTCGAGCGGGTTGCCGGGGAAGCCCTCGGCGATGCCCGCCGCGAGCAGCGGCGTCACCCCGGGCGGCAGGTGCGGCCGCAGCCCCTCGCGGGCGATCACCGCGAAGCCCTCGTAGGCGTGCTGCCCGCCGAGGTCGGCGGTGCGGTAGCCCCGGTCGGCGAGGAAGCCCGCCGTGGGGAGGGGCGCGAAGGCGGGCGCGAGGAGCTCGCCGACCGTCCGCAGCCACAGCAGGTCGCGCAGCTCCAGGCGCCGGTTCCCGTTGGTGATCCGCACGTCCAGGCTGAGCTTGCAGAAGAGGTCGGCCTCCGGCAGGTACACCGTCCGCACGGAGGAGGTCGCCACGGCCCGCCCCGCCCCGGGCGCGGCGGGACCGAGCCGCAGCAGCCGCCCGTCGCGGAACGCGGGCAGCCCGTCCGCGTGGAGCAGGTCCAGCTCCCAGGGGTGGATGGGGAGCGGTACGTAGCCCTCGGGGGCGGCCCCGTCGGTGAGCGCGTCGAGCGACGACAGGTCGCCGTCCTCCGCGACCACGTCGGCCCGGACCCCGAGGAGCTCCAGCGGGAACCGGGCGTACGCCTCCGGCGCGTACGGCAGCCAGCTCTCCGGGGCGCCCGTGCCGCGCGCCTTGGGCGCCGGGTGGTACCGGTGCCCGGCGAGCAGCGCCTGCTCCGACCGCAGGTACGGGTCCTCCGGCGGGCTCGCGGACGCCCGCGCCTCCTGGAGCGCCGCGATGACGTCCCGGCTGGCGGTCATCTCGCCGACTACGGTCCTGTTCGTGACGCCGGTGCGCCGGGCGAGCTCGTCGGCGGCCAGCGCCACGAGGGCCTCGAAGGTCAGCGGGAGCCAGCCGCCACCGGTACGGACACAGGGCTCGGAGGGCCGCCGGCCGGCCCGTACCCGCAGCAGCCGACCGGTCTCGGGGAGGCGGTGGACGACGTGATCCGCGTCCGCGTTCGTGTCCGCGTTCGTGTCCGTGCCGGGTTCGGGCTGGGCGACCTCCCGGATCAGGCAGTTCAGGAGGGCGGTGGCCGACAGGGCGTCGGCCCGGTCCTTGGCTTCACTCACGACAGCGCCTTCCACCCGTGCCCCGGCGGGTCGTCCACCGGTAGGGACATCTTGCGCCGGGTAGTGAGCCTTCATGCACTTCGCTCCGGATCACCACACGGGCGTACGCGACGCGGCGCGCGCCCCTGAGGCGGCCTTCGCCGCCCAGCTGGCGGATGTGGCCCCCGGGCTCCTCGCCGCCTACCACCGCGAACTGCCCCCGGCGCGGGCGGCCGTCCTCGCCCGGCTGTGGCGCGCCCTCCTCCACGAACCGCTCCCGGGCATCACGGCGCGCGACGCCGACACCGGCCGCGTGGAACTCGCCGACGGCCGGCTCCTGAACGGCCCGCCCCGGCTCCCGTACGACCTGGTGATCCCCGGCGAGGACACGACCGTACGGCTCGACGACCGCGCCCATGACCATCCGGCCGCTCTTCTTGCCGCACTCGGCCTTCCGGGCGCCGACGCCCTCGTCGCCGAACTCGGCGACAGCGTGGCGTCGCTGGCGTTGTCACGGGCAGGGGCGGGGGCAGGGGCAGGGGCAGGGGCGGGGGCAGGGGCGGGTTCCGGTTCGGGCCCCGCCGACCCTCTCGCGTACGTCGAGCAGGGCGTCGTCGACGGGCACCCGTACCACCCCTGCTGCCGCAGCCGCCCCGGCCTCTCGGTGGCCGAGCAGCTGGCGTACGCGCCGGAGCACCGCCCGGTCGTCGGCCTCGACCTGGTGGCGGTCCCGGCCGACCGGTGCCGGGTCGCGGGGGAGTGGCCGGACCGGCTGCGGGAGGGCGACCGGCTGCTGCTGCCCGTGCACCCCTGGCAGAGCGCGCACGTCCTGCCGGAGCTCGGACACCGGCCGTACGCCACCGGCGCGATCCCCGCCCGGCCGCTGATGAGCGTACGGACCCTCGCCCCGCTCGACGGGGGCCCGCACCTCAAGACGGCGCTGACCACGCGGATGACCAGCGCGATCCGCGACATCTCGGCGAGCGGCGTCGAGAACAGCGCACCGCTCTCGGCCCTGCTGGCGCACGTCGTCGCCGACCTCTCCGGAAGCCTCCGGATCACCCGCAACCTCGCCGGCGCCTCCGCGCTCGTACGCGGCGAACCCAGCGGCGACCTGGCCGTCCTGTTCCGCGAGTCACCGTCCGCCGCCGCGCGCCCGGGGCCGGGGGAGAGGGTCCTGCCGGTGGCGGCGCTCGCCGCCCGCCCCGCCGGCGACGGGCCGCCCCTGATCCGGGCGCTCCTGGCCGCGGCCGGTGCCCCGGACGCGGGTGCCGACTGGCTGGCCGCCTTCGCCGGCCTCGCGGTGCCGCCGCTCGTCCGCCTCCTGAGCCGGGGCGTCGCGCCCGCCGCCCACGGGCAGAACCTCCTGGTCGTGCTCGACGCGCACGCCCGCCCCCGGCGGCTGGTCTACCGCGACCTCGCCGACGTCCGGCTGAGCCCGAGCCGCCTCGCCCGGCACGGCTTCGACGCCGCCGCCGTCGGCGGGCGGGTGATCGACGACGATCCGGCCGTGCTCCGGACGATGCTCTTCGGGCACCTCTTCGGCACCACCTTCGGGACCCTGGTCTCCGCCCTGGCCGACCGGGACCGGACGGCGGGGGCCCGGCTCTGGTCGATCGTCGCGGCCGCTGCCCACCGCGCGTACGACGACCTCCCCGCGACCCCCGGGAACCGGGCCGACCGCGCGGCCCTCTTCGCCCCGGAACTCCGCGTCAAGGCCCTCACCCTGATGCGCCTGCGCGGCGTGGACCACGACGCCTGGATCCCGGTCCCGAATCCCCTGGTCAGGGAAGAGCACCCGGGGCAGCCGGGCGCGTGACCAGCACGTCTCCGCCCAGCCGGACGGCCGTCCCGCCCCTGGTGGAGGCCCTGATGGTGGCGGGGCTGCCGAGGGAGTCCCCCATGTCGACCGCGATGCGCCCGATGCCCCGGTCGGCGAGATGGGCGGCGAGGCAGGCCGTGCTGTTGGCGTTGGCGATGTCCTCGGGGACGCCGATCGACGGGGCGAACATCCGGGCCGCGACCCGCCCCGAGCGCGACGGCGCGGAGTACACGTAACAGCCCAGCAGACCGAGGCGGTCGCAGGCGTCCCGGAGCCGCTCCATGTCCGGGGCGAGGGCGGCGAGCACGGACCGCGAGGCCACCGGGACGAGCAGCCGCGGCCGCCCGACGGAGGCGATCCGCAGCCCCTCCCCGAGCGCGTCCGGGGCAATGCCCAGCGCGGGCAGGACAAGCCCGGACTCGCCACCGCCCGGTTCGCGCAGCTCCACGGCCCCGTACGCGAAGCCGACCCGGGCGTACGGCCCCTTCCGTACGCCCCAGCCGTCGAACGTACGCCCCGCCACCCGCAGCGAGACCCGGTACGCCTCGCCCCCGGCCCGTTCGGCGAGATAGCCCAGGGCGGCGATGGTGCCGTGCCCGCAGGAGGGCAGCTCTCCCTCGGAGGTGAAGAACCGGAGGGAGACGACGGGACGCGAATCCCGCCTGTCAGACCCCGCGTCGGTCTCGGTCCCGGCCTCGGTCCCGGTCTCGGTTTCGGCCTCGGTTTCGGCCTCGGTTTCGGTCCGACTGGAGACGAAGACGGCGTGCGAGGCCCCCACCGCCCCGGGCAGCCGCCGCCGCTCCTCCTCCCCGAACGGCCCGTCGTCCACCACGGCCGTCGGACTGCCGCCTCCGCCGTCGCGCAGACACGCGCGGACGACCGTCACGGGCGGCACGAGCGACGAGGGCATCAGAGGCTCCGGGCCGTGATGTCGCCGTAGGAGGTGGTGGCCCGGATGGTGAGTCCGGCGGTGGCACCCCCTTCGTTCCGGAGGGAGTTGCGGATCCGGCCGTAGGCGGTGCCGGCGTCGAGGGAGGCGGAGACGCCGCGGGCGGCGCCGACGTTGATCTCACCGGCCTCGGTGCGGAGCACGACGGTGCCGCGCATGGCCTCGTCGATCCGGAGCTCACCCTTCCGGGTCCTGATGTCGGCGTCGCCGCCGAGGCGTCCGACGGTGATGTCACCGGCCTGCACGGTGAGGCGGGCGCTGGCGGTCTCGTCGAGCTTGACGGTGGCCTGCGCGCCCTCGAACGTGACGTCCCCCAGCCGTCCGACCCCGCGCAGCTCGGCGGCGGCCGCCTTCGCCTCGACCCGGGACCCGGCGGGCAGCTGGACGGTCACCTCGACGGCCCCGGACGGACCGAACAGCTGGTTCTTCGCCGCGGGCCCCGCGATCCGCAGGACCCCGTCCGCGAAGGAGACCCCGGTCTGCTCGGCCGCCCGCACGTCCCGGCCCCTGGAGGCATCGGCGGGCAGGACCTCGACGACGGTGTCGGCCCGATCGGCGGCGATGAACCGGATGCGCCCCGAGGGGATGTCGAGAACGGCGGAGACGGGGGCGGCGGTGGCGAACTTCTGCATGGTACTTCTCCTTGGACTCATTGTTTCCGATGAAGGAAAAGCTACGTTGCGTTCATTGATGTGGCAACAGGGGTGTTGCGTGAAACCGCGATAATTGCAGGTGAAGGCCTGGATTTCATTGCAACGACCATGAGGCTAACGCAACGCCGGGAGCGCCGTTCATTGCAATGGATTGAAGGTGAACGCTATGCGCGCCGAGGGGGCGTCGTCTGGCATGCGGGTGCGTGGGGGTGACCTGGTCGTCCATGGGGGCGCGACCTCGATCGGCTCGCGGAGGGGGTCGACGGCGGCACCCGGGCCGACCGTCGCGCCCGCTCCCCGCCCTAGGGGTGATCTCGGGTCTTGTCACGGTTCTTTTCGGGCGTTTCTGGCGCTCTCGTGCCTCAGGTGTCAATTCGCGACCAACTGGAAGGAAAACCAGTCATATTCGCCGGGCATGGTGCCGCTTTGTGAACGAGCTGCGTAGGTTCTGGGGTCGGTTCGGGATGTCCCTGCGGCAGCCCGGCCGAAGTCCTGCCACCGGAACCGGAGGGGAAATCGCATGGCTGACATCGATCTCGGGGTTGCGTCGGACTGGGACGAGGGGGACATCCACGGCCGCGTCAAGCTGCGGCAGAACCAGGTCTACCCGACCTCCCCGAAGAAGGACGTGCTCATCAGCTCCCCGGTGAGCATCGAGCTGTCCGTGAACACGAACTACTCCTCCTCCCAGGGGGCGGACAAGATCTACTTCACCACCCACCACGGCTCCACGAAGAAGATCATCGCGGTGCTCGACTCCGACGGAAACCTGCACATCGCCGGCCGTCTGATCACCGAGCAGAAGGACCTGCAGTACTAGAAAGCTCCGCGTGACGAGGGGCGGCGGGCTCGCGATGGCGAGCCCGCCGCCCTTGCGCGAGCCGGGGGAACCGCCCCGCGCTCGGCAGCTCCGCGGACTCGTGGCCGGGTTGCCGCGGCAGCGCGTGGCGGCGCGGAGCGGCCGGTGGACCGGAGTCGATGATGGCGACGTCGCGTATGCCGTCGCTCGGGTCGATGCCGCTCGCGCCGGTCACGCCCTCTTGGCGTCCCTCTTGGCATCGATCTCGGCGATCAGGCCCTCGATGAGGGTCCTGATCTCGTCGCGGATGGGGCGGACGGCCTCGACCCCCTGGCCGGCGGGGTCCTCCAGCTGCCAGTCGAGGTAGGTCTTGCCGGGGAAGTACGGGCAGGCGTCGCCGCAGCCCATGGTGATGATGTAGTCGGACGCCTGGGCGGCCTCCGGGGTCAGCACCTTCGGCTTCTGGTCGGAGATGTCGATGCCGACCTCCGCCATCGCGGCGACGGCCGAGGGGTTGATCCGGTCCCCCGGCAGGGAGCCGGCGGAGCGGACCTCGACACGGTCGCCCGCGAGGTGCCGCAGGAATCCGGCGGCCATCTGGGAGCGGCCGGCGTTGTGGACGCAGACGAAGAGCACGGAGGCGAGCGGGGCGGTCATCGGTTCTTCCTGGGGGCGGAGGCGGTACGGGGCGGGGAGGGCCGGGTGCGGGGGCGCGGCCGAGGTGCGAACCCCCTTCGGTGGGTTCATCGGTGGGTTCAAGGGGGAACGCCCCGGCCTGGCAGCGACTCCGCATGACGTGAAAGTATCAGTCCATGATGACGTCAGTCGATACTGATCTGATGCGGGTGCTGGGTGACCCCCTGCGCATCCGGATCGTGACCCTGCTCGCCCGCGAGACGCTGTGCACCACCCACCTCGTGGAGGAGACCGGTGCCAGGCAGACCAACCTCTCCAACCACCTGAGGGTGCTGCGCGAGGCCGGGATCGTCGAGACGGAGCCCTGCGGCCGGTTCACCTACTACCGCCTCAAGCCGGACGTCATCGAGCGGCTCGCCGCCCAGTTCGCCGCCCTCGCGCAGACCGCGCGCCTGACCGCCGAGGCGAACTTCAAGCGTTCCTGCCCCTGACCGGGCCTCCTGGCCCGGCCTTCTGACCCGGCCTTCTGGCCGGGCCTCCTGACCCGGCCTCCTGACCTGGCCTCCTGGCCCGGCCCTCTGACCCCGCCCCCTGTGCCTCACCTGCCGAGGAGTACCCGCCCGTGACCGCCACCGAGCCCGCCGCGAGCGACGCCATGGCCACCGCCCCGTCGCCGCGGCCCGCGCCCGGCGCCACCCCGCCCCGTACCTCCCCCGGTACCCCGCCCCGTAGCCCGCTCGCCGCCCGCGCCGCCGCCGAACTCGTCGGCACCGCCGCCCTGGTGGCGATCGTCGTCGGCTCCGGCATCCAGGCCACCGGGCTCAC
Source organism: Streptomyces sp. NPDC021012 (assembly GCF_044333355.1). Classification (NCBI taxonomy): domain Bacteria; kingdom Bacillati; phylum Actinomycetota; class Actinomycetes; order Kitasatosporales; family Streptomycetaceae; genus Streptomyces; species Streptomyces sp. NPDC021012. The sequence goes on from NZ_JBIRQU010000004.1 coordinate 59,510, forward strand.
CGACGACGTCGCGCTGCGGCTCCTCGCCAACTCCACGGCCACCGTCTTCGGCCTCGGCGTGCTCATCGCCCTCCTCGGCCCGGTGTCCGGCGCGCACTTCAACCCGGCGGTCAGCCTGGCCGAGTGGTGGACCGCCCGCCGGGGCGGCGCGGGTGTCACGGGGCGCGAACTCGCCGTCTACGTCCCCTCGCAGATCGCCGGCGGGATCCTCGGCGCGATCCTGGCGGACGCGATGTTCGGCGAGCCGCTGGTGAAGTGGTCCACGCACGACCGCTCGGCCGGCAACCTCCTCCTCGGCGAGGTCGTGGCGACCGCCGGCCTGATCCTGCTGATCTTCGGCCTCGCCCGCACCGACCGGCTCCGTTTCGCGCCCGTCGCCGTGGCCGCGTACATCGGCGCGGCCTACTGGTTCACCTCGTCCACGTCCTTCGCCAACCCGGCGGTGACGATCGGCCGCGCGTTCACCGACACCTTCGCGGGCATCGCCCCCGCCTCGGTCCCCGGCTTCGTCGGAATGCAGGTCGTGGGCACGGCGGTGGGTCTGGCGCTGGTCGCGGTCATCTTCGTACGCGGCCGCTCATGAGCACCCCGGTGGACGTGGTGGTGATCGGCGGCGGCCAGGCCGGGCTCGCCGCCGGCTACCACCTGCGCCGCGCCGGCCTGGACTTCGTGATCCTCGACGCCCAGGCCGCGCCGGGCGGCGCCTGGCAGCACACCTGGGACTCCCTCCGCCTCTTCTCCCCGGCCGCGTACTCGTCCCTGCCGGGCCGGCTCATGCCGCCGCAGCCGGGGGAGACGTACCCGGACGCGGCACACGTCGTCTCGTACCTCACGGAGTACGAGCAGCGGTACGACCTCCCGGTCGTGCGACCGGTCCGCGTGGCCGGCGTCCACCGCGACGGCGAACTCCTGCGCGTGGAGGGCGACTCCGGTACGTGGCGGGCCCGCGCGGTCATCAGCGCCACCGGCACGTGGTCGCGCCCCTTCGTCCCGGCGATCCCCGGCCGCGAGACGTTCCCGGGCAGGCAGCTCCACACGGTGGAGTACACCAACCCTGCCGACTTCGCGGGCCGCCGGGTCGTGGTCGTCGGCGGCGGCAACTCCGGCGCCCAGATCGCCGCCGACCTCGCGCACGACACCGACCTGACCTGGTGCACCCTCCGCGAACCGCGCTACCTGGCCGACGACATCGACGGCCGCGCCCTCTTCGACCACGCCACCGCCCGCCGCCGCGCCCTCGACGAGGGCCGTGAGGACACGGGAGGTGTGGCCTCGTTGGGCGACATCGTGGCCGTACCGCCGGTGCGCACGGCGCGCGACGCCGGCCGGCTCGAGGCCCGGCCGATGTTCACCCGCCTCACTCCGGCCGGCGTGGAACGGGCCGACGGCACGACCGCCGAGGCGGACACCATCATTTGGTGCACGGGCTTCCGCCCGGCCCTCGCCCACCTGGCCCCACTGGGCCTGCGCGGTCCCCGCGGCCGCATCCCCACGGCCGGCACCCGGGCGATCGACGAGCCCCGCCTCCACCTCCTCGGCTACGGGGACTGGACCGGCCCCGCCTCCGCCACCCTCATCGGCGTCGGCCGCCCCGCCCGCGAAGCCGCCCGGCAGATCGCGGATCTGCTGCGCTGACAGGGCGCCCCGCGGCGGTCAGCCGTGCCGGGCGACCTTGACGGCGGAGACCAGCAGGACCACGGCCAGGGCAGGGACCAGCAGAAGGTCCGGGACGACCCCGAGCAGCAGCCCGCCCACCGCCGCACCGGCGACGGAGCCGCCGATCATGGTCACCGCGAAACGGACGTGGGCACCGAGCACCGCGAAGCCGCCGTCCCGGCTGTAGCGGGCGAAGGCCACCAGCATGGTCGGCAGGGAGACCAGCAGCGACAGGCTGCCCGCCGCTTTGACGTCGACCGCGAACAGCAGCGCGATCGTGGGGATCAGCAGCTCGCCGCCGGCCACGCCCATGATCGCCGCGACCACGCCGATGCCGAAGCCGGAGACGACACCGCCGGGCACTTGCGCCCACACGGGTGGATCGAGTGCTCCGAGGGCCGTGCTGTGCGTCGCCACCAGCGCCGCGGCCATGAGCACCATCAGCGCCGCCAGCACCTTGTACAGGGTGGCGCTCCGCATCCGCACCGCCCACGACGCACCGACCCAGGCGCCCAGCAGGCTCCCCGCGAGCAGGTTGAGGGCGACCGGCCAGTGCCCGAAGACCTCGGACGGCGGCACCGCCGCGAAACGCGCGGGCAACGCCACGAGGACCACGACCAGGCTCATCGCCTTGTTCAGGATCACGGCCGACAGCGCGGTGAAACCGAACAGGCCGATCAGCAGCGGCAGTCGGAACTCCGCGCCCCCGAGGCCGATCATCCCGCCGAGAACGCCGACGGCCCCGCCCGTGGCGAACACCCACGGGGCCGAGTGCGCCGACGCCGGAACGAGGTCCTTCTCCATGGTCATGGCCAGGATCCTCGCTCGCCCCCCGCCCCGCCCGCCACGGGCCGGCTCGTCCTTCGGGGAAAGGCACCGGCACCCCGCCCGCCGTTGGTGGGTAGCTCCGAACCCCGAACGGGGCTTACGCCACGCTACTGCTGCGACGCTCGACGAGTACGGTGTCGCGCCAGACCCCGTGATGCCGCCCGATGCGCTCGCGGGTGCCGATCACCCGGAAGCCGGCCCGTTCGTGAACGGCCAGGCTCGCGGCGTTCTCGGGGAAGATCCCGGACTGGATGGTCCAGATCCCCGCCGCCTCGGTGGAGTCGATGAGCGCCTTCAGAAGCGCGGAGGCGATGCCCCGGCCCCGGGCGTCGGGGTGGACGTAGACGGAGTGCTCGACGACGCCCGCGTACGCGCACCGGTCGGAGACCTTGGTGGCGGCGACCCAGCCGAGCACGCGCCCGGTCCCGTCGACGGCGGCGAAGCGGTGCTCGGGCAGCTTCGCCGCGTCGAACTGCTCCCAGGTGGGGGCGGTGGTCTCGAAGGTGGCGTTGCCCTCGTCGATGCCGGCCTGGTAGATCGCGATCACTTCGGCGGCATGCGCGGCGGTGAGGGGGACCACCGGAGCGGAGTCGGTCACGCGGCGGCGGCCTTGGTGAGGAGCGCGCCCATGGCGGCGAGGACGGCGGGCTCCACCCGGTAGTACACCCAGGTGCCGCGCCGCTCGGAGGAGAGCAGCCCCGCCTCCTTCAGCTTCTTCAGGTGATGGGAGACGGTCGGCTGCGAGACGCCGACGTCGGAGATGTCGCAGACGCACGCCTCGCCGCCCTCGTGCGAGGCGACCGCCGAGAACAGCCGCAGCCGTACCGGATCACCGAGGGCCTTGAACATCTTCGCGGTCCGCTCGGCCTCCTCGGCGTTCAGCGGGCGCTCGGTGAGCGGCGGGCAGCAGGGGGCGACCTCGGGTTCAAGGACGGGCAGCGCGGCGGCATTCGACATGCATCTATGTTGACACATGTCGAATCAGCCGCCCAGGGATGCCGGAGAGGGTGGGTCATTTCGATGAACGTCTATGTTGACGAACGTCGATTCAAGTGTGAGGCTTGCCGTGCAAGAGATCGACGGACGTCGAAACAAAGGGGAATCGCCGTGAACGCCACAGCCACCGCCACCGACCAGCTGCCCGTCGTGGTCATCGGAGCCGGCCCCGTCGGCCTGGCCGCCGCCGCCCACCTCGTCGGGCGCGGCCTGGAACCGCTGGTCCTGGAGGCCGGACCGGTGGCCGGCGCGGCGGTACGTGCGTGGGCGCACGTCCGTCTCTTCTCGACGTGGGGAGAGGTCACCGACCCGGCCGCCGAGAAGCTCCTGGCCCCCACCGGCTGGGTGAAGCCCGACGTGAAGACCTACCCGTCCGGTGGTGACTGGGCGGAGCGGTACCTCCAGCCCCTCGCCGACGCCCTCGGCGACCGGGTCCGCACCGGAGCCACGGTCACCGGCGTCTCGCGCGCCGGCCGCGACCGCATCGTGGACGCCGACCGGGAGGCCCGGCCGTTCGTCGTCCACGTCACCCACGCCGACGGCCGTGAGGAGCGACTCTTCGCCCGCGCGGTGATCGACGCCTCCGGCACCTGGTCCACCCCGAGCCCGGCGGGAGCGTCCGGCCTCCCCGCCCTCGGCGAGAAGGCCGCCGCCGACCGCCTCGCCTACCGCGTCCCCGACCTCGAGGACCCGTCCGTCCGCGCCCGGTACGCCGGCAGGCGCACCGCCGTCATCGGCTCCGGCGCCTCCGCCTTCACCGCGCTCGCCGCGCTGGCGGACCTGGCCCGGGAGCAGGCGGGGACGAAGGCCGTGTGGATCCTGCGCCGAGGCATCTCCGGCTCCACCTTCGGCGGCGGTACGGCCGACCAACTGCCCGCCCGCGGCGCACTGGGCCTGGCCGCGAAGGCGGCGGTCGACGAGGGCCACGCCGACGCCGTGACCGGCTTCCGTACGGAGGCGGTCGAGCGCGACGGCGACAACCGCCTGATCCTCGTGGCCGAGGACGGCCGGCGCCTCGACCCGGTCGACGAGGCCATCGTCCTCACGGGCTTCCGCCCCGACCTCTCCTTCCTCTCCGAGCTCCGCCTCGGTCTCGACGAACGCCTGCAGGCCCCGGTCGGACTCGCCCCGCTCATCGACCCCAACCAGCACTCCTGCGGCACCGTCCGCCCCCACGGCGCCAACGAGCTCTCCCACCCCGAACAGGGCGTCTACCTCGTCGGCATGAAGTCCTACGGCCGCGCCCCCACCTTCCTCGCCCTCACCGGTTACGAGCAGGTCCGCTCCGTCGTCGCCGCCATCGCCGGCGACCACGAGTCCGCCGAACGCGTCGAACTCGCCCTCCCCGAGACCGGCGTCTGCGGCGGCACCGGCCTCTTCGCCCAGCCGGACACGGCCCACCCGACCCCCGACGGAGGCTGCTGCGCCCCCACCCCCGCGCTCCTCCAACTCGGCACGGTCACCCCGTAACGACCCCGGACGGCCTCCCTCGCCCCCCGACCGGAAATCACCCCCGGCCAGCAAAAAGACCCTCCCGAAGGAGGGTCTTCGCCGATGCGCCCCCGGCAGGACTCGAACCTGCGGCCAAGTGCTTAGAAGGCACCGGCCTGGATCTGGGTCAGCAAGCATCTGACCAGGAGCTTTCAGCCTGTGGCGGGGTGGGACGCCTGAGTCTTCTCGTGTATTCACCGGAGCCAAGGGTTCCATAGAACGGCGAGGCTGACGAAGCGTCGGGCTCACTCCCGTCGTGCGCCCGGGGCTCCAAGGCACGCCGGCACCGAGCGCCCATGCCTACTAGCCCTGCTGCTCTGTTGCGCCAAGGAACCAGAGGTTGATCATGCAAAACCCTCCATCTGTATCACCTGCGGGGGCAAGATAGCTTGGTGGACTACGACTTGACGCGGCTTGGCGCCCGGGAGTTCGAGCACCTCACTCAGGCTCTCGCACTCCAGATCCTTGGCCCTGGCGTGCAGATCTATGGGGACGGACCTGACGGGGGCCGCGAGGCCGAATTCCGTGGCGAGATGCGCTACCCCTTCCCCGGCTCGTCAGACTGCTGGAGCGGGCACGGTGTCCTCCAGGCAAAGTTCCTTCAACGGCCGCGCGGGACCAAGCCGGATACCACCTGGTTCATCGGGCAAGTGCGTAAAGAGCTGCGACAATGGGCTAACAAGGATTCAAAGCGAGGTAGGGAAGGGGCGCTGCCGCGCTATTTGCTTTTCGCTACCAATGTCGTCTTGTCGTCTGACCCCGTTCAGGGAGGACTCGACCTTTTTGAGAAAGCCATGTCGGACTTGATTGACGAGTTGAAACTTCCTTTGGAAGGTTTTGGAGTCTGGCATTTTGATGAAATTTGCCGCTACCTAGATCAGTATCCTGCAATTCGACAGACTTATGCGGCTCTCACCACAGCCGGCGACGTCCTGTTCAAGCTCAGGGAGGTGATTGAGGGAAGCGCCTCTGAGTTGGGCGAACTGTTGACAGGTCATAGCGCTAAGGAGCTGGCGACCGATCAATGGGTGAGGCTTGGTCAAGCTGGAGAATCTGACAATCAGAGGCTCCCGCTGGCCGACATGGCAATCGACCCTTTTAGTGTTTCCATAGGGGAAGATGGTTCTCATCAGGTAGGCTTCACGGTTCGGCGCATACTGGAGCATGGAGATTCGGTTCTTCGGCCTAGCCGTCGAGCCGCCAACCACCCCTTCATCGCCGTAATCGGGGGGCCCGGGCAAGGAAAGTCGACCATCAGCCAACTGTTGTGTCAGGCATATAGGGTGGCTCTCCTTTCAGATGCTCACGCTAGGCTTGATCCGGAAACAGCGAGAATCGTTACAGAGTTCCAGAATCAGACTCCCCGCATGGGAATCTCTTTGCCCGCCGCCCGACGATGGCCAGTTCGTGTGAACCTAAGTGAATACGCCGATACTATCGCCGGTGGAGAATCGGTCAGCCTGCTCAGGCATTTGGCCTCGGAGATAAGTAAAAGAACTTCGGACGTGACCCCGAATCAATTGCGAGCATGGTTGAGGGTGTGGCCGTGGCTCGTGGTTTTTGATGGCTTGGACGAGGTTGCCTCCCCTCAAGCTCGAGATGCCGTTATGGAAAAGATCAATGACTTCGTAATTGATGCCCACTCTGTGGATGCCGATCTTCTTATCGTGGCGACTTCGCGGCCCCAAGGGTACCGAGGGGAGTTTTCGCGCCAGCGTTATGTTCAGTTGACCCTAGAGCCTCTCTCTGCGGACAGTGCGATTTCGTATGCAAGGCAGCTGACTCAAGCTCGCCACAAGGGCGACCCGGATACTGCAGAACGAGTTCTGCAGCGGCTTCAAGAGGCGGCTGATGAAGATTTGACTGCTCGGCTGATGGTCACACCTCTTCAAGTGACTATCATGGCTATCCTCCTTGAGCGTCGTGAGCGCGTGCCACAGCAGCGCTATCGGCTTTTCAACGACTATTACCAGGTAATCTTTAACCGTGAAGTCAGCAAGCCTGGACCTATTGGGCTCCTTATCGACGACTATCGCACTCAAATTGATCACCTCCACGAACGGGTAGGGCTGTTCCTGCAGGTTCAGTCGGAGGGGGTAGGGGATTCCGACGCTATTATTTCCAGAGAGCAACTGTCTCGTATTACTCAAAGGCATCTGAAGGAAGAGGGGTACTCGGACCCAGATGCTTATTCTCTAGCATCGCGCCTAGTCGAAGCAGCCATGCATAGGTTGATTCTCCTAGTGCCGAAGAAGGGTGACAGCTTCGGATTCGAAGTTCGCAGTTTGCAGGAATTTATGGCAGCCAAAGCGCTTGTGTGCGACGATCTTTCTCGAACTATCGATCATCTGAGGATGATCGCCAAGTCCGCGCATTGGCGCAATACGTGGCTTCTAGCCGCTGGTCGAATTTTTCTTGAGCGCCCCAGCTTCCGAGACCGCCTCGTCAATCTGCTGGATGAGGTGCAGGCTTCCGATGAGCTGAGCCTATTCGTGAAGCCTGGATCCATGCTTGCTGCAGACCTAATTAATGACGATGTGGCTGCGAGGTCGCCTCGTTTTCTGAGAACTTTCACGAAGCAGGCGCTCGAACTTGTAGAGGAGCCTCTTGAAGAATTTCAGCAGCTCAGTCTAGGTGAAGCTATTTGGCATACCGGGACCATAGATGCTCCATCGCGTGCCGCGATTGAATACGAGATCTCTAAGAGCCTTGCTGCCGGCGGATCCGGGAGAGTAAACACCCTGCTCCTCCTTTCGGGTGAGTGGCAAGGGCGCCCGGGGCCACTGGCGTACTCCACGAAAACTAACCTGGAGCGTGCCCGGGATCAATCTGATTCCATCGAATTTCAGATGGGTATCAAAATCCTGCAAAATGATTTCTTGGTCTCGGGTATCAATAACGGAACTATCAAACTTCAAAACCGTGAATGGTCGGAAGTGGCCGAGTCCCTTCTTCATGTTTCCGCATCTGGCCTTCCGGATTGGGTTACTCAAAGTCTCTTCGGTGTCGGTCAAGTGGGTTACTACGTCACGGAGGCGGGGGAGCGTGTTGCGGTTAGTATGAGCCAACAGCCCGTCCGTAATCTATTTGAAGCTATGTCTTACCCTGGCGTTGTGTCACTCTTGGTGGACGGCGCCAGGAGCCTCCCGGTGGAGGAATGGCAGGTGCATCACAAATTGCGTACTTTGTGCTTGGATTATCAAGAGAGGATCCCGGCAGGGAAGGTGCTGGTTGAAAGATCTCGGCAATTCTTCGACTTGACTGATTTGTTTTAATAAGGCTAGTTTCGTCGGCCTCCGCGATTTCTGAGCCAGACGGTACTCGATCTTGGCCCGACAGCTCGTCTGCTAGTGGCCGGAACGTGCGACCCTGGCGGTAACCGAAGCCTGCGAAAGGAGGTGCCGTGTCGGAGGCCAGTCCGCGCGGAACCTATCTGCTCATCGCTGACGCGCTGCGGAGGGACATCAAGGAGGGCCCCGAGGGACGCGCGCTGCCGTCTGAAGCCGCTCTCATGCGGGCGCATGACGTCTCCCGCAACACCATCCGGCGCGCGCTCAAGGTGCTGGAGGCCGAGCAGCTAATCAGCTCCGTGCCTGGTACTGGATGGCGGCTGTCTGCCAAGCCCATCCGACCCCTAGTCGACCGCATGACCGACCTGATCAGGGAGGACGCACTGACAGTAGGCGACGCCTATCCATCGGAGTCGAAGTTGTGCGCGCGATTCGAAGTCTCCCGTACCGCTGTACGACGCGCCCTCGCGCAGATGGAGGGGACCGGACTGCTCGCCACGGTGCATGGCAAGGGCCGGACCGTTCGCGCTCTCCCGACTGAACCGGAGAAGACCTAACCTTGGTACTCATGGGGCTTACTGACTGGGCGTACGCGCTGTCCGAATCGCTGCTGGCCGAGCCGTTGCCGCGCCGCTGGGCGCACTCCCTCGGAGTCGCCAAAAGGGCCCGTTCGCTGACCCCGATCCTGGGGCGGGACGCCGAGCTGCTGGAAGCGGCCGCCGTCTTGCATGACATCGGATACTCCCCCTCCATCGCTACCACCGGCTTCCACCCGCTCGACGGTGCACGGTTCCTGCGGGACCAGGAGGGCGCCGACGAGCGGGTCGTCCGGCTCGTTGCCCATCACTCCTGCGCGCTCCTGGAGGCCGAGGAACGAGGTCTCCGGCATGAGCTGGAGACGGAGTTCGAGCTGGAGCGGCCCGAGCTGGTGGATGCGCTCATCGTGTCCGACATGACGACGACGCCGACCGGCGAGCACACGACGCCGGCGGCCCGGTTGGACGAGATCGTGCAACGGTACGGCCCGGACACGATCGTGGGGCGCTTCATCCAGCGGGCGGCGCCGGAGATCCACGCCGCCAACGAGCGCGTGGAGAGCCGCATGGCCGCCGTCACGGCCGGCGCTCAGCCGATGTAGGGCTCGCGCCGCGACTCGTCCAAACCGTGCTGGACCCTCAGCCGCATGGACGGGTGGATGTCCAAGTCATCGAGGTCCGCCGGAGCCATCCAGCGGACCTCTTTCGACTCGCTGCTCGTACGGAGAGACCCGCCGACCGGATGGGCCCGGAAACAGATCGAGAACTGCTGTCGCACCTCGCCGTCGTCGTACGCGAGCACGTGCTCGGGGTCGGTGTAGAGCCCGACGATCCCGTCCACCACGACCCTGATCCCGGTCTCCTCCTCCACCTCGCGCACGACGGTGTCGGCAATCCGCTCGCCGATGTCGTGGCCACCGCCAGGCAGCGCCCACAGGTCGTTGTCGGTCTTGTGGATGACCAGGAGCCTGCCGGCGTCGTCACGGACGACGGCCGTAACCGAGGGCACGACCGAATTGGCCTTCGGGGCGGCAGGGTCACGGAAGTAGTCGATCCGGCTCATGCGCTTGAACCTCCCAGGTCAGTGGGCGAGGAGATCGGCCGTGCGGACTCCCAGACCCGTTCGACGCTCTCAGCGTAGGCGTCGAACAGCTCGCCCCCGGGGATGCGCTGGATGTGCAGGACCGGGGCCATGTACGCCCCCACTCCGTACAGGTGCCCGTTGGCGAGCATCTCGTCGTCGGCCCGGTAGATGGAGTTGTAGAGCGTGGTGGAGTGAAGCCTGAACTCCACACCAGGAAGGCCGAACAGCGGCGCATAGTTGACCAGCGCGTTGCGAATCTTGCTCGCCATCGCGCCGCCGATCCCTTCGTCCGCCCCACGTGTGGCGACCGCAGCGGAGTTGGGGTCCCCGAGCATGAACCGGACCGGGACGCCGGCAGCCGACTTCTCCTTGACCACCTGGTGGAAGGCAGCGTCCTCGGTGAGCCAGAAGCCCGAGTAGACGAGCACGTCGAAGTGCCGCGTGGCGCCAGAGTAGAGCTGTGGCCAGAGCCGGTTCGGCACGACGGAGCGGTGGGGGTACAGCTTCACCAGCTCCGCATTGCCCGCCTCGGTGACCTCGACGGACGTCCGCTCCTCGGGCCACAGGTAGGACATCTCGCACTGCAGGAGCGAAGCCGCGGCGTACTTGAAGCGGCGGTACGGCTGCCGCTTGGGCTCATTGATCCAGCGCTCCACTGTCTTCGCCGACACCCCGAGCCGTTCGGCCACTTCATCAAGGGTCATGCCGCGCTCGATGATCGCGCCGCGTAAGCGTTCGTTGGCCATGCCATGTGCTCCCCAGGTGGGACGACTTGGGACGACTTCACCGTAGCCAAGACGTCCTGGAGCCGTACATGCGCGGAGTCCAACGTCTGCCCTGCTCAAGCCAATCTGGAGTCATCGAACGGGGCGGACTCGCAGGCACCAAGGATCCAAGGGACTTGACGATGCGAACCCTCCTCCGCATGATGAGGAACAGGTAGTACATGTGCCTCATCGGGCTTCGGCTCGATGAACCGTGCTGCCCAACGCCCGGAGAGGCTCGTGAAACGACTTCGAAGGAAGCGTCCGTTGGCTTGAGAACTGAACAGTGGACACACAGAACGACAGGCATCTGCGACAAGCCGCAGGCCCTGCCGCACGAGCAGCAAGCACCTTGCTCCGGGCCGCCTCTTTGGGCTGGCTGAGGAGTCCTCGACGTGCGGTGAGACAAGGGCAGAGATCGCGATCTACGCCATGCACCCATGTCCGCCCCAATGGAGGCCGACGTGAAGCGACGAAGACCCTGGGCGCCGCCCCCGCTGGACCGGCGGAGCGGCCGCGCCCACCGCGTCACCTGACCACCGCAGCCTTTCGGCTGCGGCCGGTTGCCTCCTCCGCCAGTCCGGACCCCACACGGGGTTCCGTACGGGCGGGGTCGAGGGGAGCCGGAGAAACCGCTCCAACGGCGAGAACCCCCGGTGCTGGAACACCAGGGGTTCGTTCGGGCCGTTCCTCGCTGGAAGGAACACACCCATGAACTCCATCGCGGCACTTCAGTCGGCTATTACGGCCGCCACCTTCGCCGCCGTGTTCGTCGCCCTCTACGTCGCGCACTCCGTGGGCGACCACTGGGTTCAGTCGAGTTGCCAGGCTGCCACCAAGGGCCAGCCTGGCTGGACCGGACGGTTCGCATGCGGCCGGCACGTCCTCGGCCTGACTCTCACCAAGCTCGTGGTCCTCCTCCCCGTGGCGCTCGTGCTCGATCTGCCGCTGACCGTCCTCGGCACGATCCTCGGCCTGGGCCTGGATGCGGTCAGCCACTACTGGGCTGACCGCCGGACCACGCTCAAGCGGCTCGCGGACCGGGTCGGCAAGGCGGAGTTCTACAGCCTTGGCACCCCGGCGCACCCGGGCCACCCGACCACCGCGAATGGCGAGTACGCACCGACGCTCGGGACGGGCGCGTACGCCCTGGACCAGTCCTGGCACCTGTTGTGGCTCGGCGTCGCCGCCCTCCTCATCGCGACCGTCTGAACAGCCCCCTCCGCAGCCACCCGGCTGTGGCCGGTTGCCTCCTCCGCCCGTCCGGGCCCCGTTCGCGGGGTTCCGTACGGGCGGGGTCGAGGGGAGCCGGATGGTTCCAACGGCGAGAGGTCCCGGAGTTGCAGCTCCGGGACCTCGTTCGGGCCGTTCCTCTCTGGAAGGAGCAGACCCTTGAAGTCCATCATCACACTCCCCGCCACCAGCGGGGCCCTGGCGTTCGACGGTGAGCCGTCGGGCGTGGAGCTGGACGCGATCGAGCAGGAGATGCCGCTGATCCTGGCGGAGGTCGAGCTGCTGGACGCGCAGATCAAGACGCTGGACCGTCCGGCCGTGAAGCTGGACGAGCGGCGGATCCGCCGGGCCCGTAACCGGGTGGTGGCGGCCCGCCGGGACCTGGCGAACCGCGTCGGCGTGGTGCGGGCGGGCGGTGCCGCGTGAGGGCCGGGACGCTGGCGGACCTGTCCGCCCCGCTGCTGGCGCTGCGGCTGCTGGCGGCGGAGTTCTCGCACCTGCCGGCGCCGCGCGTGGGGGTCTCGCCGCTCTACCCGGAGCGGCTGGAGCTGACGTTCCACGACGACTTCGCCGGTTTCGAGGCGTGGCGTGAGGCCCTGAGCATCGCCCCCGAGTCGGTCGTTCACCGCGTTCAGTGCGACGGCCGGACCGGCGTCCTGAACGTTCACGTCACGTTCGCGGGGGCCGACCTGGAGCTGACCGGCTACGGGAAGATCCCGGCCGTCGAGCCGGTGTCCTCGGGTGCGGGGGTGCTGTCGTGAACGGTGTTCAGATCCGTTCAGCGGAGCAGGCCCTGAGCGTGGGCACGTGGCTGATCGTGAGCGGGGCGATGCTCTTCTCGGTCCTCACGGTCACGCCGCTGATGCGGGCCCACACCCCCGACGGCTGGGCGTGGACGGCCCCCATCCTCCCGATCGTCGTGGACGCGGCCGTCGTCATCGTCGTCCGTCTCGACTCCGTCCTCGCCCGCCTCGGTGGGCACGGCGGCCGGTGGCCCATCGCGCTGCGGTGGATGACCGGCGGCATGACCCTGGCCCTGAACATCGGCGACTCCGCCCTGAAGAAAGACCTGGTCGGAGTCGCGGTCCACTCGGTGGCACCGCTGCTGCTGATCGTCACGGCCGAGACCGGCCTCGCCTACCGCACGGCCATCACGAACGCGCTCACGGCCATCCAGGAGCGTGAACGGGCCGACCGGGCGGCGCGGGAGAAGGCCGCCGCCGAGCGCGCCGAAGCGGCCGACAGGCGGTCCCGTGAGAAGCGGGAGTTCGAGGCCCGGATGGCGCGTGAAAAGCGTGAACACGAAGCCTCTCTGGTCCGTGAACAGGCCGAGCGGGAGGAGCGTGCCCGGCGGGAGGAGCGCGAGCGGGCCGAGGCCGCCGAGAGGGCGGAGCGGGAGACGCGTGAACGCCGTGAACGCGAGCGTGAACAGCAGCGCGTGGAGCGTGAACGCCTTGAACGCGAGGCCGCCGTACGCGCCGAACGCGAGCGCCGGGACCGCGAGGCGGCCCGGCAGCGTGAACAGCGTGAACGTGAGGAGCGGGCCGAGCGTGAACGCGCCGCCCTCCTCGCCGCCGGGCCCGCGCCGGTGAAGCAGTCCGAGGAGCAGGCCCGCCAGACCGTGGCCGCCGCGTACGCGACCGGGGTGCCGGTGCGGCAGGCGGCCGAGCTGTGCGGCTGGTCGGTCGGCTGGGTTTCCACCCGCTACCAGGAACTGCGCGACACCACCCCCGCCCGCTCCCTGGAAGGAGCCGCGCAGTGAAGCTCTCCCCGAACACCACGATCCGTCGGCACAACGCGGTGATGGCGGGTGCCGGACTGGTGGCCGTCGCCTGCGGCATGGCGGTCGCGCTGCGGCTCGACGCGTACGCGGTGCCGTTCTGGCTGTCGGTACCGTGCGGCTACGCGATCACGTCGGGGCTGCTCTCGCTCGCGTCCCGCGCGGTCGGCGCCCTTGGCTCGGTGACCTACGCGTGCACGGTGCCGGGCTGCACGTTCTCCGCCCGCCTGCGCTGGGCCGGTGCGGCCGAGTGCAGGCGCTGGCAGGAGGCCGCCACCCACCCCCAGCACCTCATTCCCCGTTCGTGACCTGGAGGTTCCTCATGCAGAACAACCAGCCCCAGGGCACGCACATGTACGCGCTGTCCCTGCAGAACAGCCAGATGAGCGCGTGCACGGTCTCTGGCACCTACACCCCGCCGCCCGGGACCACCCGGTTCGACATCCTGACCCAGCTCCGGCTCGACGCGGTGCGCCAGTACCCGTCGATGGAGGGTTCCATCGTCGTGTACTTCGCCCTGGAGCCCAACGCCGTGACCGGCGAGGGGGTGGACCGGTGACGGACCTCAGCACCGAGCCGATCCTCACGGACACGGCCCCCGTTCCCCCCACCGACCCGGCCCCCAGCCCCGCACCGGAAACCTCCGAGCCCGTGGGGAAGGCGGGTGTGGAGCACACGGCGGGCGGCTGGCCGGTCGTCCCCCTCGCCCTGACCGGCGCGAACGCCACGGTGACGCTGCTCGCCGGGGCCGCGCTGGTCGGCGGCCCGATTGCGGCGGCCGTCGCCGCGACCGGGGCCGTCGTCCTGGGCGCCACGACCGCCCGCACCCACAAGAACAACGCCCGGCAGGGCCGGCAGGCCAAGGCAGGCAAGACCGGCACCACATCGGCCGGGAAGTCGGCCGGCGGGTCGGGCCGTGTCCCGTCCCAGCCCAAGCGCGGTTCCACCTCCGGGACCCGGACGGGCGCGGGTTCTCCCGTGTCGGGGAGGAAGACGGCTCGCTCGGGCGCCGCTGCGGGCACGCTCCGCTCCGCGAGCGGACCTGCGGCCGGTCGGCACGTAGGCCGGAAGGCGGGTGTCCCGGCCGCCGCACCGGCCGGGTCCGTCGCGAAGGTCTCCGGGCCGAAGGCACGGGTGTCTGGCCGCAGTTCGGACTCCTCGACGGTGAAGCCGCGGGGACGGGTCGGGCAGGTCAAGGCGCTGCGCGAGCAGGCCCGTTCAGTGCAGCCGTCGAAGGCCGGGCGGCGGGCGGACACCACGACGGCCCGCCGTCAGGTCGCCGACGCCCGCCGGGCTGCGAAGCACGACGCCCGCACGATGGCCGCCGCGAAGAAGGGCCCGGTCGGCCGGGCGGTCGCCCGGGGCACCGGCGCGGCGGGTAAGAGCCGCAGCGCCGCCGTGGAACGGCTCCGCAAAACCCGGGACACCTCGGCGGCCGGGAAGCTGGCCGCGCAGCGCTCCGAGGTCCGCAAGGCCCCCGCCCGGGCCAGGGCCCGTAAGGCGCTGTGGAAGTCCGCCGCCCGGTTCCAGGGCCGCCGCCTGCTCGCCGCCCTGCTCGCCGGAGCGCTCGGCCTCCTCGGCCTGGTCACCACCCCGCTCGGGCGCAAGCTCGGCTGGGCGTGGCTGCAGCACCCCGGCCGCCGCCTCTACGCCCGCCTGCTGAAGAAGGCGCGCGAGGAGCGGGAGGCCCGGGACCGGGTCACCCGCGCGGAGCTCGTGGTCCTGGAGGCCGTCGCGGACGCCGAGGCCGCCGACGAGACGGACCAGATCGGGGACACCGCCGAGCGTCCGGCCGGACTCGTCCCCACCACCCCCACCAGTGAGAACAGCGAGGGAGAGATCGTGTCGGGTTTCCGGTTCGAGGAGCACGCGGCGGAGATGGAAGCCGCCGCCACCAGCTATGACCCCGAGAACGCCATGGAGATCCTCGCCATGGTCGAAGGCCTGCCCGCCGCGCTGACCAGCGTGGCGAACGTGATGAAGATCCTGGCCGAGCGCGCCGATTCGGAGTTCCCGCTGGAGAAGGAGATCGCCGACGGCTTCAACGACATCTTCGGCGCCCTCATGAGCGCGGTCGCGGTCGCCGAGGACATGGGCCCGCTGTTCCGCACCGCGCACGAGCAGGACATCGCCCGCCACGAGGACCCGCGCAACGGGCCCGAGGCCGAGAAGGGATGGAACGTCTGACCATGGCACCCACCACCGCCACCTCCACGGGGCCGGTGTGGGACTGGGCGGCCGGTCACGGACCCGTGACCGGCGCCCTGTCCGCCACCACCGGAGCCCTCGCCCTGGCCACCACCGGCGCCGCGACCGGGATGCCCGCCGGATGGGCCCTGGCGGCCGGCGCCGCCGGAGCCATCGGCCACACCGTCACCAGCCTGCGCGAGCGTCTCGCCGCCCGCACCATCGCCATGCGCGCCGCCTCCTGGCTCCTGGGCGCCGGGTGGACCACCTGGGCCATCACCAGCGGCCCGCTGACCTGGACCGCCCTGGGCTCGCTGGCGACCCTCGGGGTCGGCATCGGCGCCGCCGCCCGCTCCACCCTCCTGCACGAGGAGGCCCGCGAGTTGGAGGCCCTCGCGGCCGCCGAACGCCAGGTCTCCCGCGAGCTGTCCGCCGAGCGGCGGGCGATCGCCGCCGAGTGGGTCGACCGGATCCAGCGGGTGTGCGGCGGCATCACCCTGCGCGTCCTCGCGGTGGAGATGTGGCCGACCGGCACCGGGTTCACCATCGACGCCGAACTCCCGCCGGGCGGAACCACCTACGAGCGGATCGCCCAGTATGCGCCGCAGCTGTCGGCCGACGCCCGCCTGCCGCACGGCTGCACCGCCACCGCCTCGCAGGGCATCGACCAGGGCCGTGTCCTGATCGACGTCACCACCGTGAATGTGCTGGCCGGGGAGATCGAGTACCCCACCGACTACAGCCCCCTGTCGATCCACACCGGTCTGCCCTGGGGCGTCCGGCCCGACGGGCGGGAGGTGCGGGTCTACCTGCGCGAGCAGTGCGCGCTGGTCGTGGGGCCGACCGGGTCGGGCAAGACCAACTTCGTCCACGACGTCCTCGCGGGGTTCGCCCGCGCCACTGACATCCTGACCTGGGTCATCGACCTCAACGCCGGTTCCGCCGGCCTCCCGTGGGTGCGTCCCGCACTCGCCGCCGACGGGGGCGGGGAGGCGGTGCGGCCCGGGATCGACTGGCTCGCCGCTTCCTACGAGGAGGCCATGGTCATGCTGGACGCGGCGGTGCGGGTCGGCAAGCACCGCAAGGTCGCCTACCAGGACCTCATGGCCCGCGCGAACACCGACCTGCTGCCTGTCTCCGCGCAGATCCCGCAGATCATGCTCGTCATCGACGAGGGCGCCGAGATCCTGACCAGCAGCGATCCGAAGATGCGCAAGCTGGCCGCGAAGATCCTGGAGGTCATCCGGTTGCTGCGGGCGATGGGCCTGCGCACCGTGCTGACCGCCCTGGGGGCGACCGGGTCGGTGCTGGGCAACCTGATGATCCGCCGCGAGGCCAAGGCCCGGGTCTGCCTGACCGGCGGAGAGGTCGAGGGCATGGACCTGTCCAAGGTCTTTCCCGGCGCACGCGGCCTGAAGGTTACCCAGGCCCCCTACAAGGGCGCCGGGTTCATGGGCACGCCGGAGTCTCCGGCCGGACTGTTCAAGTCCTGGCGGATCAAGCCCAACCAGATTGCCGACATCGTCCGTGCCACCTCCGCCCTCCATCCCCGCCTGGACGCGGAGTCGGCCAAGGCCGCCGGCCCCGACTACGCCCGCCGCTGGGATGCGGCCCGCACCGCCTGGATGCACGGCACCCTCACTGCCGCGCCGGAGACCGCCACCGGCACTGAGGAGACCCCGAAGCGGCCCGGACTCAACCTCTCCGCCCACCGCGACCAGCAGCCTCCCACCGCCCCGACCGGCGCTGTGGACGCGGACGCGCTCGCGGCCGAGTTCATGGCCCAGATCGACGCTCAGTTCGGCACCACCACCGAACCCGGTGCCGGAACGGACGACGGGCAGCCGCCCTCGACGGGTGGCGGGCTGAACCTCTCCGCACTCCGCAAGGACCGCGAGGAGCTCGGCGGCCCGGACTGGCTGCCGACGGCCATCGCCGCGATCCAGGCCGCCGGGCCGGACGGCATGAAGCCCTCCGCCGTCGCTGACACCGTCGGACGCAGCCGCCATGCCGTCCGGGCCGTGCTCAAGGCGGCGGCCGAGCGGGGCGAACTCGTCTACCGCGACCGGGGTCCGCACTCCGTCTACGTCCACCCCGACCACGCCTGACAGCCGCACAGAGAGCTACTGGACAGTGGCCACTGGAAACTTTCCACTAGCCAGTAGAGAGCCCCTCTACTGGACAGCAGGGGCCTTGAACTGGGCTGTTTCCACTATCCAGTAGCCACTGTCCACTGACCACTAGACCCACACAGCGTCACCGACCCGAGCGGGCGGCACCTCACCGAGAGGCGCCGCCCGCCGCCGTTGAAGGGACTCCGTTGTGTACTCCGACACCCCGTACGAGATCACCCCCACCACCCCCTACCCCGGCCCCTTCGACCGCCCGACCGAGGTGCGGCGGCCGGTGATCCTGCCCGCCGAGATCCCGCCTGGCGTCGACTGGGTCACCCTCCCCAGCGGGGTCCGCACCCTCGCCTACACCCACCCCACCCCGCCGCCCACGCCGGTCCCGGCCGGGCAGCCGATTCCGGCGTGGGCCAAGACCACCGCCCTGCTCGCCCCCACCGTCGGCGGCGGGATCGCCGCCGCCGGCATCGGACTCTCCTACGCCGCCCCGGGACTCATCGCCATGAGCCACGCCCTGTGGTCCGCCGCCGCCCTCGTCGTCGCCGCCGTCATCGCTGTCCCCGTCCTGCTCCGCACCGCCCGCCGGGCCGCGACCGGTACCGGTACCGGCAGCAGCGGACCGGGGTCGACGACGCACATCACCCAGAACATCACCGCGACCGGACTGTTCGGCCGCGCCAACGGCACCATCAACAACAGCTGAGGAGATCACTGTGTGCCAGTTCGCCGAGCGCCGCATCGACACCGCGACCACCGTCACCCGCGCCGGTCTCGAAGCCCTCCTGTTCCAGGCCAGGTCCGGCCTGAACTGGGCCGACCGACAGCACCTCCTCCACCGCCTGTGCGAGCCCGAGAACGGCCACAAGGCGCTGCTCCCGCTCCTGGCCGAACTCATCGCCGTCACCCGGGACACAGTGCGCGAGTGGAACACCAACCACGAGGCCGCGACCGCGACCCTCGACCAGGCCGCCGCCCACGTCGCCGACCTGACCGAACTCCTCACCACCGCACGCACCCTGCTGACCCCCGCCGCCCGGCTCGACATCCTCACCCCGCCCGACGGCCGGTAGGACCCGGGGCCGTGGAACGGGTCCCGTGCTTGAACTGGGGCGACAGCAGCCACTTCGACCGCACCCGGGACCTGCCGTGCTGCCTGTGCGGCAGGCCCACCCCGCTGCGGTCTCACGACAAAGAGCCCGTCCACAAGGTGTGCGCGGAGGAGTGGAACGCCACCCGCCCGGGTGAGCCCCGCCGCTACACCCCGCCGGACAAGAAGAACCCGGATCGCCCGCAGCACGACATGGGCACCTGGCGCTTCCACAACGACGGCCCCACTACCCCGG
Source organism: Streptomyces sp. NPDC021012 (assembly GCF_044333355.1). Taxonomy (NCBI): domain Bacteria; kingdom Bacillati; phylum Actinomycetota; class Actinomycetes; order Kitasatosporales; family Streptomycetaceae; genus Streptomyces; species Streptomyces sp. NPDC021012. The sequence goes on from NZ_JBIRQU010000004.1 coordinate 78,827, forward strand.
TCCTGTCCCGCCCGATCGGCACCGCGACCTCGCCGTACCGCGAACCGGGCGACGACGACGGCGACCTCACCCTGTTCGCCGTCTGACAACGCCGAAGGCGGCCCCCTCACGCCAATGACCGGGGCCGCCCTCATCTCCCGATCCCAAGACCTGGAGGTCTCCCAGCATGACCCAACCCGCCCCCATTCCGCGAGAGGCCGGCGGCACCCCGCTCATCGACCTGCCGGGGCTCGACCTGCTCGCCCACGCCATTGCGGCCGCCGAGCGCGGCTGGCACGTCTTCCCCCTCCGCCCCCGGGACAAGCGGCCCGCCGGCCACGCCGCCGCCCGCTGCCCCGGCACCGGCCGGTGCGCGACCGGGCACCGCACCCCGGAGCAGCGCGCCACCACCGGCCACGACCTGCTCGCCGCCGCCTGGACCCACGCCCCGTACAACATCGGCATCGCCACCGGGCCGTCCGGGCTGCTCGTGGTCGACCTCGACACGGTCAAAGAGGAAGAACCGAAAGGAACGCCTGACGGCGTGACTACCTTCCAAGCGCTCTGCGAGCGCGCCGGACAGACCGTCCCTGCCACCCACCGGGTGCGGACCGCACGCGGCGGGATGCACCTGTACTTCACCCAGCCCGACGGGGCCCGGCTCGGCAACACCGCCAAACGGCTCGGGACACACATCGACACCCGGGGCTGGGGCGGATACGTCGTCGCCCCCGGCAGCCACACCCCCGACGGCACGTACGAGATCCTCGACGACCGCCCGCCGGTCCCGCTCCCGGACTGGCTCCACACCCAGCTCACCTCCCCGCGCGAGACCGCCCACACCCCGGCCCCGGCTCTGGTCGTCGCCCGCAGTGGCGGGACCCGCGCCGCCGAGGTGGCCCTGGAGCGCGAGACCGCCACTGTCCGGGCGGCCCAAGAAGGCGGCAGGAACGCGCAGTTGCTCGCTTCCGTGCGCGCGGTGGGGCGGTTCGTCGCATGGGGCGACATCCCCCGGCACGTGGCCGAGGAGGCTTTTCAAGCGGCGGGGGAGACGGCCGGACTGCCCGCGTCCGAGTGCCGCGCCACGATCCGTAGCGCGCTGGACTGGTCCATTCGCACCGCCCGCCCCCGGCCGGCCGCAGCATGAGCCGCCCCGAATCCCCCGCCTTGAAAAGCCTCATCCTTGCTGGTCACCGTCCCGCAGACGCCGAGCAGACCTCGCGCCGGGATGCCGTGGGCGCCCCGAAGGGCGTCGCCGAAGGCGTCCTTCTTGGTTCTGACCCGCACCCGACCGACGACGCCCCCAACCGGAGGGACACCCCGATGCCCGAGTCCATCGACGGCGCAGCCCTGCTCGACGAGGTAGAAGCCTTCCACCGTCGCTTCAACGTCTTCCCCCGCGAGGGCGCCTACGTCGCCGTCGCCCTGTGGGACGCCCACGCCCACCTGCTCGACTGCTTCGACTCCACCCCGCGCCTGGCGTTCCTCTCCCCGGAGCCCGGCTCCGGCAAGTCCCGGGCCCTGGAAGTCGTGGAGACCCTGGTTCCCCGGCCGATGCTCGCGGTGAACGCGCGGGCCGCCGCCCTGTTCCGGTCCGTCTCCGACTCCGCCGGACGGCCCACGATCCTCTACGACGAGATCGACACCGTCTTCGGGCCGAAGGCCGGGGACAACGAGGAACTCCGGGGCTTCCTCAACGCCGGACACCGCCGCTCCGGCGTCACCTACCGGTGCGTCGGAGACGGCGGCAACCAGACCGTCGTGGAGTTCCCCTCCTACAGCGCCGTCGCCGTCGCCGGACTCGGCTACCTCCCCGACACCATCACCACCCGCTCCGTCATCATCCGGATGCGCCGCCGCGCCCGGAACGAGAAGGTCGAGCCTTTCCGTCAGCGGCTCCACGAGGCCGAGGGCAACAAGCTGCGCGACCGGCTCGCCCAGTGGGCCGAGCAGGTCCACCAGGACATCGCCGGGCGCTGGCCCGAGATGCCCGACGGCGTCACCGACCGGGCCGCCGACGTCTGGGAGCCCCTGCTCGCCGTCGCGGACGCGGCCGGCGGGGCCTGGCCCGAGCGGGCCCGTGCCGCGTGCGTGGAGCTGGTCAACGCCGCCCGCGCCGACGACAAGGGATCCGTCGGCATCCGGCTGCTCACCGACCTGCGCGACCACGTCATGGTCGGTATCGACCGGCTCCCCACCGTCGCGATCCTCGACCGGCTCTGCGCGCTGGAGGAGGCGCCCTGGTCCGACATGGCCGGGCGCCCGCTCGACTCCCGGGGCCTGGCCAAGATGCTCGGCGAGTACATGACGGCCGACAACACCCCCATCAAGGCCCGGAACATCAAGACCGCCGGCGCCGTCCTGAAGGGCTACTACGCGGCTGATCTGTACGACGCCTGGGAGCGCTACTGCCCCCCTGTCCTGCTGAGGGCCGCTACTTCCGCTACCGCCGCTACCCCGCAGGTCAGAGAGCCGGAAACGGTAGCGGAAGAGCTCTTCCCGTCCGCTACCTGATCCGCTACCCCGCTACCGGTCCCGGCGCCTCAGCCCGGGGCCGGTAGCGGATTCATCCGCTACCGCTACCCCGTCCGCTACCTCCGGTCATGACCCTGACCAGGGCAGTAGCGGAGGTAGCGGAAGTAGCGGACCTGACAGGAAGGGGCCGAGGGCCCCGCTCCACCGCGATGAGGAGTCCGGTCATGGCCAGCACGCCCAAGACCCGCGCGATGCTCACCGTCCCCGAGCTGTGCGACGAACTCGGCATCACCCGCTCCACCTTCTACGACTGGCGCCAGAAGCAGCGGGCCCCCCGCTGCATCAAGCTCCCGAACGGCGGCATCCGTGTGCGCCGGGTCGACCTTGAGATCTGGCTGAACGAGTGCGAGGACGCTGCTTGATGGACACGACGTACGACGTGAAGTTCTGGAAGACCTCCGTGTACGAGGGGCAGAAGAAGACCACGTACACGGTGCGCTGGGAGCTGGAGGGCAAGGAGTGGCGGAAGCCGTTCAGCACCGTCGCCCTCGCCGATTCCTTCCGGGCAGGGCTCGTGTCCGCCGCCCGCAAGGGAGAGGCGTTCAGCCTCTCCACCGGTCTGCCCGTCTCGTACCTGTCCCGGGCGGCCGGCGTGAAGTGGTACGACTTCGCGATCCAGTTCGTTGACCTGCTCTGGGAGCGAACGTCCGCGAACAACCGGCGGAACGTGGCGAAGGCTCTCACGCCCGTCACGATCGCCTTGCTCCGCTCCCAGCCGACGGCGTTCAAGGGTGTGGAGGTGCGCCGCGCGCTCCGGGAGTACGCCTTCAACACCCTCAAGCGGGACCAGGCTCCGCCGGAGGTCGCCGTGATCCTGCGCTGGGTGCAGCGCAACTCGCTCTCCATGGCCGCCTGGGAGGACGAGAACACCGTGGAGACGGCGCTGCGTGCCGCCGGGGTGAAGCTGGATGGCACGCCCGTGGCCGCCAGCTCGGCCCGGCGGACCAAGCGCATCCTGAACGTCCTCTTCGAGCACGCCATCAAGAAGAAGGTGCTCAAGGAGAACCCCCTCCCGAAGGGGAAGGGCGCGAGCACCACTGCGGCGAAGACGTCATCCGCCGTCGACAAGCGGTCGCTGCTCAACAGCGAGCAGGCCGCCAAGCTCCTCGGCTGGGTCTATGCCCGGCCGAGGGGTGGCCGGCGGCTGCACACCTTCTTCGCCGCGATGTACTACGCCGGCGCCCGGCCCGAGGAGGTCGTGGCCATCGACGTCGGGGACGTACGCCTGCCTGCCGCCGACGCCGAGGACCAGTGGGGCGAACTCCTGCTCCACACCGCCCACCCCGAGGTCGGCAAGCAGTGGACGAGCACGGGCGAGGTCCGCGAGCAGCGCGGACTCAAGGGGCGGGCCGCCGACGACACGCGCACGGTTCCCTGCCGTCCTGCCCTGACTCGGATCCTCCGGGCCCACATCGAGAAGGAGGGGCTCAAGCCCGGGGATCTGCTGATGCAGGGAGAGAAGGGCGGGGACCTCGCGGGGTCTGTGATCCGGCGAGCGTGGCGGCGGGCTCGAAAGGAAGTGCTCACGTCGTACGAATTCGGGACCCCTCTCGGTCGCCGCGTGTACGACCTCCGGCACACCTGCCTGACGAACTGGCTCAACGCCGGCGTCCCCGCCGCGACCGTGGCCGAGTGGGCAGGCAACAGCGTGCCCGTGCTCCTGGCCACGTACGCCCGCTGCATCGACGGGCAGCTCGATGACCTGAAACAGCGGATCGAGAAGGCGGGGGAGCTCCCGGACCCGGCCGCGTCGAGGGGCTGAAAACTTCCCCGCGTATTCTCCGCAGCCACCCGCAGAAACCCGGAATCAGCCGGACACCGCCGGACGCGCCCCGACCCCGTCAAGGGGTGCGTCCGGCGCCTCTGGCGCCCACCCGAAACCGCACCTGACCAGCAAAAAGGCCCCTCCCGAAGGAGGGGCCTCGCTGTGCGCCCCCGGCAGGACTCGAACCTGCGGCCAAGTGCTTAGAAGGCACCTGCTCTATCCACTGAGCTACGGGGGCCGGGTGGTGGCCGTGTGGCCAGGAGCCCCTGGTGGGTGGGGTGTGCCTGCCGGGACAAGGATAGGGCTCCGATGGCCTTGGCCTGGTTGCTTCACCTGCGTGGCACGATGTGGAGGTTCGGTGAAGCGAACCGATAATCGCAGGCAGGTGCGATTCGCGCAGCGCTTTTCGCGCCGCTCGGGGCGGGTGTTGTGCACTCGTTATGCCCGACCTTCCGGTCACCACCCTTCTCTTCGGCGCGCAGGGTCGTAATAGGCTTCAAAAACACTCATAAATTGGGCATTCTTCGCATGTGGTGACCTTGGACGAACGGCCTCAGCTGATCGACGCACTCTCCGCCCTGCGCGACCGAGTCGCCGCCGTGCGTCTCCCGCTGCCCCTCCCGGACACGCCCCGCGCCCGCCAGACCCGGACCGAGCTGCTCGCCCAGCTGGACGACTACCTGGTGCCCCGTCTGAAGGATCCCGACGCCCCGCTGCTCGCCGTCGTCGGGGGATCGACCGGGGCCGGGAAGTCCACCCTCGTCAACTCCCTTGTCGGGCGCCGCGTCAGCGAGGCGGGGGTGCTCAGGCCCACGACCCGGACGCCGGTGCTCGTGTGCCATCCCGAGGATCACCACTGGTTCGCCGGAATGCGGGTCCTCCCGCAGCTCACCCGCGTGTGGCTGCCCCAGGCCGACGAGGACCACCCCGTCGACGAACCCGCCCCCGAGGAGAACGCGCTCCGCGTCGAGACGGCCTCCTCGCTGCCCCGGGGGCTCGCCCTGCTCGACGCCCCCGACATCGACTCCCTCGTCGTCGAGAACCGGCTCCTCGCCGCCGAGTTGATCTGCGCCGCCGACATCTGGGTGATGGTCACCACCGCCTCGCGGTACGCCGACGCCGTGCCCTGGCACCTGCTCCGTACCGCCAAGGAGTACGACGCCACCCTCGTCACCGTCCTCGACCGCGTCCCCCACCAGGTCATCGGCGAGGTCTCCCGCCAGTACGGGGCGCTGCTCGACAAGGCGGGTCTCGGCCACGTACCCCGGTTCACCATCCCCGAGCTGCCCGAGTCCACGGGCGGCGGCAGCGGGCTGCTGCCCGAGAACGCCGTCGCCGAGCTGCGCGGCTGGCTCGCCCACCGCGCCCTGGACCCGGCCGCCCGCCAGCAGGCCGCCGACCGGACCGCCTCCGGCGTCATCGACTCCCTCGACGCCCGGCTGCCCGAACTCGCCGGCGCGGTCGCCGCCCAGTACGCCACCGCCGTCCGCCTCGGCGGCGTCGTCGAGGCCGCGTACCGGGAGCAGGGCAGGCGGGTCCGCAAGGAGCTCGGGCGCGGCGCCGTCCTCGCGGGCGACGCCCGCACCCGCTGGCGCGGCTACCCCCGCGACAGCACCGCCGACGAGCTCCTGGACGCCCTCGCCGAATCCCTCGCCGCCCTCCTCCACTGCGCGGTCTCCGCCGCCGAGGAGCACGTCCGGGACACCTGGCGCCGCGAACCCGCCTCCGAGGCCCTCGGCCCCCTGCGGGCCGGTGGCGACCGGGAGGTGGCGGAACGTATCGGCGTGGAGGTGCGCCGCTGGCGCCGCGTGCTCGAAGAGCTGGCCGAGGAGGAGGTGCGCGAGGTCGAGCGCCCCTCCGGTTCGCGCGCGGCCCGCGCCGCCGTACCCGAGCCCGACACCGTCGCCACCCTCCTCGCCGCCTCCCTCCTCGGCGGCCGCCGCGCCCGCGCCGCCGGCGAACGCCTCGCCGAACTCCTCGGTGCCCAGGCCGCCCTGCGGCTGCGCGACAAGGGCGGCGAGCTCGTCCTCTCGTACGTCGACCGAGTCCTGCACGCCGAGCGCGACCGGCGCCTCGCCCCCCTCGAAGCGCTCGACGTGACCCCCGAGCCGCAGGCGGAGCTGATCGCCGCGCTCTCCGTACTGCAGAAGGAGAAGTGACGTGGGTGACGTGGTTGATGACGGGCGTCGGTCCGGACGCGAGCCCGGACGCGAGCGTGACGGGCGGCGCGGGCGCGATCTCGAACGCGGTGTCGAGCGCGGTGCCGAGGGTGGTGCCGGACGTGGTGCCGAGGGTGGTGCCGGACGTGGTGTCGAGCGTGGTGCCGGACGTGGTGTCGAGCGCTGGGACGACGGGCTGATCGCGCGGCGGGCCGCCGAGCGGACCGCCGTCACCGAGGAGAAGCCGAGCGGGCCGCCCGAGGAGGACGTCCTGCCGTCCTTCGGCGGCAGTTACGGCGGGCCGCTCCGCAGCCGCCTCGACGCCCTCCACGAGCTCGTCGGGCTCTCCCGCGCCCGCGTCGAGAGCGAGGCGCTCGCCGAGGCGGGGCGCGTCCTCGACGAGGCCGCCGCCCGACAGCGGCTCTCCTCCCGGCACACCGTGATCGCCATCGCCGGAGCCACCGGAAGCGGCAAGTCCACCCTCTTCAACGCCCTCGCCGGCGTCCCCGTCTCCGAGACCGGACTGCGCCGCCCCACCACCTCCGCGCCCATCGCGCTCAGCTGGTCCGAGGGCGCCGCCGGGCTCCTCGACCGGCTCGCCGTCCCCAGCAGGCTGCGCCGCCGCCCCCTCGCGGGGGGTGCCGCCGACGCCGAGCTCCAGGGGCTCGTCCTCGTCGACCTGCCCGACCACGACTCGGCCGTCACCGCCCACCGCGACCAGGTCGACCGGGTCCTCGGCCTCGTCGACGCCGTGATCTGGGTCGTCGACCCCGAGAAGTACGCGGACGCCGCCCTCCACGAGCGCTACCTGCGGCCCCTCGCCGGGCACGCCGAGGTCACCTTCGTCGTCCTCAACCAGATCGACCGGCTCGGCACCGAGGCCGCCGACCTCGTCCTCGACGACCTGCGCCGCCTCCTCGACGAGGACGGCGTGGCGCTCGGCGAGCACGGCGAGCCGGGGGCCACGGTCCTCGCGCTCTCCGCGCTGACCGGCGAGGGCGTGCCCGAACTGCGGGAACTCGTCGCCCGGTTCGTCCAGGAACGCACCGCTCCCGAACGCCGCCTCGCCGCCGACATCGACGCCGCCGCGGCCCGGCTGCGCCCCGCGTACGTCGCCGACGGCCGGTCCGGCCTCGACGAGCGGTCCAGGGACGCCTTCACCGACCGGCTCGCCGTCGCCGTCGGCGCCCAGGCCGCGGGCGAGGCCGCCGAACGGGTCTGGCGGCGCGGCGCCATCCGCGCCTGCGGCACCCCCTGGCTGCGGCTCTACCGCTGGTACGAGCGGCAGCGCGCGCACGGCCTCACCGACCCCCGTCCGGAGGTCCCCGTCGAGGACGAGCTGACGGCCCGCCAGCGCGTCGAGCAGGCCGTGCGGATCGTCGCCGACGAGGCCTCGCGCGGGCTCCCGACGCCCTGGGCGCAGGCGGTCCGCGAGGCGGCCGCGCGCGGGGCCGAGGGGCTGCCGGAGGCCCTGGACGAGCTGACGGTCTCCCTCGGGGACCCGGCGGCCCGACCGCCCAGGCCCGCCTGGTGGCCCGCGGCCGTCCTCGCGCAGGCGGTGATGACGCTCCTGCAGGTCTTCGGCGCGCTCTGGCTGGTGGCGCAGATCGTCGGCGTCGTCGAGCCGGGCCTGCTGCCGCCGGTCCTCGTGATGCTCGGCGGGATCATCGGCGGTCCGCTGGTCGAATGGGCCTGCGAGGGCGCCGTGAAGGGCCCGGCCCGCCGGTACGGGCAGGAGGCCGAACGCCGCCTGCGGGAAGCGGCCGCGGCCTGCGGCCGGGCCCGGGTCCTCGACCCGGTGGCGGCGGAGCTCGTGCGCTACCGGGAGGTGCGCGAGCAGTACGCGACGGTGGTCGGCGCGCGGCCGTCGGCGGCCGCCCGGGTGGTGGGCGGAAGCCGCCCCGGTACGAGGCGGCTGGGCGCGACGCGGGCGGGGGCGCGAGGGAGGTAGCGAGGCCCGGGATGCCCGTTTCCCACCCTTCCGGGTGAGGGAGTTGTCCCCAGGTGCGCGGCTGTCCACAGGCCCGAGCGAGGTCCGCCCGATCGCCTCAGCATGGTTCCCACGGGGTGTCCACGCAGCCGGACACCAGGGCACGGGACGCCGGGGCACAGGGCGTCAGGGCACAGAGAGAGTGGGGGCGACCATGAACGACACGACCGTGACGCTCGTCGGCAACGTGGCGACGGCGGTGGAGTACCGGGACACGGTGGCCGGAGGGGTGGCCCGCTTCCGGTTCGCGGTGACGGCGCGCCGCTGGGACCGGGAGCGGGGCCTCTGGTCCGACGGGAACACCAGCTTCTACACGGTGTCGGCCTGGCGCTCGCTCGGGGCCAATCTCGCGGCCTCGGTCTCCGTCGGCGAACCGCTGGTGGTGCACGGACGGTTGAAGGTCCGCGAGGAGGAGTACGAGGGGCGGCGCAAGACCTTCGTGGACGTGGACGCGGTGGCCGTGGGGCACGACCTGAACCGGGGGACGGCGGCCTTCCGGCGCGCCCCGAGGGTGGAGCGGGCAGGGCCCGAACCGCAGCCCGAGCAGGACCCGTGGACGGTGGCGGCGGAGGAGGGGACGGCCGTGACTCCGCAGCTGGTAACCGCTTCCTGACCTTGCGTTGTGGCGATTTGTCGACGAACTCGCCCCGGTGATAACGATTCCGATTCGGAATGGTTATCTGACCGTACGACAGGGCACCGGGGCGTTTCGCGTCCCTAGGATTCCCGAATACTCGTGCGGCACATGAGCCCATTGAGTCTGTGAGTTCTGCTGGCGTGCGCTCCCCCCACGCGAATCGACCAAGTTCGCGGAGCGTCTCGCCCGGAGGGGAATCCAATGTTTTCAGTTCGTGGGCGTGGCGTTGCCCGTCTGGCAGCCACGATCCTGGTCTCCGGCCTCGTCGCGACCGGTGCGATAGCGACCGCCGGTCCGGCGCTGGCCGACGAGGGCGCCCCGGGCGCCGGCGGTGTCACGGCGAAGTTCGGTGGTTTCACGGCGGACAAGGGCTCCATCGAGATCACCGAGAAGGACGGCGCCAACGAGCAGGACGGCACCAAGTGGTCCGTCAGCGGTGGTCTGTTCAAGATGGAGGTCGACGGCGGGGGCACCCTCTTCACCTACTGCATCGACCTCCGCACCGAGGCGAAGCACGACTTCGACTACAAGGAAGTCGGCTGGGACCAGTCCTCCCTGCACAACAACAAGAACGCGGGCAAGATCCTCTGGATCCTGGAGAACTCCTACCCGAAGCTGTCCGCCGAGACCCTCGGCGACAAGGTGGGCGTCGACCTCTCCAAGGGTGAGGCCGCCGCCGGCACCCAGGCCGCGATCTGGACCCTCTCCGACGACGTCTACGCGACGCCGAAGGACGAGGACGCCGAGAAGCTGAAGGAGTACCTGCTGGAGAAGGCGGTCGAGCTCGACGAGCCGACGGCCTCCCTCAGCCTCTCCCCGGCCACCGTGTCGGGCAAGCCCGGCGAGAAGCTCGGCCCGATCACCGTCACCACCAACGCCACCGCCAAGCTCGCGACCGCCCCGGGCGCCCCCGCCGGCGTCCAGGTCGTCGACCAGGCCGGCAAGCCGGTCACCGACGCCAAGAACGGTGACAAGGTCTACCTCGACGTCCCCGCCGGCACCGCCGACGGCACCGCCGACCTGACCGCCGAGGCCACCACCAAGGTCTCCCTCGGCCGCGCCTTCGTCTCCATCGACGGCCCCTCGCAGACCCTGATCCTGGCCGGCTCCAGCGACTCCACCGTCACCGCCAAGGCCTCCGCCACGTGGGCCAAGAAGGGCGCCGTCCCGTCCGTCTCGGTCGCCAAGGACTGCGCCAAGGGCGGCCTGGAGATCATCGCCGGCAACAAGGGCAACGAGGCCTGGACCTTCGACCTGAAGGGCACCTCCTACACGGTCGCCGCCGGCGAGACGAAGACCATCACGGTCCCGCTCGCCGAGGACGAGGCCTACAACTTCACGATCACCGGCCCGAACGGCTTCAAGGAGACCTTCGAGGGCGTCCTCGACTGCAAGACGGCCACCCCCGGCCCGAAGCCGTCCGAGACCCCCTCCACCACCCCCTCGGCGACGCCCTCCACCCCGTCGACCACCGGCACCACCGGTGACACCACGGGCGGCACCACGACCGGCGGCGGCGACCTCGCCGAGACCGGCAGCTCCAGCGCCACCCCGATGATCGCCGGCATCGCCGCCGCGCTCGTCGTGGTCGGCGGCGGCGCGGTGTTCTTCCTCCGCAAGAAGAAGACCACCGGCCAGTAGTCCCAGGCCCCGCCGCACCACCCCGCACGACCCCGCACGACCCCGGAGCGCACCCGCGCCCGGGGTCGTCGCGCGTCCGCGGCGGCGGACGGTGACCGGACCGCTACGAAAGAGGGTTCGGGAACCCGCAGGTCAGAGGGGTCGCCGCCTACTGGTTGGCTCCCAGGGGTGGCCGTCAGGCAAGATGGGGTGTATCTGCCCACTCACTCCTTGCCGGACGGTTTCTCTTGGCTGAGTACATCTACACGATGCGCAAGACGCGCAAGGCGCACGGCGACAAGGTCATCCTCGATGACGTGACGCTGAGCTTCCTGCCGGGCGCGAAGATCGGTGTGGTCGGCCCGAACGGTGCCGGTAAGTCCACCGTGCTGAAGATCATGGCCGGCCTGGAGCAGCCGTCCAACGGCGACGCGTTCCTGTCGCCCGGTTTCTCCGTCGGCATCCTCATGCAGGAGCCGAAGCTCGACGAGAGCAAGACCGTCCTGGAGAACGTCGAGGACGGCGTCGCCGAGATCAAGGGCAAGCTCAACCGGTTCAACGCGATCGCCGAAGAGATGGCGACCAACTACACCGACGAGCTCATGGAGGAGATGGGCAAGCTCCAGGACGACCTGGACCACTCCAACGCCTGGGACCTCGACGCCCAGCTGGAGCAGGCCATGGACGCGCTGGGCTGCCCGCCCGGCGACTGGCCGGTCAACAACCTCTCCGGTGGCGAGAAGCGCCGCGTGGCGCTCTGCAAGCTGCTCCTGGAGGCCCCCGACCTGCTGCTCCTCGACGAGCCCACCAACCACCTCGACGCCGAGTCGGTGAACTGGCTGGAGCAGCACCTCGCCCAGTACAAGGGCACCGTCGTGGCCATCACCCACGACCGGTACTTCCTCGACAACGTCGCCGAGTGGATCCTGGAGCTCGACCGCGGTCGCGCCCACCCCTACGAGGGCAACTACTCCACCTACCTGACCAAGAAGTCCGAGCGGCTCAAGGTCGAGGGCCAGAAGGACGCCAAGCGCGCCAAGCGGCTCAAGGAAGAGCTGGAGTGGGTGCGGTCCAACGCCAAGGGCCGTCAGGCCAAGTCGAAGGCCCGTCTCGCGCGCTACGAGGAGATGGCGGCCGAGGCCGACAAGATGCGGAAGCTGGACTTCGAGGAGATCCAGATCCCGCCGGGCCCGCGCCTGGGCTCCATCGTCGTCGAGGTCGAGAACCTCTCGAAGGCCTTCGGCGACAAGGTCCTCATCGACGACCTGTCCTTCACGCTGCCGCGCAACGGCATCGTCGGCGTCATCGGCCCGAACGGCGCCGGCAAGACCACGCTCTTCAAGATGCTCCAGGGTCTGGAGACCCCGGACTCCGGCACCGTCAAGGTCGGCGAGACCGTCAAGATCTCGTACGTCGACCAGAGCCGCGCCAACATCGACCCGAAGAAGACGCTGTGGGCCGTCGTCTCCGACGAGCTCGACTACATCAACGTCGGCCACGTCGAGATGCCCTCCCGCGCGTACGTCTCCGCGTTCGGCTTCAAGGGCCCGGACCAGCAGAAGCCGGCCGGTGTGCTCTCCGGCGGTGAGCGCAACCGTCTGAACCTGGCGCTCACCCTCAAGCAGGGCGGCAACCTGCTGCTCCTCGACGAGCCCACCAACGACCTCGACGTCGAGACCCTGTCCTCCCTGGAGAACGCCCTCCTGGAGTTCCCGGGCGCGGCCGTGGTCATCTCCCACGACCGCTGGTTCCTGGACCGGGTGGCCACCCACATCCTCGCGTACGAGGGCGACTCGAAGTGGTTCTGGTTCGAGGGCAACTTCGAGTCCTACGAGAAGAACAAGATCGAGCGCCTCGGCCCGGACGCGGCCCGTCCGCACCGCGCCACGTACAAGAAGCTGACCCGAGGCTGATCACCTCATGGCTCGGCACATCTACAGCTGTCCCCTGCGCTGGTCGGACATGGACGCCTTCGGGCACGTCAACAACGTCGTCTTCCTGCGGTACCTGGAAGAGGCGCGGATCGACTTCATGTTCCGGCTGGCGCCGGGGGACGGTTCCCCCTCGTTCTCCGGCGGGTCCGTCGTGGCCCGGCACGAGATCGACTACAAGCGGCCGCTGGTCCACCGGCACGAGCCGGTGACCATCGAGTCGTGGGTCACGAAGATAGGCGCGGCGTCGCTGACGATCGCCTACGAGATCAAGGACGCCGACGTCGTGTACGTCCGGGCGTCCACGGTCGTCGTGCCCTTCGACCTGGAGGCGCAGCGCCCGCGGCGGATCACCGACGAGGAGCGCGAGTTCCTCCAGGAGTACGTCGACGACGGGATGTCGTCCGCCGCATGACCGTGCTCGCTCCGCTGCACTTCGCCGACCCGAGGGAGGCGGCGGCCCTCGCCGCCTTCCTCGGCCGGCTGGTGCACTACGACCGCGCCGCCGCCGTCCGCCTCCAGGCCGGTGGAGGGGCGCTGGCCGTCTTCGGGCGGCCGCCGTCGTTCGAGGTGCTCGCGATCCGTACGGCCCGCCTCGTCGACGCCGTCGACCTCGACGTCACCGTCTCCGCCGGTGAACTCCTCGACGGCATCGAGGAGTCGGCGGGCAAGGCGGTCGTCCCCGACTCCGTGACCGGCCCGCCGTGGGCCGGTGTCCTCCCGCCGCGCGGCGGCTGGAAGCCGGTCCCCGGCCTTCCCGACGTCGCCGCGATGCGGGGCGCCGTCGCCGCCGCCGTCGGCGAGTTCCGTACGCGGGACGAGGCGCTGCCGGAGGAGCGGCGCACCCGGGCCGGGCGCGACGCCCTCGGCCGCGAGATCTGGTCCCGCACCCTCGGCACCACCGGCCTGCCGCTGCGCGCCGTGCACGCCGCCCAGTCGCTCGGCTTCCTGCCGCCGGGGGAGGCGCCGGTGGCGCTGTTCGCCTCCGGGCCGTGGCTGCGGCTCCGTACCCCGTACGGCTCGATCGCGCTGCGCACCGGATCCTCGATCTCGCTGGGAGTCGCCCCCCGATGACCGACGTCGAGGTCGACGGGCCCCTCTCCGGGGACGAGCTCAACGCCCTCTTCCACGCCTCCTGGCCCGGGCATCAGGACACCGACTTCGGTCCCGTCCTCGCCCGGAGCCTGCTGCGGGTCACCGCCCGCCGGGCCGGGGAGCTCGTCGGGTACGTGAACGTCGTCGGGGACGGCGGCGTCCACGCGTTCCTGCTCGACACCACCGTCCACCCCGACGAGCGCCGCCGGGGGCTCGGCGTCGCGCTCGTACGGGCCGCCGCCGAGGCCGCCCGGGGGCGCGGCGCGCACTGGCTGCACGTGGACCACGAGCCGCACCTCACCGGTTTCCACGAGCGGTGCGGCTTCCGGCCCACGGCGGCCGGCCTCATGGACCTGACCTAGGACCTGTCCGCGTCGTCCGGCCACACCCCGATGTGGTCCTGCTCCAGTTCGAGGGCCACCCGGTGCTCCATGCCCAGGGACTCCGTGTACTCCGCCGGGAGCTGGAGCCGGCCCGCGCGGTCGAGCATCGCGTACTCCCGCGCCACCAGCGACTCCTGGCCCTGAGCGTCGACCTCGGTGCGGCGCAGCACCTCCGAGGAGGTGCGGCCGTCGCGGATGGCGACGGTGCGGCGGACCTCGGAGGCGACGGCCTGGTCGTGGGTGACGATGACGATCGTCGTGCCCAGCTCCTCGTTGGCGCGGCGGAAGGCCGCGAAGACCTGCTCGCCGGTGGCCGAGTCCAGCTCGCCCGTGGGCTCGTCGGCGAGGAGCACGGCCGGGTTGTTGGCCAGGGCGACCGCGATGGCCACCCGCTGCTGCTGGCCGCCGGAGAGCTGGTGCGGGCGCCGGTCGCGGATCTCCGAGATGCCGAGCATGGCGAGGAGTTCCTCGGCGCGCTCCGCCTTCTGCTTCGAGCGGCCCCGCAACTGCATGGGCAGCGCCACGTTCTGGGCGGCCGTCAGATACGGCAGGAGGTTGCGGGCGGTCTGCTGCCAGACGAAGCCGACGACCTCGCGGCGGTAGCGCAGCCGCGCCTTGCCGTCCATGCCGAGCAGGTCGCAGCCCGCGACCCGGGCCGCGCCGGCGGTCGGCACGTCCAGGCCCGCCAGGATGTTCATCAGCGTCGACTTGCCGGAACCGGAGGCGCCGACCAGGGCCATCAACTCGCCCTCCTTGACCAGGAGGTCGAGCCCCTGGAGCGCCTGCACCTCCACCCCGTCCGTGGTGAAGATGCGGACGAGCCGGTCGCAGGCGATGAGCGCGTCATGACCGTACGAGGGCCGGTCGCGGTGCGCCGTGGCCCGCCGCTCCAGCTCCTCCAGGGTCGTGTCGGACGGTGCGGTGCCGGTCTTCGTCATCGTGCGTCTCCTGCCCTGAGTTCCTTGATCGAGCCCCTGCGTCCCACCCACCACGCCTGTCCGACCGCCGCGAGCCCCGTGAGGACGACGACGGCGAGCGCGGGCAGCAGCAGCGACCACGGGTCCGCCCGCAGCGGGGCGCTGTCCAGCGGGGCGAGCCCCGGTGTCGTCGCGAGCGCGAGCCGGAACAGGTCGATGCCCGGGGCGAGCAGCGGCACCGTCGCCCAGCCGACCACCATGCCGCCGAGGGCCGCGAGGACCGCCTGCGGCAGCGCTTCGAGGCCGAGGAGCCGCCGCGCCTGCTTCCGGGTGAGGCCCATCGTCCGCAGCCGCGCGAGGAGCGTGTTCCGTTCGGGCGCGCTCTGCATCAGCGAGAGCAGCAGGGCGACGACGGCGAAGGCGGCGCCCGCGCCGATCGCGCCCAGGTAGATCCGCTCGGCGCCGGACTGGAGCGGCGAGTCCACGTAGGTGGCCCGCTTCTCGCTGCGGAGCGCCACGTCGAGCCTGGACGACTTCGCCCTGACGGCGGCGCGCAGCGCGGTGCCGTCGACCGGCCCCGTGACGAGCAGCTGGGTGTCCGCCCGGTGGGTGAGGTCGGCGCCGTTGACGAGGAGGAAGTCGGCGTCGTCCAGGGCCGGGGTGGTCGAGCGCACCGCGACCACCTTCACCCGGAAGACGCCGGCCGCCGCGAGGACGCGCATCGGGGCGCGGCCGAGCCGTTCGGCGACCTTCGGCGAGGCGATCGCGGGCAGCACCCGCTCGGTGTCCGCGACGGCGTCCTCGCCGCCCTTCCCGGTCGAGGCCAGCAGCCCGGCGGGGAAGGGGCCGAAGCCGGTCAGGTTCGCGAGCCGGGTGTACGAGCCGGGCTCGACGCCCACGAGCGGCGCGCTCATCGGCTGGTCGGCGGTCCCCCGGGCGGACGGCAGCTCGACCCCGTACTCGATCTGCACCGGGGCCACGTCCCGTACCCCGGCCAGACCGCGCACGGACTCGGTGAGTCCGGCGGGCAGCGGGGTCCATTCGACGTAGCCGCCGATCCGGGCGTCCGCGCCGGTCGCCAGGAGCGCCGCCCGGTCGCGGGCGTCGGCGACGCCCGCGAGGACGGAGCCGCCGAAGGCCGCCGTGGTCAGCGCGAGCACGAGGGCGAGCAGCGGGAGGGTGCCCGAGGACGGGGCGCGCCCGGCGCGGGCGAGGGCCAGCGGTCCGACGGCCCCGCGCAGCCGGCGGGCCGGGCGGGCCAGCCACCGCAGCGGCAGCGGGTAGATCCGTACGAGGACGGAGGCGGCGATCAGGCCGACGAGCACGGGCGCGGCGCTCACCAGCGGGTCGCCGGAGTCGCCGCCGTCGTCGGTGCCGCGCAGCCGCAGCGAGGCGACCGCGCCCACGGCGAGGACGAGCAGGGTGAGTTCGAAGACGGTGCGGCGCCGGGAGGGGCGCGCGGTGAGCAGGTCGTCGCGTCCGCCGTTCAGGCGCGGGCGCCGGTGGCGGACGACCGCCCGTAGGGGCAGGACGAGCATCGCGATCAGGGCGACGAGGACGGCGGCGAGGACGGAGGGGGCGAGGGGGATGCCGCCGGAGCCTCCGCCGGGCGGCCGGACGGTCGCCACGGCGAGGCCGAGGGCGAGTGCGGCGGCCGGCAGGGCGACGGCCGAGGTCTCGCCGAGCAGCCGCAGGCCGATGCCGGGGAGGGAGGCGCCGCGGGAGCGGAGCAGCGAGAGTTCGCTGTCGCGGCGGGTGACGAACAGGCCGCCGGTCATCGCGAGGACGACCGCGGCGACCGTGCCGACCCCGAAGACGGCGACGGCCACGACCGGGTTGATCGCCTCGCGCATCGAGCGGTACGAGTCGACGATCGCGTCGAGGTCGGTGGTGACGGCGGCGTTGCCCCCGACGGCCTTGCGGAGCTTGACCAGGTCGGGGCCGCTGGCCGTCGAGTCGAGGGCGGAGGCGAGCCGGTCGGTGTCCCGGCCGGTGAGGTGGCCGGCCGTCGGCATGTACCGGAAGAAGATCTCCGGCTCGCTGTTGGTGGCGAGGACGGCGGGCGCGGAGGCGGGGGAGAGGAGCAGCGCCCCCTGCCAGTAGTACTTCACCTCGTCGCTGATCTTCGCGGCGAACGCCGGGGTGCGCAGCAGCTGCTCGACGGCCCAGTACGGGGACCGGGGGGCGCGGGGTTCCACGATCCCGGTGATCGTGACGGCGAGCGGTTCCGGGCTGGTCTTGCGCGGTACGTGCACGACGGAGCCGGGCTTCAGGTGCAGGGACCCGGCGGTCTGCGTGGTCACGACGGCTTCCGGGGCGTCGGCCGTGCCCGCGGCGAGCCGGCCCTTCCGCAGGGTCGCGTGCTCGGCGAGACGGGACGGGGCGGAGAGCAGGAACTCCGGGAGGAGCCCGTCGGGCTGGGGCAGCCACGGGTCGAGTCCGTCGACGCGCTTGACCGTGCGGACGCCGTGGACGGTCTGCTCGGGGTCGGTGCGGATCGGCTCGGGCAGCAGCGCGCGCGCCTCGTCGCTCTTCCTCTGGATGAGGCCGGGGTCCAGGCCGGGACCCTGCTCGGACAGCGGGATCGGTGTCGTCAGTTCGAGGACGGCGTTGCGCGGTTCGGCGCTCAGGATGTCGTGCCGCAGGCCCTCCGTCTCGTACCGGTCGACCGCGCGCGGCAGCGCCGCCGCGAGGTACGCGGTGACCAGGACGAGCAGGGCGAGGGCGGCGGCGGCCCAGGGGGCGGTCCGCAGCCGGGTCCGCACCCAGGGCGCCACCGCGCGGGCGGGCTTGTCGGACCGGGACCGGGGCATGTCGGGGGCCTTCCTGCGTACGGCGGGCGTGTCGGTGCGGTCGCGGTCCCCGTCAGCGGGTGTCGGCGGCATCAGTTGTCCCCCTGGTGGCGCAGGGTCACGGCCGGGTCGGCGCGGCGCAGGGCGATCGAGGCGACGATGGCGAGCGGCAGGGCGGCGACGCCGGCGAGCAGCAGCGCCACCTGGCCGAGGGGCAGTTCGACGAGGACCGGCGGGACGGGCCGGGCGGCCTGGCCGGTGAGGACGACGAGCGGGACGACCGTCCGGGCGAGGACGGCGCCGAGCCCGATGCCGACGAGCAGGCCGATGCCGATGAGCAGTCCCTGTTCGGCGGCGACGAGCCGGGCGAGCTTGCGGCGCGGTGCGCCGAGCGCCCGGAGCACGCCGAACTCGGCGGCCCGTTCCCGCATCGCGCCGGCCGAGCCGACGGCGAAGCCGACGGCGGCGAGCGCGGCGGCGGCCGCCGCGACCGCCATCAGGGCGGCGTTGGGGCCCGCGCCGAGCGGGTCGCCGAGGAGTTCGGCGGCGACCTCGTCCCGTACGAGGATCTGGGTCGGTTCGACGTCGGGGCGGGCGCGCAGGGCCGCGGCGACCTCGGCGGCGCGGCCGGGGGCGGTGGTCAGCCACCACTCGGTGGGCGGCAGGGTCGCGGTCCCGTCGGAGTCGGCCGCCAGGAACCGGTTGACCGAGGCCAGGTCGAGGAGGATCGCGCCGCCGTCCTCGGGGGTGGCGGCGCCGGAGGAGACGGAGGCGGTCTGCGCGCCCGGACCGGTGGTCGGCAGCTCCTTGACCACCCGGTCGACGGTGACGTCGAGCTGCCGGCCGGCGAGGGCGACCTGGATCGGTTCGCCGGGCTCGGCACCGGTCGCCGTCATGAAGGTCTCGGTGGCGACGGCGGTGAGCCGCCCGGGGGCCTTCGGGGCGGGGGCGTTCATCCGCAGGGTGAACTCCAGCGCCCAGGTGTAGTCGGTGACCTTCGCGCCGACGACGGGGAACGAGAGGGAGTACGGGGCCGGCCGGCCGCCGGGTCCGGCGGCCCCGGCACGACCGCTCGCGCCGATCTCCGCCGTGCTGCCGTCGGCCTTGGTCTGCTCGAACGAGGAGGCCCAGGAGGCGAGGACCTGCGCGGGGGCGTGCGTCTTCGTCCCGCCGTCGGCTCCGACGGTGGCGAAGCGCTCGACGCGCAGCGTCTGGGTGTGGTGCGCGTTGTCGGCGATCGTGCCGGTGAGCTCCAGGTCCGTGAGGGTCAGGAGGCCGCCGGAGCCGCGGGCGGCGTCGGCGCCGGGCACGGCGCCCTCGGCGGCCAGGTCGAGGGTCAGCCGGTGCGTGCGGCCGTCGGAGGGCAGCGGTCCCAGGTCCCGCCGGTACGGGACGCCGCTCGGGTCCTCCAGGACGGCGCCGACCCGGGCGTCGGGCGTGCCGGCGGGCGCGGTCGTCCGCAGGTCGACCGAGAGCGCCCGGGTCCCGGCGGGCAGCGCGAGACCGGTGCCGGCGAAGGCCTTGGGGGTCAGCGGGGCGAGCAGGGCCGGGGCGGGGACGGGCGAGAGGTCGGAGCGGAGGAACAGGCCGCCCGCGTTGCGGGTGTCCACGGCCAGGACGGCGGCGTTCTTCCCGGCCACGTCCAGGGAGGCGCGGTGCACGGGGGCCACGGCCCTGACGCCCGGTACGGCGGCGAGGCGTTCGGTCTGCGTCGGCTCGCCGGAGCCGACGCCGAGGACGCGGACGTCCGTACCGGTGCGGAAGTCGGCCTGGTCGCGCTGTGAGCGCTCCCAGGAGCCGCTCTGCCCGATGGCCAGCATGCCCATCGCCACGGCGAGGACGAGGAGGAGGACGGGACCGGCGCCGCGCAGCGGCCGGCGGCTGAACTGCCAGCCCGCGAGGGCGGCGGAGAGCCCGCGCCCGCCGGCCGCGCGCCGCTCGGCCAGCTTGGCGGCGGGCGGCAGCAGACGCAGCGTCAGGACGGTGCCGGCGAGCAGGGCGAGGGCGGGCGCGGCGATGAGCACCGGGTCGACGGAGCCGCCGCCGGCCCCGTCCGCGCCGAGGGTGCCGCCCGCGGCGGACGGCCGCTGGAGCTGCCAGTAGGCGACGCCCGCGACGGCGAGCAGGCCGAGGTCGGCCCCGGCCCGTACCGAGGCGGGCAGGGAGGCCGAGCGGGCCTTGCGCAGCGAGACGACGGAGCCGTCCCCGGCGGCGAGCGCGGGGGCGACGACGGCCGCCGCGCAGCAGAGCGCGACCACGGCGGCGACCAGCCACACCTGGGCCGAGGGCGAGGTGTCGAGGTGCACCCCGAGCCTGGAGAGCGCGGACCGCTCGGCGAAGAGCCGGGTCAGCGGGCCGGACAGGAGCGGGGCGGCGAGCGCGGCGGGCAGGGCGAGCAGCAGCGCCTCGGCGGCGGCGAGCCCGGCGATCCGGCGGCGGGAGCCGCCGCGGGCCCGCAGCAGGGCCGTCTCGCCGGAGCGCTCGGTGCTGAGCAGCCGGGCGACGAGCAGCAGCGCGTACGCGGCGAGCAGCACCAGCTGCACGGCGACGATCAGGAGGGTGGAGCGGGAGACGAGCAGGGCCCGCCGGGTCTGGTCGAGGACGGTCGGGAGCGCGGTCGACGCGGAGATCGTCGTCCCGAAGGCGCCCGTGGCCTCGGCCAGCTTCTTCGGGCCCTCGGCCGACGCGGCGCGCAGGGCGTCCATCCGGTCCGTGGTGAAGCCGGTGTAGTCGGCGGAGCCGAGCCAGGTGGTGTCGCCGGGGCTCAGCGTCCCGGAGCTGAGGACGGCCGGGTCGACGTCCAGCGGCCCGTACGTCGTGAACGCGACGGTCCGCACGCCGCGGCCGCCCGCCGGGTCCAGCTGCCAGTACAGGTCGGTGGTGTCGGCCGGCTTGTAGACGCCGGTGATCCGGGCCTTCAGCTTCTGGTTCTTGAGCCGGTCGGTGAGGTCGAGGACGGTGCCGGGGCCGACCCTGAGCCGCCGGGCCGCCTCCTCGGGCAGCGCCGTCTCGATCACGCCCCCGGCCCTGGCGGGCGAGGGCCAGGCTCCCTTGACGAGCGAGAGCCGCGAGCGGTCGAGCGCGGCGAACTGCGTCAGGTCGGGGTCGCCCTTGCGGGCGGCGGGCGGCTGGAGGTCACGGGGCAGGGCGTACGGCCCCGAGCGTTCGAGCCGCCACACGGTCACCGGCAGTCCGTCGAAGGTCCTCCGCACGCCGTCCTCGACGGCGGCCTCGGCGCTGGCCCGCTTCGCGGCCGGCACCTGTCCGCTCACGAGCATCGCGGCGGCGGCCGCGGACCGGCCGCGCAGTCCGGCCTGGAGCGCGGCGTCCCCGATCGCGCCGGAGAAGGCGGCGAGGGTGGCGAGCACCGAGGTCGTCAGGAGCACGGAGAGCAGTGCCGCGGCGAGCAGCAGCCGGTGTGCCCTGACACGCAGAAATACGAACCCCGTCACCCATCCCCCTGGACCCGCTGAAAGTTTCCTCGGATGCTTTCAGAGGCCACGCGTCGCTGGTAACCGCTTCCCAGCGCACCTTGATGGGATCGTGACCGTTATTCGGCGTTCCGTGTCCGGAACGTTTCAGTCCGTGGAGCCGGCCGTCGGTTCGTCAGCCGACGCTGTTCACCATCGACGCCGCCGCGTACGTCAGATAGCGCCACAGCTCGCTCTCGTGCTCCGGGGCGAGACCCAGCGAGTCGACGGCGTCGCGCATGTGGCGCAGCCAGGCGTCGTGGGCGGCCCGGTCCACGGTGAACGGGGCGTGGCGCATCCGCAGGCGGGGGTGGCCGCGGTGGTCGCTGTAGGTGCGGGGGCCGCCCCAGTACTGCATCAGGAAGAGGGCGAGGCGCTCCTCGGCCGGGCCGAGGTCCTCCTCGGGGTACATCGGGCGGAGCAGCGGGTCCGCCGCGACGCCCTCGTAGAAGCGGTGGACCAGACGGCGGAACGTCTCCTCGCCGCCGACCTGGTCGTAGAAGGTCTGCTCCTGCACTGTTTCCCCGGGAATCTCGTTCACCGTTCCATCGTCTCAGATGCCCCGGCCGAGGACCGGAGGCTTAGGACCACCTGTACGGGCGGTCGACCGGGGGCCCGGCGGGGCGGGAGAGTGGGGGCATGGACGCGGTGCGGGACGAGTTCGCCGAGGCCGGAGCGCGGGAGCGGCGCGCGCTCGTGCGGGAGCTCGACGCGGAGGGCCTGCTGACCGACCCCGCCTGGCGGGCGGCCTTCGCCGAGGTGCCGCGCCACCTCTTCGTCCCGTACTACTACGTCTCCGCGCCCGGCGGCTACGAGCGGCTCTGGTCCGGCGACCCCGAGCCCGCGCGACGCGACCGCTGGCTGCGCGGGGCGTACGCGAACACGGCGATCGCCACCCGGGTACGGGACGGGGGCCTGTTCTCCTCCGCCAGCCAGCCCTCCCTGATGGCGCTGATGCTCGACGCCCTGGACGTACGCGACGGGGACGACGTCCTGGAGATCGGCGCCGGCAGCGGCTACCACGCGGCCCTGCTCTGCCACCGCCTCGGCGAGGAGCACGTCACCACCGTCGACCTGGACGAGGAGATCGCCGAGTCCGCCCGCACCCACCTCGCCGCCGCCGGGTACCGGCCCGCGGTGCTCGCCGCCGACGGCGCCCGGGGCTGCCCCGAGCGCGCCCCGTACGACCGGATCGTGGCGACCTGCGAAGTGCCCGCCGTCCCGTACCCCTGGCTCGCCCAGTGCCGACCCGGCGCGCTCGTCCTCGCCCCGCTCTCCACCGGGCTGATCCTGCTGCGGGTGCGCGACGCCGGGCATGCGGAGGGACGGTTCCTCGCGACCTCCGCGTACTTCGTGGCCCTGCGGGGCGCCGCCGCCCAGGCCCCGGCGGCGGCAGGACCGCGCCACGGCCCGGCCGGGGACGAGCGCTTCCTCTTCCTGTGGGGTCTGGTCGGCGGGACCCTCGACCGACGCGAAGCGCTCTCGCTCTGGCTGCGCGAGCGGCGGCCGGAGCGGGAGCGCTTCGGGGTGACGGTCAGCGGCGACCGGCAGTGGGCCTGGCTGGACGACCCGGCGGGGCCGTACGCCTGGCCCCTGCGCTGAGGCCGTCCGTCAGGAGCTGCGGATCGTGATCGTGGTCCAGGCGCCGACGTGCACCCGGTCGCCGTCCTGGAGCTGGACGGGGACGTAGGGCTGGATCGGCTCCTCGCCGCCGTTGACCGTGGTGCCGTTGGTGGAGTTCTGGTCCACCACCGCCCACGAGCCGTCCGGCTGCTGCACGAGCACGGCGTGCTGGTGCGAGACGCCCGGGTCCTCCGGCGGCACCGACAGGTCGATGTCGGGGGACTCGCCGGTGGAGTGCCGGCGACGGCCGATGGAGACCTGGTTGCCCTGGAGCGGCACGTGCTTGTCCGGCGAGTACGCGGGCAGGTTCAGGCCCGTGGCCTCCGGGCCGCTGCGCTGCATCATCGCCATGAAGTACTCGCGGTCGGGACCGATGACCGCGGTCCAGCTGAGCGGCTGCTGCGGCGGGCGCGGCGGCTGGAACTGCTGCGGAGGCGCCTGGTGCTGCGGCGGGGCCGGAGGTGCCTGAGGCGCCTGCGGCGGCTGGTGCTGCGACGGCGGCGACAGGACCCAGTCGTCGTCCGCGCGCGGCTGCGGCGGCGCGGGCGGCGCCGGGGCCTGGGCCGGAGCCTGGAGGTACGCGGGCTGGGCCGGCTGCTGCTGCTCCTGCGGGCGCTGCGGCGGGGCCTGGTGGTGCGTGGGCTCGGCGCCCAGCGGCTCGGCCGGCCGGTTCACCTGCGAGGGCCGCGAGCCCTGGTAGCCGAACGGGTCCGGCTGCGGGGGCTGCTGCTGCCTCGGCGGCGCGGGCGGCGGCGACTGGAAGCCGGGCGGCAGGTTCACTCCGGGCGGCGGGCCGGGCTGCTGCTGCGGCGGTGCGGGCGGGGCCGACGGGGCGTTGCGCGGGGCCAGCGGCGTGTACGAGGTCGCCGTGTTCGTGAGGAAGTTCCAGCGGCACTCCTCGCAGAACGGCGCCATGTGCTCACGCGGCGTCCGGCACTGCGGGCACAGCTCCGCCTGAGCCGTCGCGTTCGGGTCACCACCGGGCCCGAAGCCGCCGGGGGCGGCGGGCGCGCCGGGACCGCCGTAGGGGCCGGGACCACCGGGACCGGCAGGGGCTCCGGGGCCACCGGGGCCGCCGTAGGGGCCGGGACCGCCGGGTGCGTCAGGGCCGCCGTAGGCACCGGGGCCGCCGGGAGCCGCAGGGGCTCCGGGGCCGCCGTAGGAGCCGGGGCCGGAGGGGGCGCCGGGTGCGTCAGGGGTGTTGAAGGCGCCGGGACCGGCGGGAGCCGGGGGAGCTCCGGGGCCGCCGTAGGGGCCGGGAGCGGCGGGGGCACCAGGGCCGCCCGGGCCGAAGTTGCCGGGGGTGCCCGGGGGCGGGCCCTGGGGGGCCTGGCCGGGGCCGGAGGGGCCGGGGTATCCGTACGCGGGGGGCGGCGGCGGGGGAGGCGGCGGTACGGCACCCGTCGGCGCACCCGCCCCGGCCATGCGATGGCCGCAGACCTCGCACCAGTCGTCGGAGACCGACTGGTGTCCGTTCGGGCAGGTCGGCATGTCGGTGCTTCCCCCTCTCGTCGTCCGGCCCGGTGGCCGGGCTACCTCTTGACGCGAACGGTCTTGGTGGAACGGGTCTCGAGTGTCATCTCGTCCGCTTCCGCGACCTTCGCCTTCAAACGCACAGTACCGGTCGCCGCGTCGACGACGTCGACCACCTTCGAAAGCAGTTTCGCGGTATCCGCGTTGCCGGAGGCCGCCGCGAGCTGCACGGCACGGCCCAGTTTGGCCGTCGCGCCGTCCCGATCGCCCGATTTGCGGGCATCCAGACCCTGCTGGATGACGTCCGCCAGCTCCGCCTGGCCCGTGTAGTGCGCGACCTGCGGATTGATCGACGTCGACATGGCGAGGTCGTCCGTCCACACCGCCCGTACCAGTCCTTGAGACAGCGGGCGCGGGTCGCCGCCCGCCGGGTCGGGTGCGAGCAGCGAGACCCGGGCGGCGAGCATCTCCTGCCCGATCGCCGCCTGCGGGACCCGCACGCTCACGTGGTAGTCGCGGGACTCGTCGCCCCACGAGCCCGTCGGGTAGTCGCCGGCGCGCGGCCCGGCCTCGGTGCGCCGCCCGGTCAGGTCCTCGACCGCCGGCGCCACCTGCTTGACGAACATGATCTCGACCCCGACCGGGGTCCACAGGCGCAGCGCGACGTCCGCGACGCCCTTGCCCATCGCGTGCTCCATCATCGCCGTGAAGTCGGCGGCGAGCCCCGCCGGGTCGGCGACGATGTCGGCGGTGCCCAGGAGCGCCGAGGCGATCCCGGTGACCTCCTTGACCTCCCAGTCCGTGCCGACCCCGCGCGCGTCGCAGGTGAACCGGCCGGCGCAGGCGTCGAGCGCGGCCCGCAGCTCCGCCGGGGACTCGTGCTCGTTGCGGCCGTCGGTGAGCAGGATGCCGTGCCGGATGGTGAGCTCGGCGGAGGACAGCAGCCGGTCCGCGAGGCGCAGCCAGGTGCCGATCGCGGTGCCGCCGCCCGCGGAGAGCCGGCGCAGCGCCTCCTTGGCCTCGGCGCGGGTCCGGGCGTCGGCGACGGCGAGGCCGCCGTCGGCCGGGTAGACCTCCTTCGCCACGTGCGTCCCGGCGACGACGGCGAAGTGCGTGCCGTCCCGCAGGGTGTCGACGGCGGCGGCGGTCGCCTCGCGCGCGCCGCGCATCTTGGTGGCGGGGTAGTCCATCGAGCCGGAGCAGTCGACCATGATCACGACACCGGCCGACCCGCCGCTCGCGAACCCGCCGGTGGTGCCGCCCCCGGTCGAGGTGACCGTGACGATCGCGCTGACGTCCCGGCCGCCCTCGGGCAGGAACTCGTTCTGGTAGACGTCCACGGAGAACTGGGGCACGGTCGGCTTGGAGAAGTTCGCCATCTGTTTCGGCTCCTACGCGACAGACGCAACAACGGTGAAGGGGACGGGGGATGGGCGACCGCTCTCAGGCGGATCCTGCCCCTTGCGGGGTGACGGTGAACGGGACGAGCGCGACCGTGATGTTGTCGTGGCCTCCGCCGTCCAGGGCGTGGCCGACCAGGACCTGCGCTCCGTGCAGCGGCCGGTCGGCGGCGTCCGCGGGGACGACCCGGGCCATGTCCTCCGCGGCCTCCGCGTAGTTCCACAGGCCGTCCGTGCAGACCACCACCACGCCGGAACGATCCGGCTTGAACGCGGCCGTGTGCGGGTCGAGTTCGTACGAGTCGGCGCCGAGCCAGCCGGTGATCGCGTGGGCGCGCTCGTCCGCGTACGCCTCGGCCTCGTTCATCAGGCCGGCCGCGACCATCTGCGCGGCCCACGAGTCGTCCTCGGTGAGCCGGGCGGGCGGGGCGCTGCGGTCGTCCGGCACCCAGTAGGCGCGGCTGTCGCCGACCCAGCCCACTACGAGCAGCCCGGCGGCGACGACGGAGCCGACGATGGTGCAGGCCGGGGCGTTGCGGTGGCGGTGCGGATCGTGCTCCGCGCCGTCCTGACCGGGCTCCTCCGCGAGGGAGTTGACGGCCTCGGCGGCGGCCACGATCGCCTCGTGCATCGCCTGCTGCGGGTGCGTGCCCCGGGGGAGCGCGGCGAGCAGCGAGGCGCCGGCGGCCTCGGCGGCGGCCGCGGAGGCCTCGTCGGGGCGGGTCGCCGAGGAGACGCCGTCGCAGACGATCGCGAGGGTGGCGGGGGAGCCGTCGGGCAGGGTGGTCGTCGAGACGGCGAACGCGTCCTCGTTGCGGTGGTGGCGCAGCCCCCGGTCGCTGACGGCGGCCACACCGGCGAGCTCCCGCTCCATGTGGTCGCGCTCGCGCGGCTGCGCGTGCCCGCAGTTCTCGCAGTACCCGTCGGTGTCCACCCGCCCGGCCCGGCAGGCCACGCAGAGCGCGGGTCCGCCCGCGGCGGGCGGGGCGACCGGGGCGGGCGGGGCGGGATCCACGCGCACGGCGGCACGGGGGTCGGGCGCGGCCAGCTCGAAGTCACCGTCGGACGCGGGCGCCGAGCCCGCGGCGGGCGCGGCGGTACCGGGCGCCGAGGCCACGGCGGGTGCGGCGGTACCGGGCGCCGAGCCCGCGGCGGGTGCGGCGGTACCGGGCGCCGAGGCCGCGGCGGGCGCGGGGGATCCCGGCACCGGACCGTCCACGCGGACCTCCGTCGTCGGCAGGTCGCGGCCGCCGGAGTCGGTGCCGGGGAGGTCGCCCGGGTGCTGGGTCATCGTCGAGAGCGAACCGGGTTCGCGGGGCGGGGCGTCCGGCCAGATCACGGGGGTGCCGATCGCCACGGTCGGGCGGTCCGGCACGGCCTCGGCGGCCGGCAGGGCCGACAGGTCGTAGCCGCACGCCCCGCAGAACCGGTCACCCGACTCCAGCGGCTCCGCGCAGCCCGGGCAGACGGCGAGTCCGTGCGACGGCTTCGGCTTCTGGGACATCCTCACACCCACGTCCTGGGGCGGAAGCGGTTGGCCCGCTCCACCAGTTCGATCCTCTCCTCGCCCCGCTGGGCGAGCCGGGCCAGCACCCGGTACGAGCGTTCGAGGCCGAAGCGCAGTCCGCGCTCGTCCAGTTCACTGCCGAGCAGCAGCGCGCCGCCGCCCGGTGCCGCGCCGGGACTCCCGGAGAGTACCCAGTCGAGGGCCGTCCCGAGGACCTCCGTCGACAGGCGCTCCCGGCGCACCGCGTCCAGACCGAAGCCCTGGAGCGCGGAGACCTGCGCCGCGGCCGCCGTCAGGTCGGCGCCGAGCGGCTCGTGCGCCGGGCGCCGCCGCAGCCGCGCCCGTACGGCCGCGACCCGGGCCGCCGTGTAGTGGATCGACGCCTCCGGTACGGACTCCAGGGCCTGTACGGCTCCGCCGCGGTCGCCCGCCGCGAGCCGCACCCGGGCGAGCCCGAAGGCCGCGCTGACGTAGCCGGGGTCCGTCGCCCACACCAGGCGGTAGTACTCGGCGGCGTTGTCCAGCTGGCCGAGGACCTCGGCGCAGATCCCGAGGGCCAGCTTCGGCGCGGGCTCGCCGGGGAAGGCGTCGTACACCGCGTCGAAGGCCAGCGCCGCGTGCTCGTGGTCCCCGGTCACCAGGGAGGCGACCCCCCGGTACCAGACGACCCGCCAGTCATCCGGGTCCCGCTCCTCCAGACCGGCGAGGGTCCGCGCGGCGGCGGGCAGGTCGTCCAGCTCCAGCTGGGCCCGCAGGGTCCGCAGCACCAGCTCGGGGGAGGGCGCGGGCGCGCCCTGGAGCGCCCCGAGCAGCTCGGCCGGCGCGGCCGCCGCGAGCCCGGCGAGGAAACCGGCGTTGGGGTCGCCCGCGTCGACGCGCGGCACGGGCAGCGCGAGCGCGGTGGCGGGCGCGTCGAGCGGCGCGAGCAGCGAGCCGAGCCCGGGCTCTCCGGCACCCGGCACCGCACCGGAGACGGCGCCCGGCACCGCGCTCGTCCCGGCGCCCGCTGCGGCGCTTGCCCCGGAGGCCGGGAGCGCGCCCGGCGCCTGACCCGGAACGGAACCCGGCAGCGGCGGACCGGCCGCGGCTCCGGCCTTACTGCGCCGCCCGCCGCCCCGGCGGGCCCCGAGCAGCGACACGTCCTCCGTGAGCTCGGCGAACAGCGTGGTGTCCGTGACCCGCACCTCCGTGCCGAACAGCGTCGACAGGGCCGGGCGCGGCCGGCCCGACTGGAGCGCGACGACCTCGCGCAGCACGCCCGTCAGCTGCTCTGCCATCTCCTGCGCGGAGGCGAACCGGCGGGCCGGGTCCGGGTCGGTGGCGCGGACCAGGAAGCGGTAGTACGACTCGTACGTCCGGAAGACCTCGATGTGCTCCGGGTCGGGCAGCGAGTCCAGGAAGACGTTCGTGTAGCCCTGGAAGTCGAAGGTCATCACGGCGAGCGTGCGCGCCACCGTGTACAGGTCGCTGGCCACCGAGGGGCCGACCTCGGCCACCTCGGGCGCCTGGTAGCCGACCGTGCCGTAGATCGCGGACTCGTCGTCGTCCATCCGCCGGACCGCGCCCATGTCGATGAGCTTCAGCTGGTCCTCGGTCTGGATGGCGTTGTCGACCTTGAAGTCGCAGTACAGCAGGTTCCGGCTGTGCAGATGGCCGAGCGCCTCCAGGGCCTCGATGCCGTACGCGCAGGCCTGCTCCACCGGCAGCGGATCGCGCCGGCCGTCGGGGGTCCGCCGGTCGTTGGCGATCTCCTTGAGCGACTTGCCGCCGACGTACTCCATGACGATGTAGCCGTCCAGGGAGCCGGTGCGCGGGTCGAGGTGCTCGACGAAGTTGTAGATGCGGACGATGTTGGAGTGCTCGATCTCGGCGAGGAAGCGGCGCTCGGAGATCGCCGCGGCCATGGCGTCCTGGTCGCCGGTGTCGAGCAGGCCCTTGAGGACCACCCACCGGTCGGAGACGGCCCGGTCCACCGCGAGGTAGATCCAGCCGAGCCCGCCGTGCGCGAGGCAGCCCGCGACCTCGTACTGGCCGTGCACGATGTCCCCGGCGCGCAGCTTCGGCACGAAGGAGTACGGGTGCCCGCACTTGGTGCAGAAGCCCTCCGTACGGCCCGGCCGGTCCCCGCGCGAACGGCCCACCGGGGCCCCGCAGTCCGAACGGGAGCAGAAACGCTTCCGCTCGGGCACCTCGGCGTTCTCCATCACCGCCGCCCGCGGGTCCGGGCGCGGCACCTCGGGGATCGTCACCAGGCCCGCGCCCAGCCGGTTCCGGGCGGACTGCCCGGTCGACGAGCCCGAGCTGCGCACCGACACCGAGCGGCCGGTGGAGGCCCCGGAGAGCGAGCGCGAGAGCCGGCCGGAGACCGAGCGGCGCGAGGTCGAGGAGCGGGACGAGGACCGCGAGGAGGCGCGCGAACCGCTCCGCGAGGAGCTGGAGTCCGGCCCCGCGACGCCCGTCCCCTTCCCGGGCACGGCCATCCCCGTCGGCGTCGACCCGATCAGGCCCCCGGGCGCGACGACCGGCGCGAGCCCGCAGGTGTCGCAGTACAGCTCGCCGCCCCCCATGTCCTCGTACGAACCCTCGCACGAAGGACGCTGACAGCTCTTCACGTCCGTTCCCCCGCTCACCACTGCTGTCCTCCCGCGTCTCCCGCGTCTCCCGTGTCCCTCGGCCCGGACAGTACCTCCGCGACCGCCCGCTGGTAGCGCAGCACCGCCTGCTCGGCGACCCGCAGATCGCAGGGCGCGCTCCACAGCATCCGGCGCGCCGCGTCGTACCGCTCGACGAGCAGCGGGTCCTCCGCCGCGCCGAGCCGCGCCGCCTTCGCCTTGTACGCGTCGAGCCGGCCGCGCAGCTCGGCCCGGACCGCGAGCGGCGCGGTGACCGCCGTCAACGACTCGCGGGCCCGCAGCAGTTCGTCCTCCGCCTCCCGCTCCAGGGAGTCCAGGAGGGGGGAGAGCCGGTGCCACTGGGCGCGCCTGCGGTACTCGGCGGCGGCCGCGAGCCGCTCCTGGAGCACGATCGGCGGGCCGCTGACGGCCGGCACCTCGGAGGCGGCGATCTTCGCGAGGACCTCGCCGCGCGCCGACCGCGCCTCGGCGAGCGTCCGGTCCGCCCGCGAGAGCACGTCCCGCAGCCTCAGCAGCCGGTCCTCGGAGTCCTGCCGGACCGCGAGGACGGCCTCGACCTCGCGCCGGACGTCCTCCAGGGCCAGCGCGGCCCGGTCGTACCGATCGGTGTCGGGACGGCCCCCGCCGGGCGCCGAACTCCCCGCCGCCGGGCGCCAGAACGCCAGCGGGTCGGTCACCACCTGGGAGCGCAGCGCGGTCAGCTCGGCCGTGATCGCCTCCAGCTCGTCCCCCGCCGGGTGCTCCCCGGGACGCACGCCCACCGAGTGCGCGAGCGAACGCGTCCGGCCCAGCTCGGCGGCGAGCAGGTCTATCCGGGCCGGCAGCGCCGACCAGACGGCGTCGGCGGTGACGACCAGGTCGAGCGAGGAGGCGTACAGCTCGTTCATCCGCCGGACCAGGCCCTCCAGGGTGAACCGCTCCGTGAGCAGGGCGCCCTCGGCGGCCCCGCCCGGCACGAGCACGGTGTCCCCGCGCAGCCGGTCGGTCAGCTCCACGAGCTCCTCCCGGCCGGGCCAGCGCTTGCGCGCGCGCAGCTCACGGGCGTCCCGCAGGGCGGCGGTGTACACGTCGAAGCAGGTCCAGAGCAGGCTGATGGTCCGCTCGGCGGCCGCCCACCGCTCCCGGGTCGAGCCCGTCAGCTCGGCCCCTTCGAGCAGCCTGCGGCCCGCGTGGTCCTGGAGCGCGAGGAGCGAGTCCTCGATCGCCTGGTGCTCCGCGCCGAGCCGCGCCAGCGCACGGTCCGCCTCGTCCCGGTCCATCACCGGCCCGGGGGGTCCCGTGACGCCCATCGGTCACCTCTTCCGCTTCGTCGTGTGCAGGGTCGCTCCTCCGGGGCGCGTACCGGGCTACTTGTACAGCGGGGCGGGCGGCCCCGTTATCCCCGGGAGGTCCTTCGCCAGCCACTTCTCGTACGCCCGCTGCCAGGGGCCCTGCCGGTAGCCGACGAGCACCTGGTTGACCCGGCGCACCAGGTCGTCGTTGCCCAGCTTGGCCGCCACCCCGTAGTACTCCCTGGTGAACGGCTTGCCCTTGAGCTCGACCGCCGGGTCCTGCGCGGCCTGGCCGGCCGCGAGGGCGTTGTCGGTGACGACGGCGTCCACCTCGCCCATCTGGAGCCGGGCCAGGCAGTCCAGCTGGTTGGGGACGGTCAGCAGGTCCTGGTCGTCCTTGGTGCCGTCGCCCTCGTCCTTGAAGACCGCGCCGAACGAGTTCTCCGCCAGCGCGTCGTAGGCCGTGGAGCCCTCGGCGGTGCAGACCCGCTTGCCGCGCAGCGAGGAGTCGTAGCCGGTGATCCCGGTGGCGAGCTTGGGCGCCAGGACCTGCTGCCCGGCCTGGAAGTAGGCGGTGGAGAAGGCGACCTGCCCGATCCGCTTGCAGTTGATCGTCATGGTCCGCACGACGAGGTCGACCTTGCCGCTGTCCAGGGCGGCGATCCGCTGGTTGGTCGGGATCGTCCGGAAGATGATCGCCTCCGGGTCGCCGAGGATGTCCTGGGCGACGGCCTTGGCCAGGTCGATGTCGAAGCCCTCCAGGACGCCCTTCTCCGGGTTCCGGTAGCCCCAGCGGTAGCTGGACTGGTCGACGCCGACGATCAGCTTCCCGCGCTCCTTGATCGCCCGGATCGACGGGCCGTCCGCCGAGGAGGGCGTGAGGGAGGTCTCGGGGTGCTCGCAGGTGTCGGCCTTGACCTGGACGCCGGTGCCCACGCCGGGGCCGGCCGTCCGGGGCGCGGCCGCCGCGCCGCTCCCCTCCCGCGCGAGGGGCAGCAGCGTGAGCGAGGCGGTGAGCCCGCAGGCCACGGCCATGGCGGCGACCCCGCCCCAGCCCCGCAGCCGCCCGGCCGCCCGCACCACGAGCGGCTCCGCGCCGCTCGCCGCGCCGCTCGCCGCGCGGCGCGCCGCCGGCTCCGCGCCGCTCGCCACCGACCGCGCCAGCGGGTCCGCGCCGTTCGGCATCCCGCCCCCTCTCACCGGTACTCCGACAGTCTGCGGTTGATGCCGAGCACGGCGCCCGCCGCGCCCAGGATCCCGAGGGCCGCCGCGCCGAGGGGAAGCGCGGTCAGCGCGTCCCTGGCGCTCCCGGCGGAGCGGGTGAACTCGTCCTGCTCGTGCGCGAGGGCCCGCTCCAGGGCCGCGTCGACCTGGTCGAAGGACTGGCCCGTCGACCCCTTCGCGCCGACGACCAGGCCGAGGGCGCCCTCGTAGTCGCCGGCCTCGTCCTTGGCGCGGGCGTCCTTGTGGCGCTCCCGCCACTCGGCCGCGCGGGCGGCGGACTCGTCGACCGGGCCCCGCCCGGCGTCGTCGTCGGCCCGCTCCCGCGCCGCGGCGAGCGCCGTCGTCAGGGCGCTCATGCTCGCCGTGTAGTCCGCCTCGTACTTGTCGTTCTTGCCGTCCTCGGTGAGGACGGCGCCCCGGGCGACCAGGGTCAGGTTCTCGTTGGAGCGGGCGGTGAGGGAGCTGATCCGGGCCGTGTTGAGGACCTGGAGGGAGTCCTGCCCGTGCGCCCGCGCGCTGTTCAGCTCGGCCCGCGTCACGGTGTGCGCGGCGAGGAGCCAGAGCAGGACGGCCGCGGTGGCGGCGGTGGCGGCGAGCAGCCCGTGGTTGAAGACCCGGTTGGTGCGGGCGTAGTTGCGGCGCTGGGCCCAGACGAGGACGCCGAGGGCGAGCAGGCCGAGCGCGAGCGACGCGTACGGCCAGGCGCGGGCCGAGTCGTCGTCCCCGTGCAGCCGCGCCGTCTCCGCCGCGTACAGCCGCTCGGCGGCCGGGAGCAGCGCGCCGGACATCCGCGCGTTGGCGTACCGCAGATAGGCGCCGCCGAGCGGCAGGCCCTGCCGGTTGGCCGCCCGGGCGCGCTCTATCAGGCCCGTGTAGCGGGGGAGCTGCTCGTTGAGGGTGGCGATCTCGCGGGCCGAGGCGGACGAATCGTCCGTGTTGGAGGCGGCCTTGACGAGGAGCCGGGAGGCGGTGGTGATGTCCCGGTCGTACCGCGCGCGGGACTCCGCGGGCTCCAGGGTGCCCGCCAGGAACCCGGCGGCGGCGGTGGTGTCGGCGTCGGCGAGGGAGCGGTAGATGGCGGCCGCGTCGGCGCTCAGGGGCTGGCTGCGGCTGACGACGTCGTCGGCGGCGGAGGCCCGTCCGCTGACCTCCAGGGCGGTGACGGCCCCGAACGCGACGACGAGCAGCGCCAGTACGGCCCCGAGGATCTGGAGTCGGCCGGGCTCGGTGGTCGCGGCCTCCCGCAGCCGCTCCCGGCCCACGGCCCAGGCGCCGCGTCCCGCGGGCGGAGTGGCGGCGGGCGCGGGCGACGGCTGCGCGGGCACACCGCCCGGGCGCGCGGGCGCCTGCGCCGTGCCCCGCGCCGCCGGCGCGGCGGGCGCGTTCGGCGGGTATGTCACTTGACCTCCCCCTCGGTCGCTGACGTCGGACCCTCCTGCCGGGGTTCCGGTTCGGGACCGGTTCCGGTGGCGGACCACCCGGCCAGCAGTATGGCCTCAGGGGCCCGTCCGCACACCGGGATTGACTGGATCTTGTGCCTATCGTGCCCCATGCCTCCCAGGCGTCAGCAGGCGAACCCCCTCACCATGAATACGTCGCCCGGCGGGGATCGGTTCCGTATCGGCCATCGCTCGAACAGGTGAACATGCGTGAGGGGCGCCCCGTCGATCTGACGGGACGCCCCGTGACGGCGCGCTCGGACCGGCCCTCAGACCACCCCGTAGTGCTCCCGCAGCCGGGCCTTGGCCTCCGGGTCCGCGTCCGCCGCGTCCAGGGCGAGCAGTCCCG
Organism: Streptomyces sp. NPDC021012; assembly: GCF_044333355.1. NCBI lineage: Bacteria > Bacillati > Actinomycetota > Actinomycetes > Kitasatosporales > Streptomycetaceae > Streptomyces > Streptomyces sp. NPDC021012. The sequence continues at coordinate 113,019 of NZ_JBIRQU010000004.1, forward strand.
CCCCGAGGACCGGCGGCGCGGTCACGAAACCGATCACGGCCTTCGGCGCCCGCGCCGCCAGGAGTTCGCGGATCCGCTCCTCCAGCTGCGGGTGGCGGGCGGCGAGCACGCTGCCGCCGAGCAGCACCGGCGCCTCCTCGTCCTGGAGCCCGAGCCGGCGGAGCGCGACCGCCGCCATGGCGACGACCTCCTCGGCCTGCCGGTGCACGATCGACAGCGCCACCGGATCGCCCCCGGCCGCGACCGCGAAGAGCACCGGCGACAGCTCGTGCCGCCGCGCCATCGGGATCCGTCCCAGGTGCAGCGCCTCGATCAGCGCGTACATCGACTCCAGGCCGAAGTGCGCGGGCAGCGCGCCCGCCAACTCCGTCGGCTCTCCCCGCCCGTCCTCGGCGCGGGCCGCGAACCACAGCGCCTCGTCGGCGAGTCCGCCGCCCCCGCCCCAGTCCCCGGAGATCTTCCCGATCGCCGGGAAGCGCGCGGTCCGCCCGTCCGGGGTCATCCCGACGCAGTTGATGCCCGCCCCGCACACCACGGCCACACCGCGCGGCTCGTCGACCCCGGCCCGCAGGATGGCGAAGGTGTCGTTGTGCACCCGCACGGACGGGCTCCAGCCCCGGCCGAGCAGCTCGGTCCGGAGCGAGGCCTCCTCCACCGGCAGGTCGGCATTGGCGAGACAGGCCGCGACCCGCGCGAACTCCACGGGGACACCCGCCTCGGCGCACGCCCTCCCGACGATCTCCGCGAGCCCGTCGACCGCCGCCCCCACCCCCACCAGCGGGGGCTGGAACCCGCCGCCGCGCGCCGCCCCCAGGACGGTCCCGTCCCGGTCGAGCACCGCGACGTCGGTCTTGCTGTTCCCCGCGTCGACCGCGAGGAGGAGGCCGTTCAGGTTCACGCCCACGCGAGGTGCTCCCGGTTGTGCGCGATCAGCCGGTCGGTGAGCCCGTCGGCGTACGCGTACTGCCCGACCAGCGGGTGCGCGAGCAGCGCCTTGAACACCCGGTCCCGGCCGCCGCGCAGCGCCGCCTCCAGGGCCAGGTCCTCGTAGGCCGTGACGTTCGCGATGAGACCGGCGTACAGCGGGTCCACCGGCGCGACCGGCAGCGGCGTGGCGCCGTGCGCGCCGACCGCCGCCTGCGTCTCGATGACGGCGTCGTCCGGCAGGAACGGCAGCGTGCCGTTGTTGTACGTGTTCACCACCTGGTACGGCGAACCCCCGCCGCCCAGCAGGGACGCCGCCAGGTCCACGGCCGCCTCCGAGTAGAAGGCGCCGCCCCGCTTGGCCAGCAGCGCCGGCTTCTCGTCGAGCGCCGGGTCCCCGTACATCTCCAGGAGCTCCCGCTCCATCGCCGCGACCTCGGCGGCCCGCGAGGGCTTCGTGCCGAGCTCCCGCACGACCTCGTCGTGGGCGTAGAAGTACCGCAGGTAGTACGAGGGGACGACGCCGAGCCGGTCCAGGACCGGGCGCGGCAGGCGCAGGTCGGCGGCGATCGCTTCCCCGTGCTCGGCGAGCAGCCGGGGCAGCACGTCCTCGCCCTCGGGGCCCCCGAGCCGTACCGCCCGCTCCCAGGTCAGGTGGTTGAGCCCGACGTGGTCGAGGTGGACCTCGGACGGGGTGACGTCGAGGAGCTTCGCGAACTTCCGCTGGAAGCCGATGGCCACGTTGCACAGGCCGACGGCCTTGTGCCCGGCCCGGAGCAACGCGCGCGTGACGATGCCGACGGGGTTGGTGAAGTCGATGATCCAGGCGTCGGGGTTGGTGCGGCGGACCCGCTCGGCGATGTCGAGGACGACCGGGACCGTGCGCAGCGCCTTCGCGAGACCGCCGGCCCCCGTCGTCTCCTGGCCGACGCAGCCGCATTCGAGCGGCCAGGTCTCGTCCTGCTCGCGGGCGGCCTGTCCGCCGACCCGCAGCTGGAGCAGGACGGCGTCGGCGCCCTCGACCCCGGCGTCGAGGTCGCCCGTGGTGACGACCTTCCCGTCGTGGCCCTGCTTGGCGAAGATCCGCCGGGCCAGGCCGCCGACGAGCTCCAGGCGCTCGGCGGCCGGGTCGACGAGGACGAGTTCGGTGATGGGCAGGGTGTCGCGCAGCCGCGCGAATCCGTCGATCAGTTCGGGGGTGTAGGTGGACCCGCCCCCCACGACAGCGAGCTTCATGAAATGACTCAGCCCTTCACTCCGGTCAGTGTGACTCCCTCGACGAACGCCTTCTGCGCGAAGAAGAACACGAGGATCACGGGGGCCATGACCAGGACGGTCGCGGCCATGGTCAGGTTCCAGTCGGTGTGGTGCGCGCCCTTGAAGGACTCCAGGCCGTAACTGAGCGTCCAGGCGGCCGTGTTCTCGGAGGCGTAGATCTGCGGCCCGAAGTAGTCGTTCCAGCAGGAGAAGAACTGGAAGAGGGCGACGGCGGCGATGCCGGGCTTCGCCATCGGGAGCACGACCCGGATCAGGGTGCGGAACTCGCCGCAGCCGTCGATCCGCGCGGCCTCGACGTACTCGTTCGGGATGGTCAGCAGGAACTGGCGCAGCAGGAAGATGGCGAAGGCGTCGCCGAACGCCATCGGGACGAGCAGCGGCCACAGCGTGCCGGAGAGGTCCATCTGCTTCGCCCAGAACAGGTACATGGGGATGATCACGACCTGCGGCGGCAGCATCATCATCGCGATGACGAGCAGCAGCGACAGGTGCCGGCCGCGGAAGCGGAACTTCGCGAGCGCGTACGCCACGGGGACGGACGACACCACGACGAGGACGGTGCCGAGCCCCGCGTACAGCAGGGAGTTCTTCCACCAGGTCAGGAAGCCCTCGGTCCGGAAGACCCGGACGTAGTTGTCCCAGTGCCAGGAGTTCGGCGTCAGGTCCCGGGTGAGCGCCTGGTCGTCGCTCATCAGGGACGTCAGGAAGACGAAGACGAACGGGAGGACGAAGAACAGGGCGGCGGCGATGCCGAGCGAGTGCACGGCGATCCAGTGCAGCAGCGCCTTGCGGCGGGCCCGCCGCAAGGCGGGGCTCGCCACCCTCGGGACAGGGACGGTTGCGGTGGTCATGGTTCAGTCACCCGAGCCGATCAGGCCGCCGCGCCGGCGCATCAGCAGCGCGGTGAAGGCCATGGAGAGTGCGAAGAGCACGAGCGCCACGACACAGGCGGCGCCGTAGTTGAACTGGTTGAAGCCGAGGCTGTAGATCAGCTGCGGGAGGGTCAGCGTGGAGTCGTCCGGATAGCCGGGCTGGAAGCCGGCGCCTGACCCGCCCATCTTCCCCGAGGCGACCTTGGAGGCCACGATCGGCTGCGTGTAGTACTGCATCGCGCCGATGATCCCGGTCACGACCGCGAACAGCACGATCGGGGAGATGTTCGGCAGCGTGACGTAGCGGAACCGCTGCCACGGGGACGCGCCGTCCAGTTCGGCGGCCTCGTACTGCTCCTTCGGCACGTCGAGCAGGGCGGCCATGAAGATGACCATGAGGTCGCCGATGCCCCACACGGCGAGGACGGTGAGGGCCGGCTTGGCCCAGGCCGCGTCGTTGAACCAGGAGGGGGCGGGGATGCCCACCGCCTCCAGGAACGAGTTGACCGGCCCGGTGCCGGGGTTGAGCAGGAAGACGAAGGCGAGCGTGGCGGCCACCGGCGGGGCCAGGTACGGCAGGTAGAAGAGGGTGCGGAAGACCCCGGCACCCGTCTTGATCTTGGTGATCAGCATGCCGACGCCGAGACCGAAGACGACCCGGCAGGTCACCATCACGACCGCCAGCCAGAGCGTGTTCTGCATGGCCGGCCAGAACTTCGGCATGTCGGAGAAGACGTACGTCCAGTTCTCCAGGCCCCGCCAGGTCGGCGGGTTGAGGCCGTCGTACCGCATGAACGAGAAGTACAGGGTGGAGACCAGCGGATAGGCGAAGAAGAAGCCGAAGCCGATCAGCCAGGGCGACATGAACAGCGCGGTGCGCAGGGCGTTGCGTCGACGCTTGGACCGCAGGGTGTACGTGGTCATGGTCGGTTACTTCGCGGCGGCGATGTCGCGGTCGATCTGGGCCGCGGCGTCCGCGAGGCCCTTCTTGAGGTCCGTGACCTCGCCCTTCTCGTACTTGTGGGCGAGGTCGGAGAGGGTCTCCTGGTAGGCGGGGCCGTTGATCGCGTTGTCCATGGTGGTGGACTTCGGGTGCGCGGCGATGTCCAGGAAGGTCTTGAAGCGGGCGTCGAACCTCAGGTTCGGGGACTTGAGCGCCTCGAAGGTGGAGGGGACGTTCCCGATGGCATTGGCGAACTCCACCACGGCGTCGGTGTCCGTGGTCATGTACTTGACCAGCTCCCAGGCCGCGTTCTGCTTCTTGCTCTGCGGCGCGATGCCCATGATCGTGCCGGAGAGGTAGCCCTTGCCGTACTCGGCGATCTCGTCGTCCGCGACCGGCAGCGGCGCCACGCCGACGTCGAACTTCACCCCGGCGTTCTTGATGAAGTTCAGCCGCCACTCGCCGTCCAGCTGCATGGCGACCTGCCCGGTCTGGAAGGGGTGCTTGGCGCCCCACTCGTCACCGAAGGTGGTGCGGTACTTGTCGAGCTTCTCGAAGCCGCCGAGCGAGTCCACCAGGGACTTCTGGTACGTCATCATCTCGGCGAACGCCGGGTCCTTCGCGACGTTCGACTTGCCGTCCTTGTCGAAGTACGCGTGGTCCCACTGCGACATGTAGTGCTCGACGACGGTCTCGTAGCCGAGGTAGTTCGGCATGAAGCCGAGCTGCTCGTACGAGTCGCCCCGGGACTTCGTCAGCGTCTTGGCGATCTTCGCGAACTGGGACCAGGTCTTCGGCGGGGCCTCGGGGTCGAGACCGGCCTTCCGGAACGCGTCCTTGTTGTAGTAGAGCCCGTACGCGTCGGAGAGCAGCGGCAGGGCGCAGCGCTTCCCCTCGAACCGGGTGTACTCCTGGAGGACCTTCGGGAAGGTCTTGTCCAGGTCCAGCTTCGACTTCTCTATGAAGGGCCCCAGGTCGGCGAGCGCGCCCGAGGAGCAGAACTTGCCGACGTTCGAGGTGGTGAACGAGGAGACGACGTCCGGGCCGTTCGAGCCGCCCGCGCGCAGCGCCTGGCCGAGCTTCTCGTCGTTGATGTCGCCGACGACCTTCACCTTGATGTTCGGGTGGGTCTTCTCGAAGCGGGCGACGTTGTCCTCGATCGCCTTGACCTCGGCGGGCGCGTTCCAGCCGTGCCAGAAGGTGATGGTGGTCTCGGCCTTGGGGTCGTCGGTGGCCGCGTTGTTCGCGGAGCCGGTACAGGCGGAGGCGAAGAGGGCGATCGAGGCGGTGGCGGCGAGCGCGGCGGCGGCTCTGCGGGGGCGTACGGGCATGGCGGTGTCTCCCTGGACGGTTTCGGTCTTGTGGGGGGGGCAGGGACGGTCAGCGCGAGGTGTCGAAGACCTCGTCGCGCGTGGTGGCGAGGGCGCTTTCGAGGGCCCCGCGCAGGACGGGGCTCCGGCGCACGGCGGAGAGGACCAGCCGGGGCCGGGACGGGGCGAGATCGGCGAGTTCGGACTGCACGCGCGCGCGGAGGGGTTCGCCGCCGGTGACGAGGGCGGACCCGGACAGCACGATCAGTTCGGGGTCGAGGACGGTGACGAGGGCGGCGAGTCCGACGGCGAGCCGCTCGGCGTACCGGTCGAGCAGCTCCGCGTACCGGGGGTCCTCGCCGTGCGTCTCGGCGGCGCGCGCGAGGAGCCCGGTCACCACCGGTACGTACGGCTGGTCGGGGGTCTCGATCCCGGCCTCGCGGGCGATCCGGGGCAGGGCCTGGATGCCCGCGAGCTCCTGGAAGCCGCCGGAGTTGGCCTTGGTGACCTGCCGTACGAGCGGGGTGCCGGGCACGGGCAGGAAGCCGAGTTCGCCGGCGCCCCCGGTGAAGCCGCGGTGCAGCCGCCCGCCGAGGACGAGGGCGGCGCCGAGGCCCCCCTCGTTCCACAGCACGGCGAAGTCGGAGTGGCCCCGGGCGGCGCCCAGGCGCTGTTCGGCGACGGCGACGAGGTTGACGTCGTTCTCGTACTCGAACGGCATGGGCAGGACGGCGGCCAGCTCCTCCAGGAGGGTGGGGGAGTGCCAGCCGGGCAGGTGGGAGGCGTACCGCAGCCGCCCGGTGGCCGGGTCGAAGGCGCCGGGGGTGCCGATGACCAGGCGCCGCACGTCCGCGCGGGTCAGTCCGGCCGCCTCGACGGCCCCGTCGAGGGCGTCGGTGACCTGGCGGACGACGCCGGAGGCCGCCCGGCCGGGGGTGCGGAGCTCGTACTCGCCGACGATCTCGCCCGTGACGTCGGCGACGGCCGCGTGGACGCGGTGCTGGTCGACGTCGAGCCCCGCTGCGTACGCGGCCCGCGCGTTCACCGCGTACAGCTGCGCGTTCGGCCCGGGCCGGCCCTCGCTGGTGCCGGTGGCGACGACGAGCCCGGCCGCTTCGAGCCGCGCGAGCAGCTGGGAGGCGGTCGGCTTCGACAGCCCGGTGAGCTTGCCGATCCGGGTCCGCGAGAGGGGACCGTGCTCCAGGAGCAGGTCCAGGGCGGCGCGGTCGTTCATGGCCCGCAGGACGCGCGGGGTGCCGGGGGTTCCCGGCGGCGTACCGGCCATGGGGATCGCACCTGCCCTCATACGGTGAAGCGCACTGTTAGGAAAGTTTCCTATCTGGTTGGGAGGAAGGTAAGGCGGCCGTCGCGACGTCGTCAATACCTGGGAACGCGGCACGCCCCCGAAGGCAACCGAAGCGTTACCGGCGGGGGCGTGCGACCCGTGAAAAGGGGGTTACTTGGTGAGGTCCGGCTTCGGCAGCGGGGTCGCCGCCGCGGACTGCGGGGAGCTCGTCGAGGCGAAGACCGAGGGGGCCGCCATGCCGGCCGTCGGGTCGGACTTGGGCTCCTCGGCCTGCGGCGGAACGCCGCCCACGATGCGGATGCCGGCCTCGTCGAGGCCCTGCTTGATGCGCCAGCGCAGCTCGCGCTCCACGCCCAGCTTCTTGCCCGGCATCGTCTTCACCGAGACGCGGACCGTCATGGAGTCGAGCAGCACCTCGCTGAGGCCGAGCACCTCCACCGGGCCCCAGAGGCGCTCGTTCCACGGCTCCTCCTTGGCCATGGCCTCGCCCGCCTGGGCGATCACGGCCCTCACCCGCTCCAGGTCCTCCGTCGGCCGGACGGTGACGTCCACACCGGCGGTCGCCCAGCCCTGGCTGAGGTTGCCTATCCGCTTGATCTCGCCGTTGCGCACGTACCAGATCTCGCCGTCCACCCCGCGCAGCTTGGTCACCCGCAGGCCCACCTCGACGACCTCGCCGGAGGCCACGCCCGCGTCGACCGAGTCACCGACGCCGTACTGGTCCTCCAGGATCATGAAGACGCCGGACAGGAAGTCCGTCACCAGGTTCCGCGCGCCGAAACCGATCGCCACGCCCGCCACACCGGCCGAGGCCAGCAGCGGCGCCAGATCGATCTTGAAGGCGCCGAGGACCATCAGCCCGGCCGTGCCCAGGATCAGGAAGGACGTCACGGAACGCAGCACAGAGCCGATCGCCTCGGAGCGCTGCCGCCGCCGCTCGGCGTTGACCAGCAGACCGCCGAGGGCCGTCCCCTCCACCGCCTGAGCCGAGCGGTTCATCCGGTCGATCAGCTTCGTCAGGGCCCGGCGCACGGCCCAGCGCAGCACGATCGCCACGACGAGGATCAGCAGGATGCGCAACCCGGTGTTCAGCCAGGTGGACCAGTTCTCCTCCACCCAGCTCGCCGCACTGGTGGCCCTCTCCGCGGCCTCGTCCAGGGTCACCGGTATCGGTTCGGGTTCGGTGGCAGCCGCCAGGGCGGACCAGGACACGGGACAACCTCCAGGCATCGCGTACGCAGGCCATCCACACTAACGGGGCGTCGGACAGGAGCCCGCAGCCGTGTTCGAGGGAGAGACGGACCTCACCCGGGCACATACCGGGGAGAGATGCCGATGTGGTCGAGAACACCCAGGTGCCACCACCCCGATCCCGGTACGTGGTGGCGCCGCGACCGGGCATGAGGAGAGACTGAGAGCAGTTCGTCCCGGCGCGAGCCACGCGCCGCCGGCGTCATAGGAGGCATCCGTGCCGCATGTCCTGGTCCTCAACGCGTCGTACGAGCCACTGGGCGTCGTACCGCTCCGCCGCGCACTCGTCCTCGTACTGGAGAACAAGGCCCTCTGTATCGAGGAGTCCGGCGCCTTCCTGCACAGCGAGACCCAAGTCCTCCCCGCGCCCAGCGTGGTGCGACTGAAGCGCTTCGTGCGGGTCCCCTACCGGGGGCCCGTTCCCTTGACCCGCAGAGCGCTCTTCGCGCGCGACGGCGGGCGCTGCGCGTACTGCGGGGGCGTCGCGACCAGCGTCGACCACGTCATCCCGCGCAGCCGCGGGGGCACGCACGCCTGGGAGAACGTGGTGGCGGCCTGCCGCCGCTGCAACCACGTCAAGGCCGACAAGCACCTGCGGGAGATCGGCTGGCGGCTGCGCCACCAACCCGCCCCGCCGACCGGCCTGGCCTGGCGGATCATCGGGACCGGACACCGGGACCCCCGCTGGCTGCCCTACCTGGAGCCGTACGGCGCCGAGGACGTCATGGCCCGGATCGACTCCGTCGCGGAGACCCCTGTGGGGGCGCTGACGACGGGTTGAGCCGGGCCTTTCGCGTACGCGGGACTTCCGTACGCGGGGACTTCCGGCGCGGAGAGCGGTCCACGCCTCAGGGGGTGGGCCGCTCCTCCGGCGTGTCCCGGGGTTCCTCCGGGGCGTCCTCGGGTGCCTCCGGCGGGGCTACCGCGTACGTCTCCACCGACCAGAGCGAGTAGCCGAAGCGGGTCGCCCGGGTCTCCCCCTGGACCCGCAGGAAACGGGTGTCCGCCGCGTCCATCCGGACCGACTCGCGGCCGCCCCTGCCGTCCGCGACGGTCGCCGCCGTCCGCCAGACCCGCCCGTCGGCCGAGACCTGGACCCGGTAGCGGGAGGCGTACGCGTCCTGCCAGTGCAGCACCACCTGCCCTATCCGGGCCGGCTCGGGCAGCTCCAGCTGCCACCAGGCACCGTCCTCCGCCGGGGAGGACCAGCGGGTCGCCGGATCGCCGTCCACCGCCGAGGCGGCAGGGAAGTCCGGGGTCTCGTCGCCCGAGGAGGAGGCCGTCGCCGTGCGCGCCAGGTCCGGGCCCGCCGTGCGCGGGAAGGCCCGCACCGTCAGGACCCGCTCCTCGCCCGCGAAGGACACCGGCACCCGGTACGAGCCCGCCGGCACGCCCGCGGCCACCGACACCTCCAGGGGGACGGTCGTCCGCGCGCCGCGCTCCACCGCCGCCCGCCCCGGCAGCCGCACCGCGATCCCCTTCGGGGTCTTCGCCGTCAGCGCCCCGCGCACCTCGCCCGCGCGCCGGCCCGTCAACTCCACGTCCACCCGCTGCGCCGGGCCGCCGATCTCCGCGTCCGTCTCCGTCCGGGCGAGCTCCAGACCGGCACGGGGCCCGTCCGCGAACCACGGCACGAGCGAGCGCACCCCGGGAGCCGGGCCGTCGCCGCTCCACACGACCCGCAGCGCGTCCGCCCGCAGCCCCTTCAGCTCGGTCTGCGTCCACCCGGAATCCGACAGCGGGCCGAGCGGCCGCCAGCCCTCGCCGGGCACGGACGCCTCCACGCGCGCGTTCCCGGCGACGTCCGGCTCGGCCATGACCGTCAGCGCCTCCACGGGCCGTGCCCGGCCGAGCCGCACGGTGTACGAGCCGGGGGCGCGGTCGGCCTTCGCCGCCGGGGTCCGGTCGGCGCCGGTCCAGGCCGCCGCCTCCGTCACCGCGCGCGTGAGGAACGGATCGAGGACCCCCGCGCCGACCGTCGCCCGGCTCGCCTTCAGGGCCTCCCGCTGCGTCTCCAGGGCGAGCTGCGCCCGCCAGGCCGCCCCGCCGTCGCCGCGCTCCTGGGCGAGGAGCATGTCGACCGCCGTCTCGCCCGCCCGGCCGTACCGGGAGAGCTGCTCCAGCCAGGGGCCCGTCTCGTCGTCGAGGGTCCCGTCGGCCGTGGCCGCGAGCCGCTCGGGAGCCCGGCGCATCACGGTGAAGGCGGCCCGCAGCTCGCGCGCCGCCTTCTCCCGCGCGACCGTGCCGGCCGTGCCGCCGCCCGTGCGGGACGCCCAGAACGCCTCCAGGAGCGGCTTCAGATAGGCCGATTCGCCCGCCGGGTCCAGGATCGAGGAGGAGCCGTTCCCGGCGAGCGCGCGCAGCGCCTCACGGGCGGCCGGATCCCGGCCCGCGAGGTCGTCCACCGCCGCCCGCCAGGACTCCCGGGGCCGGTAGCCCTTCGGGTTCCAGGCGTAGTCGGCGGCGGTGAACAGCGGGACGCGGGAGGCCGCGGGCTGCTCCATGGCGTGCGCGAGATAGGCGGCGGAACCGGCGGCCACGGCCGGCTCCCGGCCGGTGGCGGGGCCGAGGAACAACCGGTCCTGCGCGTAGTCGTTGACCGGGTAGTTGTCCATGGTGACCAGCGGGTGGCCGCCGAGCGCCTTGCGCGCCCCCGCCAGTTCGTTGCCGGTGATCGTGCGCGGGACGACGCCGACGCCCGTCCACGCCACCCGCACGCCCGCGTCGAGCGCCTCGGCGAACTTCGTGCGGTACGCGCTCGCGCCGTCCTGGTAGTACTCCGTCGGCATCACCGTCAGCGGCTCGGCGTCCGGGTGCCGTTCGGCCAGCCACCCGGCCACGGCGTTCGCCACGCGCGCGTGGGCGCCGGCCGCGGCCTCCGGGCCGCGCCCGAAGGCGTCGGCGTCCTTGTCGCAGTGCCACTCGTCGTAGGAGGCGTCCTGGAACTGGAGCTGGAAGGAGCGCACCCCCAGCCCCCACATCGCGTCCAGCTTCCGCGTCAGCGCCGTCACGTCGCCGTCCGAGGACAGGCACATGGACTGGGCGGGCGCCACGGCCCAGCCGAGCGTCACGTGCCGGGCGCGGGCCCGCTCGGCGAGCGCCCGGAACTCGTCCCGCTGCGCGGCCGGGTAGGGCTCGCGCCACTGCGCCTGGCGGTACGGGTCGTCCCCGGGCGCGTACAGATAGCGGTTCTGCTTGGTCCGGCCCAGGAAGTCCAGCTGGGCGAGCCGCTGCTCCAGGGTCCAGGGGCGGCCGTAGAAGCCCTCGGTGACGCCGCGCTCGGCCGTGCCGGGCCAGTCGCGGACGACGACCCCGGGGACCTCCCGGCCGCTCCCGAGGAGCTGACGCAGCGTCTGGACCGCGTGGAACAGGCCGTCCTCGCCGACCCCGTCCAGGACGACGGTGTCCCGCCCCTGGAAGCGGCCCGTCGCCAGCCGGTAGCCGCCGCGCGGCAGATCGAGCCGCTCGGGCACCCGCAGGGCCGTCAGCGCCGCCTCCGCGCCCGAGCCGCCGTCGTCGCCCGAGGGCCCGGCGGCCCGCAGCACCGGGCCCCGGCCCGGCAGCGCGGTGTGGACGGTCCGCACCCCCGAGGCCCGCAGCAGCTCGCGCAGGGCGGCGACCGCGTACGGATCGGCGTCGGCGTCCGTCAGCAGCGTCACCTCGTCCCCGAGGCGTACGGAGGGCCCGGCGGCGGCCAGGGACTGCGGGCGCGGCCAGACGGCCGGTACGCGCGCGGGGGCGGCGTCCGCCGAAGACGCGGCGGGGGGCGCGGGAGCCGAAAGCACGGCGGGCTTCGCGGGAGCCGTCCGCGTCGCGGGAGTCGGAGACGCGGCCGGGGCCACGGGGGCCACCGGTGCGGTCGGGACCGCCTGCGCCGAGCCCGGCACCGCGCCGCCGAGGAAGCCGCCGATGACGGCGGCGACGACGGCCGTCGCGGTGCGCTTCCTGCTCCCGAGGTGCACGCGGGTCTCCCTTCGGCCGGTCCCGGCGGCCCTGCCGGTTGGTCACGAATGAATCACGAGCCCACCACCCGTCGCACGGAAGTGTCAATGCACGTGGCCGATGTGTCGGCTTTGCCCGGCGAGCCGTCGGCGAGGTGACATCGCTTCGCCACGATCCGCCGGTAAAACGAGGTGCGGTGGGTAGGGCTTCAGTCATGCCTCAGGTCCCGCCTGTCGAGACGAACCGGGAGACCCCCGTGACCACGACCGCCCGCCCCCTCGGACGGATACGGCTTCCACAGCAGTCGGCACCGGCCGGCGCACCGCTGACCAGCGAACCACCCCTGCCCGCCGCCTCGCCCCTCACCAGCGAACCGCCCCTCGCCGTGGCGGCCCCCCTCACCAGCGAACCCACCGCCCCCGGCAGCGCGGGCGGCCCGGAGTCCCCCGGAGTGTGAAGTGACCCTGGCCCGTCTCGCCGCCCGCCACGGCGTCGCCACCGCCCACAGCCCCTCGGAAGGCGTCACCGTGCCCGTGCCGGGCGCCACCGTGGTGGCCGTCCTCGGCGCCCTGGGCGTCGACGCGACCACCCCGGAGGCGGTCGCCGCCGCCCTCGACGCGGCCGAACGGGCCGACCGGGAGCGCCTGCTGCCCCCGACCCTGGTCCGGTGGCAGGGGGAGGAGGTCCGCCCGCCGGAGGACCTGCCGCCCGGCACCCGGCTGCGGGTCACCACCGAGGACGGCGCGGTCCTCGGCGGCCGGGACTGGTCCGGGCTGCCGCCCGGCGTCCACACGGTCCGGGCGGAGGCCCCCGACGGGCGCGCGGCCACCGGCACCCTGATCGTGAGCCCCGCGCGCGTGCCCGGCCCTTCCCGCCGCTCGTACGGACTGCTCGTCCAGCTGTACTCGCTGCTCTCCACCCGCTCCTGGGGCATGGGCGACCTCGGCGACCTGCGGGAGCTCGTCACCTGGGCGGGCCGCGCGCACGGCGCCGGGTTCGTCCAGGTCAACCCGCTCCACGCGGGCGTGCCCGGGGCGCCGAGCGACCCCTCCCCGTACCGGCCGTCCTCCCGCCGCTTCCCGGACCCGGTCCATCTGCGGATCGAGGAGGTCCCCGAGTACGCCCTGGTGGGCCCCGAGCGCCGCGAGGAGCTCGACCGGATCCTCGCCGAGGCCGCCGAACTGCGCGAACGGGTCCTCGGCAAGGGCGCCCTGATCGACCGGGACGCCGTCTGGGAGGTCAAGCGGCGGGCCCTGGAGCTCGTCCTCGGCTCCGTGGACCCCGGGCCCGGCCGGCGCGCCGACTTCCACGACTTCCTCGCCGAGCGGGGCCGCGCCCTGGAGGACCACGCCACCTACCAGGCCCTCGCCGAGCGGCACGGCCCCCACTGGCGGAGCTGGCCCGAGGAGCTGCGCACCCCGCGCGCGGCCGAGACCGCCGTGCGCGCCGACCCCGCCCTGGCCGCCCGGGTCGACTTCCACTGCCGGCTCGCCTGGCTGACGGACCGGCAGCTCGCCGCCGCCGCCGCGGCCGCCCGCGAGGCCGGCATGGCGGTCGGGATCGTCCACGACCTGGCCGTCGGCGTCCACCCCGAGGGCTCGGACGCCTGGGCCGGGCAGGAGGCCTTCGCGGCCGGCATGTCGGTCGGCGCCCCGCCCGACGCCTTCAACTCCCGGGGCCAGGACTGGGGCCTGCCGCCCTGGCGGCCCGATGCCCTCGCCGCCGCCGGCTACGCCCCGTACCGGGGGCTCCTGCGCGAACTCCTGCGCCACGCGGGCGCGCTGCGCATCGACCACGTGATGGGCCTGTTCCGCCTGTGGTGGGTGCCGGAGGGCCGCGAGCCCACCGAGGGCACGTACGTCCGGTACGACGCCGAGGCGATGCTCGCGGTCCTCGTCCTGGAGGCGCACCGCGCCGGCGCCCTCGTCATCGGCGAGGACCTCGGCACGGTCGAGCCCGGCGTACGGGAGGAGCTGGCCCGGCGCGGGGTGTTCGGCACCTCCGTGCTCTGGTTCGAGCGGGACTGGGCGGGCACCGGCCGCCCGCTGCCGGCGGGGGAGTGGCGCGCGGAGTGCGTCGCCACCGCCACCACCCACGACCTGCCCCCCACCGCCGCCCGGCTCTCCGGCGAGCACGTCTCCCTGCGGCACCGGCTCGGGCTGCTCCCCGGCGACCTGGAGCACGAGCGGGCGGCGGACGCGGCGGAGACCGCCGAGTGGCTGGACGTGTTCGAGCGGACGGGGCTGCTCCCGGAGGGGCCCGGCGACGAGGAGGCCGAGATCAGGGCCGTGCACCGCTTCCTGCTCGCCACCCCGGCCCGGATGGTGGGCGCCTGGCTGCCGGACGCGGTGGGGGACCGCAGACCGCAGAACCTGCCGGGCACCTGGGACGAGTACCCCAACTGGCGGCTGCCGCTCGCCGGTCCGGACGGCCAGCCGCTCACCCTGGAGCAGTTCGCCGCCTCGCCCCGGGCGCACGCCCTGCTGCGCGAGCTGAGGGCCCGTACCACCGGCGGGAACGCCCGTACGGCACCCCCGGGCGCGCGGCTCGTTTAGGTGTTCGCTACTTTGGGGCCGTGGACAAGAAGAACGCTCTGCGCGCCGGCTCGCTCGCGGCCGGTACGACGCTGATGATGCTGCTCATGTCGTCCCCCGCGCTCGCGCTCACCCGCGACGACGGTGACGACCCGGCCCCCAAGCTGAGTGTCGTCGAGACCCTCGGCCTGTACGTGGCGGCGCCGCTGGTGCTGTTCCTGGTGATCGCCGGCCTGGTGATGGTGCTCGACAAGTCCAAGAAGAAGGCCTGACCGCCTTACGGGCAGCCGCCTCACGGGCGACCGCCCCACACGTCTCCGCCGAGGGCGCCGCACGGTACGCGAGGTACCGCGCGGCGCCCTCGCGTGCGTCGGGGCACGTCACACGGTGGTGGCGAGCAGCTTCCTGAGCAGCCCGGCCAGCTGCTCCGTCTCCTCCTCGGTGAGGGCGGAGTGCAGGGCGGCCCGCTGCTCCGCGAGACCGGCGGCGACGGCCTGGTCCACCAGTTCCATGCCGCGCTCGGTGAGGGTGACCCGCAGCCCGCGCCGGTCGTTCGGGTCGGGGCTGCGGGTGAGCAGCCCGGCCTTCTCCAGCTTGTCCAGCCGGCCGGTCATGCCGCCGGTGGTGATCATCAGCGTGGCGGTCAGCTCGCGCGGCGAGAGCGTGTAGGGCGCTCCGGACCTGCGCAGGGTCGCCAGTACGTCGAACTCCCCGAGCGCCATGCCGTAGGGCGCGTACGCCTTGTCCACCTTGCCGCGCATGGCGTTGGCCAGCCGGTAGATCCGCCCGAAGACGGCCATGGGGACGGTGTCCAGATCGGGGCGGACGAGCGCCCACTGGTCGGTGATGGCGTCGACGGCGTCGTGCTCGGGGGTGTGCGTGTCCATGTCCTCAGTGTTCCCTTCTCCGCTCCTCGGTCGCAAGAAAGCCACTCAGGAGCAAGCCGCTCGGTAGCAAGTCATTCGACAGCAAGTCACTCATGAGCAAGTCACTTACAGAAAAGCCTCTTGCGAGAAAGTAGCTTAGTGGTAAGTTACTCATCACGAAGTCAGTCCGGCGCCCGCCGGGCAGGTACTCACCGCAGGGGGAACCGTCATGTCCCGCAAGGCCGCAGTCACCGCGCTCACCGCCCTCGCCCCGATCTCCTGGGGGTCGACCTACTTCGTCACCACCGAGTTCCTGCCGCCCGACCGGCCGCTCTTCACCGGCCTCATGCGCGCCCTGCCCGCCGGCCTCCTGCTCCTCGCCCTCACCCGCAAGCTCCCGCAGGGCGCCTGGTGGTGGAAGTCCGCGGTCCTCGGAGCCCTCAACATCGGCGCCTTCTTCCCGCTCCTCTTCCTCGCGGCCTACCGGCTGCCCGGCGGAGTCGCCGCGGTCGTCGGCTCCGTCGGCCCGCTCTTCGTCGTCGGCCTCGCGGCCCTCTTCCTCGGCGAGAAGCCCACGGTGAAGACCCTGCTCACCGCCGTCGCCGCCGCCTTCGGCGTCAGCCTCGTGGTCCTCAAGGCCGGAGCCGCCTTCGACCTGATCGGCGTGGGCGCCGGACTGCTCTCCTCCCTCTCGATGTCCGCCGGCATCGTCTTCACCAAGCGCTGGGGCCGCCCCGAGGGCGTCGGAGCCCTCGCGGTCACCGGCTGGCAGCTCACCGCGGGCGGTCTGGTCATCGCGCCCCTCGCCTTCCTGATCGAGGGCGCCCCGCCGGCCCTGACCGGCACCAACCTGGCCGGCTACGCCTACCTCGCCTTCGGCAACACCGCGATCTCGTACTTCCTCTGGTTCCGCGGCATCGAGCGGTTGAGCGCCTCCTCGGCCACCCTCCTCGGCCCGCTCTCCCCGATCACGGCGGCCGTCATCGGCTGGGCGGCGCTCGGCCAGGCCCTCGGTGCGGTGCAGCTGCTCGGCATGGCGATCGCCTTCGGCGCCACCCTGGCGGGCCAGCTGGGCCCCCGTAAGGCCAAGGCCGTCGAGCCGGCCGCCGAATCGTTCAGCTCGGCTGAAAAGAACGGTCAGGAAGTTTCGATGGACCTGGAGGTTTCGGGGGTGCGACGGTAAGGGGCATGAGCCTCGACGCCGCCCGCAAGTCGACCGCCACCACCCAGGAAACCAGCGACGGAACCACCGACAGCACCACCGCAGCCACCGAGAGGCCGGCGCCCGCCAGGGACGCCGGCCTCGGCGTGCTCCTCGCGCTCCTCGCCACCGTCGTCTGGTCCGGCAGCTTCGTCGTCGCCCGCGCCCTCCACGACACCGTCCCCCCGGTCCAGGCCGCCTTCTGGCGCTGGATCGTCGCCCTCGTCGCCGTCGCCCCGCTCGCCGCCCGCGAGACCTGGCGGCAGCGGCACCTGATCCGCCGCCACCTCGGCTTCCTCGCCCTCGCCTCGCTGCTCGGCATCACCGTCTACAACACCCTGGTCAACCAGGCCGGGACCGCCACCTCCGCCGGCAACATGGGCATGATCATGGCCGCGTCCCCGGTCCTCATGGCGCTCTTCGCCCGCCTCGGCGGCAACCGCCTCGGCCCGCGCCGCACCACCGGCATGTCCATCGCCTGCGCGGGCGTCCTGCTCCTCGTCAGCAAGGGCTCGCTCGCCCCGGACTTCGCCACCGGCGACCTCTGGGTCATGGCCGCCGCCGTCTGCTTCGCCTCCTACAGCGCCCTGCTCAAGCGCCGCCCCGCCGAACTCGGCGGCCTCGCCTTCCTCTTCACCACCTTCGCCCTCGGCGCGCTCATGCTCCTCCCCGCGTACGGGATCAGCCTCGCCGTCCAGGGCGGCTTCGAGCCCACCACCGGCACCGTCGGCCCCCTCGTCTACGTCGGCGTCCTCTCCTCCGCCGTCGCCTTCTTCGCCTGGAACAAGGCCGTCACCCTGATCGGCGCCGCCCGCGCCGGGATCGTCTACTACCTCCAGCCCGTCTGCGTCGCCCTCCTCTCGTACGCCCTCCTCGGCGAGCGGCTCGGCCTCCTCGGCGGGGCGAGCATGGTCCTCATCCTCGGCGGGGTCGCCATGAGCTCGGCCCGGTAGCCGAGGCCGGATGACCGAGGCCAGATGACCGAGGCCCTGAGGAACGAGGCCAGGTAACCGGGGCCAGGTAACCGGGGCCAGATAACCGAGGCCCTGAGGAACGAGGCCCGATATGTTGCGCCCCATGACCGAGTGGGACATCAAGAAGCTCCAGATCCTCCGCACCCTCCGCGACCGCGGCACCGTCACCGCGACCGCGGAGGCGCTGCTCATGACCCCCTCGGCCGTCTCGCAGCAGCTCACCAACCTCGCCAGACAGCTCGGCGTGCGGCTCCTGGAGGCCCAGGGCCGCCGGGTCCGCCTCACCGACGCCGCCCATCTGGTGCTGCGCCACGCCGAGGTGGTCTTCGCCCAGCTGGAGCGCGCCGACGCCGAACTCGACGGCTACCTGCGGGGCGAGGCCGGGCAGGTGCGGGTCGCCGCCTTCTCCACCTCCGTGCCCGCGCTCCTCGTGCCCGCCGTACGGCAGCTGCGGACCGCCCACCCCGGGCTCGACGTCCGCGTCCGGGAGGCCGAGGCGGCGGAGGCGTACGAGCTGCTCACGGCCGGCGAGGTCGACCTCGCGCTCTCGCTCGCCGCCCACGCGCCCTCCGCGCGCGACCCCAAGTACAGCAGGGTCCCGCTGCTCGCCGACCCCCTCGACGTCGCCCTGCCCACCGGCCACCCGCTCGCCGACGCGCCCGGCCTGCGGCTCGCCGACCTCGCCGCCGAGCCCTGGATCTTCGGCGGCTCGGGGCCCTGGTCCGAGATCACCACCGCCGCCTGCGAGGCCGCCGGTTTCGTGCCCGAGCAGGCCCACAGCGCCTCCGGCTGGGCCGCGATCCTCGCCATGGTCGAGGCCGGGATGGGGATCGCGCTCGTCCCCCGGATGGCCTCCGCGGACCGCTGGGGCGGCGGGAACGGGGTCGTCATGCGGGTCCTCTCCGCCGACCAGCCGCGCCGCCACGTCGTCGCGGCGGTGCGCAGCGGGGCGGAGGAGGGCCCGGCGGTGGCCCGGGTGCTCGCCGCGCTCCGGCAGGCGGCGGCGGCCCGCGAAACCGTTCAGCAGAGCTGAATACATTCATCGAAAACATTCGATGGACCGGAGGGCGGGCCGCACGGGAGAGTCGAAGCCATGAGCAGCCTCGACGCGCACCAGGACCCGCACGCCAACGACGCCGCCCCCTACTCCGGCGGCGACCCGTACGCCGACTACCGCACCGGTGACTTCCCCTTCACCGAGCTGGTCGACCTCGCCGACTGCCGCCTCGGCGCCGGAGTCGTCGCGGCCAACGACGAGTTCTTCGCCGAGCGGGAGAACCTCCTCGTCCGCGAGCGCGCCGTCTTCGACCCGGAGCACTTCGGCCACAAGGGCAAGATCATGGACGGCTGGGAGACCCGCCGCCGCCGCGGCGCCGACGCCGAGAACGTCTTCCCCGCCCCCGAGGACCACGACTGGGCGATCGTCCGCCTCGGCGCCCCCGGAGTGATCCGCGGGATCATCGTCGACACCGCCCACTTCCGCGGCAACTACCCGCAGAAGGTGAGCATCCAGGCCACCGCCGTCGAGGGCTCGCCCAGCCCCGCCGAGCTGCTCGAAGCGAAGTGGGAGGAGCTCGTCCCGCCGACCCCGGTCCGCGGCCACGCCGCCAACGGCTTCGGGATCACCGCCGAGCGCCGCTTCACCCACGTACGGCTCTGCCAGCACCCCGACGGCGGCGTCGCCCGGCTCCGCGTCCACGGCGAGGTCGTGCCCGACCCCGAGTGGCTGGAGCTCCTCGGCACCCTCGACCTGATCGCCGTCCTCAACGGCGGCTCGTACGAGGACGCCTCGGACAGGTTCTACTCCTCGCCGACCCAGATCATCCTGCCCGGCACCTCCCGCAAGATGGACGACGGCTGGGAGAACCGCCGCCGCCGGGTCCGCGGCACCAACGACTGGGTCCGCTTCAAGCTCGTCGCCCAGGGCGCCGTCCGCGCCGTCGAGATCGACACCGCCTACCTCAAGGGCAACTCGGCCGGCTGGATCGCCCTCCAGGGCCGCAACGGCGAAACGGGCGAGTGGTTCGAGATCATCCCGCGCACCCGCCTCCAGCCCGACACCCTGCACCGCTTCAAGCTCCCCGCGCAGGCCGTCGTCACCCACGTCCGCCTCGACGCCTTCCCCGACGGCGGCGTCGCCCGCATGAGGCTCCACGGGGCGCTCACGGAGCAGGGCGCGGCCGACCTGCGCGCCCGGTACGCCCGCCTGGGCGGCTGACACGCTTCCGCCCGGCGGCGCGGCCGCGCGCCGACGCCCGCCCGCCGGGCGGACTCCAAGCACGGCGAAGGGGCGCCCCCGCGGGGGAGGGCGCCCCTTCGTCGTTCAGACGGGTGTTACTTCGCGGCGGCCGCGTCCGCCGCCCGCGCCTTCAGGGCGCGCTCGACGCCCGCGCGGGACTCCGTCACCATGCGCCGCAGCGCCGGAACGGGGTTGTTCTCGGCGATCCACGCGTCCGTCGCGTCCAGGGTCTCCTGCGAGACCTGGAGCGTCGGGTAGAGGCCGACCACGATCTGCTGGATCATCTCGTGGCTGCGGGTCTCCGAGACGTGCTTGATCGACGCGAAGTACTTCGCCGTGTACGGGGCGAGCAGCTCGCGCTGGTCGGCCTGGACGAAGCCGCCGATGACGGCCTCCTGCACGGCGTTCGCCAGCTTGTCGTCCTCGACGACCGAGGCCCAGGCCTCCGCCTTCGCCGCCTCCGTCGGACGGGCCGCGCGCGCGGTGGCCGCGTGCCGCTCGCCCGCCGCCGTACGGTCGCGCTCCAGCTCGGCGGCGATCTCCGCCTCGTCGAAGCGGCCGGTGGCCGCGAGGCGCTGCACGAACGCCCAGCGCAGCTCGGTGTCGACGGCCAGGCCCTCGATGACCTCGGAGCCGTCGAGCAGTGCGGCGAGCACGTCGAGCTCCGCGTCCTCACGGGCCGTCGCGGCGAACGCCCGCGCCCACGCCAGCTGGTGGTCGCTGCCGCCCTCGGCGGCGCGCAGCTGCTCCTGGGCGAAGGCGCCCCAGCGCGCCAGACCGGTCGCGCGCCACTCCGGCGCCGCGTACAGGTCGAGGGCCGCCTTCACCTGGCCCTGGAGCGACTGCACCACGCCGATGTCGGACTCCTTGGCGATGCCCGAGAGCACCAGGTCCAGGTAGTCGCGGGTGGCCAGCTCGCCGTCGCGGGTCATGTCCCAGGCGGAGGCCCAGCACAGGGCGCGCGGCAGGGACTCGGCGAAGTCGCCGAGGTGCGCGGTGACGTTCGCCAGGGACACGGCGTCGAGGCGGACCTTCGCGTACGACAGGTCGTCGTCGTTGAGGAGGACGACCGCCGGACGGGCCTTGCCGGCCAGCTCCGCGACCGGGGTCAGCTCGGCCGCCGCGATGTCCAGCTCCAGGCGGTCGGTGCGGACCAGCTTGCCGGCCTCGTCCAGGTCGTAGAAGCCGATCGCGATGCGGTGCGGGCGCAGCACGGCCTCGCCCTTGGCGCCGGCGGGCAGCGCCGGGGCCTCCTGGCGGACGGCGAAGGAGGTGATGACGCCGTTCTCGTCGGTCTCGATCTCCGGGCGGAGGATGTTGATGCCGGCCGTCTCCAGCCACGCCTTCGACCAGGTCTTCAGGTCACGGCCGGAGGTCTCCTCCAGCGCGCCGAGCAGGTCGGACAGGCGGGTGTTGCCGAAGGCGTGCGCCTGGAAGTACGCCTGGACGCCCTTGAAGAACTCGTCCTGGCCGACGTAGGCCACGAGCTGCTTCAGGACCGAGGCGCCCTTGGCGTACGTGATGCCGTCGAAGTTGACGAGCACGTCCTCCAGGTCGTTGATCTCGGCCATGATCGGGTGCGTCGACGGCAGCTGGTCCTGGCGGTAGGCCCAGGTCTTCTCCGCGTTGGCGAAGGTGGTCCAGGCGTTCGGCCAGCGGGTGCCCGCGACGGAGGCCTGGCAGGCGACCGAGGTGTAGGTGGCGAACGACTCGTTCAGCCACAGGTCGTTCCACCACTCCATGGTGACGAGGTCGCCGAACCACATGTGGGCGAGCTCGTGGAGGATGGTCTCGGCGCGCCGCTCGTACGCCGCGTCCGTCACCTTCGAGCGGAAGACGTACTGGTCGCGGATGGTGACCGCGCCCGCGTTCTCCATCGCGCCCGCGTTGAACTCCGGCACGAACAGCTGGTCGTACTTGGCGAACGGGTAGTCGTACGCGAACTTCTCCTGGAACCAGTCGAAGCCCTGGCGGGTCACGTCGAAGATGTGGTCCGCGTCGAGGAACTCGGCCAGCGAGGGACGGCAGTAGATGCCGAGCGGGACGACCTGGCCGTCCTTGCCCTCGTACGTCGAGTGCACCGAGTGGTACGGGCCGACGATGAGGGCCGTGATGTACGTGGAGATGCGCGGGGTCGGCTCGAAGACCCACACGTCGTTCTCGGGCTTCGGCGTCGGGGAGTTCGAGATCACCGACCAGCCGCTCGGGGCCTTCACGGTGAACTGGAAGGTCGCCTTGAGGTCGGGCTGCTCGAAGGAGGCGAAGACCCGCCGCGCGTCCGGCACCTCGAACTGGGTGTACAGATAGGCCTGGTCGTCGACCGGGTCGACGAAGCGGTGCAGGCCCTCACCGGTGTTGGTGTACGCGCAGTCGGCGACGACCTTCAGCTCGTTGCGGCCCGCGACCAGGTCGGCGAGCGCGATCCGCGAGTCGCGGAAGACGGCGGCCACGTCCAGCGAGCGGCCGTTGAGCACGACCTCGTGGACGGCGGGGGCGACGAGATCGATGAAGGTCTCGGCGCCGGCCTCGGCGGAATCGAAGCGGACGGTGGTGACGGACCGGTAGGTGCCGCCCTCCTGCGCACCGGTGAGGTCGAGGTCGACCTCGTACGCGTCCACGGTCAGCAGCGCCGCCCGCTGCTGAGCCTCTTCACGGGTCAGGTTTGTCCCAGGCACCCGGTCAACTCCTCGGTTTCGTGACGTTTGGGCCATCCTTCCACGGGTCGGCTCACCGGCGCACGGAGCATTTCCACGGCCCGTCGCCGCTGATCCGCAGCAGCCCCGGGCCCGGCACCGGAGCGCTCACCCGGACCTCGCCGATCTCGTTGACCAGCAGGTCCTGCTCCTCGTCGTCGTAGAGCGGGTCCAGCGGCGGGGTGTGCTGGTGCACGGTGACGTTGGACTCCCCGTGGTGCAGGAAGTCGAGCACCCCGGGCGGCCCCTCGTAGATCACCAGATCGTGCGCGATGCCCTCGATGTGGCTGTCGAAACGGCGGGCGTGGGTCAGCGGCAGCACCCGCAGCGTCCACGGCGCGTCGGCCTCCACCCGCAGCGTCAGCGGGCGGGCCCGCGGCACCAGGGCGACCGTACGCGCGCGTACGTCGTCCTCGTACGCCGTGAGCAGGAAGTCCTCGGCCCGCCCGTACGCGTCGCAGGTCTCGATCGTCGTCGACAGCGAGTGGTACGACTCGATCTCCAGGAGCACCCAGTGCCCCGCCGGAAGCCCCGGGTCGCAGTGCACGGTCTCCTTGCCGCGCCCCTGGTACACGGAGGGCCGGAACTCCCCGCCGTACGGATCGGCCACCGGCACGGGCGGGGCGGCGGGCGCCGGGGGCGGCGGCGGGGGGACGTAGCCGGGGCCCGGGATCGGCGGCGGCGGGGACTCCACCACGATGCCGAAGTCCGTCGCGAGCCCGGCGAGCCCCGAGGCGTACCCCTGGCCGACCGCCCGGAACCGCCAGCCGCCGTCCCGCCGGTAGAACTCCCCGAAGACGAAGGCCGTCTCCGTCGTCGCGTCCCCGATCGCGCAGGACGCCACCGGGGTCCCGGCCCCGTCCGTGACCCGCACGTCGAGCTCGGGCACCTGCCCGAAGGAGCCGCCGTCGGCGGAGGCGGCGATCACCAGGCGCCCCACGTCGGGCTCCACGCGCGCGAGGTCCAGCCACAGCCAGTCCGCGGCCGGGCTGCCGGGCGCGCCCGGCGCCGACTTCCCCAGGTGCCGGACGGCCCCCGAGGGGTGCTCGGCGTGGTTGTAGAAGACCAGGTCGGCATCGCCCCGCACCCGCTCCCCGGCCCCGAGGAGCAGCGCGGACACGTCCACGTCGGGCACCCCGTGCCCGGTGCGCCAGCTGATCGCGACGTGCAGGTCCTGCGGGGGCACCGCGACGTTGGCCCCCTTGGGTATCTGGGTCATGGGGGAACTCTGGCACGGCCGGGCACGCCGGAGGGGGGGGGGCCCCCCCCCGGGGGGGCCCCCCCCCCCCCGCCGGGGGGGGGCGGGCGGGGGGGGGGGGGGGGGCGGGGCGGGGGGGGGGGGGGGGGCGCGGCCCCCGGGGGGGGGGGGGGTGGGGGGGGGGGGGGGGGGGGGGGGGGGGGGGGGGGGGGGGTTTGGGGGGGGGGGGGGGGGGGGGGCCGGGGGGGGCGGGGGGGGGGGGGCCCCCCCCCCCCGGGCCCCCCCCCCCCTCTCGAATGTCGGCTAGCCCTTGAGCTCGGCGGCGACGAGCTCCGCGATCTGCACGGCGTTCAGCGCCGCGCCCTTGCGCAGGTTGTCGTTGGAGAGGAAGAGCGCGAGGCCGTTCTCGACGGTCTCGTCCACGCGGATGCGGCCCACGTACGAGGCGTCCTTGCCGGCGGCCTGGAGCGGGGTCGGGATCTCGGAGAGCTCGACGCCCTCGGCGTCCTTGAGGAGCTCGTAGGCGCGCTCGACGCTGATCGGACGCTCGAAGCGGGCGTTGACCTGGAGCGAGTGGCCGGAGAAGACCGGGACGCGCACGCAGGTGCCGGAGACCTTGAGCTCGGGGATCTCCAGGATCTTGCGGGACTCGTTGCGGAGCTTCTGCTCCTCGTCGGTCTCGTGCGTGCCGTCGTCGACGAGGTTCCCGGCGAGCGGGATGACGTTGAAGGCGATGTTGCGGCGGTAGACGCCGGGCTCCGGGAAGGCCACGGCCTCGCCGTCGTGGGTCAGCTCGGTGGCGCGCTCGGCGACGGCCTTGACCTGGCCGTCCAGCTCGGCGACACCGGCCACGCCCGAGCCGGAGACGGCCTGGTAGGTGGTGGCGATCAGCGCGGTGAGCCCGGCCTCCTGGTGGAGCGGCTTGAGGACCGGCATGGCGGCCATCGTGGTGCAGTTCGGGTTGGCGATGATGCCCTTGGGGCGGTCCTTGATCGCGTGCGGGTTGACCTCGGAGACCACCAGCGGGACCTCGGGGTCGCGGCGCCAGGCGGAGGAGTTGTCGATCACGACGGCGCCCTGCGAGGCGACCTTCTCGGCGAGGGCCTTGGAGGTGGCGCCACCGGCGGAGAAGAGCACGATGTCCAGGCCGGTGTAGTCGGCGGTGGAGGCGTCCTCGACCGTGATGCCGTCGACGACGGTGCCGGCGGAGCGGGCGGAGGCGAAGAGGCGCAGCTCGTCCACCGGGAAGTCGCGCTCCGCGAGGATCTTGCGCATGACCGTGCCGACCTGACCGGTGGCTCCGACGATTCCGACCTTCACGGGGACTCCTCCGTACGAATGTGCAGGGTGCTGCCGGTCCATGATGCGTATGTCCCGGGGCACCTTGTCCAATCCATTGTCCAAGGGGCGGACGACTCGCGGACGGGGACGGGGACGCGAAGGGGGCGGGCACCGGTTCCGGCGCCCGCCCCCTCACGCGTGCGGTGTTACGGAGTGACGGCGCCGATCAGGACGCTGCCGGTGCCCGCGACGGTGCCGCGGGCGTTGAGGAGCTGGACCTCGCCGAAGAACTGGCGGCCCTCGGGGGCCGCGCCGGCGACGAGGACCTCGGCCGAGACCGGGGCGGTCGCGCCGTTGGCCAGGGTGACCGGCTTCGAGGCGTCGACCTTCACGGAGCCGAGCGCGGACGAGTAGTACACGTCCTTGTAGTCGTACGTGGTGCCGCCCGCGGCCTGGACCGAGTAGCCGTCGATGGTGACGGTGTACGTGCCCGCGGCCGGGTTGAGCAGGGAGACGGACTCCTCCGAGTCGCCGTCCGCCGACTGGGCCACCTTCACGCCGTTCAGCGTGACCGTGAGGTCGAGGTCGGCGGCCCGGTCGGAGGTGTTGCCGATCCCGATGTCGAGCCGCTCCACGCCCTCGCCGATGGTGACGGTCCGGGTCTGCTTCTCGTGGTTCTGGATGGTCGGCGTCTCGGTCTTCTGCGAGCCGAGGGAGCCGCCCTTGAGGGTGCCCGTGATGCCCGCGAAGCGGTTGGAGACCTGCCACTGGACGGCGGCCGGGGTGCCGATCTTCGCCTCGGGGACCGTCTGGACGGCCGGGTCGAAGTCGGCGCCGAGGGCGGTGACGTTCAGGGTGTACGGGTTGTCCAGGTCCGGCGACGTGCGGCGGGCCTCGACCTCGATCTCCCAGACGCCGGGCGTCGGGTTCGCGTAGGACCGCAGGTCCGGGCGGCAGGTGTTGGCCGGGTTGTAGTGCGGGTAGCACGTCGTCGAGGCGCTCGACTCCATGCCGACGCCGAACGGGTGGATGGAGATGAACCGGGTCTGGCTCTTCTCCTTCAGACCGCCGAGCGCGACCTCCAGCGTCTTGGCGCCCTTCGGCACGGTGACGAAGTAGGACTTGGTGCTGTTGCGCTGCACCGAGCCGGAGGCGGTGAAGCCGTAGCCCGGGGCGACCAGGTCGTCCGCGACGACGGTGGTGGCGAGGATCTGCTTGTCGACGCCCTCGGTGCGCTCGTCGTCGGCCTCCAGGATGACGCTGTGCACGCCGGCGGTGGCGGCGCGGGCCTGGAGCTTGACGGTGACCGGCTTGTTCAGCGGCAGGTCGATCTCGTCGTCGCCGAGGATGCGGAAGGTGCCGTCGTTGTACTTGAGGTCGAGCTCGTGCTCGATCGGCCGGTCCGGGCCGCTCGTGCGCGTGATGGTGACGTCGTAGACCTTCTTCTGGCCGACCTTGAGGCCGCCCTCGCGGTCGTACACACCGGTGCCGGTGTGCGGGGCCGGGAAGATCACGGTGTCGACCGGGGCCTGGACCTTGTAGTCGTGGGCGGTGGCACCGTCCTTGATCGACTCCCAGGCCTCCACGATGTTGATGAGGCCCGAGCCCTGCTCGTGCGCGGCGACACCGGGGATGCGCTTCGCGGTGGAGGTCAGCGCGGTCCGCAGGGTGAGCGGGGAGAGCGCGATGCCCTTCTGCTTCGCGGCCGAGATCAGCAGCGCGCTCGCGCCCGTCGCCTGCGGCGAGGACATCGAGGTGCCGTTGAGCATGCCGTAGCCGGCGGGCAGGGTGTAGCCCGCCTCGGCGACGCCGGCGCCCGGCAGCCAGGTCGGGATGGTGTTCACGGCCGAGCCGGGGGCGGTGATGGTCGGGGTGAAGCCGCCGTCCTCACGCGGGCCGCGCGAGGAGAAGTTGAACATGGCGTACTTCTTCTCGACGGCCGAGCCGTAGTTGGCCGCCCAGGTCGACTGGGAGATGGCCGCGCCGACCGAGATGACCTTGTCGGCCAGGCCGGGGTCGCCGATCGTGTTGATGCCGGGGCCCTCGTTGCCGGCCGAGATGACCAGCTGGACGCCGTAGGTGTCGATGAGCCGCGTGTAGAGGCGCGAGCGGACGTTGTCGCCGTCGTTCTGCTGCGGCAGGCCGCCGATCGACATGTTGACGATGTCGACGCCGCGGTTGACGACGAGGTCCGTCATGCCCTCGGTGAGGGCGGTGTTGGTGCAGCCGCCGGACCAGGTGCACGCGCGCGAGGAGACGATCTTCGCGCCGGGCGCGGCGCCGCTCATCCTGCCGCCGAAGAGGCCGTTGGCGGCGGTGATGCCGGCGACGTGGGTGCCGTGCTCGGACTCGACGAGGCCGATGTTGACGAAGTCGCGCTTCTGGCCGACCCAGGTCCCGCCGAGCGGGTCCATCGGAACGTCCTTGCGGATCTCGACGACGAACGGGGTGCGCTCGGAGACCTCGGTGGCCGGGTCGTCGGTACCGAAGTAGCCGATCTGGTACCCGTCCTTGTACGGCTTCATCGGCGCGTCGTCCGTGAAGTCGTTGTTCTGGTTCGTGTCCACGCGGACGGTTCCGGCGGCCGGGTCGTACAGCATGCCGAAGACGTCGGTGGTGTCGCCGTCCCGGTTGATGTCGCCCTTCGGGTCGCCGCCCGCGGTGACCGCCTCGGTGAAGCGGCTGAACTGGTACGAGCCCGCCGGGGCCTTCCAGCTCTGGGAGGCGGCGGTGAAGACCGGACCGGTGACCGGGGTGACCTGGGCGCGCCAGGTGGCGTCGCCCTCGGTCAGCGGGTCGGTGGCGGTGACCCAGTCGACGATCTTGCGCTCGCCGGTGGTGGTCTTCTGCAGGGCCGGGTGGGCCAGGTCGACGCCCGAGTCCAGGATGCCGATGGTCACGCCGCGGCCGTCGGCCTTCGGGTGCTCCTTGACGAAGTCGACCGCGCCCGTCTCGTACGAGGGGTTGTACGGGTTCTTCGCCGGGGTGTCCTTGCCCGGGGCCGGGTACGTCGTCGTGACGGTGGTGCCGTCGACGGCACCCTTCACGGCGTCCGCGCCGGGCGTCGGGTCGTCCAGCGCGATCTCGGCCTGGAGGTCGATGGACTGGACGGAGGAGAGCTGGGTGGCGGCCTTGATGGCGGCCGCGGCCTTGGCGGTCGGCAGGGTGGCGCGGACGTAGCCGAGCGCGTCCTGCTGCTTGCCGACCGAGGCGCCGGCGACGGCGTCGAGCTGGGCCGCGACCTGCTCGGTGGCGCCGGGGACGGTGGCGACGAGGACGGTGACGTTCTTCTCGCCGCTGGCCTCGGCCTCGGTGAGCCGCTGGGCGTCGACGGCGCCGAGCTTGTCGGCCGGGTCCGAGGACTTGACCGGGGGAGTGGCCGCCGGGTCCTCGGCGGCGAGCACGGGCGCGGCACCGGTCGCGATGAGTGCCGCGACGAGTCCCGCGGCGGCAGCGATGCGCGCCGCGCGTCTGGGCCCGTGCGTCGCGCTTCCGGGTATGGAGCTCCGAGTTTCGGGGGTGGTCATTTACATCCCTGTTTGTGAAAGGAGGGTGTCCGGATGCTGATGCCGGATGACCGCTCAGCCTTTCGCAAGAGGCAGGGGTTTGGGGAGAGTTGCCCGGGACCGGATTGCCGCCGCGGCGTAAACCCGCCAGCGCCGTGGAAGCGTCACACGGGACGAACTCCCCTGAACGGGGGCGAGTTGCCGTGCGGTACGGCTCAACTCTCCTTCGTGCGGGCGTAATGGCGGGAGGCCTTGGCGCGGTTGCCGCAGACCGCCATCGAGCACCAGCGACGGGTGCCGTTCCGCGAGGTGTCGAAGAAGTGCAGGATGCATGCCTCGTGGGCGCAGGCCCGGATCCGGTCGGGCGCCGTGCGCAGCAGGTCGAGGTAGTCGCGGGCGGCGGTCCAGCCGGGCCCCCAGGCGGGGTCCGCGAACTCGGGCTCCTCGCCGGGGCCCTCGGCGGTGAGCGTGGCCCGGATGCGGCCGTGGTCGAGGACGGTGTCCACGCGCGCGGTGGCGGCGGGGTCGCCGGGGCGGTCGACGAGCGCGGCGAGCGCGTCCCGGGCGGTGAGGGTGTGCCGCAGGGTGGTCGCGTCGGCGGCGAACCGCTCCTCCAGGCCGTTGGCGGCGAGCCAGACGGCGAGCCCCTCGACGTCCGTCAGCAGGTCCTGGCGGACGCCCTCCAGGTTCCAGCGGGTGTTCAGCAGGTCCAGGGAGACGGGCTCGCCGGTGAGCGGCCGGGGGTCGATGGCGGTCATGGCGGCACCCTCCTCGATGAACTAACCCCTCAAGAGTACGTGAGCGGTTGACTCTCGCTCTGGCTAACCCCTAAAGTCGAGATAGAAGGTTAGCCCGAGAGGGGCTGCCCTGTCCGAGGGGAACCGTCATGTCCGCGATCGGCACGCTCGCCACCCACCACGTCGGCCTCAACGTCACCGACCTGACCCGCTCGCTCGCCTTCTACGGCGACGTCCTCGGCTTCGAGGTCCTCGGCGAGGGCGCGGAGAAGGACAGCCGCTACGCCTTCCTCGGCCAGGACGGCCGCCTGGTCCTCACCCTCTGGCAGCAGTCCGAGGGCACCTACGACTCCGCCCGGCCCGGCCTCCACCACCTCGCCTTCGAGGCCGAGTCCCTCGACCACGTCCGCGCCGCCGAGGCCGCCCTCACCGCCCGCGGCGCCACCTTCGCCTACGAGGGCGTCGTCGCCCACCGCGAAGGCGCTGCCTCCGGCGGCATCTTCTTCCACGACCCCGACGGCACCCGCCTGGAAATCTCGGTCCCGAAGGGCGCGGAGGGCGCGGAGGCCCCGAGCGAGACGGCCCCCACCTGCGGCTTCTTCTAGTCGCGCCGGGCTGCGGGCGCCCGCCCGCCGCCCCCTTTGTGGGCAGTCGTTCCTCCCCCGGACTCCGTCCGGGAGGTGCCCCCTGGGCGGAACGGACCCGCGCCCTGCCGGCGCCGGAGGCTTCCGCGCCCGCACCCGCACCCACCGCCGACCCCGCACTCCGGAGGCCTCCGTGAACACCGCGTACCACCCCGGCTCCCTGGCCGTACAGGCGCGCGAGGGCGTCCAAGACCTCGCCGCCCACGTGGGCCGCTCCATCACCAACGGCATCCGCCCCATCGCCGCCGCCTTCCTGGAGGCCCAGCCGATGCTGATGATCGGCGCGGCGGACGCCGAGGGCCGCGTCTGGTCCACCCTGCTCACCGGTGAGCCCGGCTTCGTCCGGGCCACCGGCCCCCACACGGTCTCCGTCGCCGCCGCCCTCCCCGAGGGCACGCCCGACGGAGCCCCCGTCGGCACGATCGCCCTCGACCCCCGCACCCGCCGCCGCATGCGCCTCAACGGCACCGCCCGGACCAGCGCCCGCGGCTTCACGATCGAGGCCGAGCAGGTCTTCTCCAACTGCCCGAAGTACCTCCAGAAGAGGGAGTGGTACGGCTCCGAGCCCGCCGGCCCGGAGCCCGTCACCGCACACCACGGCGAGGAGCTCACACCCGACCAGATCCGCCGGATCCGGGCGGCCGACACCTTCTTCATCGCCACCGCCGCCCCCGACGGCGTCGACACGAGCCACCGCGGCGGCAACCCCGGCTTCGTCCGGGTCGACGCGCCCGGGGAGCTCAGCTGGCTCGACTACCCGGGCAACGCGATGTTCCTGACCCTGGGCAACCTGGAGTCGGACGGCCGCGCGGGCCTCCTCTTCCTCGACTGGCAGACGGGCCTGACCCTCCAGCTCAGCGGCCACGCCCACACCGAGTACGGCCCCGACGCCCGCGTGACCCGCTTCCGCATCGCCCACACCATCGAAACCCCCTCCGGCAGCCCCCTGCGCTGGTCACCCCCGGAGTACTCCCCTGCCAACCCCGCCTAGTTGTGGGCTCACGCCCGCCGCCCAGTTGTGGGCAATCGTTCCGCAGGGGCGGAACGGGTGGGCACAACGCCGAACGTGCCACCCGCACCCAGGGCCCCCGACCCGCACCTCGACGAACCCGCACCCATGGAGGCCCAGTTGACGACCGCCACCGTCCCACCCCGCCCCCGTCCCCGAGCCGTCCTCGTCTCGACGACCGCCGCCGTCACCGCCCTCCTCCTCCTGGCAGCCATAGGCACCCTCCTCCACCAACCCCTCCTCATCCCGCCCCTGGCGGCCAGCATGGCCCTCGTCGCCGGCGCCCCCGACCTCCCGCTCTCCCAGCCCCGCTCGGTCGTGGGCGGCCAACTGCTCTCCGCCCTCACCGGCTTCGCGGTCCTGGCCGTCGCGGCCCCGGGCCCCTGGGCCGCGGCCGTCGCCGGCGGCCTCGCGCTCGGCGTGATGATGACGGCCCGCACCCCGCACTCGCCCGCCGCGGCCACGGCCGTGATCGTCGCCCTCCAGGACCCGCCCTTCTGGTCGTTTCTCGGCCTTCTCGCGCTCGCCTCCGTCCTCCTGGTCGCCGCCGGACCGGCGGCCGCCCGTGCCACGGGGCGGACGTATCCCGCGTACTGGCTCTAACCTCGTTCCATGCAGCAGGAGTTGAGGGTGGCGGCCTACGCCGTGTGCGTCCGGGGCGACGAGATACTCCTCGCCCGCTGGGTGGCGAAGGACGGGGTCAAGCGGTGGACCCTGCCGGGCGGCGGCATGGACCACGGCGAGGAACCCGTCCACACCGTCGTCCGCGAGGTGGAGGAGGAGACCGGGTACCTGACGGAGCCCACCGCCCTCCTCGGCATCGACTCCATCCGGCGCTCCTGGCTCCGCCGGCTCGGCGGGCCCGGAGACTGGCAGGGTCTGCGGATCATCTACGAGGCGCAGGTCACCGGGGGTACGCTGCGCCACGAGACCGACGGCTCCACGGACCTCGCCGCCTGGCATCCGCTGGACACCGTGCCCTCCCTCACCCGCGTCGAACTCGTCGACATCGGCCTCGACCTGTGGCGGGAGAGGCCCCCGGTGGGCCGCTCCCGCCTCACGAACCCGGCAAACGGCTGAAAAGCGCTCAACCGTCAAGATCGCTCTCAACCCGCTCCCCGGACCCCGCGGTCCCCTCCCGTGACCGATCACGTCCGTACGTCAGGGGAGCCCCGCATGTCAGCCGCACGCGCCACCGTCCGTACCGTCCTCGCCGCCACCCTCGTCGCGGGCCTCACGGCCACCGCCCTCGCCACCCCCGCCCTCGCGGCACCGGCGAACCACGAGGACCGCAAGGACCACGCGGCCACCCAGCAGGCCCTGGACGCGGCCGTCGCCGACGGCGTGCCCGGTGCCGTCGCCCAGGCCCGCGACGGCCGGGGCCGCTGGACCGGCACCGCCGGCGAGCGCCACGGCGACGACCGCTTCCGCGTCGGCTCCATCACCAAGACGTTCACGGCCACCGTCCTCCTCCAGCTCCAGGCGGAGGGCCGCATCGACCTCGACGACCCGGTCGAGAAGTGGCTCCCGGGCGTCGTCCGGGGCAACGGCCACGACGGCAGCAGGATCACGGTCCGTCAGCTGCTCAACCACACCAGCGGGATCTACAGCTACACCAGCGACCCTGCCTTCCAGGCCAGGGTCTTCGGCCCGGACTTCCTGGAGCACCGCTACGACACCTGGACCCCGCAGCAGCTGGTCTCCGTCGCCATGGCCCACAAGCCGGACTTCGAGCCCGGCACCTCCTGGAACTACTCCAACACCAACTTCGTCCTCGCCGGCATGGTGATCGAGAAGGTCACCGGCCGTCCGTACGGCAAGGCCGTCGAGAACCGGATCATCAAGCCGCTCAAGCTCCGCGCCACCACCGTCCCCGGGACCCGCTCGGCCATGCCGGAGCCCAGCAGCCCGGCGTACTCCAAGCTCTCCCGGGACGTGAACGCCCCCGTCCACGACGTCTCCGCGCTCAACCCGAGCATCGCGGGCGCGGCGGGCGAGATCATCTCCGACTCCCGCGACCTGCAGACCTTCTACCGGGCCCTCCTCAAGGGCCGGCTCCTCACGAAGCAGGGTCTGAACGAGATGACGACCACCGTCCCGATCTCCCCGACCGTGGGCTACGGCCTCGGGCTCATGAAGGACGAGCTGAGCTGCGGGGTGGAGGTCTGGGGCCACGGCGGCGGCATCCACGGCTCCTCCTCGTTCGCCCAGGCGACCCGCGACGGCGAGCACTCCCTCGCCGGCAACTTCAACGCCGACTGGACGGGCGACACCCAGAAGGTCGTCGAGGCGGAGTTCTGCGGGACCGCCCCGAAGAAGTAGGCCGTCACCTGGGCAGGACGACGACGTACGCGGCGGGGTGCCGGTCCGGCGCGGCCATCAGGGCCGTACGGACCACCGTGGCCTGCTGGTCCATCGCCTCGCGCAGCTTGCGCGGGGTCAGGTGGACGACCGTGATGCCGAGCCGCTCCAGGTGCTCCCGCTTGCGGGTGTACTCGGTCCACAGCTCGTCGTCGTCCTGCCGGGGCGCCCGGGTGTCCAGCTCCACGGCCACCGCCTGGTCCGGCCAGTAGGCGTCCACCCCGCCCAGGTGCGGGCCGCCCGGCAGCCGCAGGTCCACGTTCCACAGCGGGTCCGGCAGCGCGAACTCCCGCACCATTTCGTACAGCCGCTGCTCGGAGAGCGAGCGCCCCTCGGCGAGCAGCGAGTCCACCGCGTCCACCACGTGCGGCCGGGACAGCAGCCGGGCCCGGCTCAACTCCCTCACGACCGCGCCCGGTTCGCAGTGGCCGCCGCGCACGGCCTCGGTGAGCAGCCGGCGGGCCGTCTCCGCGTCCGAGAGGCCCGACACCGCGTCGGCGACGGCGCGGGCGACCGGGGCGACGGGGAGGCCCGTGAGCTCCACCGGCTCCGGCGGCTCGGGGGCGCGGACCACCCGCACCCAGCCGGTGGAGCGCAGCCGCCGGGTGCGCGGCACCAGGACGTCGATGCGCTCCAGGGCGGTCAGCGGGGGAGCGGAGGAGAAGCGGTGCAGGGTCAGCGCCGCGAGGCCGGTGATCATCGCGTCCGGGCCCTGCGTGGGTACGGCCCCGGTCCTGCGGGCGTAGAGCAGTGCGGCCCGCAGCCGGTCCTCGCTGGTGGGCGGTCCGGGGTGGAGCAGGAAGACGCCGGGCAGCAGTTGCTGCCAGCCGCCGGGCCGGCACCGGGCGGCGACCTCGGCGGCGGGGACGCCCTGCGCCCTCAACTGGTCGGCGGACGCGAGGCGTTGCGCCTGGGCGGTGCGGGAGGAGAGGGGGAGGGGGCGGGGGGTGATGGGGGTGTTGTGGTTCATGCCGGGGGTCTTCC
The DNA here is from genome assembly GCF_044333355.1 of Streptomyces sp. NPDC021012. NCBI lineage: Bacteria > Bacillati > Actinomycetota > Actinomycetes > Kitasatosporales > Streptomycetaceae > Streptomyces > Streptomyces sp. NPDC021012. The sequence continues at coordinate 147,072 of NZ_JBIRQU010000004.1, forward strand.
GCTCCCGAAGGCTCCCCTAACCCCTGTTACACGCTCGTCGACATTTAGGGACAACCTCGCCCTAAAGTACGCGCGTTCGACTGCCGATGGGGGCCGCGGACCGCGACCCCCACCGGCAGGGACTCACGAGGCCAGGCCGTCGCACTCCTGGGCCCGCAGCGCCCGCGCCAGGTCGTCGCGCGCCTCGAGCACGAGCCGCCGCAGCGCCGGCGCGGCCGCCTCGTGCTCCGACAGCCAGGCGTCCGTCGCGGCCAGGGTCTCCGGGCGGTCCTGGAGCCCCGGGAACAGGCCCCGGACCACGTCGATGCCGATCTGGATCGACCGCTCGCCCCACAGCCGCTCGATCGCCGCGAAGTACTTCTCCGCGTACGGCGCGATCAGCTCGCGCTGCGAGGGCTGGACGAAGCCCGCGATGGTCGCCTCGACCAGCGCGTTCGACAGGGTGTCCGACTCGACGACCTGAGCCCAGGCCTGCGCCTTGACCGCCGCCGAGGGCCGCGAGGCGAGCAGGCGCGTCTGGTGGCGCTTGCCGGTGGCGGTGTCGTCCCGGGCCAGCTCCTCGCCGATCCGGGCCTCGTCCGCGCGGCCGTGCGCGGCCAGCGGGGAGAGCAGCGCCCAGCGCAGCTCCTGGTCGACGTCGAGGCCGTCGATCTTCGCCGTGCCGTCGAGCAGCCCCTCCAGGAGCTGGAAGTCGGCCTCGGTCGTGGCGGTCGCCGCGAAGAACCGCGCCCAGGTCAGCTGGTGCTCGCTGCCCGGCTCGGCGACCCGCAGCTCGCGCAGCCCGCCCTCGGCGAGCAGCCGCCCGCCCTCCTCGCGCCACGCGGGCGCCGCGTACAGGGTGACGGCCGACTTCGCCCAGGCGTGCACCATCTGGAGGACGCCGATGTCGGTCTCCCGGCCCGCGAAGGCGAGGGCGACGGCGACGAAGTCCCGGGCGGGCATCAGCCCGTCACGGGTCAGGTTCCACAGCGCCGACCAGCACAGGGCGCGGGCGAGCGGGTCGGTGATGTCGCCGAGGTGCGCCCGCAGGGTCGCGAGCGAGCCCTCGTCGAAGCGGATCTTGCAGTAGGTGAGGTCGTCGTCGTTGACGAGCACCAGGTCGGGCCTGGCCTCGCCCGCGAGGTCGGTGACGACGGTCCGGACGCCGGTGATGTCGGCCTCGGCCCGCGCGTACCGCACGAGCTCCCCGTCCGAGAGCCGGTAGAGGCCGACGGCGGCGCGGTGGGGACGGAGCTCGTCGCCCTCCTGGAGGACGGCGAGCTCGGTGATCCGGCCCTCCGCGTCGTAGGTGACGGCCGGGGTCAGGCTGTTGACGCCGGAGGTCTGGAGCCAGGACTTCGCCCAGGCCTTCATGTCCCGCCCGGAGGTCTCCTCCAGGATGGAGAGGAGGTCGGCCAGGCGCGTGTTCCCGTAGGCGTGGCGCTTGAAGTAGCGGCGCGCGCCCTCGAGGAAGGCGTCCCGCCCGGCGTACGCGACGAGCTGCTTGAGGACCGAGGCGCCCTTGGCGTAGGTGATGCCGTCGAAGTTGAGCTTGGCGTCCTCCAGGTCACGGATGTCGGCCGTGATCGGGTGCGTGGACGGCAGCTGGTCGGCGCGGTAGGCCCAGGCCTTGCGGTTGTTGGCGAAGGTCACCCAGCTGTTGGTGAAGCGGGTGGCCTCGGCGTTCGCGAAGGAGCCCATGAAGTCCGCGAAGGACTCCTTCAGCCACAGGTCGTCCCACCACACCATGGTGACCAGGTCGCCGAACCACATGTGCGCCATCTCGTGCAGGATGACGTTGGCCCGGCTCTCGTACGCGGCCTGGGTGACCTTGCCCCGGTAGATGTACTCCTCGCGGAAGGTCACCATGCCCGGGTTCTCCATCGCGCCGAGGTTGTACTCGGGGACGAAGGCCTGGTCGTACTTCCCGAAGGGGTACGGGTAGTCGAAGTTGTCGTGGAAGAAGTCGAAGCCCTGCTTGGTGATCAGGAAGACGTCGTCCGCGTCGAAGTGCTTCGCCAGCGACTTCCGGCACATCGCGCCGAGCGGGATCTCCAGCTCGCCGCGCGTGTAGCTGTCGGTCACGTAGTGGTAGGGACCGGCCACGACACAGGTGATGTACGTGGAGATCGGCGCCGTCTCCGCGAACCGCCAGACGCCCTCGGCGTCCTGCTCGCCCGCGCCGTTGCTCCACACCGTCCAGCCCTCGGGCGCGGTCACCGAGAAGCGGTACGGGGCCTTGAGGTCGGGCTGCTCGAAGTTGGCGTACACCCGGCGGGCGTCGGCCGGCTCGTACTGCGTGTAGAGGTAGACCTCGCCGTCCTCCGGGTCGACGAAGCGGTGCATGCCCTCGCCGGTGCGGCTGTAGGCGCACTGCGCGTCCACCACGAGCACGTTCTCGTCGGCGAGGCCGTCGAGCGCGATCCGCGCGCCGTCGAAGACGACCGCCGGGTCGAGGGAGCGGCCGTTGAGCGTGACCGTGTTCACCGAGGGGGCGATCAGGTCCACGAAGGTGGCGTCGCCCGTCCCCGTGCGGCGGAAGCGGATCGTCGTCCGCGAGCGGAAGGTGCGCACCGCCTCGTCGGAGTCGCCGACCGCCGACCTGAGGTCGAGGACGACCTCGTACCCGTCGACGGACAGCAGCGCGGCCCGCTCGTGGGCCTCGTCGCGGGACAGATTCTCACCGGGCACGGTCACTCCTTCGTGGCGCGTTCGAAACAGCACCGATCCTCCCACGCGCTGCTGTCACCCGGGACACGGGAATGCGTCCGCGCGTCCGCGGGTTGCCTCCTTTCGGCGCACCACCTTCTTCCTTCACGAGGCCTCACCGAGGAGAGACATGTCCGAGAGCAGGACCACCGCCGACTTCTACTTCGACCCGCTGTGCCCGTGGGCCTGGATGACCTCCCGCTGGATGCTGGAGGTGGAGCAGGTCCGTCCGGTCGACGTGCGCTGGAAGGTCATGAGCCTGGCCGTGCTCAACGAGAACCGGCTCGACGAGGTCCCCGCCGAGTACCGCGAGATGCTGGAGACCCAGGCCTGGGGCCCGGTCCGCGTGGTGATCGCCGCCCAGCAGCTGCACGGCGACGAGGTCGTCGGCAAGCTCTACACCGCGCTCGGCACCCGCATCCACAACAACGGCGAGGGCCCGACCCACGAGGCGATCGTCGGCGCCCTGGCCGACGCCGGCCTGCCCGCGGACCTGGCGGACTTCGCCGTCAAGGACACCTACGACGCCGAGCTGCGCGCCTCCCACAAGGAGGGCATAGACAAGGTCGGCCAGGACGTCGGCACCCCGGTCATCGCGGTGCCGGGCCCGACGGGCGAGGAGGTCGCCTTCTTCGGACCGGTCGTCACCCCGACCCCGCGCGGCGAGGCGGCGGCCCGGCTCTGGGACGGCACGCTGCTCGTGGCGTCGACGCCGGGCTTCTACGAGATCAAGCGCACGCGCACGGCGGCGCCCAGCTTCGAGTAGTCCGCACGACCAGACGGCCCCCGCGATCCCTGTCATCGCGGGGGCCGTCCTCTTTTCCGCCTGCCCGGTGAAGGTTGAGAAGACGATCACGAGCAGGAGCGCGGGGTCAGAACGAGATCAGCGGTACGGAGGCCTTGGCGGCGTGGTAGCGCCTGCTCACGTCCTGCCAGTTGACGACCTGCCACATGGCCTCGATGAAGTCGACCTTCTGGTTCTTGTACTGGAGGTAGAAGGCGTGCTCCCAGGCGTCGAAGACCAGGATCGGGACCGAGCCCTGACCGACGTTGCCCTGGTGGTCGTAGACCTGCTCGACGATGAGGCGGCCGCTGACCGGCTCGTACGCGAGGACGCCCCAGCCGGAGCCCTGGGTGGTCGCGGAGGCCTTGGTCAGCTGGGCCTTGAACTTGGCGAAGGAGCCGAAGGACTCGGTGATCGCGTCCGCGAGCTCACCGACGCCGTCGGCGGCGAGCGGCTCGCCGCCGCCCCCGTTCTTCGGGCTGTCCATGTTGTTCCAGTAGATGGAGTGGAGGATGTGGCCGGAGAGGTGGAACGCGAGGTTCTTCTCCAGGCCGTTGACCGCCCCCCACTGGTCCTTCTCGCGCGCCTCTTCCAGCTGCTCCAGGGTGTCGTTCGCCCCCTTCACGTACGCGGCGTGGTGCTTGTCGTGGTGCAGCTCGATGATCTGCGGATTGATCACCGGCTCCAGCGCCGCGTAGTCGTACGGCAGCTCCGGAAGTGTGTAGATCGCCATGTGCCCGAGCCCTTCGACGGCTTGTTGCAACCTATATGCAAGTGCAGGCTAACAGTAGGTGCGGGGGAAATTGATCAGACCCTCGGCCTGGGTCCGCTGTGCCGGGCACGACGAAACCCCCGGACCGAGCGGTGGTCCGGGGGTTTCGCCGTCCGTGCGGGAAGGGCTCAGGAGGCCCGGTCGGCCGCCGCCTTCTGGCGGACGAAGCCGATGGCGGCGAGCAGCAGGGTCAGGCCGCCCGTCGAGTACAGCTGGACGCGGGTGCCCTCCTCGCGGGCCATCAGGACGAAGACCGCCGCCATGCCGGCCAGCGCCACCCAGGTCAGCACCGGGAAGGCCCACATCCTCACGACCAGCTTCTCGGGCGCCTCGCGCTCGGTGCGGCGGCGCAGCTTCAGCTGGGCGGCGGCGATGAAGAACCAGACGACCAGGATGATCGCGCCGATGGTGTTGAGCAGCCAGATGAAGGCCTTGTCCGGCGACCAGTAGCTCAGCAGCACGCAGCCGAAGCCGACGACCGAGGAGACGAGCACGGCCGGACGGGGGACCCCGCCGTACAGCCTGCCCAGCGCCTTCGGGCCCTGGCCGCGCTCGACCAGCGAGCCGGCCATCCGGGAGGCGCCGTAGACGTTGGCGTTCATCGCCGAGAGCAGGGCGACGAGCACGACCACGTTCATGATCTGGCCGGCCGCCGGGATGCCCAGGTGGTCGAGGGCGGCGACGTACGGGCCCTTCTCGACGACCGCCTTGTCGTCCCAGGGCAGGAGGGTGACGATGACCGCCATCGAGCCGATGTAGAAGAGCGCGATCCGCCACATCGCCGTACGGACGGCCTTGGCGACGCCCTGGACCGGGTGCTCGGACTCGGCCGCCGCGATGGTGACCGTCTCCAGACCGCCGTACGCGAAGACGGAGGCGAGCAGGCCCACGATGAGGCCCTCGGAGCCGTGCGGGAAGAAGCCGCCGGCGCCGCTGAGGTTCGCGGTGCCGGGGGCGTCCGTGCCGGGCAGCAGACCGAGGATCGCGAGGACGCCGATGCCGAGGAAGAGGACGATCGCGCCGACCTTGAGCGCCGCGAACCAGAACTCGAACTCGCCGAAGTTCTTCACCGCCGCCAGGTTGGTGGCGCAGAAGAGCAGCATGAAGAGCGCGACCCAGGCCCACTCGGGGCTGCCGGGGAACCAGCCGGTCATGATCTTCGCGGCGCCGATGCCCTCCAGGCCGACGGCCACGCAGAGCAGGAACCAGAAGGCCCAGCCCGAGGTGAAGCCCGCCCAGGAGCCGAAGGCGCGCTCCGCGTGGACGGAGAAGGAGCCGGAGGCCGGGTTCGCGGCCGACATCTCGCCGAGCATCCGCATCACCAGCATCACGAGGATGCCGGAGATGGCGTAGGCGATCACGATCGACGGCCCGGCGGCGGCGATGCCGGCGCCGGAGCCGACGAAGAGCCCGGCGCCGATGACGCCGCCGAGGGCGATCATCGAGAGGTGGCGCTGCTTGAGGCCGTGCGTGAGGCCCTCAGCGGGTGCGGTCGCGCCGTCCTTGCGGTCGGCCGGCGCGGGCGCGGTGGTCCGAGACATGAGAGAGCTCTGTTCGCTAGCTGAGACGGGGAGGGAGCCCACAGTCTGGGCGGGCGCCCCGCTCGGAGGGAACAGGAATCCGCTATACGGACACGGGCCTCACACATTGTGAAGGATCAGTTCCGGTTCGTGCGCAGTTCCCTCGCCCACGCCACCAGCAGGACGGCCCCGGTCGCCCCCGCCGACCACAGCACCTGCGGCCGCGCCCCGTCGTCGACCAGCATCAGGACGAGCACCGCGCCCATCGCGGCGAGCGCCACCCAGGTCAGCCACGGGAAGCCCCACATCTTCAGCGTCAGCGTCTCCGGCGCCTCCCGCTCGATCCGGCGCCGCAGCCGCAGCTGCGAGACCGCGATCAGCGCCCAGACGAAGAGGAGCACCGCCCCGACGGCGTTGAGCATGTAGAGGAAGACGGAATCCGGCCACTTGAGATTGAGCAGGACGGAGACGAAGCCGAAGGCCACCGAGGCGAGCACCGCCCGGCGCGGCACCCCTCCGCCCGCGATCTTCAGCAGCCCCTTCGGCGCCTCCCCGCGCTCCGCGAGCGAGAACACCATCCGGGAGGAGCCGTACAGGTTCGCGTTGAGCGCCGAGAGCAGCGCCACGAACACCACCACGTTCATGATCTGGCCCGCCGCCGGCACCCCGATCGCGTCCAGGACCGCCACGTACGGCGACTCGCCCGGCTTCATCGAGGTCCACGGCAGCAGGGTCACGATGACCAGCATCGAGCCCACGTAGAAGAACAGGATCCGCCAGACCGCGCTGCGCACCGCCCGCGCCACGTTCCGCGCCGGGTCGTCGGACTCGGCCGCCGCGATCGTGACGACCTCCAGACCGCCGAAGGCGAAGACGACGGCGAGGACCCCGGACACCACCCCGGACCAGCCGTTGGGCAGGAAACCGCCCTGCCCGGTCAGGTTCGCGAGGCCCACGGGATCGGTGTCGGGAAGCCGGCCCACGATCGCGAGCACACCGAGCACCAGGAAGAGGACGATCGCGCCGACCTTGAGCGAGGCGAACCAGAACTCGAACTCGCCGAAGTTCTTCACCGCCGCCAGGTTGGCCAGGGTGAACACGATCATGAAGACGAGGACCCAGCCCCACTGCGGCACCCCCGGCACCCAGCCGTGCGCGATCCGCGCCGCGCCCGTCGCCTCCACGGCGAGGACCACGACCAGCAGGAACCAGTACAGCCAGCCCACCGAGAACCCCGCCCAGCGGCCGAGCGCCCGCTCCGCATGCACCGAGAACGCCCCCGAGGCGGGCATCGCCGCCGACATCTCGCCGAGCATCCGCATGATCAGCATCGCGAGCGCGCCGGCGATCAGGTACGAGACCACGATCCCGGGCCCGGCGACGGCGATGCCGGCGCCCGAGCCCACGAAGAGCCCGGCGCCGATCACCCCGCCGAGCCCCAGCATCGTCAGGTGACGCTGCTTCAGACCGTGGGAGAGGGGCTCCGGTTCGGGGGTGGGGGAGTCGTGCATGTGGGGGCTCTTGCTCTCTGACGATTTATGGAGACTCCACAGTCTCTCCAGTGAACCTCCACCGGCGCAAAAGGGGCCTCTGCATACGAGTTCCCAGTGACAAGCGTCACGCGGTGAGAGGTGTGAGCGGCTGGCTTTGTGTGGTCTCCACGAAGTGCTCGCCCGTCGCTTTGTCGGCGGCTGACGGTGATCGGGCGCTCACTCCTGGCATAGCGTCGACCTGTCCCTTCCACCCTCACCCCGCGGAGTACCGATGAGCACCGCCGCCGCCCCCGTCCGCTCCCTCCGGGCGGGCACCGTCCTCGCCGACCTCATCCCGGCGAGCCGCGCCCGCGACATCGCCCTGGTCGTCGGCGGCGCCGCCCTCACCGGTCTCGCCGCGCAGCTCTCGGTCCCGGTCCCCGGCTCCCCGGTCCCGGTCTCCGGCCAGACCTTCGCCGCCCTGCTCGTCGGCACCGCCCTCGGCGCCCGCCGCGGCTTCCTCTCCCTCGCCCTGTACGCGGTCGCGGGCATGGCGGGCGTCCCGTGGTTCGCGCAGGCCTCCTCCGGCTACGCGATGCCGTCCTTCGGCTACATCCTCGGGATGCTCCTCGCCTCGACCGTCGTCGGCGCCCTCGCCCGCCGCGGCGCCGACCGCTCCGTGCTCCGCACCGCCGGCGCGATGGTGCTCGGCTCCGCGATCATCTACGCGGTCGGCGTGCCCTACCTGGCCCTCGCCACCGGCATGACCCTCGGCCAGGCCGTCGCCGCCGGCCTCGTCCCGTTCCTCATCGGCGACGCCCTCAAGGCCGCGCTCGCCATGGGCGCCCTCCCGGCCGCCTGGAAGCTCGTCGGCCGCAAGGGCTGACCCCGGAGCCGTACGCGAAGGGCCCCGCCGCTCCGGGAGGAGCGGCGGGGCCCTTTCGCATGCGGCCTCGCGTACGGCCGGGATCAGACGGGTTCGGCGGACTTCTCGGCGGACTTCCCGACCCGCTCCCGGACCAGCGCGATCGCGATCACCAGCGCGGCCACGAGCAGGGACAGCACGACCTGCTCACGGTTGCTGCCCCCGTCGACGACCATGTAGCCGAGGACGCCGACGATCATGGCGATGGTCGCCCAGGTCAGGTACGGGAAGAGCCACATCCTCACGACCAGCTTCTCCGGCGACTCGCGCAGGATGATGCCGCGCATCCGCAGCTGGGTCACGCAGATGACCAGCCAGACGAAGAGCGCGACCGCGCCGGAGGAGTTCAGCAGGAAGGCGAAGACGGTGTCCGGCCACTTGTAGTTGAAGAAGACCGCGAGGAAGCCGAAGACGACCGAGCCGAGGATCGCGGCCGTCGGCACGCCCCGCTTGTTGGTCTTCGCGAAGGCCTTCGGCGCGTCACCGCGCTGCCCGAGCGAGAAGGCCATGCGGGAGGCGGTGTAGAGCCCCGAGTTCAGGCAGGACAGGACGGCCGTCAGGACGATCACGTTCATGATCTGGCCGGCGTGCGGGATGCCGATGGAGTCGAGGGCGGCGACGTACGAACCCTTGTCGACGATCGACTTGTCGTTCCACGGCAGCAGGGTGAGGACGACGAAGATCGAGCCCAGGTAGAAGACGCCGATCCGCCAGATCACGCTGTTGGTGGCCTTGGTGACCGCCTTCTGCGGGTCCTCGGACTCACCGGCGGCGAGGGTGACGATCTCGCTGCCCATGAACGAGAAGACGACCATCAGCACACCGGTGAGGACCGCGCCCGCGCCCATCGGGAAGAAGCCCCCGCTGTCGGTGAGGTGCGCGAATCCGGCGCCCGGGTTGTCCGAGCCGGGGAGCACCCCGAAGATCGCGAGCAGGCCGATGACGACGAAGGCGCCGATGGCGACGACCTTGATGCCGGCGAACCAGAACTCGAACTCTCCGTACGAGGCGACGGAGCCCAGGTTGGTCGCGGTGAGCACCACCATCACGATGAGCGCCCAGCCCCACTGCGGGACGGCCGGGATCCAGCTCTCCAGGATCTTGGCGCCGGCGGTCGCCTCGACGGCGAGGACGACGACCCAGAAGAACCAGTACAGCCAGCCGATGCTGAAACCGGCCCAGCGGCCCAGGGCCTGGTCGGCATAGGCGGAGAAGGAGCCGGAGGACGGCCGGGCGGCGGCCATCTCGCCCAGCATCCGCATCACGAAGACGACCATGGCGCCGACGAGAGCGTACGAGAGGAGGATCGCGGGGCCGGCCGCGGCGATGCCGGAGCCGGAGCCGACGAAGAGACCGGCGCCGATGACGCCGCCGATCGCGATCATCGACAGGTGGCGGTTCTTGAGCCCGGCCTTGAGGCCGTCGGAGGACTGCGAGCCACCGGTGGTGCCGGTCTCCTGGCCGTCCTTCGTCAGGGTCGGTTGCGTGTTCATCGACGCTTCCTCGTGTGTGGGGGGCGCTCGGGTCGCGAGCCCAAGCATTGAACCCCGGGAACAGGGATGATCGGAAGACCTCATTCCGGAACGTTGTACGGGCGACCTCGCGAAAGTCGAAGGTCCGTACCAGGTCGGGTGAAGCTCCGACCCCGCTGCCTGCTACCCGGGCCCTGACGTGCCACACTCGGCATCATGCGCGTCTATATCGGTTCCGACCACGCCGGCTTTGAACTAAAGAACCACCTCGTCGAGTGGCTCAAGGCCCACGGCCACGAGCCCGTCGACTGCGGCCCCCACATCTATGACGCCCTGGACGACTACCCGCCGTTCTGCCTGCGTGCCGCCGAGAAGACGGCCGCGGACCCGGACAGCCTGGGCATCGTCATCGGCGGCTCCGGCAACGGCGAGCAGATCGCCGCGAACAAGGTGAAGGGGGTCCGCGCCGCCCTCGCCTGGAGCGAGCAGACCGCCGCCCTCGGCCGCGAGCACAACAACGCCAACGTGATCTCCGTCGGTGGCCGGATGCACACCCGGGAAGAGGCGACCAAGTTCGTCGAGATCTTCCTGAACACCCCGTACTCGGGTGACGAGCGTCACACCCGCCGCATCGACATGCTGTCGAAGTACGAGACCACCGGTGAGCTCCCGCCGATCCCCGCACACCACCCGCAGGAGCCGACCGCCTGATGCCCGAGGGGCACACCATCCACCGGCTGGCCGCCGACCACCGCGAGCGGTTCGGCGGCCGGCCCGTGCGCGTCTCCAGCCCCCAGGGCAAGTTCGCCGACTCGGCGGCCCTGCTCGACGGCACGGTCCTGGAGACGACGGAAGCACACGGCAAGCACCTCTTCCTGGGCTTCCCCGGCGAGGAGTGGATCCACATCCACCTGGGCCTCTTCGGCAAGGTGGACTTCGGCGACGCCCCCGCCCCGCCGCCCACGGACACGGTCCGCCTCCGCCTCGCGAACCCCGAGGGCTACGTCGACCTGCGCGGCCCCACCACCTGCGCCCTGATCACGGACGCCGAGAAGCGGGCGGTGCACGACCGCCTCGGCCCCGACCCCCTCCGCGCCGCCGACGACCCCGCCCGCGCCTGGCGCCGGATCTCGAAGTCCCGCACGACGATCGCCGCCCTCCTCATGGACCAGAAGGTCATCGCCGGCGTCGGCAACGTCTACCGCGCCGAGGTCCTCTTCCGCCACGGCATCGACCCGTACCGCCCCGGCAAGGACCTCACGCCGGGGGAGTGGACCGCGATCTGGGAGGACCTGGCGGAGCTGATGCGCGAAGGCGTACGGAACAACCGCATCGACACGGTCCGCCCCGAACACACGCCCGAGGCAATGAACCGCCCACCCCGCGTGGACGACCACGGCGGCGAGGTCTACGTCTACCGCCGCGCGAACATGCCGTGCCACATCTGCGGAACCGACATCCGCACGGCAGACCTCGCCAACCGCAACCTCTTCTGGTGCCCGAACTGCCAGCAGCGCTAGCTGCGGGCTTCCGCCCGCCGGTCGCGCTGTGGGCAATCGTTCCGCAGCGGGGGTCCGCCCTGGACGGAGTCCTCGGGGGAGGAACGGGTGGGCACAACACCCCAAGGGCGGTGCCCGACCCCGTCACGCCCACCCCCAGGACCTCGCCCTAGAACCCGTGCGGCAGCCACGGCGCAACGGGTGACCCGAAGGCCACGGACGCCTCGACCAGCGCCCCCTCCCGAAGCTCCCGCACCCGCCCGGCCGAGGCCAACGACACCAACGAGGTCCCACCCAGATAGGCGGCGCCCAACTCCCGCACGGACAGCGCGAGATCCGCGGGATCGGACGTCCGGACGCACACCGCCCCCTTCGCGTCCCCCGTCACCCGCCACCGCCCCTCGTTCCACGGACAGAACGCGTCCGAGACCTCGAACACCACGTCCACCGGCGCCTGGTACGTCCGCGCCTCCAGCGCCGCACCCACCTCCACGAGCCGCACGTGCAGCCCGTCCCGGATCGTCGGCTCGCACCGCCGCACGTCGCTCACCAGGTGCTGCCAGCCGTCGTCCACGGGCCGGCTGCGGAACCGTACCGACGAGGTCAGGTCCAGCGAGCAGAGGAACCGCCACAGCGCCGCCTCGGCCAGCGGGTCGAGGCCCGTCAGCTCGTGCACGTGCACGGTCCCGCCGGAGCCCGCGTGCGACCACTCCGGCTTGATCGCGTAGTGCGCGAAGCCCACGACCTCCCCGTCCCGCTCCGCGAGCACGCACTGCCGCGGCGACGCGCCCTCCCGCTCGCCCACCGGGTCGAGCAGCGGCAGCCGCTCCCACCCCGGCCGCCGCGCGAGCATCCCGGGCCGCGCCGGGACGAGCTTCGCGTACACCGCCTCGCACACCGCCGAGGACTCCGTCAGGTCGGCCAGGCGCAGGGAGACCCCGTCCGTGCCCTCCGGAACCGTCAGCCGCACCCGGTTCGTGTCGATCCTCGCGTGCACCGAGTACGCCCCGACGCCGTAACCGAACCGCCCGTAGATCTCCGGCTCCGAGGCCGTCAGCACGGCCAGGCACTCGCCCGCCGCCCGCAGGTCGTCCAGCTGCCGACGCATCATCGAGGTGAGGATCCCGCGGCGCCGATGAGTTCCGGCCACGCTCACCATCGTCACCCCGCCCGCCGGGACCGACGCCCCGCCCGGCACCGTCAGCCGGAACGAGAAAGCCCCCGCCGTACCGACGCACAAGTCGCCGTCCCAGGCGCCCAGGGAACGGTCGAACTCGGTCAGGTCACGCCACAGTCGGCTCTCCTCCGGGGACTCCGGCACACCGCCGAAGGCGAGCAACAGCACCCCGTACCAGCGGTCCCACTCCGAAGGGTCGAGAACCCGCAGTTCAGTCGTCATATGCCATCGATATCAGCGCCACGCGTCCGGGGCGACCCGATTTCAGGCACATTGTCACCGGGGTACCCCTGCACGATGTCCGACGGGATGGATAGGGTCCAGGCCAATGGGACAGCGCGCCGGAGTGAACACGTACGCGGCCCGGGCACGCAGGCGCGTGCGCCGGGCCCGCGTCACGCTGCGCAGATCCGCCGTCGACTACTTCCGCGGCGACGGCGCCGACTGGCTCGCCTTCGCCGGACTCCTCCTGATGATCCCGGCCATCGCGTGCGGGACCCTCTTCGACCCCGTCTGGTGCGCGCCCGCCGCGCTCGTCCTGCCCATCGTGGCCGGCGGCCTGCTGCTGCGCCCCGCGAGCCTGCTCGCCCTGTACGCGGCGGCCGCGGGCGCCCTCATCGTCGAGTCCGTCGTCCTCGGCCCGTACACCCAGGGCCCGGCCAGGGTCACCCCCGGCACCGTCCTGGTCGTCGCCGCCTGCGGGCTCTTCGGGCTGCTCATCGCCCAGTTCCGGGCCCGGGTCGGCGTGCCCTGGCGGCGCGGCGGCACGATGCTCTTCGACCTGCGCGAGCGCATCCGCGTCCAGAGCGCCCTGCCCCGGCTCCCGCAGGGCTGGCACCGCGAGATGGCGCTGCGCCCGGCCGGCGGCCAGTCCTTCTCGGGCGACTTCGTCGTCGCCGCCCGCACCCACGGCGGACGCACCCTGGAGGTCGTCCTCACCGACGTCTCCGGCAAGGGCATGGACGCGGCCTCCCGCTCCCTGCTGCTCTCCGGCGCCTTCGGCGGACTCCTCGGCTCGCTCCCGCCGCACGGCTTCCTCCCCGCGGCCAACGGCTACCTCCTCCGCCAGAACTGGGACGAGGGCTTCGCCACCTCCATCCACCTCGTCCTCGACCTGGAGTCCGGCGACTACGAGCTGTTCTCGGCCGGCCACCTGCCCGCCCTCCAGCTCCACGCGGGCAGCGGCCGCTGGGAGGAGAAGGCCGCCGACGGCCCCCTCCTCGGCGTCTACGACGGGGCCGAGTTCCACCCGGTCAAGGGCTCGCTGCGCCCCGGCGACGCCCTCATGCTCTTCACCGACGGCCTCGTCGAGGCCGCCGACCGGGACATCGCCGAGGGCATCGACCGCCTCACCGGCGAGGCCGACCGCTGCGTCGCCGAAGGCTTCGAGGGCGTCGCCTGGCACCTGATCGAAGCCGTCGCCAAGGACGTCAACGACGACCGGGCCCTGCTGATCCTGTCCCGCCCTTCCTGAAGGCCCAGGCCAGCTCCGGCTCCGTCAGCGGCTTCATGACCCGGTGCACCGGGGGGGTGCACAGCAGCGTCATCACGACGAGCGTCGTCACGGTCAGGAGGACCCGGCCGCCCGGCGTGCCCAGGGACGGGTAGCGGTCGAAGAAGCCCGAGTACTGCCCGCCCCGGATGAGGAGGCCGTGCAGCAGATAGCCGCAGATGGTCCCGGACCCCAGCACCGTGCACCAGAGCCTCCGGGCGGGCACCAGGGCGAGGAAGGCCGCCGTGAGGATCAGCGCGCAGACGAACAGGGCGCCGACCCTGACGAGTCCGGGCCACCAGGCCACGCCCATCTCCTGGGCGCTCACGGTCCGGTAGAACCAGGTCATGTAGATGCTGGCGGTCGCCCAGTACGTGAAGGGCGCGGCGCCGGCCAGGACCAGGGCGGCCGCGATCCGCACCGGCCGCCGCCGCAGGAACCGGAAGTGCTCCGGCCGCATGCGCAGCCCGATCACGAAGAACGGCAGGAACTGCAGCACCCGCTGCATGCCGATGACCCCGTCGAGACCGGGGGTGATCGCCGCCAGCGCCGCGATCCCGATGGACACCGGCACGGGCAGGCGGATGACCGACCAGAACGGGGCCGTCACCCGCCAGACGAACAGCGCGATCAGGAACCACATCAGGTACGAGGGGTGGAGCAGGCTGTACGGCCGCTCCGGCTGCGCCCCCCACCGGATCAGCAGCGTGTACGCGACCTCGAAGACGAGGTACGGCACGACGACCCCGGTGAGCAGCCGTCGCAGCTGGTCGGGCCGCCCGGTGTAGCTCCGGGAGAGGTGGCCGGATATCAGCACGAAGGCCGGCATGTGGAAGGCGTACACCAGCATGTAGAGGGCTCTGGTCGCCCGGCTTCCCTCCACCACCACGGGGAGCACGTGGCCCACGGCCACGAGCAGGATGGCGAGGTACTTCGCGTTGTCGAAGTACGGGTCGCGCCGCCGCACGGGAGCGGGGGCGGGCGCGGTCAGGAGGGGGGCGGCGGTGATTCCCGGGTGAGTGGTGGACGACATTGCCGAGACGCTAGCTGTGGGCCCACTGTCCGAAAAGGATGGGGCGTATATCGCCCATGTGAGGGCAAAGAGGCATTTAAAGGGACGGCGAACGGCGCCACAAAAGCCTCAGAACAACGCAATGGCCCTCTGGTTGTACGGATGTGGCAATGCTCTCCCTTCACGCCGCCCGCCCCTCGACGATTCGTCACCCGGCAGCGGGGGCAAGGGGGTTGATGGCACGATGGAGACAGCGGGGGGCGTTCCGAGACGGGGACTCCCTGGTGGGCAAGGCGGACCGACCGAGGGTGTGATCAGTTGTGGCCATTTCACTGTCTGTGGTGTTGCTGTTGGCAATCATCCTGGTGGTGCTGATCCGCGGGGGGAACCTCAAGGGCGGTCCGGCCGTGGTCGCTGTCCTCTTCGGCTTCTTCCTCGCCTCCACCGGCATGGCGGACGACATACAGCGCTTCCTGGACTCCATCACGCAGACGATCGCCTCCATCAAGTTCTGAGCAACTGATGGCGCGAAACGAAGAAAACCCCAGGTGACCTGGGGTTTTCTTCGTTCAGAGCGGGTGACGGGAATCGAACCCGCGTAGCTAGTTTGGAAGACTAGTGCTCTACCATTGAGCTACACCCGCACAGCATCGCGCCGCAGGTCACGAGGACCGCGGCACGAGGAGCATGGTAGCCGGTCAGTGGCCTTTCGCGCACACCCGGAAAATCGGGGGGCGCCGCACAGTCCCCGTCCATGTACCCTACGTGTCGCACCGACGGGGTGTGGCGCAGCTTGGTAGCGCGTCCGCTTTGGGAGCGGAAGGCCGTGGGTTCAAATCCCGCCACCCCGACCATGACGATCACGCGCCGAGCGCGCGCTCATTGATCACGTTGTGGGCGTCATCCCGCTTGCGGTTACTATGCAAGCTGCGTGCCCGTGTGTCTCTCTGACCGGGCCGACCCGCCGGAACCGCCACACGCGGCCCCGGCGGATTCCAGGAATCAGCCACAAGGAGACCGAACCGTGAAGAGCGCCGTGGAGACCCTGAACCCGACCCGGGTTCGGCTCACTGTCGAGGTGCCCTTCGAGGAGCTCAAGGACAGCCTCGACGCGGCGTACAAGAAGATCAACCAGCAGGTCACGGTCAAGGGCTTCCGTAAGGGCAAGATCCCGGCTCGCGTGATCGACCAGCGGTTCGGCCGCGGCGCCGTGCTGGAGGAGGCCGTCAACGACGCGCTCCCGAAGTTCTACACCGAGGCCGTCAACGAGGCCGAGGTCAACCCGCTCGGCCAGCCCGAGGTCGACATCACCGAGCTGAAGGACGGCGAGCTGCTGGCCTTCACCGCCGAGGTCGACGTCCGCCCGACGATCGAGATCCCGGACTACTCCGGCATCGAGGTCACCGTCGACGCGGTCGAGGTCACCGACGAGGACGTCGAGAAGTCCGTGGAGCAGCTCCGCGAGCGCTTCGCCTCGACGAAGGCCGTCGAGCGCGCCGCCGCCGAGGGCGACGTCGTCACCATCGACCTGGAGGCCAAGGTCGACGGCGAGGTCCTGCCCGACGGTGTCGCCTCGGACGTCTCGTACACCATCGGCTCCGGCGAGCTGCTCGACGGCATCGACGAGGCCGTCAAGGGCCTGGAGGCCGGTGGCGAGGCCACCTTCACCTCGCAGCTGAAGGGCGGCTCCGCCGAGGGCAAGGACGCCGAGGTCACCGTCAAGGTCACCGCCGTCGCCGCCCGTGAGCTCCCCGAGCTCGACGACGAGTTCGCGCAGATGGCGTCGGAGTTCGACACCCTCGACGAGCTCAAGGCCGACAGCCGCAAGCGCCTCGAGAACATGAAGCAGTTCGACCAGGCCACCCAGGCCCAGGAGCGCGTCCTCGACGAGCTCCTCAAGCTGGTCGAGGTCCCGATGCCCGAGAAGCTTCTCGAGGACGAGATCAACACCCGCAAGCACAACCTGGAGCACCACCAGCTCGGCCAGATGGGCCTCGACCTCGCGAAGTACCTGGAGATCCAGGGCAAGACCGAGGAAGAGTTCCTGGCCGAGACCAAGGAGCAGGCCGAGAAGGGCATCAAGACGCAGTTCATCCTCGATGAGCTCGTCAACAAGGAGAAGCTCGACGTCTCCCGCGAGGAGCTCACCGAGCACCTGTTCCGCCGTGCCGCCTCCTCCGGCATGAGCCCCGACCAGTTCGCCCAGGCCGTGGCCCAGCAGGGCCAGGTCCCGATGCTCGTCGGCGAGGTCGCCCGCGGCAAGGCCCTCGCGGTCGTCGTCGAGGCCGCCACGGTCAAGGACACCAACGGCGAGATCGTCGACCTCTCGGACGACGAGGACGAGGTCGAGACCGCCGCCGAGGCCGTCGAGGCCGTCACCGGCGAGGCCGAGGTCTCCGAGGACAAGTAAGGGCCCCCGCCCCCGGCGGACCCTGCTCCACGGGCCCGTACGCACTGCTGTGCGTACGGGCCCGTGGACGTACCCGGACCGGCTTATGCGCCCCCAACTACCTTGCGCTCCCAGCGAACAGTTCGGGAACCGGGATGGCGTTGTCCGACCTGCGCGTTAGGGTCCATGAATACGAGGGCACTGCCCTCAGAACAAGACGCTGAGACGGCTTGGGGCCGTCGGAGACGAGCAGGTGGATACGTGACGAATCTGAAGCCTTACGCCGCGGGTGAGCCGTCCATCGGTGGCGGCCTCGGCGACCATGTCTACAACCGGCTGCTCGGCGAGCGGATCATCTTCCTCGGCCAGCAGGTCGACGACGACATCGCCAACAAGATCACCGCGCAGATGCTCCTCCTGGCCGCCGAGCCGGACAAGGACATCTTCCTGTACATCAACAGCCCCGGCGGCTCGGTGACGGCCGGCATGGCGGTCTACGACACCATGCAGTACATCCCGAACGACGTCGTCACCATCGGCATGGGCATGGCGGCCTCCATGGGCCAGTTCCTGCTCACCGGCGGCACCCCCGGCAAGCGCTTCGCGCTGCCGAACACCGACATCCTGATGCACCAGGGCTCCGCCGGCATCGGCGGCACGGCCTCCGACATCAAGATCCAGGCCGAGTACCTCCTGCGCACCAAGAAGCGCATGGCCGAGATCACCGCGCACCACTCCGGCCAGACCGTCGAGGCGATCATCCGCGACGGCGACCGCGACCGCTGGTTCACCGCGGAGGAGGCCAAGGACTACGGCCTCATCGACGACATCATCACGCACGCCGCGGGTGTTCCGGGCGGCGGCGGCACGGGCGCCTGAGCGCCGGCAGCCCGCCGAAGAGCCCCCAGCCCCCTCCGAACGCCACCAGGACGGTGAACACCCAGATGCAGAACAACCTCTCCCCGAGCGGCCTCTACACCGGCGCGCCGATGGACAACCGCTACGTCGTGCCGCGCTTCGTCGAGCGCACCTCGCAGGGCGTCCGCGAGTACGACCCGTACGCGAAGCTCTTCGAGGAGCGCGTGATCTTCCTCGGCGTGCAGATCGACGACGCCTCCGCCAACGACGTCATGGCGCAGCTGCTGTGCCTGGAGTCGATGGACCCGGACCGCGACATCTCGATCTACATCAACAGCCCCGGTGGTTCCTTCACCGCGCTGACGGCGATCTACGACACGATGCAGTTCGTGAAGCCGGACATCCAGACGGTCTGCATGGGCCAGGCGGCCTCCGCCGCGGCCGTGCTGCTCGCCGCCGGCACCCCCGGCAAGCGGATGGCCCTGCCGAACGCCCGCGTGCTGATCCACCAGCCGTCCGGCGGCACCGGCCGTGAGCAGCTCTCCGACCTGGAGATCGCGGCCAACGAGATCCTGCGGATGCGCAGCCAGCTCGAAGAGATGCTGGCCAAGCACTCCTCGACGCCGATCGAGAAGATCCGCGACGACATCGAGCGCGACAAGATCCTGACGGCCGAGGACGCCCTGGCGTACGGCCTGATCGACCAGATCGTCTCGACCCGCAAGAGCACGGCCGCCGCGGCAGCCTGACGCTCAACCTTCCCTCGCCGTGGTTGGTGTGGCCGAATTGCGACCATGCCAACCACGCCAAGGGGGGCCCGAACGGGGGGCCCGGCAAGGTACCGTCGAATATGAGGCACCAGGAGTCGCTGAACCAAGCACTCCCAGGCGAAGGGGAAGCACCTCGTGGCACGCATCGGTGATGGCGGCGATCTGCTCAAGTGCTCGTTCTGCGGAAAGAGCCAGAAGCAGGTGAAGAAGCTCATCGCGGGACCCGGTGTGTACATCTGCGACGAGTGCATCGACCTCTGCAACGAGATCATCGAGGAAGAACTCGCGGAGACGAGCGAGGTGCGCTGGGAGGAACTCCCCAAGCCCCGCGAGATCTACGAGTTCCTGGAGGGGTACGTCGTCGGCCAGGAGCCGGCCAAGAAGGCCCTCTCCGTCGCGGTGTACAACCACTACAAGCGCGTCCAGGCCGGCGAGAACGGCGGCGCGCAGGGCCGTGACGACGCCATCGAACTGGCGAAGTCCAACATTCTGCTGCTCGGCCCCACGGGCTCGGGCAAGACGCTGCTCGCGCAGACCCTGGCCCGCATGCTCAACGTGCCGTTCGCCATCGCCGACGCGACGGCGCTGACGGAGGCCGGCTATGTCGGCGAGGACGTCGAGAACATCCTGCTCAAGCTGATCCAGGCGGCCGACTACGACGTCAAGAAGGCCGAGACCGGGATCATCTACATCGACGAGATCGACAAGGTCGCCCGTAAGAGCGAAAACCCGTCGATCACGCGTGACGTGAGCGGTGAGGGCGTGCAGCAGGCCCTCCTGAAGATCCTGGAGGGCACGACGGCCTCCGTCCCGCCCCAGGGCGGCCGGAAGCACCCGCACCAGGAGTTCATCCAGATCGACACGACGAACGTGCTCTTCATCGTGGGCGGCGCCTTCGCCGGCCTGGAGAAGATCATCGAGTCGCGGGCGGGCGCCAAGGGCATCGGCTTCGGGGCGACCATCCGTTCCAAGCGCGAGATCGAGGCGAGCGACCAGTTCCAGGAGGTCATGCCGGAGGACCTGGTGAAGTTCGGGATGATCCCCGAGTTCATCGGCCGCCTCCCCGTCCTCACCTCCGTCCACAACCTGGACCGCGAGGCGCTCCTCCAGATCCTCGTCGAGCCGCGCAACGCGCTGGTGAAGCAGTACCAGCGCCTCTTCGAACTCGACGGCGTGGAGCTGGACTTCGACCGCCCGGCCCTGGAGGCCATCGCCGACCAGGCCATCCTCCGCGGCACCGGCGCGCGCGGCCTGCGCGCCATCATGGAGGAGGTCCTCCAGTCGGTCATGTACGAGGTCCCGTCCCGCAAGGACGTGGCCCGCGTGGTCATCACGGCCGACGTCGTCCGCAACAACGTCAACCCGACGCTGGTCCCGCGGATCGTGAAGAACGACGGCAGGCACGAGAAGTCGGCCTGAACCGCCCGGACATGAAAGGGGCGCCCCGCCGGTCGGCGGGGCGCCCCTTCGTCGTAAGGGTGCCGCGGATCAGAGCTTGACGCGGACTTCCTTGCGGAACTTGGCGGTGAGGGCGGCGGCGTCCTCGGGGGACTCGGCCTTGCCCGCCATCATCGAGGCCATGTCGGCCGGGACCACGAAGCCCACGGTGCTGTGGTCGGCCCACACGCACATGTTGATGGTGAACGAGGGCATCTTGGTGGTCGGATCGGCCTTCGTCTTGGCCTGCTGGCACTTCAGGACCGCGCCGTCGAGGTCGGCCGGCTCGTACGCCTGGGGGCTGCCCTGCAGCTGCGGCTCGTCGTCCTTGCCGGCGTCCTTCTCGGCCTCGGCCTTGGCGGTGGCGAAGATGAGGTCGACGACCTTCTCGGGGTCGTCGATCTCGCCGTAGAGGCCGCTGAACTGGAGCATCTTGCTGGCGAGGGGGTTGGCCTTGTTCTCCACCTGGTAGCCGGCCTGGACCTCCTTCGCGTTCTTGACGCCCTGCTTCTCGGCCTCCTCCAGGGACTTCTTGTCGGAGGAGTTCCCCTTGTCCGGCGCCTTCTTGTACTCGGTCAGCACCGTCTCCGGCGTGATCAGCTTGTGCGGGCCGTCGTCCGCGACCGCGCCGCCGCCACCGCCCCCGATCACGAAGTACGCCGCCACGCCGATCGCCGCGACCACCGCGATGCCGCCGATGACGAGGCCCGCCTTGGACTTCTTCGGGGCCGGGGGGTGGGGCACGTAGCCGCCGGGGCCCTGGGGGGCGCCGTACGGGGGCTGCTGGCCGTAGGGGGCAGGCTGCTGGGGGTAGCCGTAGGGGGGCTGCTGCGGCGGGACGCCCTGGGGGGCCTGCTGGGGGTATCCGTAACCCGGCTGCGGAGCCTGCGGCTGGCCGTAGGGGCCCGGCTGCTGACCGTACGGGCCCGGCTGCGGCGGCTGCTGGCCGTAGGGACCAGGCTGGCCGTAAGGGCCAGGCTGCTGGCCGCCGTACGGGCCCGGCTGGTTGTAGCTCATCGACAGGTTCCCCTCACAGGATGTTTATGCCTGGTGAACATCCTGTCGGAACCACGGAGCCGCAGGTGCGGCGGGGGCCACACCGTTACCGAACCAAAGCGTTTCGGGACAGTGGCGGGACACCCCTAAACTGGCCCCGTGACCGAGAACACTCAGCAGCAGACAGCGCCCACCACCGAACTGCCGACCACCTACGCGCCGGCCGAGGTAGAGGGGCCGCTGTACGAGCGCTGGGTAGACCGGGGGTACTTCACCGCCGACGCGAAGTCCGAGAAGCCGCCGTACACCATCGTCATCCCGCCGCCGAACGTCACGGGCGCCCTCCACCTGGGCCACGCCTTCCAGGTGACGCTCATGGACGCGCTGACCCGCCGCAAGCGCATGCAGGGCTTCGAGACGCTCTGGCTGCCGGGCATGGACCACGCCGGCATCGCGACCCAGAACAAGGTCGAGCAGCAGCTCGCCGAGGAGGGCAAGTCCCGCCACGACCTGGGTCGTGACGAGTTCGTCGACCGCGTCTGGCAGTGGAAGGACGAGTACGGCGGCCGGATCCTCGGCCAGCTGCGCCGCCTCGGCGCCGGCCTCGACTGGTCGCGCGAGCGCTTCACCATGGACGAGGGCCTCTCCAAGGCCGTCCAGAAGATCTTCAAGGACCTCTACGAGGACGGTCTGATCTACCGCGCCGAGCGCATCATCAACTGGTGTCCGCGCTGTCTGACCGCCATCTCCGACATCGAGGTCGAGTACCAGGACGACGCCGGCGAGCTCGTCTCCATCCGGTACGGCGAGGGCGAGGACAGCCTCGTCGTCGCCACCACCCGCGCCGAGACGATGCTCGGTGACACGGCCGTCGCCGTCCACCCGGACGACGAGCGGTACAAGCACCTGGTCGGCAAGCAGATCAAGCTGCCGCTGACGGACCGCACGATCCCCGTCGTCGCCGACGCGCACGTCGACCCCGAGTTCGGCACCGGCGCCGTCAAGGTGACCCCGGCGCACGACCCGAACGACTTCGAGATCGGCCGCCGCCACGAGCTGCCCTCGCTCACCGTCATGGACGAGCACGGCGTCATCACCGTCCACGGCCCCTTCCTCGGTCTGGACCGCTTCGAGGCCCGCTCGGCGATCGTCGGCGCGCTCAAGGAGCAGGGCCGGATCGTCGCCGAGAAGCGCCCGTACATGCACTCGGTGGGCCACTGCTCGCGCTGCAAGACGACCGTCGAGCCGCGCCTGTCGATGCAGTGGTGGGTCAAGGTCGGCCCGCTGGCGCAGGCCGCCGGCGACGCCGTCCGCGACGGCTCCGTCGAGATCCACCCGAAGGAGCTCTCCAAGCGCTACTTCGACTGGGTCGACAACATGCACGACTGGTGCATCTCGCGCCAGCTGTGGTGGGGCCACCGCATCCCGATCTGGTACGGCCCCGAGGGCCAGGTCGTCTGCGTCGGACCCGACGAGGAGGCGCCCGGCACCGAGGCCGAGGGCTGGACCCAGGACCCCGACGTCCTGGACACCTGGTTCTCCTCCGGCCTGTGGCCGTTCTCCACGCTCGGCTGGCCGGAGAAGACCCCGGACCTGGCGAAGTTCTACTCGACCGACGTCCTGCTCACCGGCCACGACATCATCTTCTTCTGGGTCGCCCGGATGATGATGTTCGGCCTGTACGCGATGGACGGCGAGGTCCCGTTCAAGACCGTTGCCCTGACCGGCCTCGTCCGCGACGAGTTCGGCAAGAAGATGTCGAAGTCCAACCCGAACGCGGTCGACCCGCTGGACTGGATGGACGCGTACGGCTCCGACGCCGTCCGCTTCACCCTGGCCAAGGGCGCCACCCCGGGTGCCGACGTCCCGATCGGCGAGGACTGGGTCCAGGCGTCCCGCAACTTCGCCAACAAGATCTGGAACGCGACCCGTTTCGCGATGATGAACGGCGCGAACATCGAGGGCCCGCTGCCGGACGCCTCCGAGATGTCGGCGACCGACCGCTGGATCCTGTCCCGTCTGAACGAGACGGTCGCCCAGGTCGACGCGTACTACGAGGACTTCCAGTTCGCCAAGCTGAGCGAGTCGCTCTACCACTTCGCGTGGGACGAGGTCTTCGCCTGGTACGTCGAGCTGTCGAAGACCACGTTCTTCGCGGGCGGCGAGGGCGCCAAGGTCTCCGGCCGGGTCCTCGGCGAGGTCCTGGACGTCATGCTGCGGCTGCTGCACCCGATCGTCCCGTTCGTCACCGACACCCTGTGGACGACGCTCACCGGCGGCGAGTCGCTCGTGATCGCCGACTGGCCGAAGGACAGCGGATTCCGCGACGAGGCCGCCGAGAAGGAGATCGAGCTCGTCCAGCGGGTCGTCACCGAGGTCCGCCGCTTCCGCAAGGAGCAGGGCCTCCAGGACGCCCAGAAGGTCCCGGCCCGCCTGACGCTCGACGGCACCGCGCTCGTCGCGCACGAGGCGGCCATCCGCCAGATCCTGCGCCTCCAGCCGGAGGGCGAGGGCTTCTCCGCCACCGCCTCCCTGCCGGTCGCCGGTGCCACCGTCGAGCTCGACCTCTCGGGCACGATCGACGTCGCCGCCGAGCGCAAGCGCCTCGCGAAGGACCTCGCGGCGGCCGAGAAGGAGAAGGCCCAGGCCGAGGCCAAGCTCGGCAACGAGGCCTTCCTCGCCAAGGCCCCCGACAACGTCGTGGACAAGATCAAGGGCCGCCTCGCCAAGGCGGACGAGGACATCGCCCGCATCCAGAACCAGCTGGCGAGCCTGCCGCAGGCCTAGGACGCGACGAAGGGGCCCGGAACCGTGCGGAACGGTTCCGGGCCCCTTCGGCTTTGTCCGTTTGTGGGTGACATCACGCGACTTGTGACCGAAGTCCATGGGGCCGGGACGAAAGACCCTGGATGATGGGAGACATGCTCCGCCTCCCCACCGTCCCCGCGCTCCGCCGTCGCGTGGACCGGTGGGCCGTCTCGCCCCGCGCCCTCGACGTCGTCGCCGCGCTCAGCGCCTTCGGCCTGATGGTCCTGGACGTGCCGGGGCTCGCCCGCGCCGACAACTCCCTCACCGGCGTCACCGCGACCCTGGTCCTGGCGGCCGGCGCGGCCACGCTCGTGCTGCGCCGCCGACTGCCCTGGCTGCCGTACGCGGTGGCGCTCGGCCTGATGGGCTGGCTGCACGAGCTCACCATGATCCAGTTCGCGCTGTACTCGATCGGCCGGTTCCGGGGGCGCCGCGCCGCCGTCGTCGCGACCCTGCTGTACGTCGGCGTCGCCTACGCCTACTTCCTCACGCCCGGCTGGCCCGCCAAGCACGGCGAGACCCTCAGCGAGTTCCTCAGCCTCGTCGTCCCGATCGGCGTCCTCGCGGCGGGCGTCGGCATCGCCGCGTACCGCCAGGACCTCGTCCGCGCCCTGGAGGCCCAGCGCCGCGAGGCCGCCGCCCGGCAGGCCGTGCAGGAGGAGCGGATCTCCGTCGGCCGGGACGTCCACGACCTGGTGGGCCGCGAGCTCACCGTCCTCGCGGTGCGGGCCGAGGTGCTCGCCGCACGGGCCAGGGGAGACGCCCACCAGAAGGACTTCGAGGAGCTCGCGGACACCGCCCGGCGCGCCCACCTCATGCTCAACGAGACGATCGTGCGCCGCGCCGACCGGGACGCCGCCACCCCCGGCCTCGAAGGGCTCGCCGCGCTCGCGGAGGAGGGCGAGCGGATGGGCAGCCCCGTCGACCTGACGGTCGCCGAGGAGGCCAAGGCGCTCTCCCCGCTCCGGCAGGCCGCCGTCCACCGGGTCGTCCGGGAGTGCCTCACGAACGCCGCCAAGCACGCGCCCGGTCTCCCGGTGACCGTCGCGATCACGGTCGAGGGCCCCGACCTGCGGATCGAGGTCCGCAACCCGCTGCCGAAGACCCCGCCGGCCCCGTCCCCCGTCTCGACCGGCACCGGCCTGCTCTCCATGGAGGAGCGCGTCACGAGCATGGGCGGCACCCTGAAGGCCCGCCGGGAGGACGGCGTCTACCGGGTGACGGCCCTGCTCCCTACGGGCCTCCAGAGGTAGGTCAGCGCACCGTCTCCGCCTTCCCCAGGACCCGCTGGAGCCCGTCGAAGTCCTCCACGCAGCGGCCCGAGCCCAGCGCCACGCAGTCCAGCGGCTCGTCGGCGACGAAGACCGGGATGCCGGTCGCCGAGGTCATGCGCAGGTCCAGGCCCGGCAGCAGCGCCCCGCCGCCGGTCAGCACGATGCCGTGCTCCATGACGTCGCCGGACAGCTCCGGCGGGCACTCCTCCAGGGTCGCCCGTACGGCCGCGATGACCGCCTCCACCGGCTCGTCGAGCGCGGCCCGCACCTCCGGCACCGTCAGCTCCACCGTCCTCGGCAGCCCGCTGACCTTCTCCCGCCCCCGGACGGTGAAGGTCCGCCGCTCGAACTCCTCGCCGCCCGGCACCGGCCAGGCCGAGCCGATCGCGACCTTCACGTCCTCGGCCGTCCGCTCGCCGACGAGCAGCGAGTGCTCCTTGCGGACGTAGTCGGTGATGGCCGTGTCGAGCCGGTCGCCGCCCACCCGCAGCGACCGGGCCGTGACGATCCCGCCGAGCGAGATCACCGCCACCTCGGTCGTACCGCCGCCGATGTCGACGACCATCGAGCCGCGCGGGGAGGAGACGGGGAGCCCCGCGCCGATCGCCGCCGCCATCGGCTCCTCGATGAGGTGGACCGCCCGCGCCCCCGCCGAGAGGGAGGCATGCACGATGGCCCGCCGCTCGACCTGGGTCACCCCGCTCGGCACGCACACCACCATCCGGGTGCGGGGCCGCCGCCGGCCCGGGACGGCCTTGCGGACGAAGTGCCGGATCATCTCCTCGGCCGCCTCGTAGTCGCTGATGACCCCGTCCCGCAGGGGCCGGATCGCGGTGATCGAACCGGGCGTGCGGCCGATGGTCTCCTTCGCCTCCGTGCCGACCGCGAGCGCCTGCCGGGAGCCCTCCTGGACCGCCACCACGGACGGTTCGTTGAGCACGATGCCCCGGCCCCGGGCGTAGAGGAGCGTGTTGGCCGTGCCGAGGTCGATCCCTATGTCCATGATCGCCAAGTTTGCCGGGGCGATCGCGCGGACGGGGGACCGAAAGTCCCGAAAGGGGTGGGTCCATGGTCCTGTCGGCACCCCTCCGTAGACTGGGCCTGTGAGTGAGCCGAGCGACCAGCGCGACGACCAGTTCGACGAGATCGTCGACGCCGAGACCGACCGAGACCCCGACCTGGCGGTGATCGAGGCCGGCAGCCGCACCCTGCGCGCCCAGGCAGGCCCGCCGCAGGGCGACCCCGTGCCCAGCCGCCCCGAGGACCCCGAGCTCGACAAGGCGCTGCGCGAGGTCGAGACCGAGCTGTCCACCCGCTGGGGCGAGACCAAGCTGGAGCCCTCCGTCACCCGGATCGCGGCCCTGATGGACGTCCTCGGCGAGCCGCAGCGCGCGTACCCCTCCGTCCACATCACCGGCACCAACGGCAAGACGTCGACGGCCCGCATGATCGAGGCCCTGCTCGGCGCCTTCGAGCTGCGCACCGGGCGGTACACCTCGCCGCACGTGCAGACCATCACCGAGCGGATCAGCCTGGACGGCGCCCCGATCTCCGCCGAGCGGTTCATCGAGACGTACCAGGACGTCAAGCCGTACGTGGAGCTGGTCGACGCCCGCGAGGAGTACCGGCTCTCCTTCTTCGAGGTCCTCACCGGCATGGCGTACGCGGCCTTCGCGGACGCCCCGGTGGACGCGGCCGTCGTCGAGGTCGGCATGGGCGGCACCTGGGACGCGACGAACGTCATCGACGCCTCCGTCGCCGTCGTCACCCCCATCGACCTCGACCACACCGACCGGCTCGGCTCGACCACCGCCGAGATCGCGGCGGAGAAGTCCGGGATCATCAAGCAGGGCGCGACCGTGATCCTGGCCCAGCAGCCGGTCGACGCGGCCCAGGTCCTGCTGAAGAAGGCCGTCGAGGTGGACGCGACCGTGGCCCGCGAGGGCATGGAGTTCGGCGTCGTCTCCCGGGAGATCGCGGTCGGCGGCCAGCTCCTCACCCTGCGCGGCCTCGGCGGCGAGTACGAGGACGTCTTCCTGCCGCTGCACGGCGCCTACCAGGCGCACAACGCCGCGGTGGCGCTCGCGGCGGTCGAGGCCTTCTTCGGGATCGGCGCCGAGCACGCCAGGACCCTGGACGTCGACACGGTGCGCCGGGCCTTCGCCCAGGTGGCCTCGCCGGGCCGGCTGGAGATCGTCCGCTCCTCGCCGACCGTCGTCCTGGACGCCGCGCACAACCCGCACGGCGCGCGGGCGACGGCGGAGGGCATCAGCGAGGCCTTCGGCTTCTCCCGGCTCATCGGCGTGGTCTCCACGAGCGGGGACAAGGACGCCAAGGGGCTCCTGGAGGCCTTCGAGCCGATCCTCGCGGAGGTCGTGATCACCGCGAACTCCAACCCGCGGGCCACCGACGTGGACGCGCTCGCCGCGCTCGCGGTCGAGGTCTTCGGCGAGGACCGGGTCGTCGTCGAGCCCCGGCTGCCCGACGCCATCGAGGCGGCGATCACCCTCGCGGAGGAGGAGGCCGAGTACGGCGGCGCGGGTGTCCTCGTGACCGGGTCGATCTTCACGGTCGGCGACGCCCGGCTGCTGCTGAAGAGGGGCTGAACCGATGCGTGTGCTCTGTTCCTCCACGCTCATCGGCGAGTTCTTCGTGATCGGCTTCGCCGGACTGGTCGCCATGAAGGACGACGGTCTCGCGATGTCCACCGTGTGGTGGGTCTG
>NZ_JBIRQU010000004.1:175237-278656 GCF_044333355.1 Streptomyces sp. NPDC021012
CTTCCACGCTCATCGGCGAGTTCTTCGTGATCGGCTTCGCCGGACTGGTCGCCATGAAGGACGACGGTCTCGCGATGTCCACCGTGTGGTGGGTCTGCGGCGTGGCCATGGTCTTCTCGGTGCTGCTGTGCGGGATGATCACCCGGCCCGGCGGGGTCCAGCTCGGCTGGGCCCTCCAGATCGGACTGGTCCTCAGCGGCTTCTTCGTCCCCACCATGTTCTTCCTGGGCGCGGTCTTCGCCGGCCTGTGGTGGGCCTCGGTGCACTACGGGCGGCGGATCGACGAGACCAAGGCCCGCTGGGCCGCCGCGCAGGCCTCGGCAGGGCCTGACGCTGCGTAATCGACGGACGTGCGGGCCCTGTAGCCTCGGAGGTCCCGCACACCGCTTTTCCGAAGGAGTTCCCCCGTGAGCCAGCGATCGCTCGTCCTGCTCAAGCCCGACGCCGTCCGCCGTGGTCTGATCGGCGAGATCATCGGCCGCATCGAGCGCAAGGCCGGCTGGACCATCACGGCCCTGGAGCTGCGCGAGCTGGACCAGGACACGCTGGAGCAGCACTACGGCGAGCACAAGGGCAAGCCCTTCTACGAGCCGCTGATGGGCTTCATGCAGTCCGGCCCGGTCGTCGCGCTCGTCGTCGAGGGCGAGCGGGTCATCGAGGGCCTGCGCACGCTCGCCGGCCCGACCGACCCGATCGCCGCCGCGCCGGGCTCCATCCGCGGCGACTTCGGCACCATCGTCCGCGAGAACCTGATCCACGCCTCGGACTCCGAGGAGTCGGCGGCCCGCGAGCTGAAGATCTTCTTCCCGGGCCTCGTCTGATCTGACCGGGAGTCAGCCGAACGAAGCACCCTGTGGGGCGACCGAAGGAATTCGGTCGCCCCCAGGCATATGAACGCCAATCCCGGGAACGGATCGCCGCGTCCTGCCGTCACCAGTACTGAGGTGGACCAACGCGCGCCATTCGCGCGGGCGGCACTACGATGGAAAACTCCACGCCGCACCACTCTCAGCCATGGGAAATCAAGGGGAACTTCATGTCGTTCATCGGCCGTGACATGGCTGTCGACCTCGGGACCGCCAACACGCTGGTGTACGTCAGGGGTCGAGGCATCGTTCTGAACGAGCCGTCCGTCGTCGCCATCAACACCAACACCGGAGGCATCCTCGCGGTCGGCGCCGAGGCGAAGAAGATGATCGGCCGGACCCCCGGCAACATCGTCGCCGTGCGCCCGCTCAAGGACGGTGTGATCGCCGACTTCGAGATCACCGAGCGGATGCTCCGCTACTTCATCCTCAAGATCCACAAGCGTCGCTGGATGGCCCGCCCCCGCGTCGTCGTCTGCGTGCCCTCCGGCATCACCGGAGTGGAGCGCCGCGCCGTGATCGAGGCGTCGACCCAGGCCGGCGCCCGCCAGGTGCACATCATCGAGGAGCCCATGGCGGCGGCCATCGGATCGGGCCTCCCCGTCCACGAGGCCACCGGCAACATGGTCGTCGACATCGGCGGCGGCACCACCGAGGTCGCCGTCATCTCCCTCGGCGGAATCGTCACGGCACAGTCCATCCGGGTCGCCGGAGACGAGCTCGACAGCGCGATCATCCAGCACATCAAGAAGGAGTACTCGCTCCTCCTCGGTGAGCGCACCGCCGAGCAGATCAAGATCACCATCGGCTCCGCGTACGACCTCGACAAGGACGAGCACACCGAGATCCGCGGCCGCGACCTCGTCTCCGGCCTGCCCAAGACCGTGGTCATCTCCGCTGCCGAGGTCCGCAAGGCCATCGAGGAGCCGGTCAACGCGATCGTCGACGCCGTGAAGACCACCCTCGACAAGTGCCCGCCGGAGCTCTCCGGTGACGTCATGGACCGCGGCATCGTTCTCACGGGTGGCGGCGCCCTGCTCCGCGGCCTCGACGAGCGCCTCCGGCGCGAGACCGGCATGCCGATCCACATCGCCGAGGACCCGCTGGACTCGGTGGCGCTCGGCTCCGGCAAGTGCGTGGAGGAGTTCGAGGCCCTCCAGCAGGTCCTGGACGCCCAGCCGCGCCGCTAGCGACACCGTTTCACCCGCACAGCCGAACAACCGAACCACGAGGAAAGGCACGGCCGCCGCACGTGAGGGACACACGAGAGAGCCGGCTGCTCCTGGTGCTGCTGATCGCCATCGCGTTCGCACTGATCACGGTGGACATCCGCGGCGGTCAGGAGTCACCCGTCGACGGTGCCCGGCAGGCCGCAGCGGCGGTCTTCGGGCCGGTCGAGAACGGTGTGGCGGCCGCCGTCGATCCCGTCGGCAACGCCATAGGCGCGGTACGGGACTCCGGGGAGCGGCACACCCGGATCGCCGCCCTGGAGAAGGAGAACGCCGAACTCAAGGCGAAGCTCGGCAGCGACGACCGCAACCGCAACCGGCTGCGCGAGCTCGACGCCATGCTCAAGACCGCCGGCGCCGGGCAGTACGGCATCAAGGGCGCCCAGGTCATCGCCATAGGAGCGGCCCAGGGCTTCTCCTGGACCGTCACCATCGACGTCGGCGCCCGCGACGGCATCAAGCGGGACATGACCGTGCTCAACGGCTCCGGGCTCGTCGGCCGGGTCACCACCGTCGGCCCCTCCACCTCCACGGTCCTCCTCGCCAACGACCCGGACTTCACCGTCGGCACCCGCATGGAGAAGAGCGACGAACTCGGCTTCGCCACCGGACAGGGCGACAGCCCCCTCCTGGTCCAGCTCCTCAACGGCAAGGCCAAGGTCAAGCCCGGCGACCGCCTCGTCACCTTCGGCTCGCGCGCGGACAAGCCCTTCGTGCCCGGCGTGCCGGTCGGCGAGGTCGTCCGCGTCGACCCCTCGGGCGGCGGCCTGACCCGCAACATCTACGTCCGCCCGTACGTCGGCTTCACCAAGCTCGACATCGTCGGCGTCGTCGTCCAGGCCCCGGGCTCCGACCCCCGCGACATGGTCCTCCCGCAGAAGCCCAAGCCCGCGCCGACCGTCACCGTCACGGTCACACCGACGGCGACACCACCGGACGGACAGCAGACCGCCGACGGACAGAAGCCGAACCAGAACCAGACGCAGGATCAGACGCAGGACCAGGGGGGCGTGACACCGTGAAGTTCAACCGCATCCTCCTCTCCGCCACCCTGATCGTGGTGGCCCTGGTCGTCCAGGTCTCCGTCCTCGCCCGCCTCCAGCTCCCCGGCGCCGTCCCCGACCTCGTGCTCCTCACGGTCGTCGGACTCGCCCTCGTCTACGGACCCGTCAGCGGCTCCCTCATCGGCTTCACCGCCGGCCTCCTCTCCGACCTCGCCCCGCCCGCCGACCACGCCGCCGGCCGCTACGCCCTCGTGCTCTGCGTCATCGGCTACCTCGTCGGCCTCGCGAGGCCGGACAACGGCCGGCTGACCTCCGCGACCGGCCCCATGGCCGTCGTCGTCGCCGCGGCCGTCGGCTCCACCCTGCTCTACGCGGGCGTCGGCGCCCTCGTCGGCGACACCGCCGCCCGCCATGTCGGCCTCGGCTTCCTGCTGTTCACCGCCGCCGTGTACGACCTGCTCCTGGCGCCCTTCACCGTGCCGCTCATCATGGCCCTGGCCCGCCGCGCCGAGAACGACCCGCTCGCCGACGCCGGCGGCGGCAACGGCGCCGACGTCGCCTCCGGCTGGCTCTCCTCCGGCACCGGCCTCAGGATCGGCACCCAGCGCGGCGGCCTGCGCGTGAAGGCCGCCCGCGGCCGCGCCTCACGCGCCGGACGCATCAAGGGAGTCAAGCGACTGTGAACGAGGGGGCACCGGCAGCATGACCAACATCCCCGAGACCGGGCGGACCCCCCGGGTCCAGATCCGGCTCGTCATCATCCAGATCCTCGTCTTCTCCCTGCTCCTCACCCTGGGGGGCCGGCTCTGGTACCTCCAGATCCGCAACGGCAAGGAGTACACGGACGAGGCGAAGAACAACCACGTCCAGCAGGTCGTCCAGCCCGCCGTCCGAGGCTCGCTCCTCGACGCCCGCGGCGTCCCGCTCGCCGACAACGAGACCCGGCTCGTGGTCTCCGCGTCCCGCACCGAGCTGATGAAGATGGAGGACCGGGGCAGGGCCGTCCTCACCCGGCTCGCCGACGTCCTCGACATGAAGCCCGACGAGGTCATCAACAAGATCCGGCTCTGCGACGCCAAGACGCCCAAGCCCTGCTGGAACGGTTCGCCCTACCAGCCGATCCCCGTCACCGACGAGGCCACCACCCAGCAGGCCCTCCAGATCCGCGAGCGCGCCGAGGACTTCCCCGGCATCACCGCCGAACCCACCGCCGTGCGCCGCTACCCGGCCCCCGCCAAGGCCCGCACCTCCCAGGTCCTCGGCTACCTCTCGCCCGTCACCGACGCCGAGATCGAGAAGGCCAAGGACACCGACTCGCCGTTCCTCCGCTCCGACCAGGTCGGCCGCTCCGGCCTGGAGCGCACGTACGACAAGGAACTGCGCGGCAAGGCCGGCGTCACCCGCTACGAGGTCGACAACCTCGGCCGCGTCATCGGCCAGGCCAAGAACGACCCTCCCGTGCCGGGCGCCAACGTCGTCACCTCCATCGACGCCCGCGTCCAGGCGGTCGCCGAATGGGAACTGCACAACGCGATGGTCGAGGCCCGCAAGGTCGTCGACAGGAACACCAACGAGAACTACAAGGCCGACTCCGGCGCCGTCGTCGTCATGGAGGCCAAGACCGGCCGCATCGTCGCCATGGCCTCGCAGCCCGACTACGACCCCAACGCCTGGGTCGGCGGCATCTCCGCCAAGGACTACGCCGCCCTCACCGGCAAGGACTCCAACTTCCCGCTGCTCAACCGGGCCATCCAGGGCCAGGCCGCGCCGGGCTCCATCTTCAAGGTCATCTCGACCACCGCCGCCGTGAACGCGGGCTACGACTTCGACGGGCGCTACCCGTGCACGAGCTCGTACTCCATCGGCAACCAGGTCTTCAAGAACTTCGAGTCGCAGAACCACGGCCCGATCACCCTCGGCCGCGCCCTCGAAGTCTCCTGCGACACCGTCTTCTACGCCCTCGCCCACCAGCAGTGGCTGAAGGACGGCGGGATGAAGCCGAAGAAGAACCCGGGCGACTGGTTCTACAAGACGGCCCATCAGTTCGGCCTCGGCGCCGAGACCGGCATCGACCTCCCCAACGAGGTCTCCGGCCGTGTCCCCGACCGCCAGTGGAAGCAGAAGTTCTGGGAGGACAACAAGGACTGGTGGTGCAAGTACGGCAAGAAGGGCGGCACCTACGTCCAGCAGCTCTCGTACGAGAACTGCCTCGAAGGCAACCTGATGCGCGCCGGTGACTCCGTCAACTACTCCATCGGACAGGGCGACACCCTCGTCACCCCCATCCAGATGGCCACCATCTACTCCGCCATCTCCAACGGCGGCACCCTGTGGAACCCCACCGTCGGCAAGGCCGTCATCAGCCCCGACGGCAAGAAGGTGCACGAGATCGCGCCCAAGTCGCACGGCAGGCTGCCCTTCGACGCGAACACCCGCGACTTGATAGACGAAGCCCTCGCGGGAGTCGCCACCCGCGGTACCGCCGCCTGGCGGTTCGGCGGCTGGCCGCAGGACAAGATCCCGATGCACGCCAAGACGGGCACCGCCGAGGTCTACGGCAAGCAGACGACCTCCTGGTTCGCCACGTACACCAAGGACTACGCGATCGTCATGACGATCTCCCAGGGTGGTACCGGCTCCGGCGCCTCCGGCCCCGCCGTGCGCAACATCTACGACGCGCTCTACGGACTCGACGACGCCGGCAACCAGGACCTCAAGCGCGCCCTGCTGCCGCAGCCGCAGAAGGCCCTGCCGAAGATCGAGGCCGACGGCTCCATCGACGCGCCGAAGGTCAAGCCGTACGACCCGGAGGAGCAGAAGGTCGACGAGACGAAGCCGAAGACCGACGGCACCCAGCCGCCGGCCGACCCGGCGACCCCCACCCCCACCAAAAAGCCGGACGACAACCAGCTCGCGGGCCCGCCCGCCACCCACCGAGGGAGGCTCTGAACAGATGGCCGCACCCCACGGCTTCTCCGTC
This sequence comes from Streptomyces sp. NPDC021012, assembly GCF_044333355.1. Lineage (NCBI taxonomy): Bacteria > Bacillati > Actinomycetota > Actinomycetes > Kitasatosporales > Streptomycetaceae > Streptomyces > Streptomyces sp. NPDC021012. The sequence goes on from NZ_JBIRQU010000004.1 coordinate 181,317, forward strand.
TCCCGGTACGCGCCCGAGCGCGGCACCCTCGCCAAGCTGGCCGCCCGCGACTCGGTGCTCCGCCGACTCGACTGGCCCATCCTGCTCTCGGCGCTCGCGCTCTCCGGCATCGGCTCGCTGCTCGTCTGGTCCGCCACCCGCGGCCGCACCGAGCTCAACCAGGGCGACCCGTACTACTTCCTCTTCCGGCACCTGCTCAACACCGGCATCGGCCTCGCCCTGATGATCGGCACGATCTGGCTCGGCCACCGCACCCTGCGCGGTGCGGTGCCGATCCTCTACGGCCTCTCGATCGTGCTGATCCTCGCCGTCCTCACCCCGCTCGGCGCCACCATCAACGGCGCCCACGCGTGGATCGTCGTCGGCGGCGGCTTCTCCCTCCAGCCCAGCGAGTTCGTGAAGATCACGATCATCCTGGTCATGGCGATGCTCCTCGCCGCCAAGGTCGACGCCGGCGACCAGCTCCACCCCGACCACCGCACGGTCGCCAAGGCCCTCGCCCTGGCCGCCCTCCCCATGGGCATCGTCATGCTGATGCCCGACCTCGGCTCGGTCATGGTCATGATCGTCATCGTGCTCGGCGTGCTCCTCGCCTCCGGCGCCTCCAACCGCTGGGTCCTCGGACTCATCGGCGCCGGCGTCCTCGGCGCGGTCCTCGTCACCGCGCTCGGGATGCTCGACGAGTACCAGATCAACCGCTTCGCGGCCTTCGCCAACCCCGACCTCGACCCGGCCGGCGTCGGCTACAACACCAACCAGGCCCGCATCGCCATCGGCTCCGGCGGCCTCCTCGGCGCCGGCCTCTTCAAGGGCTCGCAGACCACCGGCCAGTTCGTCCCCGAACAGCAGACCGACTTCGTCTTCACCGTGGCCGGCGAGGAGCTCGGCTTCGTCGGCGCCGGCCTGATCCTCGTCCTCCTCGGCGTCATCCTCTGGCGCGCCTGCCGCATCGCCCGCGAGACCACCGAGCTCTACGGCACCATCGTCGCCGCCGGGATCATCGCCTGGTTCGCCTTCCAGTCCTTCGAGAACATCGGCATGACCCTCGGCATCATGCCCGTCGCCGGTCTGCCCCTGCCGTTCGTCTCGTACGGCGGCTCGTCGATGTTCGCCGTATGGGTGGCGATCGGACTGCTCCAGTCGATCCGTGTACAGCGCCCGATGACGGCCTGACGGGTCTAGATTCGAGGCATGGCGGAGACGAAGCGCGAGATCGAGCGGAAGTACGAAGCCACGGGTGAGACCCCGCTGCCGGACCTCACCCGGGTCGCCGGGGTGGCGGAGGTCGCCGACGAAGGCGTCATGGAGCTCGACGCCGTCTACTACGACACCCCCGACCTCCGGCTCGCGGCGGACGCGGTCACCCTCCGCCGCCGCACCGGCGGGAGCGATGCCGGCTGGCACGTGAAGTTCCCCGTCGCCGCCGGGATCCGCGACGAGATCAGGGCCCCGCTGAGCGACACCCTGCCGGATGAGCTCGCGGGGCTCCTGCGCTCCCGCGTCCGGCACGCCGAGATCGTCCCGGTCGTCCGGCTCCGCTCGTCCCGTGACGTCCGCCACCTCCTCGACGCCGACGGCACCCTCCTCGCCGAACTCTCCGTCGACACGGTCCACGCGGAACGCCTCCCGGGCGGGGGAGAGGCCTCCTGGACCGAGATCGAGGTCGAACTCGCGGACGGCGTCGACGACGAGAGCCTTCTCGACGCGATCGGGAAACGCCTCAAGAAGGCCGGCATCGTCCCCTCGGAGGCCCCGTCGAAACTGGCCAGGGCCCTGGCGGAGACGGCCCCGCCCCCGGAGTCGCCGGGCGCCGTGCCCGCCACACGGCGGGAAACCCCCCTGGCCCCGGCGGAGCGCCCCGGCACCGCCGGAGCCGCCGTGCTCGCCTACGTACGCGAACAGGCCGGGGCGATCGTCGCGCTCGACCCCGCCGTGCGCCGCGACCTGCCCGACGCCGTGCACCAGATGCGGGTCGCCTGCCGGCGGATGCGCAGTGCCTTCAAGACCTACCGCAAGGTCCTCGACCGGACCGTCACGGACCCCGTCGGCGACGAGCTGAAGTGGCTCGCGGGGGAGCTCGGCCTCGCCCGCGACCAGGAGGTCCTCGACGCCCGCCTCCGCGCCCGCCTCGCCGACCTGCCCCCCACCCTCACCCTCGGCCCCGTCGAGGCCCGGCTCCGCCGCCGCGACGCCGCCCTCGCCGAGGACGCCCGGCGCCAGGTCCTCGAAGCCCTCGACTCCGACCGCCACCTCGCCCTCCTCGACACCCTCCACGCGCTCCTCGCCGACCCGCCGTTGCGCGAGGCCGCCCGCCGCGACGCCCGCACGGTCCTCGCCAAGGCCGTCCGCAAGGACCACGACCGCCTCGGCGGCCGGATCGAACACGCCCTCGCCCTCGACCCCGGCCACGAGCGCGACCTCGCCCTCCACGAGGCCCGCAAGGCCGCCAAGCGCGCCCGCTACGCGGCCGACGCGGCCCGCCCCACCCTCGGCAAGCCCGCCAAGAAGCTCGGCAAACGCGTCAAGGCCGTCCAGTCCCTCCTCGGCGAACACCAGGACTCCGTCGTCGCCCGCGCCGCCCTCCGGGAGTTCGCGATCCAGTCCTACGGCGCCGGCGAATCGGCCTTCACCTGGGGACTTCTCTACGGCCGGGAGGAGGCCGCGGCCGCCGCGACCGAGCGGGAACTGCCCGGCGCGTGGGCGCGGGCCTCGGCCCCGGAAATCCGGGCGGCACTGAGCCGCTGAGCACCGGGGTACGCTTGAGAGTCGCCCCCCTGCCAGCTCACGAAGGTTCGAGATGTCTGCTGCCGAGTCTGTCTTCCCGCAGCTCGAAGCTCTGCTCCCGCACGTGCAGAAGCCGATTCAGTACGTCGGTGGAGAGCTGAACTCCACGGTCAAGCCGTGGGAGTCCGCCGACGTCCGCTGGGCGCTGATGTACCCGGACGCGTACGAGGTCGGCCTGCCCAACCAGGGCGTCATGATCCTCTACGAGGTGCTGAACGAGCGCGAGGGCGTCCTCGCCGAGCGCACCTACAGCGTGTGGCCGGACCTCGAAGAGCTGATGCGCGAGCACAACGTGCCCCAGTTCACCGTGGACAGCCACCGCCCCGTCGGCGCGTTCGACGTCTTCGGCCTGAGCTTCTCCACGGAGCTCGGCTACACGAACATGCTCACGGCCCTGGACCTGGCGGGCATCCCGCTGGAGTCCAAGGACCGGACGGTCGACCACCCGATCGTGCTCGCCGGCGGCCACGCCGCCTTCAACCCCGAGCCGATCGCGGACTTCATCGACGCGGCGATCATCGGCGACGGCGAGCAGGCCGTCCTGGACATGACCGAGATCATCCGGCAGTGGAAGGCCGAGGGCCGTCCGGGCGGGCGCGAGGAGGTCCTCTTCCGCCTCGCGAAGACCGGCTCGGTGTACATCCCGGCGTTCTACGACGTCGAGTACCTGCCGGACGGCCGCATCGGCCGTGTCGTCCCGAACAAGTCCGGTGTGCCGTGGCGCGTGTCCAAGCACACCGTCATGGACCTCGACGAGTGGCCGTACCCCAAGCAGCCCCTCGTCCCGCTCGCGGAGACCGTCCACGAGCGCATGTCCGTCGAGATCTTCCGCGGCTGCACCCGCGGCTGCCGCTTCTGCCAGGCCGGCATGATCACGCGCCCCGTGCGGGAGCGAAGCATCACCGGCATCGGCGAGATGGTCGAGAAGGGTCTCAAGGCGACGGGCTTCGAGGAGGTCGGCCTCCTCTCCCTGTCCTCGGCGGACCACACGGAGATCGCGGACATCGCGAAGGGCCTCGCCGACCGGTACGAGGAGGACAAGGTCGGCCTGTCCCTCCCGTCCACCCGCGTCGACGCCTTCAACGTCGACCTGGCGAACGAGCTGACCCGCAACGGCCGCCGTTCGGGCCTCACCTTCGCCCCCGAGGGCGGCTCCGAGCGCATGCGCAAGGTCATCAACAAGATGGTCTCGGAAGAGGACCTCATCCGCACCGTCTCCACCGCCTACGGCAACGGCTGGCGCCAGGTGAAGCTGTACTTCATGTGCGGCCTGCCCACGGAGACCGACGAGGACGTCCTCCAGATCGCCGACATGGCGATGAACGTGATCGCCGAGGGCCGCAAGGTCTCCGGCCAGAACGACATCCGCTGCACCGTCTCCATCGGCGGCTTCGTCCCCAAGCCGCACACCCCCTTCCAGTGGGCCCCGCAGCTGTCGGCCGAGGAGACGGACGAGCGCCTGCGCAAGCTCCGCGACAAGATCCGCGGCGACAAGAAGTACGGCCGCTCGATCGGCTTCCGCTACCACGACGGCAAGCCCGGCATCGTCGAGGGCCTCCTCTCCCGCGGCGACCGCCGCCTCGGCGCGGTCATCCGCGCGGTGTACGAGGACGGCGGCCGCTTCGACGGCTGGCGCGAGCACTTCTCGTACGACCGCTGGATGGCCTGCGCCGAGAAGACCCTCCCCGAGGTCGGCGTGGACGTCGCCTGGTACACCACCCGCGAGCGCACCTACGAGGAGGTCCTGCCCTGGGACCACCTGGACTCGGGCCTCGACAAGGACTGGCTGTGGGAGGACTGGCAGGACGCCCTCGACGAGACCGAGGTCGAGGACTGCCGCTGGACCCCGTGCTTCGACTGCGGCGTCTGCCCGCAGATGGACACGCACATCCAGATCGGCCCCACCGGCAAGAAGCTGCTGCCGCTGACGGTGGTCAACCAGTAGTAACACTTGCGTGACGGCCCGGCGGAGGGGAAACCCTCCGCCGGGCCTTCGCGTCGTTCTGAGCATGAACACGGAAAACCCGGGCTGCCTCACCGGGGTGGCGCGCGCCGTCGCCCTGGTGGTCGTCCTGCCCCTCCGGCTGCTCTGGGACGCCTTCGCCTTCTGCGTGAAGCAGCTGTGGCGCTGGATCCTCGCCCCGGTCGGCCGCGCCCTCGGATGGCTGATCCACCACCTGGTCGTGATCCCGCTCCGCTTCCTGTGGGAACGGGCGATCGTCCCGGTCGCCCGGGCCCTGTGGTGGGTGATCGACCTGCTCCTCGTCACCCCGCTGACCTGGCTCTGGCGCTGGGTCCTCCTCCCCGTCCTCAAGGCCCTGTGGTGGGTCGTCGACCTGCTGGTCGTCACCCCGCTCGGCTGGCTCTGGGAGTACGTGCTCGCCCCCGTCGGCCGGGCGGTCGGCGCCGCGTTCGCCTGGGCCTGGGGCATCGCCGGGCTGGTCTCGCGGGCCGTCGGCCGGGCCATCGGCTGGGTGCTGTGGAACGCGGTCGGACGCCCCCTCGCCTGGGCGTACCGGGTGGTCCTCACGCCCGTCGGCCACTGGCTGCGGACCTGGGTGTGGGCGCCGGTCGCCTCCGCCGCGCGGGCCGTCCGCGCGGCGGCCCGGGAGGTGCGTCTCGCCCTCTTCGGCGGACCCCGCTGACCGAGCCCGGGGAACCGGGGCCTGCCCGGGCGCGTACTCTGGGTAGTACAACCGAACGTCCCCGGAGCGCTGCCCGCCCCCGAGATCTCCCCGCAGGACGCGGGGGTGATCCGGGCGGACCGCCCAGGGGCCGTCCCCCAGACTTCCGGGCGGAGCGCCACCCGCGCCCGCCCCGCACCGAGGAGAAGAACCACTGGGCAAGCGACAGCCCGAAGGCCCGCCGCCCGCACCGGCGGTGCAGCGCATCCGACTGCGCTACACCAAGCGCGGCCGCCTCCGGTTCACCAGCCACCGTGACTTCCAGCGCGCCTTCGAGCGCGCGCTGCGCCGTGCCGAGGTGCCCATGGCGTACTCGGCGGGCTTCACCCCGCACCCGAAGGTCTCGTACGCCAACGCCGCCCCGACGGGCACGGGCTCCGAGGCCGAGTACCTGGAGATCGCGCTCACCGAGGCGCGCGACCCGGAGACCCTGCGGGCCCTGCTCGACGAGTCCCTCCCCGCCGGCCTCGACATCACCGACGCCGTCGAGGCCCGGACCTCGGGTCTCGCCGACCGGCTCACCGCCTCCGTGTGGGAGCTGCGGCTCGAAGGCGTCGCCGTCGAGGAGGCCGAGAAGGCCGTCGAGGCGTTTCTCGCGGCCGAGACGGTGGAAGTACAGCGCAAGACCAAGAACGGAGTCCGCACCTTCGACGCCCGTTCCGCCGTCACCGAGCTGACCGCTGCCCGTCCCCAGGGCGATCCCCAGGGTGATAGGCCGCTGGACAGCGCCTGTGCGATACTGCGGCTGGTTGTTCGGCACGTGACACCTGCCGTGCGACCCGACGACGTCCTGTCCGGTCTCCGAGCTGTGGCCGACCTGGCGCCGCCGGTCCCCGCTGCGGTGACCAGGCTGGCGCAGGGGCTCTTCGACGAGGAGTCCGGCACGGTGACCGACCCGCTCGCGCCCGACCGCGAGGCAGCTGCCTCAGCGACGGCGCCGGGTGCTGGTACCGCGTAGGGAGCGGTCGTCGTAGCGCCGCCCTGGTACTCGGGAGCCACCTGGGTCGGGCAGCGCACTGACCAGGAGACTTTCGCCAGGCCGTCCGCACAGGGCGTACGGAACCGGCGAGCCAGACATAGAGCTCCCGTGCGGCGCCCGCGCCCCGGACGGCGGCACCGCGCCACAGGCGCGACCGTGCCGCCGGACCGGAACCAGGCGCGGCGCCCGGGAGCGTGACGGGAGAAACCCCGCATGCTCGAGTCCAACGAAGACACCAACGCCCCCGGTGACAAGCTGCCGCCGCGCCGCAGGCGCCGCGCCGCTTCCCGCCCCGCCGGTCCGCCGGTGACGGGCGCCACCGCCGAACCCGCCGAGACCCCGGCCGCCGCCGAGGACCCCGTCGTGGAGGCCGCTCCGGTCGAGGCCGAGGCCGCTCCCGCGCCGCGCACCCGCCGCCGGGCCACCCGCAAGGCCACGGCGTCCGTCGTGGAGACCCCGGCCGAGCCGGCCGTGGAGCCGGTCGTCGAGACCCCCGCGGCCGAGGCCGTCGAGGAGGCCCCCGAGGCCTCCCCCGCCCGCCCGCGCCGCCGCGCCACCCGCAAGGCCACCTCGCCGGTGACGTCCACGGCAGTGGTCGCCGAGGAGACCGCGGAGCCCGTGGCCGTCGCCGCTCCGGCCGCCGAGCCCGCCCCGGCCGAGACCGAGGCCGCCCCGCCGGCCCGTACCCGCCGTCGTGCCACCCGCAAGGCCACCGCCCCGGCCGGCGCGCCTGCCGCCGCCGAGGAGGCCGTGGTCGTGGCCCCCGCCGCGGAGCCGGTCGCCGAGGCCCCGGTCGCCGAGGCCGCTCCGGCCGAGGCCGCCCCCGCGCCCCGTACCCGCCGCCGCGCCACCCGCAAGGCCACCTCGCCCGAGGCGAGCACCGAGGCCGCTCCCGCCGGCGAGTCGCTGCCGACGTCCACCGTCGAGCAGATCGCCGCCGCCGAGGCCGAGGTCGCCGCCGCCGAGACCGCCGCCACCCGCGGCCGCGGCCGCCGCCGCGTCACCTCCCCGCAGTTCACCTCCGAGCCGGCCCCGGCCCGCGAGCCGCGCCGCGCCGCGCGCCCCGCCGTCGCCGTCTTCCAGGCCCCGGTCTTCGCCGAGCCGATGTTCCAGACCCCGGAGACCGCCGCCTTCGCCGCGGCCGCCGCCGTGGCCGAGGAGCCGGAGGAGGAAGAGACGGTCGAGGCCGTCGAGACGGTCGAGGCCGTGGAGGAGCCCGAGCGCGCCGAGACCGGCTCCCGCCGTCGCCGTCGCCGCCGTGGCGAGCCCGTCGCCGTCGAGCCCGTCCCGGCCACCGTCGCCGACGAGCCCGAGGTCGAGGCCGTCGCCGACGAGGTCGAGGAGGCCGAGGCCGAGGAGGCGGACGAGTACGAGGACCGCCCGTCCCGCCGTCGCCGCCGTGGCGGCCGCCGCCGCCGTCGCGGCGAGCTCACCGAGGTCGAGGAGACCGAGGAGGGCGAGGAGCCGCACGCCGAGGACGAGGCCGAAGAGGCCGAGGAGTCCGAGGAGGAGCCGGAGGAGGCCGAGGCCTACGCCGGCGGTTCCAGCAGCTCCCGTCGCCGCCGCCGTCGCCGCCGTCGCAGCGGGGACGCCGCCGAGGTCGAGGCGGGCGAGGAGGACGGCGTCCGTACGGTCGTCAAGGTCCGCGAGCCCCGCCCGGCCCGTGAGAAGGCCGAGCCGTCCGACGAGGTCCAGTCCATCAAGGGCTCGACCCGCCTGGAGGCCAAGAAGCAGCGCCGCCGCGAAGGCCGCGAGCAGGGCCGCCGCCGCGTCCCGATCATCACCGAGGCCGAGTTCCTCGCCCGCCGCGAGGCCGTCGAGCGCGTCATGGTCGTCCGCCAGAACGGCGAGCGCACCCAGATCGGCGTCCTGGAAGACAACGTGCTCGTCGAGCACTACGTCAACAAGGAGCAGGCCACCTCGTACGTCGGCAACGTCTACCTGGGCAAGGTCCAGAACGTGCTGCCGTCCATGGAGGCCGCGTTCGTCGACATCGGCAAGGGCCGCAACGCCGTCCTGTACGCCGGCGAGGTCAACTTCGAGGCGCTCGGCATGGCCAACGGGCCGCGCCGCATCGAGTCCGCCCTCAAGTCCGGCCAGTCGGTCCTCGTGCAGGTCACGAAGGACCCGATCGGCCACAAGGGCGCCCGTCTGACCAGCCAGGTCTCCCTGCCGGGCCGCTACCTCGTGTACGTCCCCGAGGGCTCGATGACCGGCATCAGCCGCAAGCTCCCGGACACCGAGCGCGCCCGCCTGAAGACCATCCTCAAGAAGATCGTCCCCGAGGACGCGGGCGTCATCGTGCGCACCGCCGCCGAGGGCGCGAGCGAGGACGAGCTGCGCCGCGACGTCGAGCGCCTGCAGGCGCAGTGGGCCGACATCCAGAAGAAGGCCGCCCAGATCTCGACGTCCGCGCCGAGCCTGCTCTACGGCGAGCCGGACATGACCGTCCGCGTCGTCCGCGACATCTTCAACGAGGACTTCTCGAAGGTCATCGTCAGCGGCGACGACGCGTGGGAGACCATCCACGGGTACGTCTCGCACGTCGCGCCCGACCTGGCCGACCGCCTGTCCAAGTGGACGAGCGAGGTCGACGTCTTCGCGACGTACCGGATCGACGAGCAGCTCATGAAGGCGCTGGACCGCAAGGTCTGGCTGCCCTCCGGCGGCTCGCTGGTGATCGACAAGACCGAGGCGATGGTCGTCGTCGACGTCAACACCGGCAAGTTCACCGGTCAGGGCGGCAACCTCGAAGAGACCGTGACGAGGAACAACCTCGAAGCGGCCGAGGAGATCGTCCGCCAGCTGCGCCTGCGCGACCTCGGCGGCATCGTCGTCATCGACTTCATCGACATGGTCCTGGAGTCCAACCGCGACCTGGTGCTGCGCCGCCTCCTGGAGTGCCTGGGCCGGGACCGGACCAAGCACCAGGTGGCCGAGGTCACCTCGCTCGGCCTGGTCCAGATGACCCGCAAGCGGGTCGGCCAGGGCCTCCTGGAGTCCTTCTCCGAGACCTGCGTCCACTGCAACGGCCGCGGTGTCATCGTGCACATGGAGCAGCCGGCCGCCGCCGGCGGCGGTGGCGGCGGCAAGCGCGCGAAGAAGCGCGGCCGCGGCGGCGCCGAGCACGTCCACGAGCACGAGCACGCCGAGGCCGTGGAGACGGCGGAGGCCGAGGTCGAGACCGAGGCCGAGGTCGCCGCGGAGCTGGCCGCCCCGGTGGCCGTGCCGGTGCCGATCGCCCCGGACGAGGAGCTGTACGGCTCCGTCGCCGAGGCCGAGGCCGCCGCCACGCGCGGTCGTGGCCGCCGTCGCGCCACCCGCCGGGTGTCCGCCCCGGTCGTCTCGACGCCGGTCGCCCCGGCGGTCGTGGAGACCGAGGCCGTCGACTTCGAGCCGGCGCCCGCCGCCGAGCCCGTCGCGGCGCCGGTCGCGGAGCCCGTCGTCGAGCAGGCCGCCCCGGTGGCCGAGCCGGTCGCCGAGGCCGTGGTCGAGGAGACCCCCGCCCCGGCCCCGCGCGGTCGCCGCCGTGCCACCCGTCGGGTGACCTCCCCGGTCGTCTCCACCACGGAGACGCCGGCCGAGGTCGTCGTCGAGCCGGCCGCCGAGGCCGCGCCGGAGCCCGTCGCGGCGCCGGAGCCGGTCGCCGAGGCCGTCGCCGAGCCCGTCGTCGAGGAGGCCCCCGCGGCCGCCGCGCCGCGTGCCCGTCGCCGGGTGGTCCGCAAGGCCACCGCTCCCGCCGGTTCGCCCGCGGGCGCCGAGGAGGCGGCCGTCGTCGTGGTGACCACGGCCCCGGCCGAGAGCACCGAGGCGCCGGCCGAGGCCGCCGAGGCCGAGCCCGCCCCCGTCAAGAAGACGGCGGCGCGCAAGACCGCGGCGAAGAAGGCCACGGCCAAGAAGGCCGCCACCAAGAAGACGGCGGCGACCAAGAAGACCGCGGCGAAGAAGACCACCGCCAAGAAGGCCACGGCCAAGAAGGCGGCGGAGAAGACCGCCGCCCCGGCCCAGGACTGACCGGCCGGTGCGGGCCGCCCCTCCCCGGCGGAGGGGCGGCCCGCACCGCACGGGCGAATTTGACCCCCTGTGGCAGCCGCCCGTAACCTAGACCGTCGGCGTGTCTGATCGACATGCCGCGCCTCTGAGCACCTCCCTCCCGCTCGCCGGGAGAGGCCGCTCGTCCGATTCCGGAACGCCACGGGCCCCCGGGCCCGTGTGGGCGGCTGGCTTCAGAGGTTCCACCCCGAGTGAGAGAGAGATCCGCGTGTACGCCATCGTGCGCAGCGGTGGTCGCCAGCACAAGGTTGCTGTCGGCGACATCGTTGAGGTTGACAAGATTTCCACTGCCAAGGTTGGCGACACGGTCGAGCTCTCGACCCTGCTCGTTGTCGACGGCGACGCCGTGACCAGCGACCCGTGGGTCCTGGCCGGCATCAAGGTCACGGCCGAGGTCGTGGACCACCACAAGGGCGCCAAGATCGACATCCTGCGCTACAAGAACAAGACCGGCTACCGCCGTCGCCAGGGTCACCGTCAGCAGTACACGGCGATCAAGGTCACCGGTATCCCCGCGGCTGCGAAGTAAGAGGGACTGAGACATGGCACACAAGAAGGGCGCATCGTCCACCCGGAACGGGCGCGACTCGAATGCCCAGCGGCTCGGCGTGAAGCGCTTCGGCGGTCAGGCCGTCAACGCGGGTGAGATCCTGGTCCGCCAGCGCGGCACCCACTTCCACCCGGGCTCGGGTGTCGGTCGCGGTGGCGACGACACGCTGTTCGCCCTGCAGGCCGGCGCGGTGCAGTTCGGCACCCACCGTGGCCGCAAGGTCGTGAACATCGTTCCGGTCGCCTGATCGGAACACTTTGCGGAGGCGGACCTCACTTCCCGGACCGGGAAGCGGGTCCGCCTTTCGCGTGTTACTAGATAGACATTCCGCACGTAAGTAACTCTCTGGAGGCACCACCATGACCACCTTCGTGGACCGCGTCGAGCTGCACGTCGCCGCGGGTAACGGAGGCCACGGCTGCGCCTCCGTCCACCGGGAGAAGTTCAAGCCGCTCGGCGGCCCGGACGGCGGCAACGGCGGCCGTGGCGGCGATGTGACCCTGGTCGTCGACCAGTCGGTCACCACGCTCCTGGAATACCACCACTCGCCGCACCGCAAGGCGACCAACGGTCAGCCCGGCGCCGGCGACAACCGCTCCGGCAAGGACGGCCAGGACCTCGTCCTGACCGTGCCCGACGGCACCGTCGTCCTCGACAAGAAGGGCAACGTGCTCGCCGACCTCGTCGGCCAGGGCACCACCTTCGTCGCCGGCCAGGGCGGCCGCGGCGGCCTCGGCAACGCCGCGCTGGCCTCGGCCCGCCGCAAGGCCCCCGGCTTCGCGCTCCTCGGCGAGCCCGGCGAGGCGCGCGACATCGTCCTGGAGCTCAAGACCGTCGCCGACGTGGCGCTCGTGGGCTACCCGAGCGCCGGCAAGTCCTCGCTCATCTCCGTCCTCTCGGCCGCCAAGCCGAAGATCGCGGACTACCCCTTCACCACGCTCGTCCCGAACCTGGGCGTGGTCACGGCCGGTTCGACCGTCTACACGATCGCCGACGTGCCGGGCCTCATCCCGGGCGCCAGCCAGGGCCGCGGCCTCGGCCTGGAGTTCCTCCGCCACGTGGAGCGCTGCTCGGTCCTCGTCCACGTCCTCGACACGGCGACCCTGGAGTCCGAGCGCGACCCGGTCACCGACCTCGACGTCATCGAGGAGGAGCTCAAGCAGTACGGCGGCCTGGAGGACCGGCCCCGGATCGTCGTCCTCAACAAGATCGACATCCCGGACGGCCAGGACCTCGCGGACATGATCCGCCCGGACCTGGAGGAGCGCGGCTACCAGGTCTTCGAGGTCTCCGCCGTGGCCCGTACGGGTCTCAAGGAGCTCTCCTACGCCCTCGCCGGCATCGTCGCCGAGGCGCGCGCGGCCAAGCCGGTGGAGGAGGCGACCCGGATCGTCATCCGCCCGAAGGCCGTCGACGACGCGGGCTTCACCGTCACGTACGACGAGCACGAAGAGGTCTACCGGGTGCGCGGCGAGAAGCCGGAGCGCTGGGTCCGCCAGACCGACTTCAACAACGACGAGGCCGTGGGCTACCTGGCCGACCGCCTCAACCGCCTCGGCGTCGAGGACGCCCTGATGAAGGCCGGCGCCCGCGCGGGCGACGGCGTCGCGATCGGCTCCGAGGACAACGCGGTCGTCTTCGACTGGGAGCCCACCATGATGGCCGGCGCCGAAATGCTCGGCCGCCGCGGCGAGGACCACCGCCTCGAAGCCCCGCGCCCGGCGGCCCAGCGTCGCCGTGACCGCGAGGCGGAGCGTTTCGACCCGCAGCGTGAGTACGACGAGTTCGACCCGTTCTAGCAGGACGGCCGCGTCGGCCCGGCGGACGGAGTCCGGCGCAGCCGTCCGATGCCGGTGAGGCCCCTCGGGGCCGAGCCGTGCGAGGGTGGCGGGGGGAGGTTCTGCCCACCGCCTGGAAGCTCCGCGCCCGGCGGCCCAGCGTCGCCGTGACCGCGAGGCGGAGCGTTTCGACCCGCAGCGTGAGTACGACGGGTTCGACCCGTTCCAGCAGGTGCTCAGGGAGCCCCCCGACCCCGTCCGAGGGGGCGGGGGGCTCCCGTAGGATCCTGGTGTGAGTAGCGTCCCCCCGCCCGAGACCGCAGGTCGGCTCAGTGTCGTCGTCATCGCCTACAACGACGAGGAGCTGGTGGCCCAGGCCATCGGTTCCGCGCTCGACCAGGGGCCCGTGGTGGCGGAGGTCGTGGCGGTCGACGACTGTTCGAGCGACGGGACGGCCGCGGTCCTCGACGGGCTCGCCGCGCGGCACCCCCGGCTGCGGGTGGTGCGCCGCACCGAGAACAGCGGCGGCTGCGGGACCCCGCGCAACGACGGCATCCGCGCCGCGACCTCCCCGTACGTCATGTTCCTGGACAGCGACGACATCCTGCCGGCCGGCGCCGCCGAGGCCCTGGTCGCCGCCGCCGAGCGGCACCGCACCCCGGTCGCCGTCGGCGTCGCCGTACGCCGTGAACTGCCCGAGGGCCGGGACGTGCGCTGGCAGCCCGCCCTGTACCGGGAGCCGGCCGTCCTGGAGACGCCCGACGAGCTGCGCCCGCTCGTCCACGACACGCTCTGCGTCAACAAGATCTACGACCGTGCCTTCCTCGCCGAGCACGGCATCCGCTTCCCCGACGGCCGCTTCGTCTACGAGGACTTCCTCTTCACCGCCCGGGTGTACGCCGCCGCCCCCCGCGTCGCCGTGATCCCGGACACCGTCTACGTCTGGCACGTGCGCCGGGCCGCCGCCCAGCTGTCGATCTCCCTGGACCGCGAGGGCGTCTCCAACTGGCGGTCCCGGATCGCCGCCCACCGCACGGCCGTCGACACCCTCGCCGAGGCGGGACGCGCGGAACTCGCCGCCGCCTGCCGCACCAAGTTCCTCGAACACGACCTGCGCATGTACGCCCGCGACCTGCGGCTGAGGGACGCCGGGCACCGTGCCGAATGGTGGGAGCTCACCCGCGCCCACCTCTCCGGCTTCGCCGACGAGGAGATCGCCGCGGCGGCCGCCCCCGCCCGCTGGACCGCCCGCTTCCTGCTGGCCGCGAAGGAGCCGCGCGACCTGCTCCGGCTGTCCCGGCTCACCGCCAACCCGGGCCGGCTGCTCCCGCCGTACGCCGGCGACCGCACCGCCGCCGTCTGGGCCGACGACCTGCCGGAGGCCCGCCTCGACGGCATGGACGAGCTGCCGCTCGACGGGCTGCCGCTCGTCGTCGACGCCGTGCTGAGCACCGGCGGGGGCGGCGACCTGCGGTTCAGCGTGAAGGACCTGTACGGACGGCTCGCCGAGGCGGGCCCGGTCCGCGCCGAGCTCGCCTTCCTGCCGCGCGGCGACAGCGAGCCCGCCCGTACCGAGGAGGCCGCGCTGAGCGCCGTCACCGGGGCGGACGGCACGGTGGAGGCATGGACCGCCCGGGTCCCCGTCGGGCTCACCGGCCTCGCCGGATCCGGCCGGCGGCGGGGCCGCGAGGGCGTCCAGCTGTGGGACATCAGCGCCACGGTGACGTGTGCGAACGGTGAGTCGTTCACCACGTCGCTGCGGGCGCCGGACGGCTCCCAGCGGCGCTCGGTGCTTCCGAGCAGCCGGTACGGTGTACTCCTGGTGCAGCCGTACACCACGGCCAACGGCTCGCTGGCGGTACGGATCGCGCCCGGCGCACGGGACGGATTCCGGGCGGTCAGGGCCCGGCTGCGTCGGCTTGCCCGCAGTTCACAGTGAAAGGGTTTGGGGCACTATGACTTATCTGATCACCGGCGGCGCCGGATACATCGGTTCCCACGTGGTCCGCGCCATGACGCAGGCGGGCGAGCGGGTCGTCGTCCTCGACGACCTGTCCACGGGCTACGAGTCGCGGGTCCCCGAGGGCGTTCCCCTGGTGGTCGGCTCCACCCTGGACCGCGAGGTCCTGGACCGGACGATCGCGGAGCACGGTGTGACGGGCGTCGTCCACCTCGCCGCGAAGAAGCAGGTCGGCGAGTCCGTCGAGCTGCCGCTGCACTACTACCGCGAGAACGTCATCGGCCTCACGGTCCTCCTGGAGGCCGTCGCGGCCGCGGGCGTGCGCAACTTCCTCTTCTCCTCCTCCGCCGCCGTCTACGGCATGCCGGACGTCGACCTCGTCACCGAGGAGACCCCCTGCCTGCCGATGAGCCCGTACGGCGAGACCAAGCTCGTCGGCGAGTGGCTGGTCCGCGCAGCGGGCGCCGCGCACGGCATCTCGACGGCCTGCCTGCGCTACTTCAACGTGGCGGGCGCGGCGGCCCCCGAACTGGCCGACACCGGGGTCTTCAACCTGGTCCCGATGGTCTTCGAGCGCCTCGACGCGGGGGAGTCCCCGCGGATCTTCGGCGACGACTACGACACGCCCGACGGCACCTGCATCCGCGACTACATCCACGTCGAGGACCTGGCCGACGCGCACCTCGTCGCCGCGCGGAAGCTCGCGGAGTGGGCCGAGGCGGGCGAGCCGCGCGACCTGACCGTCAACATCGGCCGTGGCGAGGGCGTCTCCGTCACCGAGATGGTCCGGCTGATCAACGAGATCACCGGCCACACCACCGAGCCGCTGGTGACCCCGCGCCGTGCCGGCGACCCCGCCCGGGTCGTCGCCGCCGCCGACCGCATCGAGTCGGAGCTGGGCTGGAAGGCCCGCCACGACGTGCGCGACATGATCGAGTCGGCCTGGGCCGGCTGGGTCTCCCGCCGGGGCGCGACCGTCTGAACGTAGACACGGCAAGAGGGAAGGGCCGGGGAGTCGTACTCCCCGGCCCTTCCCTCTGGTGTCTCTACGATCAGCGCTCCAGGAAGGCGAAGAGCGCCTCCCAGCGGTCGGTGATCTCGTCGGCGGAGTACCGCTTCACGTTCTCGAAGGCGGCGTCGCCCATCCGGTTGCGCAGCTCCTCGTCGGAGATGAGGGAGCTGATGCGGGCGCCGAGCTCGACGGTGTTGCCGAGCCGCGCCAGCAGACCGTCCTCGCCGTCACGGATGATCTCCCGGACACCGGGGGCGCAGTCGAACGCGGCACAGGGCACGCCCGCCGCCATCGCCTCCAGGAGGGTGATCGGGAAGCCCTCGGCGCGGGACGCCTGCGCGAAGACCGAGGCCCCGGAGAGCGCACCGAGCACATCGCTGGTGCGGCCCATCCACTCCACGGACCCCTCGATGCCGAGCGTGGCCGTCCGGGCGAGCAGGGCCTGCTCCTCGTCGCCCGCGCCGTAGATCCGCAGCTTCCAGTCGGGGTGCCGGTCGGCGATCTCGGCCCAGCTGTCGAGCAGCATGTCGACGCCCTTCTCGTGCGAGAGGCGTCCGATCGAGGCGACGACCTTCGCGGTCCGGGGCGCCGGGGCCTCGGGCATGAACGGCAGGGCGTTCGGCATGTGACCGACGTTGTCCATGCCGGCCCGGATCCAGAGGTCCGCGTCGCCCGGGGTCAGGACGAGCATCCGGTCGACGTCCTTGTAGTACCGCTTCACCCGGGCGAGCCGGGAGGAGGCGGCGCTCGCCGCGTACGACTCGTGGCTCATGCCGATGACGACGTGGCCCTTGGTGTCGGCGAGGGAGACCCACTCCATCGCCCACACCTGCGTCACGATGACGACGGCCCCGGGCCGGGCGGCGGCGAACAGCGCCGTCATCCGGTCGGCCCGCTCGCGCATTCCGGCGGCGCGGGCCGTGTGGCGCCGACGCTCCACCGCGTTCAGCTTGCCCTTGAGGCCGCGCAGCGGCTTCACCTGCGGCGGGTGCGCGTCGTACAGCGTGGTGGTGTCGTACGGCAGCGGCTCGGGGAACTCGTGCTGCCGTCCGGCGGGGGCGGGCGTGATGCCGATGACGTGGACCTTGTGGCCCCGGTCGGTGAACTCCCGGGCCATCTGGTGCGTCCAGGTGGTCACACCGCCCATCTCGTCCACGCTGTTGGAGACGAGGAAGATGTCGCGGCCGCCGGACACGGCGGTCTGGTTGGTCACTTACCGCTCCTGGTGAAGAACTTGGCGACGATCTGCCGGGCCGCGTCGCCCCGGTCGTACTCGCTGAACTCCGCGTTGAACCGCCGACGGGCCGTCGCGTACTTGGTGTCGGCCTCGTCCTCGAAGTTGGCGATCACTCCGAAGAGCTCCTCCTCCGTGGCGACGACCGGGCCCGGAGCGTGCTCCTTCAGGTCGAAGTAGGTGCCGCGGTTCTCCGTCGCGTACTCGTCGTAGTCGTACGTGAAGAAGATCATCGGCCGGTCGAGCAGCCCGTAGTCGAACATCACGGACGAGTAGTCGGTGATCAGTCCGTCCGCGAGGGCGAGCAGCGGCGTGATGTCGTGGTGCTGGGACACGTCGACGATCCGGCCGCTGACCGACTCCGGCAGCGTCACGTGGTTCAGGTAGTGCGTCCTGATCAGCAGCGTGTGCGTGTCGCCGAAGCGCTCGGCGAACTCCTCCAGGTCGAAGGGCGGCTTGAAGGCGCGCACCTTGCCGCCCGGGGCGGACCGGAACGTCGGCGCGTACAGCAGCACCTTCTTGTCCGGGTCGAGGCCCAGCTCGGCCGCGAGCGCACCGCGCTCCCGCGCCCCGGTCCCGGCCTCCTCGGAGCGCGCCACGGCGAGCTCGTCGTTGCGCGGGTAGCCGACGGGCAGCAGCACCTCGTCGCGGAGGCGGAAGGCCCGGCCGAGGGTGCGGCGGTCGTGCTCACCGCGGATGAGGAAGTGGTCGAAGCGGTCCAGGGCGCGCTGGAAGGACTCCTGGGCGGCCAGCGGGCGCGCCTTGGAGTTGGGCTCGTCGAAGCCCATCCGCTTGAGGGCGGTGCCGTGCCAGGTCTGGATGTAGGTGGTCCCGGGGCGCTTGGTGAGGCGCAGCGGGAAGCCCTGGTTGTCGATCCAGAACTCGGCCTGGGCCAGCGCCTTCAGGTACTGCCAGCTCCAGCGCCTGACGAGGGTGGCGTCCTTGGGGAAGCCGGCCGGCGTCGCCCCGGCGTACGACCACACGGCCTCGAAGGGGACGCCCTGGCGGCGCATCTCCTCGTAGATCGCCTTGGGGCTGTCGCTGTACTGCTTGCCGAGGTGGCTCTCGAAGACGACGAGGCCCTTGCGGATCGGGAGCTTGCTGTAGAACTCGTGGTAGACGCGCAGCTTCGTCTCGCCCGAGGTCAGGTCCTTCTTCGCCTTCCGCAGGCGGCGCAGGCTGGTCTTCGCCAGCTGCGCGGGGCGCCCCTGCATCGCGCCCTCGATCATCGCCGAGGTGCGGACGGCCGCCTTGCCCTCGGCGGCGAGGACGTACGACAGGTTCCCCTTCTTGGTGATCTCGGGGACGAAGCGGTCCGACACCAGCGTGGTCAGCCGCGGGCGGACCTTGAGGGAACGGGCGTCCTCGAGGGACGCGTCGCCGACGGAGACCCGGGTCCGCAGACGCTGGCCGTCGACGGTGAGTATCACGCGGACGTCCCAGACGGCGTCGATGATGCCGAGCGGACGGACGGTGCCCGCGATGTCCGCGGTGCCCTCCCACTCGATCCACTCGCCGGCGTGGCGGAGGCTCGTCACCGGGATCCGGGCGGCCTTGCCGCTGACGCTCCGGCGGGCCGAGAACTCCAGAACGGCGCTGATCTTCGCGTCCGGGCTGATCCGGCCGAGCGGGTTGACGATGCGTCCGGCCAGCTTCACCACGCCGTCGGTGCTCTCGTACGAGGTGAGGCGGTTGCCGAGGGCGAGGGTGGTGAGCGCCCGGGTGTGGAAGTTGCGAGCGGTGACGTCGAGGATGCTGCGTCCCTGCTCGGTGTCCAGGTGGCGGTCGCACCAGTAGATCTGCTCGTCCAACTCGGCGAGGGGGACGGTGAGGCGGCCCGGGTTGGTGAGCGCCTCGGTGGCCGGGAGCAGGTTCTCCCAGTCCTCCTTGCTCAGCAGGTAGGCGCAGATCGCGTGGATCGGCTGCACTTCCTCGTACGCCTGCGGGTCGATGTCCGCGAGGTAGGCGTTGGCCAGTTCGGCGAACGCGTGGCGGTACTCGTCGTCGGCGCGCGCCAGGTCACGGAAGTGGAGGACCAGGTCGTGCTTGAGGAACTTGATGTCCTTGCGGTACTTGAGCTCGTCGTAGCCCTTGCTCGCGAGCAGCGCGTCCACGCGGCGGTGGATCTCCATGCGGTGCTCGAAGTTGGCGATCTCGTGGCGCCGGTTGCTGATCGACTTGGCGGCGGCGCTCTCCTGCACGTTCCAGTAGTAGACCGTGTTCGGGATGAGCGTGATGCGGTGGGCGGCGACGTAGGCCTGGGCCGAGAAGAGCAGGTCCTCGTAGTGGATGCCGACCGGGAACTCGAGGCCGGCCTCCAGGAGGAACTCCCGGCGGTAGCACTTGTTCGTCGACAGGGTGTCGAAGGTCAGCAGGTCCGACAGCTCGGTGATCGATTCGATCGTCCTGGTCGAGGAGTAGAGCCAGGGGTACCAGGCGGTCTTCTTCTGGTTGCGGCTGTCGAGGTGCACGCGGACGCAGAGGCCGGAGACGATGTCGGAGCCGGTGCTCTGGGCGGCGTCCAGCATGTTGCGGCAGGCGTTGCGCTCGAGCACGTCGTCGCTGTCGAGGAACATGACGTAGTCGCCGGCGCACTGCTGGATGCCGTAGTTGCGGGGCGCGCCGCAGCCGCCGCTGTTCTGCGGCAGCTGGAAGGCCCTCACCCGGTCCGGGTGCGCGGCGGCGAGCGCCTGGGCGACCTCGAAGGTGCTGTCCTTGCTGCAGTCGTCGACGATGACCACTTCGACGGCCTGCAGGGTCTGATCCAGTACCGACTGAACGGCCGTCGGGAGACGCTCTGCGTCGTTGTAGGCGATGACGACCACGGAGACGTCAGGCACTTGCACCTCGATCCACTTGTCTTTCCTCTAGACACACCCAAGCTACCTGGTGTTGTCCACCAGGTCCGACGCCGCTTCGGGCGCGACGGCGGGCCCCGTATCCCGATCGTTACGGGACAGGGAGCGGTTCGGAGGCAACCATCCGCACACGCGAGAGGTCGCCCTTATGGGCGCTCGTTCGGGGGCGGCTGTGCGGACGGCGGCACATGTGGCGAGAACCTACCCCAAAGCTCCTTACTTCCGACCACTCCAAGTGACAGGCATCACAGCCGTCTCAGGGGTGTCCTGAGTCATGGCCGAGACGGTCCGGGGGTGGAGTAGGTCATGACCGGCGGTCCCGGCGTGGCGTAGGTCATGACCGGCGGTCCCGGGGGTGGCGTAGGTCATGGCCGACGCAGCCGGTCCACCCCGTAGTAACGGGCGGCACACTGCGCGACCCAGTCCCGCGCGTACACGGTCGTGAAGAAGGGTTCCGCGAGGCCGCCGATGAGCAGGGGGCGGTACGTCACCTCCGCGCGTCCCGCCGCCGCCTCGGCGCGGATCCCGGAGTCCTGCCGGTCCCAGGCGAGGCTGCGCGCCACCGTGCTCGTGGTCAGCGTCCGCGTCGGGGACACCAGGGCGGCCGTACCCGCGACGGCCACGACCCCCGCGATCCCCGCCGCGAGCGCCGCGAGGGCCGACCGGGCCCCGAGCCGCCGCCCGATCCGGTGGCCGAGCCAGGCCCCGTAACCGCAGAGCGCGACCAGGAACGGCACGAGGAAGCTGGTCCACGCGCGCGCGTACGTCCAGCCGCCCGCTCCGTAACCACCCCGCAGGCCGTACACGGTCACCAGGCTGCCCAGGGCGATCAGGGGCACGGGGAGGACGGCGATCACGAGCAGCGCGCCGCGCGGCGGGCGGGGGGTGGATGGCGGGGCGGATCGCGGGCCGGCGGCCGGGCGGGAGGGGAGGGCCACCGCCAGGCCCAGGAGCACGCCGGCGGCGAGGGCGCCCGCGTACGCCCACTGGCCGCCGATCGTCTCCCAGACGCGGGCCCAGTCGTGGAACGTCGCCCCGATCTCCGACAGGGACAGCGGGCGCTTCGGCTGCTGGGCGCGCCGCCAGCGGGCCCCGGGCGACACGAAGAGCACCACCGAACCGATGACGAGGCCCAGGCACCAGGCGGCGCACCACGTCGAGGCGAAGCGGTCGTGGCCGAGGCGCAGCCGGGGGAGGCAGAGCACGGCGGCCGTCGCGGCGAGCAGCCCGGACATGGCGACGAAGGGTTCGCTGAGGGTGCCGGCCGCCGCGCCGAGCAGGACCGCCGAGCCGACGGCGACGGACCGGGCCCAGGGACGGTGGCTGCGGGCCGCCCACACCCCCGAGAGGGCGGCCCAGACGCCGAGGACGCTCGGGAGCGTGTGGGAGAGGGTGGCCGGCGCCCAGAGCAGCACCTGGTACGAGCGGGTCCCCGCGAGGAACAGCAGCGCTTCGAGCACCAGGACCGCCGTCGCGGTCGCGACCACCGGGAACGGCAGGCGCAGGGCGCGCAGCGCCTCCCGGGCGAGGAGGAGCAGCCCCGCGCCGAGCGTGACGATCAGGAAGGCGGGCAGCAGCTTCGGCCCCCGCATGTCGTCGGAGTAGAGGAGGCCGGTGAGGAAGGCGTTGGTGACGCGCCCGTTCTGGGTGCGGTAGAAGTCCGAGGTGATCCCCAGGGGGCCCATGTCGCGCGCCTTCCAGAGGGCGCACCAGTCGTCCGAGGTGGGGCGCACGTAGACGCCGAGGAAGGCGCCGACGGAGAGCAGCGCCCCGGCGCCGGCGGCGACGACGAGCGCGATCCGGGGCAGCAGCCGCCTGAGGGCGTCCGGGAGCCCGTCCGGCGTGTCCGCCGCGCCCCCCGTCCCCTCGGCGCCTCCCGTGTCCTCGCCGTCCTGCCCGTCCCGCCCGCCGTTCCCCCCGTGCGCGTCATCGTGCTCCGTGATGGTCGTCCCGCTCACCGGTCATCGCTCCAACTGGCCGAGTTTCGTGGCATGTCGCCCCTACGGGTGATAAATGGGCGAAAACGCCACGTACACCAATATCTTCCTCACATGCTTTGCCCCGTGGACGACATGCCGACCGGGGGCGGTCACTCGCGCGACGCCGGGCGGTCACCGCCGCGCCGTACCGTGGCCGCGCTGCTCGAAGGAGAGTCCGGTGGCGGTCCTTCCAGTCCCTCAGGACGCAAACTCGCCCATCCCTCTGGAGTGACCGTTCCATGACCAGGCTTTCCGTCGTCGTCCCCTGCTTCAACGAGGAGGACGTCATCGAGCGGTTCGACACGCGAATGCGACACGTGCTCGACGCACTCCCGGTCGGGTACGAGATCTGCTACGTCGACGACGGAAGCTCCGACGGAACCCTGGGCAAACTGCGCGAGATCGCCGCCCGGCACCCGCAGCACACCCAGTACGCCTCCTTCAGCCGCAACTTCGGCAAGGAGGCCGCCATGCTCGCCGGCCTGCGCAAATCCACCGGCGACGCCGTGGTCATCATGGACGCCGACCTCCAGCACCCGCCCGAGCTCCTCGCGCGCATGATCGACCTCTACCACCAGGGCCACGACCAGGTGATGGCGCGGCGCACCCGCGAAGGCGACAAGAAGGTCCGTACGGCGCTCAGCCATGTGTACTACCGGGCCGTCAACCGCTGGGTCGACGTCGAACTCACGGACGGGGTAGGCGACTTCCGGCTGCTCTCCCGCCCCGCCGTCGACGCCCTCCTCTCGCTGCCCGAGTACAACCGCTTCTCCAAGGGCCTCTTCTCCTGGATCGGCTTCGACACCGTCACCTTCGACTACCAGAACGCCGCGCGCGAGGGCGGCGAGACGAAGTGGAAGTTCAGCTCCCTGCTCAACTACGGCATGGACGGGCTGATCTCCTTCAACAACCGCCCGCTGCGCATCGCCCTCTGGCTCGGCATGATGCTCACCGGCCTCGCCGCCCTCTACGCGGTGTGGGTGACCGTCGCCGCGATCACCAACGGCGTCACCGCTCCCGGTTACGTCACCCTGGTCGCGATCATCGTGGGGCTCGGGGGAGTCCAGATGGTGATGCTGGGACTGATCGGCGAGTACATCGGCCGCATCTACTACGAGACCAAGCGCCGCCCGCACTTCCTCGTCAAGGAGACCCACCGCTCCTTCGGCCGCGCGGCCGCCGAGCGCGCCGCCGCCGAACGCATCCGCATCGTGACCGCCGAGCGGGAGCGCTGATGGGCCCGGAGGGCGCGGGAGACGTGCGGGGCGGTCGGCGGGCGCGGTTCGCCGAGATCTTCCGCTTCGCCCTGGTCGGCGG
This sequence comes from Streptomyces sp. NPDC021012, assembly GCF_044333355.1. Classification (NCBI taxonomy): domain Bacteria; kingdom Bacillati; phylum Actinomycetota; class Actinomycetes; order Kitasatosporales; family Streptomycetaceae; genus Streptomyces; species Streptomyces sp. NPDC021012. Next base: position 204,505 of record NZ_JBIRQU010000004.1, read on the forward strand.
CGTCAACACCGGGACCTTCTTCGGCTGTTACCTGCTCCTGCACCCGTGGATGCCCTACTTCGCCGCGTACTCCCTCGCCTTCCTCCTCAGCATGATCGGCTCCTTCTTCCTCAACACCTACTTCACCTACCGCACCCGGCCGACGTGGAAGAAGTTCGCCCTCTTCCCGCTCACCAACGTCACCAACTACCTGGTGCAGAGCGTCGGTCTCTACGCGCTCGTCACCTGGGCCGGAATGGACGACAGGATCGCGCCACTCGTCGCGGCCGTCGTCGCGATCCCGTTCACCTACCTCATCTCCCAGCGGATCCTGGTGCCCCGCGGCACCGACCGGTCCTCCGCCGCTCCTGATCCGACCGGCCCGACAGGCCCGACCGGTCAGGCCGGTGCGACCGGTCCGACAGGTCAGGCCGGTGCGACCGGTCCAGGGAGCGAAACGGACGAGCGGCGCCCCTCCCGGCTCGCGTAGATTGCCTGGCAGCCGCGGCGGGGAGCATGCGGCGCTCAGCACAGCCGAGTGAGGACGACGCAGTGACCGGAGAGACGGACGTGGCAAGGCAGTACGTGACGGAGGCCCGCAGGATCGTCGTCAAGGTCGGCTCCTCCTCGCTCACCACCGCCTCCGGAGGCCTCGACGCCGACCGCGTCGACGCCCTCGTCGACGTGCTCGCCAAGGTCCGCAGCGGCGGCGAGAAGGAGATCGTCCTCGTCTCCTCCGGCGCCATCGCCGCGGGACTCGCCCCGCTCGGCCTCGCCCGCCGCCCCAAGGACCTCGCCCGCCAGCAGGCCGCCGCCAGCGTCGGCCAGGGCCTCCTCGTCGCCCGCTACACCGCCTCCTTCGCCCGCTACGGCGTCCGCGTCGGCCAGGTCCTCCTCACCACCGACGACACCAGCCGGCGCGCCCACTACCGCAACGCGTACCGCACCCTGGACCAGCTCCTCGCCATGGGCGCGCTGCCCGTCGTCAACGAGAACGACACCGTCGCCACGGACGAGATCCGCTTCGGCGACAACGACCGGCTCGCCGCCCTCGTCGCCCACCTCGTCCGCGCCGACCTGCTCGTCCTGCTCTCCGACGTCGACGGGCTCTACGACGGAGACCCGTCCAAGCCCGGCACCTCCCGGATCGCGCAGGTCGCGGGACCCGAGGACATCGCCCACGTCGAGATCGGCTCCGCCGGCAAGGCGGGCGTCGGCACCGGCGGCATGGTCACCAAGGTCGAGGCCGCCCGGATCGCCGCCGCCGCGGGCATCCCCGTGGTCCTCACCTCCGCGAGCCGCGCCGCCGACGCCCTCGCCGGCCGGGACACCGGCACCTACTTCCACCGCACCGGCCGCCGCTCCGCCGACCGGCTGCTCTGGCTCGCCCACGCCTCCACCCCGCAGGGTCACCTCAGCCTCGACGACGGAGCCGTACGAGCCGTCGTCGAGGGCAAGAAGTCCCTGCTCGCGGCCGGTGTCGCGGCCGTCGAGGGCGACTTCGTGGCAGGCGACCCCGTCGAGCTCCGCGACGCCTCCGGCCGGGCCGTCGCCCGCGGCCTCGTCAACTTCGACGCCAAGGAACTGCCCCGGATGCTCGGCCGCTCCACCCACGAGCTCGCCAGGGAACTCGGACCCGAGTACGAGCGCGAGGTCGTCCACCGCGACGACCTGGTCGTCATCCGCTGACGCGGCCGACGCCGAAACGGCTGAAAGTCTGGCCATCCGGAAGGGACGTTTACCAAAACCGCCCCATGTCCCGCCTCGGACTGGTCAACTTTCTCTCGGGGGTAAGACAAGGCGGGGTACAGCACCACACGCATCACACAGGAGGCCGCCGGTGAGACGAGCGCGCCCAGGGGCACCGCCCCGCGGGACTGCCGAACGCGCCCTGACCAGTGTCGAGGCCGGAGCCGACTTCGACGAGGCACGGGACAGGTCAGACAGGTCGGACCTGTCCACGGACAGGAAGACCGAGACCACCACCGAGACACGTGAGGAGCGGCCGGTGTCCAAGCTCTGGCACATCACTCTCAGCGTGTCGGGCGTGGAGTCACCGCTGAAGGAGGTACGACGCGGGCTGGAACAGCTGGCCCACGACCACCCCTTCCTGCTGACCAGTCGCTACGCCAACGACCACGCCGAGATCCGGTACTGGGAGGAGGCCCGCGACCTGCACGACGCGGCGGCCGTGGCCCTGCGCCTGTGGGGCGAGCACCGGCAGACCGCCAAGCTGCCGCCCTGGGAGATCGTGGGCCTCGAGGTCATCGACCGCGAGACCTACCACCAGCGGATCGCGGAGGGCTACGGCCCGCCGCCCGCCGCCCCGGTCGGCGTCCACCCGTACTGAGCAGGCGCCCACCCGCACCGACGGCCGGATCCCCGCCCGAGGGCACGTCCCGGGGTCGGGCCGGATCCCCGCGCGGGATTACGTCTCGGAGTGCGGGATACGTGAGGGATGTCCGCAGGGGTGCCAGTACCCTGCGGGCATGACCTCGCTCACGCCCCTCGACAACCTCTCCCCGGTCACCCGGGCCGCCTACCGGGCCCGTGGCGCCGCCGCCGAAATCGCGCCACTCCCGCGCGCGGCCAAGGACGACGCGCTCCTCGCGATCGCGGACGCCCTCGAAGTCCGCACCGCCGAGATCGTCGAAGCCAACGCCGTGGACATCGCCAAGGCCCGCGAAGCCGGGACCAGCGAGGCCATCATCGACCGCCTGACCCTCACCCCCGAGCGCGTCCGGGCCATCGCCGCCGACGTCCGGTCCGTCGCCGCGCTGCCCGACCCCGTCGGCGAGGTCGTCCGTGGCCAGACCCTCCCCAACGGCATCGACCTGCGCCAGATCCGCGTCCCGCTCGGCGTCGTCGGCATCATCTACGAGGCCCGCCCCAACGTCACGGTCGACGCCGCCGCCCTCTGCCTCAAGTCCGGCAACGCCGTCCTGCTCCGCGGCTCCTCCTCCGCGTACGCCTCCAACACCGCCCTGGTGACCGTCCTGCGCGACGCCGTCGGCGGCGCCGGGCTGCCCGCCGACGCGATCCAGCTCGTCCCCGGCGAGTCCCGCGAATCGGTCCGCGAGCTGATGCGCGCCCGCGGCCTCGTCGACGTCCTCATCCCGCGCGGCGGCGCCTCCCTGATCAAGACCGTCGTCGAGGAGTCCACCGTCCCGGTCATCGAGACCGGCACCGGCAACTGCCACGTCTACGTCGACGCCCAGACCGACCTCGACATGGCCGTCGACATCCTGATCAACTCCAAGGCCCAGCGGGTCAGCGTCTGCAACTCCGCCGAGACCCTCCTCGTCCACCGGGACGTCGCCGAGGCCTTCCTGCCCAAGGCCCTCGCCGCCCTCGCCGAGGCCGGCGTCACCGTCCACGCCGACGAGCGGGTCCTCGCCCTCGCCGAGGGCTCCAAGGCCACCGTCGTCCCGGCCACGCCCGAGGACTGGGAGACCGAGTACCTCTCGTACGACATCGCCGCCGCCGTCGTCGACTCCCTCGACAAGGCCGTCGAGCACATCCGGATGTGGTCCTCCGGCCACACCGAGGCGATCGTCACCACCTCGCAGGCCGCGGCCCGTCGTTTCACCCAGCTGGTCGACTCCACCACGGTCGCCGTGAACGCCTCCACCCGCTTCACGGACGGCGGAGAGTTCGGCTTCGGCGCGGAGATCGGCATCTCCACCCAGAAGCTCCACGCCCGGGGCCCGATGGGCCTTCCCGAGCTGACCTCGACCAAGTACATCGTCACCGGTGACGGTCACGTGCGCTAACACCTCCTTATCGGTACGGGGAGGGACGGGCGGGGAGGCTTCGCACTCTCCCTGCCCAAAACCACCTTCCGGGTCTACTCTGAATCCGTGCCGGACGACGTGGGGGGCAAGCCGTTCCAGGACGGCGGGGACCCCGAGGAATCTGTCGACCGCGGAGGCGCCGACGAGGTTTACGCCGACGTGGTCTTCGACGAGGACTTCGTCAGGGCCGCCACCATCCACGAGCCCACCGCGGTCGAGCGGCTCCTCGCCGCCGCCCAGGCCCGTGCCGAGGCGGAGGCGGCCCGCGCCCGAGCCGGCGGCGGATCCGTCGAGGACGACCCCTACGAGGACGGCCACGACCCCGTCGGCCTCACCTACGAGCCCGACGACATCGGCGACGACGCCAGCCCCTACGGCCGCCACGGCGGGGCCCTGCGCCCCTACCGGGGCCGGGCCCGCTGGCTCCGGCCCGTCGCCTGGGTCCTCGCCCTCGTCATGGGCGTCGGCATGGTCGCCCTCGCCTTCAGCGCCGTCTACCGGGGCGCGGCCGCCAACCACGAGGACCAGGTCCCGCCGCCGGCCTCCACCGGCGTCGACACACCGAACCCGAACCCGGCCCCACCGGCCGTCCAGGCCCCCGCGGCCGGGTCGGTGACCGGGGCGGCGGCGGGGGCGGCGTCACCCCGTTAGGCGCCCCGCCGGGAGCCCCGTCGCAGGGTCGGCACCGCCCCTGCGGGAGGCCCGTGCGCCCCCGCACACCCTGACGGCGGAATTCTTCCGAACTTGTCGTGTACCTGGGCGTTTACCGAAGCCCCCGCAGACCTACCCTGAAGGTATGGCAGGGCGTGGCGACCCGCCTGAGGGGACACCCGAGGGGCTCCCCGGCGGTGGTGAGGACGAATACCGATCCGTCGTCTTCGACGAGGCGTTCATCCGGGCTGCCCACCTCCAGGAGTTCTCGGCCCGGGAGCGGATGGGGGAGCACGCCCTGGCCGTCCGCAGCCGCTCCTCCTGGGAGAGCCGCAGCGGCTCCCGCCAGGCGCTCCTGCTCGTGCTGCTGATCCTCCTCGCCTTCGGTACCGCCATCTATCTGGGCGTGCGCAATCCGTACCAGCCCCCCGTCGACCAGCGGGCCGAGCCGCTGCGGACCACCGTGGTCCCGCTCGCTCCCGAGGGCCGCGTCCCGGGCGGCACGCCCACCCAGCTCTTCGCCCACAGTCCCGCCGCCGAGTACCGCACCGGGGCCGCCGGCATCAACCTGCCCGTCGCCGGGCGCACCACCAACTTCGCCGAGAGCCAGGTCGTCGCCGGACTCAACATCGCCAAGGAGTACCTGGTGGCCTCCTCCCTGGAGCCCGACGTCCTGTCCGGGGCGACCGTCCGGCCCGCGCGCCTGCTGATCGACCCGGACCAGCTGGAACAGTTCGACCAGAGCGTGGTGGCCCCCGCCGACGACGGCCGGCACGCCCTCGCGGGCTGGCTCGTCCGCTTCGACCCCCGGCAGGTGGCCCTCGCGGAGCCCGCCGCCCGCGTGCAGGGCACCCTCCGCTTCGAGGAGGTCGGTCCCGACACGCTGGACGTCACCGCGGACCACACGTACACCTACGCCCTCCGCCCGGCCGTCCAGGGCGCGGGACCGGCTGCCGCGGCGTCCCTCTTCACGGTCCACCGCGTGGTGCACTTCCGCTTCGACCGCGAGGACCTGCGCCTGCACCGCGCCGAGCTGCTGACCAGCACCGTGGAGGCCGGCCCCCAGGCCTGCGGCGCCGACACCACCGGCTCCCTGAAGCCGCTCCTGGCGGGAGCGCGGGCCTCCGACGCGGGCGTCGGTCCGGTGGCCACCGACCCGTACGCCACCGCCCGGCCCGCCGCCCCCGCACTGTGCGGAGTGCTGGCGCCGAGCGCTCAGCCCTCTCTCTGACCGTCCCCGGCACTGCTGCCCGGCCCGTCGTCGGCCTGGCCGCTCCCGGTCCGGCCTTCGGCGCCCTTGCCGTCGCCGGCCGGGCCGCCGTCCGCCTTCTGGCCGCCCCCGAAGCGGTTGCGCAGCCGTCCGCCCAGGTCGCCCGCCAGGTCACCGGCGCCGCCGGCTATGTCCCCGACCAGCTTCAGCAGCGGATCCTTGCTGGTCCGCACCGTGTCGGCGTAGTGCCCGGCGGACTCGCGGAAGGAGTCCGTGACCGAGGTGTCCTTGTCCTCCGAGCGCTTCGGGTAGTGCCCGTCCATGATCCGCTGGAAGTCGCGGCTCTCCGACCACTTCTTCAGCTCCGCCGCCCGGACGGTGGTGAAGGGGTGCGAGCGCGGCAGCACGTTCAGGATCTTCAGGACCGAGTCCCGCAGGTCCCCGGCCTTCTCGTACTCGTCGGCCTGGGCGAGGAACGCGTCCACGTTCATCTCGTGCAGGTGGTTGCCGCCGGCGATCTTCATCAGGCCGCGCATCGAGGCCCGCACGTCCTGGCCGACGAGGAGTCCGGCCCGGTCGGCGGAGAGCTCGGACTTGCGGAACCACTCGCGCAGCCCGGTGACGATGGCCGTGACCGCGACCGTCCCCAGCGGGATCCAGGCGATCTTGAGCGCGAGGCTGGTGAGGAACAGCAGGACCGTGCGGTAGACGGAGTGCCCGGACAGGGCGTGCCCCACCTCGTGGCCGACGACCGCCCGCATCTCCTCCTCGTCGAGGAGCTCCACCAGACCGGTGGTGAGCACGATGATCGGCTCGTCCAGGCCGATGCACATCGCGTTGGGCTTCGGGTCCTGGACGACGTACATCGGCGGGACCTTCTCCAGGTCCAGGATGTAACAGGCGTCCCTCAGCATGTCGTTGAGGTGGCTGAACTGCGCGTCGCTCACCCGGACGGAGTCCGAGAGGTAGAGGAGTCGCAGGCTGCGCTCCGGCAGCAGCCCGCTGAGCGCCTTGAAGGCCGTGTCGAAGCCGCTGAGCTTCCGCAGCGCCACCAGGGCCGAGCGGTCGGCCGGATGCTCGTAGGCCCGCGAGGAGATGCCGGGGAACCGCTTCCGCTTCCTGCTCGGCACGCTCCCCTGGTCGTTCTCGGTCATGGATGCCCCCTGTTCGTACGAGTCGGTGCTCGTCCCCCTGACTGACCCCAGACTAGGCGCTGGCGCTACCGTGTGCCGGGGCCCTGTGGATAACTGGGGCGCCGAGGACGACCGAAGGGCACGACCGACATGCCGGACACCGCCGACGCCGCAGCCGCGCTGCTCGCGGCCACCGCACAGCAGGGACCGGGCGACACGCTCCGGATCCTGCTGCTCGTCTCGATGGTGGGCGGCGCCCTGCTCGCCTGGTTCCTGCTGCGCGGGTACCGCAGCGGCGACACGGCCGGCGACGAGACGGCCGCCGACCGTACGGACACCGACACGGGCCGCGACGCCAACGCCTGAGTCGGCGTGAGCGCGCCGCGACCGCCCGCATACGATGTGCGCGAAGTCTCCGCTCCCATCCCCGATCGATAGGTCTGCCGAAGATGAGCCTCCACAGCACCGCCGCCCACCTGGTCACCCTCGCCGAGGGCGCCGAGCACGGCGGCAACCACGAAAGCCTCAGCCCCTACCTCACCGGCTTCGGTGCCTTCGGCACCCTGCTTCTGCTGCTGTGGATCACCACCCGCTTCAACCGCGACCGCTGAACCGGAGACCGCTGATCAGGCGTCCGCCGCCGTGCCAGTAGGCTCTGCACGCATGGGAGAGCAGGAAGTGCCTACTGGCGGGCGCGGGAAGCGCCGACTCGGCGTGATGGGCGGAACCTTCGACCCGATCCACCACGGACACCTGGTGGCGGCCAGCGAGGTCGCCGCCCTGTTCCACCTGGACGAGGTGGTGTTCGTACCGACCGGGGAGCCGTGGCAGAAGAGCCACAAGGCCGTCTCGTCGCCCGAGGACCGCTATCTGATGACGGTCATCGCCACGGCGTCCAACCCGCAGTTCTCCGTGAGCCGGATCGACATCGACCGCGGCGGCGCGACCTACACCATCGACACCCTGCGGGACCTGCGGTCTCTCAACAGCGACTCGGACCTGTTCTTCATCACCGGGGCCGACGCGCTGTCGCAGATCCTCACCTGGCGCGACGCCGAGGAGCTCTTCTCGCTCGCCCACTTCATCGGCGTCACCCGGCCGGGCCACGACCTCACCGACGACGGACTGCCCAAGGGCGGGGTCTCGCTCGTCGAGGTGCCCGCGCTCGCCATCTCCTCCACCGACTGCAGGGCGAGGGTCGCGCAGGGCGATCCCGTCTGGTACCTGGTCCCGGACGGCGTGGTGCGCTACATCGACAAGCGCCAGTTGTACCGCGGCGAGTGAGCTTCGGGGAGGGGCACCGGTGAACGATCAGCAGCACCCGTACGACCCGTACTATCCGCAGCCGCAGATCATCGGCTACGACGCGTACGGGCAGCCGGTGTACCAGCAGCCGCAGGCGCAGCAGCAGCCCGCGCAGCACTACGACCCCTACGGCGGACAGCAGCAGCCGCAGCAGGCCTACGGCTACGACCCGTACGCCCAGCAGCCGCAGGCCCAGGAACCGGTCCAGCCCCCGCAGTACGACCCGTACGGGCAGCAGGGCTACGCCGCCTACCCGTCCTACGACACCGGACAGCAGTGGGCCGCCCAGGCCGAGCCCGCTCCCGCTCCTGCCCCCGCCCCCGTCCAGGCGGCGCCGGTGGCCCCCGCGGCGCCGGCCGCCCCGGTCGCGGCGCCGGCCGGAGTGCCCGGCCAGCGCCCCGCGTCCGAGCGCCCCGGGTCCGAGGGCCTCGGGTCCGAGCGGTCCGCCACGGTCCGGCCGGACGAGGACGACCGCGCGTACCGCACCGAACAGTTCTCGTTCATCGAGGAGCCCGACGAGGACTCCGAGGACGTCATCGACTGGCTCAAGTTCACCGAGAGCCGCTCGGAGCGGCGCGAGGAGGCCAGGCGGCGCGGCCGCAACCGGATCGTCGCGCTCGTCGTCGTCCTCGTGCTCGCCGTCGCCGGCGGCGTCGGCTACCTCTGGTCCGCGGGCCTGCTCCCCGGCTCGTCCGACCCGGAGCAGAAGGGCGGGAACACGGCGACCGGCCCGCAGCAGCGCGACACGATCGTCGTGCACCTCCACGACCTCAAGAACGGCACCACCTCCACCGCCCTGCTCGTGGACAACACGACCACCCGCCAGGGCACCACGGTCCTCCTCCCCAACTCCGTCGTCGTCGCCGACGCCGAGGGCTCCGCGACCACCCTGGGGAAGTCCGTCGAGGACGACGGCTCCAGCGGCACCCGGGAGGCGATCGGCAACCTGCTCGGCACGGAGATCGCCGGCACCTGGCGGCTGGACACCCCCTACCTGGAGAACCTCGTCGAGTCCGTCAGCGGCATCGAGATCGACACCGACACGACGGTGCCCGACACCAAGAAGGGCGCCGAGCCGCTGGTCAGGCAGGGCGAGAAGCAGACGCTGAACGGCCGCGCCGCCGTCGCCTACGCCACCTACCGGGCCTCCGGCGAGGCCGAGGCCAAGCAGCTCCAGCGCTTCGGCCAGGTCATGTACGGGGTGCTGCGCAAGATCTCCAGCGATCCCGAGGCGGCCACGGTCACCATCGAGACCCTGCAGCAGATCCTCGACCCCTCGCTGCCGGAGAAGGACCTCGGCGCCTCCCTGGCCAAGCTCTCCGAGCACGCCAAGGTCGGCGACTACAAGACGGCCCTGCTCCCGGTGGGGCAGGACGGCGCGCTGACCGAGGGCGCGAGCGACAGTGTGGTGAAGGACATCCTGGGCGGCAAGGTCACCGCCCCCGAGGCGGGCGAGGTGCCCCGGGTCTCGGTGCGGGACGGTTCCGGCAAGAAGGCGGCCGAGGCGGCCCGGGTCGCCCTGGCCAACGGCGGCTACGCCTTCGTGGGCGGCGCCGACGCGCCGAGCCGGGAGGAATCGCAGGTCCTCTACGGCGACGACAGCCAGAAGGCGACGGCGGTCGAGGTGGCCAGGACGCTGGGGCTGCCCGCCGGCTCGGTCGCGAAGGGCAAGCCCTCGGGAACCATCGCGGTCACCGTGATCCTGGGCCGGGACTACAAGGCCCGGACGACCCCGTAAGGGGCGCCCGGGAAAACGCCGACGGGGCCGTCGGCGGTCCGTGAGACCCTGGAGGGGTACTGGACCGCCGACGAAAGCCTGCTTGTGACCGCCACGGACCGTTCCATCGAGCTCGTCAAGACCGCCGCCCAGGCGGCCGCCGACCGGCTCGCGCACGACATCATCGCGTACGACGTCAGCGACGTGCTGTCGATCACCGACGCCTTCCTGCTCGCCTCCGCGCCCAACGACCGCCAGGTCAAGTCGATCGTCGACGAGATCGAGGAGCGGCTGCAGAAGGAGCTCGGCGCCAAGCCGGTCCGCCGTGAGGGCGACCGCGACGCGCGCTGGATCCTCCTGGACTACGTCGACATCGTCGTCCACGTCCAGCACAGCGAGGAGCGGGTCTTCTACGCCCTGGAGCGGCTGTGGAAGGACTGCCCCGAGCTCGACCTGCCCGAGGACGCCCTGAAGACCCGCGGCAAGGCCGCCGAGCACGCCGCGCTGACCGGCGCCGACATCGAGGCCGGCTCCGGCCTTCCCGAGGGACCGGACGGTGAGCTGAGCTGAGCACCACCAAGGGCGGCAGCGGCCGCCGTATCGTCCTCTGGCGCCACGGACAGACCTCCTGGAACCTGGAGCGCCGCTTCCAGGGCTCGACCGACATCGAGCTGACGGAGACCGGCGTCGCCCAGGCCCGCCGGGCCGCACGGCTGCTCGCCGCGCTCAAGCCGGACGCCATCGTGGCCTCCGACCTGAAGCGGGCGGCGGCCACCGCCGCCGAGCTCGCCGCGCTCACCGGCCACGCCGTCGCCCACGACGCCGCCCTGCGCGAGACGTACGCGGGGGAGTGGCAGGGCCTGACCCACGACGAGATCGTCGCGCGGTACGGCGAGCAGTACGCCGCCTGGAAGCGCGGCGAGCCCGTGCGCCGGGGCGGCGGCGAACTCGAGACCGAGGTGGCCGACCGGGCCGCCCCGGTGGTCCTGGAGCACGCCGACAAGCTCCCCGAGGACGGCACGCTCGTCGTGGTCAGCCACGGCGGCACCATCCGCACCACCATCGGCCGGCTCCTGGGCCTGGAGGCCCGGCACTGGGAGAGCCTGGGCGGGCTCTCCAACTGCTGCTGGTCGGTGCTCGGCGAGGGCGCCCGCGGCTGGCGTCTGATGGAGCACAACGCGGGGACGCTTCCCGAGCCGGTCCTCGGCGACGACGACTGAGCCCCACGACCGGCCTGCCGGACCCGGATTTCACTTTCCGGCAGGTCACAGGCTAGAGTTCTTCTTGTTCGCAGCGCGGAGCGCGAAGAACACGAGGGGCTATAGCTCAGTTGGTAGAGCGCCTGCATGGCATGCAGGAGGTCAGGAGTTCAATTCTCCTTAGCTCCACAGTCACCGAATCCCGTCCCCACCAGGGGGCGGGATTCGTCGTTCCGTCACCCCTTCGCCCTGCGGAGGGTCTCGATCCCCTGGCGGCTCTCCTCGTCGCTCGGCGTGTACGTCACGATCCGGCACTCCGGCATCCCGTTGACCGAGAGGGAGACCGAGGTCAGCCGGATCTCGCCCACCAGATCGTGCCGGAAGGTCTTCACCCGCGTCCCCGGGGGCACCACGTCACCACTGCGCCAGAGCCGGGCGAACTCCGGGCTGGCGTCCGCCAGACGCCGTACGAACTCCTCCCAGTCGGGCTCGCCCACATGACGGCCGTACGCACCCCGCAGCTGGGCCACCATCAGCGGCAGCTCCCGCTTCCGGTCGACCACCGGGCACTTGGGCCCCGGCACGCTGAAGAGCGCCCACAGCACGTTGCGTATGCCGAACGGGCCGGTGTCCAGGCCCGGTCCGTCCTGCATCAGGAGCCGCTCGTACAGGACGTTGGTCGCGAGCACGTCGTACCGCGCGTTGTAGAGCACCGCCGGGAGCGGGTCCAGGGCGTCGAGGATCCCCTGGATCTCCTGGCTGACCTCCGGGACGTCCGCGGCGGACCGGTCGGGGGCGTACGGCACTTCGGCCAGGTGGTAGAGGTGCTCGCGCTCCGGCCGGTCGAGCCGGAGGGTGCGGGCCACCGCGTCGAGGACCTGCGCGGAGGCGTTGATCGGGCGGCCCTGCTCCAGCCAGGTGTACCAGGTGACACCGACACCGGAGAGCTGGGCGACCTCCTCGCGGCGCAGCCCCGGCGTGCGCCGACGGAGCCCCGGCGGCATGCCCACGTCCTCCGGGGTCACCCTGGCCCGGCGGCTGCGCAGGAACGCGGCCAGTTCCGGTCGTCGCCGACGCTGCGTCGGTAGTGCTGCCACGATCGTCACGCCCCCATGGTCGAGTCCCCGTGCCGCCGTTGCCAGGTGGTGTCGGTACCAGCATCGGCGGGCTCTCGTTACCCGTATCCGATCGGGGTCACGCTCGTCGCATGACCTCGACCACGACACGTCCCGCACTCAGTAAAGACGGTGCCACCGACAACCGCCCCGGCCTGCTGCTCGGCGTGGTCCTCGCCGCCCAGTTCATGGCACTCCTCGACGTCTTCATCGTCAACGTCGCCGCCCCCACCATCCGGACCGAACTCTCCGCCTCCGGAGGCGCGCTCCAGCTCGTCATCGCCGGATACACCATCACCTACGCGGTGTTGCTGATCACCGGAGCCCGCCTCGGCGATCTGCTCGGCCACCGCCGGGCGTACCTCGGTGGCCTCGCCCTGTTCACCGCCGCCTCCCTCGCCTGCGGACTCGCGGCGGGAACGGACCAGTTGATCGCCTTCCGGCTTGTACAGGGCGCGGGCTCCGCGCTGATGATCCCGCAGGTGCTCAGCCTCATCCAGCGCAACTTCACGGGCGAGCGCCGGGCGCGGGCCCTCAGCGCCTACTCCGCGGTCCTGGCCACCGGCGCGGCCGCCGGGCAGGTCGCCGGCGGCGTCCTGGTGAGCGCCGACCTCTTCGGCACCGGCTGGCGGCCCGTCTTCCTGGTCAACGTCCCCGTCGGGATCGCCCTGCTCGCCCTCGGCGCCCGGGTGCTGCCCCGCGACGCCCACACCGCGCCCACGCGTGCGCGTGCCCTCGACCTGCCGGGGCTGCTGCTCCTCGCCGCCGCCGTGTCCCTGCTGACCGTCCCGCTGGTCCTCGGGCAGGAACAGGACTGGCCGCTGTGGTCCTGGCTCTCCCTCGGCGGCTCGCTGGTGCTCGCCGCCGTCTTCGGCGCGTACGAGTCCCGGCTCGCCCGGCGCGGCGGCGCACCGCTGATCGCCCCGCGCGTGCTGCGGATCCCCGGGATGGGCCGGGCCGTCCTGTGGATCGCCGTGGCGATGGGCGTCAACGCCGGCTTCCTGTTCACCCTCACCCTGCACCTCCAGGGCGGGCTCGGTCACAGCGCCCTGCGCGCCGGACTCACGTTCGGGCCCGCCGCCGTCGTCTTCGGGGCCGTCGGCCTGACCTGGCGGCGCTGGCCGGCCCGGCTGCACCGCGCGCTGGTCCCGACCGGTTTCCTGCTCGCGGCCGCGGCGCTCCTCGCCCTCGGCGGGCTCCTCGGGGACGGCGGCACCGGCGGCTGGGGGCTCTACCCGGCCCTGGGCGCCTTCGGCGCGGGGATCTCGCTGGCCTTCAGCCCGGCCCTGACCGGGGCCCTGGCCACCGTGCGTCCCGAGGACGCGGCCGACGCCAGCGGACTGCTCGCGACCGTCACCCAGCTCGGCCAGCTCGTCGGCGTCGCCGCGTTCGGCACCCTCTTCCTCGGCCGGTACGCGGGTCCCGGTGCCCAGGACTCCGCCGACGCGCTGTGGGCGACCGTCCTGGCCCTGGCCGCCGCCTCCCTCGTGGGCGCCGCGGCGGGACTGCCGCGACGATCGCGCTGACCCTCTTGCGGGGCCATGGCAGAATCGGACGGCCGGAGGGGGACGAGGATCCGGACGGGAGGGTGACCCACGTGCTCGGCGACAACGGCAGGGCGTCCTATGGGTGTACGGCCTGCGGCCACAGCTGGAGCTGATTCATGGGTGCACACAGGCGGAAGTGCGACTGGTGCGGCAGCGGGACGCCCATCGTGCGCGACATGGACCCCGTCAACACGGGGTTCCAGTACTGGTGCGAGGAGTGCGCGCGGGCGCTGATCATAAAGGGCGACCCGATCGAGACCTACCGCGAGCTGGAGGGTGAGCCGATCTACGGCCGGCTCCTCGACGAGCACTGCACCCTCAAGCGGTTCTACTCCTTCGCCACGGCCTGACGGCGCCGGGTCAGCGCATACCCGGCGAGCAGCGCCGTCGCCGTCAGCGGGTAGACCGCCGACAGCAGCATCTGCCCCGCGTTCTGGTCCAGTTCGGGGCGGCCCGGGTCGTGCGGGACCCACCACAGCGCGAACGAGGCGAAGACCAGCGCCACCGTTCCCGTCACCCACCACGCGCGCGTGGCGCGGTCCGCGAGCAGGATCAGCAGGGGCACGCACCAGACCCAGTGGTGGGACCACGAGATCGGGCTGATCATCAGCGCCGTGAGCGCGCAGACGACCACGGCCACCGCCTTGTCGCCGCGCACCGCCGCCCGTACCGCGAGGACCATCGCCGCGCCGCCCAGGACGGCCGCGGTCACCGCCCACCACATGCCCGGGTCGTCCGTGTGCATCAGCCGGGCCAGGACCCCGCGGATCGACTGGTTGGCGGTCTCCTCGGCGAAGCCCACCCGTCCGGTCTCGAACAGGGTCTCCGTCCAGAACCGCTTCGAGTCCGCGGGCAGGGCGAGCGCCACGGCCAGCGTCGTCCCGAGGAACACCCCGGTCGCGGTCAGCGCCGTGCGCAGCCACTGGTTCACGGACCGGTCCCGGCGCCACAGGAGCAGGCCCGCGGCGAGCAGCAGGACCACGAAGAGTCCCGGTGTGAGCTTCACCGCGGTCGCCAGGCCGATGCCCAGGCCGGCCCAGCGGCTGCTCTCGCGGCGGGTGAGGTCCCAGAGCACCGCCACCGCTATGAGCAGGTTGATCTGGCCGTACCGCAGGGTCGTCCACACGGGCTCGCACCAGACCGCGACGGCGGCGACCCACAGCGTCGTGCGCCACAGGTCCGTACGGGACAGCGAGGGGCGGATCAGCTGGAGCGAGAGCTGCACCAGCGCGACCACCAGGAGCAGGTTCCCGGCCGTGGTGAGCGTCCGCATCAGCGGGACGCCCACCAGGGTCAGCGGGACGAACAGCAGGGCCGCGAAGGGCGGATAGGTCATGCCGAGGTTCGCCGAGGTCGCCCGCATCGCGTACAGGTCGCCGCCGGCCCGGACCGTCTCGCCCTCGGCCCGGTAGACCATCACGTCGAGCATGTTCACGTGGGCGAGGCGTTGCGCCACCCAGAAGGCCGCGAACGAGAGCAGGCAGACCGCCGCGGCGGTGGCCAGGGGCCACGGCCGGGCGCGGGTTTTGGAGAGCACGGAGACGGACACAGTCGGCGACCCTACCCGGCAGGTCAGGGGCGTCCCGAGAATCGATTTGGAGATCTGCCGCGCGGGCCGTTACTGTTCTGTTCGTCGCCGCGAGCGAGAGCGAAGCGGGGACAACAACTCAAGGGGCTATAGCTCAGTTGGTAGAGCGCCTGCATGGCATGCAGGAGGTCAGGAGTTCAATTCTCCTTAGCTCCACAGAACGGAAGTGAACCATTCGAACCGGATGGCTCGCACCGGTTCTGCGGAAATCTGAAAATTCCCGCACGCGGGGCTATAGCTCAGTTGGTAGAGCGCCTGCATGGCATGCAGGAGGTCAGGAGTTCAATTCTCCTTAGCTCCACAGAAGAGAAGCGGGCCACCCTGACCAGGGTGGCCCGCTTCTTCGTGTCACCGCCCCCTTTCGCTCCGTGGAACGCCGGTGCGGCCCGCTCGGGCCCTGCGGTACCCTGGCGCCATGCGTGCCGTACGCCTCCTGCTTACCGAGCCGCGCTGACCAGTCCCGACGGGCGACAGACATCCCGTCGGAGTCGGCGCGGCATCCCCTCCTGTGCGAGGGGATTTTTCATTTCGGGCAGTTCGTGGCAGTGGGCAGAGACGATCGATGGAGCATCAAGGACCATGACCGAGATCACGACGGCCGCCGAGACGGCGGCCCCTCATCGCTACACGGCGGCCATGGCCGCCGACATCGAGGCACGCTGGCAGGACTTCTGGGACGCCGAGGGAACCTACGAGGCGCCGAACCCCACCGGTGACCTGGCGGGCGACCCCGCGGTCGCCGCCCTGCCCAAGAAGTTCATCATGGACATGTTCCCGTACCCCTCGGGTGCGGGCCTGCACGTCGGCCACCCGCTGGGCTACATCGCCACGGACGTCTTCGCCCGCCACGCGCGCATGACCGGCCACAACGTGCTGCACACCCTGGGCTTCGACGCCTTCGGCCTGCCGGCCGAGCAGTACGCCGTGCAGACGGGCACGCACCCGCGCGTGTCCACCGAGGCCAACATGGAGAACATGAAGGTCCAGCTGCGCCGGCTGGGCCTGGGCCACGACAAGCGCCGGTCGTTCGCCACGATCGACCCGGAGTACTACAAGTGGACCCAGTGGATCTTCCTGCAGATCTTCAACTCCTGGTACGACGACGAGGCCAAGAAGGCCCGGCCGATCGCCGAGCTGATCGAGCAGTTCGAGAACGGCACCCGTGAGGTCCCCGGCACGCGCGCGTGGAGCGAGCTGAGCGCCGCCGAGCGCTCCGACGTCCTGGGCGAGTACCGCCTGGCGTACGCCTCCGACGCCCCCGTCAACTGGTGCCCCGGCCTGGGCACCGTCCTGGCCAACGAGGAGGTCACCGCCGACGGCCGCTCCGAGCGCGGCAACTTCCCCGTCTTCAAGGCCAAGCTGCGCCAGTGGAACATGCGGATCACCGCCTACGCGGACCGCCTGCTGGACGACCTGGACGCGCTGGACTGGCCCGAGGCCATCAAGCTGCAGCAGCGGAACTGGATCGGCCGCTCCGAGGGCGCCCGCGTCGACTTCCAGGTCGGCGACACCGACGCCATCACCGTCTTCACCACCCGCCAGGACACCCTGTTCGGCGCCACCTACATGGTCCTGGCGCCCGAGCACGACCTGGTCGAGAAGATCGTCCCGGCCGCCTGGCCCGAGGGCACCCACGAGGTGTGGACCGGCGGTCACGCCACCCCCTCCGAGGCCGTCGACGCCTACCGCAAGCAGGCCGCCTCCAAGTCCGACGTCGAGCGACAGGCCGAGGCCAAGGACAAGACCGGCGTCTTCACCGGCGCCTACGCGACCAACCCGGTCAGCGGCGCCCAGGTCCCCGTCTTCATCGCCGACTACGTCCTGATGGGCTACGGCACCGGCGCGATCATGGCCGTCCCGGCGCACGACAGCCGCGACTTCGCCTTCGCGCGCGCCTTCGAGCTGCCGATGCGCTGCGTCGTGGAGCCCAACGACGACCGCGGCACCGACCCGTCGACCTGGGACGACGCCTTCGCCTCGTACGAGGCGAAGCTGGTCAACTCCACCAACGACGAGATCTCCCTGGACGGCCTGGGCGTCGTCGACGCCAAGGCGAAGATCACCGCCTGGCTGTCCGACCGCGGCATCGGCGAGGGCACCGTCAACTTCCGGCTGCGCGACTGGCTGTTCAGCCGCCAGCGGTACTGGGGCGAGCCCTTCCCGATCGTCTACGACGAGGACGGCGTCGCCCACTCGCTGCCCGAGTCGATGCTGCCCCTGGAGCTGCCGGAGGTCGAGGACTACTCGCCGCGCACCTTCGACCCCGACGACGCGGACACCCAGCCGGAGACCCCGCTGTCCCGCAACGAGGAATGGGTCAACGTCACCCTGGACCTGGGCGACGGCCGCGGCCCGCGCCGCTACCGGCGCGAGACCAACACCATGCCCAACTGGGCCGGCTCCTGCTGGTACGAGCTGCGCTACCTGGACCCGCACAACTCCGAGAAGCTGGTCGACCCCGCCGTCGAGCAGTACTGGATGGGCCCCCGCGAGGGCATGCCGACCGGTGGCGTCGACCTGTACGTCGGCGGCGCCGAGCACGCCGTGCTGCACCTGCTGTACGCGCGCTTCTGGTCCAAGATGCTGTTCGACCTGGGCCACATCTCCTCGGCCGAGCCGTTCCACAAGCTGTACAACCAGGGCATGATCCAGGCCTTCGTCTACCGGGACGCGCGCGGGATCGCCGTGCCGGCCGCCGAGGTCGAGGAGCGCGACGGCGCGTTCTACTACCAGGGCGAGAAGGTCAGCCGCGTCCTGGGCAAGATGGGCAAGTCCCTGAAGAACGCGGTCACGCCGGACGAGATCTGCTCCGAGTACGGCGCCGACACCCTGCGCCTGTACGAGATGGCGATGGGCCCGCTGGACGTGTCCCGCCCCTGGGACACACGCGCGGTGGTCGGCCAGTACCGGCTGCTGCAGCGACTGTGGCGCAACATCGTCGACGAGGCGACCGGCGAGGTCACGGTCGTCGACACCGCGCCCGACGAGAACACGCTGCGCGCCCTGCACAAGGCGATCGACGGCGTCTCGCAGGACATGACCGCGATGCGCTTCAACACCGCCATCGCCAAGATCACCGAGCTGAACAACCACCTGACCAAGTCCGGTGGCGCGATCTCCCGCCCGGTCGCCGAGCAGCTGGTTCTGCTGGTCGCCCCGCTGGCCCCGCACATCGCCGAGGAACTGTGGCGCAGGCTGGGCCACACCGACTCGGTCGTCCACCAGGACTTCCCGGTCGCCGACCCGGCGTACGTCGTC
This sequence comes from Streptomyces sp. NPDC021012, assembly GCF_044333355.1. Taxonomy (NCBI): domain Bacteria; kingdom Bacillati; phylum Actinomycetota; class Actinomycetes; order Kitasatosporales; family Streptomycetaceae; genus Streptomyces; species Streptomyces sp. NPDC021012. The sequence goes on from NZ_JBIRQU010000004.1 coordinate 223,001, forward strand.
GACGAGACCGTGACCTGCGTCGTGCAGATCAAGGGCAAGGTCAAGGCCCGCCTGGAGGTCCCGCCGTCGATCACCGACGCGGAGCTGGAGACGCTGGCGCTGGCCGACCCGCACGTGGTCGCGGCGCTGGGTGACGCGCAGATCCGCAAGGTCATCGTGCGCGCGCCGAAGCTGGTCAACATCGTCGCCGGCTGACACCGGCCTTCCCCTAGGGGGAGCGTGGGGGCAGGTTGAGGGTTCGAAGGGAACCGTCGACCTGCCCCTTCCGTTTACCGTGGAAGAACCACAACCGAGGCCGGAGGGGCGCCCATGGAAGCCACGATTATCACGATCATGGCGCTGCTCTTCTTGTCCTTCGTCGCGCTCGGGGTGTTCGTCACCGTGAAGGTCGCGAAGGCCGCCAAGCGAGGCGTGGACCGCACCCTCGACCAGGCCCGGCGCACGGTCGAGGACACCACGCTGCGGGCCAAGAGCCTCGGCCAGGTCGGAGCCGCCGGCGAGATCGCCCGGCTTCGGCTCTCGCTGCGCACCTCGATGCGCGCCACACAGGAGGCGCTCCAGGCGGGCGTCGGCGAGGACGCCTCGCTGAAGGAGTCGCTCGACCTGTTCCACCGGCTCAGCGCCCACGGGCTCGAACTGGACGCGGACCTCAAGCGCCTGGAGCGGGAGCCCGACCGGGCGTGGGTGGCCGGCCAGCTGCCCGAACTCGTCGCCCGGACCGAGCGGATCACGGGCTCGGCCGACGCGCTGCGGCACGCCGCCCGGGACCGGGCGCTGAAGTTCGCGGAGGACGACCTGTCGGCGCTCAGCGCGCAGATCGACGTCGAGGCGGGCGCCCTGCGCCACTGGGCGGGCCCGGAGGCCACGCCGAGGACGGCCCGCGGGGCGGGGGCGGGGGCCGGGGTGCCGGATGCGGCGACGGCCGACGGACGGGGGCAGCCCGCCGGGCCCGCAGGGCAGGCCGGTCCGAGGACCGGCGGAGAGCCCTCCGCGATCACGGCACCCGACCCCCGGCGGACCGCCCACCCCTGGGAGAAGTCGGCCCGGCCGGAGACCACCACCTGACGGCACGGTCCCGCGCGCGACCGTGCCGGGGCACGGACAGGTGTCCGGTGGGGGGCCGGGCTGCCGCGCGGCAGCCTCGGCGGGTAACCTCCCGCTCATGTCCCGGCATGTCGCGATCCTCACCGATTCCACGGCCTACCTGCCACGCCAGACGAGGGAGCGGCACGCGATCACCACGGTCCCGCTGACCGTCGTCATCGGCGACCACGCCCTTGAGGAGGGCACGGAGATCTCGGCGAAGGCCCTGGCCGAGGCCCTGCAGAAGCGCCGGCCCGTCACCACCTCGCGGCCGAGCCCCGAGGTCTTCGCCGAGGCCTACCGCGCGGCCGCCGCGGCGGGTGCCCAGGGCGTCGTCTCGCTCCATCTGTCCGCCGAGGTCTCCGGGACCTACGACGCCGCCGTGCTCGCGGCGAAGGACGCCCCCCTGCCCGTACGGGTGGTGGACACCCGCATGATGGGTATGGCGCTGGGCTTCTGCGCCCTCGCGGCGGCGGAGGTCGTGGAGGCCGGCGGTTCCCTCGACGAGGCGGTCGCGGCGGCCGAGAAGCGCGCCGCCGGCACCTCCGCCTACTTCTACGTCGACACCCTGGACTATCTGCGCAGGGGCGGACGCATCGGTGCCGCGCAGGCGCTCCTCGGTTCCGCGCTCGCCGTGAAACCGCTCCTCGAACTCGACGGCGGGCGGATCGAGCTGCGGGAGAAGGTGCGCACCGCCTCGAAGGCCATCGCGCGCCTGGAGGAGATCGCCGTGGAGCGGGCCGGTTCCGGCCCCGTCGACATCGCCGTCCACCACCTCTCCGCGCCGGAGCGGGCCGCCGCGCTCGCGGAGCGGCTCAGGGAACGCGTGCCGGGAATCGAGGATCTCCAGGTCAGCGAGGTGGGCGCGGTCATCGGCGCCCACACGGGCCCCGGTCTCCTGGCGGTCGTCGTCTCGCCGCGTTGAGCCCTTCCGTCCCCCGCCGTCCCTCGCCGTCCCTCGCAAGGGTGAGTGAGTTTTCCACAGCGGAGCGTCTGTCCACGGAAGTCGGCTGAGCTCCGCACGGGCCTTCCGTGATCTCTACCGTCACGGACATGACTTTTCGTACACCTCTCGCATCGACCATCGCCAGGACCGAGGCCCTGTTTCCGACAGCGGTGCCTCCGGTGCCGGTGAGGGCACCGCTCCCGGCGCTCGCACCGGAGGCCCGGGAGGCGCCGGAGGCACCGGAGCGTGGTTCCCCGCCAGGGGCGCGGGAGCGGCTGGCCGCCGCGCTCCGCGACCGGACCCCGGTGTGGGTGCAGACCAGGTGCGGGCTGGAGCCGAGGGCGCTCGCCGCGCTGGCGGTGGTCCTGCTCGTGGCCGCGGGCCTCGCCGGCGCGTACTTCTGGACCGGGCGGCCGGAGGAGGTGCGCGCTCCCGAACTCGTCCGCGCCGCCGCCCCCATGGCGGCCGCGCCCGCGCCGAAAGCCGGCCCGGGGGAGGCGGGACAGGGGCCGGTCTCCCCCGGGCCGGGAGCAGGAGCGGGGGCGGCACCGGGGGCCGGGGCTGCCGGAGTCTTCGGGGCTTCCGGGGCTTCCGGGGCGAGGGTCGTCGTCGACATCGGTGGCAAGGTGCGCAGGCCCGGGGTGCTGACCCTGCCGGCCGGCTCGCGGGTGGCGGACGCACTGCGGGCGGCGGGCGGGGCGGAGCCCGGCGCGGATCTCACCGGGGTGAACCGGGCCCGCGTCCTGCTCGACGGGGAGCAGGTCCTGGTCGGTCTGCCGGGGCCGCCGGCGGGCGGCCCCGGCCCGGGCGGCGGCGGAGGCGCACCGGGGGTGCCGTTGAGCCTCAACACGGCCACGGCGGAACAGCTCGACGGCCTCCCGGGAGTGGGACCCGTACTCGCCCAGCACATCGTCGACCACCGGACGGAGCACGGAGGCTTCCGGTCGGTCGGGGAGCTGCGGGAGGTCGACGGCATCGGTGAGCGTCGGTTCGCCGACCTCGAACCGCTGGTCCGGCCGTGAAGCGCGACGGGGAGCCCGGTGCGCGGGAGCCGGTGTGGCGGGAGGGGCCGAGCGATCTCCGGCTCGTCCCCCTCGCGGGGGCGGCCTGGGCGGCGGCGGCCCTTGCCGTGGGGATCACCGGGTGGTGGACGGTGGCCGGTGTCACGGTCTGCCTGGTGGGGGCCCTGGTCCTGCTGGTGCGGGGTCCGGCGCGGTGGCGCGGTGGCACGGGTGCCGGTCGTGGGTCTCCTTCACCGATGACCACGCCGGGGTGGCGGTTACGGGCGACCGCGTGGGCCGGGGTCCTGCTCTGCGCGGCGGCCGGGGCCACCTCGGCGGGGCTGCATGCGGCGGACCTCCGGCGGGGGCCCGTGCCGGAGCTGGCGCGGGAGTACGCGCGGGCGCGGCTGGACGTGGTGGTGACCTCGGATCCACGGCTCACCCGGCCCAAGGTCCGGGGCAACGCGATGGTGCCGGTCTCGGTCGTCCTGGACGGCGAGGTGACCCGGGTCGAGCGGTCCGACGGCTCGGTCCACCGGACCCGGGCGCCGGTCCTGCTGATCGTGCCCTCGGGGGAGGGGCGGGAGGAATGGCTGCGGCTCCTCCCCAGCACCCGGCTGCGGGTCGGCGCCCGGCTCGCGCCGCCGCTGCTCCCCGGCGAGCCCTTCGCTGCGGTGCTCAAGGTCGACGGGGCGGGACCGCCGCGGATCGTCGGCCCGCCGAGCGGCCTGCAGCGCACGGCGGGGGATCTGCGGGCCGGGCTGCGGAGGGCGACGGAGAAGCTCGATCCGGACGCGCGGGCCCTGCTGCCCGGACTGGTCGTCGGGGACACCTCCAGGATCGCCCCCGAGCTGCGGGACGTGTTCGAGGCGACCGATCTCACCCATCTCCTGGCGGTTTCCGGCAGCAACCTCACGATCGTGCTGCTCCTGCTGATCGGGCGGCCCGGGCGGGCGCACCAGGTGGAGCGGGGCGGGCTCGCGCCCCGGATCGGACTGTCGCTGCGGGTCACGGCGCTGGCCGGGGGAGGTCTGACGCTCGCGTTCGTGATCGTCTGCCGGCCCGATCCGAGCGTGCTGCGCGCCGCGGCCTGCGGGCTCGTCGCACTGCTCGCGATCGGGACCGGACGCCGGAGATCGCTCGTCCCCGCGCTGGCCGCGGCCGTCCTCCTCCTGGTCCTCCACGACCCCTGGCTCGCGCGGAGTTACGGCTTCCTGCTGTCGGTCCTGGCGACGGGGGCGCTGCTGACGATCGCCCCGCGTTGGAGCGAGGCGCTGCGGCGGCGCCGGGTGCCCGGCCGGTTGGCGGAGGCGCTGGGGGTGGCCCTGGCGGCGCAGGCGGTGTGCGCGCCGGTCGTGGTGGTGTTCGCCGCCCGGGTGAGTCTGGTCGCCGTCCCGGCGAACCTCGTCGCCGAACTCGCGGTGGCGCCGGCGACGGTGTGCGGGTTCGCCGCGCTCGCCCTGGCGGCGGTCTGGATGCCGGCCGCGGAGGGGGTGGCGTGGCTGGCGGGGTGGCCGGCCGGATGGATCGCGTGGGTGGCCCGTACGGGCGCGGCGCTGCCGGGGGCCGAGCTGGGCTGGCCCGGCGGGTGGTGGGGCGGCCTCGCGTTGGCGCTGCTCACGGCGCTGGTGGTCCTCGGGGCGCGCAGGTTGCCGTACCGGGGGGTGGTCGGCGCGGTCGTCGCCGCGCTGCTCCTGCTCGTGGTGGTGCGGCCGGTGTCGCTGGACCGGTGGGTCACGGGGTGGCCGCCGCCGGGCTGGGCGTTCGCGATGTGCCAGGTGGGGCAGGGGGACGCGACGGTGCTCGCGGCGGGCGGGGACTCCGCCGTCGTGGTGGACGCGGGCCCGGATCCCGTGCCGGTGGACCGCTGTCTGCGTGAACTCGGGGTGCGGCGGGTGCCGTTGCTGGTGCTCACCCACTTCCACGCGGACCATGTGGCCGGGCTTCCGGGGGTGTTGCGGGGGAGGTCGGTGGGGGCGATCCAGACCACGGGGCTCGAAGAGCCGCCCGGCCAGGCGGCGTTCGTGCGGCGGACGGCGGCCGCCGCCGGGGTGCCGCTGATCCGCGCGGTGCCGGGGGAGCGGCGGAGGGTCGGGGCGCTGGAGTGGCGGGTGCTCTGGCCGTGGGGAGCGGGCGTGGCCTCCGGTGGTGGGGCCAATGACGCCAGTGTCACGTTGCTCGTCCGTACCGCCGGAGGGATGAGCCTGCTGCTTCTCGGGGATCTCGAACCGCCGGCCCAGCGGGCGTTGGCGCGGATCCATCCGGAGCTCGGGCCGGTGGACGTGCTCAAGGTCGCCCATCACGGTTCCGCGTACCAGGACGCGGGGCTGATGAGGACGGTGCGGCCGAGGCTCGCGCTGGTGTCGACGGGGCGGGACAACCCGTACGGGCATCCCTCGGCCCGGACGCTGGAGGCGCTGCGGGCGGGTGGCGCGCGGGTGCTGCGGACCGACCGGGACGGGGCCGTCGCGGTGGTAGGGGCGGGGCGCGGGCTCATGGCCGTACCGGGAGGAGGGTGAGGCGCCGGGAGGGCGAGACCGACGGGCGGGCTTGTAAAGAGATCCTTGTAAAGGAGTCTTTCTAAAGATATCTTTTCATCATGCCGGAGAACAGCGAACCGCAGTCCGGGGGCGAGCAGCCCCGCAGCATCCGACTCACCGACCCGCGTGCCCTGCGGGCCTACGCCCATCCGCTGCGGATGTCGCTGGTGGGGCTGCTGCGGAGCAGTGGGCCCTTCACCGCCACCCGGGCCGCCGAGCTGACCGGGGAATCCGTGGCCAGCTGCTCCTACCACCTGCGGATACTCGCCAAGTACGGGCTGGTGGAGGAGGCGCCCGGCGGGCGGGGGCGGGAGAAGCCCTGGCGGGCCACGGCCCGGTACACGGAGTGGCCGGAGTACAGCGAGGACGCCTCGGTCGCCGAGGCGGCCGACGCGCTGAACGTCGCCGTCGCCGAGCGCTACTTCGAGCGGGTCACCCGGGCCATCGAGAACCGGCACCGGCTGCCGAGGGAGTGGCGGGAGGCCGAGGAGTTCGGCGACTCCCTGCTCCACCTCACCCCCGGGGAGCTGGCCGGTCTCGGAGAGCGGATCGACGCACTGCTCCGGCCCTACGAGGCGCGCTCGTCCGACCCGTCGCTCAGGCCCGAGGGCGCGCGGCCCGTCAGCATCCTGCGGATCGCCTACCTGGACCAGGACATCCCCGACCACGAAGAGGAGTGACCGAGATGGCCCTCGTGGAACGCGTACCGGCCCTCTTGCGCGAGCGGACCTTCCGCCGCTACTGGACCGGGCAGACCGTCTCCCTCGTCGGGGACCAGATCTCGCTCATCGCGATCCCGCTCGCGGCCGTCCTGATCCTCGGTGCCGACGCCACGGCGATGGGCCTGCTCAAGACCGCCGAGCTCCTGCCCGCCCTCCTGCTCAACCTGCCGCTCGGCGCCTGGGCCGACCGGCGGGCCAGTCGCAGACGCGCCATGATCGCGGCCGACCTCGGGCGGGCGGCGCTGGTGCTGACCCTCCCCGTCGCCTACGCGCTGGACGCGCTGACGCTCGGCCAGCTGTACGCGGTGGCCTTCGGGATCGGCGCGCTCACCGTGCTCTTCGAGGTCTGCAACGTCACGCTGTTCGTCGCGCTCGTCCCCACCGAGCGCTACGTCCAGGCGAACGCGCTGGTCAACGGCAGCCGTTCGATGGCCTGGCTGGCGGGACCCGGCGTCGGAGGCCTGCTCGTGCAGGTCTTCACCGCGCCCTTCGCGCTGGTCGCGGACGCCCTCACCTATCTGGCGTCGGCCGGGTACCTGGCCCGGATCAAGCCGGTCGAACCCGCGCCGGCGCCCGTGGCCAAGGGGCACTTCACCGAAGGGCTGCGCTGGGTGCTGCGGGAACGCTCGATGCGCGCGCTCTTCGCGGCCTCCGGCACGATCCAGTTCTTCAACTTCATGTTCTCCACCCTCTTCGTGCTCTACGCGACCACCGAACTCGGCATCGGCGCGGGGCTGCTCGGCCTCGTGCTCGCGGCCGGAGCCGTGGGCGGCCTCCTCGGGGCGGTGTGGGCCGGAACGGTCGTCCGCCGGATCGGTCTCGGCCCCGCGCTCGTCGCGGGCTTCCTCGGCTTCACCCTCCCCCTGCTCCTGGTCCCCCTGTCAGGCGGGCCGCTCCCGCTGGTGGCGGGCGTGCTGTTCGTCGCGGAATTCCTCTCCTGCGTCGGCGTGATGCTCGCCGACATCGCCGCCGGCTCGTTCCAGATGGCGCTGATACCCGACGCCGTGCGGGCCAGGGTCATGGGCGCCTACCGGACCCTCAACCACGGCTTCCGCCCGCTCGGCGCACTCGCCGGAGGCCTGCTCGGCACCGCGATCGGGCTGCGCCCCACGCTGTGGATCGCCACCGCCGGGGCCGTCCTCGCCGTGCTCTGGCTACTGCCCTCGCCGCTGCCGAAGATGCGGGAACTGCCCGCGAAGGAAGGGGAATCGGTGCCCGTCGGGTGAAGGAACGATTGAGGAGTGGATCATCGAGCGGGCAGACTGCCGGTATGACCACAGACGAACCTGTCGAACCCGTCGAACCCGCCGCCATCGACGCCTATCTGCGCCGCATCGGCGCGGAGCGGCCGGAGCGCGCGGACGCCGCCGCGCTGCGCGAGCTGCACCTCCGCCACCTGCGGACCGTGCCCTTCGAGAACCTCTCGCTCCATCTCGGCGAGCCCGTCGTCCTGGACGAGAAGGCGCTCCTCGACAAGGTGGTGGGCGCCCGCAGGGGCGGGTTCTGCTACGAGGTCAACACGGCGTTCGCCGTCCTGCTGCGGGGGCTCGGGTACGAGGTCGCGCTGCTCCAGGCGCGGGTGATCGGGCCGGACGGGAAGCCGGGCATCCCGTACGACCACATGGCGCTGCTCGTGGAGACGGCGGAGGGGGAGCGGTGGCTGGCCGACGTCGGGTTCGGTGACCACAGCCACCACCCGCTGGCCTTCGACGCGCGCGACGACCAGGAGGACCCGGGCGGGACCTTCCGGATCGTGGAGACCGCGGACGGCGACCTGGACGTGCTGCGGGACGGGGTGCCCAAGTACCGGCTGGAGCGGCGGCCGCGGGAGCTCGCCGACTTCACGGCCGGCGCCTGGTACCACCAGACCTCGCCGGACTCGCACTTCCCCCGGGCGCTCATCTGCTCCCTGCTCACCGAGGACGGCCGGATCACGCTCAGCGCGCCGAAGCTGATCACCCGGGCGGGCGGCGAGCGCGAGGAGCGGATCCTCGACGGCGAGGAGGAAGTGAGGAGCGCGTACCGGGAGCTGTTCGGCATCGAGTTCGACGTCCTGCCGGCCGTGAAAAGCGGAATCTTTAATTCGGACTCCCGGTAACACTTCCCTCCACTCACCCCGTTTGCCTCGAACGCCGCAACAGTGATCGAATGCAACTTCGTTGCATGTTGAATGATTCGCACGGGGGTGTGTGAAGAATGTTCGATCGTCTCTTCGGGAAGCGCGCGACGGGAGCCGCTCGCGGTGGTGGTCCGCTCGCCGGTCTCACCGTCCCCTCCTCGGCCGGCGTGCTCAGCTGCCGGGTGCTCGACCCCGTGCACGAACCGGTCCGGCAGGCCGAGTTCGTCGTCAGCGACACGGTCGGCCGCAAGGTCCTGGGAGGCGAGACCGACCCGTACGGCACGGTCCTCGCGACCGTGCCGGCGGGGGAGTACCGGGTCGCCGTCACGTCCGAGGGCTACACCCCCTACCACGGCAGCGCCGTCGTCACCGAGGGCGAACACCACGGCATCGGCGACGTCCTCCTCCAGGTCGCGCCCCAGCCGCAGCTGCCGGAGCCGGGCGACTGGGAGATCGACCCCGCGCACTCGCAGATCGGCTTCACCGCGCGCCACATCGGCCTCGCCCGGATCCACGGCCGGTTCAACAGCTTCGCGGGAGCGGTGCGGATCGCCGAGCGCATGGAGCAGTCCGCGATGCACGTCGTCATCGACGCGGCCTCCATCGACACCGGGGTGCAGATGCGCGACGACCACCTGCGCTCCGCCGACTTCCTCGACGTCGCCGTCTACCCGACGCTGGAGTTCTACAGCGAGCGCTTCGTCCACCGGGGCGGCAGCCGCTGGGGCGTCACCGGAGCGCTCACCCTGCACGGGGTGAGCCGCACGGTGACCCTCGACACCCAGTACCTGGGCCTCGGCAACGGCCTGGAGGGCGAGACCCGGGGCGCCTGCCGGGCCACCACCGAGCTGCACCGCGAGGACTTCACCCTCACCTGGCAGACGCTGCTCGCGCGGGGCATCGCGGCCGTCGGGTCCAGCATCAGCATCGACCTCGACGTCCAGATCGTCCCGAAGACGGGGCGTTCCTGAGGGGCGCCCCTAGGAGGCGCTCCTAAGGGGCCTCCAGCCAGCCCTCGTACTCGGCGGCCAGCGCGTCCAGCGCCGCCGGGTCGAGACGGGCGTCCGGGTCCTCGACGACCACCAGCCACTGCGCGTCCTCGGCGTCGTCCTCCCCGGCCAGGGCGTCCCGCACGAGCTGCGGTTCCTCGGACAGGCCGAAGCGGTCGGGGAGCTCCTCGGCGACCTCCTCGGCGGCGTCGCGGTCGGGGAGCACCAGTACGTGTCGTTCACTCACCCCGCCATTGTCGTCCCCGTCCCGGGCACCGGTGTCAGTGGCCCGTGGGATGCTGGATCGCGATGGCCACCAGAAAGACTTCCCTCGACGACCTCCTCGGCCCCGTGACGCTCGCCGTGGGGCAGGAGGACCTGCTCCTCGACCGCGCCGTCCAGGAGGTGGTGGCGGCCGCCCGGGCCGCCGACGCCGACACGGACGTGCGCGACCTCGCCCCCGAGCAGCTCCAGCCCGGAGCCCTCGCGGAGCTCACCAGCCCCTCGCTCTTCGCCGAGCGCAAGGTGCTGGTCGTGCGGAACGCGCAGGACCTCTCCGCCGACACGATCAAGGACGTCAAGGCGTACCTGGACGACCCGGTCGAGGACATCTCGCTCGTCCTCCTCCACGCGGGCGGCGCCAAGGGCAAGGGGCTGCTCGACGCGGCACGCAAGGCGGGGGCCCGGGAGGTCGCCTGCCCGAAGACGACGAAGCCGGCGGAGCGGCTGACGTTCGTACGGCAGGAGTTCCGGGCGCTCGGACGGTCGGCCACGCCCGAGGCCTGCCAGGCGCTCGTGGACTCGATCGGCAGCGATCTGCGGGAGCTCGCGTCCGCGGTCTCGCAGCTCACGTCCGATGTGGACGGGACGATCGACGAGGCGGTCGTCGGGCGGTACTACACGGGCCGCGCCGAAGCCTCCTCCTTCAACGTCGCGGACCGCGCCGTCGAGGGGCGCGCCGCCGAGGCCCTGGAGGCGCTGCGCTGGTCGCTCTCGACCGGGGTCGCGCCCGTGCTCATCACCAGCGCGCTGGCCCAGGGCGTACGGGCGATCGGCAAGCTCTCCTCGGCGCGGGGCGGCCGGCCCGCCGACCTGGCCCGGGAGCTGGGGATGCCGCCCTGGAAGATCGACCGCGTACGCCAGCAGATGCGGGGCTGGACTCCCGACGGGGTGTCGCTCGCCCTGCGGGCGATCGCGGAGGCGGACGCGGGGGTGAAGGGCGGGGGCGACGACCCGGAGTACGCCCTGGAGAAGGCGGTGGTCGCGGTGGCGCGGGCGGCGCGGCTGCGGCGGGCCTAGCCGGCCGTTCGGGGGTGTGAGGGTCGCCGTGCGGGTTGCCGTGCGGCGCGGGGGCGCGTGTCGTGCGGGCGGTTCGTGGTGGGTGTTCGAGCGGATCCCCCACCCCGCCCCTTCCCGAAACCCTGCCGGGGGCCGGTGGGGGTTGAGGCCGGTTTCTTCCGGGGGCTCCGCCCCCCGGGCCCCGTTCGTAGGCCCCGTCCGCGGCCGGGCGGCAGCTTCGCGCCGCCCGCCCCGCTCCCGCCCCCGTAGCGAACCGCGTACGACGAAGGCCCCGCCACCTCCTGGGGAAGGAGGCGGCGGGGCCTTCGGCGTTACAGCTGGTGGGCTCGCGCCCGCGTGGCGAACGCGTCCGCGCGCGAGTCCGGGTGGCCGGGCGGGAGCGGGGTAGAGGGCCCGCTGAGTCCCGTGCGGCCGGTCACATCAGAGCTCAGCCCTGGAGGGAGGCAACCTTGACAGCCAGCGCCGACTTCTTGTTGGCGGCGGCGTTCTTGTGGATGACACCCTTCGAGACAGCCTTGTCGAGCTGACGCGAGGCGGCGCGAGCGGCAACGGTGGCCGTCTCGAGGTCGCCGGCGGCGACAGCCTCACGGGCCTTGCGGATCGCGGTCTTGAGCGAGGACTTGACGGCCTTGTTGCGCAGGCGCGCCTTCTCGTTCGTCTTGTTCCGCTTGATCTGGGACTTGATGTTCGCCACGAAAAGAGCCTTTACAGGTTCGATGTTCCTTCTGGATGCGCCCCGCAGCTGAGAGGGCATGCGAGACACAGCTGTCCACACTATCAGCCGCTCTCAGGGCCGCCCAAACCGGGCGCCGGGCGGCGGGCATGGGACCATGGTGTCTACGTATCCGTTCTGAACATCGCCCGAGACGAGATCCCTGCGTGCCCGCGACTCCTACCAACGTGCCCGAGCCGAGCCGTACCGACCCGGCTCTGATCCGCAACTTCTGCATCATCGCGCACATCGACCACGGCAAGTCCACGCTTGCCGACCGGATGCTCCAGCTGACCGGTGTGGTCGACCAGCGGCAGATGCGTGCCCAGTACCTCGACCGGATGGACATCGAGCGGGAGCGCGGCATCACGATCAAGTCCCAGGCGGTCCGGCTGCCGTGGGCGCCGACCGAGGGGCCGGCTCAGGGCAACACGCACATCCTGAACATGATCGACACCCCCGGGCACGTCGACTTCACGTATGAGGTCTCGCGCTCGCTGGCCGCCTGCGAGGGCACGATCCTGCTCGTCGACGCCGCGCAGGGCATCGAGGCGCAGACCCTCGCGAACCTGTACCTCGCGATGGAGAACGACCTCACGATCGTTCCCGTCCTGAACAAGATCGACCTGCCGGCCGCCCAGCCCGAGAAGTTCGCCGACGAGCTCGCGAACCTCATCGGCTGCCAGCCGGAGGACGTCCTCAAGGTCTCCGCCAAGACCGGCATGGGCGTCGAGGCGCTGCTCGACCGCGTCGTCCAGGACATCCCGGCCCCGGTCGGCGTCGCCGACGCCCCCGCCCGCGCGATGATCTTCGACTCCGTGTACGACTCGTACCGCGGTGTCGTGACGTACGTCCGTGTCGTCGACGGGCAGCTCAACAAGCGCGAGCGCATCCGGATGATGTCGACCGGAGCCACGCACGAGCTCCTGGAGATCGGTGTCTCCTCGCCCGAGATGACGTCGTCCGACGGCCTCGGCGTCGGCGAGGTCGGCTACATCATCACCGGTGTGAAGGACGTCCGTCAGTCCAAGGTCGGTGACACGATCACCTCCCAGAACCAGGGCGCCACCGAGCCGCTCGGCGGCTACAAGGACCCGAAGCCGATGGTCTTCTCGGGCCTCTACCCGCTCGACGGCTCCGAGTACCCGGACCTCCGCGAGGCCCTCGACAAGCTCCAGCTCAACGACGCCGCGCTGGTCTACGAGCCGGAGACCTCCGCCGCGCTCGGCTTCGGCTTCCGCGTCGGCTTCCTCGGTCTGCTCCACCTCGACGTGATCCGTGAGCGTCTGGAGCGCGAGTTCGGGCTCGACCTGATCGCCACCGCGCCGAACGTGGTCTACCGCGTCGTGATGGAGGACGGCAGCGAGCACACGGTCACGAACCCGAGCGAGTTCCCCGAGGGCAAGATCAGCGACGTGTTCGAGCCCGTCGTGCGCGCCACGATCCTCGCCCCGAGCGAGTTCATCGGCGCGATCATGGAGCTCTGCCAGACCCGTCGCGGCACGCTGATCGGCATGGACTACCTCTCCGAGGACCGGGTCGAGATCCGCTACACCCTGCCCCTCGCGGAGATCGTCTTCGACTTCTTCGACCAGCTGAAGTCCAAGACCCGCGGTTACGCCTCCCTCGACTACGAGCCCACCGGCGAGCAGGCCTCCAGCCTGGTCAAGGTCGACATCCTGCTGCACGGCGACAAGGTCGACGCCTTCTCGGCCGTCACCCACAAGGACGCCGCGTACGCCTACGGTGTCCGGCTCGTCGCCAAGCTCCGCGAGCTCATCCCGCGGCAGGCCTTCGAGGTGCCCATCCAGGCCGCCATCGGCTCCCGGGTCATCGCCCGCGAGACCATCCGCGCCATCCGGAAGGACGTCCTCGCCAAGTGCTACGGCGGTGACATCTCCCGTAAGCGGAAGCTGCTGGAGAAGCAGAAGGAAGGCAAGAAGCGCATGAAGATGGTCGGCTCGGTGGAGGTGCCCCAGGAGGCCTTCATCGCCGTCCTGTCGAGCGACGAGTCCTCCGGCAAGAAGAAGTAGCCCGGACGGCGAGAAGTAGCTGTCCTGTGCAACGAACGGGTCCACGCGCCATGCGCGCGTGGGCCCGTTCGTTATGGAAGAGACGTGAAGCGACGCCCTGCAGGGCCTTACGCGCCGGTCCCCGGCCCTTTAGTCTGAACGCGGCTCGAAGGTTACTCGCCAGTTAGTTACGAACCACCAGAAGGCACCGCCGCCGCCCGGAGGACGTCGTGAGCGACACACAGACCCAGATCGAGAACCGGCCGCCCTCCGTGGCGACCCTCTTCCTTGAGCGCGTCGAGCGGACCCCGGACGCGGAGGCCTACCGCTACCCGGTGCCCGCCGCCTCCGGCGCCGGCCCGGACGACTGGAAGTCGCTCAGCTGGGGACAGGCCGCCGAGCGGGTCTACGCGATCGCCGCCGGCCTCGTCGACCTCGGCGTCGAGCCCGAGGAGCGCGTCGCCCTCGCCTCCTCCACCCGGGTCGAGTGGATCCTCGCCGACCTCGGCGTGATGTGCACGGGCGCCGCGACCACCACGGTCTACCCGCAGACCAACGCCGAGGAGTCGGCGTTCATCCTCTCCGACTCCGAGTCCGGGGTCCTCATCGCCGAGAACGCCGCCCAGCTGGCCAAGGCCGTCGAGCGCCGCGCCGAGCTGCCCCGGCTCCGGCACGTGGTCGTCATCGACACCGACGGCGTGGAGGGCGACGGCGAGTTCGTCCTCTCCCTCGCGGACCTGGAGGCGCGCGGCAAGGCCTATCTGGAGAAGCACCCCGAGGCCGTCAAGGAGCGGGTCGGCGCGATCACCTCCACGCAGCTCGCCACCCTCATCTACACCTCCGGCACCACCGGCCGCCCCAAGGGCGTCCGCCTCCCGCACGACAACTGGTCGTACATGGCCAAGGCCATCGCCGCCACCGGCCTCGTCACCCAGGCCGACGTCCAGTACCTCTGGCTGCCGCTCGCCCACGTCTTCGGCAAGGTCCTCACCTCCGGCCAGATCGAGGTCGGCCACGTCACCGCCGTCGACGGCCGCGTCGACAAGATCATCGAGAACCTGCCGGTCGTCCAGCCGACCTACATGGCGGCCGTCCCCCGCATCTTCGAGAAGGTCTACAACGGGGTCGCCGCCAAGGCCCGCGCCGGCGGCGGAGCCAAGTACAAGATCTTCCAGTGGGCGGCCGGCGTCGCCCGCGAGTACGCCAAGGCCACCCAGGACAACTTCCGCCGCACCGGCACCGCCTCCGCGCCCTTCGGCCTGGCCGCCAAGCACAAGGTCGCCGACGCCCTCGTCTACGCCAAGATCCGCGAGGCCTTCGGCGGCAACCTGCGCGCCTGCATCTCCGGCTCCGCCGCCCTCGCACCCGAGATCGGCTACTTCTTCGCCGGCGCGGGCATCCACATCCTGGAGGGGTACGGCCTCACGGAGTCCTCCGCCGCCTCCTTCGTCAACCCGGGCGAGGCCTACCGCACCGGCACCGTCGGCAAGCCGCTCCCCGGCACCGAGGTCCGCATCGCCGACGACGGCGAGATCCTGCTGCGCGGCCCCGGCATCATGGAGGGCTACCACGGCCTGCCCGAGAAGACCTCCGAGGTCCTGGAGTCCGACGGCTGGTTCCACACCGGCGACATCGGCGAGCTGTCCCCCGACGGCTACCTCCGGATCACCGACCGCAAGAAGGACCTGATCAAGACGTCCGGCGGCAAGTACATCGCCCCCGCCGAGGTCGAGGGCCAGTTCAAGGCCGTCTGTCCCTTCGTCTCGAACATCCTCGTCCACGGCGCCGACCGGAACTTCTGCACCGCCCTCATCGCCCTCGACGAGCCCTCCCTCCTCGGCTGGGCCGCCGAGCACGGCCTCGGCGGCAAGCCGTACGCCGAGGTCGTCGCCGCCCCCGAGACCGTCAAGCTCATCCAGGGCTACGTCGACCGCCTCAACGAGGGCCTCCAGCGCTGGCAGACGATCAAGAAGTTCCGTCTGCTGCCCCGCGACCTCGACATCGAGCACGGCGAGCTCACCCCGTCCCTGAAGCTGAAGCGGCCGGTCGTCGAGCGCGAGTACAAGGACCTCATCGAGGAGATGTACGCGGGCTCGCGCGAGGGCTGACGTCCGCCGTCGGGGCCGTCACCCCGGGCAGTACGGGACAATGGGGCCCATGCCTTCCGTACTGCCCGATGGTGAGCCCGTACCCGACGACGGGGCGCTGCCCCCGAGTGCCCTCGAAGGGGCCGGGGAGCGGCCCCTCGGGTTCTACCTGCACGTGCCGTACTGCGCGACGCGCTGCGGCTACTGCGACTTCAACACGTACACCGCGAGCGAGCTGCGCGGTACGGGCGGCGTGCTCGCCTCCCGCGACAACTACGCCGAGCAGGTCGTCGAGGAGATCCGGCTCGCCCGGAAGGTCCTCGGGGACGACCCGCGGCCCGTGCGCACCGTCTTCGTCGGCGGCGGCACGCCGACGCTGCTCGCCGCCGGCGACCTCGTGCGGATGCTGGGGGCGATCCGGGACGAGTTCGGGCTCGCGGACGACGCCGAGGTGACGACGGAGGCCAATCCGGAGTCCGTGAACCCGACCTACCTGAGCGAGCTGCGGGAAGGCGGCTTCAACAGGATCTCCTTCGGGATGCAGAGCGCCCGGCAGCACGTGCTGAAGGTCCTCGACCGGACCCATACGCCCGGGCGGCCCGAGGCGTGTGTCGGCGAGGCGCGGGCCGCCGGGTTCGAGCACGTCAACCTCGACCTCATCTACGGCACGCCCGGGGAGTCCGACGAGGACTGGCGGGCCTCGCTGGAGGCGGCGATCGGGGCCGGGCCGGACCATGTGAGTGCCTACGCGCTGATCGTCGAGGAGGGTACGCAGCTGGCGCGGCGCATCCGGCGGGGTGAAGTGCCCATGACCGATGACGACGTGCACGCCGACCGCTACCTGATCGCCGACTCCGTTCTCGCCGAGGCCGGATTCGACTGGTACGAGGTCTCCAACTGGGCCACCTCCGAGGCCGGGCGCTGCCTCCACAACGAGCTGTACTGGCGCGGCGCCGACTGGTGGGGCGCCGGGCCCGGCGCCCACTCGCACGTGGGCGGCGTCCGGTGGTGGAACGTGAAGCACCCCGGCGCGTACGCCGCCGCCCTGGCCGGTGGCCGGTCGCCCGGCGCCGGGCGGGAGATCCTCGCGGACGAGGACCGGCGGGTCGAGCGGATCCTGCTGGAGCTGCGGCTCCGGGAGGGCGTCGAACTGTCGATCCTCAAGCCCGCGGGGCTCGCGGCGGCGCGCAAGGCGCTGGCGGACGGGCTGCTCGACCCCTCGTCGTACGAGACGGGGCGGGCGGTGCTGACGCTGCGGGGGCGGTTGCTGGCGGACGCGGTGGTCCGGGACCTGGTGGACTGAGCCGCCGCCGCTCGTTGCGGGCGCGGGTCCTGCTGGGGCGCGCCCCAGCCGCCCCCGTTGCGGGCGCGCCCGCCGGGGCGGTGCCCCGCTGCCGCCGCCCCCGTTGTGGGCAATCGTTCCGCTGGGGCGAGGGGGTCCCCCCTGCTCGAGCGAAGCCGAGAGCTTGGGGGAGGGTGGGCACAACGGGCCTGCGCCCTGCCGGCGCCAGAGGCTTACGCGCCTGAACCCGCACCCGGTGCACAGCGCACAACGGGTGCGGGTTCAGGCTCGGAACGCGGAGGCGCCGCTAGAAGGCGCCGTCCCGTGTGCCCACCCGTCCCGCCCAGCGGGACGATTGCCCACACGGCAGCGGGTGCGGGCCCCACACGGGGCGGGGGGCGAAGCCCCAGGCGGGGGCGCCCCGCACGGGCAGCGGGTGCGGGTGCGGGCGTTGGGCGGGGCTAGGGGGCTGTCACGAAGTCGATCAGTTCCTCCACGCGGCCCAGGAGCGCCGGCTCCAGGTCCTTGTAGGAGGTGACGCGCCTGAGGATGGCCTGCCAGACCGCGCCGGTGTTGTCCGAGGGCCAGCCGAGGGCGCGGCAGACGCCGGTCTTCCAGTCCTGGCCGCGGGGGACGGAGGGCCAGGCGGGGATGCCGAGGGAGGAGGGCTTCACGGCCTCCCAGACGTCGATGTAGGGGTGGCCGACGACCAGGACGTCCGGGCCCGTCACCTGGGCGGCGATCCGGGACTCCTTCGAGCCGGGGACCAGGTGGTCCACGAGGACGCCGAGCCGGGCGTCCGGTCCGGGGGCGAAGTCCGCGACGATCGCGGGGAGGTCGTCGACGCCGTCGAGGTACTCCACGACGACGCCCTCGATGCGCAGGTCGTCGCCCCAGACCCGTTCGACGAGCTCCGCGTCGTGGCGGCCCTCGACGTAGATCCGGCCCGCTCGGGCCACGCGCGCGCGTGCGCCCGGGACCGCGACCGAGCCGGAGGCCGTACGGGTGGGGCGCGACGGGCCCGACACCGGACGGACCAGGGTCACGACCTTGCCCTCCAGGAGGAAGCCGCGCGGTTCCAGCGGGAAGACCCGGTGCTTGCCGAAGCGGTCCTCCAGGGTCACCGTGCCCGCCTCGCAGCGGATCACCGCCCCGCAGAAGCCGGTGGTGACCTCCTCCACGACCAGGTCGTGGTCCGCCGGGACCTCCGGCACGGGCGCCGACTTCTTCCAGGGCGGCGTCAGATCGGGGTTGTAGCTGCGCATGGGCTCGATCCTGTCCAGGACGCGGTGGTGGGGAATCTGCTGGGGGTCCGGGGGTCGTCCCCCGGGGGATGCGGCCAGGGCGGCGTCAGATCGGGGTTGTAGCTGCGCATGGGCTCGATCCTGTCCAGGACGCGGTGGCGGGGAATCTGCTGGGGGTCCGGGGGTCGTCCCCCGGGGGATGCGGCCAGGGCGGCGTCAAGTCCGGGTTGTAGCTGCGCATTCGGGTGACGTTAGGGCACCTCGAAGCGCCTTGCCAGTTCATCGCGTTGTGCCCGGACGAACGTGGCGTCCACCACCGCCCCGTGCCCCGGTACGTACGCCGCCTCCTCGCCGCCGAGGGAGAGGAGGCGGTCGAGGGCGTCGGGCCAGCGGGACGGGATGGCGTCGGGGCCGGCCTGGGGTTCGCCGGACTCCTCGACGAGGTCGCCGCAGAAGACGATCTCGCGGGTGCCGGGGACGCAGAGCGCCAGGTCGTGGCCCGTGTGGCCGGGGCCCACGTTCGCCAGGAGGACCTGGCGGTCGCCGAGGTCGAGCGTCCACTCGCCGGAGACCACGTGCCGCGGGGCCACCAGGACGTCCGCCGCCGCCTCCGCGGCCGCCGGGTCCAGGCCCTGCGCCACCGCGTCCCCGTACAGCTCCTCCCGGGCCCGCGCCCCGCTCAGGAGGTCGTCCGAGCCCACCGCGCCGAAGACCTCCGCCCCGGCGAACGCCGCCGTGCCGAGGACGTGGTCGAAGTGGGGGTGGCTGAGTGCGATGTGCGTCACCTTCCGGCCGCCCGTGAGTTCCGCCACCTGCGCCCGCAGCTCCGCGCCCTCCGCGAGCGAGGCCCCCGTGTCGTACAGCAGCACCCCCTCCGTACCCAGGACCAGCCCGACCGTGGCGTCCCAGACGGGCAGCCGTCGCCGGCCCACCCCGTCCGCGAGCCGCTCCCATCCACACGCTTCCCAATCCACGTCCATGGGGCGACGCTAACGGGTGCGGGCGCCGCCTCCTTGCCAGGAGCGATGCCCGCCGCCGTACACTGGCCGGGGGATCGCTGGCACTCGGACAGGGCGAGTGCCAAAAGCGGAGCAACCGGAACGACCGTCTACAGCTGGAGGTGCGCACGATGCTCAGCGAACGCAGGCTCGAGGTCCTGCGCGCCATCGTCCAGGACTACGTCGGGACGGAGGAGCCCGTCGGCTCCAAGGCGCTCACGGAGCGCCACAAGCTCGGCGTGTCGCCCGCCACCGTGCGCAACGACATGGCCGTCCTGGAGGAGGAGGGGTACATCGCCCAGCCTCACACCAGTGCCGGACGCATTCCCACCGACAAGGGCTACCGGCTCTTCGTCGACCGGCTCGCCGGCGTCAAGCCGTTGTCGACGCCCGAGCGGCGGGCCATCCACAACTTCCTCGACGGAGCCGTCGACCTCGACGACGTCGTCGGCCGCACGGTACGGCTGCTCGCCCAGCTGACCCGGCAGGTCGCCGTCGTCCAGTACCCCTCGCTGACCCGCTCGACCGTCCGGCACGTGGAGCTGCTCTCGCTGGCCCCCGCCCGCCTGATGCTCGTCCTCATCACGGACACCGGCCGGGTCGAGCAGCGGGTCGTCGACTGCCCCGCGCCCTTCGGCGAGACCTCGCTCGCCGACCTGAGGGCCCGGCTCAACAGCCGGGTGGTCGGCCGTCGGTTCGCCGACGTGCCGCAGCTGGTGCAGGACCTCCCCGAGTCCTTCGAGGAGATCGAGGACCGCGCCACGGTCTCGACCGTGCTCGCGACCCTCCTCGAAACGCTCGTCGAGGAGCACGAGGAGCGGCTGATGATCGGCGGCACCGCCAATCTCACCCGCTTCGGACACGACTTCCCCCTGATGATCAGGCCCGTGCTCGAAGCCCTTGAGGAGCAGGTCGTGCTCCTCAAGCTGCTCGGCGAGGCCAAGGAATCGGGCATGACCGTACGCATCGGGCACGAGAACGCCCACGAGGGGCTGAGCTCCACGTCCGTCGTCTCGGTCGGCTACGGTTCGGGCGGCGAGGCAGTCGCCAAACTCGGCGTGGTCGGACCGACCCGCATGGACTACCCCGGAACGATGGGAGCGGTACGCGCAGTGGCACGTTACGTCGGACAGATCCTGGCGGAGTCGTAAGTGGCCACGGACTACTACGCCGTACTCGGCGTACGCCGCGACGCGTCCCAGGACGAGATCAAGAAGGCGTTCCGGAGGCTCGCGCGCGAGCTGCACCCGGACGTCAATCCCGATCCCAAGACGCAGGAGCGCTTCAAGGAGATCAACGCCGCCTACGAGGTCCTCTCGGACCCGCAGAAGAAGCAGGTCTACGACCTGGGTGGCGACCCGCTCTCGGCCTCCGGCGGCGGTGGCGCGGGCGGCGGCTTCGGAGCGGGCGGCTTCGGCAACTTCTCCGACATCATGGACGCCTTCTTCGGTACGGCTTCGCAGCGCGGCCCGCGCTCGCGGACCCGCCGCGGCCAGGACGCCATGATCCGCCTGGAGATCGACCTCAACGAGGCGGCCTTCGGCACCACCAAGGACATCCAGGTCGACACGGCGGTCGTCTGCACCACCTGTTCGGGTGAGGGCGCCGCGCCCGGAACCTCCGCGCAGACCTGTGACATGTGCCGCGGCCGCGGCGAGGTCTCCCAGGTCACCCGGTCCTTCCTCGGCCAGGTCATGACCTCCCGCCCCTGCCCGCAGTGCCAGGGCTTCGGCACGGTCGTCCCGACCCCGTGCCCCGAGTGCGCCGGCGACGGCCGCGTGCGGTCCCGCCGCACCCTCACGGTCAAGATCCCGGCCGGTGTCGACAACGGCACCCGCATCCAGCTCGCGGGCGAGGGCGAGGTCGGCCCCGGCGGCGGCCCCGCCGGCGACCTGTACGTCGAGATCCACGAGACCCCGCACGAGGTCTTCCAGCGGCGCGGCGACGACCTGCACTGCACGGTCACCATCCCGATGACCGCGGGCGCGCTCGGCACGAAGGTGCCGCTGCAGACCCTCGACGGCGTCGAGGAGATCGACATCCGGCCGGGCACGCAGTCCGGCCAGTCGATCCCGCTGCACGGGCGCGGCGTCACGCACCTGCGCGGCAACGGCCGGGGCGACCTGGTCGTCCACGTCGAGGTGACGACCCCGAGCAAGCTCGACGCCGAGCAGGAGCGCCTGCTGCGCGAACTGGCCAAGCTGCGCGGCGAGGAGCGGCCCACGGGTCAGTTCCAGCCGGGGCAGCAGGGGCTGTTCTCACGCCTGAAGGACGCGTTCAACGGGCGGTAGGACGTGAGGAAGGGGCGGCACCCGGTGTGCCGCCCCTTTCCGTTGTCCGTGCGCGGGCATGACACGATGCCCATATGTCCCCCACCGCACTGAACGATCTCTCTCGGTTTCCGATCGTGCAGGCCCCCATGGCCGGTGGCGCCTCCTGTCCCGAGCTCGTCGGGGCCGTCTGCGAGGCCGGGGCGCTCGGCTTCCTCGCGGGCGGGTACAAGACGGCCGGAGGCCTGTACCAGGAGGTCAAGCGGGTGCGCGGGCTCACCGCGCGACCCTTCGGGGTCAACCTCTTCCTGCCGCAGGACGGCCGGCCCGCCGACCCCGCCGCCGTCGAGGTCTACCGCCACCAGCTCGCCGGCGAGGCCACCTGGTACGAGACCCCGCTCGGCGAGGCGGACGAGTGCCGTGACGACGCGTACGACGCCAAGCTGGCCATCCTCCTGGAGGACCCGGTCCCCGTCGTCTCCTTCACCTTCGGCTGCCCCGCCCGCGAGACCTTCCACGCCTTCGACCGCGTCGGTACGTACACGATCGTCACCGTCACCTCCGCCGACGAGGCCCTCGCCGCGGAGCGGGCCGGCGCCGACGCCGTCTGCGTCCAGGGCGTCGAGGCCGGCGGGCACCAGGGCACGTACCGCGACGACCCGGCCGACGAAGGCGCCCCCGGCACCGGGCTCCTCACCCTCGTCACCCAGGTCCGCGAGGCCGTCGCGCTGCCGATCGTCGCCGCCGGAGGGCTCATGCGCGGCGCGCAGATCGCCGCCGTCCTCGCCGCCGGCGCCGACGCCGCCCAGCTCGGCACCGCCTTCCTCCCCTGCCCCGAGTCGGGCGCCCACCCCCTGCACAAGCAGGCCCTGACGGACCCGCTGTTCACCCGGACCGCCCTCACCCGGGCCTTCTCCGGGCGCCCGGCGCGCGGCCTCGTCAACCGCTTCATGCGCGAGCACGGGCCGTACGCCCCCGCCGCCTACCCCGAGATCCACCACCTCACCGCCCCGCTCCGCAAGGCCGCCGCCGACGCCGGAGACGCCCAGGGCATGGCCCTGTGGGCCGGCCAGGGCCACCGCCTCGCCCGCGCGCTCCCCGCCGGGCAGCTGGTCGAGGTGCTGGCCGCCGAACTGGACACCGCCCTCTCCGAGCTCGCCCACAGGAGCGCTTCATGACCGCACCCGTCTTCGTCGTCGACACCGTCCCCGGTGCCGGGAGTTTCCTCCTGGACGGGCCCGAGGGGCGGCACGCCGTCTCCGTGAAGCGGCTGCGGGCCGGGGAGGAGCTCGTGCTCGCGGACGGGCACGGCCGCTGGGCCGAGTGCGTGGTGGTCTCCGCCGAGGGCAGGGACGAACTGACCGTGCGGGTCGACGAGGTCCACGAGGACCCCGAGGAGGAGCCCCGCATCACCGTCGTCCAGGCGCTCCCCAAGGGCGACCGGGGCGAACTCGCCGTCGAGACCATGACCGAGACCGGCGTGGACGCGATCGTGCCCTGGGCCGCCTCCCGCTGCATCACCCAGTGGAAGGGCGACCGGGGCCTCAAGGCGCTCGGCAAGTGGCGGTCCACCGCGCGCGAGGCCGGCAAGCAGTCCCGCCGCACCCGCTTCCCCGAGGTCGCCGAGCTCATGACGACCAAGCAGGTCGCCGCCCTCCTCGCGGGCGCCGACTTCGCGGCCGTCCTGCACGAGGACCGCGACCACCCCAGCGGCGCCCTCGCCACCGCCGAACTCCCCGCCAAGGGCTCGATCGTGCTCGTCGTCGGCCCCGAGGGCGGGGTCTCCCCGGACGAGCTGGCCGCCTTCGAGGCCGCGGGCGCGAAGCCGTACCGCCTCGGCCGCAGCGTCCTGCGCACCTCCACGGCCGGTACGGCGGCGACCGCCCTGGTCCTGGGGCGCACCGGCCGCTGGAGCTAGGGCCCGCCCGGCGGACCGGGGTCGGACGGGCCCCGGTCCTCCCCGGCCCCCGTCAGCTCGTCGAAG
This sequence comes from Streptomyces sp. NPDC021012, assembly GCF_044333355.1. Classification (NCBI taxonomy): domain Bacteria; kingdom Bacillati; phylum Actinomycetota; class Actinomycetes; order Kitasatosporales; family Streptomycetaceae; genus Streptomyces; species Streptomyces sp. NPDC021012. The sequence continues at coordinate 246,289 of NZ_JBIRQU010000004.1, forward strand.
AGCGGCCAGGCGTCGACCTCCCGTACGCCGTTCCCGTACGGGAGGAGGCCCCGGGCCGCCGCCAGGTCGAGGAGCCGGCGGACCACGCCCGGCTCGTTCAGGTTGAGGTGCCCGCCGGCGGCGGCCACCTCGCCCGCCCCGTACGGGAAACCCGCCGTGACGCGGCCCGGGCCGCTCTCGAAGACCAGCCGGGTCAGGGCGTTCCGGGCCCCGGCCGGGCGCAGCGTGACATAGGTGCGGCAACCGGGATGCGTGTGGCCGACGTTCCACAGCCAGACCCGGCCGTCCACCGTCAGCCGGCGCGGCGCGCGGGCACGTCTCATGGACCGCAGCCTACGGGGGCGGGCGACCCGCTGGAGGGGGGACGGGGCGACCTTTCTAGGCTGGCCCCATGGCCGACGAGTCCCCCCTCATCCGCAGTCTGCGCGCCGCCGTGGCCGCCGCCCCCGGCGATGTGCCCCTGCGCCTCCACTTCGCCGAGCTCCTCCTCGCGGAGGGGCGCGGCGACGAGGCCGTCGCGGAGGCGGCCGTCGCCCTCCAGCACGCGCCGGGCGACGCGGGGGCGCGGGCGCTGATGATGCGGGCGATGGGGGTGCCGCCGGTGGAGCCTCAGAAGCCCGCGCCGGTTCCCGAAGGGCCCGCAGCGCCTTTGGCCCCGGTCCCCGAAGAGCCCGTAGGGCCTCCGGCCCCGGTCTCCGGAGAGACCGCCTTCGACTGGGACGCCGCCGAGCAGCAGGTCCAGGACCTCGTCGGGCCCCGGTTCCTGGACGACCCGCAGGCCGACGGCGCCGGCGGGACAGCCGGGGACGCCGCCGCCTGGGACGTCGACGCCCCCGGGGCCGTACGCCTGGCCGACGTCGGCGGCATGGACGAGGTCAAGGAGCGCCTGGAGGCCGCCTTCCTCGCGCCCATGCGCAACCCCGAACTGCGCAGGCTGTACGGCAAGTCGCTGCGGGGCGGCCTGCTCCTGTACGGCCCGCCCGGCTGCGGCAAGACGTTCATCGCGCGGGCCGTCGCGGGCGAACTCGGCGCGAACTTCCTCACCGTGTCGCTCTCCGACGTCCTCGACATGTGGATCGGGGCCTCCGAGAAGAACATCCACGACATCTTCGAGACCGCCCGCCGCCAGGCGCCCTGCGTCGTCTTCCTCGACGAGCTGGACGCCCTCGGCGCCAAGCGCTCGCGCACCCACCACAGCGGCCTGCGCAACGTCGTCAACCAGCTCCTCACCGAGCTCGACGGCATCGCGAGCGGCGCAGGGAACGAGGGCGTCTTCGTGCTCGCCGCCACCAACGTGCCCTGGGACGTGGACATCGCGCTGCGCCGCCCGGGACGTCTCGACCGGACCCTGCTCGTGCTGCCGCCGGACGCCGCCGCCCGCGAGGCGATCCTCCGCTACCACCTGCGGGAGCGCCCCATCGAGGCCGTCGACCTCGGCAAGCTCGTCAAGGCCACCGAGGACTTCTCCGGCGCGGACCTCGCCCACGTCTGCGAGACGGCCGCCGAGGCCGCGCTCCTCGACTCCGCCCGCACCGGCTCCGTACGCCTGATCACCACCAAGGACCTGCTCGGCGCGGCCAAGCAGATCAAGCCGTCCACGGAACCGTGGTTCGCCGCCGCGCGGAACGTCGCCATGTTCGCCAACGAGGGCGGCCTCTACGACGACCTCCTCGCCCACCTCAAGAGGAAGCGCAAGCTGTGACCGCCTCCGGCCCGTCCACCGAGCTCGCCCGCGCCGAGGCGCTCTACGAGACCGGGCGGTACGCGCAGGCCGGCGAGCTCGTCGCCCGGCACCTGGCGGGCGAACCGGAGGACGCCGAGGCGCTCGTCCTGCTCGCCCGCTGCCACCACCGGGCCGGCGACCGGGCCGCCGCCCTGGCCGCCGTCGACCAGGCGCTGCGGGCCGAGCCCGAGCTGCTCGGCGCCTGGCTGATGCGCGTCCACATCCTCCTCGCCGACAAGCGGTACGAGGAGGCCGAGGCCACCGCCCGGCACTCCGTCGCCCTCGCCCCGAACTACTGGGGCACCCACTACGCGCTCGGCACCGCCCTCGCCGAGCACGGCGAGGCCACCCGCACGCGCGCGCGTACCGTCGAGGCGTACGAGGCGGCCCGGACCGCCGTCGCCCTCGCCCCCGAGGAGGACGCCGCCCACTTCCTCGTCGGCCTCACCGCCCAGCGGCGCGGCGACCACGCCACCGCCCAGCGCGCGTACGAGACGACGCTGCGCCTCAACCCGCAGAGCAGCGAGGCCCACAACAACCTCTCGCTGCTGCGGCTGCGGCGCCGCTGGTTCCGGCGCGGCGCCTGGACCCAGGCCGCCGAGGGCTTCGTCGCCTCCGCCGCGCTCGACCTCCAGGACCGCAAGGCCCGCTACAACCTGGAGGCCATGGCCTGGAACACCGCCGCCGGGGCCCGCTGGGTCGCCCTCGTCGGCTTCCTGGCCGCCGCCGTCACCCGCGCCGCGATCCCCGACGGCGCGACCTGGGCCGACGCGGCCGTCCCGCTGCTCGTCGGCGGGGCCGCGGTCCTCGGCGCCTGGACCGGATGGGCGGTGTGGATGGCCCGCCGGGTGCCGCCCCGGCTGCGCCGGCCGCTGCTCCTGGTGGCCCGCAGCTGCCGGCCCGTGCTGTGCATGGCCGGGGCCGTCGGGCTCCTCGGCCTCCACTCGCTCGCCTCGCTCCTCCTGTGGTCCTCCGACCCGGGCGTGGTGAGCGGGGCCGGCACGGTGCTGTTCTGGGGCGTGATCGTCACGTACTGGGTGAGCCGCTCGGCGCTCAACCGCCGGGCGCCGAAGGACTGAGGGTTTTCCACAGGCCTTCCGCAGGGGGTCGGAAGCGGCGGATAGCATGGCCGGGTAGTGATCGTCAGTAGTCGGCAGCATCAGACCGAGGAGGTCCGGGACATGGCCGGAGAGCCGCAGAGCGACTGCCTGTTCTGCAAGATCGCGGAAGGGGAGGTGCCGGCGACGATCGTGCGCGAGACGGAGACCACCGTCGCGTTCCGCGACATCAACCCGCAGGCGCCCACGCACGTCCTCGTGATCCCGCGCGTCCACTACCCCGACGCCGCCTCGCTGGCCGCCGCCGCGCCGACCGTCGCCGCCGACATACTGCGCGAGGCGGGCCAGGTCGCCGAGCAGGAGAAGATCGACGGCAGCGGCTTCCGGATCGTCTTCAACACCGGCGCCGGCGCCGGCCAGACCGTCTTCCACGCCCACGCGCACGTCCTCGGCGGCCGCGGCCTCAACTGGCCCCCCGGATAGCCCGTGTCCGTACGCGAACTGGTCGTCCTCGGGACCGCGAGCCAGGTCCCGACCCGGCACCGCAACCACAACGGCTACGTGCTGCGCTGGGACGGAAAGGGCATCCTCTTCGATCCCGGCGAGGGCACCCAGCGGCAGATGCTGCGGGCCGGGGTCGCCGCGCACGACCTCGACCGGATCTGCGTCACGCACTTCCACGGCGACCACTCGCTCGGCCTGGCCGGGGTGATCCAGCGGATCAACCTCGACCAGGTCCCGCACCCGGTCACCGCCCACTACCCGGCGAGCGGGCAGCACTTCTTCGAGCGGCTGCGGTACGCCACGGCCTACCGCGAGACCGTGCGGCTGACCGAGGCGCCGGTCACCGCCGACGGGCCGCTCGCCGTCACCGAGGACTTCACCCTCGACGCCCGCCGGCTCTCCCACCCCGTCGAGTCCTTCGGCTACCGGATCACCGAGCCCGACGGCCGCCGCCTCCTGCCCGAGAAGCTCGCCGCGCACGGCATCAAGGGCCCCGACGTCGGCCGGATCCAGCGCGAGGGCGCCCTCGGCGGGGTCACGCTCGACGACGTCAGCGAGGTCCGGCGCGGGCAGCGCTTCGCCTTCGTCATGGACACCCGCCTCTGCGAGGGCGTGCACGCCCTCGCCGAAGGCGCCGACATGCTCGTCATCGAGTCGACCTTCCTCGACGAGGACGTCCGCCTCGCCACCGACCACGGCCACCTGACGGCCGGACAGGCCGCCGCCGTCGCCCGGGACGCGGGCGTGCGGCACCTCGTCCTGACCCACTTCTCGCAGCGCTACTCCGACCCCGCCGCCTTCGAACGGCAGGCGCGGGCGGCAGGGTTCGACGGCGAGCTGAGCATTGCCCAGGACCTCATGAGGGTCCCCGTACCGAAACGAACGTGAACATGCCTGTACCCAAGGCCGAACTGCACCTCCACATCGAAGGCACCCTCGAACCCGAGCTCGCCTTCGCGCTCGCCGCCCGCAACGGCGTCACCCTGCCGTACGCGGACACCGACGCCCTCCGCGAGGCCTACCGCTTCAGCGACCTCCAGTCCTTCCTGAACCTCTACTACGAGCTGATGGCGGTCCTGCGCACCGCCGAGGACTTCACCGAGCTCGCCGACGCCTACCTGGAGCGGGCCGCCGCCCAGGGCGTCCGGCACGCCGAGATCTTCTTCGACCCGCAGGCGCACACCGCCCGTGGCGTCCCGATCGGGACCGTGATCGAGGGGCTCGGCGCCTCCCTCGACCGGGCCGAGGAGCGGTACGGGATCTCCACCCGGCTCATCCTGTGCTTCCTGCGCGACGAGTCCGCCGAGTCGGCGCTCGCGACCCTGGAGGCCGCGAAGCCGTACCTCCACCGGATCACCGGCGTCGGCCTCGACTCGGCCGAGGTCGGCCACCCGCCGGCCAAGTTCCGCGAGGTCTACGAGGAGGCCGCCCGGCTCGGCCTGCGCCGCGTCGCCCACGCGGGCGAGGAGGGCCCCGCCGCCTATGTGCGCGAAGCCCTCGACGTCCTCGGCGTGGAGCGGATCGACCACGGCCTGCGCTGCATGGAGGACCCGTCGCTCGTCGAGCGGCTGGCCCGCGAGCGGGTGCCGCTCACCCTCTGCCCCCTGTCGAACGTCCGGCTCCGCGTCATCGACACCCTCGCCGACCATCCGCTGCGCGCGATGATGACGGCGGGGCTGCTCGTGACCGTCAACTCCGACGACCCGGCGTACTTCGGGGGGTACGCGGGGGACAACTTCGACGGGGTGCGGGAGGCGCTGGGGCTGACGCCGGAGCAGCTCCGGGAGCTGGCGCGGAACTCGTTCCTCGCGTCGTTCCTGGAGGACGACGAGCCGCGCAGGGCGCGTTATCTGGCCGAGGTGGAGGCGTACGAGTTCGGCGGGGCGGAGTAGTCCGGGGCGGGGGTGGGCGCGGGGCGGGGGTGCCTGCGGCGGGCCTCTTCCCCACCCCGCCCCTTCCCCGAACCGGGGGCTCCGCCCCCGGACACCCGGGCATCGAGCGCCGGCGGGGCCGGAATCCCGACCGCCCGGCGGGCCACCGCCGTCATCGGGGCCGCCACCAGCAACAGCAGGGCGCACAGGATCAGACCCATGCCCGGGTAGCCGGCCCGGTCGGAGAGCAGTGAGCCGACCGCCGGGCCGCATGCCGTGCCCAGGGACGAGGCCGAGCCGACCATGACGGCCCAGCGGCCGCGCGGGTCCAGGGAGGCGGCCAGGCCCAGGAGGTAGGACAGGACCACCGGGTAGACCGCGTTCCACACGATCATGCCGGTCGCGAAGCCCGCGAGGCCTTCCGCGGTCGAGCTCAGCAGGACACAGCCCGCGATCGTCACCGTGCCCGCGCCGATCGGCACCGCCCGGCCCAGCCGGGGCCCGAGCGCGCCCGCCGCGGTGACTCCGGCGACGCCCGCCCCGAGCGCCGCCGCGAAGACCGCTCCGAGGGCCACCTCGGAAAGGCCGGCCTGCGTGAGGCCGATACGGCCGCTCACGCCCCAGAGGGCGTTCTGCGCGATGGACCAGCACAGGGTCCCCCCGGCGAGGACGACACCGGTCCGCCGGTGGGGGAGGGACGCGAAACCGCGAGCGGCCCCGTCCACCGGCACCGCCTGCGCGGCCGCCCCGCCCTCCCGTACCGCGCCCGTGGCGACCGGCAGGCGGCTCGTGACCGGCCAGGTCAGGGCCGCTGCGCAGGCGATCGCGAGCAGGGGCGTGGAGTGGCCGCCGCCCAGGTGCGGGAAGGTCAGGTAGAGGGTGCCCGCCGTCGCCGAGACGGAGAGGAGGCCGAGGGTGGAGGCGCGGTGGGGGTCGCGTCGGCCCGCGATGCCGGCGACGGCGACGGCCGTGGCCGTGCCGGAGCCGAGGCCGCCGAGGATCGCGCCGGTGATCACCAGGGGTACGAGGTGGGTCGCGGCGGCGGAGCCGTATCCGATGCTCATCGCGAGCAGGCCCGCCCGGGCGGTCCGGCGCGGGGCGGTGCGGTCGCCGCGCGCGGCGAGCGTGAAGCCGGCGGTGGAGGAGCCGAGGAGGAGGACGGAGCCGATCAGGCCAGCTTGGGAGGGGGTGAGGCCGAGTCCGGCGGAGAGGCGGCCGACGACGGTCGGCAGGAGGTACGGGGCGAGGTAGCCGGCGGTGAAGAGGGCGACGAGGGCGGCGAGGGCCCCCGCGTCGCGGGTCCGCGAGGACATGGGCGTTCCCTGGAACGGAAAAGGGGAAGGTGGAGCGCCCGATGGTGTGCCGGGGGCACGGGGTCGCGGGATCATGTGTATCAAGCGGGTGAGCGGCGGGAGAAGGTGGTTTCCGTCGGTTCGGTGTGTGATCCGGGTCACTTGTTGTTTGGGAGTGGGGGTCGGGGGTACCAGCTTGCTCTTCTTGTGCGTCCCACCCGTCACCCCACCCCCATCGGGCACACTGATCTGATCCGCACCGCGACCGGGGAGCCTGCCGTGAGCACAACAAGGGGAGAGCAGCCGCAACACGACGCCGGGGTCGACCCGTTGGTGTGCCTGCGTGAGCCCACCGACCCCGCCTGCGACGTCTTCCTCACGGGAACCGTCTTCCTGGACATCATCTTCACCGGGCTCGACTCCGCCCCCGTGCGCGGCACCGAGTCCTGGGCCCGGGGCATGGGGTCGAGCCCCGGCGGCGTCGCCAACATGGCCACCGCGCTCGCCCGGCTCGGACTGCGGACCTCGCTCGCCGCCGCGTTCGGCGACGACCACTACGGCGAGTACTGCTGGGACGCCCTGGAGCAGGGGGAGGGGATCGACCTGTCGCTGTCGCGGACCGTGCCCGGCTGGCACTCCCCGGTCACCGTCTCCATGGCCTACGAGGGCGAGCGCACGATGGTCTCCCACGGCCACGAGGCCCCGCCCCTCGACGGCGCCCTGCCCGCCTATCCGCCGCACGCGCGCGCGGCCGTCGCCTCCCTCGCACCCGGCCGCTCCGAGGACTGGGTCGCCCAGGCGGCCCGGGGCGGCGCCAAGGTCTTCGCCGATGTGGGGTGGGACGACACCGGCCGCTGGGACCTCGCCGGACTCACCGACCTCCAGCACTGCGAGGCCTTCCTGCCGAACGCCGCCGAGGCGATGCGCTACACCCGCACCGACTGCCCCCGGGCCGCCGCCCGCGCCCTCGCCGACAAGGTCCGCTACGCCGTCGTCACCCTCGGTTCGGAAGGCGCCTACGCCGTCGACGGCGCCACCGGCGAGACCGCCGAGGTGCCCGCGATCCAGGTCTCCGCGCTCGACCCGACCGGAGCCGGGGACGTCTTCGTCGCCGGGTTCGTCACCGGCACCCTCGCCGACTGGCCGCTCGCCGACCGGCTCGCCTTCGCCGGTCTGACCGCCGCCCTGTCGGTGCAGGAGTTCGGCGGCTCGCTGTCCGCCCCCACCTGGCACGAGATCGCCGCCTGGTGGCAGCACGTCCAGGGCCACGCCCGGCAGGACCCCGAGGCGCTGCGCGGCCGCTACGCCTTCCTGGAGCGGCTCCTGCCCGCCCCCGCCCGCCCCTGGCCGCTGCGCAGGGCCGTGCCGACCATCGGGTTCCGGGCCGCTCATTCGTAAACCCTTACGAGCTTGTCGGTGCCTGGTCGTAGGCTTGGAAGCCGAGAGGTTGTCGAGCGGCGAGAACCCTTCAACGGGAGGTATGTGCAGGCCACAGTGCCGGCCCATGACTCAGACACCCACAGCCCACAACGGGGCACCCCACGAAGGGGTGCCAGGACAGGCCCGCGCCCACTTCACCGTCCCCGCGAAGCACCCCATGGTGACGATCCTCGGATCCGGTGACTCCCTGCTCCGCGTGATCGAGCGGTCCTTCCCGCTCGCCGACATCCACGTCCGGGGCAACCAGGTCAGCGCGGTCGGCGACGCGGTGGAAGTCGCCCTGATCCAGCGCCTGTTCGACGAGATGATGCTGGTGCTCCGCACCGGTCAGCCGATGACGGAGGACGCAGTGGAACGCTCGATCGCCATGCTCAGGGCGAGCGAGAACGGATCGGCGGAGGGCGGCGAGGAGACTCCCGCCGAGGTGCTCACGCAGAACATCCTCTCCAGCCGGGGACGCACGATCCGTCCCAAGACGCTCAACCAGAAGCGGTACGTCGACGCGATCGACAAGCACACGATCGTCTTCGGCATCGGCCCCGCCGGCACCGGCAAGACCTACCTCGCCATGGCGAAGGCGGTCCAGGCCCTGCAGTCCAAGCAGGTCAACCGGATCATCCTGACCCGGCCCGCCGTCGAGGCGGGCGAGCGGCTCGGCTTCCTGCCCGGCACGCTCTACGAGAAGATCGACCCGTACCTGCGGCCGCTCTACGACGCCCTGCACGACATGCTCGACCCCGACTCGATCCCCAAGCTCATGGCGAGCGGGACGATCGAGGTCGCGCCCCTGGCCTACATGCGGGGCCGGACGCTCAACGACGCGTTCATCATCCTCGACGAGGCGCAGAACACGAACCCCGAGCAGATGAAGATGTTCCTCACCCGCCTCGGCTTCGACTCGAAGATCGTCATCACCGGTGACATCACCCAGGTCGACCTGCCGAACGGGACGAAGAGCGGTCTGCGGCAGGTCCGCGACATCCTGGAGGGCGTCCAGGACGTGCACTTCTCGACGCTCACGTCGCAGGATGTCGTCCGGCACAAGCTCGTCGGCCGTATCGTCGACGCGTACGAGCAGTACGACAGCCGCAACGGGAAGTAGCAGAAACAGCACATGTCGATCGACGTCAACAACGAGTCCGGCACCGAGGTCGACGAGCAGGCGATCCTCGACATCGCCCGCTACGCGCTCGCGCGCATGCGCATCCACCCGCTCTCCGAGCTCTCGGTGATCGTCGTGGACGCGGAGGCGATGGAGCAGCTCCACATCCAGTGGATGGACCTGCCCGGACCGACGGACGTCATGTCCTTCCCGATGGACGAGCTGCGCCCGCCGTCGAAGGACGACGAGGAGCCCCCGCAGGGCCTCCTCGGCGACATCGTGCTCTGCCCCGAGGTCGCCACCCAGCAGGGCAAGGACGCGCCGACGCAGCACTCCATGGACGAGGAGCTCCAGCTCCTCACCGTCCACGGCGTGCTGCACCTGCTCGGGTACGACCACGAGGAGCCGGACGAGAAGGCCGAGATGTTCGGCCTCCAGGCGGCGATCGTCGACGGCTGGCGCGCGGAGAAGGGCCTCACCGGCCCGTCCCCGGCTCCGACCGTCTCCTGACCCGATGGACGTCTCGCTGATCCTCGGCGCGGTCGCGCTGGTCATCATCGCCTGGCTCGCCGCCTGCGCCGAGGCCGGTCTCGCCCGCGTCTCCAGCTTCCGCGCCGCCGAGGCCGTACGGTCCGGGCGGCGCGGAGCCGAGAAGCTCGCCCAGGTCGCCTCCGACCCGACCCGCTATCTCAACGTGGCGCTGCTCGTCCGCGTCGCCTGCGAGATGGCGGCGAGCGTCCTCGTCACGTACGCCTTCCTCGAATCCTTCCCGGAGACCTGGCAGGCGCTGCTCGCCGCGATCGGCGTCATGGTCCTCGTCTCGTACGTGGCCGTCGGCGTCTCGCCGCGCACCATCGGCCGCCAGCACCCGCTGAACACGGCGACCGCCGCCGCGTACGTGCTGCTGCCGCTGGCCCGGATCATGGGCCCGATCCCGCAGCTGCTCATCCTCATCGGCAACGCGCTGACCCCGGGCAAGGGCTTCCGCAAGGGCCCCTTCGCCTCCGAGGCCGAGCTGCGGGCCATGGTCGACCTCGCCGAGGCCGAGTCGCTCATCGAGGACGAGGAGCGCCGCATGGTGCACTCCGTCTTCGAGCTGGGCGACACCCTCGTCCGCGAGGTGATGGTGCCCCGGACCGACCTGATCTGCATCGAGCGGTACAAGACGATCCGTCAGGCCCTCACGCTCGCGCTGCGCTCCGGCTTCTCCCGGATCCCGGTCACCGGGGAGAACGAGGACGACATCGTCGGCATCGTCTACCTGAAGGACCTGGTCCGCCGGACCCACATCAACCGGGACTCCGAGTCCGACCTGGTGTCCACCGCGATGCGGTCCGCCGCCTTCGTGCCCGACACCAAGAACGCCGGGGACCTGCTGCGCGAGATGCAGCAGCAGCGCAACCACGTCGCCGTCGTCATCGACGAGTACGGCGGCACGGCCGGCATCGTCACCATCGAGGACATCCTGGAGGAGATCGTCGGCGAGATCACCGACGAGTACGACCGGGAGCTGCCGCCCGTCGAGGAGCTCGGCGACGACCGCTACCGGGTCACCGCCCGCCTCGACATCGGCGACCTCGGCGAGCTGTACGGCTTCGGCCCCGACGAGTACGACGACGAGGACGTGGAGACCGTCGGCGGTCTGCTCGCCAAGGCCCTCGGCCGGGTCCCGATCTCGGGTGCCAAGGCCGTCGTGGAGCTGCCGGACGGCCGCTCGCTGCGGCTGACGGCCGAGTCGCCCGCCGGCCGCCGGAACAAGATCGTCACCGTGCTCGTGGAACCGCTGGAACCGGAGGAGAAGCCGGAATGACCCCCGACGAGCTGCGCGCCTTCTGCCTGGACTTCAACGACGCCTCGGAGGAGTTCCCCTTCGGTCCGGACACCTCCGTGTTCAAGGTCGCCGGGAAGATGTTCGCGCTCTCGTGGCTCGACGGCCGGCCGCTGCGGGTCAACCTCAAGTGCGATCCGGACGAGGCCGTACGGCTCCGGGCGGAGCACCCGGCGATCGCCCCCGGCTACCACATGAACAAGCGGCACTGGAACACCGTGACCGTCGGAGAGCTCCCGGACCGGATGGTCCGGGAGCTCGTCGAGGACTCGTACGACCTGGTGGTCGCGGGTCTGCCGAAGGCCGTACGGCTCCGCCTCGACAGGCCGTAGCTCAGGACCGGCGCCGCAGGCCGAGGGCGACCACGACCGCCGCGCCGACCACGATCGCCGCGTCGAGGGCGATGACCGTGCGGACCCCGGCGAAGAGGTCGGAGCCGGTGGTGGCGAGCACGCCGAGCAGCGGGATGCCGACGGTGAGCCCGACCTGCTGGGTGGTGGTGACCAGACCGGTCGCGAGCCCCTGCTCCTCGTCGCGGACGCCGGAGGTGACGGTCACGCCGTACGAGATGATCGCGCCGAGGTGCAGCATCGACGCCAGCGAGACGGCCACCGTCGCCAGGACCGCGCCCGACTCGCGCCCGATGCCGAGGATCGCGGCGGTCAGCAGGCCCTGGCCGAGGAGCGAGACCACCAGGGTGCGGTGGGCGCCGAAGCGGCCGATCACCTTCGAGGTGAACACGCCGGCGAGCACCGAGAACGCGCCCTGGACGCCGAAGACGATGCCGGAGGCGAAGGCCGAGAGGCCGAGGGTCTCCTGGAGGTACAGGGTCAGCACGAAGACGATCGTCGACATCATCGAGAAGGTGACCAGGCCGCCCAGGTTGCCGAAGGCGACGGTACGGCGGCGCAGCACCGGCAGCGAGACCAGCGGGGCCGGGTGCCGGGACTCGATCACGCCGAAGGCCGCGAGCAGCAGCACGCCCAGGGCGAGGGCGACGGGGACGTCCACGCCGCCGAAGCCGCGCTCGGCCGCCGTCGTCAGCGCGTAGATCAGGGAGAGCAGACCACCGGTGACGGTCAGCGCGCCGGGCACGTCGAGGCGGGGCCGCTCGGGGGTGCGGGACTCGGGCAGCAGGCCCGGGGCGAGCGGCAGCACGACCAGGGTGAAGACGGCGAGCAGGCCCATCGTGGAGCGCCAGCCGAGGGTGTCGGTCATGACCCCGCCGAGCACCATGCCGATGGTGAAGCCGAGGGACATCAGGGTGCCGGAGATGCCGAGCGCCCTCGCCCGCAGCGGGCCCTCGGGGAAGGCGGTGGTGAGCAGCGCCATGCCGGTCGGCACGATGGCCGCCGCGCCGAGGCCCTGGAGGGCGCGGCCGGCGAGGAAGGCGCCGGGGCTCCAGGCGAGGGTCGCGAGCAGGGAGGCCGCGCCGAAGAGCACGAGGCCGGAGAGGAAGAGCTTCTTGCGGCCGAACAGGTCGCCGATCCGGCCGAAGAGGAGCAGGAAGCCGCCGGAGGGCAGGGCGAAGGCGGTGACGGCCCACTGCAGGGCGGACTGGTCGAAGTGCAGGTCGGCGCCGAGGACGGGCAGGGCGACGTTCAGGACGGAGAAGTCGAGCGCCACCATGAACTGGGCGGCGCACAGGACGAAGAGGACGAGCCGGTCGCGGCCGGTGAGGGCCGGGGGAGCGGCGGGGGCGGGGGCGGTGGCGGATGCGGGCTTGGTGGTCGTCGTTGCCATGCGTCCACCTTCGGCGCCCGGGAACAACGCCGGGGAGCGGGAACTTATCCTGTTGGTCGCACCACCAGGCACCGACAGGCGCCACCGGCATCCACCATGCGTCCAGGGGGAGGAAGCACACGTGGCCACCGCTCTCGAGAGCAGCAGCGCGAAGCGGCACCGACTCGGCGAACTGCGCGAGTTCCTGATGAGCCGCCGGGCCCGGGTCACCCCGGCCGAGGCGGGACTCCCGGACGGCGGCGCCCGGCGGCGCACCCCGGGCCTGCGCCGGGAGGAGGTCGCGGTCCTCGCGGGCGTCGGGGTCTCCTGGTACCAGTGGCTGGAGCAGGGCCGGGACATCACGGTCTCCCCGCAGGTCCTCGACTCGGTCGCGCGGGTGCTGCGGCTGAGCCCGGCCGAGCGGCGGCACCTGTACGTCCTGGCGGCGCTGAACCCGCCGGCGCTCGAACTGGCCCCGGAGGACCGGGACATGTGCCACGGGCTGCAGCGGCTCATCGACGCGTGGATGCCGTTCCCGGCGCACATCATGGACCAGTACTGGAACACCGTGATGTGGAACGACGCCGCGGCGATCGTGCTCGGGATGCGGCCGGAGATCGCCCAGAACTGCCTGGTCGCGTTCTTCACGGACCCGCTGTACCGCTCGCGTTCGACGCGCTGGGAGGAGCTGGCGCCGAAGGTCGTCGCGCAGTTCCGCTCGGCCTGCTCCGAGTGCCCGGACGACGAGGGCTTCCAGGCCGTTGTCGAGGAGGCCAAGGCGGTCAGCCCGGAGTTCGCGGAGCTGTGGGAGCGGCGGGACATCCTGCCGGGCGGCCAGAACCGCAAGGAGATGGAGCACCCGCTGGTCGGCACGCTGGTCGTCGAGGCGACCCAGTTGAGGGTCCCGGCCCGCCCGGACCTGGTCATCGTCATGCACACCCCGCTCCCTGAGGCCGACACGGCCGAGAAGCTGGAGTGGCTCGTGTCCCCGGAGGGCCGCCGCGGGGCGATGTACCCGGTGGCGGGCTGAGCCCGGAGAGCGCGCGGGTGGTCGCGGCTGAGCCCGGGGGCGGGGCACCCGATGACGGGCCGCGGCCCGAGCCGGTCGAGCCGGTGCGGCTGGTGGCGGGCTGAAGCCCGGGGGCCGTGCGGCTGGTGGCTGGCTGAAGCCCAGGGGCCGTGCGGCTGGTGGCGGGCTGAAGCCCGGAGGCGACACGGCTGGTCGCAGGCTGAGACCGGGGGCGATCACGGGCTGAGACCCGCACCGGTCCCGGACCGACCCCGACCTATGCTCGGCTCATGACACTCAGCAGCGAGCACGGCGACCTCGGCGCCGAGGACCTCAAGATCATCACCCTGGCGCGGAGCGCCCGCGCACGCAACGGCGTGCCCGAGGGCGCGGCCGTACGGGACGAGACGGGCCGCACCTATGTGGCCGGCACGGTGGAGCTGGAGTCGCTCAGGCTGAGCGCGCTGCGGACCGCGGTCGCGATGGCCGTGGCCAGCGGCGCCGAGTCCCTGGAGGCGGCGGCCGTGGTGTCGAACGCCGAGGCGCTCTCGGACGAGGACCGCGCGGCGGTGCGGGACCTGGGCGGCCCGAAGACCCCGGTCCTGCTCGCGGGCCCGGACGGGCAGCTGCGGACGGCCGTCACCGCGGGCTGAGCCGGCGGGCGCCCCACGGCGAGATCAGGACAGCGGGGCCCGGCGTCGTGCCGGGCCCCGCTGTCCTTGTGTGTTTGTGAAGGATCACCGCATCTTCTCTTGCCTTCCCCGGCGGTCTGCGCGTCAATGACAGCGGTTCGTCCGACGGACCGTCAGATCTCCACCGTTCACGCAGTGTCCGCACCCCTGCGTCAGGCAGCAGAAGGGGTTCGAACTCGCCATGAGAAACAGAAGCACCTTAGGGACCGTCGCGGTACTCACCGGGGCGCTCGCCGCCGCCGGACTCGCCTTCGCCCCGACGGCCGGCGCCGTCGCACCGGGCTCGGCGACAGCGACGTACGACTGTGGCACCTGGGGCAGCGGCACCGCCAACCTCACGGCCACGCAGAGCGGCACCGCCGCGACCATCACCCTCACCTCGGCCATCACGACGCCGGTCGCGGTCGGCGCCGACACGATCAGCTCCACCCTGACGATGGCCAAGGGTGGCGGTGGCACCCGGGTCTTCACCGGGAAGAAGAACCCGGCGCTCTCCGCCGGGCAGTCCGTCAAGATCGGTCCCCTCAGTGGGACCGTGGCCTCGGGCGACAGCCTCAACTCGTACTTCGCGGGGGTCGCCCTCAAGATGGTGATCTTCGGGGTGACGGTGAACTGCGACGCCGTGACCTCGCAGTCGCCGGGACCGTTCGTGTTCAGCTGAGCCCGCACCACCCGGACCGGTGTCGCCCTGGGCGGCACCGGTCTCTCGCATGCCCGGGTGTGGCCCGGCAGCCGTGACCTGCGGAAACATCCCCATGGTCGGATCTTGACAGCATCTGATGGCCCATCAGTCGACGTGCCTCGATTCCATTGACTTCTCTCCGCCCGCGCCCGTCAATGGCGCCCACTCATCCCTCAGGAGGGGGCACACACATGGCACTCAACCGATCCCGGGCGGCGGCCCGAAGACGGCGCTGGACCGCCGCCCTCGGCGTCACCGCCCTCGCGGTCGCCGGCGGCGGCGCGCTCGCCGCACCGGCCGGGGCGACCACCACCTCCCAGGCGGTGGAATTCCAGACCCGCTGCGTCCCGCCGCCGATCGCCCAGATCCCGCCGATCGAGGGCACGACCACCGCCCAGATCACGGTCGACAAGCCGAGCCCCAAGGTCGGCGAGACCGTCACCGTGACCTACACGATCACCAAGCCCGCCGCGTCCAACCCCGTCGACCTCGCGCTCCCGGCCGACATCATGACGCCCACCGGCAAGGTGGTCCTCGGCGGCGCCCAGAGCGGCACGGTCACCGTCACCGGCCCCAAGAAGAACCCGCCGGTCCCCGGCAAGGGCTCCTTCCCGGCCTTCTCCATGACGGGCACCTTCACCGCCACCGAGGCCGGCTCGATCAGCCTCTCGCCCGGCGACTACAACATCCACACCAGCTACCTCATGGAGCTGGACACCCCCTGTACGGTGCTCAACCCGCCCGCCCCGGTCTCCGAGACGGTCGTCGCGAGCCCCGTGACCAGCCCCAATCTCCGCGCGCTCCAGCTCGACAACGCCTCCGGGGACCCCGGCGTCCGGGTGACCGTCACCGGCTCCAAGTTCACCCCGCTCACCGAGGTCACCGTCGTCGGCCGCGCCGGAGCGGCGGAGACCGCCGACAAGATGACCGTCACGACCGACAGCGAGGGCGGCTTCGCCGCGCGCCTGAAGGTCAACGACCCGGCGACCACCGGGATCGTGGCGTACGAGGGCACGGCCTGGGACCCGGAGAAGGGCGCCGGACCCGCCGCGTACAAGGTCGTCGTCCCGGCTCCGCCGAACAGCCAGACGATCACGGCGGCCGTCAACGCGGGCGAGCTGTCGATGACCCAGGCGGGGGACGCCGTCCAGCTGTCCTCCGTCGACTTCGGCGCGGGCGGCGCGGCCAAGGGCGCGCTCCAGACGGTGACCGTCAAGGACTTCCGCGGCGGCCCCGCCGGCTGGTCCCTGACCGGCAAGGTCACCGACTTCACCGGCCCCGGCGGAGCCATCGGCGCCGGGAACCTCTCCTGGACGCCCGCCTGCACCGCCAAGGCCGGCAGCCCCAGCGCCTGCGCCGCCGGCTCGGCGGGCCCGGTCGGCAGCGGCGGCGCGACCCTCGCCTCCACCCCGAACGGCACCCTCACGGGCGGCGAGTTCACCGTCGACGCGCAGCTCTCCCTCGACGTCCCGGCGTTCACCGCGCCCGGCTCGTACGCGGGCGTGCTCACGCTGACCCTGTCCTGACCGCCCCGCGGGCCGGGCGCGCACCCGGCCGGCCCGCCCCGATCCGCACCCCGGGGGTCCGCACCCGTGCGCACGAAGCCGTACGTCCTCCTCCTGAGCACGCTCCTCGTGCTGCTCGGCCTCGCGCCGGGCGCCCAGGCCGCCGAGAACGGCGAGTGGGCCGTCTACCCGGCCGCCTCCAAGCTCGGCGGCCGCCCGTACTTCTACCTCTCCGCCGACCCCGGCACCACGCTCACCGACCGGGTCACCGTCGCCAACAAGACCGCCGCCCCGCTCACCTTCCGGCTGTACGGCGCCGACGCCTACAACACCGACCGGGACGGCGGCTTCGCCGTGCGCACCCAGCGGGAGAAGCAGACCGGCGCGGGCGCCTGGATCAAGCCCGAGCGGACCCGGATCACCGTCCCGGCCCGCTCCGCCGTCACCGTCCCCTACACCCTGGCCGTCCCCGCCGACGCCGACCCCGGCGACCACCCCGGGGCCCTCGTCGCCCTCGACGAGCGGATCGCCCCGGGCGGGAAGGGAGCCGTCGCCATGGGCGTCCAGCGCGCGGTCGGCGCCCGCGTCTACCTGAGGGTCAACGGGCCGACCGTCCCCGCCCTCGCCGTCGAGGACGTCACCCTCGACCAGGACCGGCCGTGGGTCCCCGGCACCCGTACGAGCACCGCCCTCGTCTCGTACACCCTGACCAACCGGGGCAACGTCACCCTCAACCCCAAGGTCGTCCTCAAGGCCCAGGGCCTCTTCGGCCGCACCCTCCTCGACCGCGACCTGGCCGGGGTCCCGGCCGAGCTGCTGCCCCGGCAGAGGATCCGGCTCACCGAGCGCTGGACCGGCTCCCCGCAGTTCGACTGGGGCGACGTGACCCTCACCGCCACCGCGAAGGGCGTGCGGGAGACCGGCACCGCCTCCTTCCTGGCCCTGCCCTGGCTGGCGGCCTCGGTCCTCCTCGTGGGCGGCGCGGCCGGGCTCTACGGCCTGCGGATACGCCGCCGCCGGGCACTGAGTGCGTGAGGCGGGCGCTCATCGGGGACAATGGCCCCCATGAGCGCTCGCAACCAAGAAACCGAAGCCGTCCACCGGGCCGGCTTCGCCTGCTTCGTCGGCCGCCCCAACGCGGGCAAGTCCACCCTCACGAACGCTCTGGTCGGCCAGAAGGTGGCCATCACCTCGAACCGGCCGCAGACCACCCGGCACACCGTCCGCGGCATCGTGCACCGCCCGGACGCGCAGCTGATCCTGGTCGACACCCCCGGCCTCCACAAGCCGCGCACCCTCCTCGGCGAGCGGCTCAACGACGTCGTGCGCACCACCTGGGCCGAGGTCGACGTCATCGGCTTCTGCCTGCCCGCCGACCAGAAGCTCGGCCCCGGCGACCGCTTCATCGCCAAGGAGCTCGCCGAGATCAAGAAGACCCCCAAGGTCGCCATCGTCACCAAGACCGACCTGGTGGACTCCAAGACCCTCGCCGAGCAGCTGATCGCCATCGACCAGCTCGGCCGGGAGCTCGGCATCGAGTGGGCCGAGATCGTGCCCGTCTCCGCCGTCGGCGACAAGCAGGTCCAGCTCGTCGCCGACCTGCTCATCCCGCTCCTCCCGCAGTCCCCGCCGCTCTACCCGGAGGGCGACCTCACGGACGAGCCGGAGCAGGTCATGGTCGCGGAGCTGATCCGCGAGGCCGCGCTCGAAGGCGTACGGGACGAGCTGCCGCACTCGATCGCGGTGGTCGTCGAGGAGATGATCCCGCGCGAGAACCGCCCGGTGGACCGGCCGCTGCTCGACATCCACGCGAACGTGTACATCGAGCGCCCCAGCCAGAAGGGCATCATCATCGGCCCCAAGGGCAGCCGCCTCAAGGAGGTCGGCATGAAGTCCCGCAAGCACATCGAGGCCCTCCTCGGCACCCCCGTCTTCCTCGACCTCCACGTGAAGGTCGCGAAGGACTGGCAGCGCGACCCGAAGCAGCTGCGCAAGCTCGGCTTCTAGGGGAGCCCCCACCGTCCGGCCGGAGGACGGCGGTGAAAAGGGGCCCCGAAGCAGCTGCGCAAGCTCGGCTTCCGAGGTTCAGGCGCCTTCCTTGAGGACCCTCGTCACGAGGGTCCTCTGGGCGTCCGTGAGGCGGGGGTCGCCGCAGCGGACCGTGCGGCCGTCGATGTCGATCTCGTAGGAGAAGCCGTCCGGCACGCCCCGGACGTCGCCGTCGCCGTCCGTGAGGACGGTGGAGGCCAGGGACTCCCATTCGGGTCCCGAGACCTCCACCTCCGCCGACCGCTCGATGCCCGCGAAACCGCCCGTGCGCCGCACTCGAATCCGCATGGGCCCTGTCTACCAGCCGGTCAGCTCGTGGGCACCCCCACGGACGACCACGCCTTGAGGACCGCCTGGACCTCGTCGCTCTCGCCGTACAGCGTCCGGGCCGCCGCCACGGTGGCCCGAGCGAAGTCGGCGAAGTCGGCGTCCGACGCCAGCGTGCCGCCGGTCATCACGTCGAACCAGATCCGTCCGGCCCGCTCCCAGGCGTTGCCGCCGAGCTCGGTGGCGAGCAGGTAGAAGGCGTGGTTGGGGATGCCCGAGTTGATGTGGACCCCGCCGTTGTCGCGGCTGGTGCGGACGTAGTCGTCCATCGTCGCGGGCTGCGGGTCCTTGCCGAGGACGTCGTCGTCGTACGCCGTGCCCGGCTCCTTCATGGAGCGCAGCGCCACGCCGCTGTCCACGGACGGTCCGAGGAGCCCGGCTCCGATCAGCCAGTCGGCCTGCTCGGCGGTCTGCCCGAGGGCGTACTGCTTCACGAGCGAGCCGAAGACGTCGGAGACGGACTCGTTGAGCGCGCCCGACTGGCCGTAGTACTCCAGGCCCGCCGTGTACTGGGTGAAGCCGTGGGTCAGCTCGTGGCCGATGACGTCCACCGGGAGGGTGAAGTCGAGGAAGATCTCGCCGTCCCCGTCCCCGAAGACCATCTGCTCGCCGTCCCAGAAGGCGTTGTTGTACTGCCGGTCGTAGTGGACGGTGGCGTTGAGGGGCAGGCCCGTCCCGTCCACCGAGTCGCGTCCGTAGGCCTGCTGGAAGAGGTCGAAGGTGGCGCCGAGGCCCGCGTAGGCCCGGTTGACGGTGGCGTCGGAGGTGGGGTCGTCACCCTCGGCGCGGACCTTCCTCCCCGGCAGTGTGGCGGTGTGCCCGGTGTCGAAGATCGTGCGCTTCGGCTTCCCGGTGGGCGAGGACTCCGGGGCGGCGATGCCCCGCAGCGCGGTCACGCGGCGGCGGGTCCGCAGGGCGCCGTCGTGCTCCAGGGTGCGGCGCGCGGCGTCGTTGCCGTCCTGGGCCAGCTTGTCGAGGACGTGGGGCGGGACGATCGAGCAGAAGACAGGCGTGTGGGGAGTCATGCCAGCAATGTGGCACTGCGTACCGTCGGTGTCACGAGCAGCGACGAGGATTGGCGAAATGGAGTGATGGGTCACCTTTCCGCCTTGACGCGGGCCCCGTCTTGCATACTGAAACAGGACGTCCGCCTTCCACGGACCTGGGCTATGGTGACGCACATCATGCGTTTCGGGCTGCTTCTCCTTAGCTGCCGCGGCGAGGGCCTGTAGTCGTAGGCCGACCCCCTCCCCGCGGGTTTCGGTGTTGCGTCACGTCGGCCTCCCCCAAGCTCTCGACTTCGCTCGAGCAGGGGGGACCCCCTCTCCCGCAGGACCCCGAGGAGCCCTACGCAATGTCCCAGTCGCCTTTCGTCAGCCGCCCGACGCCCGTCACCAACGCGACCCACACGCAGCAGCCGTCCGGGATGCCGATCCACAAGTACGGCCAGTACGAGGCCGTGGACATCCCCGACCGGACCTGGCCCGAGAAGCGCATCACCAAGGCGCCCCGCTGGCTGTCCACCGACCTGCGCGACGGCAACCAGGCCCTGATCGACCCGATGTCCCCGGCCCGCAAGCGCGAGATGTTCGACCTGCTCGTACGCATGGGCTACAAGGAGATCGAGGTCGGCTTCCCGTCCTCCGGCGAGACCGACTTCGCGTTCGTGCGCTCCATCATCGAAGAGGGCGCGATCCCGGACGACGTCACCATCTCCGTCCTGACCCAGGCCCGCGAGGACCTGATCGAGCGGACCGTGGAGTCCCTGAAGGGCGCCAAGCGCGCCACGGTCCACCTGTACAACGCGACCGCCCCGACCTTCCGCCGGGTCGTCTTCCGCGGCTCGAAGGACGACATCAAGCAGATCGCCGTCGACGGCACCCGCCTGGTGATGGAGTACGCGGAGAAGCTGCTGGGCCCGGAGACCACCTTCGGCTACCAGTACAGCCCCGAGATCTTCACCGACACCGAGCTGGACTTCGCCCTGGAGGTCTGCGAGGCGGTCTGCGACGTCTGGCAGCCCGGTCCGGGCCGCGAGATCATCCTCAACCTGCCCGCCACCGTGGAGCGTTCGACGCCGTCCACGCACGCGGACCGGTTCGAGTGGATGGCCCGGAACCTGACCCGCCGCGAGTACGTCTGCATCTCCGTCCACCCGCACAACGACCGCGGCACGGCCGTGGCCGCGGCCGAGCTGGCCGTCATGGCCGGCGCCGACCGCATCGAGGGCTGCCTGTTCGGGCAGGGCGAGCGGACCGGCAACGTCGACCTGGTGACGCTGGGCATGAACCTGTTCTCGCAGGGCGTCGACCCGCAGATCGACTTCTCGCAGATCGACGAGATCCGCCGCACCTCCGAGTACTGCAACCAGATGGAGGTCCACCCGCGCCACCCCTACGCGGGCGACCTGGTCTACACCGCCTTCTCCGGCTCCCACCAGGACGCCATCAAGAAGGGCTTCGACGCCATGGAGGCCGACGCGGCCGCCCGGGGCAAGACCGTCGACGAGATCGAGTGGGCCGTCCCGTACCTGCCGATCGACCCGAAGGACGTCGGCCGCTCCTACGAGGCCGTCATCCGGGTCAACTCGCAGTCCGGCAAGGGCGGCATCGCGTACGTCCTGAAGAACGACCACAAGCTGGACCTGCCCCGCCGGATGCAGATCGAGTTCTCGAAGATCATCCAGCAGAAGACCGACACCGAGGGCGGCGAGGTCACGCCGGCCGCGATCTGGGGCGTCTTCCAGGACGAGTACCTGCCCAACCCGGACAACGCCTGGGGGCGCATCCAGCTGCGCTCCGGTCAGTCGACCTCGGACACGGACGGCACCGACACCCTGCGCGTCGAGGCGGTCGTCGACGGCGTCGACACCGTCCTGACCGGCTCCGGCAACGGTCCGATCTCCGCGTTCTTCGACGCCCTGCAGTCCATCGGCGTCGACGCCCGCCTGCTGGACTACCAGGAGCACACGATGAGCGAGGGCGCCTCCGCGCAGGCCGCCTCGTACATCGAGTGCGCCATCGACGGCAAGGTCCTGTGGGGCATCGGCATCGACGCCAACACGACCCGCGCCTCCCTGAAGGCGGTCGTCTCGGCGGTCAACCGCTCCGCCCGCTGACCCCTCGCACCACCCCCGGACGCCGCCGACTGTGACCTCCGTCACGCCTTTAGCTTGACTTAAGGAGGAACAGTCGGCGGCGTCCGATTTTCCGGGATATGGGAGAAGTTGACGGGACATCAGGGCGTGCCGGAAGGTCGGCTTCACATCCCCTCCACACCTCCCCGACCTGGAGTTCCGCATGCGCACGACCGCTGCCGTGGCCGCCGTCCTCGCGGTGACCGGCGCCGCCATCGGCTGGGCCCCCGCCGCTTCCGCCACCCCCGCGGAGTGCGTGACGCAACCGCTCGGCACGGCCGGTCTGTACGCCGAGTTCATCGAGAAGGACTCCGTCCGCCACGCGGACTCCGAGGGCGCGGTCGCGGTCGGCGGCGACGCCACCTTCGGCGAGCCGGGACTGTCCGGCTTCTCCGTCGGCTCCAAGCTCTCCGACGCCGACCTCGCCAAGCTGCCCGGCGGCCACAGCCTCGTCGTCGGCGGCACCCTCAAGGCCAACGGCGTGGTCCTGGTGAAGGGCTCCGGCATAGCCGGCAAGGTCGTCGACGACTCCCGGGGCGGCGGCTTCGGCGTCGACGGCGACAAGGTCGCGACCGGACCCTCCCCGATCGACTTCGGCAAGGAGTTCACCGAGCTCCGCAAGCGCTCCACCGCCTGGGCGGGAATCAAGCCCAACGGCGAGGCGGCCGTCGACGGGCGCAGCCTCTACCTCACCGGCACCGACGCGAAGCTGAACGTCTTCGCCCTGAGCAGCGCCGACCTGGAGAAGGCCGGCGAGATCTACCTCAAGGTCCCGGTGGGCTCCTCCACCCTCGTGAACGTCATCGGCGCCTCGTACGACATGCAGTCCAAGCCCACCTCGGGCGTCTGGATCTCCGAGGGCGGCGCGTACGTCCAGGACGACTACGACCGGCACACCGACGGCCACAAGAGCATCCGCTCCAAGCTGCTGTGGAACTTCCCGCAGGCCGAGACCGTCAAGAAGAACTACGCCGCCTGGCCCGGCGCGATCCTCGCCCCCAACGCCGCCGTCAGCATGGGAAGCAAGGGCGGCTACGGCCCCGGCCACATCAACGGCTCCGTGATCGCCGAGTCGCTGGACACCGTCCCCGGCGCCGAGACCCACCAGATGAACTTCACCGGCTGCCTCCCCGAGGTGACCACCCCCGGCCCGGTCGTCACCCCCGGGACGCCCAAGCCGACCGACACCCCCGCGCCCAAGCCCTCGACCACCACCCCGGCGCCCGAGGGCACGCCGACCGCCCCGGAGGGCACCGGGACCCCCTCCGCGTCGCCCTCCACCCCGGGCGCCCCGGGCGAGACCCCCGGCGGGACCCCCTCCGGCTCGGCCCCGGCCCCGGCGCCGTCCGCCACCCCGGAGGGTGATCTCGCGACGACCGGTTCGGCCATCGGTCCGGGCGCGATCGGAGCCGCCGTGGCGGCCGTCCTCGTCGGCGGCGGCTTCCTGGCCTTCGCGAAGCGCCGTCGCCGCACTTCCTGAGCCCGCGAGAGCGATGGCATGTCTCGGCCAACTAGGGGGCGAACTCCTGACGGGGTGCTGACGCCACATCGAGGATGTGGCTAACATCACGCCAACGCCGGCAGTGCAGCCGGGCCGTTGAGGAGGTGCGTGTGCGGTCTGCCCGGAATTCACGTGGTGGGAAACTCGGCATCTGCGGAATCCGCACCTCCTGGAACACCGTCGGAGACGGCGAGTTCTTCTGCGAGGAGTGCGGGGGCGACCGCAACTACCGGCGGCGCACCGGCCGCCGCAGGTTCGCCGTCCTGGGCGTCCCCGTCCTGCCCCGGGGCTGTACCGGCCCCGTCGTCGAGTGCGCCGCCTGCCACACGCACTTCGGTACGGAGGTGCTCGACCACCCGACGACGGGCCGCTTCTCGGCGATGCTGCGGGACGCCGTGCACACCGTCGCCCTGGCCGTCCTCGCGGCCGGCGGCACCGACTCCGGCGAGGCCCTGGACCGGGCCGTCAGCGCGGTCCGGTCCGCCGGCTTCGCCGAGTGCACGGCCGTCCAGCTCGTCGACCTCGTCGAGGCCCTGGAGGCCGACACCGGGCGCTTCATGCCCGAGGTGAACCCCGAGGGCACGCTCCTCGCGATCGAGCTCCACGAGGCCCTGGAGCCGCTCACCCCGCACCTGGCCCCCGCCGGGCGCGAGTCGATCCTGCTCCAGGCCGCCCGGATCGCCCTCGCGGACGGCCCCTACAGCCCGGCCGAGACCGAGGTCCTCGGCACCGTCGGGAACGCGCTCGCGCTCGCCCCCGAGGACACCGTCCGCCTCCTCGCCTCGGCCCGCACGGTCTCCTAGCCGGGGCCCGTCAGCCGAAGGCGGGCAGCGCGAGGGCGACCGCGCCCCAGCAGGGGAGCGCCGCGAGGGCGAGGAGGACCACGCCTCCGATCAGCGTTCCGACGAGGGAGCCCGTGCCCTTGTGGGGGACCGCCCGCTGCGGTTTCCGCGGGTGGTAGGCGACCCTGATGGTCTCGCCCCTGGCCTTGTCCCCGGCGCCGACGGGACGGAGCCTTCCGGTGGCGTCCGTGTACGCGTAGGTGCCCCGGCCCTCGATGAGGACGGGGTCCGCCTCCACGGTGATGCCGTGGCGGGGCAGGTACCAGTCGCTCCACGCCGACCACAGCGCCAGCCAGGCGAGGAAGCCGAAGGCCCCGGCGACGAAGCCGAGCATCAGCACCGCGACCGCCCGGTCCAGGTCCTTCCCGGCGAACCCGACGACCGCGGAGAGCACGACGGGCGGCAGGCCGAACGCCAGAGGGGCCCAGATGAGGGCGGCTTCGGCCTTCTCCTCTTCCGCCTGCTCGTCCTCCTCCGCCTCCGGACCGCCCAGGACGGTGACGGTGACGAGGGTCGAGCCGTCGACCGGCTCCTCCCCGGCGGCGCGGTCCGGCAGCGCGCCGTTCACGGCGTCCGCGAAGACGCCGGCGGCGGCCCTGCTCACGTCCTCGATCCGGTACGAGACCGCCTCGGCCTCGGCCGGAGCCGTCAACTCGACGGTGACGTCGCGCCCTTCGGCGCGGACCCGCGCGACCGCGGCCAGCGGGATGCGCACCTCCTCGCGGGGACGGCGCAGCAGCAACGCCTCGCCCTCGGAGCGGAGTTCGGCGTTCCCGTCCCCCAGGAGGACGGGTATGGACGAAGAGATCGACATGGGGGTGATGGTAGGACCTGTGTTGCCGTACCGTCCGCCCTGTGAACATGGTGAACGTGGTACTCGTCTGTGCCGCCGTCGTGTCCGTGCCGGCCTGCGTCTTCAGCCTGATGGTGATGGCCGGTTCGCGGCAGGAGGCGAAGAAGATGAAGGTGCTCGAGGAGACGGGCGTCCTGGTCCAGGCCCGGCTGGCGCACCTGGTGCCGTTCGGCAACAGGGGCACCGCGCACGTCCGGTACGAGTTCCCGGGGCTGAACGGGGAGACCGCCCGGTACGACACGGGCGTGTCGGCCTACCCGGTCCACGTGGTGGGAGAGACGTACCCGCTCGTCCACCACCCCCGGAACGTGAAGAGCGTGTACCAGGGGACGAGGAAGGCCGTCCGCACGGAGCGCAGGGCCCAGGAGGGCTTCATGAAGGGCGCCGGCTGGATCGCCTGCTTCTTCTTCCTGACGGGCGCCCTCTCGATCACGGCCCTGGCCCTCTGAGGCCCTTCCCGTAGAGGGCGTTCAGACCGGTACGGCCCCGAGCCGCTCGAACGCCGCCCGCGCCGCGCCCCGTTCCCGGCGGGCCGCCGCCCCGTCGCCCAGCGCCCGGAAGGCCGCCGCGACCAGCGTCCGCGTCCGCGCCGCCTCGTACGGCACCCGCAGGGCCAGCCAGCCGGCGAGCGCCGGGCGCAGCAGCCGCAGCGCGGGCTCCGGCCGGGCCTCCGCGAGCGCCACCGCGCCCCGCGCCGAGCAGGCCATCGCCCGGAGCAGCGGTACGTCCCCGGCCAGCACCTCCAGCGCGCCCGCCGCGCCCGCCGCCCCCGGCACGTCGCGGACGGCGAGGGCCACCTCGGTCCTGGCGGCGAGCAGCCGGGCCCGGCCGAGGAGGTCGTGGCGGGGATCGCTCTGGCAGGCGAGCGCCAGCTCGACGCCCGCCACCGCCGCCTCGGCCCGCCCCTGCGCGAGCCGCAGCAGCGCGAGCCCCGGCTGCGGGATCCTGCCCAGCTCGTGGGCGTGCGCGTACGAGACGGCGGCCTCCTCCAGGCGGCCCTGGCGCCGCTGGACGTCCCCGGCGGTGCAGTACGCGGCGGCCGCCGCGTCCAGGCGGTCCGCCGGCACCTCCCGGCACGCCTGCCGCGCCTCCGCCTCCGCGAGCGCCCACGCCCCGAGGAGGTCGAGCACCCGCACCCGGTGCGCCCGGCACATCCCGCGGAAGGGGTTCTCGCCGGAGGGGACGGGGCCCGTGCCGGCCGTGTGCGCCGGGCGGCCCGTCCACGGGGGCGCGCACCACTCCATCGCCGCGTTCGTCCACTCCACCGCGCGGCCCAGCTCCGCCGCCTCCCCGCACCGGGTCAGGGCCAGGTCGTACAGCAGGCCCGTGAACAGGCCGGTCAGTTCGCCCGCCGTGACCGCGCGCATCGCCTCGTCCAGGAGCGCCAGGGCCTCGGCGCGGCGGCCGTGCGCGAGGAGGACCGAGGCCTCGGCCTGGCGGCTCAGGGCGAGCAGGTCGGGGCTGCCGGAGCGGAGGGCGAGCCGGGTCATCCGGTGGGTCGCGGCGAGGGCGGCCGCGCGGTCGCCGCGGGCCGTCGCCTGCTCCGCGTCGGTCCAGGCGGGGAAGCACTGCTCGGGGCAGGGCGGCTCGTCGTCCAGGTGGTGGTGGGCCCGGTGCAGCCAGCCGGCCGCCGCCGCGGGCCGCCCCAGGCCCGCGTACTCGTACGAGAGCCACCAGGAGGCGAGCCCCGCGCCCCGGTGGTCGCCGCCCGCCACGTACGCCGCGTGGGCCCGCAGCCGGGCCGCGACGGACTCGTCCACATGACCCGACCACCAGGCGGCGTCGGCCAGGATCATCAGGTCGCCGGCGGTCGGCGCGCGGGAGGGGTGGGCGTCGTGGGCGTGCAGCAGCCCGTACGCCTCGGACCAGGACTCCCGGGTCGCCGCGTCCCTCGCCCGCGCGATCCGGTCGATCGTGGGTGCGGACATGGCCCTCACCTCTTCCGGGTCCTTTCAGGGTAGGACCGGGAAGAGGTGAGGGCCCCGCGAACCCCTACTTGATGGCGCCGCTGGCGCGCAGCATGTCCTCGCGCTCGACGATCTTCACGCGCTCGCGGCCCTGCGGCTCGCCGAGCGCCTTCTCGGCGGCGTCGAGGGCGTACCAGCCCTCCCACGTCGTGTACGTGACGCCCTTGCCCTCCAGGAAGGACACGACCGCGTCCTCCTCCGGGGTCCCCGGGGTGAGCAGGCGCCCGTTCGCGAAGTCGTCCAGGAGGTTCGCCACGGTCTCGTTGGCGTCGCCCTTGGTGTGGCCGATGAGACCGACGGGACCGCGCCGGATCCAGCCGGTGCAGTACGTGGAGGCCATGTGCTCGCCGGTCTCCTCCAGCACGCGGCCGCCCTGGTCCGGGATGGTGCCGGAGACGGCGTCCCACGGGATCTTGGGCAGCTCGTCGGAGAGGTAGCCGACGGCCCGGTACACGGCCTGGACGTCCCAGTCGGTGGTGGTGCCGGTGCCCTTGACGTTGCCCGTGCCGTCGAGCTCGGTGCGCTCGGTGCGCAGGCCGACGACCTGCCCGTCCTCGCCGAGGATCTCGACGGGGGACTCGAAGAAGTGCAGGAAGAGCTTGTGCGGGCGGTCGCCGACGTCGCGGATCGCCCAGTTCTCCAGGGTCTTGGCGACCATGTCGGTCTGCTTGTTCTTGCGGCGCTCGGCGATCGAGCCCTCGTCGTAGTCGATGTCCTCGGGGTTGACGATGACCTCGATGTTCGGCGAGTGGTCGAGCTCGCGCAGCTCCATCGGGGAGAACTTCGCCTGCGCCGGACCGCGACGGCCGAAGACGTGGATCTCGACGGCCTTGTTGGCCTTGAGGCCGTCGTGGACGTTCGCCGGGATCTCCGTCGGGAGCAGCTCGTCCGCCGTCTTCGCGAGGATCCGCGCGATGTCCAGGGCCACGTTGCCGACGCCGAGGACCGCGACCTTCTCGGCCTCCAGGGGCCAGGTGCGCGGGACGTCCGGGTGGCCGTCGTACCAGGACGCGAAGTCGGCCGCGCCGTACGAGCCGTCGAGCTCCACGCCGGGGATGTTCAGCTCGCGGTCGAACATGGCGCCGGTGGAGAAGATCACCGCGTCGTAGAAGGAGCGCAGGTCGTCGAGGTGGACGTCGGTGCCGTAGTTCACGTTGCCGAAGAGGCGGACCTGCGGCTTGTCGAGGACCTGGTGGAGGGCGGTGATGATGCCCTTGATGCGCGGGTGGTCGGGTGCGACGCCGTAGCGGATCAGGCCGAACGGCGCGGGCATCCGCTCGAAGAGGTCGATCGACACGCCCGGCTCGGCGGCGGCGTCGGACTTCAGCAGCGCATCGGCGGCGTAGATCCCGGCGGGGCCGGCGCCGACGATCGCGACCCGGAGGGGGCGGGGCATGACGGGTTTCCCTTCGCAAGCGACGTGGCGGCGGAGCCGCCGACACTTAGGACACCCTAAATAACACCTCGCGCGGAGTGGTACCCACCCCCGGTCTATGGGCTCATAAGGCGAACTTATGACTTCCATAAGTAACTCTAGAAGGCGCCGGAGACCGACTCGGGATCGACGAAGGCCATGACCGCCCAGGCGACCGTACCGCCCAGGCCGGCGAGCGCGACGAGGGTGCAGAACAGGCCGATCGCGAGCTCCCCGCGCCGGAACAGGGCGGCCCTCGGGAGGACGACGTTCCCCGGGTCGACGGGGTCGTAGCTGACCTTGACGGCGATGCCGCCGGCCCAGGTGGACACATGGCGGATCAGCCCCGCCGGGTCCGTGTACAGGTACATCCCCGGCCTCTCCGGGACCTCGGCGGCGAAGGTCGTGATGCCGTGCCGGATCAGACGCCACTCGCGGTACCAGCCGGCCAGCGCGTTCGCGCCGACGGCGAGGGCCGCGACCGCGACGATCCCTCCGGGCGCGAAGGCGATCACGGCGACCGGCTCCCCGGCGACGGCGATGAGCACGCACGAGAGGACGAGCAGCCCGAAGCCGCCGGCCGCCACCCACATCACGCGCCGCAGCTTCCTCGCCCGCCGGCTCAGGGGAAGCTCGCGCGTCTCCACGAGGGCGGTCCCGTCGGCCGTCGTGTCCCGCCCCGGCGTCCCCGGCAGGACGGCGTTCACGGTCTCGGCGAACATGCCGGCCCCCGCCTCGCTCACCCCGTCGATCCTGTGCACGTAGCGGGTCGTCCCCGCCGGAGCCGTCAGCTCGACGGTGAGCTTCCGCCCCTCGGCCCGTATCCGCTCGATCGCCGCCAGCGGGATACGCGCCTCCTCGTGCGGGCGGCTCAGGAGCAGCGCGTCGCCTTCGAGTCGGAGGGAGGCCTTCCTGGAGCCCTGGACGACGGGTATGGACGGAGTGATCGGCATGGCGGAGATCGTAGGGGCGGGGCGCGGTTCACGGGAGGGGTGCCGCCCGGGAGTCGGGCGGCGCCCACTTCCGTTTCGTGGCACGGGGGTTGGCCCCATCCCGGGCGCGGGGGTCGCCACCATGTTCGCGGCCGGACCCGCGTGATCGGCTGGGCGGATGAGAGAACGCATCGGTTGTGCCGCGTGGATCGCGGGTGTGGGCCAGTTCTTCGTCGTCCACGGAATCGTGGAGTCCGCCTGGGTGCGTCCCTACAGCTGGGCCCACAACAACATCAGTGACCTGGGGAACGCGCTCTGCGCGCTCCAGAGCGAGCCGGAGCCCCGCTTCATATGCTCGCCCGAACACGGCCTCATGAACGGCTCGTTCGTCGTCCTCGGCGCCCTGCTCGCCGTCGGCGCCGTACTGACCGGCCCGCTCTGGCGCCGGGGCGCCGCCGCCGTCACGGCGCGGGTCCTCGTGGCCGGGGCCGGCCTCGGCTTCGTCCTCGCGGGCCTCGCGCCCGCCGACACCGACGAGAACCTGCACGTCCTCGGTGCCCTCCTCATCATGGGCCTGGGCAACATCGGCCTCGTGGCGGCGGGCGGCGGCCTGGCCCGGGAGCTGCCGGGCGCGCTGCGCCGGGCCACGAGCGCGCTCGGCCTCGTCGCGCTGACGGCCTTCGGACTCTTCCTGTCCCGCCACTACCTGGGCCTCGGCATGGGCGGCATGGAGCGCGTCGCCGCGCTGCCCGTCCTGCTGTGGGCACTGGCGGCGGGCGCGTACGGCCTCGGTCGACGGCCCGCGCGAGCGCTCACTTCGGCTTGAAGAGGATCTTCTCCGAAGGGATCGTCATCCTCACCGTGCCGCCGTTGGTGATCTCGACGATCCGGTGCAGCCCGATCTGCTCCTTCGGGTCGGGCTGCGTCAGGTCGAGGAACCTGTCCGCGGCCCCCGCCAGGTAGGTGAGGAAGCCGTCCAGCGTGGTGTTGCCGAGCGAGAAGTACTCCTTCAGGCGGCGGAAGAGCTTCGGGAGGATCACCACGTCGCCGGTGATCGAATCCATCCCGGTGATCTTCGCCCCGCTGAGGGTCACGTCATTCATCGAGTCGGTCGAGACGTTCCAGATGCCCTTGCCGACCCCCGTCTGCGCCTCCGCCTTGCCGTCGGCCAGCGCGTTGCGCAGCGCGGGAAGCAGGCCCTCGTAGAACGTCGGATACACCAGGCCCTCGGAGAGCAGGTGGTAGTTGGCCGTCCTCTCCTTCAGGAGCTTCACCGACACGTCCAGCTCATAGCCGCTGGCCCCCGGCGGCTCCCCCGCACAGGCGAACGCCACACAGCGGCCGAAGACGTCGGCGCCGTTGGTGAGGATGAAGCCCGGGACCGACGCCGGGGTCGCCGAGATCATGTCGTGCGGGTGGTGCGGGTCGGGGGTCCGCCGGATGTCGCTGAAACCGAGGAACGTCAGCAGCGCGTCCGTCGCCTGGTCGCCGAACTTCGCCGGCTGGCGCTTCTCGTCCCCGTAGTTCCCCGAGTAGTGCGTCTCCAACGCGTCGATGCCTTCGAGCCGGATGTCGACGTGCCCGTCCCGCGCCGGCTGGGGCTTCTCACAGCCCCGGACGAGCTTCCACTCGCCCACGTAGTCCGGAATGAAGGGGACGGTGTCCCCGTCGGGGGCCGTGAAGCCCGAGAGATGGAAGGATCCCTTGATCAGCAGCATGGGCATGGTGACTCCCACGGCGATGTGCGTGCGGCATGGAAGGGAACCGGTTCTCCTCCTTCCATGCTGCGACCGCGCGCGGCGGAGTGCCAACGGGGGAGGGACGGCCATGAGCCGACGCGGCAGCAGATGGACGCTCGACGAGGAGAACTGGTCGCAGCCCTGGTGGATACCCCTCACCGCCGTGGTGTTGGCCGCCGTGACCTGGGGCCTCCTCGGCCTCGTCGAAGGCGGCTGCCGAACCGGCCCCCGCGGCGGCTGCGTTGCCGCCGCGGGGTACCGGCTGAACGGTTGGGTCCTCGCCCTCGCCGCCGTACCCGCGTACGTCGTCGTCATCACCGGCCTGGCCGCAGACCGCTGGCCGCCCGCCCTCGGCCTCACCCTCGGCGGGACGGCCTGCGCGGCGTACGTCCTGACGCAGGGGCGTACGCCGGCGCACTTGGCCATCGCGGGCGTGCTCCTCGTCCTCGCGGCGCTCGCGCCCGCGCTGACGTGGTGGCGCAGGCGTCAGGCGGCGCCGCTCACGCCTTGATGTCGGCGAGGAAGGCGGTCCAGGCGGTGGCGGGGACGAGGAGGACGGGGCCGTCGGTGATTTTGCTGTCGCGGACCGGGACAACACCGGGGATGTTGTCGAGGACCTCGACGCAGTTGCCGCCTTCACCATTGCTGTAGCTGCTCTTGCGCCAGTGGGCGTTGTTCAGGTCGTACGTGCGCATCGTCTGAAGTCCTCCGCCGCCGATTCGATCAGGGCCAGGGACGCCTCCGGCGACAAGGCGGCGACCCTGAGCAGATCGTAGGCGCGCTGTACACGCTTCACTGCTGCCGGATCATCCAGGAGCGTCCCCGAAAACGAGGTCTCTGTATAGGCGGTTGGCGGCTGGTCGTCGAACTCCATGAGCCGGAGCGAGCCATCCATGGAGGCGTGTGCGCCTGCGGCCCGAGGCAGCACGGCCACCAGCACCCGCCGCTCCCTTATCAGGGCCGTGATGTGATCCAGCGTTGCCGCCATCACCGCCGGGCCTCCCACGGGTGTGCGCACCGCGTTCTCGTGCAGGATCACCCAGTACTCGGGCCTTGTAGCGTCCGCGAGGATCCTCGCTCGGTCCATCCGCGAGGTGACCTTCTCCTCGATGTACTCCTCCGTGACGAACGGGTTCGCCGCCACCGTCACCGCCCGCGCGTACTCCGCTGTCTGCAACAC
>NZ_JBIRQU010000004.1:278754-706457 GCF_044333355.1 Streptomyces sp. NPDC021012
CCATCCGCGAGGTGACCTTCTCCTCGATGTACTCCTCCGTGACGAACGGGTTCGCCGCCACCGTCACCGCCCGCGCGTACTCCGCTGTCTGCAACAACCCCGGGACCACCGTCGGCGCGAACTCGCAGATCTTCGTCGCGACCCGCTCCAGCTCCGCCACCTCGGCGAAATAGGGCGCGTACGGTGATGTGTCGATGAGCTTCCGGACCGTCCGTTCGAAAAAACTGCCGGTTTGTAGGGTCTCGTCGATTCTTACCGCCACGTCCAACTGTGGCTTTCGAATTCCCTGCTCGAACAGTCCGATGTACGCCCCCGATACGAACACCCGTCTGCCCAGCTCGTTCTGGGTGAGCCCCGCCTCCTCACGGCGTTCCTTGAGGATCTCGCCGAAGAACTCCCACGGTTCCTGCTGCTTGCTCTTGGCCATGGATTAACTCCCCAACCCTACGCCGCAGTTGTACGGCCTGCGCGTCTGCCGATTCTACGGATCCGGACTGACCCTGGAGAGGCGAAGCGGGAAATGGATTCAGAAAGGCATACGTTGGTGAAGGAAGACACCATGAAGACGATCTCGGGGACGGTAGGAACCGCACAAGAGGCGGTGGCGGAATTGCGCGAGGCGCTCGCGAGGGCGGGAATCACGTTGCCCTCGCTCGGGCTCGACGTCGTCACGCTCGCCGCGGAGCCGCCGAGGCCGCTCGTGGAATTGGGATGCTGCACGGTGGAAACGGCTCGGCTGCTCGCCGCCGCCGTACTGCCGAGGGAGGAGGGTCGCTCGTGACGCTGCCCATCGGGTCGTACGTCGTCGAGATCCGTACCGGACGGGTCGGGACGCTCATGGGGCGTGAGGGCCCGTACGTCCAGATCCGGCCGCTGGGGGGAGGGCGGGAGTGGGACGTGGAGCCGGAGGGGGTGCGGGAGGCCACCTCGGCGGAGCGGCTGAGCGCGGCGACGGCGCACGTCAACGCGCGGAGCCGGGGCGAAGTGCCCTGAGCGGTCCGTGACCCTGGGTCACGACTGTTAGTCCATCCGCCGCGCCCGCGCTGCACGCACCTCGCGGCCCCGGTTACGTGGTCGTCGCGAACCGGTTCGGGTTCGTCGACCACGAAAGGGAAGCGAGGTGTTCGGCATGGCGGGATCGGCGTACCGGCTGGCCGCGGTGTCCGCGGCGGCAGGCGCGTTGCTGGCGGGGGGACTCACGGGGGCCGAGGCGACGGAGGGGAGGACCGCGGAACCGGAAGGGCGGTACGTGGTCGTCCTCAAGGACTCGGCCCGCGACCGGCTCGAAACGGTCGTGCGGGGGCACGGGCGGGACCACGGGGCGCGGGTGGGCTTCCGGTACCAGGACGCGCTCGTCGGGTACTCGGCGGTGATCCCGGAGTCCCAGGTGGCCGCGCTGCGGGCGGACCCGAACGTCAAGGCGGTCGCCCCCGACCTGCCCGTGCACGCCACCCAGCAGGTGCTGCCGACGGGAGTGGACCGGATCCAGGCCGACGTGAGCAGCACGGCCGCCGGGAACGGGTCGGGCGGCGTCGACGCGGCGGTGGCGATCCTCGACACCGGGATCGACACCGGGCACCGCGATCTCAACGTGGTCGGCGGGTACAACTGCATGAACCCCTTCCTGACCGGTTCCTACCGGGACAACAACGGCCACGGCACCCACGTGGCCGGCACCGTCGCCGCCCGGGACAACGCCGACGACGTGGTCGGTGTCGCGCCCGGCGCCCGGCTGTACGCGGTGAAGGTGCTCGGCGCCAACGGCAGCGGAAGCACCTCCAACATCATCTGCGGCCTCAACTGGCTGGCGGGCAACGCCGCCCGGTACGGCATCAAGGTCGCCAACATGAGCCTCGGCGGCGACGGCGCCGACGACGGCAACTGCGGGAACAGCAACCAGGACCCCTGGCACCAGGCGATCTGCAACGTGGTGAAGAACAAGGGCGTCACCCTGGTGGCCGCGGCCGGCAACAGCGCCGACGACATCGCCAACCACCGGCCCGCCTCGTACGACGAGGTCCTCACCGTGACCGCCATGGCCGACTTCAACGGGCAGCCCGGCGGCGGCGCCGCCGCGACCTGCCGGGCCGACGTCGACGAGACGGCGGCCGACTTCTCCAGCTTCGCCGTGAGCACCGCGGACGCCGCCCACACCATCGCCGGTCCGGGGGTGTGCATCAACTCCACCCGCAACGGCGGCGGCACCACCGTCCTCTCCGGTACGTCGATGGCCTCGCCGCACGTGGCCGGCACGGCCGCGCTGTGCGTCGCCGCCGGGCCGTGCGCGGGCCTCTCCCCGGCCGGCGTGGCCGCCGAACTCCGCGGCCACGCCTCGGCCCAGCCGCTCTCGTACGGCTTCGCGGGCGACCCGAACGCGCCCGTCGCCGGGCGCTACTACGGGTACCTCGTCCACGCCGGTGGTTACTGAGCACGCGCCGCGGCCCCCGCTGACACCGTCAGCGGGGGCCGCGGCGCACCCGCTGGATCTCGCGGGTGACGGCCCAGGGGTCGGCGACCGGGCCGAGGTGGGCGAGCTTGTCGGGGTTGAGGATCGCGCGGATGGTCTGGACCCGCCCGTCGAGGACGTCGAGGGCGAAGATCTGGAGGATCCTGCCGTCGCGGTCGCGGTAGATCGCGCCGGGCTGGCCGTTGACCTCGTGCGGCTCGCACGTGACGTCGACCTCGACGAGGGTGGGGAAGACCGAGCCGAGGAGCCGCGCCACCTTCTCCGCGCCCACGACGGCCCGGGCGAAGCGCGGGGCCTTGCCGCCGCTGTCGCCGACGAGCTGGACGTCGGCCGCCAGGAGGTCCTGGAGCCCGCTGACGTCGCCGTCCTTGAGGGCGTCGAAGAAGCGGGCGGAGAGCTCCTGCCGTTCCTGGCGGTCGGCCGCGAAGCGGGGGCGGCCCTCGTGCATGTGCCGCCTGGCCCGTACGAGCAGCTGACGGCAGGCGGCCTCCGAGCGGTCCACGGCCTCGGCGACGTCCTGGAAGTCGAAGGCGAAGACCTCGCGCAGGAGGAAGACGGCCCGCTCCAGGGGGCTGAGCCGTTCGAGGAGCAGCAGCGCCGCCATCGAGACCGAGTCGGCCAGCTCCACCGCGCGCGCCGGGTCCTCGTACGGATCGCTGAGCAGCGGCTCGGGGAACCAGGGGCCGACGTACGCCTCGCGCCGCACGCGCGCGGAGCGCAGGACGTCGATCGAGAGGCGGGTGACCGTGGCCGAGAGGAAGGCCTTGGCCGAGGCGGGGCGGGTCGAGGAGCCGTCGAAGCGCAGCCAGGTCTCCTGGACGGCGTCCTCGGCCTCGCTGACGCTGCCGAGGATCCGGTAGGCGATCGAGAACAGCAGCGGGCGCAGTTCCTCGAACTCCTCGACCTTGGCCTTGCCCATGACGACTTCCTCTCCCCGTACCGTCTTCTCGATCATTCAGGAGATCGCCCGTCAGTGGAACTGCCCGACCTCGTAGTCGCCCGCCGGCTGCCGGGTGATCGCGTTGATGCGGTTCGCCAGGTTCATGAACGCGATGTGCAGGACGAGGGCGGCGAGCTGGTCCTCGTCGTAGTGGAGGGCCGCGCGCTCCCAGACCTCGTCGCTGACGCCACCGGCCCCGTCCGCGACCCTGGTCCCCTCCTCGGCGAGTTCGAGGGCGGCGCGCTCGGCCTCGGTGTAGACGGTCGCCTCGCGCCAGGCCGCCACCAGGTGGAGCCGTACCGGGGTCTCACCGGCGTGGGCGGCCTCCTTGGTGTGCATGTCGATGCAGACGGCGCAGCCGTTGATCTGGCTCACGCGCAGCGCGACCAGCTCCTGGGTCGTGACCGGCAGCGTCGAGTCCCTGACCGCCCTGCCCGCCGCCATGATGTGCTTGAAGGCCTTGCCGGCGGTGGCGCTGGCGAAGAGGTTCAGTCGTGCGTCCATGGGGTGCTCCTCGGGGGTGCGGCATCGGCTGCTTGCACCCCCTGAGACGAGACGGCCCGGCCCCCTGTGACACGGCCGGATGTGACCCGCGTCTCCCCGGGGCCGTACGCCCCGACTGTCAGTGCCGTACGCGAGAATGGCCGTATGAGTCTGTTCCGCGACGACGGCATCGTGCTGCGCACCCAGAAGCTGGGCGAAGCGGACCGCATCATCACGATCCTCACGCGCGGTCACGGCCGCGTACGCGCCGTCGCGCGGGGCGTGCGCCGGACGAAGTCCAAGTTCGGGGCGCGCCTCGAACCCTTCTCGCACGTGGACGTGCAGTTCTTCGCCCGGGGGAGCGAGCTGGTCGGACGCGGCCTTCCGCTCTGCACGCAGAGCGAGACCATCGCCGCGTACGGCGGCGGGATCGTCACCGACTACGCCCGGTACACCGCGGGCACGGCCATGCTGGAGACCGCGGAACGGTTCACCGACCACGAGGGCGAGCCCGCCGTCCAGCAGTACCTCCTCCTCGTGGGCGGCCTGCGGACGCTCGCCCGGGGCGAGCACGCGCCCCACCTCATCCTCGACGCCTTCCTCCTCCGCTCCCTCGCCGTGAACGGCTACGCGCCCAGCTTCGAGGACTGCGCGAAGTGCGGCATCCACGGGCCGAACCGGTTCTTCTCGGTCGCGGCGGGCGGGGTCATATGCGGCGACTGCCGGGTCCCCGGAAGCGTCGTCCCCTCCACCGAGGCCATCGGCCTCCTCAGCGCGCTGCTCACCGGCGACTGGGCCACGGCGGACGCCTGCGAACCGCGCCACGTCAGGGAGGGCAGCGGGCTCGTGTCCGCCTACCTCCACTGGCACCTGGAGCGCGGCCTGCGCTCGCTGCGGTACGTGGAGAAGGGCTGACGGCCCAGGAAGAGCGGGTCCCGCGCCGTGGGAGACTCGACCACGCGTGAAGTACGGAACACCTTTTAGGAGATCCACGCCATGGCCATCGCACGACTCCTCGGGCGCCAGCGTCGGGAGTACAGGACCCCCGAGCCGCACCCGTCCGGCGCCCGCCCGCCGAAGCTCCAGGCCGAACTGGTGCCGGAGCACGTGGCGATCGTCATGGACGGGAACGGCCGCTGGGCCAAGGAGCGCGGCCTGCCGCGCACCGAGGGCCACAAGGTCGGCGCGGAGCAGGTGCTCGACGTGCTCCAGGGCGCGATCGAGATGGGCGTGGGCGCGATCTCGCTGTACGCCTTCTCCACCGAGAACTGGAAGCGCTCGCCCGAGGAGGTGCGCTTCCTCATGAACTTCAACCGCGACTTCATCCGCAAGACCCGCGACCAGCTCGACGAGCTCGGCATCCGCGTCCGCTGGGTGGGCCGGATGCCCAAGCTGTGGAAGTCCGTCGCCAAGGAGCTCCAGGTCGCCCAGGAGCAGACCAAGGACAACACCAGGCTCACGCTGTACTTCTGCATGAACTACGGCGGCCGCGCCGAGCTCACCGACGCGGCGCAGGCGATGGCCGAGGACGTGAAGGCGGGCCGCCTCG
Organism: Streptomyces sp. NPDC021012; assembly: GCF_044333355.1. Taxonomy (NCBI): domain Bacteria; kingdom Bacillati; phylum Actinomycetota; class Actinomycetes; order Kitasatosporales; family Streptomycetaceae; genus Streptomyces; species Streptomyces sp. NPDC021012. The sequence continues at coordinate 284,194 of NZ_JBIRQU010000004.1, forward strand.
ACCCGGCGAAGATCACCGAGAAGACCATCCAGAAGTACCTGTACTACCCGGACATGCCGGACGTGGACCTGTTCCTGCGGCCCAGCGGCGAGCAGCGCACCTCCAACTACCTGATCTGGCAGAGCGCGTACGCCGAGATGGTCTTCCAGGACGTCCTGTGGCCCGACTTCGACCGCCGCGACCTGTGGCGGGCCTGCGTCGAGTACGCCCAGCGCGACCGCCGCTTCGGCGGCGTCGACCCGGCGGACCTCGCGGTCCTCGACAAGGCGTGAGCGCGGGGGAGCGGATAGAGCTCGTCTACTCGGCCGAGTTCACCGAGGTGCACGAGGCGGTACGGGTCAGGCTGCGGTCCACCCGCTGGTGGCGGCTGTTCCGGTGGGCCACCCGGGCCGTCTGCGCGCTGGCCGCCCTCGTCGCCGTCGTGGCACTGCGGCACGGCGACGTGCGGGTGGTGGTCAAGCTCGTCCTCCTCGGCCTGGTGGCCGTGACCTGCGCCGAGCTGGTGCCGCGGGCGTCCGCCCGCAGTCTCTTCCGGCTGATCGGCTCCCAGGGCGAGGTCCGGGCGGTCGTCGACGAGGACGGCGGGCGGTGGATCTCCCGGGACACCGACATGGCGATCCGCTGGGCGCTGCTGACCCGGTACGCGGAGACCCCCCGGCTCTTCGTCCTCTTCACGGAGCGCTCGTCCGGCACCGGCTTCGCGTACCTGCCCAAGCGCGGGCTCGCCGGCCCGGCCGACGAGGAGCGGCTGCGGGCGATCCTGGACCGGAACACCACCAGGGCCTGAGACGACGCCGAAGGGCCCGCACCGGATCGATCCGGTGCGGGCCCTTCGGCCGTGTCAGGTCACTTCCCGGCGCAGTCCGCGCACGTGCCGAAGATCTCCACGGTGTGCGCCACGTTCACGAAGCCGTGCTCCGAGGCGATGGTCTCGGCCCACTGCTCCACCATCGGGCCCTCCACCTCCACGGCCTTGCCGCAGACGCGGCAGACCAGGTGGTGGTGGTGGTCGCCGGTCGAGCAGCGGCGGTACACCGTCTCGCCGTCGCTGGTGCGCAGCGCGTCGACCTCGCCCGCGTCCGCGAGGGACTGGAGCGTGCGGTAGACGGTGGTGAGGCCGACGGAGTCGCCGCGGTGCTTGAGCATGTCGTGCAGCTCCTGGGCGCTGCGGAACTCGTCCACCTCGCTCAGCGCTGCCGACACGGCAGCCCGCTGCTTGGTCGAGCGGCCGCGTACGGGGGGTCCTGCCGTCGCCACGGGGGCCTCCTTGGATGCTTGTCTGCCCCCGCCATTCTGCCAGCCCCCCGTCCCCACGGGATCAGCCGTGGATCAGACCTTCACGTCGTCCGCGGACCGTCGCGTGGCCGGAACGCGCGCGTCGCAGTCCCGCGTGGCCGCTTCCGCGGCCCGGGCGCGCCGCTTGGCGAGCGGGGTGGCGAGCAGGGTCAGGAGGACGAAGACGCCGATCGCGTACAGGACGATCGTCGCGCCGGGCGGGGCCGCCACGTAGTACGTGGTGATCGTGCCGGACAGGGCCACGACGACGCCGATGAGGACCGCGCCCGCGAAGGTCGCGCGGAAGGACTTCGACAGCTGCTGGGCCGCCGCGACGGGCACCACCATGAGGGCGCTGACGAGGAGCAGGCCGACGACCCGCATGGCGACCGTGACGGTCACCGCGGCCGTGACCGCGATCAGCAGGTTGAGGGCGCGCACCGGCAGGCCGGTGACGCGGGCGAACTCCTCGTCCTGGCTGACGGCGAAGAGCTGCCGCCGCAGGCCGACGGTGACCAGGACGACGAAGGCGGCCAGGATGCCGATCGCGGTGATGTCCTCGGGCGAGACCGTGGTGAGCGAGCCGAAGAGGTACGAGGTGAGGTTGGCGTTGGAGCCGGTCGACGAGAGGTTGATCAGCAGGACGCCGCCCGCCATGCCGCCGTAGAAGAGCAGCGCGAGCGCCATGTCGCCGCGGGTCTTGCCGTACGCCCGGATCAGCTCCATGACGACGGAGCCGACGACGGCGACCAGGGTCGCCATCCACACCGGGTTGGCCGACATGAGGAAGCCGAGGCCGACGCCGGTCATGGCGACGTGGCCGATGCCGTCGCCCATGAGCGCCTGGCGGCGCTGGACGAGGTAGACGCCGACGGCGGGCGCGGTGATGCCGACGAGGAGGGCGGCGATCAGCGCCCGCTGCATGAAGGCGGGTTCGAGGAAGTCCATGATCAGGTCAGCAGTCCCGTGCGGAGCGGCTCGCCGGCCGCGTGCGGATGTACGTGGTCGTGGCCCGGCAGGGCGTGCTGGCCGAGCGCCTCGGGCGGCGGGCCGTCGTGGACGACGCAGCCGTCGCGCAGGACGACCGCGCGGTCGATGAGGGGCTCCAGGGGGCCCAGCTCGTGCAGGACGAGGAGGACGGACGTACCGCCGGCGACCTGTTCGCGCAGGGTCGAGGCCAGGATCTCCTGGCTGGCGAGGTCCACGCCGGCCATCGGCTCGTCCATGATCAGGAGTTCGGGCTCGGAGGCGAGCGCGCGGGCGATGAGCACCCGCTGGTGCTGGCCGCCGGAGAGCGCGGAGACGGAGTCCCCGGCGCGGTCGGCGAGGCCGACGAGGTCGATGGCCCGCTCGACGGCGGCCTTGTCGTCCTTCGTCAGCCAGCCGAACCTGCGGCGGGAGAGCCGGCCGGAGGAGACGACCTCGCGGATGGTGGCGGGGACGCCGCTCGCGGCGGTGGTGCGCTGCGGTACGTAGCCGACGCGGGCCCAGTCGCGGAACCGCTTCTGCTCGGTGCCGAACAGCGTGATCGTGCCGCCGGTCAGCGGCACCTGGCCGATGACCGAGCGGATGGCGGTGGACTTGCCGGAGCCGTTGGCGCCGAGCAGCGCGACGACCTCGCCGGGCCGGACGGTGAGGTCGACGCCCCGGAGGACGGGGCGGGAGCCGAGGGCCGCCGTTGCTCCGTCGATCGAGAGGACGGGCTGGTCATCACTCACGGGGGCCTCCTACTTGGCGCCGAGCGCGGTCTTCAGCGCGGCGAGGTTGGACTGCATGACCTCGATGTAGTCGCGGCCCTTGGACCTGTCCGTGATGCCTTCGAGCGGGTCGAGCACGTCGGTCTTCAGACCGGTGTCGCCGGCGAGGGTCTTCGCGGTCCTGTCGCTCGCGAGGGTCTCGAAGAAGACGGTGGAGACCTTGTCCTTCTCCGCGATCTCGTGGAGCTCCCTGACGCGGGCGGGGCTCGGCTCGGACTCGGGGTCGATGCCGGTGATGCCCTCCTGCTCCAGGCCGTAGCGCTCGGCGAGGTAGCCGAAGGCGGAGTGGGTGGTGATGAAGGTCTTCGTGGCGGTGTTCTTCAGGCCCGTCGCGAACGCGGTGTCCAGGTCGCCGAGCTTCTTCACCAGGGCGTCGGTGTTCTTCTCGTAGTCGGCGGCGTGGGCCGGGTCGGCCTTCTCGAAGGCGGCGCCCACGCCCTTGGCGACCTCGGCGTACTTCACGGGGTCGAGCCAGATGTGCGGGTCGGCACCGGCCTCGGAGGCGTGCTCCCCGCCGTGCTCGTCGCCGTGGTCGTGGCCGACCTCGGCGCCGTGCTCCTCCATCTTCGTGAGGGTCGTGGCGTCGACGGTGTTCTCGACGCCGGCCTGGGCGATGGCGTCGTCGACGGCGGGCTGGACGCCCTTGAGGTAGAGGATGACGTCGGCCTCGCCGAGCTCGCCGACCTGCTTCGGCTTGAGCTCCAGGTCGTGCGGCTCGACGCCGGGCTTGGTGAGCGTGTTCACGGCGACGTGGCCGCCGCCTATCTGCTCGGCCAGGTACTGCATGGGGTAGAACGACGCCACCACGTCCAGCTTGCCGCCGCTTCCCTTGCCCGCGGCGTCGGAGGTCCCGGAGCAGGCGGAGAGGGAGACGACGCCGAGCGCGACGGCTCCGGCGAGGGCGGTGCTGGGTATCAGACGGCGTACGTTCATGACAGTCATTTTCAACAAAGATGGAAACGGTTGTCAATTGCCTTGTCTGTGTTCCGGACCACCCGGACATCGCGGGCCTTCGCCGCGGAACCGATTTGATACGGGGCCCCGGGGCGCCGGTAACCTGAGGCATTCGCACTTCGTCGTCGTAATGAAGAGAGCACCGTGGCCGCCGACAAGATCGACACCATCGTCAGCCTGAGCAAGCGCCGTGGCTTCGTTTTCCCCTGCAGTGAGATCTACGGCGGTCAGCGCGCCGCCTGGGACTACGGACACCTCGGCGTCGAGCTCAAGGAGAACATCAAGCGCCAGTGGTGGCGTTACATGGTCACCTCGCGCGAGGACGTCGTCGGCATCGACTCGTCGGTCATCCTGGCCACCGAGGTCTGGGAGGCCTCCGGCCACGTCGCCACCTTCACCGACCCGCTGACCGAGTGCACCTCCTGCCACAAGCGCTTCCGCGCCGACCACCTGGAGGAGGCGTACGAGGAGAAGCACGGCCGTCTCCCCGAGAACGGCCTCGCCGACCTCAACTGCCCCAACTGCGGCAACAAGGGCACCTTCACCGAGCCGAAGAACTTCTCCGGCCTGCTCTCCACCCACCTCGGCCCGACCCAGGACAGCGGCTCCGTCGCCTACCTGCGCCCCGAGACCGCCCAGGGCATCTTCACCAACTTCGCCCAGGTGCAGACCACCGCGCGCAAGAAGCCCCCGTTCGGCATCGCGCAGATGGGCAAGTCCTTCCGGAACGAGATCACTCCGGGCAACTTCATCTTCCGGACCCGCGAGTTCGAGCAGATGGAGATGGAGTTCTTCGTCAAGCCGGGCGAGGACGAGCAGTGGCAGGAGTACTGGATGCAGCAGCGCTGGAACTGGTACACCGGCCTGGGTCTCCGTGAGGAGAACATGCGCTGGTACGAGCACCCGCAGGAGAAGCTCTCCCACTACTCGAAGCGCACCGCCGACATCGAGTACCGCTTCTCCTTCGGCGGCAGCGAGTGGGGCGAGCTGGAGGGCGTCGCCAACCGCACCGACTACGACCTGAGCGCCCACTCCAAGGCCTCCGGCGCCAGCCTCACGTTCCTGGAGCAGGAGACGGGCGAGCGCTACACGCCGTACGTCATCGAGCCCGCCGCCGGTGTCGGCCGCACGATGCTCGCCTTCCTGCTCGACGCCTACATCGAGGACGAGGCCCCGAACGCCAAGGGCGTCATGGAGAAGCGCACCGTGCTGCGCCTCGACCACCGCCTGGCCCCGGTCAAGGCTGCCGTCCTGCCGCTGTCCCGCAACGCGCAGCTCTCCCCGAAGGCCAAGGGCCTCGCGGCGGACCTGCGCCAGAACTGGAACATCGAGTTCGACGACGCCGGCGCCATCGGCCGCCGCTACCGCCGCCAGGACGAGATCGGTACCCCCTTCTGCATCACCGTCGACTTCGACACCCTCGAGGACAACGCGGTGACCGTGCGCGAGCGCGACACCATGAAGCAGGAGCGCGTCTCCCTCGACCAGATCCAGGGCTACCTGGCCAGCCGCCTCATCGGCTGCTGAATCCGATCGCTTCCTTTTAAGGGGAAAGCCCCCGGTTCCGACTTCGGAACCGGGGGCTTTCCCCTTTGCGTGCTTACGTGTCAGGCGGTCGCGGCAGCGGCGGCCTCCGCCTCGGCGGCCCGGCGGGCCCCCTCCGCCGCGCGGCGCTTGCCGAACCAGGCCGTCCAGACGCCGAGGGCGGCGAGGACGCCGTAGATCATGATCGGGCTGAGCGTGACCATGGTCTTGGTCGCCAGGACGTACGCGAGGGCGATGCGGACCAGCGCCTCGGTCACGTACACCACACCCCACACCAGCGTCATGGTGCGCATGGTGCTGCGGAAGCCCTCGTACTGCCACATGCCGTTCCACCAGGCCGTGGAGGCCGGGGTGCCGTCGGTCGCGAACTTGCGGCCGAAGTAGAACATCAGCGGGCGCGGGGCGAGCAGCGTCACCAGGCACAGCAGGCCGAACAGGCCCGTCACCGACGAGTCCTTGATCAGGAGCGCGCGGGCGGTGTGCGCGCCGACCAGCGAGACCACGGCCGTGATCACCAGGAAGACCAGGGTGACCATGGCGAACTCGTCGATCTTGCGGCGCCAGGCGGCCATGATCGCGGTGTCGAGAACCGGCCAGGCGCTGCTGAGGAGCAGCGCGGAGAACTCGGACCAGCCGTGGTCCTCGGTCAGCGTGTTGTAGGTGAGGATCGGCGCGACGACGTTGAGGCCGATCGTGAGGACCCACCCGATCGCGGAGGCCCCGCCTGATCGGGCCGGCTTGGCGGGTGTGGACATGGTTCCCCCTGGGTGTTCCTACGGTCGAGGTGCGGGAGAACGCTAGTCATGCACCGGACAGGGAAGGGGAAACTCCGCGCCAAATGATCTTCAAATGGGTTTTCAGGACCGTAGTGCGCGCTGTACGAGGGAGACGACCGCCGCGAACGCGTCCTCGGTCTCCGGGGCCGACCACTCGGCGGCGTGCGCCGGATTGTGGAAGCGGTCCGTGGCGTCGAAGACCGCGCGGGCCGTGGTCGTGAAGTCCCGCTCCGGCGCCGCGAACAGGCCCTCGCGGTGGCCGTCCTCCAGGATGCGGGTGATCTGCTCGACGAGGTGCTCCTCGTGCCGGTCGACCACCGCGCTGTTCTCGCCGATGAGCACCTGGAAGGTGGCCATCAGCTCCGGATCGCCGCCCGCCTTCTTGCGCTTCAGGGCGAACAGGGCCGTGAGCCAGCCGGTCAGGCGCCAGTCCGCCGGGCCCTCGGCCTCCATGTACGGCGTGAGCGCCACGATCGTCCGCTCCAGCCACCGCTCGGTGACCGCCTCGCGCAGCGCCGCCTTCGTGCGGAAGTGGCGGTAGACGCTGCCGTGGCTGACGCCCAGCACCCGGGCCACGTCGACGACGGTCGCCTTCCCCGGCCCGTAGCGCCGCAGCACCTCCTCGGTGGCTTCGAGGATGCGCTCTGCGGTCAGGGTCTCGGTGGCGGCCATGCAATGACAGTACCCGTCAGTGCTCGCTGTCCAGGTGGGCCATCTGCGCCTCCGGGTAGCGGGCGCCGGCGGCGGCGTCCGCCGGGACCGCCTCCTCGATCGCGGCCAGGTCGGCGGCGTCGAGCGTGACGTCCAGGGCGCCGAGGGCCTCGGCGAGCCGGTCGCGGCGGCGGGCGCCGATCAGGGGGACGATGTCGGTGCCGTGCCGGGGGCCTTGGGCGAGGACCCAGGCGATGGCCGTCTGGGCGACCGTGACGCCCTTGGCCTCGGCGACTGTGCGCAGGCGGTCGACCAGGTCCAGGTTGTGGCGGAGGTTGTCGCCCTGGAAGCGGGGGCTGAAGCCGCGGAAGTCGCCGGCGGCGAGCTCCCGGTCGCGGGTGAAGTGACCGCTGATCAGCCCCCGGGAGAGGACCCCGTACGCGGTGACGCCTATGCCCAGCTCGCGGGCGGTCGGCAGGATCTTCTCCTCGATGCCCCGGGAGATCAGCGAGTACTCGATCTGGAGGTCCGCGATCGGGGCGACGGCCGCCGCCCGGCGCAGGGTGTCCGCGCCGACCTCGGAGAGGCCGATGTGCCTCACGTGCCCCGCCTCGACCAGTTCGGCGATGGCGCCGACGGTCTCCTCGATCGGCACGTCGGGGTCGACGCGGGCGATCCGGTAGATGTCGATGTGGTCGGTGCCGAGGCGCTGGAGCGAGTACGCCGCGAAGTTCTTCACGGCGGCCGGGCGGCCGTCGTAGCCGGTGAAGCCGCCCTCGACCGTGCGCAGGGCACCGAACTTCACGCTCGTCAGCGCCTGCTCGCGGGCGGCGCCGGGCGCCGTCCGCAGGGCCTCGTTGATGAGCAGCTCGTTGTGGCCCATGCCGTAGAAGTCGCCCGTGTCGAGCAGGGTGACCCCGGCGTCCAGGGCCGCGTGGATCGTCGCGATCGACTCGGCGCGGTCGGCCCCGCCGTACAGCGCGGACATGCCCATGCAGCCGAGGCCGACCGCGGAGACGGTGGGGCCGGTGGCGCCGAGGGGACGGGTGGGGACGGAGGTCTTCGGTGTGGTGGTCATGGAACAACCATGACATGTGCGATGACAGATTTCAATATCTGTCAGTCCATCCCTCGTTTCGAGGGTCACTTCACCGTGCGGGGGAGGCGGAGGCTCAGCAGCAGCGTCAGCGCCACCACACCCAGCTGGACCAGGAGCGTCGTCCGCAGCGCCGAGCCCATGTCCGCCGGCGAGGACGCCAGCGAGAGGAAGAGCGAACCGAGGGTCGCCACGCCCAGCGTCAGCGCCGACTGCTGCGTCGTCACCATGACCCCGCTGCCCACGCCCGCCCGCTCCGACGGCACCTCGGAGAGCACCACCCGGAACAGCACCGGCAGCTGGAGCCCCTGGCCGAGACCCGCCACCGCCATGCCCGGCACCAGGTCCCAGACCGACAGCCCCTGCCAGTCGCGGCCCACCGACCACACGACGGCCGCTATGCCGAGGCCCTGGAGCACGGCCCCCACCGGCACGATCCGGGTGCCCCAGCGCCGCACGAGCCGCGGACCCGCCAGCGAGGCGCCGAAGAAGGCGAGCGCCATCGGCACGAGCGCCAGGCCCGAGGCCACCGCGCCCATCTCCAGGCCCTGCTGGAGCGCCACCGCGATCACGAACATGAAGCCGGAGAAGCCCAGCGAGAGCGCGAGCACCACCGGGAGCCCGCGCCGCAGCGGGACCAGGGCGAGCAGGCTCGGCGGGACCAGCGGGACGGCGCCCCGGCGGTCCGCCCGCCGCTCCACCCACCAGAAGGCCCCGGACGCGAACGGGAACACCGCGAGCGACACCCAGGTCCACAGCGGCCAGCCCGCCGCCCGGCCCTCCGTCAGCGGCGCGAGCAGGGAGAGCAGCGCGAGCGCGAGGAGCAGCGTGCCCGGCACGTCCACCGGCGCCGGCCGGTCCGAGCGGGTCTCCGGCACCGTACGCACGGCGAGGGCCAGGCCCGCCATGGCGACCGGCACGTTCACCAGGAACACCGCGCGCCAGCCCGAGCCCGCGATGTCGGCCGTCACGAGGACCCCGCCCAGGATCTGGCCGCCCGCCATCGCGAGCCCGGCGGTCGCCCCGTACAGGCTCAGCGCCCTCGCCCGGCGCGGCCCCTCGGTCGAGGAGTGGATGGTCGCGAGGACCTGCGGCAGCATCAGCGCCGCCGCCGCGCCCTGCGTCACCCGCGCCGCGACCAGGGTCCAGGCGTCCGGGGCGAGCCCGCAGGCCAGCGAGGTCAGTCCGAAGGCGGCCATGCCGGCGAGGAAGAGCCGGCGGCGGCCGAAGAGGTCGCCGAGCCGCCCGCCGAGGACGAGCAGCACGGAGTACGCCAGGCCGTACCCGGCGACGACCAGCTCCAGGAGCGCCGGTCCCGCGGCGAGGTCCCGGTCGATGGACGGCAGGGCGACGTTGACGATGAAGAAGTCGATGAGGGGGAGTGCGGCCCCGAGGAGGACGGTGAACAGGCCGAGGGCGCCGAGCGCCGGGGCCTGGCGGCCGACCGGGGACGCCGTACGGGCGGAAGGGGAGGTCGTGGTCACGGAACCGAGCCTCCGCCTCTGCTCACCCTGGTACCAGAGTGTCTTTATCCTGGTACAAGCACTACCTGGAAACCGGCTGACCACCCCGGCACCCTGGAGGCATGACCGTCATGGCGATCAGCGCACCCGAACAGGACGTACGGCGCCACGAGCTCGCCGCCTTCCTGCGCAGCCGCCGCGAGCGCATCACCCCCGAGCAGGTCGGCCTCCCCCGGGGCAGGCGCCGCCGCACCCCCGGCCTGCGCCGGGAGGAGGTCGCGCACCTCTCCGCCGTCGGCGTCACCTGGTACACGTGGTTGGAGCAGGCCCGGGACATCCAGGTCTCCCCGCAGGTCCTCGACGCCCTCGCCGGGGCCCTGCTGCTCGACCCGACCGAGCGCAGCCACCTCTTCGCCCTCGCGGGCCACGCCGACCCGCACCCCGAGACGCCCTGCTCCGCCGTCACGCCCACCCTGCGCCGCCTGCTCGACCAGCTGGAGCCCGTGCCCGCCGCGGTCCAGAACAGCCGCTACGACTTCCTCGCCCACAACCGCACCTTCGGGCAGCTCTTCTGCGACCTGGACGCGCTGCCCCGCGAGGACCGCAACTCGCTCTGGCTGGCCTTCACGAACGAGGACTTCCGGGCCTCGGTCACCGACCTGCCCGAGGTCATGCGCACGCTTGCCGGGAAGCTCCGCGCCGCCATGGCCGAGCACCTCGCCGAGCCCGCCTGGAAGGAGCTCGTACGACGCCTCGAAGAGGCCTCGCCCGAGTTCCGGGAGCTCTGGGCCCGGCACGAGGTGGTCGCTCCCGGCGGCCGCGTGAAGGTCATCCGCAACGCGCGCGTGGGGCTGCTCAGCTTCGAGCACACCAACCTGTGGCTCGGTCCGAACGCCGGGACCCACCTCGTCACCTACGTCCCCGTGGACGACGCCACCCAGGAGGGCGTCGCCCGGCTGCTCGATCTGGTGCGTCAGGACAGGGGGGTCCTGGCCGTGGCGTGAGGCCCTGGATCCAATATCCGTATTTTGGATCCAGAATCCGTATTTTGGATTCAAGATGCGAATCCTGGATCCAGGGTCAGGGCGAGGGCGCCTTGGCCGTGGCGTGAGGCCCGCCCTCCGGCCGGGGCTCCTCCTCCGGCGCCAGGGACTCCGGCGCCAGGGACCGCGCCGTCCGCTCCGCCGTGCGCCGCGCCCACGGCCCGCTGGTCAGGGCACCGACCGCGAGGACGGCGAGTCCGCAGCCGGTGATGATCCAGTAGCCCGGGCGGGCCGCCGCCACGAACGCGTCGGCGTCGAGCGAGGCGCCGGCCCCCGCCGCCAGGACCGTGCCGATCACCGCGACGCCGAGCGTCTGCCCGACCTGGCGGCTCGTCGAGGCCACGGCCGCCGCCACCCCGGCCTGGGCACGGGGCATCCCGGAGACGGCGGTGTTGGTGATGGGGGCGTTCACCAGGCCGAAGCCGATGCCGAAGACGACGTACCCGGTGAGGAGCAGCGGGTCGCTCGTCTCGGCGGAGAAGGCGGCGAAGAGGAGCGGCCCCGCCGCCATCGCCGTCCCCGCGAGCAGCAGCGAGGGGCGCGGCCCGCGCGAGGCCGTGAGGCGTCCCGACAGCGGGGCGAAGACGAAGGTCATGCCGGCCATCGGCAGCATCCAGAACCCGGCGGCCAGCGGGGAGAGGCCGCGCACGTCCTGGAGGTACAGGGTGTTCAGGAAGAGGAAGCCGCCGAGCGAGGCGAAGGCGCAGACCGCGATGACGGTGGCCCCGCTGAACGGCGCGCTGCGGAAGAACCGCAGGTCGATGAGGGGCTCGCGGCGCCGGGGCTCGTAGAGGAGCAGCCCGGTGAGGGCGACGGCGGCGATCCCGGCGAAGAGCGGGTCGGTCTCGATGATCGCGTACGTGAGCGAGCCGAGGAGCACCGTCACCAGGACCTGCCCCACGGGGTCGGGACGCCGGGGCCGGGGCGCGCGGGACTCGGGGACGTACCGCAGGGTCAGAAGCAGGGCGAGGAGGGCGACCGGCAGGTTCACCCAGAAGATCGCCCGCCAGCCGACCGACTGGACGAGCACGCCGCCGACCAGCGGTCCGGCGGCCATGGAGACGCCGACGACCCCGCCCCAGACGCCGATGGCACGCGCGCGTGCGGCCGGTTCCGTGAAGGTGTTCGTGATGATCGACATGGCGACCGGGTTCAGCATCGAGCCGCCCACCGCCTGGACCGCCCGGAAGGCGATCAGGGACTCCAGGTTCGGCGCGAGGGAGCAGAGCAGCGAGCCGAGGGCGAAGACGGCCAGGCCGGTGACGAAGACCTTGCGGCGGCCGATGCGGTCGGCGGTGGAGCCCGCGAGCATCAGCAGGGAGGCGAGGACCAGGGTGTAGGCGTCGATGGTCCACTGCATCCCGGCGACGGTGGCGCCGAGGTCGCGCCGCATGGCGGGCAGGGCGACGTTGAGCGCGGTGTTGTCCAGGCTGACGATCAGCAGGCTCATGCAGCAGATCGCGAGGACGACGAGACGGCGCGCGCGTGTGAGCTCTGGCATGACTGGATCGTACGGCTGTCTAACAATCTTCGCCGTGCGCGACAATGGCTGAATGACCGCGTTCACCCCTCTCGCCATCGGGCCGCACATCGTGCAGCCGCCGGTGGTGCTCGCCCCCATGGCCGGCATCACCAACGCCCCCTTCCGTACCCTCTGCCGTGAGTTCAGCGGCGGCAAGGGGCTGTTCGTGAGCGAGATGATCACGACGCGTGCCCTGGTCGAGCGCAACGAGAAGACGATGCAGCTCATCCGCTTCGACGAGACGGAGAAGCCGCGCTCGATCCAGCTGTACGGGGTGGATCCGGTGACGGTCGGCAAGGCCGTGCGGATGATCGTCGACGAGGACCTCGCCGACCACATCGACCTGAACTTCGGCTGCCCGGTCCCCAAGGTGACCCGGAAGGGCGGCGGCTCGGCCCTGCCCTACAAGCGGCCGCTGCTGCGGGCGATCCTGAACGAGGCCGTGACCAACGCGGGCGACCTGCCGGTCACGATGAAGATGCGCAAGGGCATCGACGACGACCACATCACCTACCTGGACGCGGGCCGGATCGCCGTCGAGGAGGGCGTCACCGCCATCGCCCTGCACGGGCGGACGGCGGCCCAGCACTACGGCGGTACGGCCGACTGGGACGCGATCGCGCGGCTCAAGGAGCACGTGCCGGAGATCCCGGTGCTCGGCAACGGCGACATCTGGTCGGCGGACGACGCGCTGCGGATGATGCGGGAGACGGGCTGCGACGGCGTCGTCGTGGGTCGCGGCTGCCTGGGTCGCCCGTGGCTCTTCGGGGACCTGGTGGCGGGCTTCGAGGGCACGGGGGCCTACGCGCAGCCGGGGCTGCGGGAGGTCGCGGACGCGATGGTGCGGCACGCGCGGCTGCTCGGCGAGTGGCTGGGCGACGAGGCACGCGGTGTCATCGACTTCCGCAAGCACGTGGCCTGGTACCTGAAGGGCTTCTCGGTCGGCTCCGAGATGCGCAAGAAGCTCGCGATCACCTCTTCCCTGGACGAGCTGCGCGCTCAGTTGAGCGAGCTCGACCTGGACCAGCCGTGGCCGGTGGGTGCGGACGGCCCCCGGGGCCGTACGTCCGGAAACAACCGGGTTGTCCTGCCGGACGGCTGGCTCAAGGACCCCTACGACTGTGCCGGAGTGAGCGAGGACGCGGAGCTGGACACGTCCGGCGGCTGAGATTCGGCCCTTCCGGAGGAGTGATCCTCGCCACCCCTGAGGTGGGTTGCGCTCAGATGAGCAGGTTACGGAAGGATGCACCGCCTGAAGGGGTGGCACTGGGTGCCACCCCTTTTGCGTTCAAGAGTTGAACGCAAATGCTCGATTGGCCGCTCACATGAGCGCGTAACCCCTTGATTACGCCAAATGGCCTTCGGGGCGTGAAACCGGAAGCTTCACCTCGGTAACTTTCGAAGTGCTGGCGGACGGGTGGTTAAGACCGCGTGACCGGCAGGCGTACCTCCCCAGAAGCCTTCGATCTGGGTATGTTCCTCGCCGTCAGGGCAGCCAACCGAGTCATCGAGGAGTCGGGACCCGTGTCGGAAAACAATGATCAGAAGTTCGTCTACGACTTCACCGAGGGCAACAGGGACCTGAAGGACCTGCTCGGTGGCAAGGGCGCCAACCTCGCCGAGATGACCAACCTCGGCCTTCCGGTGCCTCCGGGCTTCACGATCACCACCGAGGCGTGCAAGGTCTACCTCGAGAGCGGCTCGGAGCCGGTCGAGCTCCGCGACGAGGTCAGCGCGCACCTCGACGCCCTCGAGCAGCAGATGGGCAAGAAGCTCGGCCAGGCCGACAACCCGCTTCTCGTCTCGGTCCGCTCGGGCGCCAAGTTCTCCATGCCGGGCATGATGGACACCGTCCTCAACATCGGCCTCTCCGACGAGTCGGTGGCCGGCCTCGCCCGCCAGGCCGACAACGAGCGCTTCGCCTGGGACTCGTACCGCCGCCTGATCCAGATGTTCGGCAAGACCGTCCTCGGCGTCGACGGCGAGCTCTTCGAGGAGGCCCTCGACGAGGCCAAGGCCGCGAAGAAGGTCGCCAGCGACACCGACCTGGACGCCGCCGACCTCAAGAAGGTCGTCGAGCACTTCAAGAAGATCGTGAAGGCCGAGACCGGCCGCGACTTCCCGCAGGACCCGCGCGAGCAGATGGACCTCGCCATCGAGGCCGTCTTCAACTCCTGGAACACGGACCGCGCCAAGCTCTACCGCCGCCAGGAGCGCATCCCGGGCGACCTCGGCACCGCCGTCAACGTCTGCTCGATGGTCTTCGGCAACCTCGGCCCCGACTCCGGCACCGGCGTCGCCTTCACCCGCGACCCCGCCTCCGGCCACGCCGGCGTCTACGGCGACTACCTGCAGAACGCGCAGGGCGAGGACGTCGTCGCCGGCATCCGCAACACCGTGCCGCTGGCCGATCTCGAGTCGATCGACAAGAAGTCGTACGACCAGCTCATGCACATCATGAACACGCTGGAGACCCACTACAAGGATCTCTGCGACATCGAGTTCACCATCGAGCGCGGCCAGCTCTGGATGCTCCAGACCCGCGTCGGCAAGCGCACCGCCGGTGCCGCCTTCCGCATCGCCACGCAGCTGGTGGACCAGGGCCTGATCGACGAGGCCGAGGCGCTCCAGCGCGTCACCGGCGCCCAGCTCGCCCAGCTGATGTTCCCCAAGTTCGACGAGAACGCGAAGGTCGAGCAGATCGGGCGCGGCATCGCCGCCTCCCCGGGCGCCGCCGTCGGCAAGGCCGTCTTCGACTCGTACACGGCCGTCAAGTGGTCCCGCTCCGGCGAGAAGGTCATCCTGATCCGCCGCGAGACCAACCCGGACGACCTGGACGGCATGATCGCCGCCGAGGGCATCCTCACCTCCCGCGGCGGCAAGACCTCGCACGCCGCCGTCGTCGCCCGCGGCATGGGCAAGACCTGTGTCTGCGGCGCCGAGGAGCTGGAGGTCGACACCAAGCGCCGCCGGATGACCACGGCCGACGGCCAGGTCGTCGAGGAGGGCGACGTCGTCTCCATCGACGGCTCCACCGGCAAGGTCTACCTCGGTGAGGTACCCGTCGTGCCGTCCCCGGTCGTCGAGTACTTCGAGGGCCGCATGCACGCCGGCGCCGACGACGCCGACGAGCTCGTCGGCGCCGTGCACCGGATCATGGCCTACGCCGACCGCGTCCGCCGCCTCCGGGTCCGCGCCAACGCCGACAACGCCGAGGACGCCTCCCGCGCCCGCCGCTTCGGCGCCCAGGGCATCGGCCTGTGCCGCACCGAGCACATGTTCCTCGGCGAGCGCCGCCAGTACGTCGAGCGCCTCATCCTGGCCGACACGGACGCCGAGCGCGAGGAGTCGCTGAAGGCGCTGCTCCCGCTGCAGAAGCAGGACTTCATCGAGCTCTTCGAGGCCATGGACGGGCTGCCCGTCACGGTCCGCCTGCTCGACCCGCCGCTGCACGAGTTCCTGCCCGACATCACCGAGCTGTCGGTGCGCGTCGCCCTCGCCGAGTCCCGCAAGGAGCCGCACGAGAACGACCTGCGCCTGCTCCAGGCCGTGCACCGGCTGCACGAGCAGAACCCGATGCTGGGTCTGCGCGGCGTCCGCCTCGGCCTGGTCATCCCCGGCCTGTTCACCATGCAGGTCCGGGCGATCGCCGAGGCCGCGGCCCACCGCATCGACGCCAAGGGCGACCCGCGCGCCGAGATCATGATCCCGCTCGTCGGCACCGTCCAGGAGCTGGAGATCGTCCGCGAGGAGGCCGAGCAGGTCATCGCCGAGGTCCGGGAGCGGACCGGCGTCGAGCTGAAGCTCGCGCTCGGCACCATGATCGAGCTGCCGCGCGCCGCCGTGACCGCCGGTCAGATCGCCGAGGCCGCGGAGTTCTTCTCCTTCGGCACCAACGACCTGACGCAGACGGTCTGGGGCTTCTCCCGCGACGACGTGGAGGCCTCGTTCTTCACCGCGTACCTGGAGAAGGGCATCTTCGGCGTCAGCCCCTTCGAGACCATCGACAAGGACGGTGTCGGCGCGCTCGTCCGCAGCGCCGTCCAGGCCGGCCGCGCCACCCGCCCCGACATCAAGCTCGGTGTCTGCGGCGAGCACGGCGGCGACCCGGAGTCGGTGCACTTCTTCCACGAGGTCGGCCTCGACTACGTCTCCTGCTCGCCCTTCCGGATCCCGGTGGCGCGCCTGGAGGCGGGCCGCGCGGCCGCCGAGGCGAAGGGCAGCGACAGCCGCTGAGTGCCGGGGCGCCGAGCCCCGCGAGCCACCGGGGCCGCCGTCGGTCACCTCTCACCCTCACCGGCGGGCGGCGGCTCCGGATTCACAAAAAGAGACGGGACGGACACCTTTTGTGCGGAGGTGTCCGTCCCGTTGTTTGTTCGTTTGTTCGTCGAGCTGATGTGGGTCAATGTTCAATTGCGGCCGATTGAATTATTGGAAATTGAACATCCTCGATTCCCCGGCACAAACAACGGGGCGGGCGCGACCCCCGGATCCCCACCCGGAGGCCGCGCCCTTTACCGGTGCCGGACAGGTGAGCCGCAACCTCGCCGACCGCCGCCGGACGGACAAAGCCCCCCACGGTCTTCGCCCGTCACCTCGGTCCTGAAGGTTTCCTGCCCGACCCGTACAGCTTTTCGGTTCCGCCGGATTGCCGCGATGCCTTTCAACTGTGGCTGAAACACCCTGGTAACGTGCAGTGATGCTGTGCATACTCGACGTCGGGGGTGGTTGCGAGTGCACAGGTGGGGACGTTCATGCTGCGGATTCATTTCACCGGGAACGATTTGGCAGGGGTGCGGACGGCCGCCCGGCCGGACGTTCTGTGGGAAACGATTCTGAGCTTTCACCGCTTAAGAGACCGGCGCGGCCCCGTCGTCTACGGGGAATGGCGCTCGGACGCCCGGATGCGGCTCGGCGGTGAGACCCGCCTCCTCGCCGCCCTCGTTCCCAGCCGCGGCTATTTCCCCGACTTCCTGACGCCCGCGGAAGGCGTCCACGGCATCGACGAGGGCCTCCAGGCCATCCGTGCCACCGAGCCCGACCGGCTGCGCGGCGAACTCTCGCTGCTCGCCGCCGACCGCTCCGGCGGCCGGACCGTGCCCCACTCGCTGCGCGCCCTCGCCGACGGCGGCGCGGAGCCCTTCGACCGGCTCGTGGGGGCGCTCAGGAGCTACCACCGGGCCGCGATCGAGCCGTACTGGCCGCACATCCGGGCCCGCGTCGAGGCCGACCGGGCCCGCCGCGGCCGGGCCCTCCTCGACGGCGGGGCCGAGGAACTCCTCGCCTCGCTGCCGCCGACGCTCCGCTGGCGCGCGCCCGTCCTGGAGGCGGACTACCCGGTCGACCGGGACGTCCACCTCGACGGGCGGGGGCTGCTGCTCCAGCCCTCGTTCTTCTGCCGGGGCACCCCGGTGGTGCTGCGCGACCCCGCGCTGCCACCGGTCCTCGTCTACCCCGTCACCCACGGCGAGGCGCCGACCGTCCGCGCCCCCGGCGGCTCCTCGCTGGCCAAACTGGTCGGCCAGACCCGCTCCGCCGTCCTCCACGCCATCGGCGACGGCGGCACGACCAGCGAACTGGCCCGCAGGGCCGGCGTGTCCCTGGCTTCCGCCAGCCAGCACGCCGGTGTCCTCCGCGAGGCCGGCCTCATCGCGACCCTCCGCCACGGCAACGCGGTCCTGCACACCCTGACCCCGCTGGGCGCCGCCCTGCTCGGCGGCGCACAGCGGCAGATGGACCTGCGGTGCTACACGGGTAGATACGCGGGGAAGGGCCCCGTCACCTCGTAGCCGACGCCGATGCCGATGCCGACGCCGAGGTCGGACGGGGGACACTGGAGGACATGCCCGCCACCCCCGACCTCGGCGACCGCCGCGACCTCGACGTGCTGCTGCGCCGGTTCTACGGAGCCGCCTTCGCGGACCCGCTGATCGGGCCCTTCTTCACGGAGGTCGCCGGTACGGACCTGGAGGCGCACCTGCCGGGCGTCACCGACTTCTGGGAGCGGGCCCTCTTCCGTACGGCCGGATACGGGCGGGACGCCTTCGCCCCGCACGCCGTGCTCCACGCCGCTCGGCCGCTCACCGCCGCGCACTTCGGCCGCTGGGTGCAGCTGTGGCGTGCGAGCGTCGACGGGTTGCACCGGGGGCCGACAGCGGAGCGGGCCAAGGCGCAGGGGGAGCGCATCGCGCTCGGGATGCTGCGGCGGCTGGCCGGGGCGGGGGCGGCGACCGGGGGGACGGGCGGGGGGTTCGTCCCGCTGGCGGCGCTCGAACTGCGCTCGGGCGGCTGAGCGAAAAGAATCCTCGGGAGAACGATGAGTTCCGAGGGGCGGGCGTGTCTTACCTCTCGACAGCACCGGACGAGCACCGGACGAGCACCGGACGAGCACCGGACGAGAGAGACGAGAGCGCCATGGCCTCGCAGATGATCTTCGTGAACCTGCCCGTGAAGGACGTCGACGCCAGCAAGGCCTTCTTCGAGAAGCTGGGCTACTCCTCGAACCCGCAGTTCAGCGACGAGACCACGGCCTGTGTGGTCATCAGCGACACGATCTTCGCGATGCTCCTCGAAGAGCCCAAGTTCAAGTCCTTCATGGCCCCCGGCAAGGAGATCTCCGACGCGACCAGGGCCACCGAGGTCCTGGTCACGCTGAGCGCGGAGAGCCGGGAGGAGTGCGACCGGCTCGCCGACGCCGCCCTCGCCGCCGGCGGCACCCCGGCGAAGGAGCCGCTGGAGATGGGCTTCATGTACGGCCGCTCCTTCACCGACCTGGACGGCCACCACTGGGAGGTCTTCTGGATGGACCCGGCGGCCGTCCAGGGTCAGGGCTGAGTCAGGCCGACACGCCGCCGTCGACCACCAGGTCCGTGCCGACGGCGGAGCCCGCGTCGTCCGACGCGAGGTACAGCACCGCCGCCGCCACCTCGGCCGCCGACGAGATGCGGCCGAGGGGCGACTGCTCCTTCATCCGGACCTCCCGCTCGGCCTCGGTCTCGCCGGGCCGGAGCGACATCGCGGACTCCGAGGCGCCGGGGCTGACCGCGTTGATCCGGATCCCGTCGGCGATGTGGTCCAGGGCCGCCGCCCGGGTCATCGCCGAGACCGCCGCCTTGGAGACCTGGTAGCCGAAGACCCCGGGGATCCGGACGTGCGGGCCCAGGTTGGACGCGATGTTCACGATGGCCCCGCCGCCGTTCGCCCGCATGTGCGCGACCTCGGCCTGGAGGGCATGCAGCACCCCCGTCACGTTGATGTCGAGCAGCGTCCGCCAGTCCTCCAGGGGGAAGTCGGCGGCGCTGTGGCCGCCCCGGAAGACCCCCGCGTTGTTCACGGCGACGTCCAGGCCGCCGAACAGCTCGACCGTGCGCCGGACCAGCTCCCGGGTGGACCCGGCGCTCGCCACGTCGGCGGTCACCGCGGCGGCCGTGCCCCCGGCGGCCTCGATCAGGGCGACCGTCCCCTCCAGGGGCTCCGCCGTACGGCCGGCGGCGACGACCTTCGCGCCCTCGGCGGCGAAGGCGAGCGCGATGGCCCGGCCGAGACCGGAACCGGCGCCGGTGACGAGGACGGTGCGGTCGGTGAAGCGTGCGGACATGGTGGTCAGGCCTTTCGGTGGAGGAGCGTGGCGGTGGCGAGGGCGGTGAACAGGACGGCCGCGGCCGCCAGGGACACCGCGTCCCCGCCGAGGGTCAGCAGGGCGGCGAAGAGCACGGTCGGCCCGAGCTCCATCGCCGTGGTCGTCACCGTGTCATCGCCATCCCCGTCCCTCTGAACTTGACCGTACGTTCCAGAATTAATGCCGAAGAAAGGGCGCCCCGTGGGCGCCCGCTCCTCGGTCTTCTCAGTCCAGCAGTGCCAGGGCCTGCTCCGCCGCGTCCGTGACCCTGCCCGGGTCGCTCGACGCCTTGCCGACCACCCGGATGCCCTGGAGCAGCACGAGCAGCATCCGGGCGAGCGCGCGCGGGTCCCGGTCGGCCGGGAGCTCGCCCCCGGCGCGGGCCCGGGTGAGCGCCCCGTACAGGAGGGTCTCGATCTGCTCCCAGCTCAGCTCGACCCGGCGGGCGACCGCCGTGTCGTGCGGGCCCAGTTCCGCCGCCGAGTTGGTGACGAAGCAGCCGTTCAGCCGCTCCCCGTCCGTCGACGCCTCGGCGGCGAAGCGGCGGACGAGCGCCCGCACGGCCGGCAGCGCCGGGCCCGGCGTGGACAGCTCCTCGACGATCCGCGGGTCGCGGGTCTCCAGGTAGCGGTCCATCGCCTTCAGGTACAGCTCGTGCTTGTTGCCGAAGGTCGCGTAGATGCTGGCGCGGCCGATGCCGAGGTGCTCCACGAGGTCCGACATCGCCGTCGCCTCGTAGCCGCGCGCCCAGAACAGTTCGAGCGCTGCCTGGAGCGCGGCCTCCGGATCGAATTCCTTGGTCCTGGCCACGGGAAGACCGTACGGCTATCTGGAACGCTCGGTCAAGTAACTTCGGGTCGTGCGGACCGGATAGACCGTCACCGCGACCTCCTCGTCGTCCAGGCACCGGCCCGTCTCCAGGTCGAAGCGCTGCTTCAGGAGCGGCGAGGCCACGAACGGCCGCCCGTCGGCCGAGCCGACGAGCCCCCGGGACAGCACCTGCGCCCCCGTGAACGGATCGCGGTTGTCGATCGCGTACGCGCGGCCCGAGCGGTCCCGGAAGACCGCCGCCTGCCGGCCGTCCGGAAGCAGGGCCGCCACGCCCCGGCCGGGCGTGAGCCGGGCCTCCTCGCAGACCGCCATCCAGGTGTCCGGGGACGGGGACAGTTCGAGCGTCGTCGTCATCGGGAGGTGGCCCCTTCCAGGTTTCCGATCGTCAGGATCGTGAGGTCCGGCTTGATCTGGTCGCGCTCCGGCACGAACCGGACCGAGGGGTCCGGCGCCCCCGGCGCGTTCACGAAGGAGACGAAGCGCCGCAGCCGCTCCGGGTCGTCCAGGGTCTCGGCCCACTCGTCCCGGTAGCCGGCGACGTGCGCGGCCATCAGTGCCTCCAGCTCCTCGCAGAGCCCGAGCGAGTCGTGCACCACCACGTCCTTGAGGTGGCCGAGCCCGCCCTCAAGCCGCTCCAGCCAGGTCGACGTCCGCTCGAGGCGGTCCGCCGTCCGGATGTAGAACATCAGGAACCGGTCGATGAGGCGCACCAGTTCGGCATCCGAGAGGTCCTGGGCGAGGAGGTCCGCGTGGCGCGGAGTCGCGCCGCCGTTGCCGCCGACGTACAGGTTCCAGCCGTTCGCCGTCGCGATGATCCCGAAGTCCTTCGACTGGGCCTCCGCGCACTCGCGGGCACAGCCCGAGACCGCCGACTTCAGCTTGTGCGGGGCGCGCAGGCCCCGGTAGCGCAGCTCCAGCCGGATCGCCATCCGCACCGAGTCCTGGACTCCGTACCGGCACCAGGTCTGCCCCACGCAGGACTTCACGGTGCGCAGCGCCTTGCCGTACGCGTGCCCCGACTCGAAGCCCGCGTCGACGAGCCGCGTCCAGATCGAGGGCAGCTGGTCCACCCGGGCGCCGAACAGGTCGATCCGCTGACCGCCGGTGATCTTCGTGTAGAGCCCGAAGTCCCGGGCCACCTCGCCGATCACGATCAGCTTGTCCGGGGTGATCTCGCCGCCGGGGATGCGCGGCACCACCGAATAGGAGCCGTTGCGCTGCATGTTGGCGAGGAAGTGGTCGTTGGTGTCCTGGAGGGAGGCCTGCTCGCCGTCCAGGATGTAGCCGCCGATGCCGAGTGCCGGGGCGAGGGAGGCCAGGATGGAGCCGACGGTCGGCTTGCACACCTCGCAGCCCTCGCCGCCCCGCGCCTCCTCACGGCCGTGCGAGTCGAGCAGTGCGGCGAAGGAGGTCAGCCGCAGGGTGCGGGCGATCTCGTACAGCTCGCTCCGGGTGTACGAGAAGCAGCCGCACAGCCCCCCGCCGGCGGCGGCCGGCAGCAGCTTCTCGATCGTCTTCACGCAACTGCCGCAGCCCGTACCGGCCTTGGTGCACTTCTTCACCTCGGGGAGGCTCGCGCACTGGCCGATCGCGTGCTTCGTCACGTTGTGGCAGGAGCAGATGACGGCGTCGTCCGGCAGGGCGGACGGGCCGAGCGCGACCGGCGCGCCGGCGCCCGCCGGGAGCACCAGCCGCTCGGGGGAGACGGGGGGCACGGAGCCGGTGAGCGGGCGGAGCAGTCCGTACTGCTCGGCGTCGCCGACCAGGACACCGCCGAGGAGCACCCCGTCACCGGAGACCACCAGCTTCTTGTAGACGCCCGAACGGGAGTCGGAGTACACGACGTCGAGGGAGCCCTCGGCCGTCCCGTGCGCGTCGCCGAAGGAGGCCACGTCCACGCCGAGGAGCTTCAGCTTGGTCGACATGTCGGCGCCGGTGAAGCCGCCGACCGCCTCTCCGGCGATCGTCGCCGCCGCCGTCTGCGCCATCTCGTAGCCCGGCGCGACCAGGCCGTACACCCGGCCGTCCGAGGCCAGCGCGCACTCGCCGATCGCGAGGACCGCCGGGTCGGACGTACGGCACAGCTCGTCCACCGCGATGCCGCCGCGCTCGCCGACGGTGAGGCCGCAGTCGCGGGCCAGCTGGTCCCGGGGGCGTACGCCCGCCGAGAAGACGACCATGTCCGCGGCCAGTTCGGAGCCGTCCGACAGCTTCATGCCCGTCACGGCGCCGTCCGCCGTCACGACCTCCTGCGTGCCCGTCCCCGTGTGGACGGTCAGACCCATCTTCTCGATCGTGCGGAGCAGGGCCGCGCCGCCGCCCTCGTCGACCTGCACCGGCATCAGGCGCGGCGCGAACTCCACCACGTGCGTGTCGAGCCCGAGGCCCTTCAGCGCGCCCGCCGCCTCCAGACCGAGCAGCCCGCCGCCGACGACCGCGCCCGTCCTCGCCGTCTTCGCGTACTCCTCGATCGCGAGGAGGTCCTCGATCGTCCGGTAGACGAAACAGCCCTCGGCGTCCTTGCCGGGGACGGGCGGCACGAAGGGGTACGAGCCGGTGGCGAGGACGAGCGTGTCGTACGCGACGACCCGCCCGGAGCGGGCGGTCACCGTCCGGGCCGCGCGGTCGATCGTCTCGGCCGGGTCGTTCGTGTACAGCTCGATGCCGTGCTTCTCCATGAAGCCGTCCTCGACCACCGACAGGTCGTCGGGCGTCTTCCCGGAGAAGTACGAGGTCAGCTGGACGCGGTCGTAGGCCGGGCGCGGCTCCTCGCAGAGGACCACGATCCTGGCCCGCCCCGTGACGCCACGGTCGGCGAGCGCCTCCAGGAACCGCTGCCCGACCATTCCGTGGCCGACCAGGACGATGGTGGGGGTGGTCATGAGGAGCCTCCGTCGTGGGTGAGCAGGTGGAGCAGGGGGGCCTCGTCGGGCAGGGCCTCGTCGCCCTCCCAGGCCCTTGCGAGCGCGCCGACCGCCGCCAGGTCGCCCAGCAGCACACCCCCGACGAGCCGGTCCCCCCGCACGACGACCTTCCGGTACGCCGCGCGCGTGGCGTCGGTGAGCTGGACGACGTCGTCCCCGGGTTCCGGCGTGACCTGGCCGAACGCGGCGAGGTCGAGGGGGTGGGGGCCGCCGAGGGTGAGGCGGGTGAGGGCGCGGGTGCCGGTGTAGCGGGCTGTGGGCGCGGCTTCCGCCGCTGTGGGCAATCGTTCCTCCCCCAGACTCCGTCCGGGAGGTGCCCCCTGGGCGGAACGGGTGGGTACAGCGGACGGCGCCCCTGCCGGCGCCAGAGGCTCCCGGGCCTGGACCCGCACCCCCTGTGCGTCGTCGCCGGTGGTGCGGGTCAGGGCGCGGAACGCGGAGGCGCCGCTAGGGGCGCCGTCCCGTGTGCCCACCCGTCCCTCCCCCGAGGACTTCGTCCAGGGGGGACCCCCGCTGCGGGACGATCGCCCACACGGGGTGGGGGTGGGCGTCTCGTTCAGCAGCAGGTCCGCCAGGACGTCCGCCTGTTCCAGGGCGGGGCCGGCGAGGCCGTAGACGTGGCCCGCGTGTTCCGCGCAGTCGCCGATCGCGTGGATGGACGGGTCGGACGTCCGCAGCTCGTCGTCGACGACGATGCCCGCGGCGACGGAGAGGCCGGCCGAGCGGGCCAGGGAGACGCGGGGGCGGACGCCGCAGGCGAGGACCACGACCTGGGCGTCGAGGACGTAGCCGTCGGCGAGTTCGACGGCGGTGACGGTGCCGTCCCGCTGCCGCAGGCCGCTGACGCGGCACTCGGTGTGGACCTCGACGCCGAGGGACTCGACGTGCGAGCGCAGCAGCGCCGAGGCGTGGGAGTCGAGCTGGCGCTCCATCAGGCGCTCGCCCTGCTGGGTCAGGACCACGTCCGCGCCCAGCGCCGCGAGGGCCCGCGCGGCCGAGACGCCGAGGAGGCCGCCGCCGATGACGACGGCCCGCACCCCGGGCCGTACCAGCGCGCGCAGCGCCAGGCAGTCGTCCAGGGTGCGGAAGGGGTGGACCCCGGCAGGGAGCACCGCCCCGCGCAGTCCGCGCAGCGGCGGGAGCACCGGGTTGGAGCCGGTGGCCAGGACCAGCCGGTCGTACGCGACGAGCGAGCCGTCCGCGCACTCGACCGTGCGGGCCGCGCGGTCGATCCGTACGGCCCGGACCCCGAGCCGTACCGGCTCCCGGGGCGCGGGCAGGGCGATGACCTCGGGGGCGTACCGTCCGGCGAGGACGTCGGCGAGCAGCACCCTGTTGTAGGGGGCGTGCGGTTCCTCGCCGAGGAGGGTGACCGGCAGGCGCTGGGCGAGCCGGGCGCCCGCCGTTCCGCCCCCGACCACCACGATCCGTGTACTCATGGAAGGAAGGGTGCGAGGCCGGTGTTACCCGTCGGCATCCCGGCTGTTTCCCGTGCGGAACGCTGATCTCCGACCGGTGCGGCGACCGCTGTGAGGCCCGCCGGGTTAACGCGCGGTCAGTCTCGGCTCAAGGCCGCCTTAAGCACGCCGTTTCCGTATACGGGCCGCCCTAGGGTGCCGGACGTGACCACCGAGGCCAGCCCCAGCCACCCCCTCTCCAGCCACCCCCTCCCCACCCCTCCGCTCCCCGCCCCTCTGCGGCTCGCCCCCGAACGGCTGCGGAACGCGATCGCCGCCGGTGCCGGGGCCGTCGCCCTCCTGTGGGGCGTCCAGGCCCGGCCCTCCGCCCGCCTCGACGCGTTCTTCGCGACCGGCGCCCACCTCACCGGCCTCCTCGCCGGGTACGGCGTCCTCGTCCTGCTGCTGCTCATGGCCCGCGTCCCGGCCGTCGAGCACGGCGTCGGCGCCGACCGGCTCGCCCGCTGGCACGCCCTCGGCGGGCGCCACGTCCTCGGTCTGATCGGCGCCCACGCGCTCCTCGCCCTCTGCGGCTACGCCGTGCACACCCGTACGGACCTGGTCACCGCCACCGGGGACCTCCTCGCGTACGGGGCGATCGCCGCCGCCACCGCGGGCACCGGCCTCTTCGTCGCCGTCGGCGTCACCTCCGCCCGGGCCGTCCGCCGCCGCGTCCGCCACGAGACCTGGCGGGCCGTCCACCTCGGCGCCCTCCTCGCCGCCGCGCTCGGCTTCGTCCACCAGCTCGCCGGACCCGACCTCGCCGGCGGTCTCCTCACCCGCTGGCTCTGGTCGATGGCCCACGGCACCGTCGCCGTCCTCCTCCTCTGGTACCGGCTCGTCGTCCCCGTCCGCGCCGCCCTCCGCCACGGACTGCGGGTCGCCGAGGTCCGCGACGAGGGCCCCGGGGTCGTCTCCGTCCTCGTCCGCGGCAGGGGAGTGGCGCTGCTTCACGCCGAGCCCGGCCAGTTCTTCCGCTGGCGCTTCCTCCGGCGCGGCCTCTGGGCGACCGCCCTGCCGTTCTCGCTCTCCGCGCCCGTCCGCGACGACACCCTGCGGATCACCGTGAAGGCGCTCGGCGACCACACCCGGCGCATCCGCCGCCTCCGCCCCGGCGTCCGCGTCCTCGCCTCGGGCCCCTTCGGCGCGCTCACCGCGCACCGCCGCACCCGCCGCAAGGTCCTGCTGCTCGCCGGCGGGGTCGGTATCACCCCGCTGCGCGCCCTCTTCGAGACCCTGCCCGGCGGGCCCGGCGACGTGACCCTCCTCCACCGGGCCTCCGACGCCACCGGCCTCGTCCTGCGCGCCGAACTGGAGGCCATCGCCCGCGAACGCCAGGCCGCCCTGCACTTCCTGCTCGGCCCCTCGGACGGCGCCTTCGACCCCCTCGCGCCCCGCGCGCTGCGCCGGCTCGTGCCCGACATCGCCGCCCACGACGTGTACCTGTGCGGACCGCCCGCGATGGCCCGCGCCGCGACCGCCTCCCTGCTCCGGGCCGGGGTGCCGGCCTCCCGTATCCACAGCGAGGACTTCGACCATGCCTAGACCCCTGGACGCTGCGAGGACTTCGACCATGCCCAGACCCCTGGACACCGCGAGGACTTCGACCATGCCCAGACACCGCGCGCCCCGCACCGGCGTGGAGTTCGCGCGGCGGCGCCTCGCCGCCGCGCTCCTCGGCACCGGGGCGCTCGCCGCGACGCTGCTCACCGCCGTCGTGACCCCGGCGGCCCCGCCCGCCCCCGACCGGGAAGCGGGCGCGGCAAGCTCAGAGCTTGCTCAACGATCAGACGATTGATGGACGGGGCAACGATCTCGTCCCTAGGCTCACGGCCATGCCCGACATCTCGCTGACCACCCTCGTCCTGCTCTGCCTCGCCTCGCTCGTGGCGGGGTGGATCGACGCCGTGGTGGGCGGCGGCGGGCTGCTCCAGCTGCCCGCCCTGCTGCTCGGGCTGCCCCACGTACCGACCGCGCACATCCTCGGCACGAACAAGGCCGTCTCGATCGTGGGCACCACGGGGGCCGCCGTCACCTACCTCCGCAAGGCGCCCGTGCGGGTGGGGACGGCGGTGCGGATCGGGCTCGCGGCCCTCGCCGGCTCCATGGGCGGCGCGTTCTTCGCGGCCGGGATCAGCAGCGACGTCCTGCGCCCGGTGATCATGGTGGTGCTGCTCGCGGTCGCGGCCTTCGTGATGCTGCGGCCGTCCTTCGGCGTGAAGGCCGAGGGGGAGGAGCGGGCGCCGCTGACCCGGGCGCGGATCGTGACCGCGATCGTGGTCGTCGGCGGCGGGATCGGCTTCTACGACGGCCTGTTCGGGCCGGGCACCGGGACCTTCCTCGTCCTCGCGCTGACCGCCGTGCTCCATCTGGACCTGGTGACGGCCTCCGCCACCGCGAAGATCGTGAACGTCTGCACCAACGCGGGCGCGCTCGCCATGTTCGCGTACCAGGGCAGCGTGTACTGGCAGCTCGCGGCCGTCATGGCCGTCTTCAACCTGGCCGGCGGGATGCTCGGGGCGCGCATGGCGCTGAGCAAGGGAGCCGAGTTCGTCCGCGGGGTGCTGCTCGTGGTGGTGCTCTCGCTGGTCGCGAAGCTCGCCTTCGACCAGTGGGCCTGAGGCGTCACCTCACCCCGATGAGGTGGCCGAAGGCGACCACGTTCCCCTGGTAGCCGTTCTTCTTCGAGAAGCCGCCGCCGCAGGTGATCACCCGGATCTCGGCCCGGTCGGCCTCGTCGTACACCTTCCGGTCCGGGAAGTGCTTGCTGTCGTACACCTCGATCGCGTCGACCGTGAACACGGCCGTCCGCCCGTCCTGCCGGTCCACCTCGATCCGGTGGCCCTTCTTGAGGGCGCCGAGTGTGTAGAAGACGGCGGGCCCGTCGGCGTTGTCGACGTGGCCCGCGACGATCGCGGTGCCCTTGGCGCCGGGCGTCGTCCCGTCCCCGTACCAGCCGGCCAGGTTCCGGTCCGCGGCCGGCGGCACGTCGAGCGCGCCGTCCGCCGTGAGGCCGAGGCGCGTCATCGGGGTGTCCACGTCGGTCTCGGGGATGCGCAGCCGGACCGGCGGCGAGGGCGGCAGCGGGTCGGCGGCGGCGTCGGTGTGCACGCTCGGCCCGGCGGCGAAGGCCTGCGCGGCCGACGGCACGGGCGGGGTGACGTTCTGCGAGCCGTTCTGGACGAGCCAGAGCCCGGCGCACGCGGCCGCGGCTATGCCCCAGCCCTTGCTCTTGTTGCTCACCTGGACTCCCCGGTCCCTCGGTCGCTTCGTGGGGTGTGGCCCTGCCCCCGCCGGGCCGTGTGCGGGCGCGCGGCGGGGGCAGGACAGGCGGTGGTCTCAGTGGCCCCGCGCGCCGCTCGCCCGGCGACGCAGGACCAGGACACCGCCGACGGCAGCCGCGGCCAGCACCGCCGCGCCCGCCGTGACCTGGGCGGTGTCGGGGCCGACGCTGCCTCCGACACCGGTCTGGACGTGGCCGCTGGGACCCCGGTGCTTGACGGTCAGGTCGCCCCGGGCCGTCTTGCCGTTGTCGCAGGCCACGCTGATCCAGTAGGAACCGGCCTTGACGTGCTCCGGCACGGTGAACTGCCCGACCACCACTTCCTTGTGCGTGCTCGGGTTCAGCTGGAACTCGCCCGCGCCGAGCGAGTTCGCGTCCCCGACGCCGTGCCCGTGCTTGCCGCAGGCGAGCGTGCTCACGGTGACGGTCTCGCCCGGGGACGCGGACGACGGGAAGATCTCCAGCGCTTCGCGGCTCCCGCCCGACTCGTGGTTCCCGCTCGATTCGTGGCTCTCGTTGTTCCACTCGCCGGGGTCGTTGCTCGCGTACGCCGCGGGGGCGGCGAACGCCCCGATCGCGGCGACCGCCAGCGCGGTACCGGTGAACAGTCGGGCAAGGGTGCGCATGGGGGGCCTCCGGGGCGCGCGAGCGGTCATGCCGGCCGGTCCTCCCGGGAGGGACGTCCCGGAGCCGGACCTTCTGAGACCGAGATAAGAGCCGCACCGCGCACTCCGCCTCCTGATGGGGCATCAGGATTGCTCCGTCCGATACGGCGCGCCCCCTGGATTTCCGGCATTCCCGCAGGTCAGAGCGGTTCACGGCCCGTCAGCTGACGGGCCGTGCCGAACGGGTGAGCGTCGGGGGCGACCGGGGCCACCCGATCCCGGTCAGCCCGCCGATCGAGGCCATGGCCACTGCTGCGCCCCCGCCGCCGCCCCGGTCGCGACCCTCCCGTCGATCCCCCCGGTCCCGCTCGGTCTAGAGCCTGTCCCACTCCACGGAGTCGTATGCCGAGTGCACCCGCCCCATCAGCTCCCCGTCCACCGCGAACGCCACCTCGTCGATCGCCGTCACGGGCGCGATCGTCCGGGAGTTGGACACGAACGCGGCCCGGTAGCCCGCCAGGTCGGCCACGCCGACCGGGCGGCGGACCGACTCCAGGCGCGGTTCCAGGAGGGCCATGGTGACGCCGTGGAGGCAGGGCGCCGACGGCCAGACCAGCGAAGTGCCGTCCCAGAAGGCGATGTTGGTGGCCGCGCCCTCGGAGATCTCGCCGTACGGGGAGGTCAACAGGGCCTCGTCGTAGCCGGCCCGACGGGCCGCCTCGCCGTGGAAGCGCTGGCCGAAGCCGCCCAGGTGCTTGATGTGCGGCGCGGGCCGCCAGTAGTCGACGGTCGTCAGGCGCTGCGGGGCGCCGGGGCCGTCGGGCGCCGGGTCGGCGACGGTCACGACGGTGCGGACGCCGGGGTACACGTACACCCGGACCGAGGCGTCCCGCCGCCCGGCGTTCGCGAGGGCCCCGGCGACGAGCCCGCGCACCCGCCCGCCGTCCAGCTTCCGGTCGAAGAGCTCGCGGGTGGAGCGGTCGAGCCGGTCGAGGTGCAGGGCCAGGCCCTTCACGCGCCCGTCCCGTACCTGCATCGCCGTGAAGTGGCCGTATCCGCTCAGGAGGGCGGCGAGGAGCTCCGGATCGGTCGCCGGGACGCCGTCGATCTCGGTGTGCGGGGAAGGTGCCGTCATGCCCTCACCGTACGGCGCACCGGAAGGCGCGTGACCGGGCACGTACGCGCTCCGGACCAGGCGTGATCCGTACCGTTCCCTCCTCGTCGCCGCCTACGCCCGGCTGCACGCCGCCCAGTTCGCCCGTACGGTGGAGACGTGATCGTCACCGTCCGCACCACCACCGACGCCCGCGCCAAGGCCGACGCCCTGGCGCGCGGCGCCGTCGAGGCGCGGCTCGTCGCCTGCGCGCAGATCAACGGGCCCGTGACCTCCGTCTACCACTGGCAGGGCGCGATCGAGACCACCGAGGAGTGGGAGGTGGTGTTCAAGACCACCGAGGCCCACTACCAGGCCCTGGAGACGTACCTCCTCTCCGCCCACGACTACGAGACGCCCGAGATCCTCGCCACCCGCGTGACCCGCGTGAGCGAGGAGTACGCCCGCTGGGTCGAGCGGGAGACCACGGCGGCGCGGCTGATCGAGACCCCGGCCCACGAGGAGCGGCCGTTCTTCGTGTACGGGACGCTGCGCCCGGGCGCGTACAACCACGACCGGTTCCTCGCCGGCCGGATCGGCACCGAGGCGGACGCCGTGCTGCACGGGGCGGTCCTGCACGACGGGCCCGGCTATCCGTACGTCGTCCCGGCGCACGAGGGCCGGGTGGTCGGCACCCTGCTCACGCCCTCGCCCGGCGACTACAGCGACCTGTTCGGGCTGCTCGACCGCCTGGAGCTGCCCGTCGGGTACGAGCGGGTCGCGATGGACGTCGAACGGGTACGGGACGGGGCGCGGGTGTCCGCGTGGGTGTTCCTGGCGGCCCCGGACGCGCCCCTCGGCCCGGTCATCGAGAGCGGCGACTGGTTCAGGAAGGACGAGCGACCGGTTCCAGGCGGACCGCGCACACCTTGAACTCGGGCATCCGCGAGACCGGGTCGAGCGCCGGGTTCACCAGCGTGTTCGCCCGCCCCTCCCCGTACCAGTGGAACGGCATGAAGACGGTGTCCGGGCGGATCGACGCCGTGATCCGGGCCGGGGCGACGGCCCGCCCGCGCCGCGAGACCACCGCGACCCGCTCGCCCTCGGCGACCCCGAGCCGCTCGGCGAGCCGGGGGTGGAGCTCCACGAAGGGGCCCGGGGCGGCGGCGTTCAGCTCGTCGACCCGGCGGGTCTGCGCCCCCGACTGGTACTGGGACACGACCCGGCCGGTCGTCAGGACCACCGGGTAGTCGGCGTCCGTCTCCTCGGCCGCCGCCCGGTGCACCACCGGCACGAACCGGGCCCGCCCGTCGGCCGTCGCGAACCGGTCGAGGAACAGCCGGGGCGTGCCCGGGTGCTCCGGCTCGGGGCAGGGCCAGAAGACGCCCTGCTCCTCCTCGATCCGCCGGTAGCTGATGCCCGCGTAGTCGGCGGGCCCGCCCGCCGAGGCGCGGCGCAGCTCCTCGAAGACCTCCTCCGGGTCGGTCGGGAAGCCCTTCTCCCGGCCGAGCAGCCCGGCGAGCCCGTGCAGCACCTCCAGGTCGCTGCGGACGCCCGCCGGAGGGGTGAGGGCGCGGCGGCGCAGCAGCACCCGCCCCTCCAGATTGGTCATGGTCCCCGTCTCCTCCGCCCACTGGGTCACCGGCAGGACGACGTCGGCGAGCTCGGCGGTCTCGGAGAGCACCACGTCGGCGACGGCGAGGAAGTCGAGCGAGCGGAGGCGCCCTTCGACGTGCGCGGCGCGCGGCGCGGAGACCACCGGGTTGGATCCCATGAGCAGCAGCGCCCTCACCTCGCCGCCGAGCGCGTCGAGGAGCTCGTACGCGCTCCGCCCGGGCCCCGGCAGGGACTCCGGGGCGACGCCCCACACGCCGGCCACGTGCGCGCGTGCGGCGGGGTCGTCGAGCTTGCGGTAGCCGGGCAGCTGGTCGGCCTTCTGGCCGTGCTCGCGGCCGCCCTGGCCGTTCCCCTGGCCGGTGAGGCAGCCGTAGCCGTTCAGCGGCCGGCCGGCCCGGCCGGTGGCGAGGCACAGGTTGATCCAGGCGCCGACGGTGTCGGTGCCCTTGGACTGCTGCTCGGGCCCGCGCGCGGTCAGCACCATGGCGTTCTCGGCCTCGCAGAACAGCGCGACGGCCGCGCGGAGCTCGGGCACGGACACGCCGGTGATCCGCTCGACCTGCTCGGGCCAGTGGGACATGGCCCCGGCGCGGGCGCCCTCCCAGCCGGTGGTGCGCGCGGCGACGAACTCCTCGTCGACGCGCCCCTCGGCGACGACGAGGTGCAGCATCCCGAGGGCGAGCGCGAGGTCGGTGCCGGGGCGCGGCGCGAGGTGCAGATCGGCCTGCTCGGCGGTGCGGGTGCGGCGCGGGTCGACGACGATCAGCTTCCCACCGTTCTCCTTCAGCTCGGTGAGGTGGCGGAGGGCGGGCGGCATGGTCTCGGCGAGGTTGGAGCCGACGAGGATCACGCAGCCGGTCCTCGGGACGTCCTCCAGGGGGAAGGGGAGTCCCCGGTCGAGGCCGAAGGCCCGCTGGTGCGCGGCGGCGGCGGAGGACATGCAGAAGCGCCCGTTGTAGTCGATCTGCGAGGTGCCGAGCACGACCCGGGCGAACTTGCCGAGCGCGTACGCCTTCTCGTTGGTGAGGCCGCCGCCGCCGAAGACCCCCACGGCGTCGGGGCCGTGGTCGGCGCGGGTCCGGCGCAGCCCGTCGGCGACGGCGGCGAGCGCCTCCTCCCAGGAGGCGGGTTCCAGGGCCCCCGTGTCAGGGCGTCGGACCAGGGGCCCGGTGAGCCTGACCCGGGAGGAGAGCACGGCGGGGGCGGTACGGCCCTTGCCGCACAGGGCACCCCGGTTGACGGGGAAGTCGGACCGCTCGACCACCTCGGCGGGCAGCTCCGGGGTGCCGGTGGGGCGGAGCGACATGCCGCACTGCAGGGCGCAGTAGGGGCAGTGGGTGGGGACGGCGGCGGAGTCGGACATGGCGCCAGCGTGCGTCCGGAGTGTTACGGAGGGCGGCGCGGCGTATTACGGGCGGGGTGCGGGGCGCTCCGCGGGGCGGTCCGTGTCGGGTGAGGCCGGGGCCCGGCCGGTGGGCCGTGCCGGGTGAGGCCGGTTCTCGGGTCGCAGCCGGACGCCTTCAGCGCGTCCCGGCGGCCGACGAGAGCGCCTTCGCGACCCCCTTCTCCTCCGGTCCCAGAAAGTGCGGATCGGGGCGCAGTCCGGCGTCGAGGGCGGCCTTGCCCGCCGCGAAGAGCTCGCGGGTGGTGCCGTAGTACCAGGTGCGGTCGTGGGGCTCGGGGACCCCGACCCCGTACGAGTCGACCCCCGCGCGGTCGCAGAGCGCGACGGCCCGCTTGATGTGGAAGTCCTGGGTGACGAGGACGGCCCGGTCGACGCCGAAGACCTTCCGGGCGCGGACGCAGGAGTCCCAGGTGTCGAAGCCCGCGTAGTCGCTGACGATCCGGCCGTCCGGCACCCCGCGCGCGGTGAGGTAGGCGCGCATGGCGCTCGGTTCGTCGTAGGAGGTCCGGCTGTTGTCGCCGGTGACGAGGAGGACCCGGACCTTGCCCGTGCGGTACAGCTCGGCGGCGGCGTCGAGCCGGTGCGCGAGGTACGGGGTCGGACGCCCCCTCCAGAGGCCCGCGCCGAAGACGACGGCGACGTCCCGGGCGGGTACGTCGGCGGTGGTACGGAGCTTCCCGGCGGCCGCGGTCTGCATCCAGGTCGCCGGGGCGAGCGCGAGGACGGCGCCCAGCATCACGGCCTGGACGGTACGGCGGCGGGCCCGGGTGGTGCGGGGGATCAGCCGGGTGAGCCGTGCCGGCATGCGGGAACCTCCGTGGTTCGGTGGCGTTCTGTCACCCCGTCCGACGCGCCTCGCCGGCGTTCGGTTCACCGGGAGCCCGGCTTGTTCCGTACAACACACCCGCGAGGCCCATCCCGAGCAGCATCCCGAGCAGCTGCGCGGCGGCGAAGGCGGGCACGGACGCGGGGGCGATGCCGGTGAACGAGTCGGAGAGGGAGCGGCCGAGGGTGGCCGCCGGATTGGCGAAGGCCCCGGAGGAGGTGAACCAGATCGCCGCGCCGACGTACGCCGCGACGGCGACCGGGGCGAGGCCGGGGCGGCCGATGCGGCGCAGCCCCTGCACGACGAGGACGAGCCCGGCGGTGGCGACGGCCTCCCCGAGGAGCAGGTGCGGGTCCGCGCGCGGCCCGGTGGGCCAGGAGCCGGGAGCCCGCCCGAACATCGCCTCGGCGAGCAGGGCGCCGGCCACGGCCCCGGCGAGCTGGGCGGCGATGTAGACGGGGACGTCGCGTCCCTTGCCCTCGTGCCGCCGGGACCACCACTCGGAGAGCGTCACGACGGGGTTGAGGTGGGCGCCGGAGAGCGGGCCGATCAGGGCGATGAGCAGCCCGAGGCCGAGGGCGGAGGCGGCGGCGTTGGCGAGCAGCCGGACGCCGATGTCCTGGCTGAGGGAGTCGGCGCGGATGCCGGAGCCGACGACGACGGCGACGAGCGCGGCGGTGCCGACGAACTCGGCTGCGGCGCGCCGGGGGAGCGCGGGCGGGGACATTCTCATACCGGAAAAGATATTCCGTGATTCGGAAGGAAAAAAGAGGGGAGGGAAGGGGCGAGGTCCTCGTACGATCCGCTGTCATGATCACTGACGACGAGGTCCTCGGGGACGCCGTCCGCAACAACGCCGACTGGTGCCAGACGATGTGCCGCGCCCACGGGCTCACCGGCACCTTCGGCCCCCGCGCCTGGACCAGCTCCGTCCGCACACCGCTCTACTACCCGGAGGCGGTGACGCTGACGGAGGACGCGGCGGCGAAGGACGTCCTGGACGGCATCGACCGCACGATCCCCTGGACCTCGGTCAAGGACAGCTACGCGCGCCTCGACCTGGAGCCGGAAGGCTTCCGGCTCCTCTTCGAGGCCCAGTGGATCGCCCGCCCCGCCGGCCTCCCCCCCGCCCCCGCCGCCACCGGCGACTGGCGCCCGGTCCGCAGCCCGGAGGAACTCGACGCCTGGGCCCTCGCCTGGAGTGGGGGCGACGCCGGGGACGCGATGCTCTTCCGCCCGGAACTCCTCGCCGACCCGGCCACGACGATCCTCGCGGGCCACGGGGACGACGGCCGGCTCCTCGGCGGGGCGGTCCTCACCACGAGCCCCCGCGTCACCGGCGTCTCCAACCTCTTCGCCACTCCCGGCACGGACCCGTCCCTCGCCTGGGCGGGCGTCCTCGCCTCCGCCCCCGCGGACCGTCCGGTCGTCGGCTACGAATCGGGCGACGACCTGCCCCCCGCCCTCGCCGCCGGTTTCGGGACGATCGGCCCCCTCCGGGTCTGGACGACCGGCTGACACCACGGGGGCGGAGCCCGTGAGGTCACGGAAAACAGCCGTGACCCCCGCGCAACGGGCAGGCAACGTGCTCCGTCCAGGATCGGTCCATGACGGACCCGGACAGCACGTTCGACAGCGCCGCCGGGCTGCTCGGCAGGATCACCGAGCAGCTCGGGACCCGGCTCAGCCACCTCCCCCGCCCGGGGACGCGCCCACCCGTGCACGCCCCCGTCCTCGTCGCCGTGGGCCACGGCAGCCGCGACCCCCGTGCCCGCGCCACCCTGGGCCGCCTCCTCGGCCGCGTCCGCGAGCTCCGCCCCGGCCTCGACGTCCGCCTCGCGCACGTGGAGCTGAACGAACCGCTCCTCGAAGACGTGCTCACGGAGCTCGTCGGGGAAGGGCGGGACGCGATCCTCGCCCCCCTGCTCCTGGCCCCCGGCCACCACGTCACCCACGACCTGCCCGCCGCCGCCCGCCGCGCGGGCGCACGGGTCCGCGTCGCCGAACCCCTCGGCTCCCACCCCCTCCTCGTCGAGGCCCTCGCCGAGCGCCTCGCGGAGGCCGGCTGGACCCCGGCCGGAGGAGACGGCGTCGTCCTCGCCTCCGCCGGCTCCCGGGACCCGAGGTCCGGCGCCGAGATCCGGAAGATCGCCGTACTCCTCGGCGAGCGCCTGGGCGGCGTCCCCGTCGTCCCGGCGTACGCCTCCGCCGCCGCGCCCACCGTCCCCGAGGCGGTCCGGGCGCTCGCCGCCCGGGGGCGCCACCGGGTCGCCGTCGCCTCCTGCTTCACCGCCCCGGGACTCTTCGCGGCCCGCGCCGCCGCCCACGCCCCCTGGCTCGCCTCCGCACCGCTCGGCGCCCACCCGGCCCTCGCCCGCCTGGTCCTGCACCGCTACGACCAGGCCAGGACCGCCACCCGTCCCCTGAGGGAACTCGCGGCCATGTGACCGTTTCTGTCGGTCCCTCCGGTTACCTTCGAGGCATGGAAGGCATCGAGGACACCAGGAACACCACGGGCGCCGAAGACACCACGGGCTACGACTCCGCCGCGACCGAGCGCTGGGCCGCCGAGCCCGACAAACGCCCCGGGCGCACCGCCTTCCAGCGGGACCGCGCCCGCGTGCTGCACTCCGCCGCGCTCCGCAGGCTCGCCGGCAAGACGCAGGTCGTCACGCCCGGGACGCGCAGCCACGCCTGGGACGCCAGCCCCCGCACCCGGCTCACCCACTCCCTGGAGTGCGCCCAGGTCGGCCGGGAGCTCGGCGCCGCCCTCGGCTGCGACCCCGACCTCGTCGAGGCGGCCTGCCTCTCCCACGACATGGGCCACCCGCCGTTCGGGCACAACGGCGAGCAGGCGCTCAACGACGTCGCCAAGGACTGCGGCGGCTTCGAGGGGAACGCCCAGTCCCTCCGGCTCCTCACCCGCATCGAGCCCAAGCGCTTCGTCCAGGACCAGGAGGGGGAGCTCGTCAGCGTCGGACTGAACCTCACCCGCGCCGCGCTCGACGCCGCCACCAAGTACCCCTGGCCGCGCGGCGGTCACCCCGAGGACCCCGGCTCGTCCAAGTTCGGCGTGTACGAGGACGACCTGCCCGTCTTCGAGTGGATCCGGCAGGGCGCCCCCGCCCACCGCAAGTGCTTCGAGGCCCAGGTCATGGACTGGTCCGACGACGTGGCCTACTCGGTCCACGACTTCGAGGACGGACTCCACGCCGGGCACATCGACCCCAACATGCTGTACGCCGAGCCCGAGCGCGCCGACGTCTTCGCCGTCGCCATCGGCCGCTACGTACCGGAGGACACCGACCCGCAGGAGCTCGCCGAGGCCCTGGACCGGCTCGTCGACCAGGACTGGTGGCCGCACGGCTACGACGGCTCGGCCGTCGCGCAGGCCCGCCTCAAGGACGCCACCAGCCAGCTCATCGGCCGCTTCTGCCTCGCCGCCGAGAGCGCCACCCGACTGGCGTACGGCCCCGGCCGCCTCACGCGGTACGGCGCCGAACTCGTCGTCCCCCGCACCACCCGCAACGAGTGCGCGGTCCTCAAGGCCGTCGCCGACCGGTACGTGATGCAGCGCGCCGAGCAGGAGGCCCTCCGCGCCGACCAGCGCGTCGTCGTCTCCGAGCTCGCCGAGGCCCTCGTCGCCCGCGCCCCCGACGGCCTCGAACCGCAGTTCCGGGCCGCGTTCGACCGCGCCCCCGACGACCGGGCCCGCAAGCGCGTCATCGTCGACCAGATCGCCGGCCTCACGGACGCCTCCGCCCGCGCCCTCCACGCCCGGCTGCGCGCCCGCTCCGCGTAGGGCCTCTTCCGTCACCTCCCTCCGTACGGGACCCTCGCAGGCACGGCCCGGGGAGGTACGACGGGACGAACGCCCGGGGGCGTAGGTTGGAACCGGTCGCAACGAGGAGGAAACGACGTGGTCGACGCAGATCAGACCTTTGTCATCGTCGGCGGGGGCCTGGCAGGGGCCAAAGCGGCGGAGACCCTGCGCGCCGAGGGGTACAACGGCCGGGTGATCCTCATCGGCGACGAACGCGACCACCCGTACGAGCGCCCACCGCTCTCCAAGGGCTACCTCACGGGCGCCAAGGAGCGCGACAGCGTCTTCGTCCACGAGGCCGCCTGGTACGCGGCGAACGACATCGAGCTCCGCCTCGGCCAGTCCGTCACCGCCATCGACCGCGAGGCCCGCACCGTCCGCCTCGGCGACGGCACCCTCATCCGCTACGACAAGCTGCTCCTCGCCACCGGCGCCGAGCCGCGCCGCCTCGACGTCCCCGGCACCGAGCTCGCCGGCGTCCACCACCTGCGCCGGCTCGCCCACGCCGACCGGCTCCGCCAGGTCCTCGCCGGCCTCGGCCGGGACAACGGTCACCTGGTGATCGCCGGCGGCGGCTGGATCGGCCTGGAGGTCGCCGCCGCCGCCCGCGGCTACGGCGCCGAGGTCACCGTCGTCGAGGCCGACCCCACCCCGCTGTACCGGGTCCTCGGCCCCGAGCTCGGCCAGCTCTTCGCCGACCTGCACACCGACCACGGCGTCCGCTTCCACTTCGGCGCCCGGCTGACCGAGATCGTCGGCCAGGACGGCATGGTCCTCGCCGTCCGCACCGACGACGGCGAGGAGCACCCGGCGCACGCCGTGCTCGCCGCGATCGGCGCCGCGCCCCGCACCGCCCTCGCCGAGAACTCCGGGCTCGCCCTCGTCGACCGGGCCGACGGCGGCGGCATCGCCGTCGACGAGTCCCTGCGCACCTCCGACCCGGACATCTACGCCGCCGGGGACGTGGCCGCCGCCCACCACCCGCTGCTGCACACCCGGCTCCGCGTCGAGCACTGGGCCAACGCCCTCAACGGCGGCCCGGCCGCCGCCCGCGCCATGCTCGGGCAGCGCGTCTCCTACGACCGCGTGCCCTACTTCTTCACCGACCAGTACGACCTCGGCATGGAGTACTCCGGCTGGGCGCCGCCCGGCTCGTACGACCAGGTCGTCGTCCGCGGCGACACCGGCAAGCGCGAGTTCATCGCCTTCTGGCTCAAGGAGGGCCGCGTCCTCGCCGGCATGAACGTGAATGTGTGGGACGTCACAGAACCGATCCAGGCCCTCATCCGCGCCCGTACGACCGTGGCCACAGAAGCCCTCGCCGACCCCTCCGTACCCCTGGAGAGCCTGATCTGATCGCCCCCGGACCCCCGTAGACTTCACGCGTGGCAGGCAGGATCAACGATGACGACGTGAAGGCGGTACGGGACGCGGTCCCGATCGATGCCGTCGTGTCCGAGTACCTCCAGCTGCGCAACGCGGGCGGCGGGAACCTCAAGGGCCTCTGCCCCTTCCACGACGAGAAGTCGCCCTCCTTCCAGGTCAGCCCCAGCAAGGGACTCTTCCACTGCTTCGGCTGCCAGGAAGGCGGCGACACCATCGCCTTCGTGATGAAGATCGACCACCTCTCCTTCTCGGAGACGGTCGAGCGCCTCGCCGCGAAGGCGGGCATCACCCTGCGGTACGAGGAAGGCGGCTACAACCCCGGCCACCAGCGCGGGGAACGCATCCGGCTGATCGAGGCCCACAAGATCGCCGCCCAGTACTACGCCGACCAACTCGGCTCCGCCGAGGCCGAGATCGGCCGGAAGTTCCTCGCCGAGCGCGGCTTCGACCAGGCCGCCGCCGAGCACTTCGGCGTCGGCTACTCCCCGGCCGGCTGGGACCACCTCACCCGCTTCCTGCGCGGCAAGGGCTTCTCCGACAAGGAGCTGATCCTCTCCGGCCTCTCCCAGGACGGCCGCCGCGGCCCCATCGACCGCTTCCGCGGCCGCCTCATGTGGCCGATCAAGGACGTCGGCGGCGAGATCGTCGGCTTCGGCGCGCGCAAGCTCCGCGACGACGACAACGGACCCAAGTACCTCAACACCCCCGAGACGCCGATCTACAAGAAGTCCCAGGTGCTCTACGGCATCGACCTGGCCAAGAAGGACATCGCCAAGGTCAGCCGGGCCGTCGTCGTCGAGGGCTACACCGACGTCATGGCCTGCCACCTGGCCGGCGTCACCACCGCCATCGCCACCTGCGGCACCGCCTTCGGCGGCGACCACATCAAGATCCTCCGCCGGCTCCTCATGGACAACGGCTCGGCCCGCGTCATCTTCACCTTCGACGGCGACGCCGCCGGCCAGAAGGCCGCCCTGCGCGCCTTCGAGGACGACCAGAAGTTCGCCGCCGAGACGTACATCGCGATCGCGCCCGACGGCATGGACCCCTGCGAACTCCGGCTCGCCAAGGGCGACGAGGCCGTCGCCGAGCTCGTCCAGCCCCGCACCCCGCTCTTCGAGTTCGCCCTCCGCCAGATCGTGACCCGCTACGACCTGGAGACCCCGGCGGGCCGCGCCGCCGCGCTCGACGAGGCCGCGCCGATCGTCGCGAAGATCAAGAACATCGCCTCCCAGCACGAGGTCGCCGTCCAGCTCGCCGGGATGCTCGGCATCCTCGACACCCAGTTCGTCGTCCGCCGGGTCGCCCAGATCGCCCGCTGGCAGCGGCAGGGCGGCGAGCGCGGCCCCGGCCGGCCGCAGCAGCCCCAGCGGACGTACGACACCCCCGCCCCGGCCGCCGCCCCCTCGGGTCCCGCGCTCAACCTGCGCAGCCCCGCGCACCGCACCGAGCGGGAGCTCCTCAAGCTCGCCCTCCAGCGGCCCGAGCTGGTCTCCCCGGCCTTCGACGCGTACGGGACCGACGAGTTCACCGCCCCGCCGTACGCGGCCGTGCGGCAGTGCGTCATGGACGCGGGCGGCGCCACCGGAGCCCCCTCCGACTACCTCGACGCCGTCCGCGAGGCCGCCCCCAACGACTCGGTCCGCGCCCTCGTCACCGAACTCGCCGTCGAGACGATCTTCGCCAAGACCGTCGACGAGGCCTACGCCGGCGACCAGCTCGTCACCGTCCGCCTCCGCGCCGTCGACCGCCGCATCCGCGACGTCCAGGGCACCCTGGCCCGGCTCGGCGCGAACGGCGACCCCGAGCAGCTCGCCGCCGTGCAGAACGAGCTGTGGGTCCTCACCCAGTACGGGCAGTCCCTCCGGAACAACGGCGCCGCGGCCCTCTGACGCACGTTCGGTCACGGGGCGGTCTCAAAAAGTCACCGCACGCCCCTCGTGGCGGCGATGTGTCGTACCCCACACTGGGTGACGGTGTCGTTCCGCCCCTCCTGGAGGTCGCCCACCGTGCAGACCGAGATCCAGACCACCGAACCGGACGAGCAGGCCGAACTCCCCGAGATCGCCGGGACATCCGAGGTCCCCGAGGTCCCCGAGATCCCGCCCCAGCGCCGCCGCACCGGCGACCCCGGCGGCAACGGGCCCTCCTCCGACCTCTTCCGCCAGTACCTGCGCGAGATCGGCCGCATCCCGCTGCTCAGCGCCGAGGAGGAGGTCGAACTCGCCCGCCGTGTCGAGGCGGGGCTCTTCGCCGAGGAGAAACTCGCCAACACCCCTGATCTGGACACCCGGTTGGCGGGCGATCTGGACCGGCTCGTCGTCCTCGGCCGGATCGCCAAGCGCAAGCTCATCGAGGCCAACCTCCGCCTCGTCGTCTCCGTCGCCAAACGGTACGTGGGCCGCGGCCTCACCATGCTCGACCTCGTCCAGGAGGGGAACCTCGGCCTCATCAGGGCCGTCGAGAAGTTCGACTACGCGCGCGGCTACAAGTTCTCCACGTACGCCACCTGGTGGATCCGCCAGGCCATGTCCCGGGCCCTCGCCGACCAGGCCCGGACCATCCGCGTCCCCGTGCACGTCGTCGAACTCATCAACCGGGTCATCCGCGTCCAGCGCCGGATGCTCCAGGAGCGCGGCTACGAGCCCACCGCCGAGGAGGTCGCCGCCCAGCTGGACCTGGCCCCCGAGCGGGTCGGCGAGGTCCTCCGCCTCGCCCAGGAACCCGTCTCGCTGCACGCGCCCGTCGGCGAGGAGGAGGACGTCGCCCTCGGCGACCTCATCGAGGACGGCGACGCCGCCTCCCCCGTGGAGTCCGCCGCCTTCCTGCTGCTCCGCCGCCACCTGGAGGACGTCCTGTCCACCCTCGGCGAGCGCGAGCGGAAGGTCGTCCAGCTCCGCTACGGGCTGGACGACGGAAGGCCCCGCACCCTGGAGGAGATAGGACGCATCTTCGGCGTGACGCGCGAACGCATCCGCCAGATCGAGTCCAAGACCCTCACCAAGCTGCGGGACCATGCCTACGCGGACCAGCTGCGCGGCTACCTCGACTAGTACTAGTCGACCTCGGCGACCGCCTGGGCGAACTGCGCCGCGTACAGCCGGGCGTAGGCCCCGCCGGACGACAGCAGTTCGTCGTGCGTGCCCTGCTCGACGATCGAGCCGTTCTCCATCACCAGGATCACGTCCGCGTCCCGGATCGTGGAGAGCCGGTGCGCGATGACGAAGCTCGTCCGGCCGTGGGCCAGGCGGGCCATCGCCTTCTGGATGAGGACCTCGGTGCGGGTGTCGACCGAGCTGGTCGCCTCGTCGAGGACGAGGATCACCGGGTCGGACAGGAACGCCCGCGCGATGGTGATCAG
This sequence comes from Streptomyces sp. NPDC021012, assembly GCF_044333355.1. Lineage (NCBI taxonomy): Bacteria > Bacillati > Actinomycetota > Actinomycetes > Kitasatosporales > Streptomycetaceae > Streptomyces > Streptomyces sp. NPDC021012. The sequence continues at coordinate 326,505 of NZ_JBIRQU010000004.1, forward strand.
CTGCTTCTCGCCCGCGCTGACCCCCGCCCCGTCGTCCTCGATCACCGTGTCGTAGCCCTCGGGCAGGGTCCGGATGAACCGGTCGGCGTGCGCGGCGCGCGCCGCCTCCTCGACCTCGGCGCGGGTGACCTCGCGGGTGGCGCCGTACGCGATGTTGTCCGCGATGGTGCCGCCGAAGAGCCAGGTGTCCTGGAGGACCATGCCGATGCCCTTGCGCAGCTCCTCGCGGGACATCTTCGCGACGTCCACCCCGTCCAGGGTGATCCGGCCGTCCGTCACCTCGTAGAACCGCATGAGCAGGTTCACCAGGGTCGTCTTGCCGGCGCCGGTCGGGCCGACGATCGCGACCGTCTGGCCCGGGTCGACGGTCAGGGACAGGTCCTCGATGAGCGGCTTGTCCTCCTCGTACCGGAAGGAGACGCCCTCCAGGGCCACCTTGCCCTTGAGGTCCACCGGCTTCTCGCTCCTCGGCGCGTCCGGCTCCTGCTCCTCGGCGTCGAGCAGCTCGAAGATCCGCTCCGCCGAGGCGACACCGGACTGCACCAGGTTCGCCATCGACGCGACCTGCGTCAGCGGCATGGAGAACTGGCGCGAGTACTGGATGAAGGCCTGCACGTCACCGATGGACAGGCTGCCGGTCGCGACCCGCAGACCGCCGACCACGGCCACCAGGACGTAGTTGATGTTCGAGAGGAAGAACATCACCGGCTGCATGACACCGCTGTTGAACTGCGCCTTGAACCCGGCCTCGTACAGGGCCTCGTTCTGCTCGGCGAAGTCCTTGGCGGACTCCTCCTGCCGGCCGAAGACCTTCACCAGGCTGTGCCCGGTGTACATCTCCTCGATGTGCGCGTTGAGCGCGCCCGTCGACTTCCACTGCTGCACGAAGTGCGGCTGCGAGCGCTTGCCGATCTTCGCCGCGACGAAGACCGACAGCGGCACCGTCACCAGCGCCACCAGGGCGAGCAGCGGCGAGATCCAGAACATCATGAAGAGCACGCCGACGATCGTGAGCAGCGAGTTGATCAGCTGGCCCATCGACTGCTGGAGGGTCTGCGAGATGTTGTCGATGTCGTTGGTCGCCCGGGACAGCACCTCGCCGCGCTTCGCCTTGTCGAAGTACGACAGGGGGAGCCGCGCCAGCTTCGTCTGGACGTCCTCCCGCATCCGGTAGACCGTCCGGTTGATCACCTTGATCGACATGCGGGTGGAGACCAGCATGAGCAGGCCCGCCGCCACGTAGATGGCGAGGACCCACAGCAGGACCTCGCCGACAGCGCCGAAGTCGATGCCCTTGCCGGGGGTGAAGTCGACCCCGGACAGCATGTCGGCCATGCCGCTGTCGCCGGAGGCGCGGAGCTTCTCCAGGACCTGTGCCTTCGTGGCGCCCTCGGGCGCGGTCTTCCCCGCGGTCTGCCCGATGACGCCCGCGAAGATCAGGTCCGTCGCCTTGCCGAGGATCTTCGGCCCGACCACGGAGGCCGCCACCGACAGCACGCCGGCGATCAGCATCAGCCAGAGCGTGCCGCGCTCGGGCGCCAGCTGCTTCAGCAGCCGCTTGCCCGAGCCCTTGAAGTCCATGGACCGCTCACCGGACTGGCCCATCATCATGCGTCCGCCAGGACCGGCCATCAGGCTGCCTCCGCCTCGGTCAGCTGGGAGAGCACGATCTCCCGGTACGTCTCGTTCTCCGCCATCAGCTCACGGTGCCGTCCGGTGCCCACGACCCGGCCCTCGTCGAGGACGACGATCCGGTCGGCGTCGCGGATGGTCGACACGCGCTGGGCGACGATCACCACGGTCGAGTCGGCCGTCTCCCGGGCCAGCGCGGCCCGGAGCAGGGCGTCCGTCTCGTAGTCGAGCGCGGAGAAGGAGTCGTCGAACAGGTAGATCTCCGGCCGCTGCACGAGCGTCCGCGCGATGGCGAGGCGCTGGCGCTGCCCGCCGGAGACGTTGGTGCCGCCCTGCGCGATCGGCGCGTTCAGACCGCCCTCCAGCTTGGACACGAAGTCCTTGGCCTGGGCGACCTCCAGGGCGTGCCAGAGCTCCTCGTCGGTCGCGTCGGGCTTCCCGTACCGCAGGTTCGTCGCCACCGTCCCGGAGAACAGGTACGGCTTCTGCGGGACGAGCCCCACGGTCTTCGCCATCAGCTGCGGGTCGAGCTTCCGCACGTCGACGCCGTCGACGAGGACCTCGCCGCCGGTGGCGTCGAAGAGCCGGGGCACGAGCCCGAGCAGCGTCGACTTGCCGCTGCCCGTCGAGCCGATGATCGCGGTGGTCTCACCGGGCCGGGCGACCAGCGCCACGTCCTTGAGGACCGACTCCTCCGCGCCCGGGTACCGGAAGTCCGCGCTCCTGACCTCCAGGTGCCCGCGCTTCAGCAGCTTCGTCACCGGCTCGGCCGGCGGCACGACGCTCGTCTCCGTGCCGAGGACCTCCTCGATGCGCTCCGCGCAGACCTCGGCGCGCGGCACCATCATGAACATGAAGGTGGCCATCATGACGGCCATCACGATCTGCATCAGATAGGCGAGGAAGGCGGTCAGCGCGCCGATCTCCATCCCGCCGCTGTCGATGCGGTGCGCGCCGAACCAGACCACGGCCACGCTGGAGACGTTCACGACGGTCATCACCGTCGGGAACATCAGCGCCATCAGCCGCCCGGTCGCCATCGACACGTCGGTCAGCTCGCCGTTGGCACCCCGGAAGCGCTCCTCCTCGTACCCGTCCCTCACGAAGGCGCGGATGACCCGGTTGCCGGTGATCTGCTCGCGCAGCACCCGGTTCACCGTGTCGAGGCGCGTCTGCATGGTCCGGAAGAGCGGCCGCATCCTCCGCACGATCAGCGAGACGGCGACGCCGAGGACCGGCACCACCGCGAGCAGGACGCCCGACAGGGGGACGTCCTGGCCGAGCGCCATCACGATGCCGCCGACACACATGATGGGCGCGGAGACCATCAGGGTGAACGCCATCAGGACCAGCATCTGGACCTGCTGCACGTCGTTGGTCGTACGGGTGATCAGCGAGGGCGCGCCGAAGTGGCCGAGCTCCCGGGCGGAGAAGGACTGCACCCGGTCGAAGACGGCGGCGCGCACGTCGCGGCCGAGCGCCGAGGCGGTGCGCGCGCCGAAGTACACGGCTCCGATGTTGCAGACGACCTGGACGACGGAGACGCCGATCATCAGGGCGCCGAAGCGCAGGATGTAGCCGGTGTCCCCGTTGACGACACCGTTGTCGATGATGTCGGCGTTCAGGGTGGGCAGATAGAGGCTCGCGCAGGTCTGCAGGAACTGCAGCAGGACGAGCAGTGCGATGGGTTTTCGATAGGGCCGCAGGTGGGTTCGGAGAAGTCTTATGAGCACGGGTCCTACTATCGCCCGCACCGCCGGAGCGTTACGACTGGGTTTGGCGGCGCGGGCGGCGCCCTGGTCAAGACTTTGCGAACTGGTGTACGTCCCTCAGGTGCCTCAGGTGCCTCAGGTGCCTCAGGTGCCTCGGATGCCTCAGGCGCTGAACGCGCCCGGGTGGATCTGCTCCCGCGTCGCCGCGTACTGCTGCCGCACCGCCTGCCCGGCGGCGAGCTCCTCGCCGGGCTCCAGGATCTGCGCGACCGCGCCCTGCCAGGCCGGGGGAGCGGACGGGGACAGCGTGCCCCGCGCGACCCCGAGCGCCCAGGCGGCCTGCCGGGCAGCACCGAGCGCCGCGTAGTCGGCCGGCTGGGGGACGACGACCTGGGCGCCGAAGAGCGCCGGTGCGAGCGCCTGCACGGCCGGCAGGGCGGCCGCCGCGCCGAGCAGGAAGACCCGCCGCACCTCCACGCCCCGCCCCCGCAGCACGTCCATGGCGTCGGTGAGCGCGCAGAGCATCCCCTCGAACGCCGCCCGCGCCAGGTGCTCGGGCTTCATCGACTCGCGTCGCAGCCCGCTGAGCGTGCCCGCCGTGTGCGGCAGGTTGGGGGTCCGCTCGCCCTCCAGATAGGGCAGCAGGACGAGCCCGGAAGCGCCGGGCGTCGACTTCAGCGCGAGCGCGGACAGCTCGTCGAGGGACTCCACGCCCAGCATCTCGGCGGTCCCGCGCAGCGCCCGCACCGCGTTCGAGGTGGAGACGACGGGCAGGTGCATGCCGGTGGCGTCGGCGAAGGAGGTGATCATGCCGCTGGGGTCGGCGAAGGCCTCGTGGTGCACGGCCATCACGGAGCCGGAGGCGCCGAGCGAGACCACCGCGTCACCGGGGCCGAGGCCCAGACCGAAGGCGGCGGCCATCGTCTCGCCGGTGCCGGCGGAGACGAGGAGGCCCTCGGGGGTGATCCCGGCGGCCTCGGAGGGCCCGAGGACCTCGGGCAGCACGGCCTGGTGGCCGAGGGCCAGCTCGACGAGGTCGGGGCGGTACGTGCCGGTCCGGGCCGACCAGTAGCCGGTGCCGGAGGCGGCGCCGCGGTCGGTGGTGCGGCGGGCCGGCCGGCCGAGGAGCTGCCAGACGAGCCAGTCGTGGGGCTGGAGGACCATCGCGACCCGCTGGGCGTTCTCCGGCTCCGTACGGGCCAGCCAGCGCAGCTTGGCGACCGCCTGCCCGGCGCCGGGCGCACTGCCGACGGCCTCGGCCCAGGCCTGCCGTCCACCCAGCGCCTCGACGAGGTCGGCGGCGGCGACCTGCGCCCGCTTGTCGTTGCGGACGAGCGCGGGCCGCACCAGGCCGCCCTGCGCGTCGAGCGGCACGAGCCCGTGCTGCTGCGCCGAGACGCCGATGGCCTCCACGCCCTCCAGGAGCCCGCCGGCGGCGGCCTCCCCGAGCGAGAGCAGCCAGGTCTGCGGATCGACGTCCACGGCCTTGGGTTCGCCGGGATGCGCGGCGTACCCCTGCCGCAGTACGGCACCCGTGTCCGTGTCACAGACGACGATGCGTGTGAACTCCGCAGAGCTGTCCAGTCCGGCGACTATCCCCATGGCACATGATTCTGCCGCACGCGCGGGGTTCAGGTGTTGCTGGTGCCCCAGTCCTCGTCGTCGACCCTGCCGTTGACCCGGCCGCGCCCGCGCAGCGCGTGGACCCGGTCGGTCACGGAGGACGGCAGCTTGTCGCCCACCTTGTCGCCCACGAGGTGCGCCGCCTTGCCCGCGGCCTGCCGCCCGGTCTGGGCGGCGGTCTCCGCGGCGTTCCGCACGGCGGGGTTCCGCGCGAAGTCCTGCGCGGACTTCTTCATCTGCTCGTAGCGCTCGCGTCCGGCCCGCGTGCCGACCACGTAACCGAGGGCGAGTCCCACGACGAACGTCAGCTTGTACCGCACGGCGGCGATCCTTCCCTGGAGGCCCTGGGGGAACCGATTGGCGGAGCACCCCCCTGCTTGCGCTAATGTATGTCTCGCAGCGAGCGGCCGCCGCCCGGCAAGGCCCGAGGTGGATCCGTTCGATGCAACGCAGCAATCCCCTGTAGCTCAATTGGCAGAGCAGCCGGCTGTTAACCGGCAGGTTACTGGTTCGAGTCCAGTCGGGGGAGCGCGATCCCCTGTAGCTCAATTGGCAGAGCATTCGGCTGTTAACCGGAGGGTTGCTGGTTCGAGTCCAGCCGGGGGAGCGAGACGGAAGAGGACCCTTCGGGGTCCTTTTTCGCGTCTCCGGGAACCATCCGGGGCCCCACGCGGTCTTCATGGTCGAGCAGAGCCGATCATCCGAAGCAGGAGATCGTATGAGCGGCTATGCTGCGGCAGACGGCGCGCACACATGTACGCGCCTCACCGTTCGGGGCGGTAGCTCAGCCGGTTAGAGCAGCGGACTCATAATCCGTCGGCCGTGGGTTCGAGTCCCACCCGCCCCACCGAAGAAAAACGTTCTGACCTGCGGAAACGCCCCTGAGGGGGTGTTTCCGCAGGCGGAGCCCACCTCTCGCCCGTGAGGCGAGGAGGGCCCCCTGGCCTGTCGCGCCGGTTCCTGGCCTTCCCGGCCCGGGGTTCCGGGTGGAACGCGGGTGCGGATCCAGGACGATGATTCCACGGTGGCCCCTGACCCCCGCGTGTGACACGCCGCACATTGGTCCGAATGGTTGGTGCCGGGCGGGGTAGCCGGTCGGGCGCTCGTTCCCCCCTCGGAGGGCGGGGAGTGTTTCCGGGCGGCGTGAAGCGACCCCTGGCGGGGTACGGGAACAAATCCAGGAAATGAACCTTCGCCGACGAGAGTTCGGGTGAATCGCCGATCAGGAATCCGGTCGGCGTTCCGGTCGGCGCTCCGATCGGATTTCCGGTCGGTGTTCCGGTCGGGGGGAATCAACCCTGCCGGGTCTTGTCCTCTCCTGTGCACGTGGCGCGGCCGAATGCGCCCATGGCGGTGGCGCGCTGGACGTGCTTGTTTCGGACGGTGAGGGTGCAGGAGGCCTGGCCGCCCTTTTCGTCGAGGACGAGGGTGACGGTCGGGGGCTTGCCGAGGGGCATCTGGACCGATTTCTTCCAGGGGAGGGTGACGGCCTTTTCGACGGTGGCCGTACCGCCCTCGCCGGGCGTGAGATAGGAGATCTCCGCGGTGCCCGTCCCGGTGACCTCGTAGGTCACCTCGGCGTTCGAGGCGGTGCCGGTCTTCGGCTGCCCGTCGGTGCCGAGGAGGCCGTAGCCGGCGAGCCCGGCGCAGGCGAGCAGGGCGGTGCCGCCGATCAGCCACCCGCGCCGGCCGGGGGAGCGTCCCGCGCTCTCGTGCTCGTTCTCCTCCGGTGCTGCGCTTTCCGCGGGTTCATTGGACGACATGAGAGAGCCGGCTTTCGGTTGGTCGGTGGATGAACCGGGCGGTTATACACCACGCCGCAGGCCGATTGCGAGCGAGCGGAAGAATCGGGCGAACCGCACCCTCATCTGCCCTTTATTTGTCCTTTATGTCTCGGGGGTTGACCGGGCCTCGCAGGAGTGGCTAGAAAGCCCGCTGCAATGCCCGTGAGCTCATGGTTCTCACCTTCCGTGCGATCGCTCGGCATTGCTCAAAGCCGGGCGGAAACCTTCGCACCGGCTCGTTCGGCGTGCCCATTTCGTGTGCAGCGACGCGGGTGTGCCGATGCCGAAAGGTATTGAGGTGAAAGTTCCATACAGGAGATATCTCTCCTGTCTTGTCGTGGCGGCGGTAGCGGGCACGCTGTTGCCGCAGGTCGCCTACGGGGCTCCGCAGTCACCGGCGACGGACGACGACAAGGGCGCCTTCGACACGATCGCCGGTTGGTTCTCGGACGACGGGGGCGACGGCGGCTCGGGCAGGGCGGACGCCTCGTCCACCGGTGGGGCTCCGGTGTCGCGGGACAAGCTCCCGAAGGGCAAGGCGGCGCCGAAGGCGAAGCGCGTCGCGGAGCTGACCGGGAAGCGGACGGCGAACGCCCGCTACTGGCAGCTGTCCGACGGCCGGGTGCAGGCCGAGGTGTCGGCCGTCCCGACCGGCTACCGGGCGGGCAAGTCCTGGAAGGACATCGACCCGACGGTCGTCCCGTCCGGGGACAAGGGTTTCGCCTTCGCCAACACGACGAACGCGGCGTCCAGCTGGTTCGGCGCGGACGCGGGCAGGCTGGTCCGCTTCGAGGCCGCGGGCGGGCACGCGGTGACCCTGGGCCTCGAAGGCGCGGGGAAGCTCGCGCCGGTGGCCAAGGGCGACACCGTCACCTACAAGGACGCGGTCTCCGGCGCCGACCTGTCGTACGAGGTCGGTCCGGGGCGGGTGAAGGAGAACATCGTCCTGGGCGCGAAGCCGTCCGGTCCGCTGTCCTTCACCTTCACGCTGGACTCCGGCGGGCTGACGCCGAAGCAGAACAAGGACGGTTCCGTCTCCTTCTACGGTGAGGGCGCGGACCCGGTCCTCGTCATCCCGGCGGCGTTCATGACGGACGCGAAGAAGGACGCGAAGGCGCCGTACGGCTCCGCCTACAGCGGCAACGTGACCCAGAAGCTGTCGAAGGCCGGTCACGGCTGGAAGCTCACGGTCACGCCGGACGCGACGTGGCTGGCCGCGCCCGAGCGGCAGTACCCGGTCACGATCGACCCGACGCTCTCCATCGCGCCGACGCCGACCACGGCGCAGGACGTGATGATCTCGTCGGACGGTGCGACGACGAACTACGACGACAACTGGCGTCTGTCGGTCGGCAACACCTCCACGGGTGCCTCGCGTGCCCTGATCCGGTTCCCGGTCTCCAGCATCCCGGCCGGCACCAAGCTGGACTCGGCCGACCTGCGGCTGTACTTCGACCAGACCCACACCACGGGCGACACCGAGGTCCAGCTGGAGGCCCACCGCGCCACCCAGGCGTGGACCGAGTCCGGGGCGACCTGGAGCAACGCCAACGCCATCACCGGCGAGCTGTCCGGTACGGCGGTCGTCGTCGACAACGGCGAGGCCGGGCGCACGGCGGCCGTCGGTGCCTGGCCGGCGTCGGGGAACGCGGCGTACACGCAGTACGCGGTGAACCAGACGTACATGTACAACAAGGACGCGGTCGCGGGTGACACGTACACCTGGCAGCCGAGTCTTCCCGAGGACGGCACCTACCAGGTCGAGACGCACAACGTCCCGGCCTCCGACCGCGCCGTGAACGCGCCGTTCACCGTCACCTACGACGGCGGCACGAAGGCGTACACGGTCAACCAGCAGGCCGGTACCGGCGGTGTCTGGAAGACGCTGGGCTCGCACCCGTTCAAGGCCGGAACCCTCGGCAAGATCGTCCTCGGTGACGGACCCGCCTCGGCGACGACCTCGGTGATCGCGGACGCGGTCCGGTTCACCAAGGGCGGCGTGGTCACCAAGCAGCCCGGCGAGCTGAACACCTGGCACTCCTTCCCGGTCACCAAGACCGTGCAGTCCTGGATCGACGGCACGAACGCCAACAACGGCTTCGTGATCAAGGCCGGGGACGAGTCCGCGACCGGTCCCAAGGGCGGTCCGCGCTACGAGGGCTCGGAGTTCGGGTACGGCGGCGAGACCGCCAACTACCCGCGCCTGGTGCTGACCTTCGGCCGTCAGGGCGTCGATCTGGCCGCCCCGACCACCATCCACGACACCGGCGCCGAGCTGAACTGGTCGGCGTACCAGGACAAGGACCCGGTCGGTACCGGCGACGACATCGTCGAGTACCAGGTCCACCGCTCGGTCAGCCAGACCTTCACCCCCTCGGCCGCCACGCTCGTGGCGCCGGTCGCGCCCGGGACCACGGCGTACACCGACACCTCCGCGACGCCGACGAAGGCCGACGACCCCGACCCGTACGGTCGCGCCTACTACTACATGGTCGCGGTCAAGACGAAGGACGGGCAGGTCGTCGCGGCGCCGACCCAGCTGGTGCGGCTGCCGAAGGCGGGCCGGACGACGAAGGTGTTCGCCGCGACGGCGGACACCACCCTGTCGTCGACCCAGCCCACCACGGCGCACGACACGATCGACGACGCCGGCGCGAAGAACTGGCTGTCGGTCGGCAACAACTCCGCCACCTACGGCGACACCCGCGCCCTGCTGAAGTTCCCGGCCCTGGGCATCCCCACCACGGCCCGGGTCCTGGACGCGAACGTGCGCCTGTGGTCGACGCAGACCGCGCAGGACACCACCGGCGCGCTCTACGAACTGCACCCGCTGACGCGTGACTTCGACGAGTCCGCGACCTGGGTGAAGGCGGACGCGGCCACGAACTGGACCGCGCAGGGCGGTGACCTCGGCGCCTCCGTCGCCGACACCGGGGCGATGACGAACGACCCGGCCCGCCACGACTGGAACGTCACCTCGCTGGCCCAGTCCTGGGTGACCACGCCTTCCTCCCAGAAGGGCGTGGCCCTCAAGATGGCCGACGAGGCCGCCTCGCAGGAGCGCACCCTGTTCCTGTCCTCCGAGGGCACCGAGCCGCGGCTCCAGCCCAGGATGGTGGTCACGTACATCGACTCCACCACGGACTCGACGTACTACGCGCCGCAGACCCCGGCCCGGATGACGCCGAACAGCGACTACACGGTCGACTTCAACCTGACCAACACCACCGCGTCCACCTGGACCTCGGCCGACAACGTCCTGACGTACAAGTGGGCGCTGCCCGACGGCACGGACGTGACCACCGGCGGCAACCAGGTGCAGACGGCCCTGCCGTCGAACGTCGCCCCGGGCGGCTCGGTCAGCCTGCAGGCGCAGGTGAAGACGCCGATCAACTCGGACAACGGCAACAAGCGCACCGACTACGTCCTGACCTGGGACGTCTACAACAAGACGACCGGCACCTGGGTCTCGGGCACCTCCGGCATCCCCGGCCTCGCCCAGAACGTCGCGGTGGAGGACCCCACCTCCAACATGCTCGGCCTGGAGAAGTTCTACGGCTACACCGGCAAGAACACCGGCGCCGGCGCCAGCATGATGAACAACATGTCCTCCGGCAACGTGGTGTGGTCGTACAACGCGTTCAACAACCCCGGCCGGGGCCTGAACACGTTCTTCCGCCTGGCCTACAACAGCCTCGACACCTCCGACACGGTCTCCGGCTACGGCTGGTCCATGCAGGCCTCGGGGCCGGTCCGGCTGGGCGCGCCGCTGGAGTTCCAGCCCAAGCCCAACCCGACCGAGATCCGTCTCCCCGACGGTGACGGCACCACCCACGTGTTCCGCTGGGACCCGGTCACGAGCTCGTGGAAGGCGCCGGCCGGTGTCCACTACAAGCTGGCCGCCAAGCCCGGTCTGGACTGCACCCCGCTGAAGGACCCGATTCCGGACGCCTGGACGATGACCCGTCCGGACGGCACCCGGTTCCTGTTCGGCTGCGACGGCTACCTGACCTCGACGGTGGACAAGAACGGCAACACCATGCTGTTCACCTACGAGGAGCGGAAGTCCAACAACAAGCCCACCAAGTTCCTGAAGTACATCACCGACCCGGCGTCGCGGCAGACGCTGACGGTGGACTACTTCAAGAAGGGCGACAACTCCTACGAGTACGTCACGGACACGGGCACCGTCGCCACGGGCTCGAACCTGACCAACTCCAAGATCTACGACCACGTCAAGTCGGTCACCGACGTCTCCGGTCGCAAGATCAACTTCTGGTACACGGACAAGGGCCTGCTCGGCCAGTTCACCGACGGCGTGGGCTCCTCGCAGCCGAAGGTGTTCAAGTTCACCTACGACGCCACGCAGGGCAACAAGAACGTCAAGATGGTGGCGGCCACCGACCCCAGGGGCAACGCCACCAAGCTGGACTACTACGCCCCGAAGACCGGCGACGACCCGAAGTACCACTGGTGGACCAAGACCATCACGGACCGGCTGAACAACGGGACGACGTTCGCCTACCAGGCCGACACGGCGAATCCGAAGTTCACCGACACCAGGGTCACGGACTCCGAGGCGCACTCCTCGGACTACGTCCTGGACGACTTCGGCCGCCAGGTGAAGGCCACCAACGCCAAGTCCGAGACCGTGGACATGTCCTGGGACGCGGACAACAACGTCATCCTGATGAAGGAGGCGAACGGCGCCCAGACCACCTGGACGTACGACCAGAAGACCGGCAACCCGCTGACGAAGAAGGACGCGGAGGCCAACAAGAACGGCACCGCGGCGACGGTCTACACGTACCAGACCCGCGCGGACGGCTTCTCGTCCGACCTGGCCACCAAGACCTCCCCGGAGGGCCGCACGTGGCAGTTCGGCTATGACGCCTTCGGCAACCTGAAGACGGTCACGGACCCGATGGGCGCCGCCACCCCCTCGGTGCCCGGCGACTACACCACCACGTACGAGTACGACGCCTACGGCCAGCTGGCCAAGGCCACCGACGCCAACGGCAACGCGACGGTCAACTCCGACTTCGACGTCATGGGCTACCCCAGGACGATCACCGACGCGGAGAACCACGCCACCTCGTTCGTCTACGACGAGCGCGGTCAGGTCACCTCGGTGACCGACGCGCTGGGCACCACCACCACCGAGACCTACGACGTCTTCAAGCGTCCGCTGGTCAACAAGCTGCCCAAGGACCAGGCGCAGGGGGTGTTCATCACCACTCCCGCCCCGGTGTACGACGCCAACGACAACGTCACCACCAGCACCGCCGCCGACGGCGTGGTGTCCACCGCGGTCTACGACGCCGCGGACCAGGTGACCGAGTCGACCGGCCCGGACAACAACCTGAGCGGCCGCACGACGCGCTACACCTACGACAAGGTCGGCAACCTCAGGACCACGACCGAGCCCAAGGGCGTGGCGACGGCCTCCGTCCCGGACGACTACGTCACCACCAACACCTACAACGAGATCTACCAGCTCGTCTCCGTGGTGAACGCCCAGGGCGACAAGGTCTCCTACGAGTACGACAACGTCGGCAACCCGGTCACGGTCATCGACCCGAAGAAGAACGCGACCGCCGACACGACGGACTACACCAGCAAGAGCTCCTTCGACCTCAACCACCGCGTCGTCAAGGTCACCGACGCGGCGGGCAAGTTCACCACGAGCGAGTACGACAAGGACTCGCTGCTGGTGAGGAGCACCGACAAGGAGGGCAACACCAGCGAGGTCGTCTACGACCAGCGCGGCAAGAAGATCGAGCAGCGGGTCCCCTACGCGACCGGCGTCCTCCGCGTCACGAAGTTCGAGTACGACCAGATGGGCAACACCACCAAGGTGATCAGCCCGCGCGGCACCGCCACCACGGCCGTGGACGACTTCACCAGCCGCACCGAGTACGACAAGCTCAACCGTCCGGTCAAGCAGTACCAGCCCTACGACCCGGCGGACGCGCGCTACAACGACCCCAACGTCTACACCCAGACGACCTACGACGCGGTCGGCCGCACCTCGCGGGTCTCCGCGCCGCCGTCGGCGGGGCAGACGGTCCGCAACGACACCGACTACAGCTACTTCGACAACGGCTGGACGAAGACGTCCACCGACCCGTGGGACATCGTCACCTCCTACGGCTACAACCAGACGGGCCAGCAGGTCTCGCGCACCCTCACCTCCGCCGGCGGCTCCAGCTCGCGGACGCAGGGCTGGGCGTACTACCCCGACGGCAGCCTCCAGTCCCGCTCCGACGACGGCGTGCCGGTCGGCGCCCACGTCGTGGTGGCGGACGACTCGGACAGCCAGACGGTCGCGGCGACCGGCACCTGGGCCACGGCCTCGGCCACCGGCCAGCAGGGCTACGACCACCGCACCCACGCGGCGGGCACGTCGACGGACACCTTCACCTGGACGCTGAACGTCCCGCAGGACGGCAGCTACACCGCCTACGTGAAGTACCCGACGACCTCGGGCGCCTCCACGGCGGCGAAGTACACCGTCACCCACGACGCCGGCACCACCGCCAAGACGGTCAACCAGACCACCGGCGGCGGCACCTGGGTCTCGCTGGGCTCGTTCACCTTCAAGCAGGGGAACGCGTCCAAGATCGTCCTGGCGACCGACGCCTCCGGCAAGGTCGTCGCCGACGCGGTGAAGATCGTCCGTACCGTCACCGAGACGGACAACGAGAAGAAGAACTTCACCTACGCGTACGACCTCAACGGCAACCTCACCTCGATCACGGACTCCTCCTCGGGCGCCAAGGTCGACGCGTACGCGATGACCTACACCGGCCTCAACCAGGTCCAGAAGGTCAGCGAGTCGCTGTCCGGCGTCGAGAAGAAGGCCACGTCGTTCACCTACGACGCCAACGGCCAGAAGGAGACGACGTCCCACCCGGACCAGTACGCGCAGTACGTCTACGACGTGCGCGACCTGGTCAAGACGGTGAAGGTCGGCAAGTCCGTCTCGGACGCCTCGCCGAAGGTCACCGACTACACCTACACCGACCGCGGCCTGCGGCTGAAGGAGACCAAGGCCAACGGCAACACGGTCGACTACACCTACTACCTCAACGCGGCCCTGAAGACCCAGACCGAGAAGAAGCCCAACGGCACCCTGGTCTCCTCGCACACCTACGCCTACGACGCCAACGGCAACCAGGCGCAGGACGTCGCGTCCAAGATGAACGCCGACAACCACGGCGCCTATCTGACCTCCACCACGGACTACACCTACGACCCGGTCAACCGGCTCGCCCAGTCCGTGAAGACGGGCAACGGCGCGGGCACCGAGACCTACGTCCACGACAACAACGCCAACGTCGTCACCCAGACGATCAAGAACGTCACGACCAACTACACCTACGACCGCAACCGGCTCCTGAGCTCCAGCATCGGTGCGGCCACCAACAACTACAACTACGACCCGTACGGCCGGCTGGACACGGTCGTCGCCGGCGGCAAGGTGGTGGAGGACCGGGACTACGACGGCTTCGACCACGTCATCAAGAACGCCAAGCTGCAGACCGACGGGGTCACGACGAAGACGACCACCTACGTCTTCGACCCGCTGGACCGCACGGCGTCCAAGACGGAGGCCGGCAAGACCACCGACTTCAACTACCTCGGCACCTCCGACGAGGTCCTGAACGAGGCCGTCGCCGGCGAGGTCACCAAGTCCTACCAGTACAGCCCGTGGGGCGAGCGCCTGACGCAGCTGAAGAAGAACACCGACGGCTCCGAGGAGCTCGGCGTCTACGGCTACAACGGCCACACCGACGTCGAGACCCTCACCGACACCGCCGGTGACACCAAGTCCACCTACGGCTACACGGCCTACGGCAACAACAACGACGCCGAGTTCACCGGCATCGACAAGCCGGACACCGCCCAGCCCGACAAGGAGGCCTACAACCCCTACCGCTTCAGCGCCAAGCGCTGGGACGCCGCCAGCGGCACCTACGACATGGGCTTCCGCGACTACAGCCCCGGCCTGAACCGCTTCACCAGCCGGGACATGTACAACGGCGCCCTCGCCGACATGCGGCTCGGATCGGACCCCTTCACGGGGAACCGTTACGCCTTCACCGGCGGCAACCCGATCAGCAGCGTCGAGATCGACGGCCACAACTGGTGCGAGGGGGGCGCCTTCTGCCCCTGGGACGACAACTTCGCCTCCGCCTGGGTCGGCACCGTCGAGACGGTCGCCGACACGCTCGCCAGCCCCGTGATCGCCGCGGAGCCGCTGCTCCGCGAGCACTGCCCCGGCTGCTTCGGCACCCCCGGCAATCCCAACGGTGTGGACCTGGGCTTCGAATGGGTCTCGGGCACCGGTCCCAAGCACCGGGACTTCGGCGGCAACGACGCCTTCACGCAGTCGCTCATGGACCACTACCACGTCCAGCGGGTGCGCGAGATCGCGGCCGACAACATCAACGGCGGAAACTACAACCTGGGCTCCAAGGTCTCCCAGTACACGGACAAGGACACGGGGGTCGTCTACAACAACGGCCTGAACCATTCGCTGAATTCCAAGACCGTCTTCATGGACTTCACGTCGAACATGTCCGCGGCGTTCCTGGGGTCCTACAACATGGACTACACGGTCAAGTCCGTCGACAAGGAGGCGGGAACGGCGACCATCCAGTTCCACGTGTCGAACGACAGCACCATGAATTCCGGGACGCACATCGCCCCGGAGCTCGGCGGCTACAGCGACTGGTGGAGCGAGAACATCGCCAAGCCCCTGAACTCGTATTACGATACGGGGCGCTTCAGCACGAAGTCGCAGGACATCACCTGGACGGAGACGGTCGACCTCAACGACCCCAAGGCTCCGTCGCAGTCCTCGTCCTCGTCGTCCTCGTCCTCCTCGTCGAATGACTCGGGGGGCTTCCTGGACACCGTGACGAGCTGGCTGGGCAGCCTCTTCTGATGACGGCGGCTTGAAAAACGGTGGGCCGTCCCCCGGGAGAACCCCCGGGGGACGGCCCACCGCTGGAACGACTGGAAGCAGACGGCATGAAGCTCGACGTATTTCGCATCGGCGCAGGTCTGGCGACGGCCGCTTTGACGGTGATCGCCTCGACCGCCTGCGGGCCGGGCGCACCCGCCCCCGTCCTCCCGAAGGCCGTACAGCATTCCGAACTGGTCGGCCGGTGGGACGGGGACCCGGAATGCGGTTCGCCGATTCTCCGGCTGCGCGACGACTACGGGTTTTCCGGAAAGAACGTCCCGATCGCCTGGGACGGCCCCGTGCCGGATTCGAAGGTGACACGCCTTTCGGCCGACGGGAAATGGCACGCGGTCAATGACGACCCCGGCCTGCCGCCCTATCTGGTGCTGCGTTTCGACCACCGGAACGACCACCAGACCCTGTCGTTCACCCTGGTGCGGGGAGAGCTGCGGATGAACGGGAGCGTCGAGGCGGACGGGGGGGACCCCTATTCCTACCCGTGCCATTACAGGCGCACGTCGGCCGACCCGGAATCCGGCCGGTAAAGGGCCGGTAGCGGACCGAAGGGGCGGACGAGTCCTCTGACCCGTCCGCCCCTTCGTCATGTTGCTAGTACGTCAGGATGCCCGGGTCCGAGACGTCCGGGGCGCCCGTCTCGATGTGGCCCGCGAGGCGGCGGAGGTAGTCCGCGCTCGACGGGGTCGTGATCGTCACGTCGTACCAGCGGTGGCCGGCGGTCGGGGTGACGGTGTGGGTGACGGTGGCGCCCTTCGCGACCGAGAGGGTCGTGGGGGAGGTGCCGTAGGCGTCGGTGACGGTCACGGTGGCGGTGGTGCCCGCGTTGGTGAACGTGAGGTCCAGGGTGCCCGTGCTCGCGTTGTGGCGGGCCGACACCTCCGGGACCGCCGTCTTGCCGGGGGAGCGGAAGCGGCGGAGGAAGCCGTTGGGGCCGTGGACCGTGAGGTCGGTGACGCCCTTGGAGTACTTGGTGTTCCAGGTGTCCGCGATCGACTTGCCCGCCTCCGCCGTGTACGTCCAGGGGGCGTCCGTGCGGTTGGCCGAGGTCACGTAGAACTGGGCGCCCGCCGCCGGGCCGCCGCTGAAGGCGAGGCGGTAGGTGCCGGCCGTGGTGTCGGCGGAGCCGTCCACGTACGGGGCGTACTTCAGCGGGCGGGTGGGCTTGGCGCCCGGCTCCTGGAGGGGCATCGTGCCGACGGCCGGGGCGGTGGCCAGGAAGTCGGGGTGGCGGTTCTTGTCCGGCGGGTAGTAGCCGGCCGTCGGCGGCAGCGGGGCGGGCTGCGCGTCCGTGCGCGTGAAGTCGAACGCCGAGGTCAGGTCGCCGCAGATCGCACGGCGCCAGGGGGAGATGTTGGGCTCGCGCACCCCGAAGCGGCTCTCCATGAAGCGGATCACCGAGGTGTGGTCGAAGGTCTCCGAGCAGGTGTAGCCGCCCTTCGACCAGGGCGAGACGACGATCATCGGGACGCGCGGGCCCAGGCCGTAGGGGCCGGCCACGTAACCCGTCTTGCCGCCGAAGTAGTCGAGGGCGGTCGGCGCCGTCGACAGGCCCTGCGCCGCCGAGCCGGGGGCGTACGGCGGGACCACGTGGTCGAAGAAGCCGTCGTTCTCGTCGTACGTGATGAACAGGGCCGTACGGGCCCACACGTCCGGGTTCGAGGTCAGCGCGTCCAGGACCTGAGCGATGTACCAGGCGCCGTAGTTCGCCGGCCAGTTGGCGTGCTCGGAGAAGGCCTCGGGGGCGGCGATCCAGGAGATCTGGGGGAGGGTGCCCGCCTGCACGTCGGCGCGCAGCCGGTCGAAGTAGCCCTCGCCCGCCTTGGCGTTCGTGCCCGTGCGGGCCTTGTCGTACAGCGGGTTGCCCGGCTGCGCGTTGCGGTAGTTGTTGAAGTAGAGCAGCGAGTTGTCGCCGTAGTTGCCGCGGAAGGCGTCGTTGATCCAGCCCCAGGACCCGCCGGCGTTCAGGCCGTCGCCGATGTCCTGGTAGATCCTCCAGGAGACCCCGGCCGCCTCCAGGCGCTCCGGGTAGGTCGTCCAGCCGTAGCCCGCCTCGGCGTTGTTGAGGACGGGGCCGCCGCCCGTGCCGTCGTTGCCGACGTAACCGGTCCACATGTAGTAGCGGTTGGGGTCGGTCGCGCCGATGAACGAGCAGTGGTACGCGTCGCAGATGGTGAAGGCGTCGGCGAGCGCGTAGTGGAAGGGGATGTCCTCACGGGTGAGGTGCGCCATGGTGGCCTTGGTCTTGGCCGGGATCCAGTTGTCGTACCTGCCCTTGTTGAAGGCGCTCTGGCCGCCCGCCCAGTCGTGGTTGAGGCCCTGGAGGTACTCCATGCCCAGCTTGTCGCTGGTCGGCCGGAAGGGGAGCGTGACCTTGGTGCCGTCCGACTGGTTCCAGACCGACTTCCCGCTGGGCAGGGTCACCGGGCGCGGGTCGCCGAAGCCCCGTACGCCCTTCATCGCCCCGAAATAGTGGTCGAAGGAACGATTCTCCTGCATCAGGACGACGATGTGCTCGATGTCCTGGATCGTGCCGGTGGAGCCCTGCGCCGGTATCGAGGCGGCGCGGGCGATGCTCTCCGAGAGCATCGTGAACGCGGCGGCGCCGCCGGTCAGCTGAAGGAACCGGCGGCGGTTGAGGTCGGCCATGGGGGAGTTGTCCTCCGGTGGTGAGTGCGTACGGCGGGGGTGCGGGTCCGGCGACCGGGTGGGGCGGCCGACGGGCGCCCCAAGGAGAGCGCCCGTGGACCACCGCCCGGCGGCCGTCCCATGACTGCCCGTCGTACGGCAGGAGAACCCCTCGTGCCTGAACGTGAAAACTCACAACCGAACGCCCCTGAGGAGGTATTGACCCTCAGGGGCGTGCAGGAAGCAACAGAAAACTACTCGACGACGAGCTCGACCTCGATGTTGCCGCGGGTGGCCTTCGAGTACGGGCAGAAGGCGTGCGTCTTCTTCAGGAGGGCGAGGCCCGCCTCGCCCTGGAGGTGGTCGGGGAACTCGGCGCGCATCACGACCGCGAGGCCGAAGCCGCCGTCCGCCGGGTCCTTGCCGATGGAGACCTCGGCGGTGACGGAGGCCTCGGAGATGTCGATCTTCTCCTGGCGGGCGACCACGCCCATGGCGCTGGCGAAGCAGGCGGCGTACCCGGCGGCGAAGAGCTGCTCCGGGTTGGTGCCCTGACCGTTGCCGCCGAGGGCCTGGGGGTGGGCGAGGGGGAGGTCGATGTGGCCGTCGGAGCTGACGGCGCGGCCCTCGCGGCCGTTGGCGGTGGCGACGGCGGTGTAGATCGCGTCCATGGTTCGTTCTTCCGTCCTGTCGTGATGGGGTGGCCATCTATTTGTAGCGCACGATTAAGTTGTGCACAACTCAATCGCGTGTGAGGAGCCTCGCGTATCCTGGAACCATGGAGACGCTCGACACGGTCCCGGACGAGGACTTCCTCCGGCTCGACCACCAGATCTGCTTCTCGCTGCACGCGGCGACCCGCGCCTTCAACGGCGTCTACCGCGAGGCCCTCAAGGAGCTCGGGCTCACCTACCCCCAGTACCTCGTCATGCTCGTGCTCTGGGAGCACGGCGAGCTGCCCGTGAAGGGCATCGGCGAGCGGCTGCGGCTCGACTCCGGGACCCTGTCGCCGCTGCTCAAGCGCCTGGAGGCGGCCGGACACGTCGAGCGCCGCCGCAGCCCCGAGGACGAGCGGTCCGTCACCGTCCGCCTCACCGCCGACGGGACCGCCCTGCGCGGGAAGGCCCTCGGCGTGCCGCGCCGGATCGCCGCCGCCACCGGCCTGGAGCTCGGCGAGATCGTCGCGCTGCGGGCCCGGCTGGACGAGCTGACCGCCCGGCTCGACGGCCTCGACCCCGACGACCTCGCCTCCTGCGCGACCGGTACCTGACGGGCAGGCTTCACGGCGCCGCGAACACCAGCGCCGCGTTGTGCCCGCCGAAGCCCACCGACGTGGAGACGGCGAGCCGGAGCCGGGAGTCCCGGGCCGTCGTGGGGACGTCCAGGTCGATGCCCTCGCCCGGCTCCGCGAAGTTCGCCGTCGGCGGCACCGTGCCCTCCGCGAGGGACAGCACCGTGAGCGCCGCCTCCACCGCCCCCGCCGCGCCGAGCAGGTGCCCGGTCACCCCCTTCGTCGACGTCACCGGCGGCCGGTGCGGAAGGAGCGCCGCGAGCGCCGCCGCCTCCACGGCGTCGCCGAGCGGCGTCCCCGTCCCGTGCGCGTTGACCAGGTCGACCTCGCCCGGCGCCGCCCCCGCCTCCGCGAGCGCGCCCCGGACCGCCGCCGTCAGGCCCGAGCCGTCGGGCCGGGGCGCCACCACGTGGTGCGCGTCCGAGGCCGCCCCGTAGCCGGTGACCAGGCCCCGGACCCCCGCCCCGCGCGCGGCCGCGTCCGCCGGGCGCTCCAGGACGAGGAACCCGGCGCCCTCCGCCATCACGAAGCCCTCCCGGTCCCGGTCGAAGGGCCGCAGCCCGCCCGCCGGGTCGTGGAACCGGCGGGACAGTGCGCGGAGCCGGTCGAAGCCCGCGAGGTAGAACGGGGTCAGCGAGGCCTCCGCCCCGCCCGCCAGGACGACGTCGCAGCGGCCGAGCGCCAGCAGGTCGAGGGCGGTGCCGATCGCCGTCGCGCCCGCCGCGCACGCCGTGGTCACCGCCATCGACGGGCCGCGGATCCCGAACTCTACGGCCAGCTGCCCCGCGACCCCGTTCGGCAGCGCGCCCGGCACCGCGAAGGCGGACATGTCCCCGGGCCCGTCCGTCCGCAGCACCTCGCGCTGCGCCTCGAACGTGAGGACCCCGCCCGCCCCGATCCCCACGACCACGCCGACCCGCGCCCCGTCCCGGCCGGCCGGGTCCAGACCGGCGTCGGCGAGCGCCTCCCGCGCCGCGACCAGCGCGAGGAGCGCGCTCCGGTCGGGCCGCCGGGCCGTCACCGCCCTGCCCAGGTCGGAGGGGAGCTCCGGCGCCCGGCAGGCGAGATGACGCAGACCGTCCCGCTCTTCCAGGACGGCGGTGGCCTTCCCCGCCCGGACGGCCTCCCAGGTCGTCGCGGCGTCCGCGCCGGCCGGGGTGAACAGGCCGATGCCGGTGACGGCCGCCCCGGAGCCGACGCGGGGCGCCGCCGACGGCCCGGACATCAGGCCACCCCCGCGTACCGCGAGACGAGCTCCTCGATCGCGGCCACGGTGGGCGCCGCGTACAGCTCCTCCTCCGGTACCGGGACGCCCCGCTCCTTGCGCAGGACGAGGGCGAGTTCGGTGAGCAGCAGGGAGTCGAGCCCGGCCTCCTCGCGGCCGGCCTCCGGGGTGATGTCCGCCGGGTCGAGGCCCAGCTGGACGAGCAGGGTCTTCAGTTCGTCGAAGGTCATGGACGTTCCTCGGGAGAGAGATGGGTGGCGTACGCGCGCGCGTGGTTCAGGCCGAGCAGCACGCACACGTCCGTCAGGAGCGGTACGTGGTACGCGAGCGGCCGGGGCCCGGCCTGGTCGGGGCGGGAGGTGAAGCCGCCGTCCGGCCGCTGCCGCTCCAGGAGGTGGCGCACCGCCCGCCCGGTCGCACCCCGGGCGGACGGCACGGTCGGGGTCCGGGCGACGGCGATCAGCGCGTACGCCGTACTGATCGGGTCGCTCGGATCGGACGGCACGTGCCCCCAGCCGCCGTCCGCGTTCTGCGTGTCGAGCAGCCGCGCCACGGCCCGCGCCCGGGCCCGGGCCGCCTCGGCCCGGGCCGGACTCCCGGGCGCCACGGCCAGGAAGGAGTCATGGGCGAGGACCGTACGGAACAGGGCGTTGCTCTCGTTGAGGCTCCAGCTCCGCTCGAACGGTCCCGCGGCCTCCGACCGGGCCGTCACGAACCGCGCCGCGGCCTCCACCGCCGGCCGGTGCGCGGGCTCGGGGGCCAGCGCGTTCATGGCCGCCGCCGTTATCGCCACCTCGGAGGCGGTGCCGCGCTCGAAGGTCGGGAACCCGCCGTCCGCGCCCTGCCGGGCGAGCAGGTACCGCTCGCCCGCCGCCACCTCCGCGCCGAAGGGGCCCGGGCCCGTCGCCCGCAGGAACTCCACGCAGTACGAGGTGTCGTCCACGTCGCTCTGCCCGACGCCCCGGTCGAAGCCCCAGCCGCCGTCCGCGTTCCGCCGCTCCGCCAGGGCCGCCGCGAGGGCCCGCAGGGTGTGCCCGGGGGCGCCCGCGCCGGCCAGGGCCAGCCCGCCGGTCGCCGTCGCGAACACGTCCATGCCCGTGATGAACGGCAGCCCGCCGTCCTCCCGCAGCCACCCGCGCAGCTCCCGCGCCCGCGCCCGTACGGCCGCCGCGTACCGGGGCCGAAGCCGCAGCGCCAGCAGGGCCATGATCCGGGCGAGGTGGTTGCCGTACGGGGGCGGGCCGGGCAGCGAGCAGGGTTCGAGCGCCCGCCAGTCCTCCTCCGTGACGAGCCCCGGCGCACCGGTCCCGTGGGCGTACAGCACCTTGAGGGCGGCCATCTCCGTGACCAGCCACCGCTGCTGGCCGCGCGCCTCGAAGAGGGCCCCGGGGGAGGGGAGCGCGGGGAAGGAGTGGGCGCCCAGCTCCGCCAGGAGCGTCTGGAACATCAGCCGCTTGCGCCCGGCGGTGAAGTGGTCGAAGCCGCCGAGCAGCCGGGCGAGCGCGCCCCGCCCGTCCACGTACTCGCCGAGGGCCGCGCGGGCCGCGGCCTCCTGCACGGGATCGGGGGCGCCCTCGTCCACGGCCGTCTTCAGCCGGCGGGTCAGCCGCTCCTGGGCGTCCGGGTCCACGCCCGTCACCGTGAGCAGCCGCAGGGCCAGGGCGGATTCCAGGATCCGGCTGTCGCACGGGGCCCGGAGCAGCCCGTCGGGCCCGGCCGCCGCGACCAGCCGG
The DNA here is from genome assembly GCF_044333355.1 of Streptomyces sp. NPDC021012. Taxonomy (NCBI): domain Bacteria; kingdom Bacillati; phylum Actinomycetota; class Actinomycetes; order Kitasatosporales; family Streptomycetaceae; genus Streptomyces; species Streptomyces sp. NPDC021012. The sequence continues at coordinate 349,122 of NZ_JBIRQU010000004.1, forward strand.
GTCGCGAGCCGGGCCCGGGCCCGGTCGAGCCGCTCGGCCCCGGGGAGGGGCGCCGGCCGGGGGCCGGGGAGGGCGAGGGAGGCACCGGGTAAGGGCAGCGCGGGGTACGTCATGGGTGGTGTCCTTCGACGGTGTCGATGAGAGAAGGGGTGCCGTACGTCAGTGGGGGAGCGGGCGCCGTACGTCTCCGCGGCGGCGGTCAGAGGGGGAACAGGCGCCGCAGGGCCTCCGCGCCGGCCGGGACCAGCGGGGTGTAGCCGCCGGTCAGGACCGCGAGGGGCGCGACGAAGCCGCACCAGGCGATCTCCCGGGGGTCGGGCCGGGGCGCGCGGTCCGCCGTCCAGCGGTGGACCGTCAGGAAGCAGGCGCCGTGCGGATCGTCGACGCGGATCCGGTACGCCTCGGCGAGGCCGGGCGCCCGCTCCCAGCCCAGCTCCTCGCGGAGCTCCCGGAGCGCGGCCGCGCGGTACTCCTCGCCGCTGCGGACCGCCCCGCCGACGAGGACGTCGTAGTGGTCCGGGTAGGCCGGCGCGGCGGCGGTCCGCCGGTAGAGCAGGACCCGGCCGGCGTGGTCGGTGCAGACGGTCGCCGCGTACCGGCGGAGCAGCCCGGCGGGGGGCCCGGCGGCCCGCCCGCCCTGGGCCACCACCCGGTCCCGGGGGTCGACGTAGTCGACGCGCTCGGCGGGGCACCCGGGGGAGTCGTACGGGTCGGGGGCGGGCGCGTTCACGCGCGCTCGTGGACGCGCGCGGGCAGGGGGCCCGCCGGGCGCAGGTTGATGCCGAACACGGGCTCGCCCGCGGGTCCGGTCGTCTCCACCCGGAAGCGGGCGAGCAGCGCGCCGAGCAGCACCTCCATCTCCCGCATCGCGAACCGGGTGCCGAGGCAGGCCCGCGGACCGATGCCGAAGGGGAGGTACGCGCCGGGCGGCAGCGGCGGGCGGGCCGGGAAGCGGCCGGGGTCGAAGGCCTCGGGGTCGGGCCACACCTCCGGGTCGCGGTGGGTGAGGTACGGACAGACGAGGAGGTCCGTGCCGGCGGGGACCGCCCAGCCGTCCAGCACCTCGTCCGCCGGGCTGTGCCGGGGCAGCAGCCAGCCCGTCGGGTAGAGCCGCAGCGTCTCGGAGAGCACCGCCCCGACCGCCCGCGCGTCGCCCGAGGCCCGCTCCATGACCTCCGGGTGCGCGGTGAGCAGGACGAACGCCCAGGTCAGCGTGCGGGCGCTGCTCTCGTACCCGGCGACGAGCAGGGTGACGAGCTCGTCGCGGATCAGCCGGTCCGTGTACGCGGGATCCGTTTCGGCCGCGTCGAGCAGCCGGTCCAGGACGCTCACCCCGGCGCCGTCCGCCCGGTGGCGGACCCGGGCGTCGGCGAGCGCCCGGAACATCCGCTCGTCGAGCGCGCCGAGCGCCGCCTCCGCCGCCGGGGGCAGCGCGCTCGCGCCGCCCACCTCGGCGGGGAGCGCGGCGACGACGTCCTGCACGGCCGCCAGGTCGAGGTACGTCTCCCGGTCCAGGGGCCGGTCGGTGAGGGAGCGCCAGATCGTGTCGACGGTGAAGAACTGCGTGTCCTCGGCGATGTCCGTCGGCTCGCCCCGGCGGGCCCGCTCCGCCCAGCGGTCGACGACGCACGCCGCCGCCCCCGCGATGTGCTGCTCCCAGCGCTGGACACCGCGGCCGGTGAACAGGGCCTGGAGGAGCTTCCGCTGGGACCGCCAGGCCTCGCCGGTGGCGGTGATCATGCCGTCGCCGAGGAGGGGCCTCGCCCGGTGCGACCGCTTCACGTACCGGTCGCCGCCGAGGCCGAGCACCTGGTGCACGTGCCGGGGCTCCGTGACCAGCACCGCCGTCCGGCCGCCCCGGCGGAACCCGGTCAGCCGGCCGGGGGTGTGCGCCCGGCGGAGGAGGTCGACGAGGGGGGCTCCGGAGGCCGTCCAGGCCGCCACGGTCTCGTCGTCGAGGAAGTCGGGAGGGGCGGGAGGCATGCCGTCCGTCACGGCGGTCGTCACGCATTGCGATTGCATGATGACGTATCGTAGTGCCCTGTGCGATCTTCAGATCCGAGGCGATCCTCCGCGAGGGTGCCGCTCGCGGTGCTCGACCGGCTCTCCCTCGACGTGGCGGCGCTGCATGCGGCGGACTCCGCCCTGCACCTCGGCGGGCTGGTCGTCTTCGAGGGCGAACCGCCTTCCCGGGAACGGGTGTTGGATCATCTGAGGCGCCGCGTCGGCCCGCTTCCGGAGCTCGCCCACCGGCTCGCGGGCGGCCCGGGACGCCCGTACTGGGAGCCCGACCCGGGCTTCGATCCCGATCTTCACCTGTACGAGCGACCGGGAGGCGGCGACCTGTTGACGACCGTCGCCGAACTCCTGCGACAACCCCTGCCGCGCGACCGGCCGTTGTGGGGGATCTGGCTCGTCCTCCGGGCGGGCGAGGGGCGGTGGGGGCTCTGCTACCGGGCCCACCACGCCTTCCAGGACGGGGCCGCCGCCGTCGCCACCCTGGAGGGGCTCCTCGGCCCCGAGGAGGCGCCGCGCGCCAGGGCCCTCGGCTTCCGGCAGCCCCGGCCCGTGGCCTGGGCCGCCGTCCTCCCCGAGTTCCGGCCACCGCGCCGCGTCACCTGGTGGCCGGCGCTCGACACCCCGCCCGCCCAGGCCTACGCCGCCGCGTTCGCCGACGTCGACACCGCCCGGCTGCACGCGCTCGGCCGCCTGACCGGGGCCACCGTCCCGCAGCTCTGCCTGGCCCTCACGACCGAGGCCCTGCGCGCCTGGCACCCCGGGACCTGGGCCCCGGACGGCCCCGGCCACGGCCGCGCGCTGCGCGCCAACCTCGGGATCAGCGTCCGGGACCCCGACGACCCCCGCCCCCTGCTCGGCAACCGGGTCGCCGTCGCCGGGGTCGACCTCCCCTGCGGCGAGCCCGACCCGGCCCGGCGGCTCGACCGCCTCGGCCGCGCCCTCGACCACACGCGGCTCGCCCGCCTCGCCGACGCCCACCGGGCCGTCCTGCACGGACTCCCTTACCGGATCGGCCGGTTGGCGCTCGGTCGCAGCGTCGACGTCCGGTACACCCCGCTCACCGTCGCCGACCTCCGGGTCCGCCGGCCGCTCGGCTTCGCCGGAACCCCCGCGACCGGGGTGTACGCCCTGCCGGTCATGGTCCCGGGCCAGCCGCTCTTCGTCGCCTGGACCACCCACCGCCGCCGCCTCCACGTCACCTTCCTCGCGGACCGGGCCCTCCCTGGAGCCGAACGCCTTCCGGAGGCCTGGGAGTCGGCGCTCGCGGAGTACGAACGGCGGGCGGAGACCGGTGCGTTCGCGCGTGCCGCCGACGGGGCGGGGGTGTCATGAGCGCCCTGCCCGCACCCCGCCACGGCCGCGCGCCCGGGGCCTGGCCCCTGCTCGGGCACCTGCCGTACCCGGCCACCCGGCCGCTGGCCTTCCTGGACTCGCTGCCCGGCCACGGCGACGTCGTCCGCGTGCGGATGGGGGCCCGGACCGCCCACGTGGTGACCCACCCCGCGCTCGTCCGTCGCGCCCTCGCCGACCGGAGCTCCTTCGACCGGACCGGGGTCCTGTACGAGAGGGTCCGCGCCCGCCCCGCCCGGTCCCGCGCATCGTCCTCTCCCCGGGGCCGCAGTCGATGCGGCTCGCGGAGCGGTAGGGCCACTGTTTCGCGTTCATCAAATTGTAAGGAGCGGGAACGGTTCTCGCTCCTATACTCGATCCATGTCCGACATCAGCATCCGGCGCGCCACCGCCGACGACTCCAAACGGCTCACACGGCTCGTCCGGACCTCAGGGGCCTACCGGGGCGACTACGCCGCCATGGTCGAGGGCTACCAGGTCGGCGGGCCGTACATCGAGCACCACCCCGTCCACGTCGCCGTCGACGACAGCGACGGCGGCCGCGTGCTCGGCTTCTACGCGCTCCTCGTCGACGAGGCCGAACTCGACCTCGCGTTCGTCGCCGACGCCGCCCAGGGACTCGGCATAGGCCGGCTCCTCATGGAGCACATGACCGAGCAGGCCAGGGCCGCCGGGCTCGCCTCCGTGCGGGTCGTCGCGCACCCGCCCGCCGAGGAGTTCTACCTGCGGACCGGCGCCGTCCGCACCGGCACCGTGCCGCCCACCGGACGCATCCACTGGGAGCGCCCCGAGCTGCGGTACGACGTCGCGTGACCGCCACCCAGGACAGCCGGGACAGCCGGGAGCGGGAACAGGAGCCGGAGCGGGACCGCCGCAAGCTCCTCGCCGACCTCACCCCGCTGCGCACCTCCGCGCACTACCGCCGCCTCTGGTTCGGGAACACCGTCTCCTGGGTCGGCCAGGGCATGACGGCGCTCGCCGTCTCCCTCCAGGTGTACGACATCACCCGCTCGCCCTTCGCCGTCGGGCTCGTCGGGCTCTTCGCCCTCGTCCCGCTCGTCGTCTTCGGCCTGTACGGCGGCGCCATCGCCGACACCGTCGACCGCCGCAAGCTCGGCCTCGTCAGCGCGAGCGGCTCCGCCGTGCTCTCCGCCGCCCTCGCCGGCGCCGCGCTCACCGGCTTCCACCACGTCTGGTTCCTGTACGGGATCGTCGCCCTCCAGGCCGTGTGCACCGCGCTCAACGCGCCCGCCCGCTCCTCGATGATCCCCCGGCTCCTGCCGCCCGAGCAGCTGCGCGCCGCCAACGCGCTCAACTCGATGGTGATGACCTTCGGCACGCTCGTCGGACCGAGCCTCGGCGGCCTCATCGTCGGCCTCGCCGGCTACCAGACCGCGTACCTCATCGACTTCCTCGCCTTCTCCGCGAGCCTGTACGCGATGTGGCGGCTGCCGTCCATGCTCCCGGAGCGGACCGGGAGCAAGAGGGCCTCCGTCCTCGACGGGCTGCGGTTCCTCGCCACCCGCCCCAACCTGCGCATGACGTTCTTCTCGGACTTCTGCGCGATGATCCTCGCCCACCCCCGCGCCCTGTTCCCCGCCGTCGCCGTCCTCTGGTACGGCGGCGACGCGAAGACCACCGGACTCCTCGTCGCCGCACCCGCGTTCGGGGCGCTCCTCGGCGGGGTCCTCTCCGGCTGGCAGGGCCGCATCCGCCACCACGGGCAGGCGATCCTCCTCGCCGTCGCCTCCTGGGGCATCGCCATCGCCGTCTTCGGACTGACCCGGAACCTCTGGCTCGGGCTGCTCCTGCTCGCCCTCGCCGGCTACTCCGACACCGTCTCGATGATCTTCCGCAACACGATGATGCAGGTCGCCGCCCCGGACGAGATGCGCGGCCGGCTCCAGGGCGTCTTCATCGTGGTCGTCGCGGGCGGCCCCCGGCTCGGCGACTTCCTCGCGGGCTCCGTCGCCGGCCTCACCTCCCCCGCGGTCGCCATCACCGGCGGCGGGATCGCCTGCGTCGTCGCGATCGGCCTCCTCGCCCTGTACGGGCGCGGATTCCGCCGCTACGACGCCCTCGACCCCACGCCGTGACCCAGGGGCCGCTCGCCCCGCACTACGCCGTCGGCAGCGCCTTCTTCAGCACCTTCCCCATGTCGTTGCGGGGGAGGGCGTCGAGGTAGCGGACCACCCGGGGGCGCTTGTGCGGGGCGAGCAGCCCCGCGACGTGGTCGGCGAGGTCCGCCTCCGCCGGCGGCTTCTCCCCGTCCTGCGGCACCACCCACGCCACGATCCGCTCGCCCAGGTCCGGGTCGGGCTCGCCCGTGACGGCCGCCTCGCGGACGCCGGGGTGGTCGAGCAGGGCGTTCTCGATCTCGCCCGCCCCGATCTTGTAGCCGCCGCTCTTGATCAGGTCCGTGGCCTTCCGGCCGACCAGCCGCACCCCGCCGTCCGCCTCGCGGACCGCCATGTCGCCGGTGCGGAACCAGTCGCCGTCGAAGGCCGCGGCCGTCGCGTCCGGCCGGTTGAGGTAGCCGGAGAAGAGGTTCGGCCCGCGCACCTGCACCTCGCCGACCGTCTCCCCGTCGAGCTCCTCCAGTACGGAACCGTCCTCGTCCACCAACCGCAGCTCCACGCCCGCGAGCGGGGTCCCGACCGTCCCCGGCCGGGGCTCGCCGCCCGGGCGCACGCTGGTGTTCATGAGCGTCTCGCTCATCCCGTACCGCTCCACGACCGTCCGCCCCGTCGCCACCGCGATCCGCTCGTGGTCGTGGACGGGCAGTGCCGCCGAACCGGAGACGAGGAGCCGGGCGCCCGCCAGCGCCTCCGCGAGGCGGCCGTTCGCGTCGAGCGCGTCCGCGATCCGGTGGTACATGGTCGGTACGCCGAACAGCATCGTGCCGCCCCCGGCGCCGAGCTCCCGCGCGACGCCGTCCACGGAGAAGCCGCCCAGGTGCCGGACCTCGCCGCCGCGCCGCAGCGGGCCCAGGACCCCGAGGACGAGCCCGTGGACGTGGAACAGCGGGAGCGCGTGCACGAGGACGTCGTCCGCCGTCCAGTCCCAGGCCTCGGCCAGCGCGTCGAGGGAGGCGGCGACGGCCCGGCGGGAGAGGAGGACGCCCTTCGGGGGGCCGGTGGTGCCGGACGTGTAGACGATGAGCGCGGTCGCCTCGGGATCGACCGGCGCCGCCGGGGGAGCGTCCGGTCCGGTGAGCTCCACGTCGACCCGGGGGAGCGCCGCGAGCCCGCCCGGCAGTTCGTCCTCCGGGCCCGCGAGCACGAGGCCGGGCGCGCTGTCGCCCAGGATGTGCGCCAACTCCCGCTCCCCGGTGCGCGGATTGAGCGGTACGGCCGGCACGCCGGCGAGCAGGGCGGCGACCACGGCGACGGCCGTCCGGGCGGTCGGCGTGGCCCAGACGGCGACCCGGTCCACCCCGGCGAGGCGCCCGGCGAGGGCACCGGCGGCGCGAGCCAGGCCGTCGTACGTCAGGGTGTCGGGGCCGACGCGCAGGGCGGGGCGGTCGGACGGGTCCGCCAGGGCGGGGAAGAGCGCACTCACCGGTCGTACTCCTCGGGTCGTCGAGGGCGGGGGCTACCAGGAGGAATTCTGCCCGTGCCGGGGACGCGGCGCGGCCGACGGCCCGGGGCGGGTCCGGGGCGGGCGCGCGGCGATCGCCGCGCACAGGGCCGCGAGGGGGAGTTCCGCGAGCACCGCCATGGCGACGGCGACGGCGAGGTCCGGTCCCGCGGCGGCGGTGGCGAGGTCGGCGCAGGCGTCCGCGAGGAGGAGCGCCGCCGCGGCGGCGCTCGCGGGCGCGCGGTGCCGGGCGTCGCCCCGCAGCAGACGGCTGCCGGCGGTGAGCAGCGCGGCGGCCTCCAGGGCGTCGAGGGAGACCCAGGCGGCGGCCTCGGCGGGCGGGAGCGTACCGGCGAGGTAGCCGAGCCAGGGCAGCAGGGCGAGGCCCGCGCCCAGGAGCACGCGGCCCTGCAGACGGCGGACGCGGCCGGGGCGACGGACGTCGGCGGGAGGGCAACTGCCCTCTTCGGCAAGGGGGATGAGGGAAGCGAGGGCCATGTCGGAGGTCCCTTCCGATGTCGGGAACCCGGCCGTCGGGCTCGTGATCAACCCTCCTTCCGCCGCCCTCCGGAGTCAGTAGCACCGCTGTCCGTCCTGGGGTGGCACTGGTTGCACCCCCGATGCGGACGACAGGTCCATGGCAGGCCGCGGAGACCGGCGCCTACGGTGGGGGCATGAAGATCCGGACCCGGCTGCGGCGGGCGCTCACCCGCCTGGCGCGCGACGCGTCCTTCCTCGCCCTGGGGGCGCCGCTCCACCTCCTCATGGGGTCCCTGCTGTTCGGGGTCGTCGGCCTCGTGTGGGAGATCCTCTGGGGGGCGGACGACAGCGCGCCGGTCGCCCTCGGGTTCGCGGTCGTGATGACGGTGTTCTGCGTGCCGGCGCTGACCGTGGCCCAGTGCTGGCGCTTCCGGCGGCTGCTCGGCATCGACATCCCCCGCCCGGGACGGCGGCGGCCCTGGCGCCAGTTCGGCTACCACTCCCTGGCCGGGACGCTGTTCGGCACGCTCGAAGCGGTGGTGGTGGCGCTGATCCCGGCCGGCCTCGCCACCTCGCTGACCACGGTGTGGGTCTACGCGATCCCCTGGAAGTGGCGGATCAAGCACCCCGAATACGCCACGCAGGCCGCGTACCTCTCCGTCGCGGGACTGCTCGTGCTGGCCGCCGTCCCGCCCCTCGCCGCCGCCCTCGTACGGCTGGAGAGCCAGGTGGTCCCCGCCCTGCTCGGCCGCAGCCGGGAGGAGGACCTGGCGCGGCGGGTCGAGGACCTCACCGAGAGCCGGGCCGGCGCGGTCGACGCCGCCGGCGCGGAACGGCGGCGCATCGAACGGGATCTGCACGACGGAGCGCAGCAGCGACTCGTGTCGCTCGCGCTGAACCTGGGCATCGCCAAGGCCACGCTCGCGGACCTGCCGCCCGAGGCGCGCGAGGTCATCGACACGGCGCACCGGGAGGCCAAGGAGGCGATCGAGGAGCTGAACAGCCTCGTGCGCGGCCTCCACCCCGCCGTCCTGGACGAACTCGGCCTGGACGCGGCCCTGTCGGGACTCGCGGCCCGCGCCCCGCTGCCCGTACGGCTGAGGGCGGACCTGCCGCACCGGCCGGCGCCCGCCGTCGAGGCGGTCGCCTACTTCGTGGTCTCCGAGGCGCTGACGAACATAGCCAAGCACGCGCGCGAGGCGACCCGGGCCGATGTGACGGTCACCCGGCTGGGCGGGATACTGCGGGTGGTGATCGCGGACGACGGCCTGGGCGGGGCCGACCCCGGCAGGGGAAGCGGCCTGACGGGACTCGCCCAGCGCGTGCGGTCAGTCGACGGAACGTTCCGGATGAGCAGCCCGGTGGGGGGACCGACCATGATGAGTGTGGATCTGCCGTGTCAGAGCTGAAGGACGCCGGGCGGGCGGAACCCCGTGTGCGACGTGCGGTCATCGCCGAGGACTCGGTGCTGCTGCGGATGGGCCTGGTCAAGGTGGTCGAGATGGCCGGCTTCCAGGTGGCCGCCGAGGTGGGCGACGCCGAGGGCCTGCTCGCCGCGGTCGAGGAGCACCGGCCCGACCTGGCGGTGGTGGACGTCCGGATGCCGCCGGGCTTCACCGACGAGGGAGTGCGTGCCGCGCTGTCGATCCGCCGCAGCCGGCCGTCGACCGCCCTGCTGCTGCTCTCCCAGTACGTCGAGGAGCGCTACGCGGCCGACCTGCTCGCCGCCAACACCAGCGGCGTGGGCTATCTGCTCAAGCAGCGGGTCGCGGACGTCGAGGAGTTCATCGAGGCGCTGCGGCGGGTCGCGGACGGCGGTACGGCGCTCGATCCGCAGGTCGTCGCCCAGCTCCTCGTACGGCGGTCGAACGATCCGCTGGAACGGCTGACGGCCCGCGAAAGCGAGGTGCTCTCCCTCATGGCCGAGGGCCGCTCCAACGCGGGCATCGCCGCCCAGCTCGTCGTCAGCGAGAGCGCGGTCGCCAAGCACATCAACAGCATCCTCGCCAAACTCGACCTCCCCAGGGCGGACGCCGACCACCGCCGGGTCCTGGCCGTGCTGCGCTTCCTGGGAGTGGGCGGCTAGACCCGAGGGCGGCCGGCGGTGACCTCCGCCCGCTCCGTACGAGGGCGAGGGGTCAGGGCCAGGTCACCGTCGTCGGCGGCGTGCCGTCGTCCTCCACGCGCAGCCGGGCGCCGTCGTCCCCGGCCGACACCTCGACCGTGATCGCGCCGACCCCGGACCGCCGGTGCGCCGCCGCGAGCGCCCCGCGCAGGGCGGCGAGGAGCTTGTCCGCCGTCACCTCGTCGACGAGGGTGTCGACGGCGCCGGAGAAGTGCACGGACGGCTGGAAGCCCAGGAGGGCGGCGGCGCCGCCGGTCTCGCGCAGCACCCGGCCCCGGAAGGAGGCCGGCGCGTCCGCCGGCGGCTGCTGGAGGGCGAAGATGGTCGTCCGGACCTCCTGGATCGTCGAGTCCAGCTCGTCGACGGCCCGGCCGAGCAGCGCGTTCTCCTCGGAGGACGCGGCGGCCCGCCGCCGGGTCGACTCCAGCATCATCTCCGTGGCGAACAGCCGCTGCACCACCAGGTCGTGCAGGTCCCGGGCGATCCGGTCGCGGTCCTCGAAGACCGCGAGCCGCTCCCGGTCGTGCCGCGCGTCCGCCAGGACGAGGGCGAGCGCGGCCTGCGAGGCGAACTGCGAGGCGAGCAGCCGGTCCACCGCCGAGTAGGGCGCCGCGCCGCGCCGCCGGGGCAGGGCGAGGGTGCCGATGAGCTTCCCGCCGCTCTGCAGCGGCAGCATCATCGACGGCCCGAAGCGGGACCGCACGTGCGTGGTCATCCGGGGGTCGGTCGCCGAGTCCTCGACGAACACCGGCTCCCCGCCGAGGAGCTGGACCAGGACCGGGGAGCCCGGCGCGATCGTCGTGCCGACCAGATCGCCCGGATCGTCGGCGGTGGAGGCGGCGACGATCTCCATCCCGCCCTCCTCGGTGGGCTGGAGGACCACGCCGGCCGAGGCGTCGGCGAGGACGCGGGCCCGCTCGGCGACGGTCGTCAGGGCGTTCTCGGCGGTGGCGCCGGTGAGCAGGGCCGTCGTCACCGCGGCCGCGCCCTCGATCCAGCGCTCCCGCTGCCGGGCCGTCTCGTACAGGCGGGCGTTGCCGATGGCGATCCCGGCCTGGGAGGCGAGGACCCGCAGCAGGGCGAGGTCCTCCTCGGTGAAGCCCCCGCGCTTCCCGGTGAGGTGCAGATCGCCGAAGACCTCGGTGTGGACCCGGATCGGGACGCCGAGGAAGGAGCGCGTCTCCGGATGGCCCCCGGGCACGCCGGAGGAGCGCGGGTCGGCCGTCGGGTCGTCGGGCCGCAGCGGCCGGGGGTCCCGGAGCGGGACGCCGAGCAGCCCGGTGCGGCCGTCGGGGAGGCGGTCGATCCGCCGCCGCTCCTCGTCCGTCAGGCCGGAGGTGAAGAGCTCGGTGAGGCGCCGGGGGGGGGGGGGGGGGGCCCCCCCCCCCCCCCCGCGGGGCCCCCCCCCCCCGGGGGGGGGGGGGGCGCCGGGGGGGGGGGGGGGGGGGGGGGGTTGGGGGGGGGCCGGCCCCCCCCCCCCCCGGGGGGGGGGGGGGGGGCGGGGGGGGGGGGGGGGGGGCGCGGGGGGGGGGGGCCCCCCCCCCCCCGCGCCCCGTGGCGGGCCCCGGTCAGTTCGGTGGCGGAGTCCACGATGTGCTGGAGGGTGGTGCGGAGTTCGAGGTCCGTGCCGACGCCGAGGACCGCTTCGAGCAGCAGCGGCAGGCGGGGGGACCCCTCCGCGTCCGCGGCCTCGGCGTCCTCGTCCATGATCGTCATGGTCTCATTGTCGTACGAACCATCCGGTTTCGGACGCTCAGTCCTCCTCGTCGGCGAACGGGCTCCGCTCCGCCAGCGGGTCGAGGACCATCGGCTGGACCTTGCCCTCCAGCATCGCGCCGAGGCCCAGGACCGCGCACACGTCCGGCCGTTCGGCGATGTGCACCGGCATCCCGGTCGCCTCGCGCAGCATCTGGTCGAGCCCCGGCAGCAGGGCGCTGCCGCCCACCATCATGATCCCGCGGTCCGCGAGGTCGGCCACCAGATCCGGCGGGCAGTCCCGCAGCACCTTCCCGATGCCGTCGAGGACCGCCGTCAGCGGGGTGTGGATCGCGTCCCGCACGGCGGCGGTGTCGACGGTCACCGAACGGGCCAGGCCCGTGGCGACGTCCCGGCCGTGGATCTCCGTCCAGGCCGGCCCCTGCGCGGTCAGGCCGTTGCCGCTGAGGGCCAGCTGCAGCGGGCGCACCGACTGGCTCGGCAGCATCAGCTCGTGGTGGTGGCGCAGGTGCTGGATGACGGCGTGGTCGATGGCGTCGCCGCCGACCGCCATCCGCTCGGCCGTGACGATCGCGCCGAGCGAGAGCACCGCGACCTGCGTGGTCGCCGCCCCGCACACCAGGATCATGGTCGCGGTCGGCTGCTCGACGGGAAGCCCGCAGCCCACGGCCGCCGCGATCAGGGTGTCGACCAGCTCGACCCGGCGCGCCCCGAGACCGACGAGGGTCTCCACGGCGGCGCGCTGCGCCAGCGGGTCGCTGTCGTGCGGGGTGCAGGCCGCCGCGCGCAGCCGGGGCTTGCGGCGCAGCTGCCGGCGCAGCTTCTCGCCGAGGAGGTGGCGGAGCATCCGCTGCGCCATCTCGATGTCGACGACCGTGCCGCCCGAGACCGGGCGGACGACCCGGATGTAGTCGGGGGTGCGGCCGGTCATCTTCTCGGCGAGCGCGCCGACGGCGATCAGCGCTCCCGTACGGGTGTTGACGGCGGCGACGCTCGGCTCGTCGACGACGAGTCCGGCGCCCTTGACGAAGACCCGGGTGCGGGCGGCACCCAGGTCGACGGCGACATGGCAACGACGCAGCTGCTCAAGGCTGACGGTCACGGCGGATCCTCCGGAGTGCGGTGCTGGCACGGGCGAGGTGGGTCGCGATGCGCGGTCCTGTTCGCATCGTCCGGCCGTCCGCGGCCCGGCGCGCGCTGGGCTGCGCCGCCCGGGGCTCCGGTGCGGGGCGGGGTGCCGCGCCGTCAGGGCTCCGCTGCGGGCGGTGCCGGAGGCCCCACTCCGGGTGAGGGAGGATCCGGAGGTCATCCTTCCCGAAGCGGGAGAATCGCGACGCACCGCCGCCGACCTGCGGTTTCCACACAGGATCCTCACCTCCGCGCCTACCTGGCGCCGCACCGGGCCGCATAGCCTGCGGGCCCCATGGACTACTGCCACGCGTGCCGGCGGCATCTCAACGGGGCCCTCGCCTGTGCCGGGTGCGGGACTCCCGTCGAGGAACTGCGGTACGAGACCCCCCACATACCGGTCCCCACCCCGGACCACGGTCACAGCGAGCCGGACCGGCCCGCGCCCGCGCCCGAGCACGTCTACGAACTGGACGTCCTCGAACCGCCCCGCCCCGCCCCCGGCGGCCGCCGCGCCGCCCGGGGCCGCCCCGCCGCGCGGCGGGGGAGGCGGTCGCGCCCGAGGCGGGGTCGTACGGTCCTGGTGGGGACGGTGGGTCTGGTCCTCGCGGCCGGGACGCTGACCTTCGCGAAGCTCGCCCTGGAGGAGCCGCCGCGGGACGGCGCCGCCACCGCCGTCGAGGAGCTGGAGGTCTCCGAGCCCCCGGTCCCGTCCGAGCCCGTCGAGACCTCCGGGACGCCGGAGGGGACGAGTCCGGCCCCGGTGACGGACGCGCCGAGCTCCGTCCCGACCCGCACCCGCCAGGTGAGCGCGGGACCGGGCCAGGGGTCCGGTGCGGGCGCGGGGACGGGTTCCGGTACGGGGACGGGCGCCGGCCCGGGGAGCGGTGGCGCCCCGGCCTCCCCCGCGCCCACGACCACCGCGCCGGCCTCCCCGACCGCCACGCCCACGGCGACCGCGTCCGCGACGGCGAGCGGTCCGACGCCGGGCGGCTCGCCGACGCCCGGCGGGCCCGTGCCGTCGACCACCGGTCCCACGCCGAGTCAGGGGCAGAGCACGGGCCCGACGCCCGATCCGACGCCGACGTGCACCCGTTTCCTCTGGTGGTGCGTCTGACCGGCGCGGCGTTACGCCGCGTCCACGCCCAGCATGCGCTTCAGCAGGTCCCGCAGCAGGGTGCGCTCGGCCTCGGTCAGCTCGCCGAGCGGCTCGCGCGCGAAGTCCAGCGACTCGCGCAGGCGGCGGGCGGTGTCCCGGCCCTCGTCCGTGGGGACGGCCAGCTTGACCCGGCGGTCGGCGGGGTCGGGCCGGCGCTCGACCAGGCCGCGGGCCTCCAGGCGGTCGACGATCCCGGTGATGTTGGAGGGCTCGCACTTCAGCTTCTGGGCGATGCGGCGCATCGGCAGCGGGTCGAGCGAGAGCAGGCCGAGGACGCGGGCCTGCGCGCCGGTCAGCGCGTGCTGTGCGGCCGCCTGCTCGTACTCCTCGTAGTAGCGCGCCACGACCGTGCCGATCAGCTCGACGACTTCGAGGGTCAGGGGGTCCGTGCGTGAAGTGGCCATGGGCCTCATCCTACCCAGATACTTGACAACATGAAATATCTAGGCGCATGGTTGTTTGAGTAAGTGAACCTTTGTGGATCTGAAGCTTTTTCTGGAGGCCGTGCTCATGTCCGTTCTTCCCGCGTCCAGCCGTGAGTGGCACCTCGTCGCCCGTCCGCACGGCTGGCCCGTCCCCTCGGACTTCGCCCTGCGCGAGACCCCGGTCACCGAGCCCGCCGAGGGCCGCATCCTCGTGCGCAACCTGCACTTCTCCGTCGACCCGTACATGCGCGGCCGGATGAACGACGTGAAGTCGTACGTCCCGCCCTTCCAGCTCGACCGTCCCATGGACGGCGGCGCGGTCGGCGAGGTCATCGCCTCCAACGCCGAGGGCTTCGCCGTCGGCGACCACGTCCTGCACGGCCTCGGCTGGCGCGAGTACGCCGACGTCCCGGCCCAGCACGCCACCAAGGTCGACCCGGAGCTCGCCCCGCTCTCCGCCTACCTCGGCGTGCTCGGCATGACCGGCCTCACGGCCTACGCCGGCCTCTTCGAGGTCGCCTCCTTCAAGGAGGGCGACACCGTCTTCGTCTCCGGCGCGGCCGGCGCCGTCGGCAGCCAGGTCGGCCAGATGGCGAAGCTCAAGGGCGCCTCCCGGGTCATCGGCTCCGCCGGCTCCGACGAGAAGGTCAAGTTCCTCGTCGAGGAGCTCGGCTTCGACGCCGCGTTCAACTACAAGGACGGCCCGGTCGGCAGCCAGCTCCGCAAGGCGGCCCCGGACGGCATCGACGTCTACTTCGACAACGTCGGCGGGGAGCACCTCGAAGCCGCGATCTCCTCGCTCAACGTGCACGGCCGCGCCACCATCTGCGGCATGATCGCCCAGTACAACAACACCGAGCCGACCCCCGGCCCGCGCAACATGGCGATGATCATCGGCAAGCGGCTGCGGCTCCAGGGCGTCCTCGTCGGCGACCACTACGGCCTGCAGGAGCAGTTCGTCCGCGAGGTCGGCGGCTGGCTCGCCTCGGGCGAGCTGAAGCACCGCGAGACCTTCGTCGAGGGCATCGAGAACGGCGTGGACGCCTTCCTCGGCCTGCTGCGCGGCGACAACACCGGAAAGATGATCGTCTCGGCGACCCGCTAGTCTTCACCTCAGCCGTCGCGATCGTGGGCGCGAGTCGTCGGCGGAACGAACAAGGAAGACACCAGCATGTCGATCCAGCAGTCCGACGTCCTCTACACCGCCGTCGCCACCGCCGAGAACGGCCGTGACGGCCGCGTCGCCACCGACGACGGTCAGCTCGACGTCGTCGTGAACCCGCCCAAGGCCATGGGCGGCTCCGGCGCGGGCACCAACCCCGAGCAGCTCTTCGCGGCCGGCTACAGCGCCTGCTTCCAGGGCGCGCTCGGCGTCGTCGCCCGCAACGAGAACGCCGACGTCTCCGGCTCGACGGTCACCGCCGAGGTCGGCATCGGCAAGAACGACGACGGCTTCGGCATCATCGTCAAGATCTCGGCGACCATCCCGAACGTGGACGCCGAGACCGCCAAGAGCCTGATCGAGAAGGCGCACCAGGTCTGCCCGTACTCCAAGGCGACCCGCGGCAACATCACGGTCGAGCTCGCCGTCTGATTCCGGACACGCGCGAAGCGAGGGCCGCACCCCACCGACAGGGGGTGCGGCCCTCGCCGTGTCGGGACGCGCTGCGGCATCATGTCCGTGTCCGGCGGACGGCGGACGGGGGGAGCGAGTGGTGTCGTACAACGGGCCGGAACAGGCCGATCGCGAG
This sequence comes from Streptomyces sp. NPDC021012, assembly GCF_044333355.1. Classification (NCBI taxonomy): domain Bacteria; kingdom Bacillati; phylum Actinomycetota; class Actinomycetes; order Kitasatosporales; family Streptomycetaceae; genus Streptomyces; species Streptomyces sp. NPDC021012. Next base: position 364,854 of record NZ_JBIRQU010000004.1, read on the forward strand.
CTGATCGGAGGGCGGTACCGCCTCGGCGAGCGGCTCGGCCAGGGCGGCATGGGCGTCGTCCGGCGGGCCACCGACGAGCTCCTCGGGCGCCCGGTCGCCGTCAAGACGCTCGCGCTCGAATCCGGCGCCGACCCGGAGAGCGCCCTGCGGGAGGCCCGGGTCGTCGCCCAGGTCCGCCACCCGCACGTGATCGTCGTCCACGACGTCGTCGAGCACGAGGGACGGCCCGCCCTGGTGATGGAGCTCGTCGACGGCGGCTCGCTCGCCGACCGGCTGGCCGCCGGCGAGGTCCTGTCCCCGTGCGAGACCGCGCGGCTCGGGCTCGACCTGCTCGACGCGCTGTCCGCCGCCCACGCCCGCGACGTGCTGCACCGGGACGTGAAACCCGCCAACGTCCTCCTGGAGAAGGGCACCGGCAGGGCGGTGCTCACCGACTTCGGCATCGCCAGCCTCCCCGGGGCCTCGACGCTCAGCCGGACCGGGGTCTTCATCGGCACCCCGGAGTACACGGCGCCGGAGCGGATGCAGGGCGGCGACGCGGGACCCGCCTCCGACCTGTGGTCGCTCGGCGCGCTGCTCTGCGCGGCGGCGACGGGCACCTCGCCGTTCCGCCGGGACTCGATCGGCGCGGTCCTGCACGCGATCGTGTACGAGGAGATCCGACCGTCCGAACGGATGGGGCCGCTCGTCCCCGTCGTCCAGGGCCTCCTCGAACGGGACCCGGCCCTGCGCCTGGGCGCCGCCGAGGCCCGTCGGCTGCTCGCCGCCTGTGCCGCGGGGGAGGAACCGGCGCCGCCGGTCCCCGCCCCGACCCTGCGCGAGGCCGCCGCACCGGCCACCGCGACGGTGGTACGGGACCGGCCCACGGCTCCGGACCCGGCGGTTCCGGCCGCCGTCCCGGACGCGGCCACCGGCGGCCGGGGGAGCGGGAGCCGGAGACCGAAGGCGCTGCCGTTCGTGGCCGCCGCCGTCGCGGTCTGCGCCGCGGCGGCGACGGTGGCGGTGCTGGTCGCGATGAAGGACGAGCCGCCGGCCGGGGCGGCGGGGCGGCCGTCCGGTACGGCCTCCGCCCCGGCCGCGACCACCCCGCCCCCCACGACCTCCGCCTCCGCCCCGCCCTCCGCCTCCGCCCAGCCGGCCGGCACCGTTCCCGACTCCGAGACGGACCGGTACCCGTCCGAGGAGGTCACCGACGAACGCGGATTCACCTTGGCGGTCCCCTACGGGGCGATCCGCTCGACCGACGGCGAGCGGGTGTTCTACACCTCGCCGGACGGGGCCGTACGGGTCGGGGTGAGGATCCGGCCGATCCCGCCCGGCGGGGCGATCGGGGTGATGCGCGCCTCCGACGAGAACGGCCCGGCGACCAACCCGGGGTACCGCGACTCCCTGGTCCAGGAGACGACGCACAAGGGACTGCCCGCCGCCCGCTGGGAGTTCACCTGGAACGGCTTCACCGGCGCCGAGGGCCCCCGGCACACCATCGACGTCTGCTGGGAGAAGGACGGGACGCTGTACGACGTGTGGGTGTCCGCCCCGGTGGGCCGCTCCGAAGAGGACCGCATCCGCTTCGACAAGGCCCTGGAGTCCTTCCGCGCGACCGGCGGTTAGGGTGACCTCCATGCGTGATCTCGGGGTGGGTTTCAGATATCTGCTGCAGGGCCAGAAGTGGGTCGGCACGCGCGGGCGCCAGCTGGGCATCGGGCTGCTGCCCGGGCTCGTGACACTCGTCCTGTACACGGGGGCGCTCGTCGGCCTCGGTTACGGAGCCGACGACCTGGCCGCGTGGGCGACGCCGTTCGCCGACGACTGGGGCTCGCCCTGGCTCGGCGTCTTCCGCGGCACCCTGACGGCGCTGGTCTTCGCCTTCGGGCTCTTCCTCGCGGTCATCACCTTCACCGCCGTCACCCTCCTCGTCGGCCAGCCCTTCTACGAGTCGCTCTCCGAGGAGGTCGACCGGAGCGAGGGCGGCGAGGTCCCCGAATCGGGCCTGCCGCTCTGGCGCGACCTGTGGATCTCGGCCCGGGACAGCCTGCGGATCCTGGTGCGGGTCGCGTTCTACGGCGTGCTGCTCTTCGCCTGCGGGTTCATCCCCGTCGTCGGCCAGACCGTCGTGCCCGCCATCGGCTTCTGCGTCTCCGGTTTCTTCCTCACCGAGGAGCTGACCTCCGTCGCGCTCCAGCGCCGGGGCGTCGAGGTGAAGGAGCGGCTGCGGCTGCTCCGCGGGCGCCGGACGGCCGCCCTGGGCTTCGGCGTGCCGCTGACGCTCGCCTTCCTGGTGCCCTTCGTCGCCGTCTTCCTCATGCCGGGAGCGGTCGCCGGAGCCACCCTGCTCGCCCGCGACCTGCGCGGCGAGACGTCCGGGGACGAGGACGCCGAGGACACCGAGGGCTCCCAGGACTCCCAGGACTTCCAGGAGGAGGGCCGGGAAGCGCCCCGCCTGTCCTGGTAGGGCCCGTCAGCCCTCCAGGGCCGGGTGCAGTTCCGGCCGGGCGTCCCACCAGGCCCGGTGGAAGGCGTTGTTGTCGACGTTCGCCAGATAGGCGCGGGCCGCCGCCCCGTACAGCAGCTCCGCCTGCGGGGCGGGGACCGCGGCCCTGTTCCAGGCGAGCCGGATCCGGCCCGTCACCGGGTCGCCCTCCAGGGGGCGGAGGACCGTGCCCTCCGCCGCCGGGGCCGTCGGCTGGCTCATCGAGACCGCCCGGCCCGCCGCGATCAGGTCGTAGTGCATCTTGCGGTCGGCGACCCGGTGCCGCAGCGAGGGGGTGAAACCGGCCTTCTCGCAGGCCGCGACCAGCGCCTCGGGGCCGCCGTCGTCGTCCTCCACCAGCGTCATCCAGGACTCGCCCGCGAGCTCGGCGAGCGGGACGCGCTCCCGGGCCGCCAGCGGGTGCGCCGCCGAGAGCCGCACGCAGAAGGGCTCCTTGGGGACGAGCGTGCGGGCGGTCGTGCCCTCCGGCAGCGGCACCTCGTGGTCGTTGACCTCCCCGTACAGCACGGCGTCGTACCGTCCCGCGCCGAGCTGCCGGGTCAGCGTCGTCGCCGAGTGCTCCACGGTCACGGAGAACTCCCGGCCCGCCATGACCTCCTCCAGCTCCCCGAGCAGCCGGTCGACGAGGACCAGCAGGATGCAGCCGAGGCGCAGCGGGGTGTGCGGGGCGACGGCCCGCGCGCCGGCGGCCAGCGCGTCCATCTCGCCGAGCACGAGCCGCGCCTTGGAGAGGACGAACTCGCCCAGCGGGGTGGGCTCCACGCCGTGCCGGCCGCGCAGGAAGAGCTCCCCGCCCGCGACCCGCTCGATGCGGCGGAGCTGCGCGGAGAGGGCCGGCTGCGAGACCCCGAGCCGTCCTGCGGCCCGCCCCAGGCTGCCCGCCTCCGCTATCCGGCAGACGGCCTCAAGATGCCTCAACTCCAGCTGCATTTCAGCAGCGTACGCAGCGGTGCCTGGTCTGCACCATAACCCGCGTCTTATGCCGCGTGAGATGTCCCGAACTCGCCATGTCCACGTCCATACTCGGCGCGATGATCCGTCTCCCCCACCCTTGAACGGAGCACGACGTTGCACCCGACCAGACTCACGGCGGCCGTGGCCGCCCTGGCGCTCTCGGCGAGCCTCGCGACCGCACTCGTCGGACCGGCGACCGCGGCGACCCCGCAGGCGCAGCCCGTACCCCCGGGCCACGGCAAGGCGCTCGCCCTCGCCGCCGCCGACCAGGCCGCGAGCAGCGGTCTCGACGAGCTGCGGCACGGCGCCGACGAGGACCTCGTCCGGACGTCCGTCACCCCCTGGGCGAACGGCCTGTACTACGCCTCGTACGAGCGCACCTACCGCGGCCTCCCGGTCGTCGGCGGCGACGCGGTCGTCGTCTCCGACAGCTCCGGCAAGGTCCGCGAGGTCACCGGCGCGCCGGCCCCGGCCATCAGGGTCTCCACGAAGGCGAAGGTGACGGCCGACGCGGCCCTCGCCACCGCCCGCGGGCAGCTGGCCTCGGTCGAGAGCGCGAGCGCCCCGGAGCTGACCGTGCTCCTCAAGGGCGGCAAGGCCGTCCTGACCTGGCACACCCTGGTCATCGGCCGGACCGCGAAGGACGCCCCGAGCTCCCTGGACACCTTCGTCGACGCCCGTACCGGGACCGTCGCCCGCGCCACCGACAAGATCGCGGACGCCGACGGCCGCGGCTACCACAACGGCAACGTCACCATCGACACCGCCGCCACCTCGATGACCGACCCGAACCGCTCCGGCCTGCGCTGCGGCGGCCAGAACGGCGGCACCTACACGGGCTCCTCGCCGTGGGGCAACGGCGGCGCCAACGACCTGGTGACGGCCTGCGTCGACATCATGTACACGGCCCAGCGCGAGTACGACATGCTCAAGCAGTGGTTCGGCTACAACGGCCAGAACGGGCAGGGCGGCATGGTCCCGGCCCAGGCGGGCCTCGGCGACGTCAACGCCTACTACGACGGCACCAAGACCACGTTCGGCCACAACCAGCAGAACGCGAACCAGCTCACCGGCATCGACGTCGTCGCCCACGAGTACGGCCACGAGATCTTCGACAAGACCCCCGGCAGCTCCGGCTCGTCCAACGAGAACGGCGGGATGAACGAGTCGACCGGCGACATCTTCGGCGCGCTCACCGAGGCCTTCGCGAACAACCCGAACGACACCCCGGACTACACCGTGGGCGAGAAGGTCAACTTCTTCGGCGACGGCAAGCCGATCCGCTACATGTACAACCCCTCGCTCGCCAACAACGACCCCAACTGCTACACCCAGTTGACCTCGGGCACCGAGGTGCACGCGGCGGCCGGACCGCAGAACCACTGGTTCTACCTGCTCGCCGAGGGCTCCAACCCGGGCGGCGGCAAGCCCAGCAGCCCGATATGTTCCGGCGGTCCCTCCTCCGTGACCGGCATCGGCATCCAGAAGGCCGGCAAGATCTTCATGGGCGCCCTGCTCATGAAGACCTCCTCCTGGAACCACCCCGCCGCCCGCAGGGCGACCCTGAGCAGCGCCAAGAACACCTACGGCAGCGCCGAGTGCAACGCCGTGAAGGCGGCCTGGAGCGCGGTCGGCGTGCCCGCCCAGTCCGGTGAGACCGACTGCGGCGGCACCACCACCCCGGACTTCTCGCTCGCCCTGAACCCGTCCTCGGGCTCGGTCCAGCCGGGTGCCTCCGTCACCTCCACGGTGAACACCTCCACCACCGGCGGCAGCGCGCAGACCGTGCAGCTCTCCGCGAGCGGCGCCCCGAGCGGGGTCACCGTCTCCTTCAGCCCCGCCTCGGTGACCTCCGGCTCCTCGTCCACGATGACCGTCCAGGTCGCGGCGGGCACCGCCAACGGCACGTACCCGATCACCGTCACCGGTACGGGCTCCGCCACGCACACGGTCACCTACCAGCTGTCGGTCGGCGGCACGACCCCGCCCACCGGCTGCGACAGCACCGAGTACACGTACCAGGGCACCCTGGCCTCCGGTCAGGCCCAGGCCCAGCCGGACGGCTCGTACTACTACTCGGCGACCTCCGGCACCCACGTGGGCTGCCTGCGCGGCCCGGCCGGCGCCGACTTCGACCTGTACCTGCAGAAGTGGAACGGGTCGGCCTGGGCGGACGTGGCCGTCGGCGGCACGGCGGGCGCCGATGAGGACACCAGCTACTACGGCACCGCGGGCTACTACCGGTACGTGGTCCACGCGTACAGCGGCTCCGGCGCCTACACGCTGGGCCTGAGCGCCCCGTAAGGGGACGAGCGCCCCGTAACGGGGGCGGGCTGCCGTCGCGGACCGGGGGTTCCGTGACGGCCTCCCCGGAGGGCCGGGCGGTCGTATGTCCCACGACCGCCCGGCCCTTCCCGTCCGTTCAGCCCACCTCGGCGAGGGCGAAGCCGGGCCCCTCGGAGCCCGCGTCCGCGATCCGCCCGCCGTCCGGGGCCCAGGCCCCGGCGCGGCCGCAGCCCACGCCGTCCTCGTTGGGTCCGAGGACGTTGCCGAGCACCACGTACAGGCCGAAGTCCCGGGCCCGTGCGGGATACACCTTCTCGAAGGAGTCGTTGTCGGCCGCCAGCACCGAGCTCGCCAGGTACACCGGGCAGCCGTCGGCCGCGGCGCGCTCGGCGAGCTCGGGGAAGCGGTTGTCGTAGCAGGTGGCCAGGGCGAACCGGACCCCGTCGAGCGCGAACCGCCCGTCGGCGGTGCCCGGCGCGAAGACCTCCGCCTCGACCCCGTACAGGTTCTGCTTGTCGTAGCGGGTGAGGAGCGAGCCGTCCGGACCGATCACGAGCGTGGTGAGCCCGACGCCCGAACCGCCGTTCCTCACCGGCCCGTTGACGACGGCCGCCGCGCCGACGGCCCGGCAGGCCTCCCGTACGGGGTCGAGGCGGGGGTCGTCCTCGGTGAGGACCAGGGAGGGCGTGTCGCGGATCAGGGACGGCTCGTACCCGGTGAGCGAGAGCTCGGCGAAGACCACGACCCGGGCCCCCTCGGCCCCGGCGGCCCGGACCAGACCGGCGATCGTACGGACGTTGGCGTCGATGTCCCCGGCGACCGGGGCGAACTGGGTGGCTGCGACGAACATGACCGCCATCCTCTCGCGCGGTCGTGTAAGGGTCAATACGGGGTTGAGTCTGTTAGCTCCTGTGCCGTTTCGCGCAGCACGGTGAGGAAGGCGGCCGCCGCGACCGTGGGGGCCGGCGGGGTGGCCGCGCAGATCGGGCGGTACGGGACGTCCTCCGGGTGGATCGTCACGAGCACGACGTCCGGGCGCACCGAGGCCGCCGCGAGCGCCGGTACGAGCGTGACGCCGAGACCCGCCGCGACCGCGCCGAACTTGGCGATCCAGTCGTGGACGAGCAGCGCGGTGCGCGGCCGGAACCCCGAGGCGACGGCCGGGCGGAACAGGGTGTCCTCCAGGCGCTCGCTGCTGACGATCCACTCCTCGTCGGCGAGCTCCGCGAGCCGCATGGCCCGCCGCCCCGCGTACGGGTGCCCCTGGCCCAGGGCCACCAGCATCGGCTCGTCCAGGAGGTGGTGCAGCGTCACGCCCGGCGGTGGGGGAGCGTCCTGGGGCGGGCTGACCACCGCGAGGTCCTCCTCCCCGGCGGCCATCAGGCGCAGGTGCTTCACGGAGGGCCCCTCCGTCCGGCTGACCGCCACCCTCGGATGCCGCTCCCGGAACACGGCCTGCGCGCGCGGCACCAGGGCCGCCGTGGCGCTGGAGAAGGAGCCGAGGCGCAGCAGTCCGCCGTCCAGGGAGCGCAGTGCCTCCAACTCCGCCCGGGCGGCGGCCAGCCGGTCCCGGACCGCCTCCGCGTGCGGAACGAGGACCCGGCCGGCCTCGCTCAGCCGCACCCCGCGCGGCAGCCGCTCGAAGAGCTCGGCGCCGACCTCGTCCTCCAGGGACTGGATCTGGCGCGAGACCGCGGACTGCGTGTAGCCGAGGACGCGGGCGGCGGCGGTGAAGGAGCCCGCGCGGGCGACGGCGAGGAACACCTCGTACAAGCCATGAGGGTTGTGCATGGCAACCATGCTAGACATTCGCTTGTCGCATGACGCGGGCGGTCCTAGCGTCGAACCCATGAACAATGCCGCGCAGAAGATCGCCTTCCTCGGCCTCGGGTCCATGGGCCTGCCCATGGCCCGCCGCCTGCTCGACGCCGGACACCCCCTGACCGTCTGGAACCGCACGGCCGCCAAGGCCGACGCCCTCGTCGCCGACGGCGCCGTCCGCGCCGCGAGCCCCGCCGAGGCCGTCCGGGGCGCCGACGTGGTCGTCACGATGCTCGCGGACCCGGCCGCCGCCCTCGCCGTCGCCGACGAGATGCTCCCGGCGCTGCGCCCCGGCACCCACTGGGTCGACACCTCGACGGTCGGACCGGACGCCGTCGCCGCCCTCGCCGCCCGGCTCCCCGCCGGGGTCACCCTCGTCGACGCGCCCGTCATGGGCAGCGTCGACCGGGCCGCCGCCGGCGAGCTGATGATCCTCGCGGGCGGCGACACCGCGCCCGTCGCCGCCGTCCTCGACCGGCTCGGGACCGTCACGCCCTGCGGCGGGCCCGGCACGGGCGCCGCCCTCAAGCTGGTCCTCATCAACGCCGCCATCGGCGGGGTCGCCCTCGTCGCCGAGGCCCTCACGCTCGCGGGCGCGCTCGGCCTGCCCCGCGAGCTCGCGCTGCGCACCCTCGGCGCGGGCCCCCTCGCGGGCGCCGTCGGCCGGGCCACCGCCACCGGCTCGTACTTCCCCGTCGCCCTCGCCGCGAAGGACGTCGCCCTGGCCACGGCGTCGGCGAAGCTCCCCGTCCTGGAGGCCGTCCACGCCTTCCTGACGGAGGACCCGGCCCTGCTCGGCGAGGACGTGGCGGCGGTCGTCCGCTAGCGGGCGCCGTCCCCGCCGAGGAGTCGCAGGAAGTCCCGGAAGGCGCCCGGCATGTCCACCGCCGCCGGGTCCAGGAGCCACTGGTACTGGAGGCCGTCCATCACCGCCGTGAGCAGCGGGGCCGCCCGCTCCGGGGTGAGGCCGCCGGGCAGCCGCTCGCCGAACTCCAGGCGCAGGACGTCCGCCATGTTGGCCCGGACCTGCGCGTACCGCTCGGTGAAGAACTCCCGCGCCGGGTGCCCCTCCGTGACGCTCTCGCCGAGCAGCGCGGAGAAGGTCTGCACGATGCCCGGCCGCATCGCGTTGTACTCGACGAGGGACTCCAGGAGGTCGAGCCGCCAGCCCTCGCGGTCCCGGCCCCCGCTGGTGTCCCAGCGGTCCCGCTCCTCCAGGACGGCGACGAGCAGCGCCTCCTTCGTCGGGAAGTAGTGCAGCAGCCCCTGCTGGGTCAGCCCGACCCGCTCGGCGACGGAGCCGAGCGAGGCGCCCCGGTAGCCGCGCTCGGCGATCACTTCGAGGGTGGCGCGCAGGATGTCCGCGCGCCGCTCCTCGCTCCTGGCCCGCACCATCGCCGTGGCCTCCTTCCTCGGGTTCGTCCGACAGGACGGTACCTCCTCGCCATGACCTCCGAATAACAGAATGGTTACGTAACCTACCGATCTACAGGTAGGTGGGTGCACGATGGGCGCGTCGGGGGTCATCGGTACGTCAACGAGGAGGTACGGCCATGGCGGACGCCAGCGCGGAGACCATGAGGAACACCGTCGTCGAGGCGGCGCTCGGCAAGCTCGACCTGGACGCCAAGACCAGGCTGCTCGCGGGCCAGGACATGTGGTCCCTGCCCGCCCTGCCGGAGATCGGCCTGAAGTCCCTGGTCATGTCGGACGGCCCCATCGGCGTCCGGGGCGTCCGCTGGACCGCCGACGACCCCTCGGTCGCGCTCCCGTCCCCGACCGCCCTCGCCGCCACCTGGGACCCCGCCCTCGCCCGCCGCGCCGGCCGCCTCCTCGCCCAGGAGGCCCGCCGCAAGGGCGTCCACGTCCTCCTCGCGCCCACGGTCAACCTGCACCGCACCCCGCTCGGCGGCCGCCACTTCGAGGCCTACAGCGAGGACCCGTACCTCACCGGCGCCATCGGCAGCGGCTACGTCCAGGGCGTCCAGGACGGCGGCGTCGGCACCACCGTCAAGCACTTCGTCGCCAACGACGCCGAGACCGACCGCTTCACCGTCGACAACCGGATCGCCCCGCGCCCGCTCCGCGAGCTCTACCTCGCCCCCTTCGAGGCCATCGTCAGGAACGCCCGCCCCTGGGGCATCATGACCGCCTACAACCAGGTCAACGGCGTGACCATGACCGAGCACCACGAGCTCGTGAACGAGGTCCTGCGCGGCGAATGGGGCTTCGACGGCTACAACGTCTCCGACTGGATGGCCGCCCGCTCCACCAAGGCCGACATCGAGGGCGGCCTCGACGTCGCCATGCCCGGCCCCGGCACCGTCTACGGCCCGGCCCTCGCCGCCGCCGTCCGCGCCGGCGAGGTCGAGGAGTCCGCCGTCGACACCGCCGTGCGCAACGTCCTGCGGCTCGCCGCCCGCGTCGGCGCCCTCGAAGGCGCCCCGCCGGTCGTCACCGAGCACCCCGCCGCCCTCGACGGCGACGCCCTCGCCCGCGAGATCGCCCGCCGCGGCTTCGTCCTCGTACGGAACGAGGGGGCGCTCCCCCTGAGGAGCGGCACCGTCGCGCTCTCCGGCGCCGCCGCCCGCGACGCCCGCGTCCTCGGCGGCGGCTCCGCCCAGGTCTTCCCCGACCACGTCGTCTCCCCGCTCGACGGCCTCACCGCCGCGCTCCCCGACGGCGCGCTCACCTTCACGATCGGCGCCGACCCCAGCGAGGAACTCGCCCCCGCCGACCAGGGCTTCACCCTCCGCGCCCGCTGCCGCGACGCCGCCGGGAACGTCATCGGCGAGGGCTCCCTGCCCAACGGCCAGGTCCAGTGGATCGGCGACGACCTCCCCGAGGGCGTCACCCACGAGACCCTCGCCTCCATCGAGGTCGTCGGCACCTTCACCCCGCGCGAGACCGGCGAGCACGCTTTCGGCACCCGCGGCCTCGGCGCCTTCGTGCTCTCCGTCGACGGCGAGACCGTCTACGAGGGCACCCAGGTCCTGGGCCCCGAGACCGACCCCTTCGAGGCCTTCTTCGGCTCCCCGGTCGAGCGCGCCAAGGTCGCGCTCACGGCGGGCGAGACCGTCGAGGTCTCCCTGCTCCACACCCTGGACAAGGAGTTCGCGGCCCCGCTCCCGGCCGTCATGTTCTCCTTCGTCCACCTCGCTCCCCGCCGTGACCCCGACGAACTGATCGCCGAGGCCGTCGAGGCCGCCCGCGCCGCCGACACCGCCGTCGTGGTCGTCGCCACCACCGAACGCGTCGAGTCCGAGGGCTTCGACCGCAAGGACCTCGCCCTCCCCGGCCGCCAGGACGACCTCGTACGGGCCGTCGCCGCCGCCAACCCGAACACCGTCGTCGTCGTCAACGCCGGCTCCCCGGTCGAGCTGCCCTGGCGCGAGGACGTGGCCGCGGTCCTGCTCAGCTGGTTCCCCGGCCAGGAGGGCGGCGCCGCCCTCGCCGACGTCCTCACCGGCGCCGAGGAGCCCGGCGGCCGCCTCCCCACCACCTGGCCCGTCGCCCTCGCCGACGCCCCCGTCACCGAGGTCGTCCCCGCGGACGGCGAACTGCACTACACCGAGGGCGTCTTCATCGGCTACCGCGCCTGGGACAAGGCCGGCGCCGTCCCCGCGTACCCCTTCGGCCACGGCCTCGGCTACACGACCTGGTCGTACGACTCCCTGGTCGCGACCCCGGACACGGCCACCGTCCGGATCACCAACACCGGCGACCGCGCGGGCCGCGAGACCGTCCAGATCTACCTGGTCCCGGTGAACGACGGTGTCGAGCGTCCGGCCCGCTGGCTGGCCGGCTTCGCGAGCGTCGAGGCAGCGCCCGGCGAGACCGTCGAGACCGAGATCGCGCTGCCCCGCCGCGCCTTCGAGATCTGGGACGAGGAGAAGCGCGACTGGACCCTCGTCGAGGGGGAGTACGAGGTCGTCGCCGCGCACTCCCTCACGGACGCGCGCCTGACCGCCACCCTGGAGGTCTGACCTCCTGAGGGCCCCCATGACCGGCCCCGGGGCGGAACCTGACAACCGCCCCGGGGTCCCTCACTCCTTCGTGATCCGCCGGTACGCGAGCTCCGCGAGCCGCGCCTGCCCGTCCCTGCTCGGATGGAACCAGTCCCAGGGGCTCAACTGCCCGCCGTCGAAGCGGAAGCCGAAGACCGCCCCGCCGTCGTACCGGCAGCGCGCGTCCTTCGCGCAGACCTCCGCCAGGACCCCGTTGTACGCCACCACCCGGTCCCGCACCGCCGCCCGCCGCCGCTCGGCCGCCGGGCCCAGGTCCTCCGCGTCCGCCAGCATCGCGCCGCAGATCCCCAGCTTCCACACCTGGCGCCCCATCGGGCTCACCCGCCCCGTCGACCACAGGTGCTTCAGGTCCGGCACGCTCGCCACGTACACCTGCGCCTTCGGCGCGCCCGCCCGCAGCCGGGCGAGGGCCTTCTCGAAGGAGGCGCGGAACTCGGCGACCGGGGTCATCTGGTCCGGGGTGGCCCGGCAGGCGTCGTTGGCCCCCATCATCACCGTCACGAGCTCGGGCTTCTCGGCGGCCGCCCCGGCCATCTGCTCGGGCAGCTCCGCCATCCGCGCCCCCGTCCTGGCCAGGTTCCAGCTGTGCGTGGCCACCTTCGCCGGGCCCAGCAGCCGCAGCGCCAGACTGTTCACGGCGGTGTCCGTCCCGGTCGCCCACGAGACCTCGGGGCAGTCCGACAGGACCGAACAGGCGTCGAAGGCGCGGGTCACGGAGTCGCCGACGGCCGCGACGGAGGCGGGGGAGACGTCCCAGAGCGGCGTCGGCCTCGGCTTCGGTGTCGGTCGCGTCGTCGCCACCGGCTCCCCGACCGTGCATCCGGAGAGCGCCCCGCCGCACAGCAGGGCGGCCGTCGCGGCGGCGACAGCGGTACGGAATCGGCTTCGGCCGCGCATCCCCGGCCCCTCCTTCGGCGTCCTGGCGGGTGAAAGGTTCGTGTTGCCCGGCCCCCGGACCGACCGTACGTCACACCGATGACGGTGCGGCACGGTAGCTTTTCCCCCGTCGAACCAGAGGCGCCTTCGCCGACCGGCTCCGGTAAATTACATCACGTCACAAGCTGTCCCCTTTTTGAGGGTTTGCGATGTTCTGCTCCTGATGCTGTTTACTGAGGCCGCTGGGCAAGGCGAACCTCGTCCCACACTGGAGGTCCCGGTGACGACACGTGGAGTCCTGTACGTACACTCCGCACCGCGCGCGCTGTGCCCGCACGTCGAATGGGCGGTCGCGGGCGTCCTCGGTGCGAGGGTCCAGCTCGACTGGATCCGGCAGCCGGCGTCCCCCGGCACCTGGAGAGCCGAGTTCTCCTGGCAGGGCCAGACCGGCACCGCCTCCAAACTCGCCTCCGCGCTCCGCGGCTGGCAGATGCTCCGCTTCGAGGTCACCGCGGAACCCTGCCCCACCGCCGAGGGCGAGCGCTACAGCGCCACCCCCGACCTGGGCATCTTCCACGCCGTCACCGGCATGCACGGCGACATCCTCATCCCCGAGGACCGCCTCCGCGCCGCCCTCGCCCGCTCCGCCCAGGGCGAGACCCAACTCGAAGCCGAGATCGCCAAACTCCTCGGCAAGCCCTGGGACGACGAACTCGAACCCTTCCGCTACGCCGGCGAAGGCGCCCCCGTCCGCTGGCTCCACCAGGTCGTCTGACGCCCTTCCCAGGCATGCACGGCGAAGGCCCGCCCCCGTGCCGGGGGCGGGCCTTGCTGTTCGGGTGGGCGTCAGACGGTGCGGAACGCCAGGACCACGTTGTGGCCACCGAAGCCGAACGAGTCGGCCCCTCCCTCGTGCGCCCCTCGCACCGCTTCGCGGGCTTCGGAGCGCTGTGCCGGACTCCGTCCGGCGGGTACGGCGAAGGCCCGCCCCCGTGCTGGGGGCGGGCCTTGCTGTTCGGGTGGGCGTCAGACGGTGCGGAACGCCAGGACCACGTTGTGGCCACCGAAGCCGAACGAGTTGTTGATCGCGGCGATCGTGCCCTGGGGGAGTTCGCGGGGCTCGTCGCGGACGATGTCGGCGTCGACGTCCGGGTCCAGCTCGTCGACGTTGATCGTCGGCGGGGCCAGGCGGTTGTGGAGGGCGAGGACCGTCGCGACGGTCTCGATGCCGCCCGCGCCGCCGAGGAGGTGACCGGTCATGGACTTGGTCGCGGAGATCGCGACGTGGTCCAGGTCGTCGCCCAGGACCTTCCGCAGCGCCTTGATCTCGGCGACGTCGCCCTGCGGCGTCGACGTGGCGTGCGCGTTGAGGTGGACGACCTCGGACGGCTTGAGGTCCGTGGAGTCCAGCAGGTTCTGCATCGCGGCGGCGATGCCCCGGCCGGTCGGCTCGGGCTGCGCGATGTGGTGGCTGTCGGCCGACAGGCCCTGGCCGAGCACCTCGCAGTAGATGCGGGCGCCGCGCGCCTTCGCGTGCTCCTCGGACTCCAGGATCACGACACCCGCGCCCTCGCCGAGCACGAAGCCGTCGCGGCCGGTGTCGTAGGGACGCGAGGCCTTCGTCGGCTCGTCGTTGCTCTTGGACATCGCCATCATGTTGGCGAAGGCGGCGATCGGCAGCGGGTGGATCGCGGCCTCGGTACCACCGGCGACGACCACGTCGGCACGGCCGGTACGGATCATCTCGACGGCGTAGCCGATCGCCTCGGCACCCGACGCGCATGCGGAGACGGGGGTGTGGACGCCCGCCCGGGCGTTCACCTCCAGGCCCACGTTCGCGGAGGGGCTGTTGGGCATGAGCATGGGCACGGTGTGCGGGGAGACGCGGCGTACGCCCTTCTCCTTGAGCACGTCGTACTGGTCGAGCAGCGTGGTGACACCGCCGATGCCGGAGGCGATGACGGAGCCGAGCCGCTCGGGCGCGATCGTCTCGTCCTCACCGGCCGGGGCGGTGTAGCCCGCGTCGGCCCAGGCCTCGCGGGCCGCGATCAGCGCGAACTGCGCCGAGCGGTCCAGCTTGCGGGCGAGCGGGCGGGGCAGCACGTCGCCGGGGTCGACCGCGGCGAGCGCCGCGATCTTGACGGGAAGTTCGGCGAAACGCTCGCCCTCCAGGGGCTTGACGCCGGAGCGCCCCGCGAGAAGACCTTCCCAGGTCGACGCGGAGTCGCCACCCAGCGGTGTGGTTGCGCCGATACCGGTGACGACCACGGTGCGATTGGTCGAGCTCACAGGAATTCGTTCTCCATGTGTGTGATGGTCGGAATGCGGCGCCACCGCCGGGTGGCGTACCGAGTCAGCGGGGACCGAATCAGTCCTGGTGCTTCAGGATGTAGCCGGCCGCGTCGCCCACGGTCTTGAGGTTCTTGACGTCCTCGTCCGGGATCTTGACGTCGAAGCGCTCTTCGGCGGCGACGACGACCTCGACCATGGACAGCGAGTCGACGTCCAGGTCGTCGGTGAAGGACTTGTCCAGCTGGACGTCCTCGACCGGGATGCCGGCGATCTCGTTGACGATCTCGGCGAGGCCCTCGACGATCTCTTCCTGGGTGTGAGCCATAGTGGCGCTCCTTCTTGCGGTTACTTCGGTAAAGGGGGCTTCCGGAGGAATCCGGTGTGCCTAGGGGAGAGTAACGACCGTCGCGGCGAAGACGAGACCCGCCCCGAAGCCGATGACGAGCGCGGTGTCACCGCTCTTCGCCTGCCCGGTCGCCAGGAGCCGCTCCATCGCGAGCGGGATCGAGGCGGCCGAGGTGTTGCCGGTGGTCTCCACGTCACGGGCGACCGTGACGTGCTCCGGCAGCTTCAGAGTCTTCACCATCGAGTCGATGATCCGCATGTTCGCCTGGTGCGGGATGAAGACGTCCAGGTCGTCCGCCGTGATGCCGGCGCGGTCCAGCGCCTGCTGGGCGACCTTCGCCATCTCGAAGACGGCCCAGCGGAAGACCGCCTGGCCCTCCTGCGTGATGGCGGGGAACTTGATCTCGCCCTGCTCGTTGAGCGGGAGGTTCGAGACGTCGCCGGCGTGGAACTCGTTCCACGGCACGGTCTGCTTGATCGTCTCGGACTTGTCGCCCTCGGATCCCCAGACGGTGGGGCCGATGTGCGGCTCGTCCGAGGGGCCGACGACCACGGCGCCGGCGCCGTCGCCGAACAGGAAGGCCGTCGCGCGGTCCTCCAGATCCGTCAGGTCGCTGAGCCGCTCCACGCCGATGACGAGGACGTACTCCGCCGAACCCTCGACGATCATGCCCTTGGCGAGCGTCAGGCCGTAGCCGAAGCCCGCGCAGCCGGCGGAGATGTCGAACGCGGCCGGCTTGCCGGCGCCGATCTTGTCGGCGATCTCGGTGGCGACGGCCGGGGTCTGCTTGAAGTGCGAGACCGTGGAGACGACCACGGCGCCGATCTGCTCGGGGGTGATCCCGGCGTCGGCGATGGCCTTGCCGGAGGCCTCCACCGACATGGCGGTGACGGTCTCCTCCGGGGAGGCCCAGTGGCGGGTGGCGATGCCGGAACGGGAGCGGATCCACTCGTCGGACGAGTCGATCTTCTCGAGGATCACCTCGTTCGGCACGACCCGGGTGGGGCGGTAGCCGCCGACACCGAGGATCCGTGCGTACGGGGCGCCCTTGCTGGGCTTGATCTTCGACATGTTTCTCGACACTCCTTGTCAGACGGCCGCGTGCTCGGCGATGAGCGTACGGGCCGCGTCGAGGTCGTCGGGAGTCTTGAGCGCGACGGTGGCCACGCCCGGCAGGGCCCGCTTGGCGATGCCGGTCAGGGTGCCGCCGGGGCACACCTCGATCAGCGCGGTCGCGCCGAGGGACTGGAAGGTCTCCATGCACAGGTCCCAGCGGACCGGGTTCGCGACCTGGCCGACCAGGCGGGCCACGACCTCGGCGCCGTCGGCGACGACCTGCCCGTCCTTGTTCGAGACGTAGCGGGTGGCCGGAGTGGCCGGGGACAGCTCCTTCGCCGCCTCCGCCAGCTTCTCCACGGCCGGGGCCATGTGGTGCGTGTGGAAGGCGCCGGCGACCTTGAGCGCCACGACCCGGCGGACGCCCTCGGGCTTGTCCGCCTCCAGGGCGGCCAGCTGCTCCAGGGTGCCGGCGGCCACGATCTGGCCCGCGCCGTTCACGTTGGCGGCGGTCAGGCCGAGCTTCTCCAGGTGCGGGACGGTGACTTCGGGGTCGCCGCCGAGCAGTGCCGACATGCCCGTCGCGGTGATCGCGGCGGCCTCGGCCATCGCGAGGCCACGGGTGCGGACGAGACGGAGCGCCGCCTCGTCGGAGAGGACGCCCGCGAAGGCGGCTGCGGTGAACTCGCCCACGCTGTGACCGGCGACGACGCCGGGCGTCACGTCACCGAGCGCGGCCGCGGACAGCAGGCCGGCGGCGACGAGGAGGGGCTGTGCCACGGCGGTGTCACGGATCTCGTCCGCGTCCGCCTTCGTGCCGTAGTGGACGAGGTCGAGCCCGATCGCGTCGGACCAGGCCGCGAGGCGGTCGGCGGCGCCGGGGAGTTCGAGCCAGGGGGTCAGGAAGCCGGGCGTCTGGGCGCCTTGGCCGGGAGCGACGAGTACGAGCACCCTCACACCTTCTCTTGGGGACGGCTCCGAGCGCCCGTGGGGACAAGGACGAAGAACCGTCGGGGGATTTGTTGGTGTTCGACAAAAGTCTAGGACTGCTGATCTCCGTCGGCCAAGCGTCCCAGGATGAGGGCGATCCGCAGCGTGAACGCGGAGCGAACATCGGAGGGTGACCATCCGGTGACGTCGGTCACACGTCGAAGCCGGTAGCGCACGGTGTTCGGGTGGACGAAGAGCATGCGGGCCGCGCCTTCCAGGCTGCTCGCCTGCTCCAGATAGACACTGAGAGTTTCGAGCAGCGCCGAGCCCGCCTCCTCCAGCGGTCTGTAGATCTCCTCCACCAGCTGCTCACGCGCCGAAGGGTCGGAGGCGATGGCGCGCTCCGGGAGGAGATCGTCCGCCAGAACCGGGCGCGGGGCGTCCTGCCAGGCCGAGCAGGCCTTGAGGCCGGCCGCCGCCGCCTGCGCGGAGCGGGTCGCGGCGAGCAGGTCGGGGACGACGGGCCCGGCGACGACGGGCCCGGCCGCGTACGGCCCGATCAGCGCCTTCGCGACGGCCAGCGGGTTGTCGTTGCCGCCGGCGATGACGACGAGCCGGGTGCCGAGGACGCCGGTGAGGACCTGGAGCTTGGCGTGCCGGGCGGCCCGGCGGATCGCCTCCACGGTCAGCTCGCTGTCCCCGTCGGGGGCGGTGCCGAGGACGACGCACACGTGCTCGGGCGAGTTCCAGCCGAGGGCGGCGGCCCGGGAGACGGCGCCTTCGTCGGCCTCGCCGGAGAGCACCGCGTTGACGACGAGCGACTCCAGGCGCGCGTCCCAGGCGCCCCGGGCCTCGGCGGCCTGCGCGTACACCTGGGCGGTGGCGAAGGCGATCTCCCGGGCGTAGACGAGGAGCGCCTCGCGGAGCACGGACTCGTCGCCGGGGGCGGCGACCTCGTCGATCGCCGACTCCATGACCTCGATGGTCGTCCGGACCATCTCCACGGTCTGGCGCAGGGTGATCGCCCGGGTCAGCTCGCGGGGGGCGGTGCCGAAGACGTCGGTGGAGATCGCCTGCGGGGTCTCCGGGTGCCGGAACCACTCGGTGAACGCGGCGATGCCGGCCTGGGCGACCAGGCCGATCCACGACCGGTTCTCGGGCGGCATCGCGCGGTACCACGGGAGCGTCTCGTCCATGCGGGCGATGGCACCGGCGGCGAGCCGCCCCGACGACTGTTCGAGGCGCTTCAGGGTCGCGGCATGCGGATGGGCGGCGTTCACGGGTTCAGGCACGGGACAAGACTGCCTTATCGGAACGCGGGCGTGCGGGGGCGGGGGCGTTTCCCCGGGCTACGGTACGTCCGTGATAAGCATCCAGCGCGCCGGCGAGCGCTACCCCGGGGGCGACCCGGCGGCCGGGATCGAGACCCGGCACGCCCTGTCCTTCGGGCCGCACTACGACCCCGACAACCTCCGCTTCGGCGCGCTCCTCGCCGTCAACGAGGAGCGGCTCGCGCCCGGCGCGGGCTTCGGCGAGCACCCGCACAGCCACACCGAGATCGTGACCTGGGTCGTCGAGGGCGAGCTCACCCACCACGACACGGCCGGACACACCACGACCGTCCGCCCCGGCGACCTCCAGCGGCTGAGCTCGGCGGGCGGCGTCCGCCACGTCGAGCGCAACGACGGCCCCGCCCCGCTGGTCTTCGTCCAGATGTGGCTCGCCCCCCTGACGCCGGGCGGGGACCCCTCGTACGAGGTGGTGCGCGGCCTCGGCGACACGTACGACCTCCCGGCGGCGGACGCCCGCCTGCACGTCCACCGCCCCCGCGCGGGGGAGCGGACGGCGCTCCCGGCCGCGGACTTCGCGTACGCGCACGTCGTACGCGGCGGGGTGCGGCTCGACGGCGAGGAACTCGGTCCGGGCGACGCGGCCCGGCTCACCGGCACCGGGGGGCTCGAACTGACCGCCACGACCGACGCGGAGGTCCTGGTCTGGGAGATGCGGGACTGGCGCAGGGCCCTGGGCTGACCCTTCAGCCCAGCGCGCTCTTCGCCTTCCACTGCTCCCAGTTCAGGTTCCACGCCCCGTACCCGTTGCCCTCGGCGACGGTGCCCTTCGTCTCGCGGCCCTTGATCTCGAAGGGGTCGCCCACGTTCACCGAGGCGTAGAACGAGGCCGCGTTCTCGTCGCTCATGCCGATGCAGCCCGAACTGTGGTTGGCCTTGCCGAAGTACGCCGCGTTCCACGGGGCCGCGTGCGCGTACATGCCCGACCAGGTCAGCCGCATCGAGTAGTCGACGTCCTTGTCGTACGCGTCGCCGAGGCCGACCGTCTCCGAGTTCATGTTGATGGTGCCCTCCTTCGCCATCAGCACGGCCGTCCCCCGCCAGGACCGCTTGTCGCCGCCGGGGGTGCCGCCGGAGACGGGGATGGTGCGGACCGTCCGCCCGTCCCGCTCCAACCTCAGCTGATGGGCGTCGAGGTCGACCTTCACGACCTGCGCCGCGCCGATCGTGAAACCGGTGCGGTAGTCCCGGACGAACCAGCCGCCGCCCGAGTCCGTGCCGTCGAGGTCCGCTTCGAGGGTGACCCTCGTGCCCGGCTTCCAGTACTCCCGGGGCCGCCAGTCCACCCTGTCCCGGCCCGAGTAGTCCTTGACCCAGCCCCAGGAACCCTCGGTGCCGTTCGAGGTGGTCACCTTCAGCTGCCTCTCCACGTCCGCCTTCTTCGTGACCGGCAGGTCGAAGACGATGGAGAGGGGGTGGGCGATGCCGACCGTGGTGTTCTTGCCGGGGGCCAGGGTCACCTTGTTGACCTTGCCGGGTGCCGGGGTGGCGAAGGACGACCGGGTGGTCGACTCCTCGCCGCCGGCGGTACGGGACGTCACCTCGACCGTGTAGGAGGTGCCCGGCACCGCCTTGCGGTCCGAGGTCCAGCGCGTCCCGCCCGCGCCCGTACGGCCCTCCAGGACACCGCCGTCGGCGTCGACGACCCGTACCGCCGTGAGCGTGCCGCCGGACGCGGCCACCGTCACCGGGCTGCCCGCCGCCCTCCCCACGACCGTCACCTTCGCCGGGGGCGCCCCGGCCGCGCCGGACCCCGTCCCGGACGGCTTCCCGTCCGCCGCCTGGGCGGTGCAGGCGGTGAGGGACACGGTCAGCGCGATGGCGGCCAGGGCGGGACGGGATGTGCGTATCGGCAGCACGGAAGACCTCCGCGTGGTGAGGGTTCGGGTGGGATGTCCTGGACTGTAGGCCGCTTCCGCACCCCCGCGGGGCGCCGTACGCCTCTGTGACGAGGGCTGCGGCACAACGGTCACCGTCCGGTCACAATCACCGCGCGCACCCGTCGAATTCGGCTGTGAGCCTGCTGTGCGCCCCACCACCGAGGGGCGGAACAAGGAGGCTCCCGTTGTGTCAGCGCTGCTCGTGACGGCCGCACCCACCGACCGCCGCGCCCCCGTGGGACCGGTCAGGCTCGGACCCGTGACCCCCGAGGCGTACCGCGCGTTCCTCGCCTCCCGGACCGGCGCGGACGGCCCCAGCTTCCTCCAACTCCCCTCCTGGGCCCAGGTGAAGGACGGCTGGAGCCACCAGCTCATCGGCTGGGGCCGGGAGGGCGAGGAGCTCTCGGGCGTCGCGCTCGTCCTCCTGCGGCCCTTCCCCGGCACCCGGAAGCACTTCGCCTACCTGCCCGAAGGACCCGTCGCCGACTGGGCCGACCCCGACCTCGACGGCTGGCTCTCCCCGCTCCTCGGCCACCTGCGCTCCCTCGGCGCCTTCGCCGTCCGCATGGGCCCCGGACCCGCCTACCGCCGGTGGAACGCCGCCACCGTCAAGGCCGGCGCCGGGCCGGGACGCCGGCTCTCCGACGTCCTCGCCGACGAGGTCGACCCGCTGGGCACCGCCGTCGCCGAACGGCTCCGCGCCCGAGGCTGGCGCAAGTGCGGCGGCGACTCCGAGGACGGGGCCGACGCCCAGCCCCGCCACGTCTTCCAGGTCCCGCTGGCCGGCCGCAGCACCGACGACCTGTGGACCGGCCTCAACCAGGAGTGGCGGCGCAACGTCCGCAAGGCCCGCAAGTCCGGCGTCGAGGTCGTCGTCGGCTCCGCCGCCGACCTCCCCGAGTTCTACCGGCTGCTGCGCGTCACGGAGGAGCGCGACGGCTTCCGCCTCGGCCGCTCCCTCGCCTACTACGAGCGCCAGTACGCCGTCCTCAACGCCGAGCAGCCGGGCCGCATGAAGCTCTACCTCGCCCGCCACGAGGGCGAGGTCCTCGCCGCGCACACCATGGTCGCCGTCGGCGGCCGCGTCTGGTACCAGACCGGCGCCTCCGCCGACCACCGCCGCGAGGTCCGGCCCTCCAACGCCCTCCAGTGGCGCATGATGCTCGACGCTCACGCCCTCGGCGCCGCCGTCTACGACCTGCGCGGGGTACCCTCCACCCTCGATCCGGACGACCGCGCCCACGGGCTGCTGCGCTGGAAGCTCGGCACGGGCGGACAGGTCGTCGAGACGCTGGGGGAGTGGGAGATGCCGATGCAGGGCACGACCAACGGGGCGCTGTACCGCGCCTTCCAGGCCTATCTGGCCCGTCGATGACGGCCACGCTCACCGCGCCTTCGGAGCCTTCGGAGCGGAAGAAACCCTCCGCCCTCCGCAGCGGCGCCCTCATGGCCGCCGGCTCGCTCGTCTCCCGCGCCACCGGCTTCGTCCGCGCCTCCGTCGTCGCCGCCGCGCTCGGCGCGGGACTCGTCGCCGACGGGTACGCGGTCGGCAACACCGTCCCCACCATCGTCTACATGCTCCTCCTCGGCGGCGCCCTCAACGCCGTCTTCGTCCCCGAACTGGTCAAGGCCGCCAAGGAACACGAGGACGGCGGCGCGGCCTACACCGACCGCCTCCTCACCCTGTGCGGACTGGCCCTCGTCGCCCTCACGGCGGTGGCGGTGTCCGCCGCGCCACTGATCGTCGACACGTACACCGACTACGCGGGCCCGCAGCGGGACATGACCGTCGCCTTCGCGCGCGCGTGCCTGCCGCAGATCCTCTTCCTCGGGCTCTTCACCCTGCTCGGACAGGTCCTCAACGCCCGGGGCCGGTTCGGCGCCATGATGTGGGCCCCCGTCCTCAACAACGTCGTCGCCGTCGCCGTCTTCGGCCTCTTCCTCGTCGTCGGCGACGGCGGGGAACTCACCCCCGGCGAGACCGCCCTCCTCGGCTGGGGCACCACCGCCGGCATCGCCGTCCAGACCCTCGCCCTGCTGCCCTCGCTGCGCGCCGCCGGCTTCCGCTGGCGGCCCCGCCTCGACTGGCGCGGCAGCGGCCTCGCCGCCCCGCTGCGCTCGGCGGGCTGGCTGGTGCTGCTCGTCCTCACCAACCAGGGCGCGTACTGGGTGACGACCTGGCTCGCCACCTCGGCGGGCGCCGACCCGGACGTCAGCGGCGGCGGCCTCGCCGCGTACAACAACGCGTACCTCCTCTGGACCGTCCCGCACGGCATCGTCACCGTCTCCCTCGTGACGGCCCTGCTGCCCCGGATGAGCGGCGCGGCGGCCGACGGCGACCTCGCGGGGGTCCGGCGGGACGTCTCGTACGCCCTGCGGACCAGCGCGGCGGCGGTCGTCCCGGCGGCCTGCGCGCTCCTGGCCCTCGCCGTCCCGCTGATGACGGTGGTCTTCGGGTACGGGGCGACCGGCGGCGACGACGTGCGCGCGATGTCCTGGACCCTCATGGCCTTCGCGCCCGGCCTGGTCGCCCTCTCCGGCCAGTACGTGTGCACCCGGGCGTTCTACGCCCTGCGCGACACCCGCACCCCCTTCCTCCTGAACCTGGTCATCGCCGCCCTGAACGCCGGTCTCTCGTACGCCGCCTACCAGCTCCTCCCGACCCGCTGGGCCGTCACGGGCATGGCCGCGGCGTACTCGCTGGCGCTGTGGGCGGGCTGGGCGGTCACGGCGTACGCCCTGCGGCGACGGCTGGGGGGCGCCTCCGGCGGGGCCCTCCCGGCGCTGGCGCGGCTCCTCGTCGCCGCCGTACCGGCCGCCGGGTACGGGCTGTTCGTCGCGGACGGCTCCATGGCGGCGGGCCCGGTGGTGGCGGGCCTCGCGGGAGCCGCCACGATCCTGGCCGTCTTCGCCCTCCTGGCCCGCCCCCTCCGCCTCACGGAGGTCCAGGCCCTCCTCGCCTCGACCACGGCCCGCCTCCGCCGTACCTGACCCGCCCCGCCCCGCGGGGGCCGCCCGTACCGACCTTGGGATACTCCACACATGCCGCGCGTGCTCCTGATAGAAGACGACCCCTCCGTCCGCGAGGGCGTCGAGCTCGGCCTGCGCCGCCGGGGGCACGAGGTGCGCACCGCCCCCACCGGCGAGGCGGGGCTCGCCGCGCTCGGGGAGTTCCGGCCGGACCTGCTGCTCCTCGACCTGATGCTGCCCGGCATGAACGGCGTACAGGTCTGCCGCCAGGTCCGGGAGAGCAGCCAGCTGCCGATCATCATGCTCACCGCGCGGGGCGACGACTTCGACGTCGTCGTCGGCCTGGAGGCCGGGGCCGACGACTACATCGTCAAGCCCGCCCGTACGGAGGTCATCGAGGCCCGGATCAGGGCCGTGCTGCGGCGCATCGAGGAGCCCGGCACCGGCCGGTCCGCCGTCGAGTTCCACGGGGAGCTCGCCATCGACCGGGCGGGCCTGACCGTCGCCAAGGCGGGCGAGCGCGTCGCCCTCGCCCCCTCCGAACTGAAGCTGCTGCTGCACCTCACGGCCGCCCCCGAGCAGGTCTTCAGCCGGCAGCAACTCCTCGAACACGTCTGGGAGCACAGCTACCACGGGGACGCCCGGCTGGTGGACGCCTGCGTCCGCCGGCTGCGGAACAAGATCGAGGACACCCCGGGCGAACCCCGGTACATCCAGACCCTGCGGGGCTTCGGCTACCGCTTCGGCCCGCTGTGAAGGCCTGCGTGAGCCCGGAACCGGGCACGGAACCGGGCACGGGCGCGGAGCCGGGCGCGGGCGAGGGCAGGGACGCGGGCTCCGCGCCGGGCTCGGCGCCGGGCTCCGCGCCGGGAGGAAGACGGGCCCGCCGCCGGGCCCGCGCCCCCCGCCCGCGCCCCTTCGGCCTCCGCACCCGCCTCGTCCTCGCCTTCCTCCTCGTCGCCGCCGTCGGCTGCGGCACCACCGCCGCGCTCACCTACCGCGCCGCCCGCAACGCGATCCTGGAGCAGACCCAGGACACCGCCGTCTCCGCCCTGCGCGACCAGGTCGACCCGCTCGTCGTCAGCCTGCCCGTCAACCCCGGCAACCTGCGCGAGGTGGCCCTCGGCATCGCCCGCCAGGGCAAGCCCCGCCCCTGGCGGGTCTACGCCGAGTACGGCACGGTCCGCGTCTCCTCGACCGACCGCCCCACCTCCTCCGTCATCACCCCCGAACTGCGGGCCCGCGCCCAGGCCCGGCAGGCCACCCCGCACGGCAGCTTCCAGCGGGTCGTGAAGAACGGCACCCCGTACCTGACCATCGCCATGCCCGCCGTGTTCCGCACGCATGCGACCGAGGGGACCGCCCAGCCCACCGGCCTCGTCTTCTACGCCGTCATGGAGCTCGACGACGAGGAGGCCAACATCGAGGCCCTGGTCACCGCCGCCCGCGACGGCGCCCTCCCGGCCCTGGCCGTGGCCCTGATCCCCGCGCTGATCGCCTCGCGCGGCGTGCTCCGCCCCGTACGGGAGCTGCGGCACGCGGCCCACAGCATGGGCCGGGGCCGGCTCGACACCCGCATCCACGCCAAGGGCAGCGACGAACTCGCCGACCTCGCCCGCACGTTCAACGAGTCCGCCGCCGCGCTGGAACGTTCCGTCACGGAACTCCGCAACGCCGAGGCCCGCGCCCGCCGCTTCGCCTCCGACGTCTCGCACGAACTGCGCACCCCGCTCGCCGGAATGCTCGCGGTCACCGAGGTCCTCGACGAGGACGCCGGGAGCCTCGACAGCGACACCGCCCGCGCCGTCCGGCTGATCAGCACCGAGACCGGGAAGCTCGCCGTGCTCGTCGAGGACCTGATGGAGATCTCCCGCTTCGACGCCCGCGCCGCCGAGCTCCACACCGACGAGGTCGACGCCGCCGACTGCGTCCGCAAGACCCTCCAGCACCGGCACTGGACCGATCCCGCCCAGGTCGTCCCGTACCTTGAGGAGGGGATCAGGGCGCGGCTCGACCCGCGCCGCTTCGACGTCGTCGTCGCCAACCTCGTCGGCAACGCCCTGCGGCACGGGGCCGCGCCGGTGACGGTCAGTGTGTACGCGGAGGGGGACGAGCTGGTGACGGAGGTCGCCGACCGGGGGCCGGGCATCCACCCGGACGTCCTGCCGCACGTCTTCGACCGCTTCTACAAGGCGGACCGGGCCAGGACCCGGTCGGCGGGCAGCGGCCTCGGTCTGGCGATCACCCTGGAGAACGTCCGGCTGCACGGCGGCACCGTCCAGGCCGCCAACGGCCCGGCGGGCGGGGCGGTCTTCACCGTACGGATGCCGCTGTGAGGCGCTGGAAGGCCGCGGCGGCTCTCCTCACCCTGGCGTCGCTCGCCGCCTGCGGCATCCAGGAGAGCGACGTCGTCGAGGCGGGCGGCGCCGCGACCGTCGCCGTCGCCCCGGCGCCCGAGTTCCGGATGGTGCTCTACTTCCTCGGGCCCGGGGGGCAGCCGGTCCCGGTGGTCCGCGAGGTCGGGCAGCCGGTCCCCGGCACCGACGCGCTCGAAGCCCAGCGCCTGAAGAGCAAGTGGACGGGCTCCGGGCAGCAGCCGTACGAGCAGAGCGGCACCGCGGCCTTCACCGACATGGTGATCGCCGCCCTCCTCGCGGGACCGGCCGAGGCCGACACCGCCGCGGGCCTGACCACGGGCCTTCCCGCACCCGGGAAGTCCTGGAAGACGCCGCACACCGAGGCGGTCGGAGGCCTGACCCCGGAAGGCCGCCGGACCATCCGGATCCGGCCGCCGTTCCCCGTCGGGAACCTGCCGGACGCGGCCGTCCAGCAACTGGTGTGCACGGCCGCGTACGCGGCGGACCACGGGGGCGAGGTCGACGTGAGCCTCATGGGCACCGACGGCACGCTCCCGGCGACCCGCTGCGACACCTAGGGACCCGGGGCTCGTCCTCCGGATCAGGCCGCGCGCAGGTCCGCGAGCACCGCGTCCGTGAACGGCGGCCAGGCCTCGACCGCCCAGGCTCCGAAGGGCCGGTCGGTGAGGGCCACGCACGCGGCCCGCGCGTCCGGGTCGATCCACAGGAAGGTGCCGGACTGCCCGAAGTGCCCGAAGGTGCGCGGCGAGGAGCTGGCGCCCGTCCAGTGCGGGGACTTGCCGTCGCGGATCTCGAAGCCGAGCCCCCAGTCGTTCGGCTTCTGGTGCCCGTAGCCGGGCAGGATGCCGGTCAGCCCGGGGTATGCGACGGTCATCGCGTCCAGGACGGTCCGCGCGTCGAGCAGCCGCGGCGCCTGCACCTCGGCGGCGAACCGCACCAGGTCGTCCACGGTCGACACGCCGTCCTTCGCGGGCGAGCCCTCCAGGGTCGTCGACGTCATGCCGAGGGGCTCCAGGACCGCCTGGTGCAGATACTCGGCGAAGGGGATGTCGGTGGCCTTGGCGACGTGGTCGCCGAGCGCCTCGAAACCGGTGTTGGAGTAGATCCGGCGGGTGCCCGGAGCGGCCATCGCCCGGTTCTCGTCGAAGCCGAGACCCGAGGTGTGGGCGAGGAGGTGGCGGACGGTCGCGCCCTCGGGCCCGGCCGGCTCGTCGAGGTCGATCGCCCCCTCCTCGTACGCGACGAGGACCGCGTACGCCGCGAGCGGCTTGGTGACGGAGGCGAGCGGGAAACGCCGCCCTGTGGGGCCGTGGGACCCGGCCAGGGTGCCGTCCGCGCGGACGACGGCGGCCGCCGCGGTGGGGACGGGCCAGTTCTCGATCGACGCCAGGCTCGGCACGCTGCTCTGCATGGGGCCGAGCCTACTTGCTTGGAGTGCACTCCAACGTTTTAGCGTGGGGTCATGAGCGTGATCGAGAGCACGACCGGGCTTGCCGGGAAGGACCGCTACACGATCAGCGAGGTGGCGGCCATCACCGGCCTCACCGCGCACACCCTGCGCTGGTACGAGCGGATCGGCCTGATGCCGCACGTCGACCGTTCGCACACCGGCCAGCGCCGCTTCACCGAGCGCGACCTGCACTGGCTGGCCTTCGTCGGCAAGCTGCGGCTGACCGGGATGCCGGTCGCCGACATGGTCAGGTACGCGGAGCTGGTGCGCGAGGGCGAACACACCCGGGACGAACGGCGGGAGCTCCTGGAGTCCACCCGGCGCGACGTCCTCGCCCGGATCACCGAGCTCCAGGACACGCTCGCCGTGCTCGACATCAAGATCGGCCATTACGGGACCGCAAGCGGAGGAACACCTTCATGACCAGCGTGACCAGGATCGACACCGTACGCCTCGGCCAGGGCGGACCCGAGATCGGCGTCCAGGGCTTCGGCGCCATGGGCATCAGCGAGTTCTACGGGGACACCGACGAGGCGGCGGCCCGCGACACCCTCGACGCGGCCCTGGAGGCCGGCGTCACCCTGATCGACACCGCCGACATCTACGGCAGCGGCGCCAACGAGGAGTTCCTCGCCCCCTTCCTCGCCGCCCACCGCGACGAGGTCACCCTCGCCACCAAGTTCGCCATAGAGCGCCGCGCCGACGACCCCACGTACCGCGGCGTCCGCAACGACCCGGCGTACATCAAGAAGGCCGCCGAGGACAGCCTGCGCCGCCTCGGCATCGAGACCATCGACCTCTACTACATGCACCGCCGCGACCCGGAGATCCCCTTCGCCGAGTCCGTCGGCGCGATGGCCGAGCTCGTCCAGGAGGGCAAGGTCCGCTTCCTGGGCCTGAGCGAGGTCACCGGGCCCGAGCTGCGCGAGGCCCACGCGGTGCACCCCATCGCCGCCCTCCAGTCGGAGTGGTCGCTCTTCTCCCGGGACGTGGAGCGCAGCGCCGTCGGCGCCGCCGCCGAGCTCGGCGTGACCTTCGTGCCGTACTCGCCGCTCGGCCGGGGCTTCCTGACCGGCGCGTTCGCGGACGCGGGCAAGGACCTGTCGGGCGGCGACTTCCGCAAGTACCAGCCCCGCTTCACCGGCGAGAACGCCGAGCGGAACGCCGTCCTCCTCGACCCGGTCCGGAAGATCGCCGCCGCCCACGGCGCGACCCCGGCCCAGATCGCCCTCGCCTGGGTGCAGCAGCGCGCCGCCGTCCACGGCCTCACCGTCGTCCCCATCCCCGGCACCCGCAAGCGCTCCCGCCTCCTGGAGAACGCGGCCGCCACCCGCATCACCCTCACCGCCGCCGAACTCGCCGAACTGGAGCCGATCGCGGGCCTCGTGGCGGGCGACCGCTACCCGGACATGAGCTCCACGTCGGCGGCCCGGGAGGTCTGACATCTAGGCCAGTCCCAGGGCGAAGACCGCGAACCCCGCCGCCAGGACACCCGCCAGGGCGCGCCTGGCGGTGCCGGTCTTCGCCCACGGGGACTCGAAGACGCGCGCGTACCGGCCGATCAGGACGAGGAGCCCGGCGAAGACCGGCATCCAGGCCAGCCGGGCGAGGATCCAGCCGACCGAGTCCGGCGCGCCGACCAGGCCGGCGACCCCACCGGCGTACGAGGCGGGGATCGCGGCGGTCAGCATCGCCGTCTGGTGCCAGCACAGGACCGTCATCGCGGACAGGTTGATCACGACGACCGGCGCCCACAGCGCGGGCCGCTTCAGGAGCCGGCCGAGCCGGTCGCGGAGCAGGATCGCCGCACCGCTCTGCGCGGCGGCCAGGGCGAGGACGAGCAGCGACGGCGGGTGCGAGTTGGTGCGGGCCTCGCCGGGCACGCCGACCATCGACGCCGGGTAGCCGAAGACGAGGAGCAGGGCCGCGAAGAGCGCGGCGCCGCCGAGCAGCAGCCCCCACGCGTGACGCCGGCCGACCCGGCCCTCGCCCCAGGAGACGCCGAGCTGGTACGCGAACAGCCAGCCGGGCAGGATGTTCAGCAGGCTCAGCCAGGACGGCACGGCGTCCGCGTACGGCCCGTACCGCAGGAAGTCGACGACGGCGACCGAACCGAGCAGCGGCGCCGCGGCCCACACCCCGAGACGGCGGGCCGCCCGCACGCACAGCGGGGTCAGCGCGGTGACCACCGTGTACACCCCGACGAACCACAGCGGCTGGATCACCAGCGTGGAAGCCGTCCGCAGCGTGTCCACGGGCACCCCGAGACCGAGGTGCAGCACGGGCAGCAGCGCCGCCCACACGGCGGTCACCCCGAGCACCGGACGCCCGAGCCGGGCGAGCCGGCCCCCGAGCCACGCGCGCGTGGAGCCCTTCCGCCGCCGGTACGACAGCACCGACGCGTACCCGCCGACCAGGAAGAAGATCCCCAGCATCTGGAGGACCCAGCTGACGGGCGCGAGCCCCGCGAAGGCGCTCAGCGGGCTCGCGTTGTGGATCGCGCCGTCGGCGGAGAGCGTGAACCCCCCGAGCAGCCAGTGCCCGGTCGGCACGGCGAGCAGGGCGAGGGCGCGCAGCCCGTCGACCGCCCGGTCGCGATGGGCGGGCGTGGACGCCTCGATCTTCCGGACCAGGGCCTTCATCGGACGTCCCCCTCGGCGATGCGGGCGAACGCGCGGAGCGAGGAGGTGCCGGGCGCGAAGTAGCCGCCGTGCCCGGCGGCGTCCCCGGCCGGGATCCGGCGCGCCCCGAAGGCCGGGTCGGTGGGGTCGGCGCCGTGCCCGAGCCCCGCGAACTCGACGTTCGGGACCCGGTCGATCCAGTCGGTGGGATCCTTCGCCGCCCAGACCCGGGCGGAGGTCCCCAGCTCGGAGACGTTCTCGGCGCGCATCCCGGGGGAGCCGAAGACCACCAGGTCCTTGGCCTTCAGCCGGTGGGCGGCGAGCCCGCAGACGACGGAGCCGTAGCTGTGGCAGAACAGGGACGGCTCGGCGGCCCCCACGGCCGCCAGCCCCTCGGTGAACCGGGTCAGGCGCTCCGCCCCGGCCTCGGCGAGCCGGCCGGTGGCCGCGTCCAGGCCGACGCCGACGGGCGTCGTGTACCCGGCCCAGGCGACGACCGCCGTACGCCCGCCGGTCGCCCGCCGCAGCTCGCCCGCCATGTCGGCGAGCGGCTTCACGTGGTCCGCGTCGACGTCGGAGCCGGGCACGATCACGGCCACGTGCTCGGCCCGCGCCAGGTCCCCGTACACCAGGGCCACCTGCCCCCGGCCGCGCGGATCGTGGGCGAGGACCCGAGCCCCGCCGAACTGCCCCCGCACGGACCGCGCGTTGGCCTCGTACCGCAGCTCCAGGGGCGCCCCGTCGAGGTTCCCGACGACCGTCGGGTGCGTCCGGGCCAGCTCCTCCCGCCGTACGGGACCCAGCCCGGCGAAGAACCGCGCGACCCCGGCCGGGTCCATCCGCCCCGGGTCCGGCAGCCCCGCGGCGAGCCACGCCGCGGTCCCCGCCGGCGCCCCGGTCACGGCCTCCTGGCCGCTCCCGGACGCCCATCCGGCCGTCCCGGCGATCACACCGGCCACCACGGCCGCGGTGGTCAGGGTCCTCGAAATGCGGCGCATCGGCCCGCCCTCCCTCGCTCTCGTCGTCAGCGGGAGGAAGGTAGGAAGACGAGGGGTGACGGCACGTCACGCCGGGGAGCCAACTCTCCCCTGATACCCGGGTAGGGGGTGGAGGAGCAGACAACCCGAGGGAGGGGGTGGGGTTTTCCCCCGGGGGCCGGCGGGAGTGCTCGCTCTAGGCGCCGGGCGTGACCAGGCCCGACTCGTACGCGAAGACCACCGCCTGCGCCCGGTCGCGCAGGTCCAGCTTGGCGAGGACCCGGCCGATGTGGGTCTTCACCGTCTGCTCGGCGAGGACCAGGCTGTCGGCGATCTCCTGGTTGGACAGGCCCCGGGCGATCAGCTCCAGGACCTCCGTCTCGCGCGGGGTGAGCCCGTTGAGGCGCAGCGCCGTGGTGTCCCGGCGGGGAGCGGGCCGAGAGGCCGCGAAGTCGGCGATGAGACGGCGGGTCACGGACGGGGCGAGCAGCGCCTCGCCCGCCGCCACCACCCGTACCGCCGCGATGAGATCGGCCGGCGGCGCGTCCTTGAGGAGGAAACCGGAGGCGCCCGCGCGCAGCGCCTCGTACACGTAGTCGTCGACGTCGAAGGTGGTCAGCATCAGCACCTTCGGCAGGTGCGTGACCCCGATCGGCGGGTGCAGGATCTCCCGGGCGGCGGCGAGCCCGTCCAGCTCCGGCATCCGTACGTCCATCAGGACCACGTCCGGGTGCGCCGAGCGCGCCACCTCCACGCCCTGCCGCCCGTCCGCCGCCTCGCCGACCACGTCGATGTCGGGCTGCGCGGCGAGGAGCGCGGCGAAACCGGCCCGCACCATGGCCTGGTCGTCGACGATGATCACGCGGATGGTCACTCGGTGTCCTTCGTACGCAGGGGGAGCCTGGCCGCGACCCGGAAGCCGCCGTCCGGCAGCGGCCCGGTGTCCAGCGAGCCGCCGGTCAACCGTACGCGCTCCCGCATCCCGACGAGCCCGTGGCCGGTGCCGGGGACGCCCCGCTCGACGGAGGAACGCTCCTCCAGGGAGGGCCCGTTGACGACGAGAACGGTCAGCCACCCCTCCTCGGCGCGCACGGAGACACGGGTCGAGGCCCCGGGCGCGTGCCGCACGACATTGGCCAGGGCCTCCTGCACGATCCGGTACGCGGACAGGTCCACCGCCTGCGGCACGTCCCCGAGGTCGGCGGCGAGCCGCAGTTCGGCCGGCACGCCCGCGCGTACCGTCGCCTCGACGAGCTGCTGCACCCGGTCGAGGCCCGGCTGCGGGGCCCGCTCGCCCTCACTGCCGTCACTGCGGAGGACGGAGAGCAGCCGCCGCATCTCGGCGAGCGACTCGCGGGCACTCGCCGCGATCGAGGTGAACTCCTCGCGGGCGGCCTCGGGCAGTTCGGGAATGCGATACGGGGCGGAATCCGCCTGCACGGTGATCACGGACATGTGATGCGCCACGACGTCGTGCAGCTCGCGCGCGATCCTGGCCCGCTCCTCCAGGAGCGTCCGGCGGGCCCGCTCCGCCTCGCTGATGGTCTCCTGCTCGGCCAGCCTCCGCTGCGCGTCGCCGCGGGCGCGGATCGCCGAGGTCAGCAGCAGCAGCACCCCGCTCAGGACGAGCAGCAGCAGGTGCAGGCTGGTGAACCGGGCGGGCCGGAACGCCTCCAGCGCGAACCCGGCCGCACCGGTGGTCAGCCACACCCCGAACAGCGCCCGCCGGGACTCCCGCAGCCCCAGCGCGACCATCAGGGCGCAGTAGCCGATGACCACCGGCGGCGTCCACGGCCACATCTCCGCCTTCGGTCCGTCCGAGCCGAGCAGCACGAGCGCCCCGAAGACATCGGCGGCGAAGACGATCCACCAGGCCTGGAGCGGCCGGGTCACGGCGAGCAGCATCGGCGCGGCCTGCGCGGTGCCGAGCGCCCCGGCAAGGGCCCCGTTGACCCCGTAGTCATTGATCAGCAGCAGCACCGTGGAGGGCAGCAACGCCGCCCCGAACGCCACCGCGACCACATACGGCAACAGCCGCACCCACCGCCCCGACGCCCCCGCCAACAGCGCCTCCCCAGGCCTGCTCGGCGTCGTCAGCGCCGCCCCCACCCCCTGAACCATCCCCCCGACCCGACGCCGGACCCCCGACCACAACTCAGCAAGCGACCCCAGCCGCGATACCCCAGCCATGATCCCTCACCCTAAGCACCCCCTCCCCCTCAGCCGTCACACCGAGGACCGGACTGCCCTGTACTACCGGGGTATGACCCCCCACCCCCGCTCTGGGCCCGCGCCCGCTGGGGCGGTACCCACCCGCCGCCCCCGTTGTGGGCAATCGTTCCGCCGGGGCGGTGCCCACCCTCAACGGCCACCGCCCCCCGTTGTGGGCAATCGTTCCGCTGGGGCGGAACGGGTGGGCACAACGGACCCGCGCCCTGCCGGCGCCAGAGGCTTACGCGCCTGAACCCGCACCCGGTGCACAGCGCACAACGGGTGCGGGTCCAGGCAACGGAACGCGGAGGCGCCGCTAGAGGGCGCCGTCCCGTGTGCCCACCCGTCCCGCCCCAGCGGGACGATTGCCCACACGGCAGCGGGGGCGAAGCCCCAGGCGGGTGCGGCCCCCACACGGGCGCGGGGGCGAAGCCCGGGGGAAGCGCACCGCCCCGGAAGGGCGCGGGACCGCTCAGAGCTCCGCCAGCAACTCCGCCTTCTTCGCCGAGAACTCCGCATCCGTAACCAACCCCGCCCGATGCAACTCCCCCAAATGCCGAATCCTTTCAGCCACCACCCCCGGCTCCCGCCGCCCCGCCGCAACGGACACGGACACAGGCACCGGCGCCGGGACGGGCACCGGCACCCGATCCCTGTCCCGGATCGCCGCAAGCACCGCCGCCGCGAAGGTCAGCGACTCGTACACCGGCCCGTAGCGCCCGAAGACGACGCACGCCGGGTCCTGATCGGGCCGCTCGACGGGGGACGGGGGCCCGCCCCGGGACACCAGCCGCAGGTACCCGTCGACCCCGTCCGGCGAGCGCCATTCGACCCCGCAGAGGTCCCGTACGGGAAAGACCTGGTCGCCGGCCTTCCACTTCTCGGAGGACGCCCCCGTCCGGGACCAGCGGAACGCGACCTCGGAGGTCCCGTCGAAGCAGGCCTTCCCGTCGTACGCCTTGAAGGACTGCGGCCCCGACGGCGGCGCCACCAGGAACCGGTCGGCGGGCGCGACGCCCTCGAAGGCCCCGTCGTACCCGGCGGCCCCCGCGGCCCCCGGGCGCGACGCGAGGAGCGCCTCCAGCTCGTCCCGGTAGCGCCCGGCGAGCGTCTCGCGTTCCGCCGGAAGCACCAGGCGGTACGGATCGCTGCCCTCCTTGAGCTGCCCCGCGGCCGCGTCCATCAGCGGATCGGCACCCGGTCTCGGCACGGCGTGCAGCACGACGGTGCCCCGCTTGCCGGGCGTGAGCGTCACCGACGCCAGCGCCTCGTGCGGTACCCGTCTCTCGCGCAGCGCGGAGTACAGCTTCGGTGTACGGATCCCCCGGTCGAAGCGGATGACGAGGGCGTCGCTCTCGAGCTCCCAGGTGGCATGAATTCCGGCCAGCACATCACCCATACGCCTCATCGTAAGCGGCGTGTGCTCGTGCGTCGCCCCTGTGAAAGGTCCCGAAATTGCGTGATCTACGCGCGTCAGGGCCCTTCCGCGCCGGATATTCCGTCGTGGCAAGCGCTGTCGGCACGTGCGCAGACCAGCCGCGGGTAGTCCCCGACGCCTATCGCGGCGAAGTTGCCGAGGCTCTCCGTCCCGGGCTCGAAGTAGCCGCTGTGGCCGAGCGCCCCGCGCGCGGAGAGCAGCCGGGCGCCGAACTCCGGCGCGACCGGGTCCGCGCCGTGCCCGACCCCGCCCACCTCCAGGTGCGGCACGTCCGCGATCCAGTCGTCGGCGTCCCGCATGGCCCACACGCGCGCGGGGCTGTCGAGTTGGGCCGCCCGCTCGACCCGCATCCCGGGGCTGCCGGCCACGGCGACGTCGGTCACCCGGTCGGGCAGCCGCGGGGCGGCGACGCCGCAGAGCACGGAGCCGTAGCTGTGGCAGAAGAGCGCCACGCGCGCGCGTGGGGGCAGCGATTCGGTGAGGCCCACCAGGCGTACGGCTCCTTCCTCGGCCAGTCGGCCGGTCATGGCGTCGATGCCGACCCCGACGGGCGCGGTGTAGTCGGCCCAGGCGATCACGGCCACGCGCGCGCGGGGCGCGGTCCGCCGCTCGGCCGCGTAGAGGGCCTGGGCCATGCCGGCGGGGGCGCCGTACCGGCCGTGGGTCTTCTGGAAGGTGAGCAGGTTGGTGTCGACGCCGGGCACGATCACCGAGACGCGCCGGGCGTGCTCCAGGTCCCCGAGGACCTCGGCGGTCCGTCCCGCACCGGACGGGTCGAAGGCGAGGACCTGGCGCCCGGGCCGCAGCAGCGAGGCGAAGCGGTCGACCCGGCGCCGTGCCTCGTGCCGGCCCTCGGGGGAGAGCCTGGTGTCGTCGACCCGGCCGCGCTCGGCGGCGTACGCGCGCGTGAGGGTGATCCGGTTGGCGCGGTAGCGCAGGGCGACCGGGGCGCCGTTGAGGTTGCCGACGACGAGCGGGTGCCGGGCGGCGAGCAGGGCGGAGTCCGCCGGGCCGAGTCCGGCGAAGAAGGCGGCGACGGTACGGGCCGGGGCGGCGGGGTCGGGCAGCGGCCGGTGGTCGATCCGGTCCCGCGCCCAGGCGGCGAGTGCGGCCTCCCGGGACGGCCAGGGCATGGGCCGGTGCCGGATCGTGGTCCACCCGGTGGTCGCGAGGAGGACGAGCACCACGGCGAGCACGAGGAGCGTGCGCGTGGCGACGAGGGAGGGCGAGGCATCGGCGGAGGTCACGGGCGGCCACCCTACGGGGCGGGGGTGACGGCACCGGACCTGCGGGGGGTATTAGCGCTCCCGGTCCCGCCAGTACGGGGCGAGCGCCGGGCCGAGGTGGTCGAGGTACTCCTCGGTGAGCGCGCGGATGGCCTCCAGGCTCTGGTCCGTGCCCCGGCCCCACATCTGGCCGGTCACCCGCATCACGCCGCTGAACGCCGCCACCGCGATCCGGGGGCGCGGGTCCTCGTCGACGTCGAGGCCCTCGCGCGCGGCGATGATCCGGGCGATGGTCTCCTCCGTCTCGGTGGAGCGGCGCAGATGGACGGCGAGCAGCGCCGGAGTCGACTCGATCATGCGGTACGCGCGCAGGTACAGCTCGACGGGGACGACCTCGGCGATCGCCTCGCCGATGGTGTCCCAGGCGCTCAGGACGGCGTTGCGCATCGCGTCGAGGGGGGCCTCGTCCGGGGGCCGCCGCCCGAGGGCGCTCACGAAGCGCTCCTCCACCATCTGCTGGACGGCGAAGGCGACCTCCTCCTTGGAGGAGAAGTACCGGAAGAAGGTGCGCTGGGAGACCTCCACGGCGTCGACGATCTCGTCGACGGTGGTCCGCTCGTACCCGTGCTCGGTGAAGAGCTCCAGAGCGACCCGGGTCAACGCGTCGCGCGTGCGCTGCTTCTTCCGCTCGCGCAGTCCGGGCGGGGACACGGGCACGGTCACGTAGGGGTCCTCTTTTCCGGCATTTCGTCCTGCTCAGCGTACCTGTGAGTTACGTGACAGTTACCGACGCATGAATGGCTTTGTCAATTGTCAGTGACTGTCATTAGCCTCGTTCCATGACTAGTCAGACCACCGTGGAAAAGGCCCCGCAGGGTCAGGGGGACGCCCGGGAACCCGCACCGGTCCCGGCGAAGGGACTGCGCGGCCACCCGTGGTTGACGCTCTTCGCCGTTGCCGTGGGCGTGATGATGGTCGCGCTCGACGGCACGATCGTCGCCATCGCCAACCCCGCCATCAAGGACGAGCTCGACGCCAGCCTCGCCCAGGTCCAGTGGATCACCAACGGCTACCTGCTCGCGCTCGCCGTCGCCCTGATCACCGCCGGCAAGCTCGGCGACCGCTTCGGCCACCGGCAGACCTTCCTCATCGGCATCGCCGGCTTCGCCGGAGCCTCCGGCGCGATCGGCCTCTCCCACTCCATCGGGGCCGTGATCGCCTTCCGCGTCCTGCAGGGCGTCTTCGGCGCGCTGCTGATGCCGGCCGCGCTCGGCCTGCTGCGCGCGACCTTCCCCGCCGAGAAGCTGAACATGGCGATCGGCATCTGGGGCATGGTCATCGGCGCCTCCACGGCGGGCGGCCCGATCCTCGGCGGCTTCCTCGTGGAGCACGTCAACTGGCAGTCCGTCTTCTTCATCAACGTGCCGGTGGGCGTCGTCGCGCTCCTCCTCGGCCTGCTGATCCTCAAGGACCACCGCGCCGAGAACGCGCCGCGCTCCTTCGACGTCCTCGGCATCCTGCTGCTCTCCGGCGCCATGGCCTCCCTCGTCTGGAGCCTCATCAAGGCCGGCGAGTCCTGGGGCTGGTCCAGCGGCAAGACCTGGGGCTGCCTGATCGGCGCGCTGGTCCTCTTCGCGGTCTTCGCCTTCTGGGAGACCAAGGTCGAGGAGCCGCTGATCCCGCTGGGCATGTTCCGCTCCGTGCCGCTCTCGGCCGGCGTGGTCCTGATGGTCCTGATGGCCTTCGCGTTCATGGGCGGCCTCTTCTTCGTGACCTTCTACCTCCAGGGCGTGAAGGGGCTCGGCCCGGTCGACGCCGGTCTCCACCTGCTGCCGCTGACCGCGATGATGATCGTCTCCTCGCCGCTGGCCGGCGCGCTGATCACCAGGTTCGGGCCGCGCGTGCCGCTCGTCGGCGGCATGGTCTGCACGGCCGTCGCGATGTTCGGCATGATCTCGCTCACCGCCGGGACCGGCACGCTCACCATGTCCCTCTGGTTCGCCCTGCTCGGCCTCGGCCTCGCCCCGGTCATGGTCGGCGCCACCGAGGTCATCGTCGGCAACGCGCCGCTCGAACTCTCCGGCGTGGCCGGCGGTCTGCAGCAGGCCGCCATGCAGGTCGGCGGCGCGCTCGGCACTGCGGTCCTCGGCGCCGTCATGTCCTCCAAGGTCTCCGACTCCTTCGCGGGGAACTGGAAGGCGGCCGGTATCCCGGTCCCGGCCGACCCGCGCCTGGAGCAGGCCGCCGAGTTCGGCATGGCCCCGCCGGAGCTGGCCCAGGCGCCGGGGATGACCCCCGACCTCCTCCAGGTGATCACCAAGGTCATCCACGACACCTTCCTCGACGGCATGGGCCTCGCCTTCGCCGTCGCCGGTGGCGTCGCCGTCGTCGCGGCCCTCGTCGCCACGCTCACCAAGCGCGGCGAGAACGCGGAGGCGGGCGGCATGGGCGGCCACATCTGACGCTCGTCGGGCCGGCGCCCGTCAGGGTTCCCGTAGGGGGCCGTCACCCGTTCGCGTGAACGGGGGCGGCCCCTCTTCCGTCGCCGGGATACCTCCGCCATTCTTTTGATTACAGAGAGTGACGAAACGGGGGTTCATCAGCATGTATACGAAGACCGTCCTCACCGGCGCGGCCATCACGGCCCTCCTCCTGACCGCCCTCACGGCGGCACCGGCGGCACCGGCGGCACCGGCCGCGCCGACCGCACCGGCGGCCGCGACCGCCGGGGGTACCGCGCTCGGGGCCTGCGGGCCCGGCCGGCTCTGCCTCTGGCCCAAGCCCGACTTCAAGGGCAGGCCGTGGACGCACGAGCTGGCGACCACCGACATCGACAGCTGCGTCCCCCTGCCGCCCGGCACCTCGGCCCAGTCCCTCGCGAACCGCACGGGGCGGCCGGTGACCACCTACCAGTCGGCCGAGTGCGGGGAGACGGGGGAGTTCGAGACCTACCCGGGGCGGGGGACCTGGGTGCCGCAGATGCCCTACGAGGTCAGAGCGTTCAAGCTCTGGGAGCGGTAGGCGAGGGGACCTCGTGCGGGCCGTCCGGCCCGGGCGGCCCATACGGGCCCGGCGGCTCGTGCGGGCCAGGGCCCGGCGCGGCCGAGAGCCGGGCCACCTCGGCGCGCAGCTCCCGGACCTCCAGGGTGAGCGCCTCCAGGAGCTCCGTCTGCCGGCGCTCCACCGCGTCGTCGCGGTCGAAGCGGGAGATGAACCAGGCCGCGATGTTGGCCGTGACGACACCGAGCAGGGCGATGCCCGAGAGCATCAGGCCCACCGCGAGGATCCGGCCGAGGCCCGTGGTCGGGGCGTGGTCGCCGTAGCCGACGGTGGTCATCGTGGTGAACGACCACCACACCGCGTCCCCGAGCGTCTTGATGTTGCCGTTCGGGGCGTCCCGCTCCACGTGCAGCACGGCCAGCGAGCCGAACATCATCAGTCCGACCACCGCGCCCGCCACATAGGTGGTGAGCGTTATCTGCGGGGCCATCCGGGCCCGCCGGCCCACGAGGAGGAGCGTGGAGACGACCCGCAGCAGCCGCAGCGGCTGCACCATCGGAAGTATCACCGCGAGCAGGTCCAGCGGATGGCCGCGCACGAACTGCCAGCGGTCCCGGGCGAGGCCGAGACGGACGAGGTAGTCGAGCGCGAAGGCGCCCCAGACGACCCACTCGACGTGGGTGCACAGCCGGTGCACCCACGGCTCGGCGCCGGGAGCCACGATCGGCACCGCGTAGGCGACGCCGAAGGCGACCGCCAGCACCAGGAGCGGTGTCTGGGTGCGCTCCTCCCAGCGGATCTTCATGACGGGCATGACTGGCATCGTAAGGAACGGAGGAAACGCCGAAGGGCGGCGGGACCACGTCCCACCGCCCTCACCAGCCGAAACGGACTACCGGCTGAAGCGACCCATCAACCGTCGCCGTCAACCGCCGCCGTCGGCCCTCGCCGTCGGCCCTCGCCGTCAGGCGTCGCCGCCCGCGGCGCCCGGGTCGGCGGCCGCCACGTCGAGCAGCTGGTAGCGGTCCACGGCCTGCTTCAGGGCCGAGCGCTCGACCTTGCCCTCGCGGGCGAGCTCGGTCAGCACGGCGAGCACGATCGACTGCGCGTCGATGTGGAAGTAGCGGCGGGCCGCACCGCGCGTGTCCGCGAAGCCGAAGCCGTCCGCGCCCAGCGAGGTGTACGAGCCGGGCACCCAGCGGGAGATCTGGTCCGGCACCGTGCGCATCCAGTCCGAGACCGCGACGAACGGGCCCTGGGCGCCCTGGAGCTTGCGCGTCACGTACGGGACGCGCTGCTCCTCGTCCGGGTGGAGCAGGTTGTGCTCCTCGACGGCCACGGCCTCGCGGCGCAGCTCGGTCCAGGAGGTCGCGGACCAGACGTCAGCCCTGACGTTCCACTCCTCGGCGAGGATCCGCTGCGCCTCGATCGCCCACGGCACGGCGACGCCCGAGGCCATGATCTGCGCCGGGATCGTGCCGGCCTCGGCCGCCTTCAGGCGGTGGATGCCCTGGAGGATGCCGTCGACGTCCACGTTCTCGGGCTCGGCCGGGTGCTGGATCGGCTCGTTGTAGACGGTCAGGTAGTAGAAGACGTCCTCGGCCTCGGGGCCGTACATCCGGCGCAGACCGTCCTTGACGATGTGCGCGATCTCGAAGCCGAACGCCGGGTCGTAGGCGATGCAGGCCGGGTTGGTGGAAGCGAGGAGGTGGGAGTGACCGTCCGCGTGCTGGAGGCCCTCACCGGTCAGCGTCGTGCGGCCGGCGGTGGCGCCGAGCACGAAGCCGCGCGCCAGCTGGTCGGACATCTGCCAGAACTGGTCGCCGGTCCGCTGGAAACCGAACATCGAGTAGAAGACGTACACCGGGATCAGCGGCTCGCCGTGCGTGGCGTACGCCGAACCGGCGGCGATCAGCGAGGCCGTGCAGCCGGCCTCGGAGATGCCGTCGTGCAGCATCTGGCCGGTCGGCGACTCCTTGTAGGCGAGGAGGAGTTCGCGGTCCACCGCCTCGTACTGCTGGCCCAGCGGGTTGTAGATCTTGGCGCTCGGGAAGAACGCGTCCATGCCGAAGGTGCGGTACTCGTCGGGGGCGATCAGCACGAAGCGCTTGCCGATCTCCTTGTCCCGCATGAGGTCCTTCAGGATGCGGACGAAGGCCATCGTGGTGGCGATCGACTGCTGCCCCGAGCCCTTCTTGGCCGCCGCGTAGGCCTTGTCGTCGGGGAGGGCCAGCGGCTTCGCCCGCACGACGCGGGTGGGGACGTACCCGCCCAGCGCCTTGCGGCGGTCGTGCATGTACTGGATCTCCTCGGAGTCCCGGCCCGGGTGGTAGTACGGCGGCAGGCCCTCCTCCAACTGCTTGTCCGTCACCGGGATGTGCAGCCGGTCGCGGAAGCGCTTGAGGTCGTCGACCGTCAGCTTCTTCATCTGGTGGGTCGCGTTGCGGCCCTCGAAGTTCGGGCCCAGCGTCCAGCCCTTGACGGTCTGCGCGAGGATCACGGTCGGCTGGCCGGCGTGGGCCTTCGCCGCCGCGTAGGCCGCGTAGATCTTCTTGTGGTCGTGGCCGCCGCGGCCCAGGTGCAGGACCTGCTGGTCCGACATGCCCTCGACCATGGCCCGCAGCCGGTGGTCGTCGCCGAAGAAGTGGTCCCGGATGTAGCCGCCGGTCTCCGTGGCGTACGTCTGGAACTGGCCGTCCGGGGTGGTGTTCAGCTTGTTGACCAGGATGCCGTCGCGGTCCTGGGCGAGCAGCGGGTCCCAGGAGCGGTCCCAGATCAGCTTGATGACGTTCCAGCCGTTGCCCCGGAAGATCGACTCCAGCTCCTGGATGATCTTGCCGTTGCCGCGGACCGGGCCGTCGAGCCGCTGGAGGTTGCAGTTGACGACGAAGGTCAGGTTGTCCAGTCCCTCTCGGGCGGCGATGGAGAGCTGGCCGAGCGACTCGACCTCGTCCATCTCGCCGTCGCCGAGGAAGGCCCAGACGTGCGACTTGGAGGTGTCGGCGATGCCGCGCGCCTCCATGTAGCGGTTCATCCGCGCCTGGTAGATCGCGCCGAGCGGGCCGAGGCCCATCGACACGGTCGGGAACTCCCAGAAGTCCGGCATCAGCCGCGGGTGCGGGTACGACGAAAGGCCGTTGGGGAACTTCGACTTCTCCTGGCGGAAGGCGTCGAGCTGCGTCGCGTTCAGCCGGTCGAGGAGGTACGCGCGGGCGTAGATGCCGGGGGAGGCGTGCCCCTGGAAGAAGATCTGGTCGCCGCCGTCGCCCTCGTCCTTGCCGCGGAAGAAGTGGTTGAAGCCGACGTCGTACAGCGAGGCCGAGGAGGCGAAGGTCGCGATGTGACCACCGACGCCGATGCCCGGGCGCTGGGCGCGCGAGACCATCACGGCCGCGTTCCACCGGGTGGCGTTGAGGACCTTGCGCTCGATCTCCTCGTTGCCGGGGAAGAAGGGCTCGTCCTTGGTGGCGATGGTGTTGACGTAGTCCGTGCTGCGCATCTCGGGCACGGCCACGCGCTTCTCGCGGGCCCGCTCGATCAGGCGGAGCATGAGGTAGCGGGCCCGCTCACGGCCCCGCTCGTCGACGGCCGCGTCGAGGGAGTCGAGCCATTCCTGGGTCTCTTCCGGGTCGAAATCCGGGACCTGGCTGGGAAGGCCGCCAATGATGATCGGGTTGCGATCGGATCCGGGAGCCACGCTCTTCCTTCGCTGTTCGGTGGTGCCCACGGGGCGGCCACGGGCTGGTCGGGGTGTCCATCGTGTACCCCGCCGACGTCAGACGTCACATTTACCGGGGAGTAACCCCCGGGGTGCCTCGCCCGCCTTCCAGGTGTCGGAGTGTGGTCAAATCGCAACCTTACGCCCAACCCGCGCATGCGTTTCGTGCGGGCGTTCGGCAGACTGAAACCGCAGAAGCCAATGAACCGGGACGAATCATGTGTGCCTGATCACCGAGGAGGGTCCGACAGTGCCGGAAGTTGCGGCGAGACGGCCCCAAACGTCACCGTTTCGGCGGTCTCGGGGGCCGGGTACTTGCGCGATCCGCCCCGGCACGTGTGGACTACGGCCAGCGCCACGCGCATACGCGTGGCCCACAAGCATTTTCCGAATGAGCAGGAGGCAAGCCGTGAGCGCGACCGCGGACCACGCGGAGGAGCGGACCAACCCGGCCGTCAGGCTGGGGTTCGAGCCCGGACAGGTGGTCCAGGAGATCGGCTACGACGACGACGTCGACCACGATCTCCGTGAAGGCATCGAGTCCATCATCGGCCAGGACCTCGTGGACGAGGACTACGACGACGTCGCCGACGCCGTCGTGCTCTGGTTCCGTGACGAGGACGGCGATCTCACCGACGCCCTGGTGGACTCCATCGGTCTTCTGGAGGACGGCGGCGTGATCTGGCTGCTGACGCCGAAGACGGGCCGTGACGGCTACATCGAGCCGTCCGACATCAACGATGCCGCGCAGACCGCTGGTCTCTCCCAGACCAAGAGCATCAGCGTCGCCAAGGACTGGGCGGGCGCCCGCCTGGTCGCCCCCAAGCGCTGATCACCACGCTGCGAGAAGCCCCCGCCGGCCCGCCGGCGGGGGCTTTCGTGCGCAGGCCGTAGGGTGGGGTCCACCCGGGTTCACCGAGACGGCCCAAGGCGAGACGGCCAAGGCCCGGGGCCCGTCGGAAGGGACGCGTACGCGATGGCGATCGAGGTCGGCACCCAGGCCCCGGATTTCGAGCTCAAGGACAACCACGGGCGGACCGTGCGGCTCTCCGGCTTCCGCGGCGAGAAGAACGTGGTCCTGCTCTTCTACCCCTTCGCCTTCACCGGGGTCTGCACGGGTGAACTGCGCGAGCTCCGCGACAACCTCCCGGCGTTCGTCAACGACGACACCCAGCTCCTCGCCGTCTCCAACGACTCCATCCACACCCTCCGCGTCTTCGGCGACCAGGAGGACCTGGAGTTCCCGCTGCTCTCCGACTTCTGGCCGCACGGCGAGGCCTCCCGCGCCTACGGCGTCTTCGACGAGGAGAAGGGCTGCGCGGTCCGCGGCACCTTCGTCATCGACAAGGAGGGCGTCGTCCGCTGGACCGTCGTGAACGCCCTGTCGGACGCCCGTGACCTCGGCGATTACCTCAAGGCCCTCGAAGCCCTCTGAGCTCCGCGGGACCGGGACGGGATCGACACCCCGGGAATCACCGGGCGAATCGACTGTTTCGACCGGGAACCCGTCACTAGGATCCAGACGTTGATCCG
This sequence comes from Streptomyces sp. NPDC021012, assembly GCF_044333355.1. Lineage (NCBI taxonomy): Bacteria > Bacillati > Actinomycetota > Actinomycetes > Kitasatosporales > Streptomycetaceae > Streptomyces > Streptomyces sp. NPDC021012. The sequence goes on from NZ_JBIRQU010000004.1 coordinate 408,685, forward strand.
ATGCCAACGCACGACTGGGGGCGCTGCCCCTGGAAACCTATGGAGGGACTCGTGGGAGTCAGCCTCAGCAAGGGCGGCAACGTCTCGCTGACCAAGGAGGCCCCTGGCCTCACCGCCGTGACCGTCGGTCTGGGCTGGGACGTCCGCACCACCACCGGTACGGACTTCGACCTCGACGCCAGCGCCATCCTGGTGAGCGAGGCGGGCAAGGTCCGCAACGACCAGGACTTCGTCTTCTTCAACAACCTGAAGAGCGCCGACGGCTCGGTCGAGCACACCGGTGACAACCTCACCGGTGAGGGCGAGGGTGACGACGAGCAGGTCAAGGTCAACCTCGCCGGTGTCCCGGCCGACGTGGCCAAGATCGTCTTCCCGGTCTCGATCTACGACGCCGAGAACCGCCAGCAGTCCTTCGGCCAGGTGCGCAACGCGTTCATCCGCGTCGTGAACCAGGCCGGCGGCGCCGAGATCGCCCGGTACGACCTCTCCGAGGACGCCTCGACCGAGACCGCGATGGTCTTCGGCGAGCTGTACCGTCACGGTGCGGAGTGGAAGTTCCGCGCCGTCGGCCAGGGCTACGCCTCGGGTCTGCGCGGCATCGCGCAGGACTTCGGCGTCAACGTCTGAGTCGAACCGTTCGAACCGTCCGGCGCCGCACCTCACGTGCGGCGCCGGACGTGCCTCATCACCACCGGGGAGGAACCGAATCATGGGCGTCACGCTCGCCAAGGGGGGCAACGTCTCCCTGTCCAAGGCCGCACCCAACCTCACACAGGTCCTCGTGGGACTCGGCTGGGACGCGCGCTCCACCACCGGAGCCCCCTTCGACCTCGACGCCAGCGCCCTGCTGTGCCAGGCCGGCCGGGTACTCGGGGACGAGTACTTCGTCTTCTACAACCAGCTCCGCAGCCCCGAGGGCTCCGTCGAACACACCGGCGACAACCTCACCGGCGAGGGTGACGGGGACGACGAGTCCCTCATCGTGGACCTCACCAAGGTGCCGGCCCACTGCGACAAGATCGTCTTCCCGGTGTCGATCCACGACGCCGACAACCGTGGCCAGAGCTTCGGCCAGGTCAGCAACGCGTTCATCCGCGTCGTGAACCAGACGGACGGTCAGGAACTCGCCCGGTACGACCTCTCGGAGGACGCCTCCACGGAGACCGCGATGATCTTCGGCGAGCTCTACCGCTACAACGGCGAATGGAAGTTCCGGGCGGTGGGACAGGGGTATGCGTCCGGTCTCCGGGGCATCGCTCTAGACTTCGGGGTCAACGTTTCGTAAAGCCATGTAATTTCACGATGGGGTAGACAGTGATTCTGAAAACCTTCGGCTGGTCGTTCGCGATCACTGTGATCGGCTTGGCCGTGGCCGTGCTCTACGGGGGGTGGGAGGCGTTCGGGATCGTCGCGATCCTCTGCGTCCTCGAGATCTCCCTCTCGTTCGACAACGCGGTGGTCAACGCCGGAATCCTGCAGAAGATGAACGCCTTCTGGCAGAAGATCTTCCTCACGGTCGGTGTGCTCATCGCCGTCTTCGGCATGCGCCTCGTCTTCCCCGTCGTGATCGTCGCCATCAGCGCGAAGATCGGCCCCATCGAGGCCGTCAATCTTGCGCTCAACGACGCGGACCGGTACCAGGAGCTGGTGACCGACGCGCACCCGTCGATCGCCGCCTTCGGTGGCATGTTCCTGCTGATGATCTTCCTCGACTTCATCTTCGAGGAGCGTGACATCCAGTGGCTGCGCTGGATCGAGCGCCCGCTGGCCAAGCTCGGCAAGGTCGACATGCTGTCGGTCTGCATCGCCCTCATCGTCCTGCTGATCACCTCGATGACCTTCGCGACCCACGCCCACCAGCACGGCGGCGCGCACGTCGACAAGGCGCAGACGGTCCTGGTCTCCGGCATCGCCGGCCTCATCACGTACCTCGTCGTCGGCGGTCTCTCCGGCTACTTCGAGAACAAGCTGGAGGAGGAAGAGGAGCGCGAGCACGAGGCCGAGGAAGAGGCCAAGCGCACCGGCAAGAAGGTCACCGTGATCCAGCTCGCGGGCAAGGCCGCCTTCTTCATGTTCCTCTACCTGGAGGTCCTCGACGCCTCCTTCTCCTTCGACGGCGTCATCGGCGCCTTCGCCATCACCAACGACATCGTCCTGATGGCCCTCGGCCTCGGCGTCGGCGCCATGTACGTCCGTTCGCTGACGGTCTACCTGGTCCGCCAGGGCACCCTCGACGACTACGTCTACCTGGAGCACGGCGCCCACTACGCGATCGGCGCCCTGGCCGTGGTCCTCATGGTCACCATCCAGTACGAGATCCCCGAGATCGTCACCGGCAGCATCGGCGTCCTCCTCATCGCCTGGTCCTTCTGGTCCTCCGTCCGCCGCAACAAGGCGCTCGCGGCGGCCGAGGGCAGCTCCGGCTCCTCGGGCGACAAGACCGAGGTGCCGTCCGGGGTGTGACACCCCCGGCAGCGAGGAATGCTTCACTGCGGGGCGGCCGGTGCACCGGCCGCCCCGCAGGCATGTGCGCGGTGTGGGACGAGCAGTGGGGGGTGAAGGCGACATGGCCTTCTGGGACAACCTGTTTCCGGGGAGGGCGGCGCATTTCGACTCGGGCAGCGCCGCTTCGAACGCGATCGACCTGACGAAACGGCGTCCGACCGTCTCGCTCACCAAGCAGGGCGCCGCCACCGGCAACCTCCGGGTGAACCTCTCCTGGCGGATGCGGACCTCCGACATCGAGGGCCGCTCCCGCCAGAGCGGACGGCTGCTCCGCAACCCCTCCCAGCTCTTCAAGCCCGAGGTCGTCCAGGCCCACACCCAGGGCATGGTCAACGTCGACCTCGACCTGGGCTGCCTCTACGAGCTCACCGACGGCAGCAAGGGCGTCGTCCAGCCGCTCGGCGGCTTCTTCGGCGACCTCAACGCCGCCCCGTACGTGAAGCTGAGCGGCGACGACCGCTTCGGGGGCTCCTCGGGCGAGACGCTCTTCGTCAATCTGGACCACCGGGACGAGATCAAGCGACTGCTGTTCTTCGTGTACATCTACGACCAGACGCCGGCCTTCGACCGCACCCACGCCAAGGTCACGCTCTACCCGAGCAACGGGCCCCGGATCGAGATCGAGCTCGACGAGCGCGCCCCGCAGGCCCGCTCCTGCGCCGTCTTCTCCATGGAGAACGTCAAGGGCGAGCTGACCGTCCGCCGCGAGGTGCGGTTCGTGTACGGCTTCCAGGCCGAACTGGACCGGCTGTACGGCTGGGGACTCCAGTGGGGGCGCGGCTACAAGACGAAGGCGTAGCCCTCGCCCGTGGGCCGAGCCCACGGCCTCGGCCCACGGGCTCGGCCCACGGTCTCAGCTCCGGACGAACTGGGGGCCCATCGGCGGCATGCGGAACTCCGGTGCCGGGTTCTGCTCGGGGGCGCCCACCGGCTGCGGATAGCCGTACGCGGGGGCCGGGGCGTTCGCCGGCGGCTGCGGGTGGCCGTAGGAGGGCGCCCGGTCCGGCATGGGCGGCACCGCCGGCTGCGGGGGTACGGGGGTGTGGACCACGGTCGCGTCGAGATCGGGGCTGTGGGAGCCGGTCGCGGCGGCGGGCGCCCCGGCGGCCTCCTGGGTCCCGGAGCCGCCGTCGACGCCCTGAGCGGCGCCCTGGGCGGTGTCCTGCGCCGCGTCCTCGTCGACCGAGATGCCGAAGTCCGTGGCGAGCCCCACGAGCCCCGTCGGATAGCCCTGGCCCACCGCGCGGAACTTCCAGCCGTCCCCGCGCCGGTACAGCTCGCCGCAGATGACCGCCGTCTCCTCGCCGGTCTCCGCCATCACGTCGAACAGCGCCAGCGGCTCGCGGTCCGCCCCGGCCACCGCGTCGTACAGCAGGATCCGCAGGTCGGAGACGGACCGGAAGGTGCCGCCGTCGGAGGAGGCCGCGATCACCACCCGGTCGACCGAGGCGTCCAGACCGGCGAGATCGGCCTCCACGGTGTCCGTCAGGCCCTCGGAGACCCGCTTCTTCGGCAGCCGCCGCACCAGGCCCGAGGGGTGGCGCGGCTGGTTGTAGAAGACGAAGTCCTCGTCGGACCGCACGCGCCCGGACGGCCCGAGGAGCAGGGCGGAGGCGTCCACGTCGGGGACCCCGGAGCCCGGGGTCCAGCGGAGCACGGCCCGTACGGCCGCGGTGTCGAGAGGGACGTTGGAGCCCTTCAGCATCGCGTGCGTCATGACCGCAATCCTGCCCTCCCGCCCGACCCGCGGACAACGCGGGGGCGCCACCGATACCGGGAAGGGGTGACGGATGCTGACGAGTTACCTGAATTTCATGCGGAGAGGGAACTAAGGACACCCGTACCTACGTACTATTACCGGCCACATGTCATCAGGGCCGGAGAGGCAGACGGGGGACTCACATGCGTCATTTCGGGCACATCCCGTCCGCGGTGCGGACCGGGCTGTTCCACCGCGAGCCGGCCGACTTCACGCCCGACTCGCCCGCCCGCCTGCTCGCCGTGGCCCTGGGCGCCACGCTCTACAGCCCCGCCACCCGGCCGCGGCTCGCCGACGCCGTGCGCAAACAGGCCGCCCGCGGAGTGGTCTCCATGGTCCTCTGCCTGGAGGACTCCATCAGCGACGCCGAGGTCGAGGCGGGCGAGGCCAACCTCGTCGAAACCTTCGCCGACCTCGCCGCCGACGGCTCCGGCGTCCCCCTGCTCTTCATCCGGGTCCGCGAACCGCGCCAGATCACCGACCTCGTCGACCGCCTCGGCGCCTCCGTGAGCCTGCTGTCCGGATTCGTACTGCCCAAATTCACCGAGGCCCGCGGCCACGGCTTCCTCGAAGCGCTCACCCAGGCCGAGCGGACGAGCGGCAGGCGGCTTTTCGCCATGCCCGTCCTGGAGTCCCCCGAGCTCCTCCACCTGGAGACCCGGGCCGAGACCCTCGCCGGGATCGCCTCGATCACCGACAAGTACCGCGACCGCGTCCTCGCCCTCCGCCTCGGCGTCACCGACTTCTGCTCCGCCTACGGGCTGCGCCGCTCGCCCGACATGACCGCCTACGACATCAAGATCGTCGCGAACGTCATCGCCGACGTCGTCAACGTCCTCGGCCGCTCCGACGGCACCGGCTTCACCGTCACCGGACCCGTCTGGGAGTACTTCCGGCCCGGCGAGCGCATGTTCAAGCCCCAGCTGCGCCGCAGCCCCTTCCTGGAGGGCCGCGCCGAGGACCTGCGCACCGCGCTCATCGAGCACGACCTCGACGGCCTGCTGCGCGAGATCGAACTCGACCGGGCCAACGGCCTGCTCGGCAAGACCTGCATCCACCCCACCCACGTGGTGCCGGTGCACGCCCTCTCCGTCGTCAGCCACGAGGAGTGGAGCGACGCCCAGGACATCCTGCGGCCCGAGCGGGACGGCGGCGGAGTGCTCCGCTCCGCCTACACGAACAAGATGAACGAGGTGAAGCCGCATCGCTCGTGGGCCGAGCGCACCCTCCTGCGCGCCGAGGTCTTCGGCGTCGCCAACGAGGACGTCGGCTTCGTGGATCTGCTCACCGCCGGCCTGGCCGGCAGCTGACGAAGGGACGTCGATGACGTGGTGTGGACCGGAACGTGGGTCGCGGAGCGGCTGGGCGTCGAATTGATCGGCGACGAGGAGCTGCCGGCCCTGCTGGGCCTCGCACTGCGTCGCAACCCCAAGCGCGCGCACCTGCTGGTCTCCAACGTGCTCGGCAAGCACGTGCCGCAGCGCCCCTCCGTCGTGTACGGCTCGGGCTTCGGCCTCGGCCTGCGCGTCCGGGAGCTCCTCGGTGACGCGGAGGCCGCCCGGTCCGTCGTCCTCGGCTACGCGGAGACCGCCACCGCCCTCGGGCACGCCGTCGCCGACGGCCTCGGCCTCGCCCCGTACCTCCATTCCACCCGCCGCCCGGTGACCGGCGTCGCCCGCGCGGGCGGCTTCGAGGAGTCCCACTCCCACGCCACCTCGCACCTCCTGCTCCCCGAGGACCCGAAGCTCCTCGCCGGCGACGGCCCGCTGGTCCTCGTCGACGACGAGTTCTCCACCGGCAACACCGTCCTCAACACCGTCCGCGCCCTCCACGAGCGCTACCCGCGCGAGCGGTACGTCGTCGTCGCCCTCGTCGACATGCGCTCCGCCGCCGACCTCGGCCGCCTGGACGCCTTCGCGGCCGAGATCGGCGCCCGCGTCGACCTGATCACCGCCGCCACCGGAACGGTCCACCTCCCGCCCGGCGTCCTCCAGAAGGGCCAGGCCCTGGTCGCGCGACACGAGACCCCGCCCCCCGTCCCCCGCGCCCCTCACCAGGCGCCGGTACGAGTCGAGCTCACCTGGCCGACAGGCCTCCCCGACGGCGGCCGACACGGCTTCACCCCCGACCACCGGGCGCTCCTGGAGACGGCCCTCCCGGGCATGGCGGACGCGATCGCGGAGGCGCTCCCCGCACCGGCCGCCGCGGAACGGCCCACCACCCCCGCACCGACCCACGAGGCTCCAGAGGCCAGGGAGGCCAGGGAGGCCAGGGAGGCCAGGGAGGCCAGGGAGGCCAGGGAGGCCAGGGAGGCCAGGGAGACGCGGGAGGCCCCGGCCGCCCCGGAGTCCCCCGCCCAGCCGCCCGCAGGGGCCCAGCCGCTCGCAGGGGCCCAGCCGCCCGCAGGGGCCGGGCCGAGGCCCGGGCCCCGCATCCTCGTCCTCGGTTTCGAGGAGCTGATGTACGCGCCGCTGCGTCTCGGCACCGCCCTGGAGGACGCCGGGCACGACGTCTCGTACTCCACCACCACCCGCTCGCCCGTCCTCGCCGTCGACGACCCCGGCTATGCGATCCGCACCCGGCTCGTCTTCCCGGCCCACGACGACCCCGCCGACGGGCCCGGCGAGCGCTACGCCTACAACGTCGCGGGCGCGGGCTTCGACGCCGTCGTCCTCGTCGTCGACTCCGCCGCCGACACCCCGGCCCTGCACGCCCCGGACGGCCTGCTCGCCCAGCTCGCCGCGCACATCCCGCGCGTCGTGCTCGCGGTGGTCCCGTCCTACACCCCCACGGCCTCCGCCATCGAAGCTCCCGAAAGGAGCTCCATGCTGCCCGAGCCCCTCCGCGGCCCCGCCTTCTCCTCGTACGCGCCCGAAGAGGTCGGCTGGCTGCTCCAGGACCTCTCGGACGTCGAACTCGAAGCCCCCACCGAGGAACGCGAGGAGGCCATCCAGAGCGGCGGCGCCCACTACGCCGAGTCGCTCCCCGTCGAGTACCAGCCCAGCGAGCGCTACCAGCAGCTCTTCCAGACCGCGCTGGAGAGCTCCGCCGACCGCATCGCCCGCGCCGTCGGCACGGTCACCGAGACCGTCCTCGCCGAGCGGTCCGCGCGCCCCGTCCTGGTCTCCCTGGCCCGGGCCGGCACCCCCGTCGGCGTCCTCATGCGCCGCTGGGCGCAGGCCCGCCACGGCCTCGACCTCCCGCACTACGCCGTCTCCATCGTGCGCGGCCGCGGCATCGACGCCAACGCGCTGCGCTGGCTCGCCGCCCACCACGACCCCGCCGACGTCGTCTTCGTCGACGGCTGGACCGGCAAGGGCGCCATCACCCGCGAACTCGCGGAAGCCCTCAAGGAGTTCGACGGCTTCGACCCGGAGATCGCGGTCCTCGCCGACCCCGGCTCCTGCGTCCGCACCTACGGCACCCGCGAGGACTTCCTCATCCCCTCCGCCTGCCTCAACTCCACGGTCTCCGGCCTGATATCGCGTACGGTCCTCCGCGCCGACCTCGTCGGACCCGACGACTTCCACGGCGCCAAGTTCTACCGGGAACTGGCCGACGCCGACGTCTCCGAGGCCTTCCTCGACGCCGTCACGGCCCGCTTCGACGAGGTCGCCGCGAGCGTCGACACGGACGTCAAGGAGCTCCTCGCCGCCGACCGCACCCCCACCTGGGAGGGCTGGGCGGCCGTGGAGCGGATCAGCGAGGAGTACGGCATCCACGACGTCAACCTGGTCAAGCCGGGCGTCGGCGAGACCACCCGCGTCCTGCTCCGCCGCGTCCCCTGGAAGATCCTCGCCAAGCGGGGCGCCGACGCCGACCTCGCGCACGTCCGGCTGCTCGCCGAGCAGCGCGGCGTACCGGTCGAGGAGGTCGACGAACTCCCGTACAGCTGCGTGGGCCTGATCCACCCCCAGTACACGAGGGGCGCGACAGGCGCCGACGGAAAGGCGGTGGTGTCCCAGTGACCACGCCCGCGAGCACGAAGACGCTGGTCGCGAGCGACCTCGACCGCACCCTCATCTACTCGACCGCGGCCCTCGCCCTCGGCATGCCGGACGCCCAGGCGCCCCGGCTGCTCTGCGTCGAGGTCCACGAGTCCAAGCCGCTCTCGTACATGACCGAGGACGCGGCCGACCTCCTCGCGCGGCTGACCGCCGAAACGGTCTTCGTACCCACCACGACACGGACGCGCAAGCAGTACCAGCGCATCCAGCTCCCGGGCACCGCACCGGCGTACGCGATCTGCGCCAACGGCGGGCACATCCTCGTCGACGGCGTCTCCGACCGCGACTGGCACGAGTCCGTCGTCCGCAGGCTCGCCGACGAATGCGCGCCGCTCTCCGAGATCCGCGCCTACCTCACCGCCACCACGGACCTGTCCTGGGTGCGCAAGCACCGGGTGGCCGAGGACCTCTTCGCGTACCTCGTCGTCGAGCGGGAGCGGCTCCCCGAGGACTGGCTCGACCGCTTCGCCGGCTGGGCGGGCGACCGCGGCTGGACCGTCTCGCTCCAGGGCCGCAAGGTGTACGCCGTACCGAAGCCGCTCACCAAGAGCGCGGCCGTCCGCGAGGTCGCCCGCCGCACCGGCACCACGCTCACCCTGGCCGCGGGGGACTCCCTCCTCGACGCCGACCTGCTGCTCGCCGCGGACCGGGCCTGGCGCCCGGGCCACGGCGAACTGGCCGACAGCGACTGGACGGCCCCTCACCTCGACGTCCTCGCCGAGCGCGGGGTGGCGGCGGGTGAGGAGATCCTCCGCCGCTTCAGAGCGGCGGCGGAGGTCCAGGGCTCAGCGGCGGCGGAGGCCTAGGGACCAGCCACAGCTGTCCAGGGATCAGCCGCAGCGGTCCAGAGATCAGCCGCCGCGGTCCATGGATCAGCCGCAGCAACCCCCGCCACAGCAGCCGCCACCGCCGCCACCGCCCTGAGCGGGGGCGGCGGAGCCGCTTCCGCCCACGGCGACAGCGGACAGCAGCTTCACGGTGTCGTCGTGCCCGGCGGGGCAGGCGGCGGGAGCGGAGGACTCGGCCATGGGGCGGCTGAGCTCGAAGGTGTCACCACAGGTGCGGCAGCGGTATTCGTAACGAGGCATGGCACCAGGCTAACGGCGGGACGAGCCGTACCTCAGTGCCCGCCGCCCCGCTCCTCCCGGATCCGACCGACGACGTGCGCGGCGGCGGACCGGACGGCCTCCAGCTCGGTGAGGAAGTGCCAGTAGTCAGGGTGGCGACCTTCCAGTCCCTCCACCGCCCGGTCGAGGCGGGCGACGGCCTCGTCGAGGGGCCGGGCGTGCCGGGGGTCGGGCGTGCTCCGCCCCGCCATCGCGAGCCGCTGGGCGTCCCGTACGGCGAACCGGGTCCGCTCGATCTCCGCCTTCGGGTCCTTCGCGACGGCGTCCAGGCGGCGCAGCCGCTCCCCGGCGGCCGAGACGGCCTCGTCGGTGGAGTCGAGCAGCGCACGGGCCGTGGAGAGCAGCGAGGTCGCGTCGGGCCACTGTTGCTCGGCCCGCGCCTTCCCGGCCTCGGCGAGCCGCTCCCCGGCCTGCCGCAAGGTCGCGGCGGCCTGCTCGGGCACGTGCTGGAGGTCCTGCCAGCAGGCGGCCGAGTACCGCCGCCGCAGCTCGGAGAGGACGGGTTCGACGCCCCCGGCGCGGGTGGTGAGCGCTTCGATGCGAGTACGCAGCGACACCAGGCGCTTGTCGATCTCGGCGGCCCGCTCGGGCAGCCGCTCGGCCTCGGCGCGTACGGCCTCGGCGTCCCGCAGCACCCGGTCGGCGCGCTGGAGCGTCTCGGCGACGCCGTGCCGCCCCGCGCCCTCGTTGAGCAGGGTCAGCTCGGGCCCGAGCCGGGCGAGCCGTACAGCGAGGTCATCGGCGCGCAGCCCACCCTCCCGGGCGCCGTCCAGCGCGCCGCTCGCACCCCGCAGCGCCTGCCGGGCCCGCTCGACGGCGGGCGCGAGGCGGGCGAGCTGCGTCTCGGCGCGCCCGAGGAGCGGGGCGAGCCCCTCCTCGAACCGGTCCAACTCGCCCTTGACGCGGTCGAGCTCCTCCTTGGCACGGGTGAGATCGGCACGCGCGCGCGAGGCACTGCCCGCGTCCAACTCGTCCCGATCGAGATCATGCGCGTCAACAGCACCGATGTATACATGGCTGACCTCGTCGATCCGCCGCCCGAGCGCCTCGAACCCCTCGACGGCACGACGCGCCTCCGGGGAACCGTCCACTGCGGTGATCGTCTCGATGGAGATGCGCAGCCCGCGCTGGGCGGTGTCGAGCTCGTAGAAAGCGGCCGCGGCGGCGTCCTTGGCGGCCTGGGCCTCGGCCCGCTGCCCCTCTCCGCGCCCGCCGAACCAGCGGCGCGTCCCCCCACCAGCGAAGGCGCCCGGCAGCAGCGCGCCCACGAGCAGAGGCAGCGCGAAGGCCAACCGGAACGCGGACGGAGGCCTGGGCGCCGAAGCACCCCTCACATCACTCGCCGCCACGTACTTCTCCCCGTGCTGTGTCCGCCGTGCCCGGTCAGGCTTCATTCTCCCACCGGGCAAAGACGAACACACGGCCCGGTCAGTTCACCGTCCGCGCGACGACGTCCCCGTCGTCACTGCGCAGGCTCACGACGTGCCCGCTGCCGGCACGCAGAGGCACGTCGATACGAACGTCCCCGTCATCACTGACACCGGACGCCTCGTACTCGCCCTTCGGCACGGTCACGGCGACGTCGCCGTCCTCGGTGACGACGTCGACCCTGCGGGGAACGGCGGCGAGACTGACCCGTACGTCCCCGTCATCGGCCCGGACCACGACAGAGGGCGAGCGAACGGAGTCGTCCACGCTCACATCCCCGTCCTCGCTCGCGAGATCGAGCTCCCCACTCGCCTTCCGCACCCGCACGTCCCCGTCGTCGGTCCGCACCTTGAGAGGCGTGGCGAAGCCCTCGGCGGTGACGTCCCCGTTGCCGTCCTCGACGGTGACGGCGACCCCACGGGGCACCTGGATCCGGTGCACCGCCCCACAACTGGCCGCCACGGCGTCACAACCCACCCGCAACGTGAGCCGCCCCTCCACCAGCTTCCAGCTCGCCTCGGGCCCGGACCCCATCACCACCCACCCGTCGACCTGCCGCTCCACCCGCACCCCGTCGACATCAGCCGGCGTGATCACCAGATCCGAGTCATCCGCGTCGACAACCAGCGCCTCCCCCTCGAACGCAAACGTCCTCCGCTCCACCGGCGCCCCCTCGACATCAACACCCCCACACCCCGCAAGCACCACCACGGCAACCCCAGCCGCACCCACCACCCGCAACCCACGCCCCACACCCACGCCACTCACTCCCCAGCCCCAGCGCCCCACCGACCCCCCGACGCTACGCCCCCACTACCCCCCGTCACGATCCGGCAACCCACCCTCCCCACCCTGGGGCTACCCCCCACCCCCCCCATCCGTTTGCCGCACCCACCCCCCGGCCATGTAGGCTGTTGCCTCTTCCACGGGTGCGTAGCTCAGGGGTAGAGCGCTGCTCTTACAAAGCAGATGTCGGCGGTTCGAAACCGTCCGTGCCCACCAGTACGAAGGCCCCTTGCCGATCATGGCGAGGGGCCTTCGGTATTTGCATCTGATGTCGGCGCCCATGGTCGTCAGGGCGCCCGCTATGCGCAGCACGCGTGGCTGGGAGCTGTGTGCTCGTAGTGCCTGCCTGTCGCGGAGCGCGCCCGGTTGTTTTCGGCTTGTTCAGGGGAGGGCGGTAGTCGGGGTGTGGCCAGGAGTGACGGGCGTGGGAAGCGGGCGCCCCGGTGTGCGAGCCAGGAGTGGTCGTGCTTCGGGGTGCGCCTTCCAGGCGTCTCCGGTTGTTGGGAGGCTTGCTTGGTGTGAGGGCTCAGCGGCGCTGAGGGGGAAGCGTGGCGACGACGCAGTCCAGGTGTGGAGCGCTGACGGAGAAGGGGGCCGGGTGTCGGCGGCTTGCCGTGGTCGGGGCCTCTCGGTGCGATCGCCATCGGGGGGCTGGTCCTCTTGCACGATTCAGAAGCGCAAGGAAGCCGAGGGGAAGGCGAAGGCGGAGCGGTGGAAGTGACGCTGCTGGGGCGTCGGCGGGTTGTGTGAGGGCATACAGCGGTGATCGGCGCCGATAATCGATGACCGCCGCTGGCCGGCTCGTGTGACTTGTCCGGTATGTGTAGAAGGTGTTCGTTGTCGTGTTCGGTGAAGGTGTACGGGGCGAGCCTGTCGGCGTTGGCGAAGATGTTCTCTCGCGCGGTTCGGCCTGTGGTTATGGCGGCGCAGCGTGCGTACAGGAGCACGTCGGGCGGTTGCGGGGCTGGAGCCGGCCGGGGGTTTCGTGGGTGCCGTGGTGTCGGATCCGTGGGTTCGGTTGTGATGGTTCCCGTCCACCAGTCTGGTTCGTCGTTCGCTTCCCAGGAGATCGTCAGAGGTCGGTCGGCCAGGTTCTCGGCCTTGCTGTGTGCGGCTGTCTGGGCTTCGTCCGGTTCGCTGTCGGCGCTGGGTTGGGAGAGGTGGCCGTCGACGACGACGCCGGAGAAGTGCATGGCGAAGCGCCACGCGTCAGGTGTGCGGTACAGGACGGACGCCTTCGGTGATCCGAGCCCGTCCCGCCAGTGCTTTCGTCCGCGCGTCAGGCCCGCACGGTAGTGGTGACGGTTCAGGAGTCGCCCGCGTGTTTCGGCCCGGGTGGCGGCTGACCTGGTCGATCAGTCGGGGAGGGCGGGCTGGAGGGGTGGCGGGGTGGGTGTGGTCGGATGAGGGGATGAGCACCTTGTACTTGTTTGCGGGCGCGGCAGAGCCCGTTTTTGATATCGCCCGGGTCATCGAGGAGGCGCAGGCCGATGGCTGGGATGTGTGTCTTGGGCTTACGCCGACGGCGGCGCGGTGGCTTGCCGGGTCGCTTGAGGGGTTGGGGGTGCTGACGGGGCATCCGGTGAGGTGGGACTACGCGTTTCCCGGGGAGGGGGAGGTGTGGCCGGAGGCGGCGGCGGTTCTTGTGGCGCCGGCCACGTTCAATACGGTCAATCAGTGGGCGCTGGGGATCGTGGACAAGTTCGTGGTGGGGGTGGTCGCGGAGGGGATCGGGAAGGGGGTGCCGATGGTTGCGGTGCCCTGTCTGAGCGCGGCCCAGGCCCGGCATCCGCAGTTCGAGCGGTCGGTGGAGACCCTGCGGGGGGTTGGGGTCTCCGTGCTTCATGGGGAGGGAGAGGTGGAGGAGGGTGATTCCGCGCTGTTTCCGTGGCGGGCGGCGCTGGATGCCGTGCGTGGGGTGGTCGCGGTCGGTTGAGGGGAAGGGAGGGGAGGGGAGAGTTGACGTGGACTTGTCGTTGACGGTGTACTCCCGGCATGGCTGAGGTGGGGGACGCGCCCGAACCAGGGGTGCAGGGTGGCGAGATGACGCCGCAGCGGTACATCGAGACCAGGCTCGCGCAGTACCAGGGCTGGTACGACGTCAAGGCGACCCGGATGAAGGCGATGCACCTGCGGATGCGGACCGTGTCCGTCGTCGGTGGGGCGCTCGTGCCGGTGTTCGTCAATCTCGACCTGGGGTTCGCGCGGGTCACCGCGACCGTGCTGAGCGTGGTCGTCGTCGCCGCCGTATCGCTGGAGAGCGTGTACCGGTACCGGGAGCAGTGGAAGAACTACCGGTCCACCGAGCAGCTGCTCGGGCACGAGCGCGTCTATTTCGAGACCAAGGTCGGGCCGTACCACAACCTGGGCAAGCGCGAGGCGTTCTCCGTCCTCGTCGCCCGCGTCGAGAAGGCCATCGCCAACGAGAACTCCGCGACGTTGAATGTCATGACCCTCGGCGGGCAGGTCAACTCCGATGTGCAGCAGCATGGGGTTTCCGCGTCCGCGTCCGCGTCCGAGTCCGAGTCCGCGTCCGAGTCCGCGCCCGTTCCCGCTGCCCGGGGTGGGGCGGAGGCCTCCTGAGGGCTTCCGTGGGCCCCGTCGCGGGGCCCACGGAGCGTCAGATGGCCGTCAGCACCACTTGTAGTCGACCCGCGTCGAGTTGTACGAGCAGGTGTCGACGCTCGTGCCGTTCGACTTGCGTAGCGTCGCCGTGTCCCTGTCGTTGTTCCAGACGTACGCGGCGCGGTTCTGGTACACGTTCGCGGCGGTGTTCGTGCCGCGGCCCGTGCGGACCGTGACGATCTTGCCCGCGCCGAGCGTGTAGCTGCCGAAGGTGTACTTGTGGCTCGACGCGTCCGTCAGCGTCCAGCCCCGCAGGTTGACCGCGGCGCCGGTCGTGTTGCGTATCTGGACGTACTCGGCGTTGAGGCTGCTGTTGGACCGGTTGTCCGTGCCCGGGCTGTCGTAGTAGATCTTGTACAGGTGGACCGAGCCGGCGGCCTGCGCCTGCGAAGGCAGCAGCAGGATGCCGGAGGCGGCGGCCGCGGTCACGGCCGCGAGCGTGCGTGCGCGAAGCATGAATGTCCCTCAGTTCTCTGCCGGACGCCCGCCGATGGGGTCCGGCGAGCACACAGGATACGCACGGCCTTCACTTGTTCTGCACGGCTTTCGGCCATCCGTTCGTATCCCGAGTAGTGCCGAGTGGTGCCGAGTAGTGTCGAGTGATCCCGTGTATTCCGTGCATCCCGTGTACTCCGGCCTAGACTCGGTTCATGGGCAGCGAATCGCTGCGGATCACCGTCCTCGGGTCCGCCACCCCCTTCCCCCGGCCCGGCAACGCCTGCTCCGGCTATCTCGTCGAGGGCGGCGGCGTCCGCCTGTGGGTGGATGCCGGTACCGGAACCCTTGCCGAGCTCCAGCGGTACGTGACGCTCGGCGAGGTCGACGCCGTGTGGATCTCCCACCTCCACGCCGACCACAGTGCCGATCTGCTCACCGCGTACTACGCGCTGCTGTACGCGGGGCTCGACGTGCCCCTGCCCGTACCCCTCTTCGGTCCGCCCGGCATCGCCGACCGCCTTGCCGGCTTTCTGACGAACGGACCCGATCGCAGTCCCGTGGAGAAGGCCTTCGGCGTGGAGGAGTTGTACGACGGGCACGTCGTCCGCGTCGGCGGACTCACCCTTCGGTCGCGTGCCGTCGAGCACGGCGGTCTGCCCGCCTTCGCCCTCCGGGTGGAGGCGGAGGGAGGGGCTTCCCTCGTGTACTCCGGGGACTGCGAGCCGTGTCCCGGGCTTGTCGAACTCGCCCGCGAGTGCGATCTGTTGATCTGTGAGGCCGATGGGGATGTGCCCGGGCACCACTCGGCGGCGCAGGCGGGGCGGAGCGCCGCCGAAGCCCGTGTCGGGCGGCTGGTCGTGACCCACGTCGGGCCGGGGGTCGGGCCGGCCGATGCCGTCGCCCGGGCCGCCGCCGAGTTCGCCGGCGACGTCGTCCACGCCGACCCCGGGGCGCGGTTCGAGGTCGACGTCGTCACGGTCGTCACGCGTCGAAGTCGTACTCCAGGACGTACGACGACGAGTCCAGCGTCATCTCGTTGAGCTCCACCGCCACCCCCGGCTCCGTGAACGCCGTGCGCCCGATGAGCACCACCGGCGTCCCCGACTCCAGCGACAGCCGGTCCGACTCGTCCGCCGTCGGCATCCGGCAGCGGATCTCCTCCCGGAACCGCACCGGCCGGTGCCCCAGCTCCGTGAGCCGCGCGTAGGTGCCGCCGGGGCCCGTGTCCGGCTCGGTGATCGGCGTACCCCGTACCAGCTCGGCGGAGAGGTAGGAGACCGAGAGCAGGACCGGCTTGGCGTCCAGGACGAAGCGGCGGCTGCGGACGCAGACCGGCGCTCCCGGCGCCAGGTTCAGCACCCCCGCGACCCGGTCGCCGGCCTCCGTCTCGCCCACCTCGATCTGGTCGACGACCAGTTCCCGGTCCTCGACGTCCGCCGACCACACCGAGCGGCCGTTGCCCCAGCGGTCCCCGGCGAGGCGGGGGATGCCCCGGCGCCGCAGCGGACGGAAGGCCCGGACGAAGACCCCGGCACCCCTGCGCGCCTCGGTGAGCCCCTCCGAACGCAGCACGGACAGGGCCTGGCGGGCCGTCATGCGGGCCACCGTGTAGGTCGTCATGAGGTCGTTCTCGCCGGGGAGCCGGTCGCCCGGCGCGAAGGCACCCGACTGGATCGCGGTTCTCAACTCATCTGCGATCCGCTGGTACTTGGGCCGACGAGCGCTGTCCTGGTCAGTCACGGGTGGACCACTCCCTTCCATTGCGGGACACCCTACGGCGCACTCCTCGGCCCGGGTGCACACCTGTACGCCGTCCCGCCCGGTCGATCCATCCATCGGGGGACATCTCTAGAGATGCGTTGACAGAGCGGGGTCGCCGCGCTTCCCTGAGTGTCCCCATGCTTCAGGATTCGGGACGGAGGGGATGCGTGCAGCCACTGCCCGAGGTCGGTGACCTCGTCCGCGACACCGCCACGGGGCGGGTCGGTTTCTACGTGGAGAGCGTCTCCGGGCGCTTTCTGATCCGCGCCGTCCAGGGCGGTACCGAGTGGGAGGCGGAGCCCGTCGACGTCCAGCCCGCCACCCCCCTGCACGAGCTGCGCGCCCGTACCGCCGAGATCAACGCGCGGAGCAGACGCGGGCTGGGTGGGTGAGGGCGGGGGTGAGGCGAGGGTGAGGGGGGCGGTCCGGGGCGTTGTCAGTGGGGCGCGCCACACTGGAGACATGTGCCGCAGCATCAAGACGCTCCGCCCGCCCGTACTGCCCGAGGAGGCGACCGAGGACGACGTCCGCGCCGCCGCCCTGCAGTACGTCCGCAAGGTTTCCGGCTTCCGCGCCCCCGCCGCCCACAACCGCGAGGTGTTCGAGCGGGCCGTGGACGAGATCGCCGAGGCGACCGCGAGACTCCTCGACGGCCTGGAGGTACGGGGCTCCCGCCCCGCTGCCGCCGTCAGGGAGCGGTGACCCCGGTCCGTTGTCGTGGGGGTGCGGGGCCCTCACCTCGCTGCCGCTGTCGGGGCGTGGGGGTCTCGGCCCGGTGCCGTCGTCAGGAAGCCGGCGTCTTGGCGTGCCGCCGTCCTCAGGAAGCCGGCGTCTTGGCGTGCCGCCGTCGTCAGGGAGCCGGCGTCTTGGCGTGCCGCCGTCGTCAGGAAGCCGGCGTCTTGGCGCGCCGCCGCCGTCAGGAAGCTGGTGTCTCGGTCCGCCGCCCCCAAGGAGTGGGGGGCTCGGCTTGCCGCTGTCAGGGTGGGGGCTCGGCCCGCCGCTGTTGGGGAGTGGAGTCTCGGCCCGCCGTCGTCAGGACGCGGGGGCGGGAGCCGCGGCCGGGCGCCGTATGAGGTAGGCGGCGAGGCCGCCCGCGAGGAAGAGCGCGAGGGTCGACACCCCCGCGCTGAACCAGGTCGCGCCCAGCCACTGACCGCCCAGCCAGCCGAGCCCCACGCTGTACGAGGCCCAGGTCACGCCCGCCAGCGCCGACCACGGCAGGAACTCCTCCACCCGTCGCTTCGCCGCGCCCGCTCCCAGGGAGACCACGGAGCGTCCGGCCGGCGCGAAGCGCGCGAGCACCACGAGCAGCCCGCCGCCCCGGGCGAGCGCGGTGCCGAGACGTTCCTGCGCCAGTGAGAGGCGGCGCGAGCGGGCGATCACCCGGTCCAGCCTGGCCCCGCCGCGCAGTGCCAGGCGGTACGCGAGGAAGTCGCCGAGGGTCGAGGCGCTCGCCGCGCAGAGGAGCAGCGGGAGGAGCGACAGCACGCCGGGGGAGGCCCCGGTGGCCGTCGCCGCCGCCGTGGCTGCGGTGATCACCAGGAAACCGCTCGGCAGCACGGGCAGGAAGACGTCGAGCAGGATCGACGTCGCCACCACCGGGTAGAT
This sequence comes from Streptomyces sp. NPDC021012, assembly GCF_044333355.1. Classification (NCBI taxonomy): domain Bacteria; kingdom Bacillati; phylum Actinomycetota; class Actinomycetes; order Kitasatosporales; family Streptomycetaceae; genus Streptomyces; species Streptomyces sp. NPDC021012. The sequence continues at coordinate 426,729 of NZ_JBIRQU010000004.1, forward strand.
CCACGGACCCGCGGTGAGCGACCGCAGCGAGCCCAGGCTGTCGAGCAGATTCACAGGGCCAGAGCCTACGCGGGGGCGGGGGACCGACTGTCGGTGGGGCGGGAGGCGCGCTTTCGGGCCCCTCGGGGCTCTCTGAGGACCTCTGGGGCGGGGGGTGCCCCCTGAGGGCGAGCCCCGTTGGGGAACCCGGTCGAGAGGAAGCCGCTCGGGGGTGTAGGTGGTGCCCGTAGTGAGAAGGGCCGGAAAGCGCGCTGCGGTTTCCGGGCCCTTCTCTCAGGTGTGTCCGTGTGTCACGCGGTGACCGGCGTGCCCTGCTGCTCGCGGGTGTTCGGGTCCGTCGTCTTGCCGGCGCCGAAGAGCCGGTCGAGGGACAGGGCGCCGGGGCCGGTGAAGACGAGGAGGGCGAAGGCCCAGCAGAACATGGCCGAGTTCTCGCCGCCGTTCTGGAGGGGGAAGAGCGACTCGGGCTGGTGGACGTTGAAGTACGCGTACGCCATCGAGCCGGAGGCGAGGAAGGCGGCGCTCCGGGTGCCGAGCCCGGCCAGGACCAGGAGGCCGGCGACGAGCTGGATGACGGCCGCGTACCAGAACGGCCAGGTGCCGGCCGGTACCACGGTGCCGCCGATGAGGCCGAAGAGCGAGGCGACGCCGTGGCAGGCGAAGAGCAGGCCGACCACGATGCGGAAGAGGCCGAGCGCGTAGGGCTGGGCGTGGTTCAGGCGGGCGGTGAGGTTCGGGGGAGTGCTCGTGGGGGTGGTGTTCTGAGCGGTGGCCATGGGGGACTCCTTCGGCCTGGCCCCGGCCGGGGTGGGCGCGGGGTGGGGGGACGGAAACCGATGAGGCCGTAAGGTTAGGCATCCCTCAGTAGTGCTTGCAAGTTCAACATTCGGCCATCGGGGAGTGTGTGGTGAGCCTCACTCCCCGATGGCCGCTGCTGACGCGAGCTCAGGGGGTGGCCTGTCAGCAGCCGTTCAGGACGGACTGGAGGGCGCTCTTCTCGGCGGGGTCGACGCTGAGGTTGTAGTAGTGCTTCACGTCCACCCAGGCCCGGACGTACGTGCAGCGGTAGGACGTCACCGGGGGCAGCCACTTCGCCGGGTCCAGGTCGCCCTTGGCCTGGTTGACGTTGTCGGTGACGGCTATGAGCTGCGGCCGGGTGAGGTCGTTCGCGAAGGCCTGGCGCTGGGCGGTGGTCCAGGAGTTCGCGCCCGAACGCCAGGCCTCGGCGAGCGGGACCATGTGGTCGATGTCGAGGTCGGAGGCGGCGGTCCAGGTGGCGCCGTCGTACTCCGAGTACCAGCTGCCGCTGATCGCGGCGCAGCTGGAGTCGGTGACGACGTTCACGCCGTCGCGCTTGAGGACGGTCTCGCGCGTGTTGCAGGTGCCGGACTGGGTGATCCAGTGCGGGAAGAGGGTTCGGCTGTAACCCGAGGTGGAGCCTTCCGTCTCGACCGTGAGGGCGGCGAGGTAGGTGCGCGCGGTCGCCGCGCTGACCGGGGTCGGCATGGCGGCCTGCGCGGCCGGAGCCGTGGCGAGGAGGCCGGTGACGGTGAGGGCGGCGGAGGTGGCGAGTACGGCGAGTCGACGCGCGTAGACCATGCCGACGGGCATGTGAACTCCCTTGATGTGGGGGGACCTTGGCTGCTGCCGTCCCCGCGGGGCGCCGGGGGGTGGGCCCGGTCATCGTGGCGGCGCCAGGTTTCCGTGGGGGGTGCGCCAGGTAACAGGGTGGCGACATGAGCACGTCACATCAAGGGGTGTGCGGGTCCTGACGGAGTGACAGATTCCGCCCGGCGCCCAGGGGTTCGGGGGCAGGGGGGCGGGGGCAGGGGTGAGGTGGTCGTGGAAACGCCTCGCGCGCGGCCGGAAGGTCCGGCCGCGCGCGAGGGAGTAGGGGGAGGGGTGTGGCGTCTACGTCAGGACGGTCAGCGTGATCGAGCCGTCCGCCGCGGGCTCCACCCGCAGCCGGGTGAGGTCGGCGACGTGCACGTCCGGCGCGAACGCCGCCGCGCGCGGGCCCACGCCCACGACGCGCATGCCGGCCGCGCGGCCCGCCTGGATGCCGGCCTCGGAGTCCTCGAAGACCACGCAGTCCGCCGGGTCGAAGCCCAGCGCCGCCGCGCCCTTGAGGAAGCCCTCGGGGTCCGGCTTGCTCGCGCCGACGCTCTCGGCCGTCACCCGGACCTCCGGCATCCGGAGCGCCGCCGCGCCCATCCGGGCCTGCGCCAGGCCCTCGTCCGCCGAGGTCACCAGGGCATGCGGGAGGTCCGCGATCGCGGCCATGAAGGCAGGGGCGCCGGGGACGGGCACGACCCCGTCGAGGTCGGCGGTCTCCTCGGCCAGCATCACCCGGTTGTCGGCGTGGTTCTCCGCCATCGGGCGGTCCGGCAGGAGGACGGCCATCGTCGCGAAGCCCTGGCGGCCGTGGACCACCTTGAGCACCTCGTCCCCGTCGAGCCCCTGGCGGTCCGCCCAGCGGCGCCAGCAGCGTTCGACGACGGCGTCCGAGTTGACGAGGGTGCCGTCCATGTCGAGGAGGAGGGCGCGGGCGGTGAGCGTGGCCGGGGTGGCGGCGGGCATCGGGTCTCCCGTGGGGACGGCGCGGAGAACGAAGCGGTCCCGCCCGCCGGTCAGGGAGTGCGGGCGGGGCCACTTTGTTCTTTCACGATACAAAACCGTGGGCGGTCTTGGCCAACCGGTCCGCCCGGCCTCCGTCAGAGCCAGGTGCTCCGCTCCAGGGCCTCGCGCGTGTGGGGGCCGTACACGCCCTTCGGGTCCCCCTTGATGTACATCCAGGACTGGTAGCTCTTCACCGCGCGATAGACCTCCTGGTCGTACTCCCCGTCGATGTCGCCGTGGTACGCCCCCGCGAGGGTCAGCCGCGTCTGGAGCTCCATCACCTCGTCGCCCGAGGAGCCGAGGCTCAGCGTCACCGCCGCCTCCTCCGTCGGCCGGGGCGGCGTCGAGGACGGCGCGGCCGTCGTCGGTGCGGCGGTCGTCGGCGACGCGGAGGGGGTGACGGCCGGAGGAGCCGCCGACGTGCTCGGGCTCGCGGTGGTGCGGGTCGGGGAGGGCGTCGGGGACGGCGACGCGGACGTCTCGTGCGGGGTCGGGGAGGACGTCGTCGGCTCGGGGGTCTCGGAGGAGGGGGAGGGCGCCTCCGACACGGCGACGTTCAGGGACGCGCTCGTGGTTACCTCGGGTACGGCCGCGCGGTCGGCGGTGTCGTCCGCGCCGCCGAGGACGGCCGCCGCCAGGGCCGCGGTGCCCGCCACGGCGACCGCGGCCACCACCGCGACCACCGTGCCGCGCCTGCGCCCCCGCGACTGCCCGTGCCCGGGCGGAGGCGGCACCTCGCCGATGCCGCGCAGCAGCAGCGGCATCGTCTCGGAGGCGTCGCCCATGGCGCCGGGGTGGCCCTGCGGGGGGTACGCCTCGGAGCCGGAGCCGGAGCCGGAGCCGGAGCCGTACGCCGCAGGTCCCGGGGTGCCCGGGTACGCCCCCGAGTCCGAGCCGTCGCCGTACGCCGCAGGTGTCGGGCCGCCCGGGTACGCCTCCGAGGTCGGGCCGCCCGGGTACGCCTCCGAGGTTGGGTCGCCCGGGTGCGCATCCGAGGCCGGGCCGCCCGGGTACGCCTCCGGGCCCGGACCGCCCGGGTGAACCCCCGAGTCCGCGCCGCCGGGGTGCGCCGCAGCTCCCGAGCCGTCCGGGTGCGTGCCCGGCTGTCCCCCCGTCGGGTGCACCACCGGTATCGGTGCGGTGAGGTCGGTGTCCTGGCGGATCGCCGTCAGCTGGGCCGTCGGCGGGTCCTCCGTCGTGTACGCCGGCAGGTGAGCGGTCGGCTGCCCGTCCGGCCCCGCCGCGAAGCCCCCCACCACGCCAGGCCCCGCCGTGTCGTTCCCCGTCCCGTCCAGGTTCACGTACGGCCTGATGCGCAGGGGGTCGAAGTCCTCGGCGGCGGCCGCCTCCGCCGCGCGGGCGCAGGCGCAGCCAGGTCTGTGTGCACCGCATTCAGGACAGACGTGTCCGGTCATGATGGGTCCCCTCCCCGATACCAATGCGAGCGATTATGCAGCCCGACCCTGTCGGGCGGGCGAACGGCTGTACCCTTCCGCAGGCCATAACGGCATATTCCGACCAGGATGAAGGGGCCCGCCGCGACACGGAGACGGAGACCCCATGGCCCAGGACACACGCCCGTCCGAGCTCGGTGACGTCCCCGTGCCCGGGGAGGGGCAGAGCCGCAGCACCGTCCTCGTCGCGATCGGCGCGCTGCTGCTCGGCATGTTGCTCGCCGCCCTCGACCAGACCATCGTGTCCACGGCCCTGCCGACCATCGTCAGCGAGCTCGGCGGCATGGAGCACCTCTCCTGGGTGGTCACCGCGTACCTGCTGGCGTCCACGGCCGGGACGCCCCTCTGGGGCAAGCTGGGGGACCAGTACGGGCGCAAGAAGCTCTTCCAGGGCGCGATCGTCCTCTTCCTGGTCGGCTCCGCCCTCTGCGGCATCGCCCAGAACATGCCGCAGCTCATCGCCTTCCGCGCGGTCCAGGGCCTCGGCGGCGGCGGTCTCATCGTCCTGGCCATGGCGATCGTCGGCGACCTCGTCCCGCCCCGGGAACGCGGCAGGTACCAGGGCCTCTTCGGCGCCGTCTTCGGCGGCACCAGCGTCCTCGGCCCGCTGCTCGGCGGGATCTTCACCCAGCACCTCTCCTGGCGCTGGGTGTTCTACATCAACCTCCCCATCGGGATCGTCGCCCTCTTCGTCATCGCCGCCGTCCTGCACATCCCGGCCCGCTCCACCCGCCACACGATCGACTACCTCGGCACCTTCCTCATCGCCTCGGTCGCCACCTGCCTGGTCCTGGTGACCTCCCTCGGCGGCACCACCTGGGCGTGGGGATCGGCGCAGATCATCGGACTCGCCGTCCTCGGAGCCGTACTCCTCGTCTGGTTCCTGTACGTCGAACGGCGGGCCGCCGAACCCGTGCTGCCGCTCAAGCTGTTCCGGATCCGGACCTTCAGCCTCGTCTCGGTCATCAGCTTCATCGTCGGCTTCGCCATGTTCGGCGCGATGACCTACCTGCCGACCTTCCTCCAGGTGGTCCATGGCGTCACCCCGACGATGTCCGGCGTCCACATGCTGCCCATGGTCCTCGGCATCTTCATCGCCTCGACCGGCTCCGGCCAGATCGTCTCGCGCACCGGCCGCTGGAAGGTCTTCCCCCTCGCCGGCACCTTCCTCACCGGACTCGGCCTGCTCCTCCTCCACGGGCTGACGGAGACCAGCTCGACCTGGTCGATGAGCGTCTGCTTCTTCGTCTTCGGCGCCGGACTGGGCCTCGTCATGCAGGTCCTCGTCCTGGTCGTGCAGAACGCCGTCTCCTACGAGGACCTCGGCGTCGCCACCTCCGGAGCCACCTTCTTCCGCTCCATCGGCGCCTCCTTCGGCGTCGCCGTCTTCGGCACGATCTTCACCAACCGGCTCACCGCCACGCTCGGCGACGTGTTCGCGGGCGCGGGTACGGAGCTCCCGCCCGGCACCGGCGCCGCCCGGGTCGCCGCCGACCCGCGCGCCATCGAGGCCCTCCCGCCCGAGCTGCGCCCGCAGGTCCTGCACGCCTACGCCACGTCCATCACGGACGTCTTCCTGTACGCGGCGCCCGTCGTCCTCGTCGCCTTCGTCATCGCCTGGTTCCTCAAGGAGGACAAGCTGCGCGCCTCGGTCACCGCGCCCGACACCGGCCAGACCCTCGCCCCCCACCCGGTCGGGCGCTCCTCGTACGACGAGTGCGCCCGCGCCCTGTCCGTCCTCGACTCCCGGGAGGGCCGCAAGGAGATCTACGCGAAGATCACCGCGCGCGCCGGGCTCGACCTGCTGCCCGCTTCGAGCTGGCTGCTGCTGCGCATCCGCCGCCACGGGACCGTCGAGCCCTCCCGGCTCGCCGAGACCACCCCCGTACCCCTGCGGGTCATCACGGAGGCGTCCCGGCAGGTGGAGGAGCGGCGGCTGGCGACCCGGGAAGGCGTCCAGCTGACCCTCACCGAGGAGGGGGTGCGGGCGGCGACGGTACTGGCCGAGGCCCGGGAGGCGTCACTCGCCGAACTCCTCGGCGACTGGTGGGGACCCGACCGGCCCACCGACCTCGTCCAGCTGGTGGGGGAGCTGACGGCCGAACTGCGCGGCTCGGACGGGGACCGGCCCCACACGCCCGAGCCGCCCGGCGACCACCACGGGTAGACCGGCCCCCTGTGCGCCCGAGCCGCCCCGCGACCACCACGCGTGAACCCGGCCCCGCGCGCCCGAGCCGCCCGGCGACCACCGCGCGTGGTCCGGCCCCCCGGTGCGCCTGAGCCCGCCCTCGCTCGTCTTCGTCCGTCCTCGTGCGGGCTCAGATTTCCTTGCCGTACCAGATGTCCATGTACGGCCCGGTGCAGTACGCGGGGATCTCCTCGTACCCGTGCCGCGTGTACAGGCCGCGTGCCTCGACCAGGTCGAGGCGCGTGTTGAGGACCATCCGGCGGGCGCCGAGGCCGCGCGCCTCGTCCTCCAGCCTGCGCAGCAGGGCGCCCGCGCCGCCCGCGCCGCGGAAGGCGTGCCGCAGGAAGACCCGGGTCAGCTCGGCGCGTTCCCCGTCCAGCATCAGGACCCCGCCGCAGCCGGCCGGCTTCCCCTCGAACCGGGCCACCAGGAACTGCCCGGTCGGCGGGGTCAGCTTCTCGACCCCGTCGTCCGTCAGCCCCTCGTCGATCTCCGCCTCGGTCGCGTGCCGCTTCCAGTAGCGGCCTGCCACATCGCCGTAGTAGTCGCGGCGCAGGGCGGTGGCGTCCGGGGTGTCGACGCGCTCGGGAGAGAAGGTCCAGGTCATGCGGGCCATTCTGTGACCCGCACGGCCACGCCCGCCGCTGAATTACGACGGCTTGCTTCGGCTTACTTCGGCGACGCCTGCTGGACGACCTCGAACGACCACAGGGTCGAGCCGGACGCGGCGGGCTTCGGGCGCTCGCCGCCCTCGCCCCCGCCCTGGTGGGCGGCCTTCATGGAGCCGTTCATCCAGTTCTGGAAGTCCTCCTCGCTGCGCCACCGCGTGTACACCAGGTACTGGTCGGTGCCCTCCACCGGGCGCAGCAGCTCGAACCACTCGAATCCGTCGGACCCCTCGACGGCTCCGGCCCGGGAGGCGAACCGCTGCTCCAGCACCTCGCGCTGCTCGGCCGGCACGGTCAGGACGTTGATCTTCACGATGCTCATGGGGAGCAGGATATGACCCGCGGCCCCCACGGCTCCGGCGGCTCCGGTTGACGATTCCGGGCGGTCGGCGTAGTCCGGAATAAGGGGATGCATCCCGGTTTACCGGGAGGGGGGCGGAGAGGAGTCCCATCATGCTCGGCGAGCAGCTGGGAACGGTTTCTGGAGAGGTGACGGGGCTGCGCGTGCTGTCCACGGACGGCGGTCATGCCGTCACGGAGTCCTCGTTCTCGGGTACGGGCACGCTGCTCGGCGTGGCCGTCAAGGACATGGGGACGTACGAGGCGGTCGTGCAGGCCGACGGCACGCTCTTCGGCGAGGGCCACGGCATCAGCATGACCCAGGCCGGAGAGACGATCACCTGGCACGGCTCCGGTGTCGGCCGCTTCAACGAGTCCGGTGGCGTGAGCTGGCGGGGCGCCCTCTTCTACGAGACCGCCGCCGCCCAGTTCGCCCGGCTCAACGGCACCGCCACCGTGTTCGAGTTCGACACCGAGGAGAGCGGGAAGGTCTCGGGCGCGCTGTACGAGTGGAAGTAGTCCTCATCCGACGACCCGGGCGAGCAGCAGGCCGTCGTAGCCCTTCGCGCCCACCGTCTGGAGCGCCGTCGCGTCCAGGCGCGGTTCGCGGGCGACCAGGTCGAACATCTCGCGGGTGCCGGTGATCGCCGGGTCGTCCGGGTGGGGGGTGGCGACCCGGCCGTTCCGCACCACGTTGTCGACGATGATCAGCGTGCCCGGCCGGGAGAGCTTCAGGGCCCAGGTCACGTAGTGCGGGTTGTTGACCTTGTCGGCGTCGATGAAGACGAGGTCGAAGGGGCCCGCGCCCTCCGCCTCCAGCTGCGGCAGGGTGTCCAGGGCCGCGCCCGTCCGGACCTCGACGGTCTTGTCGAGGCCGGCGCGGGCGATGTTGGCGCGGGCGACGTCCGCGTGGGCGGGGTCGTACTCCAGGGTGATCAGCCGGCCGTCCTCGGGCAGCGCGCGGGCCAGCCAGATCGTGCTGTAGCCGCCGAGGGTGCCGATCTCCAGGACGGTGCGCGCGCCCTGCGTCCGGGCGAGCAGCTGGAGCAGCTTGCCCTGGTTGGGGGCGACGGCGATCTCCGGCAGGCCCGCCGCCTTCGAGTCGGCGAGCGCGGCCGTGAGCGCCTCGTCGGCGGGGGCGATCGTGTCGGTGAAGTACTGGTCCACTTCGGTCCACTGAGGGTTCGTCATGCGGTCGAACGTATACCGGGGACACGGCGTGGGCGGTGCCTTTTCACCCGTACGACGAGCAGCGCCACGAGCAGCGGAACGGCGACGACCGTCAGGAGCCAGGCCGGGACGCCGCCGAGGGTGAGCAGCCGGTCGGTGTACTCGACCTCGCGGTACGGGGTGTCCGCGACGGCCCGCAGGTGGTGGTCGTCGTCGATGCGTCCGGGGTGGGGGAAGTGCTGTTCCAGGACCGTCAGACGGACGGGCGCGTCGCCCGCGAGGCCCGCCACCGCTCCCTCCGGCCGCTCGATCCGGCCCGCGAAGGTGACCTCGGGGCGGTCGCCGCCGATGGGGGAGCGGGGCTCCATCCGGTGCTCGGCGAGGACGTACAGGCCGAGGGTCTGCGGCGTCTGCGCGAGGCGGGAGAGCCGCATGGGGTAGACGAGTTCGGGAGAGGCGAAGCCGATGCGCAGCGGGGTCAGTTCGCCGTAGAGGGCCGCGCCCTTCTCCTGCGGGGCGAGGCGGACGGCGACGTACTCCCACTTCCGGTCGACGTACGGCCGGAGTGCGCCGGTGAGCCGTTCGGGCAGCTCGAAGCCGTTGGCGTGCAGCCAGTCGCCGAGGGCCTCGGGGTCGGTGGCGGTGAGCCGGGCCACGTCGAAGGGGCCGAGCCGTTCGCGGCCGACGACGCCGACGCCTCCCGCGGTGGGCGGTGCGGCGGCGGCCCCGTCCCCGTACGTGGCGTCGAAGGGCCAGTCGCCCTCGCGCGGCCAGAAGTAGTGCCGGTCGCGCTGCTCGGGCTCGGCGAGCCGGTCGAGCTCGTCGAAGAGCGCCGGGTCGCCGAGGGTGACGTCGGCGCGGCCCGGCACCGGCATGATCCAGGCCGCCCGACGGGCGTTGCCGTGCACGTGGAAGCGCATGACGACGGTCTCGGCGCGGCCGTCCCAGCGGACGGCCGACTCCTCCCGGTCGACGCCGATGCGCTCGGACCTGTCCGGGATCATCGCGCCGCAGCCGCAGGCGTAGGCGGGTGCGACGAGCGAGCCGAGCTGGAGCGCCAGCAGCGCGATGACGATGGTCAGGATGTTTCTCTGTGTCCCCCGCATGTGGGGTCGGACGCGGTCGACCGCATTCCGGTTCCGCGCGTGCCGCGCTTTCCGGTTCCGTACGGGCGTGTCACGCCGAGGCGCGGACCCGGAGTTCCTTCACCCCGTTCAGCCAGGCCGCCCGCAGCCGGCGTGGTGCGCCGGCGAGGGTGAGGTCGGGCAGGGCGTCGGCGAGGGCGTTGAAGATCAGTTCGATCTCCTTGATCGCGAGGGACTTGCCGAGGCAGAAGTGGGGTCCGCCGCCGCCGAAGCCGAGGTGGGGGTTGGGGTCGCGGGTGACGTCGAAGCGTTCGGGGTCGGTGAAGACCTCGGGGTCGTTGTTGGCGGAGGAGTAGAAGAGGCCGATGCGGTCGCCCTTGCGGATCTTCTGCCCGCCGAGTTCGGTGTCCTGGGTCGCGGTCCGCTGGAAGGAGACGACCGGGGTCGCCCAGCGGACGATCTCCTCGGCGGCGGTCGCGGGCCGCTCGCGCTTGAAGAGTTCCCACTGGTCGGGGTGGGTGAGGAAGGCGTGCATGCCGTGGCTGATGGCGTTGCGCGTGGTCTCGTTGCCGGCGACGGCGAGCAGCAGCACGAAGAAGCCGAACTCGTCGGAGGAGAGGTTCCCCTGTCCCTCGGCGGCGACGAGCTGCGACACGATGTCCTGGGCCGGGCACTCCTTGCGGGCGGCGGCCATGTTCATCGAGTAGCCGATGAGTTCCATGGCGGCCTCGGCGCCGATCTCCTCGGTGATGGCGTACTCGGGGTCGTCGTACGCGACCATCTTGTTCGACCAGTCGAAGATCCTGGAGCGGTCCTCCTGGGGGACGCCGATGAGTTCGGCGATGGCCTGGAGGGGGAGTTCGACGGCGACCCGGGTGACGAAGTCGAAGGTGCCGTCGGCGCCCGCGCCGCGCTTCGCCTCGTCGACGATGGCCCGCGCGCGCTCGCGCAGGGCGGTCTCCAGACTCCGGATCGCGCGGGGGGTGAAGCCGCGCTGGACGATCTGGCGGACCCGGGTGTGCTCGGGCGGGTCCATGTTCAGCATGATCAGTTTCTGGACCTCGATCTGGTCCCGGGTGATGTGCTCGTTGAAGCGGATGACGGCGGTGTTCTCGTTCGAGGAGAACAGCTCGGGGTGGGTGGAGACGTACTTGACGTCGGCGTGGCGCGTGACCGCCCAGTACCCGCCGTCCGCGAAGCCGGTGACGCCGGCCGGCTGGGGGCACCACCAGACGGGCGCGGTCTGCCGCAGCCGGGCGAACTCCGGGAAGGGGACCCGGTCCTGGAGCAGGTCGGGGTCGGTGGCGTCGAACCCCGCGGGAAGCCCTTCGGGGAGACCTTCGGGGGTTCCTGCGGGGAGTCCTTCGGGGAGATGGGGGCAGGCCATCGGCAACACTCTCCATATCTGATGGACCATCAGAAGTTGCCGCGAAAGTTAGTAACGAGTTCTACAAGTAGCAAGGGTCGGGGCGGGAACTGTTGCCTCCCGGACCCTTGCGTACCGGCGGTAGCAGTCATAAGACTGCACTCAGAACTAGAACGCGTACTAGTTCCCCCGTGACGCCGACCGGACGAGGTGCCGGGACACCCCGTCCGGTCGAGGAGAGGACGAGCTCATGGCCGCGGAACCCGTCATCGTCGAAGCCGTACGCACCCCCATCGGCAAGCGCGGAGGCGCGCTCGCCAACCTCCACCCCGCCTACCTCCTGGGCGAGACCTACCGCGAACTCCTCGGCCGCACCGGCATCCACGCCGACTGCGTCGAGCAGATCGTCGGCGGTACGGTCACCCACGCCGGCGAGCAGTCCATGAACCCGGCGCGCACGGCCTGGCTCACCATGGGCCTGCCCTACGAGACGGCCGCCACCACCGTCGACTGCCAGTGCGGCTCCTCGCAGCAGGCCAGCCACATGGTCGCCAACATGGTCGCCGCCGGAGTCATCGACATCGGCATCTCCTGCGGCGTCGAGGCCATGTCGCGCGTCCCGCTCGGCTCCGGCTCCAAGCACGGGCCCGGCAAGCCGTTCCCCGACGAGTGGAACGTCGACCTGCCCAACCAGTTCGAGGCCGCCGAGCGCATCGCCCGCCGCCGCGGCCTCACCCGCGAGCGCGTCGACTCCCTCGGCCTGCTCTCCCAGGAGCGCGCCGCGACCGCCTGGGCCGAGGAGCGCTTCAAGCGCGAGACCTTCGCCGTCCAGGTCCCCACGACGGAGGCCGAACAGGCCGCGGGGCAGGGCATGTGGCGGCTCGTCGACCGCGACGAGGGCCTGCGCGACACCACCATGGAGGGCCTGTCCCGCCTCAAGCCCGTCATGCCCACCGCGATCCACACCGCCGGGAACTCCTCCCAGATCTCCGACGGCGCCTCCGCCCTCATGTGGGCCTCCAAGCGCATGGCCCGCGCCCTGAAGCTGAAGCCCCGCGCCCGGATCGTCGCCCAGGCCCTCGTCGGCGCCGACCCCCACTTCCACCTCGACGGGCCGATCGACGCGACCCGGGCGGTGCTCGGCAAGGCCGGGATGTCGCTCAAGGACATCGACCTCGTCGAGATCAACGAGGCCTTCGCGTCCGTGGTGCTGAGCTGGGCGCAGGTCTTCGACCAGGACCTGGAGAAGGTCAACGTCAACGGCGGCGCCATCGCCCTCGGCCACCCCGTCGGCGCCACCGGCGCCCGGCTCATCGCCACCGCCCTGCACGAACTGGAGCGCACGGACAAGGAGTTCGCACTCATCACCATGTGTGCGGGCGGGGCACTCGCGACCGGCACGATCATCCAGCGGCTCTGACCGTCATCCGGCGCCTCTGACCGTCATCCGGCGGCTCCGACCGCTTCCTCGACGAGCGAGGCGAGGTACGCGGCGGCCTTCGGCGCCTCCTGCGCCAGGGCCGCCGCCTGGCCGGCCCAGAGGTTCACGTACTCGGGCCGGTCCTGCGCGGCCGCCGCCCGGCGGATCGGCTGCATCAGCGCGTTCTGCACGGGATACGGCGGCACGAGCTCCTCGTGGGCCGCCATGTCCCGGACGAAGCCGTTCGGGATGCCGCGCGCCGTGCGCCCCGAGAAGAGGCGGGTGAGCACGGTCGTCCGGGCCTCCGGGGTGCCGAGGACCCGCCGGTGCGCCTCGCTCGCCCCCGACTCGCGCGCCACCAGGAAGCCCGTCCCGACCTGGACGGCGTCCGCGCCGAGCGCGAGCGCGGCGGCGACCCCGCGCCCGTCGGCGATCCCGCCGGCCGCGACCACCGGGACCGACACCGCGTCCGCCACCTGCGGGACCAGGGAGAAGGTGCCGACCAGGGACTCCCGTACGGGACGGAGGAAGGCGCCCCGGTGGCCGCCCGCGTCGCTGCCGGAGGCGACGATCGCGTCCACCCCGGCCGCCTCCAGGGCCACGGCCTCCTCGACGGTCGTGGCCGTGCCGATGACGACGGTCCCGCGCCGCCGGGCCCCGGCGACCAGGCGGCCCGGCGGCAGGCCCATGACCAGGCTGATCACCGGAGGGGCGGCCGCGATCAGGGCGTCCAGCTGCGCGTCGAAGTCGGGCTGTGCCTCGACGTCCCGGGCGCTCGGCGGGCGCACGCCCAGCTCCTCGTAGTACGGGCGGAGCCGCTCGACGTGCCCGGCGAGCTCGGACGCCGGGAGGCCGGCCCGCTCGCCCTCCTGCGGCACCCACAGGTTCACCGCGAAGGGGCGGCCGGTCGCGGCGCGGAGCTCGGCCACGAGCGCGGTGATCTCCTCGGGGGTGTGGATGTGCGCCCCGTACGAGCCGAGGCCGCCGCCCTCGGAGACCGCCGCGGCCAGCTCGACGGAGGACAGGCCCCCGCCGAAGGGGCCCTGGACGACGGGGAGCGGGATGCCGACGAGCTCGCCGAAGCGGCCGGGCGGGAGGGTGGGGCGTGCGGGCATGGGCCACCTCCGGTGTCGCGGCGGGTCCTCGTCCTTGTGGGGTCCGCCGATGCCGGGAAGACTAGACGAAGCTAGACGACCGGTCTACTAAATCGGGCCACGCGGAAAACGCCGCAGGCCCCGCCCCTCCGTGAGGAGGGCGGGGCCTTGCGGATGCGCGGTGCGGCAGGGCTGCTGGGTGCTTCTTAGTACCAGCCGTTGGCCTGCCAGAACGCCCACGCGGCGTTCGGGGAGCCGTAGCGCTCGTTCATGTAGTTGAGGCCCCACTTGATCTGGGTGGCCGCGTTGGTCTTCCAGTCGGAACCGGCCGAGGCCATCTTCGCGCCCGGCAGGGCCTGGACCAGGCCGTAGGCGCCGCTGGACGAGTTGGTGGCGCTGGGGTTCCAGCCGGACTCGTGCTCGACGATCTTGCTGAACGACGCGTACTGCGAGGCGGGGACGATCTGACGAGCGAGCTCCTGCGGGCTGGAGGCCGAAGCCGAGCCCGTCGTGCCCAGCACCGCACCCGACGCGCCCAGCAGCACGGCTGCGGACACGGCGATCTTCTTGTTGCGGGCAGAGACACGAGTGGTGAGCGAGCGGATCAAGGTATCGACCTAACGTCGGGGACAAGGGGCGCGCCAGGCGTTTTCGGCAAGCCGGAACCAGAGCCCGGGAGGCCCGGGAGCTGGGGGGATCCGGCCGGCCGTGGTGCTGCGAGGAGCACCGGCTGCCTGGCGACGTCCACCAGAGAAGCAGGGCCGGAACGCCGACGCAATGACCCCCTGTACGAGGCAGGTTCGGACCCGGGGGGTGGCGGGGGACGGGTGGGTGTGCGGCGTTTCCGCAGGTCGTGCGGGTGTGTGGGGTGATTTGGCGTGGTCTGCCGGTCTACTATTTCGGCTCGTACGTGACGTAGGTCCTATGGGGCGCCTCACTCGGAGAGGGCCCTTCCGGCGCCTCGAATGTGACCTGGGCCTCGAAGTTCGCCCGCCGCGTGGCCCGCCGCAGCGCCCTCAGGAGCGTGCCGCCGACGGTGAGGGTGAGGACGACCGTGAGGGCGGCGCGGCCGAGGTCCCAGCCGAGGGAGGTGGCGAGGACGTAGGCGAGGAAACGGACCAGGTTCTCGTGCAGCGGGGCGCCCGGCTCGAAGGAGATCCCGCCGCTCAGACCCTGGAGCAGGACCCAGCCCTGCAGGTTCATGACCGTTCCGTACGCGAACGCCGCCACGAACCCGTACGCGGACAGCATCAGCAGCTCGGCCCGCCCCCGCAGGTGGTCCGGGCCCGGCAGCAGCCCCGCGCCCATCGTGAACCAGCCCATCGACAGCATCTGGAACGGCATCCACGGGCCCACCCCGCCCGTGAGCAGCGCCGACGCGAACATCGTCACCGAGCCCAGGACGAAGCCGAAACCCGGGCCCAGGACCCGGCCGCTCAGCACCATCAGGAAGAACATCGGCTCCAGACCGGCCGTCCCCGCCCCCAGCGGGCGCAGTGCCGCCCCCACCGCGGCGAGGACCCCCAGCATCGCCACCGCCTTCGCGTCCATCCCGCGGTCCGCGATCGTCGCCACCACCACCGCCACCAGGAGCGGAAGCAGCGCGGCGAACAGCCACGGCGCGTCCCCGGCGTGCGAGGTGACGGCGGAATCGGCGTCCGCGAAGAGGGGCCAGCAGAAGGCGAGGACCCCGACGAGGGAGACGAGGGCGAGCGCGGCGACGGAACGGGGGCCCAGGCGGACCGGGCGGGACGTCCTGGCCGTGCTCGGCGTGGTCGTGCTCACAGGGCCGCCTCCACCTGCTCCACCGTGAGCCACGGCTGCGGGGCCAGGATCTTCGCGACCTGCGGCGAGAACGCCGGC
Source organism: Streptomyces sp. NPDC021012 (assembly GCF_044333355.1). Taxonomy (NCBI): domain Bacteria; kingdom Bacillati; phylum Actinomycetota; class Actinomycetes; order Kitasatosporales; family Streptomycetaceae; genus Streptomyces; species Streptomyces sp. NPDC021012. The sequence goes on from NZ_JBIRQU010000004.1 coordinate 441,995, forward strand.
GAGGACACGACGACCTCGGCCGTCGGGCCGTCCGCGACGACCTCGCCGTCCGCGATGATCACCACCCGGTGCGCCAGCTCCGCCGCCAGCTCCACGTCGTGCGTCGCCAGTACGATCGCGTGCCCGTCCGCCGCGAGGGTCCGGAGGTGCGCCACCAGACGGGCCTTCGCCGCGTAGTCCAGGCCACGGGTCGGCTCGTCGAGCAGGAGCAGCGGCGGGCGGCCCGTCAGGACCACGGCCAGCGCGAGCGCGAGCCGCTGGCCCTCGGACAGGTCGCGGGGGTGCGTGTCGTCCGCGACCCCCGGCAGCAGCTCCTCCACCAGCGCCCGGCAGGTCCCCCGCGCCGCGCCCGCGTCCGCGTCCGCCGCCGCGCACTCGGCGGCGACCGTGTCCGCGTACAGCAGGTCCCGCGGCTCCTGCGGCACCAGGCCGACCTGGCGGATCAGCTCACGGGGCGCGGTGCCGTGCGGGGCCCGCCCCGCGACCCGGACCGTGCCGGTCGTCGGCTCGATCATGCCCACGAGCGTGGAGAGCAGGGTGGACTTCCCGGCGCCGTTCCGGCCCATGAGCGCGACGGTCTCGCCGGGGGCGACCCGGAGGTCGACGCGCCGGAGGGCCTCGACGCGGCCGCGGCGGACGCCGAGGCCTTCGGCGAGGAGCAGGGGGGTGAGGGTGGGGGCGGAGGGTTCGGTGCGGCGCCGTAGGAACGGGAGGATTCCCCCACCCCGCCCCTTCCCGACTGTGACGTCTGCGGCTCCGCCGCGTGGGGAGGCTCCGCCCCCGGGCCCCCGCGCCTCGAACGCCGGCGGGGCTGGAGATTCAGCACGTACGGGGTCCGGGGCGGAGCCCCTGTTACGGGAAGGGGCGGGGTGGGGGAGAAGCCCCGCAGGGCTCCGGCCCTCCAGCCTCGCCTTCAGCGGCGCCGCCCGCCGCCGCGCGTCCCGCACCGTCAGCGGCAGCGGGTCCCAGCCCGCCAGTCGGCCCAGCCCCACCACCGGCGGGTGGACCGGCGAGACGGACATGATCTCGGCAGGGGGTCCCATCACGGCGTCCGGAAGGAGGAGGACCTGGTCGGCGTACTGGACGACCCGCTCCAGGCGGTGCTCGGCGAGGAGGACCGTCGTGCCGAGGTCGTGGACCAGGCGCTGGAGGACCGCGAGGACGTCCTCCGCGGCCGAGGGGTCGAGGGCGGAGGTGGGTTCGTCGAGGACGAGGACCTTGGGGTGGGGGGTGAGGACGGAGCCGATGGCGACCCGCTGGCGCTGGCCGCCGGAGAGCGTGGCGATCGGGCGGTCGCGGAGCTCCGCGAGGCCCAGCAGGTCCAGGGTCTCCTCCACGCGGCGGCGCATCACGCCCGGCGCGAGGCCCAGGGACTCCATGCCGTACGCGAGCTCGTCCTCGACCGTGTCGGTGACGAAGTGCGCGGACGGGTCCTGGCCCACCGTGCCCACCAGGTCCGCGAGCTCGCGCGGCGGATGCGTGCGGGTGTCGCGGCCGTCGACCGTGACCCGCCCGGTCAGGGTGCCGCCGGTGAAGTGGGGGACGAGGCCCGAGACCGCGCCCAGGAGGGTCGACTTGCCCACGCCCGAAGGGCCCACCAGGAGTACGAGCTCGCCCTCCGGGACCGTGAGGTCCACGTTCCGCAGGGTCGGCTCGGCGTCCTCCTCGTAGCGCACCGAGACGTTCTCGAAGCGGATCACAGGTTCTCCTCGGGGACGGGGGCCACGAACGCCGGGACCAGGCCCACGAGCACCGACACCGCCGGCCACAGCGGCAGCTCCGGCGCCTCCAGGGGGACGACGCCGGGGTGCAGCGCCTCCGGGGCGTACGCGTTCGCCCAGATCATCAGGGTCGCGACGGCCACCCCGGAGCACGCGACCAGCCAGGCCCGCGCGCCCCAGCGGTCGGGCCGGTAGCGGGTGCGGACGGTCCGGCGGCCGCCGAGCCGGAGCCCGGCCATCGCGGCGAGCAGCCCGGCGCCGAGGAGCGGAAGCCCGTACCCCGCGCCCTCCGCCGCCAGCAGTCCGTACGAACCGGCGCAGACGCCGAGGAGACCCCCCAGCGTCAGGAGGTTCGTGGTGCGGCGTACCGACGCCGGGACCCGGGCCGTGCGGCCGTAGCCCCGGGCGTCCATCGAGGCCGCCACCGCGATCGACCGCTCAAGGGCTCCCTCCAGGACCGGCAGGCCGATCTGGAGCACCGCCCGGACCCCGCCCGTGGGCCGCCCCCGCAGCCGGCGGGCGGTCCGCAGCCGGGCCACGTCGGCGACCATGTTCGGCGCGAAGGTCATCGCCACGACGACGGCGACCCCGGCCTCGTACAGCGCCCCCGGCAGCGACTTGAGGAGCCGCGCCGGGTTGGCCAGCGCGTTCGCGGCGCCCACGCAGATGAGCAGGGTGGCCAGCTTGGCGCCGTCGTACAGCGCGAAGACCAGCTGCTCGGCCGTCACCCGGCCCCCGATCCGTACCCCCTGCGCCCAGTCGGGCAGCGGCACCTCGGGGAGGGTGAACAGTTCGTGCTCGCCCGGGACGGGGGAGCCGAGGAGCAGGGAGAAGACCACGCGCAGTGCCACGACGAACAGGCCCAGCTTCACGAACGCGCCGTACGAACGGGCCCAGGGCGCGTCCGTGCGCCGGGCCGCCACCACGTAACCGGCCACCCCGACGAGCAGTCCGAGCAGCAGCGGGTTCGTGGTCCGGGAGGCGGCGACGGCCAGGCCGAGCGCCCACAGCCACCACGCGCCCGCGTGCAGGGCGTTGGCCCGGCTCGCCGCGGGCGCCGCGAACACGCTCCGGGCCGTACTGATCCGCCTCATCCGCGCCGGCGGGCCTTCCAGATCGCCGCCCCGCCGAGGGCCAGCACGCCCGCCCCGCCCGCGAGCAGGCCGAAGGACGGGCCGCCGGCCCCGGGGGATTCCTGTGAAGCGGCCTTCGGAGGAGCCGACGCCGTCGGCTTCTCCTCGACCTGCTCGCCGCAGCCCCGCGCCGGGTAACCCGCGATCCCGCACAGCATGGCCACGCTGTCGTACCGCAGCGGCTTCGCCACCACGGCCAGCGCCTCCGCGGCCGTCGCGTCCTCGCGGACCTCCGCGCAGCCGGTCTCGACGGGCTTCTTCGGCGGGGTCTCCCCGGGCGGCGCGTCGGCGGGGCCGCCGAAGTCGACGGCGACCGCGATCCGCTTGGTGCCGTCCTTCTTCTCCACGCCCCCGCAGATCCCCGCGAAGCCGGGGGCGACGGAGGGCCGGGAGGTGTCGTCCGTGCCGTTGCTGACCGCGAAGCGGAAGCCGATCGCGTCGCCGTCGGCGGGCCGGGCGCTCGCCGGGCCCAGCGTGGCGTACGTCCAGGGCTTGCCGCCGTCGCTCTCCCAGAAGGACCAGTAGCGGTAGCCGGCCGCCTGCGCCGGAGCCGCCGCGGCCACGGCCAGGAGCGCCCCCGCCGCGGCGCCCGCGATCCTTCCCCGAGCTCTCGACTGCGCTCGAGTAGGGGACACCCCGTCCCGCGTGCGCTTGCGGCTCACTTCTTGCGGCCGCTGACGAGGAAGCCGATGCCGACGCCGACGACCGTGCCGATGCCGATGATCCACCAGACGTCGAAGCCGGACTCGTCGTCGCTGGTGGAGACGGCGGAGGTGTCGGGGGCCTTGGGCGCGGGGCCGGTGGCGTTGAGCTGCTCGACCAGGTCCGTCGTGCCGAACTCGCGCGGGTCGGTCTCCGTCGCGCGGGCGGCCAGGATCAGCTGCGCGTAGGCGGCCGGGCCGTTCTCCTTCGCCCAGGCGGTGGAGTTCTTCTCCAGCCACGCGAGCGCCGGCTCGGCCTCCTTCGCGGCGCCGGCGGCGGCGAGCGCGACGACGGCGTCGGCGGTGTTGCCGATGTCGGGCTGCTCGGTGGTGTCGGTGGCGCCCGGCATCGGCGGCAGGGTGAGGTGGCCGGTCTTCGCGAGGGCCTTCGCCAGGTAGGAGGCGCCGTTCAGCGCGGCCCGCTCGACGGTCGGCTTCGACAGGTCGTGGCAGGTCGGCGGCTGCTCGGGGGAGGCCTTGGTGGCGACGACGCTCTTGCCGAGCGCGGCGAGGGTGGCCGCGGCGGTGGCGTCGGCGTTGGCGAGGAGCTTGCCGGTCTTGTCCGGCTGGTACGCGAACGCCCCGGCGCCGTCCCTGTCGGAGCAGGGCAGCGCGAAGGAGAGGAGCGCGTCGTACGGGGTGCGGCCCTCGGCGGAGGTGAACGAGGCGGGCCGCACGCCGATCGCGGCGAGCGCGCCGACGACGACCGAGGTGGAGTTGGCGTCGCTCGCGCCGCCGGCGCCGTAGCCCCAGCCGCCGTCCTTGTTCTGCACGGTCCGCAGCCAGTCGGAGCCGGAGGTGACGGCCTCGTCGATCTTCTCCGGGACGGCGGCCTGCCCGCGCGCGGCGCGCAGCGCCTGGACGGCGACGGCGGTGGCGTTGGTGTCCCGCATCGTCTTCGCATCGCAGGGCTTCGACACGTCCGCGCGGTACGAGGCGAACGAGCCGTCGGCGCACTGCTGGCCGAGCAGCCAGTCCACGGCCTGGTCCGAGGGCTGGTAGCCGGTGGCCCGCTGGGCGAGGAAGGCGAGCGACTGCCGCCAGACGCCGTCGTACGTCGGGTCCTTCGTGCCGTACAGGCCGCTCCCGGAGCCGCCGGCGGAGGCCGAGGCGGACGGGGAGGGCGCGGCGACGGCCGGAACGGCTGCTGCGGTGCCGAGCGCGACTGCGGCGGCGGCGAGCGCGGCGGCGCCGCGGCGGACGGTGTTCATGGGGCCCTCTCCTGCGGCCGGGCACCGGCACGCCTCGGGGGCACCAGGCTCCGGCTCCGTGTTCCTCGACGGTGCCGGCGGTCATGTCCCGGGCGAAGCCGAGAGCTCGGGGCGGGGTCGGTGCCGGATTTCCACCGGATTCCCCCCGTACGGGCATGATGACGACACGCCCACTCTACCGGCCCGTATGCCCGCCGCTCCGGGGGTGGGGGGTGCCTCACACCGCCGCGTACGTGACCGGGTCCGAGCCCGCCACGGGCTCCGCGCGGCCGAGTTTCACCAGGCGGCGGAGGTGGGCCTCGGCCTCGCTGACGGCGATGTTGCGGGAGCCGTAGGGGATCTGTTCCCAGGGGCGGTTCCACTCCATGCGCTCGGCGAGCTGCCAGGGGGTGAGGGGGGTGGCGAGGAGGGCGAGGAGGCCGGTGAGGCGTTCCTCGTGGTGGTCGAGGAGTTCGCGGACCCGGCCGGCGGCGTCGGTGAAGGCGTACTGGTGGGCGGGGAGGACCTCGGCGACGCCGAGGCGGCCGATGCGTTCGAGGGAGTCCAGGTAGTCGCCGAGGGGGTCGGTCTCCATGACCTCGTCGGGGTCCTCGTACAGGCCGATGTGGGGGGAGATCCCGGGCAGCAGGTGGTCGCCGGAGAAGAGCCGGCCGTGGCCGGGCAGCCGGGAGGGGTGCTCCTCCTCCAGGTGGAGGCAGACGTGCCCGGGGGTGTGGCCGGGGGTCCAGATCGCGCGGAGGCGCCGTCCGGCCAGGTCGAGGAGTTCGCCGGGGACGATCTCGCGGTCGGGGAGGGCCGAGCGGAGGCCGGGCAGGGTCCGCGTCCGTCCGGCGGCGCGGGCGGCGCGCAGCGGGGTGATGTGGTCCTCGGGGGCGCCGACGGCGGCGAGTTTGCGGGCGAGGTAGTCGAACCAGGTGCCGGGCTCGGCCTCGCGGGTGCGGCGGACGACGGCCGTGTCGGCGGCATGCATGGCGATCCAGGCCCCGGACTCCTCGCGGACGCGGCCGGAGAGGCCGTGGTGGTCGGGGTGGTGGTGGGTGATGACGACCCCGTGGATCTCCGTGACGGAGAGGCCCAGGGCGCCCAGGCCGCCGGTGAGTTCGCTCCAGGAGGCCGGGTCGTCCCAGCCCGTGTCGACGAGGACCGGGCCGCGGTCGGTGTCGAGGACGTGGACCAGGGTGTGGCCCAGCGGATTGTCCGGGATGGGCACCCGCAGGGACCAGACGCCTCCGCCGTGCTCGGTCACCTGGGGCACCTGTGTCATGAGCGTCCTCGTCTCTGCGTACCGGTACGACCATTGCCCACCATAACTAGAACTGGTATCAGTTCTGAAGCACCGTCAGGAACATCGTCGGAACTTCAACGGGCAATTCCATCTCCTCGGGAGGCAGCGGTCATGACCGAGCTTGTGGAGCACGGAAAGCTGTTCATCGGCGGGGAGTTGACCGACCCGCTCGGCAGCGAGGTCATCGAGGTGATCTCCCCGCACACCGAGCAGGTCATCGGCCGCGTCCCGCATGCCTCCGAGGCCGATGTGGACCGGGCCGTGGCCGCCGCCCGCGCGGCCTTCGACCACGGGCCGTGGCCCAGGATGACCGTCGAGGAGCGGATCGCGGTCGTCTCCCGCATCAAGGACGCCATCGCCGTCCGGTACGAGGAGATCGGCCGCGTCATCAGCTCCCAGAACGGCTCCCCCTACTCCTGGTCCGTCCTCGCGCAGGCGCTCGGCGCGATGATGGTCTGGGACGCGGCGATCACGGTCGCGCGGGACTTCCCGTACGAGGAGCGGCGTGGCGGGGTCCTCGGGCCGCTGCTCGTACGGCGGGAGCCGGTGGGGGTGGTGGCGGCCGTCGTCCCGTGGAACGTGCCGCAGTTCACCGCCGCCGCCAAGTTGGGGCCCGCGCTGCTCGCGGGCTGCACGGTGGTGCTCAAGCCCTCGCCGGAGTCGCCGCTCGACTCGTACCTCCTCGGTGAGATCGCGGCGGAGGCCGGGCTCCCGGAGGGGGTGCTGTCGATCCTGCCCGCCGACCGGGAGGTCAGCGAGTACCTCGTCGGCCACCCCGGCGTCGACAAGGTGTCCTTCACCGGTTCGGTCGCCGCCGGCAAGCGGGTCATGGAGGTCGCCTCCCGCAACCTCACCCGCGTCACCCTCGAACTGGGCGGCAAGTCGGCCGCCGTGATCCTGCCGGACGCCGACCTGGGGACCGCCGTCGCCGGGATCGTCCCGGCGGCCTGGATGAACAACGGGCAGGCCTGCGTGGCCCAGACCCGCATCCTCGCGCCGCGCTCGCGGTACGAGGAGATCGCCGAGGCCCTCGCGGCGGCGGCCGGCGCGCTCGTCGTCGGCGACCCGCTCGACCCGGCCACCCAGGTCGGCCCGCTCGTCGCCCGGCGCCAGCAGCAGCGCTCCCTCGACTACATCGCCATCGGCCAGGCCGAGGGGGCCAAGGTCCTCACCGGCGGCGGACGCCCGGCCGGCCTGGAGCGCGGCTGGTACGTCGAGCCGACCCTCTTCGGCGACGTCGACAACTCCATGCGGATCGCCCGCGAGGAGATCTTCGGCCCGGTCATCTGCCTCCTGCCGTACGGGGACGAGGCCGAGGCCCGGCGGATCGCGAACGACTCCGACTTCGGGCTCAGCGGCAGCGTCTGGACCGGGGACGTGGAGCACGGCATCGACTTCGCCCGCTCCGTGCGCACCGGCACCTTCAACGTCAACACCTTCAGCCTCGACATGCTCGGCCCCTTCGGCGGCTACAAGAACTCCGGCCTGGGGCGGGAGTTCGGCCCCGAGGGCTTCGGCGAGTACCTGGAGCACAAGATGATCCACCTGCCGGCCGGCTACGAGGGCGGCGCGTGATGGGGGACCGCTGGCGCGTCGAGGTCGACCGGAGCGTCTGCATCGGCTCCGGCATGTGCGTCAACCACGCCCCGGACGGTTTCCGCCTCGACACGGCCCGCCAGTCCCACCCGGTGGCGCCGGAGGCAGACGCGGGGGAACGCCTCCTCGCGGCGGCCGAGGGCTGCCCGGTGGAGGCGATCCTCATCACCCTGGCGGACGGCGGGGAGCCGGTGTACCCGCCGGAGGAGTGACCGGGCGCCTGCGCCGGGCCGTCGTTCCCGCATGCAAAACTGGGCCCCTTGATCACGGGGGCAAGGGGCCTTCGTGCGCGTGGAATTGGGAGTGTTGTGCGCAAGGCGATGTGGGTGGCCGCGGCCGCCGGTGTGGCGCTGCTGGTCTCGGGCTGCGGCAGCGAGGGCGGTGCGGACAAGGGCGGTTCGTCCTCGGCCGGCTCCTCCTCGGCCGGGTCGGCCGCGACGGGCGGTTCGGGCGGCGGCTCGGAGGCGGACGGCGGGACGCTGACCGCCGACGCGGTGAGCAAGGAGATCGAGGACGCGGCGACCGCCGCCGGCTTCACCGAGGACCCCAGCGGCGACCCGGTGGCGCCCGAGCTGAAGAAGTGCATGGTCACCTGGGACGCCGACGCCGAGAAGGCGGCCGACCCGAAGAAGTCCTACGACGGCACGGTCACGACCCTCGCCAAGGGCGGCTGGGCCGAGGGCAAGGGCTTCGCGCAGGCCGGTTCGGAGATCAAGACCTTCACCAAGAGCGGCTGGCAGCTCAAGGCCAGCAACCACTCCACGGGGCCGCTGAAGATGGTGATGTTCATCGCCACCGACACCGGCCCGGAGTGCGAGGCGCTCTTCGCGGCCGACCTGAAGAAGAACAAGAAGTCCTAGGCAGCCCGGAAGTCCTGGGTCACTCGCCCCCGGGAGCGGCGCCGGCCCCGGGGGCGGTCAGGTCGATCAGCCGGCAGACCGTCTCGATGTCGATCTTCACCTGTGCGATCGAGGCGCGCCCGGACAGCCAGGTGATCAGCGCCGAGTGCCAGGTGTGCTCGATCACCCGGACCACCGAGAGCTGCCCCGGGCTCGGATGCTCCGCCCCCATCGCGTCGAGGATGATCGCGGTCGTCAGCCGGGAGACCGTGTCCACCTCGGGGCTCACGCTGCGGTCCGCGAAGGTCAGCGCCCGCACCATCGCGTCGGCCAGCTGCGGTTCCCGCTGGAGCGCCCGGAAGGCGCGCATCAGCGTCTCGGCGACGCGCTGCGCCGGGTCCGCGCCGGCGGGCGGCCGCTTCCGCAGCGTGGTGTGCATGTGCTGGAGCTGGTCCTGCATGGTCGCCACGAGGAGGTGGATCTTGGACGGGAAGTACCGGTACAGGGTGCCGAGGGCGACCCCCGCCGCCTCGGCGACCTCCCGCATCTGCACGGCGTCGAAGCCGCCCCTGGCCGCGAGCTGGGCGCTGGCGTTCAGGATGCGGCGGCGCCGCGCCTCCTGGCGCTCCGTGAGGGGCGGCGACGCGGGTCGGTGGTCCGCTCTGCTCTCTGCGGTCATGGGGTCCCGTTCCGTGCGAGGGGGAGCGACAGTATGGCGCTTCGGCCGCCGTGGCGTGAATCACCCGTTCCGGCTCTCACCACGGAGCTACCTGCCGGTAGATTCTGTGCTCCTTGAAGGATCAAGAACGATCAAGTCTGTAACTTGTTCTAGATTAGCGCGAGCGGTTACGCTCCGGCTCAACGCACGCTCGAAGGGGGTCGCGCATGACCGCTGAGGCCATAGAGGCAAGCCCCCGACAGGGCGTCACCGCGGCCGGTGACCGTCCGTTGCGGATCGCTCTCCTCACGTACAAGGGGAACCCGTTCTGCGGGGGCCAGGGCGTCTACGTCCGGCACCTCTCCCGCGAGCTGGCCCGCCTCGGCCACAGCGTCGAGGTCATCGGCTCCCAGCCGTACCCCGTCCTCGACGAGGGCGAGGACCTGGAGGGCCTCAAGCTCACCGAGATAGCCAGCCTCGACCTCTACCGCTCGCCGGACCCCTTCCGGACCCCGAAGCGCGAGGAGTACCGGGACTGGATCGACGCCCTCGAAGTCGCCACCATGTGGACCGGCGGCTTCCCCGAGCCCCTCACCTTCTCCCTGCGGGCCCGGCGGATGCTCGCCGCCCGCCGCGGCGACTTCGACGTCGTCCACGACAACCAGACCCTCGGCTACGGGCTCCTCGGCGGCCCGCGCGCGATCGGCGCGCCGCTCGTCACCACGATCCACCACCCCATCACCGTCGACCGGCAGCTCGAACTCGACGCCGCCGCCGACTGGAAGCGCCGCGCCTCCGTCCGCCGCTGGTACGCCTTCACCGGGATGCAGAAGAAGGTCGCCCGCCGGCTGCCCTCCGTCCTCACCGTCTCCGGCACCTCCCGCCAGGAGATCGTCGAGCACCTCGGCGTCCGCGAGGACCGCATCCGCGTCGTCCACATCGGCGCCGACACGGACCTGTGGTCGCCGGACCCGTCCGTGGCCGAGATCCCCGGGCGGATCGTCACCACGTCGAGCGCCGACGTCCCCCTCAAGGGCCTGGTCTTCCTCGTCGAGGCGCTCGCCAAGCTCCGTACCGAGAACCCCGAGGCGCACCTCGTCGTCGTCGGCAAGCGCGCCGAGGACGGGCCGGTGGCCGCGGCGATCGAGCGGTACGGGCTCGACGGGGCCGTCTCGTTCGTCAAGGGCATCAGCGATGCCGAGCTCGTGGACCTCTACCGGTCCGCGCAGGTCGCGTGTGTGCCGTCGCTGTACGAGGGGTTCTCGCTGCCGGCGGCGGAGGGGATGGCGACCGGGACTCCGCTGGTCGCGACGACCGGCGGGGCGATTCCCGAGGTCGCGGGACCCGACGGGGAGACCTGCCTCGCGGTGCCGACCGGTGACGCGGGCGCGCTGGCCGCGGCGCTCGGCCGGATGCTCGGCGACGCGGAGCTGCGGGCGCGGCTGGGCGCCGCCGGGCGTGAGCGGGTCCTGGCCAACTTCACCTGGGCCAGGGCCGCGCAGGGGACGGCCGAGCTGTACCGCGAGGCCGTTGCCCGTCAGGGTGCCGGAGTCCGTCGGTGAGGCCTCGCCTTGTTCCCCGGGTGCAGCCCGGTGGTGGGGTTGTGCCCACCCTCCCCCAAGCTCTCGGCTTCGCTCGAGCAGGGGGGACCCCCTCGCCCTGCGGAACGCCTGCCCACAACCAGGCGGCGGCGACTGCCCACAACCACTCTCCAACCGTGAAAGGCAGACCTCGTGCTGACCGTCGACTTCACTCGTTTTCCGCTTGCTCCCGGTGATCGGGTGCTCGATCTGGGCTGTGGGGCCGGGCGGCATGCCTTCGAGTGCTACCGGCGCGGTGCGCAGGTCGTGGCGCTCGACCAGAACGGGGAGGAGATCCGCGAGGTCGCGAAGTGGTTCGCGGCGATGAAGGAGGCCGGTGAGGCCCCCGCCGGTGCGAGCGCTACCGCGATGGAGGGGGACGCGCTCAACCTGCCGTTCCCCGACGAGTCCTTCGACGTCGTCATCATCTCCGAGGTGATGGAGCACATCCCGGACGACAAGGGGGTGCTCGCCGAGATGGTGCGCGTCCTCAAGCCGGGCGGGCGGATCGCGATCACCGTGCCCCGGTACGGCCCCGAGAAGGTCTGCTGGGCGCTCTCCGACGCGTACCACGAGGTCGAGGGCGGACACATCCGCATCTACAAGGCCGACGAGCTGCTCGCCAAGATCCGGCAGGCCGGCCTCAAGCCGTACGGCACCCACCACGCGCACGCGCTGCACTCGCCGTACTGGTGGCTGAAGTGCGCCTTCGGCGTGGACAACGACAAGGCGCTGCCGGTCCGCGCGTACCACAAGCTGCTCGTCTGGGACATCATGAAGAAGCCCGCCCTGACCCGGGTCGCCGAGCAGCTGCTCAACCCGGTCGTCGGCAAGAGCTTCGTGGCGTACGCGACCAAGCCGCACCTCCCGAAGGCCGACGTCAAGTGACGTCTCCCGAGCGGAGTGCGGAGCACCTCGTCCTGCCCGGGGTGCTCACCGCCGAGCAGGCCGCCGAGACGGTGGCCGGGATACTCGCGGTGCAGCGCGGGGACGGCGCCATCCCCTGGTTCCGCGGCCACCACCTGGACCCGTGGGACCACACCGAGGCGGCCATGGCCCTGGACGCGGCCGGCGAGCACGAGGCGGCGGCCCGCGCCTACGAGTGGCTCGCCCGCCACCAGAACGGCGACGGCTCCTGGTACGCGGCCTACCACGACGGCGACCCGGACGACGTCACCGACCGCAGCCGCGAGTCCAACTTCGTCGCGTACATAGCCGTCGGCGTCTGGCACCACTACCTGTCCACCGGGGACGACGCCTTCCTCGACCGGATGTGGCCCGTCGTCTACGCGGCCGTCGAGTTCGTCCTCGGGCTCCAGCAGCCCGGCGGCCAGATCGGCTGGAAGCGCGAGCCCGACGGGACGCCCGTGGACGACGCGCTGCTGACCGGCAGCTCGTCGATCCACCAGGCGCTGCGCTGCGCGCTCGCCATCGCCGAGGCACGCGAGGAGGCGCAGCCCGACTGGGAGCTGGCGGCCGGGGCCCTCGGCCACGCGATCCGCCGGCACCCCGAGCGCTTCCTCGACAAGTCCCGCTACTCGATGGACTGGTACTACCCGGTCCTCGGCGGCGCGGTCACCGGGGCCGACGCCAAGGAGCGGATCGAGGCCTCCTGGGACGCCTTCGTCGTCCCCGGCCTCGGCGTGCGCTGCGTCGTCCCCAACCCGTGGGTCACCGGCGGCGAGAGCTGCGAACTGGCCCTCGCCCTCTGGGCGATGGGGGAGTCCGACCGGGCCCTCACGATCCTCCAGGACATCCAGCACCTGCGTGCCGGGAACGGCATGTACTGGACGGGGTACGTCTTCGAGGGCGCCACGGACGGCGACAAGGCCGTCTGGCCCGAGGAGCAGACCAGCTGGACCGCCGGCTCCCTCCTCCTCGCGGTGGCCGCCCTCGGCGGCGAGCAGGCGACCGTCGCCGTCTTCGGCGGCGACCGGCTCCCCGCGGGCCTTGAACCGGACTGCTGCTGAGCACGTTTTCCCGCGCTCTAGGATGTGCGCGTTCATGAGTGGCATGAACATGCGCAAGGTGCGGGAGAACAGAGTCAAGTGGACCGTCAAGGGTCTGTGAGCGGGAGATCCACGGCCTCGGCCGAGGAGCTGGCGAGCGAACTGCTCGCCCTGAAGAAGGCGTCGGGGCTGAGCTTCGCCCAGCTCGGCGAGAAGACCCACTACGCGAAGTCGTCCTGGGAGCGGTGGGTCAACGGGAAGCAGTTCCCGCCGCGGGCCGCCGTGGAGAGCATCGCCCGGCTCGACGGGAAGGACCCGGCGGTCCTGCTCGCCCTCTGGGACCGGGCGGACGAGGAACGGGCGTCGGCGGACGAGGCCTCCGACGGGGCCTCCGACGAGGCGCCCGTGCCCGCGCCCGCTCAGGACGCCGCGCCCGCGCGGCCCGGGCGCAGGCGCGCGCTGTGGATCTCGGCCGTGGCCGGACTCCTCGTCGCCGCGGCGGTCGCCGTGGCCGCCGTGATGTTCTCCGGCGAGGAGCCGGAGTCCCGCCCCACCCGCCCCGTGCAGGTCGCGGGCCCGGCGACGGGCTGCACCGGCACCGCGTGCGAGGGCCGGGACCCGAAGAAGATGAACTGCGGCGCCGACGCGGTCACGGAACGGACCGGCTCCATCCCCAAGGACCTGGTGATCGAGCTCCGGTACAGCAAGGCCTGCCAGGCGGCGTGGGGTCGTATCTCCTTCGCCCAGATCGGCGCCACGGTGGTCGTCAACAACTCCGACGGCGCCGCGCAGGCCGACGTCGTGCACTACGACCGGGACGTCTACACGCCGCTGATCGCGGCCCCGGACGACGGCTCGGTGTGGGTCTGCGCGGCCCTGCCGAAGGACGGGCAGCGCAGCTGCACCGGCCGCTTCATCCCGAGCGAGGAGAAGTAGCGGAGGCGGACAGGACCTCGCGCGACTCCCGCTCCTGGCGGCCCGTCAGGGTCTTCCAGTCCCTGGCGACGGCCGGATTCCGGTCCAGCCACCGCTGCTGGACGGCGGCGAGCCGGGTGTACGCGGTGTCGAGGTAGCCCGTCTCGTCCTTGCAGCGCAGATCCGTCGCCAGGGCGGTGCTGGACGCCCGGGCCTCGGGGGTGTGCAGGGAGGCGAGGAGCTGTGCGGGATCGGGCCCGGTGAACCCGGCCCGGTCCATGCACGTCCGCCACCGCGCCGTCACGGCCTTGAACGCGGGATCCTTCTCCACGTCCTTACGGGCCTGCTCCTGCGCCTCGAAGAGCATGATGCGCACCTGGAGCCACCGCATCCGGCCGTCGCCGAGGACCCTGGTCTCGGCCTCGGCGAGACAGCCGTTGCCCGGGCGGGACACGCTCATACGGACGCCCTTGGCCGTGACCCGCTTGCTCTGGTCCCCGAACAGGGCCCGCGCGTACGTCTCCGTGCTCTCCGGGCTGCCCGGCTTCGGAGGCGTGTCGGGCGCCGGCGGGGCGGACTCCGGGGTCGGCGTGGCCGGCATGGCCGACTCCAGACCGAACGGCTGCGGCAGCTGGTCGTCGCTCCCTGTCTCCTCCGTCTTGGCGACGGGGGCATAACGGAACCCCTGCTTGGCCATGCAGGCGATGGCGAACTGCCGCTGCGCCTCGTGGCTGCGGGCGTTCGGGGTGAACAGGAGCTCGGTGACCGGAGGCCGCCGGTGCAGCTCCGCCGTGTCGATCCGGGTGGCGGAGGTGGTCCGGTGGTCCGGTTCCGGCGTCGTGCCGCACCCGGAGAGCGCCGCCGCACCGACGGCGAGGCCGAGCGCGAGTATGAGCGTGTTCCGCATCAGAAGCAGGGAATGGTGGTCGTGGGCCGGAGTCGCAGGGAGCTGGCCTGGTTCCGCTGCGACCAGTCCAGCTGGTCCCAGTTGACCTGGCTGCCGGGGTTGACGCAGAAGATCAGGCCGCCGCCGTAGTTGATGTCCTTGTAGTAGTGGCTCTCGTAGCCGCCGTTGCTGGAGTTGCTGGCCGCCATCACCTGGTCGTTCACGGGCGTGCCGGTGTCCTGGAAGTAGTCGTTGGTGAAGTCGGCGTCGCTGTTGAAGAACGACTTGTACCCGGTGCTGCCGAGGGAACCCTGGAAGACGCAGTGGTAGCCCGACGGGCAGTAGGCTCCGGCGGCCGCCGGTCCCGCCGTGGCGATGCCGCCCCCGAGGAGGAGCGCGGTCGCGCCGGCCACGGAGGCGATCCGCTTGCCGAGTCCGGTGATCCGGTTGTTCTTGGTCATCTGTGAGCTGCCTTTCGGATGCGTGGAGGGGGACGGGGCCCGGCACACCCCCGTGTTGCCGGGCCCCGGATCGCGCCGGTCGGTCAGAAGCAGGGGATGGAGGTCGTGGAGCGGACCCGCAGGGAGCTGGCCTCGCCCGCCTTGCTGCCACTGTCGCCGTTGCCGTCGACGCCGTCGTCCGGCAGCTGCCAGGAGTCGACCGAGCTGCCCGGGTTCACGCAGAACAGCAGCCCGCCGCCGTAGTTGATGTCCCGGTAGTAGTGGCTCTCGTAGCCGCTGTTGCTGGAGTTGCTGGCGGCGTGGACGTCGTCGTTCACGACGTTGCCGTAGACGTCGAAGTAGTCGTTGGTGAAGTCGGTGTCACTGTTGAAGTACGCGTGCTTGTTGTTGTTCGCGATGGAGGCCGAGAACACGCAGTGGTAGCCGGACGGGCAGTTGGGGCCGGCCACCGCCTGGCCCGCCGTCGCCACACCGCCCGCGACGATCAGCGCCGTCGCGCCGAGGGCGGCCGCGGCCCGCTTGCGGAACCCAGTGATGCTGCTCATTCTCTGATCCACCTTCATGTCGTGAGCTGGTGAGCGACCCGGCGGGTCGCGCGCGCAGACAGGCTGACACCCGCCGCACGGCTCCGTATTGGACAAAAACGCACCGCGCGGAATGGCCGGTTTCAACCGGCCAGCCATGCGCTGGCCCCGCTCCTGGCCGCCAGGAAGCGGCCCGGCGGCATTCCCGTCATCGCCGTGAACTCGCGGCTGAGATGGGACTGGTCGTAGAACCCGCAGTCGGCCGCGACGCCGGCGGCCCCGCCGCCCGTGGCGAGGAGCCGGATCGCCCGGTTCAGCCGCAGGACGCGGGCCAGGCGCTTCGGGGTGAGACCGATCTGCTCGCGGAAGCGGTTCTCCAGGTGCCGCAGGCTCCAGCCGGTCCTGGTGGCGAGCTCCCCGATCGGCAGGCGGCCCGCCGTACGGTCGAGGAGCCGCCAGGCCTCCAGGACGGCGGGGGACGGCTCGTGGGACGGTGCGGCATCGGCCGTCCAGCGCAGCAGGGTCTCGTCGAGCAGGGCGAACCGTTCCCGCCATCCCGGGGCCGCCTCCAGGGCCGCGCCGAGGTCACGGACCCGGCCGCCCAGGACGTCCGCCGGGTCCGTGACCGTGTCCGCGAGCTCCCCGAGGGTGGCGCCGAAGAGGCGGTACGCCGCCCAGGGCGCGAGGGTGAGCTCCACCCCGTGGAGGTCGCCCTGGTGGCCGAGGACCCTGGCCCGGGTGTGCAGACCGGACACCACGGAGGTGTGCGCCGGCGCCGCGGCCCCCGCCGCCCCGCGCCCCGTCCGGCCGAGCCGCAGCTCGCTGCCGAACCCGATGAGCAGCGACACCCTCCCGGTCGGCACCACGAGCCGCTCCTGCGGCAGGCCCGCCGTCGACCGGAATCCGCGGTACGCGCCGATGCCCGGCCGGAGCCGGGCGTCGGGCCTCGCGTAGAACCACTGGCAGTTTCCCGCTGCGCAGACGCGGCGTCTCACCGTCACACCCTTCCGGGTCCGGAACCGTCCCGGACCGACCTTCGTGACCACTGTCCGATCGGGCCGGACGGGGGGCCAGAGGCAGCGGCGTCCCAGGGACGCGGAGGGACGTCCCACGCCCCTGACCTGCGAGGACGCCATCAGGGAGGGATGCGGGGACCGGCTGCGGCCACCCGTTCGGGGTCGCCCGGGTGGTCGCGCGAAGGGCCCCGGGCGAGGCTGGCGCCACCGTCACCAGGGAGGTCCGTCTTGCCCAGAACCGTTTCGCGCGGAGTCGTGGCGCTGCTGCTGTCCTGCGCGCTGCTGCTGACCACCGCCGCGTGCAACGACGACACGAAGAGCGCGAGCGGTGCCGCGACCCCGACGGCCTCCGCGAGCTTCGAGCAGCAGAAGCTGGCGAAGACGCGGTTCGTGGCCAACGCCGGTCTCGCCGCGGGCGCCACGTACCAGTGGATCGTGAAGCCGTACCGCGCGGGCAAGTTCCAGAAGGGCGCGGACGGCCGGACCTTCGCCCTGGTGAAGGCGGGGCTCGCGGGAGCGTTCACGTACAACCGGCTCAAGGCGGCGGTGAACAACGCCAAGGGCGACCCGCTGCTCTCGAAGGCGGTCGCGCCGCTCTCCGCCGGGATCGAGTCGATCAAGGACCTGGGGACGAAGTTCCGCAAGGGCGAGGCGGGCGACGCGGACGTCAGCACCTTCGAGAACCTCATCAACAACGTGAAGGACGCGGGCAGGAGCGCCGGCGCCGAGGTCGTGGACAAGGTCCCCAGCACCTCGGAACTCGGCGGCTAGGGCTACGAGTTGAGCTCCGCCAGGAGGCGGAGGGTGGCCGGGTCCGGGGCCGTGACCAGCAGGTCCGTCACCGGGCCCCGCCGCCATTCCTCCAGGCGTCCGGCGATCCGCTCCCGGGGGCCGACGAGTGAGATCTCGTCCGCGAAGGCGTCGGGCACGGCGAGCACCGCCTCCTCGCGCCGCCCCGCCGCGAACAGCTCCTGGATGCGACGGGCCTCCTTCTCGTACCCCATGCGCCCCATCAGGTCGGCGTGGAAGTTGCGGGCCGCGTGCCCCATGCCGCCGATGTAGAAGCCGAGCATCGCCTTGACCGGCAGCAGCCCGGTCGCGACGTCCTCGCAGAGCCGCGCCCGGACCATGGGCGCCACGAGGAAGCCCTCGGGCAGCGCGTCCGGGAGGGCGTACACCTCGGCCCAGCGGTCGGGCGTCCAGTAGAGGGGCAGCCAGCCGTCGGCGATGGCGAGGGTCTGCGCGATGTTCTTCGGCCCTTCGGCGCCGAGCAGGACGGGCACGTCGGCGCGCAGCGGGTGCGTGATCGGCTTGAGGGCCTTGCCGAGGCCGGTGCCGTCCGGGCCGGCGTACGGGTGGGAGTGGTGGCGCCCGTCGAGCCGTACGGGGGCCTCGCGGCGCAGGACCTGCCGGACCACGTCCACGTACTCGCGGGTCGCGGTCAGCGGGGAGCGGGGGAAGGGGCGACCGTACCAGCCCTCGACGACCTGCGGCCCGGAGAGCCCGAGCCCGAGGAGCAGGCGCCCGCCGGAGAGGTGGTCGAGCGTGAGGGCGTGCATGGCGGTGGTGGTGGGGGCGCGGGCCGCCATCTGCGCGACGGCGGTGCCCAGCCTGATGCGGCTGGTGTGCGCGGCGATCCAGGTCAGCGCGGTGAAGGCGTCGGAGCCCCAGGCCTCGGCGGTCCACACCGAGTCGTAGCCGAGCCGCTCGGCCTCGCGGGCGAGGTCGAGGTGGGCGGGGGAGGGGCCGCGGCCCCAGTAGCCGAGGGCGAGTCCGAGTCGCATGCCCCGCATCCTTTCTGACGCTCCGTCAGGTGTGGTGGGGGGACTGTACGGCAACGGCCCCCCGCCCGGAAGGGATTCCGGGCGGGGGGCCGTCGAGTACGGGTGTCAGCCGCGCTGGATGCCCGTCGTGTCCTGGAGGACGCCACGGCGGCCGTCCTGCGTCTGGGCCACCAGGCCCGGACCGCGCTGCTCGACCGCCAGGTACCAGGTGCCCGGCGCCAGCTCGGCGATCGGCGCCTGCGAGCCGTCCTCCGCGTACAGCGGACGCGCGACCGGGACCGCGAACCAGAACGGCGCGAAGTCCGCCGCCGGCTGCGGGGCCGGAGCGGCCGCCTGCGGCTCGGGCTGGTGCGCGGCCTGCGGCTGCGGGGCGGCGGCGGCCTGCGCGCCGAACGGCTGGCCCGCGCCCTGCGAGGGGTCGTGCGGGGCGCCGTACGGCTGCTGCTGCGCACCCGGGTAGCCGTAGCCGCCCGGGACGCCCGGCTGACCCGGCTGGCCGGGCTGCATCCCGTACGGCTGCGGGGCCTGCGGCTTGGGCGCGCCGACGAGCGGGGCCTTCAGGGCGGGGACCAGCGGGCCGGCGACGGCGGCACCGGCCACGGCCAGCGCGGCGATGAGGCCGAGGATCAGGCCCGCGCCGGCGTTCTCCGCCTCGAAGATCCACATGAGGAGGGTCCAGGCGGACGCGATGGTGAACGCGGCACCGACCTGCCCGAGGTCCAGGCCCACCACCTTGCGGGGCTCCGGCAGGGCGCGGGAGACGACGACGAGGGCGGCGCCCGCGATCCCGACGAAGAAGGAGCCCCAGCCGAGGTACGAGAGCTCCCACGAGTTCACGGTGGGGACCTTGTCGCAGATGTCGGCGGCGGCGTCGCAGCCGGCGATGTCGAGGAACGAGGCGATGAACAGCAGCACCGCTGCACCGATCAGCACGCCGTCGCCTCGGGTGAGGGAGCGGATATTCACGTAAGAGTCCTTCGTCAGGTCGTCGGTCGTCGCGTCGGGGGGTGGCGCTCAGGGTGGCGCTCGGGGGTGCCACTCGGGGTTTCACGGCACGGTTCACGGCACGTTTCGCGGCACGGGGGCCGCCCCATCGTACGGAGCGAATCTATCGCCCGCCGGTTCTACCCCTTGAGGTAGGTCGCGATGCCGTCCGCAAGACCCTGCGCCGCTTTCTGCCGCCACGCCGCCGACGTGAGCAGTCGCGCGTCCTTCGGATCGCGCATGTTGCCGCACTCGACGAAGACCTTGGGAACGGTCGAGAGGTTGAGGCCGCCGAGGTCGTCCCGCACGTCCAACCCCGTACCGTCACCGATGTAGTTGGCGGGCGAGGTGCCGGTGGCGTGTGCGAACCGGTCCGCGATCCGCTCACCGAGGGTACGGGAGGGGCCGACGATCTTCGTGGTGTCGGCGGTGCCCGCCCGCACCTTTGCGGGGAGGATCACATGGAAGCCGCGGTGGCCGACGGCCGAACCGTCCGCGTGGACGGAGACCACGGCGTCGGCACGGGCGCCGTTGCCGATCTTCGCCCGCTCGTCGATGCACGGCCCCCAGGGGCGCTCGCCGTCGTGGGTGAGGACCACCTTGGCGCCGCGCGCCGCGAGCAGGTCCCGCAGGCGGTGGGAGACGTCGAGGGTGAAGGCGGCCTCGGTGTAACCGGCGTTCGTGGACGTCCCCGTGGTGTCGCACTCCTTGCGGTTGGTCCCGATGTCGACCTTCTGGTTGATTTCGGTGGAATGGCGGAAATTGCCGGAGTTGTGGCCGGGGTCGATGACGATCGTCCTCCCGGCGAGCGAGCCGTTCCCCTGCGCCGGCGCCGACGAGCGGCCGGGTCCGGGGACGGCGGAGGGAGAGGCGAACGGCGGGCGGGACTCCGCCCCGCTCTCGCCCTGGGTGGCCGGGGACGTCCCCCGGGCCTTCCCGCTCGGCGGCGAGGCCTGTGAGCTCGCGCACCCGGCGAGCACGGCGCAGCAGCCCGTGGCGGCGAGGGCGAGGGCGAGGGTACGGCGGGCGGTCTTCCGGTGGTCGTACGGCACCCCGCGACTGTAGGCCCTGCGCGGGGCGAAACGCCGTACCGGGTACGTCGCAGCTTGGTCACCGCCCTTTCGAAACGGTGGACGCGTGTGGGCGAACCGTGAAGGGTAAGTGGGAAGAGGCGACGGTGGGGTGTCACCGCGCATGGACCCACGAGGGGGAACCGTGGTGGGGGAAGAACCGAACGACGCACGTCCCGAGCCGAACGACAGACCTCCGGGCGAGGTCGGTTTAACCAAGAGGGAGCAGACGGATTCCGGAACGGCTTCCGGACCGTCTTACGGGGCGGCTTCCGGACCGTCCTCAGGGCCGGCTTCCGCGCCGCCTTCGGGTGCGGCTTCCAGGCCGTCCTCCGGGACGGCTCTCGGGGCGTCTGAGCCGCCCTGGGCCGCTCCGACCCCGGCGACACCGCCGACTCCGGCCGCGCCTGCGGCGCCGGCCCCGACGGATGCCGCTCCGGCTGCCCAGGCAGCCCCCGATCCGGCCGTCCCGGCGGCTCCGGCCGCCCCGGTGGCTCCCGCAGCTCCGGCGGCTCCCGCCGCCCCGGTCGGCGGAACGCCCACGCTCGCCTTCGGCCCGCCGCCCGGCGCGGGGGCCGGGGCCCCGCTCGCGGCCACGGCCGCCACCCCGTCCGGTGGCGCACCCGACCCGGCCCCCGTCCCGCAGGGCGCGGCCGCCACCCCGTCCGGCGCTCCGGCCGGGCCCGCGACCGCGCCCGGCTGGGCGGGGGCCGGGACCGTGCCGCCGCCGCCCGGGGCGCCGCCCGGCTTCGGGCCGCCGCCGGGGTACGGGCCGCCCGGGTACGGTCCGCCGTCCGGGCAGGGGCCCGCGCAGCCCCGGGGCGACGCGAACCCGGCGCAGGCGGCCGCGATCGGGCTGCTCAACCTCTCGGGCCTCGGCCTGGGTTACGTCCTGCTGAGGAACTGGGTCGGAGCGGCGCTCTGCTGGCTCGCGACCGGCGCGCTGCTCGTGGCGGCGCTTCCCGCCGACGTCGACGGGGTGCCCTTCGGTCTGCTCGTGGGCTACGGCGTGTTCCTGCTCGCCGTGGCGGCCGACGGCGCCCGGCGCGGGCTGAGGGCCACGCTCGGGGTCGGCGGCTCCGTCCGGCGCCTGGCGCTGCCGCTCGCGCTCGTGCTGCTCGCCGTGCCCGCCGGAGGCTCCCTCGCGTACGGCGCCGCCCGCGACGAGGCGAAGGAGCAGGCGATGCTGGACCTGCTCGCGGCGGCGGACGCGCTGGTGAAGTCCACCGACGGCCTCGCCTTCGACAAGGCCGAGCCCATCTTCCGCCAGGCGCTCAGCGCCTACGAGGACCTCGGCACGAAGCACGCCGGCTCGCGGGCCGGGAAGCTCGTCCCCGACCGCCTCGACGCGTACTACAAGACGGTCTCCGCCCCGTACGCGAAGAAGGAGTACTGCGCGGCCGTGGCGCCGCTCACGTACCTGCGGGAGCTCCCCGCCACCGTGGACAAGGGCCTCCTCGGCTCCCGGCCCGCCAAGACCGACGAGCCGCTGGCCGAGTCGCTCTACGAGTGCGGCACGGCGGCGCTCGGCGTGCGGACGGCGAACCCGCCGGCGAGCGAGAGCCTCAACAAGCTCCTCGACACCTTCCCGAAGTCCGCCCAGGCGGCCGAGGTCGAACCGGCCGTCCGCGCGGCGATCAAGACCCGCACGACCGCCCTCGCCGGCGGCTCCGCGCCCTGCGACACGACCGAGGAGCTGCGCGCGCTGCGCTCCTCCCTCGACAACATGCCGGACCCGTCCCTCGAAGGCGCCTCGAAGGAGGCGGCGGACGCGGTCCAGACGGGCGACTTCGCCTGCGGGACCTCCCAGTTCAAGAACAAGGAGTTCGACAGCGCGGTCACGACCATGACCGACTACGCCAAGACGTACCCGAACAGCCCGAAGGCCGCCCACGCCCGCTCGATCGCCATCGCCGCCGAGATCGCCGAGGAGGAGCCCGCGGCCGGCAAGAGCCTGCCCTCGGCCGACGTCCCCGGCGGCCCCCGGATGGTCATGGTGATCAGCAACGACGGCCCCGGCGAGGTCGAGGTGCTCTACACGGGCCCGATGACCGGCAGGGTCACCCTCAAGGCATGCGGGACCTGCACGAAGTACCAGGCCCCGCTGCTCGTGAACTCCCCGAAGATCAAGGCCTGCTCGGGGCCGTCCTCGAAGTACCCGAAGGCGACCCTGCTGCTGCCCGCCGGCGACTACCAGTTCCTCCAGAAGCGGGCGGCGAGCGGCACCTCGAAGGGGGACACCAAGAGCAGCAAGACGAAGATCGAACCGGGCTACAGCTATACGAACTGCCTGTACGTGACCTCGCTGTTCTGACCGCCACCACGCGGAAGTGATGTTCATCCGGGCGGCCGTCACCTTTCGGGGCGACGGCCGTTGGACTCTCGGTGATCTTGGGCCTTCCGGGATCGCCGGACCCTCCCAGTCCCCAGGACGGAAACAGACGGATGAACAGCACGGCGGTCCTGGACCGCGACACCGGGCGCCCGCCCACCCCGGGCCGCCCGGCCACCCCTTTAACCTGGTCCGACTTCGGCTGCGAGGTGAACGCGCAGCCCCCGGCGGAGCTCTTCGAGCGGTACGAGCGCTCCCGGTTCCTCTACCCCGCCAAGCGGGCCAGGCTCGCCCCCTACCGGTCGCTGATCCTGGAGAACTGGGAGCGGGCCCGCCGCGCCGGTGAACTCCTGCACCTCGTGGTCAGTCACGAGGAGCCCGACGGCGGCTGAGCCTCCCTCTCCTCCTGGCGGTCCACCCACGCGGGCTGGCAGACCCAGCACCTGGTGAGCTCCGGCACCCTCCTCGGCGGCCGGGCCGTGATGCTGGCGGCGCAGGCCGTGCGGATGGGGGAGTGGCGGGACGTCGCCCAGCAGAACTGGTTCAGCCCGAGCAACCGTTTCGCCGCCCTCGCCTTCGGCGGCATGACCGAGACCGTCGGCCCCGAGCGCTCCACCACCGTCCCCGGCGAGTACGTGATGGTGCCGTCGGCCCTCGCCGAGACGCTCGGACGGGGCGGCGACCGGGACCGGCCGGTCGTCGAGCTCGACGGCGGGGCCTGTCCCGAGCTCGCCGAGCTCGCCCGCGCCTGCCGGGGCGAGGTGTTCGTCCGCGCCGAGGGCCTCGACCGGGACGACCTGCTGCTCGACGACGTCGACCGGCTCTACCGGCTCGTCGGACTCCGCCGCCACCGGCGGATCTTCGTCCAGTACGACGCCACCGGCCGGCTCCGGGCCGCCGCGCTCGCCTACCGGGGCCCGCTCGGCCTCAACTTCTCCTTCCTGGAGAACCGTTGCGACGTGCTCGTCTCGCCCGAGCTCGACGCGACCGAGGCGCAGCGGGCGCTGGACGCGCTGATCGCCGCCGCGAGCACCGCCTACGAGGACTTCGAACCCGGCTGCGTCCCCGTGGCCGGGGAGACACCGATGGACCGGCTGGTCCGGGCGGGCGCCGAAGCCGTCCGGCCGTACACCCGCGCCATCTGGCTCGCCGAGGCGTACCCCGACGTCCACCGGCACATCGACCGTCTCTACGCGAGCCGCCTGCGCGGCCGGGGGCAGCACCCGAGGAGGAACCCGTGAGCGTCCCGTACCTGATGGAGGACCGGCGCGAGGCCGGCCGGCTCGTCGCGAAGGTCGACGCCGACGTCTGGGTACGGGAGTACCTGGGCCCGGTCCTGCCCGCCGGAGCGGGGCGCGTCCTCGACGTCGGCGCGGGCCCCGGGCACATCGCGGAGGCCGTCCACCGCGCCCGGCCGGAGGCGGAGGTCACGGCCTTCGACGGCAACCCCGACCGGCTCGCCGCCGGTACCGGGAACCCGGCGGGCGACGCCCTGGTCCGCCGCACCGGGGACGCCCGCGCGCTCCCCTTCGAGGACGGCTCCTTCGACCTGGTCTACACGCGGCTCATGCTCCAGTACGTCGCCGAGCGAGAGAAGGCCGTCGCCGAGATGGCCCGCGTCACCCGCCCCGGCGGCCGGGTCGTGCTCTTCGACCTCGACGGGCAGCTCGTCTGGCACGACCCCGTCGGGCCCGAACTGCGCGCGCTCCTCGACCCGGTGACCGAGGCCCTCGGGGCGGCCGGGTTCGACCCGCACACCGGGCGCCGCCTCTTCGCCCTCGCCCGCCGGGCCGGCCTCACCGACCTGGACGTGCGGGTGGACCCGTACCACCTGATCGCCGGCCGGATCGACCCGGTGGAGCGCGAGCAGTGGGCGCTCAAGCTCGACATCGCCCGCCCGCTGATCGCCCGCGCGCTCGGCTCTGCGCAGGCGGCCGAGGAGGCCGTGGGGGTCTTCCTCGCCCACCTGGACAGCGAGGAGACGCTGACCTACTCGGTCGCCTTCACGGTGACCGGAACGGCCCCCGAGGTCGTCAGCGGCGGCGCAGCACCCGCAGCGAGTCGGTGACGGAGACCTCCTCGAAGTCACCCGACTCAAGGGCGCGGAGGTAGATCCGGTACGGCGCCTGGCCGCCGTCCTCCGGGTTCGGGAAGACGTCGTGGATGACGAGCAGGCCCCCGGGGGCGACCTTGGGGGCCCAGCCCTCGTAGTCGTTCGTGGCGTGCTCGTCGGTGTGCCCGCCGTCGATGAACACGAACCCGAGCTGCCCGCCCCAGGTCCTGGCGACCAGCGGCGAACGCCCGACGATCGCGATCACGTGCTCCTCGAGCCCCGCCTTGTGGAGCGTCCGCCGGAACGTCGGCAGGGTGTCCATCAGCCCCACCTCCGGGTCCACCACGCTCTCGTCGTGGTACTCCCACCCCGGCTGCTGCTCCTCGCTGCCCCGGTGGTGGTCCACGGTCACCGCGACCGTCCCCGCCTGCCGGGCCGCGTCCGCGAGCAGGATCGTCGACCGCCCGCAGTACGTCCCCACCTCAAGCAGCGGCAGCCCCAGCTTCGCCGCCTCGACGGCCGCCCCGTACAGAGCGAGCCCCTCCCCGACGGGCATGAACCCCTTCGCGGCCTCGAAGGCGGCAAGGATCTCGGGCGAGGGCTCGGACATGGTCACTCCTACGGGCCTACTGGCGGGTACGCGTCTACGGGCGCCCATCGTGCCCTACTCCTCGCACCCGAACCACACCGTCCTCCTCCCACCCCTCTCCAGGGGTCGCTCCGTTACGCTCGCCTCCGAGCGGCCGCGTCATGGAGGAACACCATGGAGACCCACCAGAGCCCGGCGGGAACACGCCGGCGCAAGTCCCCGTACAGCGGCGACGGCGACCGCTGACCGTGGCGACCCTCATAGGGATGGTGGTCCTCGCCCTCGTCCTGCCGACGTGGGCGGCGATCACGTACGTGGGGCTGGTCCGGGCCCGGCGGGAGAACGCCGCGCTGCCCCCGCCGCCCCGGCCCCGCCGTACCCCCGCGAAGAAGGCAGCCTGGGCCGCCGGGCTCGCCTACCTCGCGGGCGGGGCGCTGCACGTGTACGGCCTGTCGTACCTGCCGTCCCTCTTCCCGGAGGACGCGTGCTGGTTCAACGCGGGGGCGAAGGTCATGCCGGACTCCAGCAGCGCCCTGCCGGTCAGCCTGGTGTGCCGGGGCGAGGAGGTCGTCCCGTGGTGGGTGAACCCGGGGCTGCTGGTCCTGGCCGTCACCGCCGTCGCCGCGACCGTCGCCGCGGTCGTCCTCCGGTTCAGGCGCCGGTAGAGGACAGGCGGAGGGTCCAGGTGTCGACGGTGTACTTCGCCGGGTCGGCCGGGTGCGGCTCCGCGATGCTGGCGACGATCCTGCCTTCCCGGTCCTGGTGGAGGGTCCGTATCGCCCGGCTGTCGCCGCCGTCCTTCAGCTCCGCGAGGACGGTCGTGCCGAGGTCCCGCCCCACCGCCCGGAGCACCCCGCCGTCGAGCACCAGGACGGTGCCGTCCGGGAGGACGACCGGCTTCGGCGGCTGCGGGTCGGACAGTTCGGGGCCGGGGGTGACGGCGCCGCCGGGCAGGAGCCGTACGACCCGGTTCTTCGTCGGGACGTTCCGGTCGGCCTCCACGACCCGGACGCCGCTGCCGACGACGTAGTGCCCGTACGAGGGCCACCGGTCGGTCTCGTTGCCGTCGCGGTCGTACTCCCGCGTCTCGAAGATGCCGTAGCCCTCCAGGCCCAGCAGGAACCGGCCGCCGCCGCGTGCCGCCCCGCGCGCCCCGCGCAGCTCGGCGACCAGCCGCCCGTCGGCGAGGTCGAGGAGGAACGCCGGGCCGAGGTGGCCCCACGCCGTGTACTCCAGCGAGTCGGTGGTGACGAGGACCCGGCCGCCCGAGATGTGCGCCGCGTTCGGCCGCCCGGAGAAGGAGTGCGTCCACAGGGTGCGGCCGTCGGCGCCGACGCCGGTGACCGCACGGGTCCGGCCGTGGACGGCGGTGCCGTCCCGGCGGGCGAGCGGCGTGCCGGGGCGGGGCCGCTCGTACGGAGGCAGGCCGTCGGCCCGCCGATGCTCCAGGACCACCGCACGGATGCTCGACATGGCGGGAGCGTAGCCCCCCGCCGGCCGCCCGTCCTCAGGGCAGGTCGTCGCGGCCCAGCCACGCCGGTCTGACCGGCACCCCGTCCGCGTACCGCTCGACGTCCGGCCCGGGTTCCGGCTCGACGTCCGGCCCGGGCCCCGGTTCGGGTTCCGGTTCCACCGCCTCGGACTCCGTTTCCGGAGCCGGAGGTTCGGGCGCGGACTTCGGCGCGGCGGAGTCCTCCAGCAGCTCCGCCACCGTGAACCGGGTGACGTACGACTGCCACGCCCCGTCCACGACGAGCAGGAACCCGTCGTCCTTCCGGAGGAGCCGACGGCGCTTGGGACTTCGGGGATGCTCCGGTGTGAAGCTCCGCGCCCGGCGCTCCAGCTCCTCCAACGCGTCCTCGCGCGACCCGGAGACGTGCGCCATCACATGGGCCTCCATGTGCTTGCGCTCCCCGAGCCCCACGGTCATCTCCATGACCAGCCCCCACGTCCGCACGTCCATGGAACCCCCCGTTCTCGTACGTGTGTCTCCCTTCCACAGTAGGCGGACGGGGGGCGGACGCTCAGCCCCCGGCCAGCACGCCCCGCAGTCTCAGCACCCCCGCCTTCCACTCCTCGCCGTCCGACTCCTCCCAGAGCTCCAGGAGTTCGGACGGCTCGGTGAGGACCCGGTCCAGAGCCTCCACGGCCGCCGGACGCAACTCCGCCGGAAGCGCGGGCAGCGGCTTCTTCGGGCCGTACGAGGTGGTGACCGGCTCGCCACCGGGGCACTGCGCCGCGAGCAGGGCGGCCGAGGCGATCGCCTCCACCGCCAGGTCCGAGTCGAGGTAGTCGCCGCCGGTCTCGATCACCTCGCGGAAGGCCGTGCGCAGCACCTCCGCCTTCT
The DNA here is from genome assembly GCF_044333355.1 of Streptomyces sp. NPDC021012. Taxonomy (NCBI): domain Bacteria; kingdom Bacillati; phylum Actinomycetota; class Actinomycetes; order Kitasatosporales; family Streptomycetaceae; genus Streptomyces; species Streptomyces sp. NPDC021012. Next base: position 469,629 of record NZ_JBIRQU010000004.1, read on the forward strand.
TCTCCTCCGGCGCCTCGTCGACCCGGTACGAGAAGTCCGCGGCGGTGTCGTTGTCGAAGGGGCCGATGTCCCAGGTACCCATGGCGTGCTCGCTCTCTCCGCTGTCGTTCGGCTGTCCCGACAGAGTGACAGCCACCACTGACAACGCCCCCCGCCCGCCGGACTAGGCTCTTCCGGGCCGCCGGAACGGGCGGTACGGGACGGGACGCGGGGGTCAGGGCGATGAGCGAGCAGACCGAGGCGGCACAGGAGACGGCGGAGGCGGTGGAGCCGGGCGGTGGCGGGCGGATGTCGCCGCTGCGGCGGGCGTTCCGGAGCCGTACCGCCCGCACGGCGGTGGTCGCCGGGCTCGTCGGTGCGCTGCTCGGCGCCGGGGCCGTCGCCTGGCGCACCGACACGCTGCCCCTGGTCGATGGGGCCGCGCCCTGCTGGGACTCGCTGGGTGAGGGGACCGTGACCGCGCTCTTCGGCGAGGACCGCGAGGTCCGTTCCGAGGAACAGCGCCTGGGAGGCAGCAGCGGTCTCAGGAACGGGATCTGCCGGGTGACGAGCTTCCAGGACGGGCGCCCGCGCCGCGCGGTGGACATCCGCGTCCATGAACTCGACGGTCTGTACGGCGCGGACGGCGACCGCTGGCCCGCGGACTACCTGGACCCGGACATGGTGTCCCTGGGCAAGGGACTGCCCGGCATGGTCTCCGGCGCGCGGGCCTGGATCGCCCTTCCCGAGAAGTGCACGGGCAAGCCGGGCGACTTCGAGGCCGCGACCGTCGTCGACGTGTCCCTGGGGCGTGCGGGGGTCGACTACGAACCCGGGCTCCGGGGGTGGGAGGAGGACCGTGCCGCCCTGGCCCGGGCGGCTGTCGACGCGGCCAACGGGGCGATCCGCGCCCTCGGTTGCTCGCAGTCCTATGCGGCGCCCGGCGCCCTCGCGAAGGCGGGGGACTGGGAGGAGGCGGACCAGGACGCGCTGTGCGGAACCAAGGGCTTCGCCCTGCCCGCCGGCTTCTCCCGCGAGCGCCGTGAGGCGCTCACGCGGGAACGCTTCGGCGGTTTCGGCGGCCCGGCCCGCAGCTGCGAGGTGGGCGGCCCGGCCCCCAACACGTACCTCAGGTTCACGACGGTGGAGACCCCGTCGCTGACCGCGATCTTCAACAAGGCCGTGCTGCACGGCGGCACGCGGGTGGAGGGCCCCCGGGGCTACGGCTCCCTGAGCGAGACGCGCGCCGCCTACAAGGCGAAGTGTCCGAAGGGTTCGGTGGTCTTCCTCGTGGAGCAGAAGCGGGCGATCGACGACGTCGCCTTCGACCTGACGCGCTCGCTGCTCCCCGCCTACGTGGCGGCGGAGGCGGAGCGGATCGGCTGTGGCCCGGAGAAGGTGAGGATCATGCGCGGCTGACCGCCGCGGTCCTTCGCCTTCAGGGCCGGGTGTCTTCGAGGTTCCCGATCATGCGCTCCAGGACGCGGACGGCGGTGCCGTACTCCTCGGGGGTGATGCCGTCGACGGAGCGGGCGCGGAACGCCTTCACGCGGTCCGCCACCTCGGCCAGGCGGGCGGCGCCGTCCGGGGTGAGGGTGAGGCGGCCGGGGGCCGGGCGGGACGTCCAGCCTCCGGCGAGGGTCGTCTCGACGGCGGCGGTCAGGGTGGGGGCGTCGGCGTTGACCGAGAGGATCCTCAGGACCTCGGCGTCGGTGATTCCGTCTTCCTTCCTGACCATGTTCAGGACCTGCCAGACGACGCGGGTGAGGCCGAACTCCCCGAGCGTGCCGTCCATGACACGCGTGAGGGCCTTGTCGGTGCGGTTCAGCAGGAAGCCGATGGGGGGCATGGCGTTGGGCTCGTGCTCCATGCGGGGCTCTCCAAACGGTGAGGAGGGGTGTCAGCGGTCGGACGGTTCCGGCGCCAGTATCGACGTCCAGTCCTGGGCCCGCGCCCAGTCGTCGAAGCCGCGCCAGCCGACCTCGGGGAACTCCCTGCGCAGTGCGGTGACGTCGACGTCGAGGCCGGTCGTGGTGAAGTACGAGAACATCGCGGCCAGGTCCGTGGAGCGGGTGCGCACGTACGCGAGCGGGACCTCCTGGTGGGTGATCGGGCGGCCGAGGGCGGCGGCGAGGATCGCGGTCATCTCCGCCGGGGTGCGCTCGTCGGCGGCGATGTCGATCCGGCGGCCCGTGAAGTCCTCGCGGCGCCCGAGGGCGAGCGCGCCGAACGCGCCGATGTCCTGTGCGGAGATGAGGGCGAGGGGTCGGTCGGCCGGCATCGGCCAGGCGAAGGTGCCCGCGCGCAGTCCGTCGGCGGTCCAGCCGCCGGCGTAGTTGTCCATGAAGGCCGCCGGGCCGATCACCGTCCAGGGCGTGCCGGAGGCGTGGAGGTGGTGCTCGACCGCGCGCTTGCTCTCGTAGTGCGGCACGCGGGTGTCGCGGTCGGCGTGGGCGACGGAGGTGAGGACGACGTGGCCGAGGCGGGCGGCCGCCGCCGCGTCGACGAGGGCCCTGCCCTGCCGGACCTCGGCTTCGACCCCGGCTTCGAAGGTGGTGACGGCGAACAGGGAGTCGGCGCCCGCGAGGGCGGCGTCGAGGGAGGAGCGGTCGTCGAAGTCCGCGTGCCGCACCTCGGCGCCGAGGGCGCGCAGGGCGGCGGCGGCGGGCGAGCCGGGGCGGCGGGTGAGGGCGCGGACCCGGTGGCCGGCGGCGAGCAGGGCGCGGGCGGTGGCCCCGCCCTGGGCGCCGGTGGCGCCGGTGACGGCGACGGTGAGCATGGTTCTCCCCGAGTGAAGTGATGGCTGCACTGTGCATTCTCTGTGTTGTGCAGATAACCCTACTCGGATTTCTCTGTGCCGCGCAGGTTTTCTCGAATCATGTTTCTGACCTTCCGTCAGAATGGAACGTGTTCTAGTCTGCGGCGCATGGGCATCGCCATCACGCACGAACAGCGGGAGCTCGCCCGATCCGTCCGGGGCTGGCTCACCCGCGCCGCACCCCCCGAGGAAGTCCGCAAGCACCTGGACGTCCCCGACACCGCCACCGGACGGCCCTCGTACTGGGACGCCGCCGCCGAGCAGGGACTCCTCGGGCTGCACCTCCCCGAGGAGTACGGCGGCGGGGGCGGCGACCTCGGGGACCTCGCCGTCGTCGTGGAGGAGGCGGCGCGGGCCCTGCTGCCCGGGCCCTACCTGCCCTCCGTCCTCGCCGCCGAGCTCCTCCACCGCGCCGGGCGGCACGAAACGGCCGGCACGCTCGCGCGTGGGGAGCGGATCGGCGCCGTCGCCCTCGGCGGCACCGGCACCCTCACCGCCGTCCGCACCGCGAGCGGTTGGCTCCTCGACGGCACCGCGCCCCCCGTCCTCGGCGGCGCTCAGGCCGACCTGGTGCTCCTCCGGGCCGCCACCGCCGACGGCTCCGTCTGGCTCGCCGCCGACACCGAGAGCCTCGCCGTCCGGCCCCACGAGAGCGCCGACCCCACCCGGCCCACCGCCGAGATCACCGCCCGCGCCGCCCACGTCCCGGCCGGGCGCGAGCTCGCCCTCGAAGCCGGAGCCGTCCAGGACCTCGCCGCCGTCCTCTTCGCCGCCGACGCCTGCGGCACCGCCGCCCGCGCCGTCGAGACCGCCGCCGAACACGCCCGCACCCGCGAGCAGTTCGGCCGCCCGATCGGACGGTTCCAGGGCGTCAAACACCTCTGCGCCGACATGCTCGTCCGGCTCGAACAGGCCCGCGCCCTCACCTGGGACGCAGCCCGCGCCGGCCAGGACAGCCAGGAGGGAGTCCGCTCCCTCACCGCCGCGCTCGCCGCCGCCACCGCCCTCGACGCCGCGTACAGCTGCGCCAAGGACTGCATCCAGATCCTCGGCGGCACCGGCTTCACCTGGGAGCACGACGCCCATCTGCTGCTGCGCCGCGCCCTCGTCGCCCGCCAGCTCCTCGGCACCGGCGACCACCACCGGCTCGCCGCCCTCCGGCACGCCGCCGCCGGCGTCCGGCGCGGCCTCCGCCTCGACCTGCCGCCCGAGGCAGACGCGTACCGCCGCCAGGCCCGCGAGGCCATCGCCCCCGCCGCCGGGCTCGACCCGGCCGCCGCCCGGCGCGCCCTCGCCCCCACCGGCTACGCGGCCCCGCACCTCCCGGAGCCGTACGGGCTCGGCGCGGGCCCCCTCCAGCAGCTCGCCGTCCAACGGGAACTCGACGAGGCCGGGATCAGGCTCTCCGGACTCGGCATCGCCACCTGGGTGGTGCCGTCCCTCCTCGCCCACGGCACCCCCGCCCAGCAGGCCGAGCACCTCGGCCCGACCCTGCGCGGCGAACGCCTCTGGTGCCAGCTCTTCTCCGAGCCCGAAGCCGGCTCCGACCTCGCCTCCCTCCGTACGCGCGCGGAGCGGACGGAGGACGGGCGCTGGCGGATCAACGGGCAGAAGGTGTGGACGAGCGCCGCCCAGTGGGCCCACCACGGCATCCTGCTCGCCCGCACCGACCCCACCGCCCCCAAGCACCAGGGGCTCACCTACTTCCTCGTCGACATGAAGAACACCCCCGGCATCGACATCCGGCCGCTCAAGGAGATCACCGGGGACTCCCTCTTCAACGAGGTCTGGTTCGACGACGTCCTCCTGCCCGCCGACGCCGTCGTCGGCGAGGTGGGCGACGGCTGGCGCGTCGCCCGCAACACCCTCGGCAACGAACGCGTCCACATGGCCGACCAGGTCGCCTTCGACACCGGCCTCGAAGCCGTCATCGACCGGGCGGACCGGGTCGACAGCTCCGTACGCGTACGCATCGGGGCCCTGCTCGCCGAGGCCCACGCGCTCGCGTGCATCGGCCTGCGCACCACCCTGCTCCAGGTGTCCGGCCTCGAACCCGGCGCGGGCGCCAGCGTCCGCAAGCTCGTCCAGACCCTCCACCAGCAGAAACTCGCCGAACTCACCCTCGAACTCCACGGCCCCGAGGGCGCCGTGCGCGAGGGCCCCGGCGAACGGGCCGTCCACGGCCTGCTCATGTCCCGCTGCCTCACCATCGCGGGCGGCACCACGCAAGTGCAGCTCAACGTCGTCGCCGAGCGGCTGCTCGGCCTCCCGAAGGACTGAGGGGGAACTCGGAAATGGGCAAGGCGTATGTCGTCGGCGTCGGCATGACGAAGTTCGAGAAGCCGGAGACCCGGGACTGGCAGTACTGGGACATGGCCGAGGAGGCGGGCACCGCGGCCCTCGCCGACGCGGGCGTCCCCTACGCGCGCGTGGAGCAGGCCGCCGTCGGCTACTGCTTCCAGGCCTCCACCGCCGGCCAGCGCGCCGCGTACGAACTCGGGCTCACCGGCGTCCCCGTCTACAACCTCAACAACAACTGCGCCACCGGCTCCACCGCCCTCATGGTCGCCCGGCAGTTCGTCGAGGGCGGCACCGCCGACTGCGTCCTCGCCCTCGGCTTCGAGAAGATGGCCCGGGGCGCGCTGGGAGGCGGGTCGGGCGCGGGCGACTTCAAGACGTCCCCCGTCGCCCGGCACTACGGCATCATGGCCGCCGCCCACGGCTTCGAGACGTCCCCGCCCACCGCCCAGATCTTCGGCAACGCCGCCCGCGAGCACATGGAGCGGTACGGGACGACCGAGGTGCAGCTCGCCGCCGTCGGCGCCAAGAACCACCAGCACTCCGTCAACAACCCGAACGCCCAGTTCCAGGACGTCTACACCGTCGACGAGATCCTCGCCGCGAAGACCGTCCACCGGCCGCTCACCAAGCTCCAGTGCTCGCCCACCTCCGACGGCGCGGCCGCCGCCGTCGTCGTCTCCGAGCGCTTCGTCGACGAACACGGGCTGCGGGACCGGGCCGTGGAGATCGCCGGACAGGCGATGACCACCGACACCGAGGAGTCCTTCGCCTCCGGCTCCTGCATCGACGCCGTCGGCCGCCCGATGTCCCGGGCCGCCGCCCGCCTCGCGTACGAGCGCTCAGGCCTCGGCATCGAGGACGTGGACGTCGTCGAACTCCACGACTGCTTCTCCATCAACGAGCTGCTCACCTACGAGGCGCTCGGCATGTGCGAGGAGGGCGCCTCCGGCAAACTCGTCCAGTCCGGCGCCACCACCTACGGCGGGCGCTGGGTCGTGAACCCCTCCGGCGGCCTCATCTCCAAGGGCCACCCGCTCGGCGCGACCGGCCTCGCCCAGGCCGCCGAACTGGTCTGGCAGCTCCGGGGCGAGGCCGGGGCCCGGCAGGTGGCGGGGGCGCGGGTCGGCCTCGCCCACAACATCGGCCTGGGCGGTGCGGCGGTGGTGACGCTCCTCCGAAAGGCCTAGGACGGAAACCCCATGTACGGGTGGGACCGAAACCTCATGTACGGGGCGGAGCCGGTCTGCGACCATCACATCCATGCCGCAGACCGACTCCGCCACCACGACCACGCCCTCCACCCCGAAACCCTCGTCCCGCGCCTGGGCGGTCGTCCTGACCGCCTGCGCGGGCCAGTTCCTCGTCGTCCTCGACGTCTCCGTCGTGAACGTGGCGCTGCCGTCGATGCGGTCCGACCTCGGGCTCTCGGCGGCCGGCCTGCAGTGGGTGATCAGCGCGTACGGGATCGCCTTCGCCGGGTTCATGCTGCTCGGCGGGCGGGCCGCCGACCTCTATGGGCGGAAGGCGATGTTCCTCCTCGGGCTCGGTCTCTTCACCGCGGCCTCGGTCGCGGGCGGCCTCGCCCAGGAGGGCTGGCAGCTCGTCGCGGGCCGCGCGGCCCAGGGCCTCGGCGCGGCCGTCCTCTCGCCGGCCACTCTGACCCTGGTCACCGGCGCCGTCGCGGCCGGGCCCGCCAGGACCCGGGCCATCGCCACCTGGACGGCGGTGGGCGCGGCCGGCGGCGCGGCGGGCGGCTTCGTCGGCGGGCTCCTCGTCGACCTGTTCTCCTGGCGCTGGGTCCTCCTCGTCAACGTCCCCGTGGGAGTCCTCGTCCTGGCCGGGGCGGTGTTCGCGCTCCGCGAGAGCCGCACCGGCACCGGCCGCCGCCTCGACCTGCCGGGCGCCGTCCTCGTCACCGCGGGCCTCGCCGTCCTCGCGTACGGCATCGTGCAGACCGAGGCGGCCGGCTGGACCGATCCGGCGACCGTCCTGACGCTCCTCGGCGGCCTCGTGCTCCTTGCCGTCTTCGTGGCCGTCGAGGCCCGCACGGCGGCCCCGCTGATGCCGCTGAAGCTGTTCCGCACGCGGGCGGTGTCGGCGGCCAACGTGGGGATCATGCTGTGCGGTTCGAGCTCGTTCGGCATGTGGTTCTTCATGACGACGTACGCGCAGAGCGTCCTCGACTACTCCCCGCTCCAGGCGGGTCTCGCGCTCGTCCCCAGCTCCCTCAGCGTCATCCTGGGCTCGAAGGCGGCCCCGCGCCTGATGCCGGCCGTCGGCGCCCGGAACCTCGCCGCCACCGGCGCGCTCATCGGGGCCGCCGGCTTCGCCTGGCAGTCCACGATGACCGTCGACGGCGGCTTCCTGACGACGATCCTCGGCCCCGGCGTCCTGATGATGGCCGGCATCGGCCTGGCCACCACCCCGCTGGCCACCCTCGCCACCTCCAGCGCCGCCCCTGGCGACGCGGGCCTCGTCTCCGGCCTCGTCAACACCTCCCGCACCATGGGCGGCGCCCTCGGCCTCGCGATCCTGAGCACCCTCGCGACCGCCGTCACGGGCCCCGCCGCGACCCCCGCCGCCCTCACCGCCGGTTACGCGGCGGCCTTCCGCGTCTCGACGGCCGTCCTCGTCGGCGCGGCCCTGCTGATGCTGATCTGGCTGCCGAGGGCCACGGCGGCGCGTGCCCGGTAGCGCTTTCCCCCCCGCCTTGTCGAGCTGATGGAATGACCACATGATCGGTCTTGCAATCGCGCTGGTGGTCGCACTCCTCGTGAAGTGGCTGCTGCGCGTCCGGAAGCAGCGCCGGATCGCCGCGCAGGCGGCGGACGGGCGAGTCGAGATCTCGTGCGTGATGCGGCGGGAGAACGGGGGCTGGAAGGCCGGCCGGCTCGTCCGGGACGGCGGCGGCCTCAGCTGGAGGCCCGCCCTCAGAGGGGCGGCCGTGAGCCTCCCCGACGATCTCAGGGTGGAGACGAGCCGCCGGGTCTCCGCGCGCGAGGCGATGTCGGTGAATCCCCGGGCGGAGATCCTCGAATGCGGCTCGGCACAGGGGAAGCTGCAGCTGGGAGTCCTGCCCGAGGACCACCGGCGGGTGGCGGACCTCCTCGGGAGGCAGGACGCGCCGGCCTCCCCGCCGGGCGGTCACAGCCAGCCCTGCTGACGGGCCGCCCGGACCGCCTCCATGCGGTTGCGGGTGCCCGTCTTGCCGATGGCGGACGAGAGGTAGTTCCGTACCGTCGACTCCGAGAGGTGGAGGGTCGCGGCGATGTCCGCGATCGTCGCGCCGTCCACCGAGGCGGCCAGGGCGTCCCGCTCACGCCCCGTCAGCGGGTTCGGGCCCGCGCTGAGGGCCGCCGCCGCGAGGGCGGGGTCGATGACCGTCTCGCCCCGCAGCACCTGGCGGACGGCCTCGGCGAGGTCCTCCACGGGGCCGTCCTTGACCAGGAAGCCCGCCGCGCCCGCCTCCATCGCCCGGCGCAGATACCCCGGCCGGCCGAAGGTCGTCAGGATGAGGACCCGGCAGTCGGGGACCTGGTCCCGCAGGTCCGCCGCCGCGTCGAGGCCCGAGCGGCCCGGGAGTTCGATGTCGAGGAGGGCCACGTCCGGGCGGGCGAGGAGCGCCGCGTCGACGATCTCGTCGCCCCGGCCGACCTGCGCGACCACCTCGATGTCGTGCTCCATCCCGAGCAGCAGGGCCAGCGCCCCGCGCATCATGCCCTGGTCCTCGGCGAGCAGAAGTCTGATCATTCCGCGGGCTCCCCCCGGTGCTGTACGGAGGTCTCCACGGGGAGTTCCGCGGTGACCCGGAACCCGCCGCGCGGTGCCGGTCCCGAGTCAAGAGTGCCGCCTGCCGCGGCGACACGCTCGCGCAGGCCGCGCAGTCCGCTCCCCGGCGTGGCGTCCGCCGGGCCGCGGCCGTCGTCCGTGACGGTGAGGCGGACCCGCTCGGCCGTGCCGGAGAGGTCGATCTCGCAGCGGGACGCGCCGCTGTGCCGTACCGCGTTCGTCGCCGACTCCCGCACCACCCAGCTCAGCAGGGCCTCCGTCTGCGGCTCCAGGAGCGGGCCCGAGCGGCGTACGACCGGTTCGATGCCGGCCGTGGAGAGGGCGTCGCGCGCCCGGTCGAGCTCGGTGGCGAGGCTGCCCTCGCGGTAGCCGGTGACCGCCTCGCGGATCTCGGTGAGCGCCTGGCGGCCCACGGACTCGATGTCCGCGACCTGGACGAGGGCCGCGTCCAGGTCGTGCGGGGCGAGGCGCCGTACGACCTCCGACTTCACGACGATCACCGACAGGGTGTGGCCGAGCAGGTCGTGCAGGTCGCGGGAGAAGCGCAGCCGTTCCTTCTCGACGGCCGCCGTGGCCAGCTCCTCCCGGGTCGCCCGCAGCTGGTGGACCGTCTCGTCCAGGGCGAGGATCGCCGCCGTCACCATGATCGAGATGAACGTGCCGTACACGATCCCGATGGAGTCCCAGCCGTCCCGCCAGAAGGTCACCGCCCCGACGGCGAGGACCAGCGGGAACGTGATGATCGGCAGGAGCCTGCCGCGCCGGACCACCGCGCCGACCCCGAGGCCCAGGAGCGGGAAGAGGAGCAGCCACTCCCGGCCGTACCCGATGGCGAGGCCGAAGGTGATCACCCCGAGGCCGATGAGGAGCCCCCAGGTCAGGGGCGTCTCCCGGCTGCGCGGGTCGAAGGCGCGGAACACGATCGCGATGTACACCGAGTTGAAGGCGAGCAGGCCGAGGCCGCCGATCCACGGGTTGGGCGCCTCGCCGCTGATGAGGTGGGAGAGCGCCCCCAGGCCCATCAGCAGCCAGGGGAGGAGGCTCAGTCCGCTGGGTCCCCGTTCACCGCGCCTGTCCGCCCTGGCTCGCAACCTCTGCCGGATCGTCATGTCCGCTCCTCACACCGTCCTCGCCGAACGACGGTACGAGACCGCCGCGTACGTCCCGAACAGTGCCGCCCAGGCGACGATCACCGCCAGGGCCGTCGCCCCCGGGGCGTGCCCGGCCGTGACCGAGACGCCGATCTCGGCGAAGCGGTTGGTCGGGGTGTAGGCGGAGAGGGACTGGAGCCAGCCGGGGAAGAGGCTCACCGGGAACCACAGGCCGCCGAGGACCGCGAGGCCCAGGTTGCAGGCGATGTTCGCGACGCCCGTCGTCTGCGCGGTGAGGCGGTAGCCGTTGCCGATGCCGAGGAGGGTGAAGGGGAGGGAGCCGAGCCAGAGGGCGAGCGTGACCACGGCCCACTGCCAGGCCGCCAGGTGGACGCCGTTGAACAGGCCGCCGGCGAGGAGGACTCCGAGGATCGCCGGGAGCACCACCACCGAGCCGGTGAGGGCGCGGCCGGTGACGACCTGGCGCGGGCTCATCGGGGTGATCCGCAGCTGCCGCAGCCAGCCGGAGCCCTTGTCCTCGGCGACGCCGGTGCCGATCGACAGGGCGGCGCCGAGCGCTCCGTAGGCCGCCATGCCGACCATGGAGGCGGCCTTCCACTCGGGTTCGTTCTGGCCGCCGAGGTTGGTGAAGAGCAGGTACATCATCACCGGGACGGCGATGGTGCCGATGGCGAAGCCGGTGTCGCGCAGGGTCCGGCGGACTTCGAGGCGTACGTACTCGGTGATCATCGGGTCGTCTCCAGGGAGGGGGCCGGCGCGGTCGAGGCGCGCGCGGTGAGGGTGAGGAAGGCGTCGTTGAGGGAGACGGGGCCGACTTCGAGGCCCCGGACGGCGTTCCGGTCGGCGAGCGCGCGGACGGTCGCGTCGGAGTCGTCGGTGTGCAGCCGGGCGCGGTCGCCGCGGATCTCGACGGAGGTCACTCCGGGGAGCAGGTGCAGGCCCTCGGTGGGTCCGCCGGCCAGGTCGAAGGAGACGAGGCTGCCGCCGGCGGCGCGCTTGAGGTCCTCGCTGGTGCCGGCGGCGAGGACGCGGCCGGAGTCGATGACCACGATCCGGTCGGCGCTGGCGTCGGCCTCCTCCAGGTAGTGGGTGGAGAACAGGATGGTGTTGCCGCGCCGGGCGTAGCCGCGCATCGCCTCCCAGAAGACCTCGCGGGCCTCGACGTCGAGGGCGGCGGTGGGCTCGTCGAGGACGATCAGCTCGGGGTTGCCGACGAGGGCCACGGCGAAGCGGACGCGCTGGACCTGGCCGCCGGAGAGCCGGTCGATCCTCCGGCCGGCGAGGTCGGTGAGGTCGGCGAGCGCGAGGGCCTCGGAGACGGGCATGGGCTTCGGGTAGGTCCGGGCGACGAAGGCGACGAGCTCGCGGACGGTGACCCGGGGGATCGGGCGGCCGTCCTGGAGCATCGCGCCGACCCGGCCGGCGGCGACGGCCTGGGCCGGGGTGCCGCCGAAGAGCCGGACCTCGCCGCCGTCGGGTTCGTCGAGGCCGAGGAGCAGGCCGATGGTGGTGGACTTGCCGGCGCCGTTGCGGCCGAGCAGGGCGACGGTCTCGCCGCGGTGGATGGTGAGGTCGATGCCGTCCACGGCGCGGACCGGTCCGAAGGACCGGGTGACTCCGGTGAAGGCGACCGCTGTCTCGTTCTTCATGGGTACGACGCTACGGAGCGGGGGCGGCGGCCCGGCAGGAGTGAATGTACGGACCCGGCCGTGACAAATGTCCCGGGTCACATCTGACGTGTCGTCAGGAGGGGTTCCCAACCCCACGCCCCTCCGCTATACATGGGGCACCGAACTGGAACGCGTTCTAGATCCGGCGCGTGTCAGGGACGGTCCCCGCACGGCCTCGGTGCGGTCGACGGTGCGGACGGCCGCGCCGAGGTCTCCACCCGCCACAAGGAGCTGCAGCCCGATGCCCATCGACCCCGCAAAGGCCGTCGCCGCGGAACCCCGCAGCGCCGAGATCTCCTGGGACCACAAGGACGTCCAGCTCTACCACCTGGGCCTCGGGGCGGGCGTCCCCGCGACCGACCCCGACGAGCTCCGCTACACCCTGGAGTCCCGGCTCCACGTCCTGCCCAGCTTCGCCACCGTCGCGGGCGCCGGCATGGGCGTCGTCGGCGGACTCTCCGCCCCCGGGATCGACATCGACCTCGCCGCCGTCCTGCACGGCGGCCAGTCGATCACCCTCCACCGCCCGCTGCCCACCGGCGGCCGCGCCGTCTCCACCTCCCGCGTCGCCGCCGTGTACGACAAGGGCAAGGCCGCCGTCCTCGTCCTGCGCTCCGAGGCCGCCGACGAGGACGGCCCGCTGTGGACGAGCGACGCCTCGATCTTCGTACGCGGCGAGGGCGGCTGGGGCGGCGACCGCGGGCCCTCCGAGCGCCTCGAACTCCCGGACCGCGCGCCCGACGCCACCGTCGAACGGCCCGTCCGCGAGGAACAGGCCCTGCTCTACCGGCTCTCCGGCGACTGGAACCCGCTCCACGCCGACCCCGAGTTCGCCAAGCTCGCCGGCTTCGACCGGCCGATCCTGCACGGCCTCTGCTCGTACGGCATGACCCTCAAGGCGGTGGTGGACACGCTGCTCGGCGGGGACGTCACCCGGGTCCGCTCGTACCGCACCCGCTTCGCCGGGGTCGTCTTCCCGGGCGAGACCCTGCGCATCCGGATGTGGGCCGGGGACGGCCGCGTCCAGGTGGCGGTGACGGCCGTGGAGCGCGACGACGCCCCGGTCCTCGCGGACACCCTCGTCGAACACTCCTGATCATCCGATTGGAGCCGCACCATGCGCGCAGCCGTACTGCACGAGATCGGCCAGGACAAACTCGAAGTCCTCGACGACGTCGAGGCGGTGGGCTTCGGCCCGGGCAAGGTGAGGATCCGGGTGCGGGCCACCGGCCTGTGCCACTCCGACGTCTCCGCGATGAGCGGCGTCCTCCCGCAGCCCGCCCCCTTCATCCCCGGCCACGAGGGCGCCGGCGAGATCCTCGACGTCGGCGACGGCGTCACCGGACTCAGCCAGGGGCAGCGCGTCCTGCTCTGCTGGCTGCCCGCCTGCGGCAGCTGTCCGTCCTGCAGGCGCGGCCAGACCCAGCTGTGCCTGGCCGGCTTCATGAACGCCGGCATCCCCAACTTCAAGCGCCCCGGCGGTGACGTCTTCGGCTTCGCCGGCACCGGCACCTTCACCGAGGAGGTCGTCGTCGACGCGGGCTGCGCCGTCCCGATCCCCGACGACGTGCCCTTCGACATCGCCGCCCTCATCGGCTGCGGCGTGACGACGGGCCTCGGCGCCGCCATCAACACGGCCAAGGTGGAGGCCGGTTCGTCGGTCGCCGTCATCGGCTGCGGCGGCGTCGGCATCTCCGCGATCCAGGGCGCCAAGCTCCAGGGCGCCGCCCAGATCGTCGCCGTCGACCCCGTCGAGTCCCGCCGCGAGGCCGCCCTGAGGTTCGGCGCCACGGAGGCGGTCGCCCCGGAGGCGCTCGCCGACGCCAAGCAGCGGATCACCGGCGGCGAGGGCTTCGACTACGTCTTCGAGGTCGTCGGCAAGTCCGCCACCGCCCGCACCGCGTACGAGACGACCCGCCGCGGCGGCACCCTCTGCGTCGTCGGCGCGGGCGCCCTCGACGACCACCTCCAGCTCAACATGTTCGAGCTGTTCTTCGACGAGAAGCGGATCCTGCCCTCGATGTACGGCGGCGGGGACGTGCTCCGTTCGTACGAGCGGGCCATCGCGCTCTGGCGGGCCGGCCGCATCGACCTGGAGTCGCTCATCACCCACCGGGTGCCGCTGGCGGGCATCAACGAGGCCCTGGAGCAGATGCGGACCGGCGCGGCCCTCCGTACCTGCATCGAGATCTGAGAGACCCGCATCGCGAGCTGAGAGGACTTCTGCGAGATGTCACTCCCTCTTGAGGGTTTGAGCGCGATCGTCACCGGCGCCGGGCGCGGTCTCGGCCGCGCCGAGGCCCTGGAACTGGCCCGGCTCGGCGCCGCCGTCGTCGTCAACGACTACGGGCAGCCCGGCCGCGACGGCTCGGGCGAGGCCTCCGCCGCACCCGCCGAGGAGGTCGCGGCCGAGATCCGCGCGGCGGGCGGCCGGGCGGTCGCCCACCTCGGCGACGTCTCCGACTTCGAGACGGCGCGGGCCCTGGTGGACCTGGCGGTCTCCGAGTTCGGGAAGCTGGACGTCCTGGTCAACAACGCGGGCATCCTGCGCGACCGGATGGTCTTCTCGATGAGCGAGGACGAGTGGGACTCGGTCGTACGGGTCCATCTCAAGGGCCACTTCAACACCACCCACTTCGCGGCCGTGCACTGGCGGGGCCGCGCCAAGGCGGGCGAGGCCGGCGTCTACGGCCGGATCGTCAACACCTCCTCCGAGGCCTTCCTCGCGGGCTCGGCCGGCCAGCCCAACTACGCGGCGGCCAAGGGCGGCATCGTGGGCCTGACCACCTCGTCGGCGCTCGCGCTCGCCCGGTACGGGGTGACGGTGAACGCGATCTGCCCGCGGGCCAGGACCCGGATGACCGAGGACGTCTTCGCGGGCTTCGGGGAGCCGGGGGAGGGCGAACTCGACCCGCTGTCCCCGGACCACGTGGCGCCGCTCGTCGGCTATCTGGCCTCCCCGGCGGCGGCCGGGGTCAACGGGCAGCTGCTCGTCGTGCACGGCGGGATGGTCGCGGTCGTGGACCGGCCCAGGGTCTCGGCCAAGTTCGACACGGCCAAGGAGGTCTTCACCTACGAGGAGCTGGACTCCCTTCTGACCCCGCACTACGCGTCCCGCCCGGCGGGCGAGACCTTCGCGGCGGCGGAGGTGCTGGGGCTGAAGAAGGGCTGAGCCACGGGGGTGCCGGTGGGGAAAGGCGAAGGGCCCCGGGGGTCACCCCCGGGGCCCTTCGTTTCCTCCGTCAGTGCGCGTGGGCCTCGGCCTCGCGGCGGTGCCGGCCGTGCGGGGAGGACGTGGAGTCCTCCGCCGGGGACGCCTGACCGCGGTGCTTCCCGGAGCCGGTCGACTCCGCACCCTGCGTGCTTGCTTCGGACATGCTGGAACTCACCCCGTTGGTCGTGCTCTTGCTGTGCGGCGGAGAGTCTAGCCAGCCGGTTTGCGGTCCGTCAGAGGAGCCTGCTGCAAAGGCACCGGACGGCACACCCGGGGCTCCTCGACGGCCACCGGGCCGGGCTCGGGCTCCGGCTCCGGGGGGACCTCCAGGGCGGCGAGACCGCACGGAGCCCCGGCCGTCGCGTACGGCAGCCGCAGCACGCCCCCGGCCGTCCACAGGCCCGCCCCGGCCAGCCAGCCCTGGGGCGCCGCCAGCTGGGCCATCCGGCGGGACGAGGGCTGCCAGGCGCCCACCCAGCTGCCGCCCGCCGCGTCGATCCGCAGCGCCACCGCACAGCTCTCCGGCATCAGCACCTGCCCCGGCTGCACCGCGAACGGCGTCACCGCCGCGTCGTCGAGCCGCAGGCACTCGGGGAACCGCACCGGCAGCAGGCTCCCGAGCACGCCCCAGCCGAGCCGGTCGTGACCCGGGGACGGGGCGTCGGAGCGGATCAGGAGCAGCCCGCTGTCCGGGTCCGCGAGCAGCAGCCGGTCGTCGCTCTCCTCGGTGATCTGGAGCAGCGGCGTCACCTCCCCGCCCCGCTCCAGGTCGACGGCGACCGCCTTCACCGGACCGCCGTCGAGCCGCCGGTCGAGCGCGAGCATCCGGCCCGTGCGGTCCAGCCAGACCCCGCCCGAGCAGCGGCCCCTGACCTCCGCCACCTTCTCCGGGCCGAAGGCCCCGCCCGCCACCAGCCACAGCGTCGTGGTGCCGGGGCCGACGCACATCGCGTACGCGCAGATGCCGTCCGGCGAGGGCGGGAGCAGCACCAGGTGCTCGGAGCCGGGCGCCTCCACGGCGCCGAGCTGGAGCTCGCCGGTGGCCGGTCCCGTGGGGTAGAGCAGGGAGAACGTGTTCCGCCGCCCGTCGACGCGGCGGGCGACGAGGACCCGCCCGTCGGCGAGGGGCAGCAGCTGGGCGCCCGGATCCTCCGGCTGGCCGAGGGGGAGCGGCACGGCGTACGGCTCCGGGCCGTCGAGGGTCCACCTCTCCACGTACAGGGCGTCGCCCTCGCCCGCGAGCCTGGCCGCGTACGCGCCGTTGGCCGTGATCGTGAACCCCGTCGGCCGGCCGCCGTCGCCGCCGGGAAGTCCGGCGCGGTCGTCGTCCTCGGCCGTGGTCTCGATGGCACACGCTGTCATCGACTCGTCACCTCCGGCAACGAAGCTAGTTTTCGCACTTCCAGCCGAACAACACGAGTGGGGTCACTTCACACATAAGGGTGGCCCTGCGGCGGTTCGGCTGAGGGGGAGGGGGTGGGTGTGCTGAAGTGACCCATGGTGAGTAAGGTAAGGCGAACCTAAGTGGAACCTGGGGCTCCGTCAGGGTGCGCCAGGACGACCCGTACAGGAGCCCTCCCATGTCCTTCCGCCGCCGTGGCACCGCCACCGCCCTCGCCCTCGCCGCCGCGCTCTCGCTCGCGGCCTGCGGAGGCGGCGACGGGTCCTCCGACCCCGCGAAGAAGGAGGACACGTCCAAGAAGAAGGACGTCGCCACCGGCGGCAAGGACTTCGGCGACGCCGCCGCCAGGACCGCCGCCATGGGCACCGACGCCAAGCCCGGCCAGTTCCCGCGCACCCTCACCCACGCCCTCGGCAGGACCGAGCTCAAGACCGCCCCCAAGCGGGTCGTCGTCCTCGACGTCGGCGAGCTCGACAACGTCGTCTCCCTCGGCGTCAAGCCCGTCGGCTACGCCCCCTCCGAGGGCGACGACGGCATCCCCGGCTACCTCGCGAAGGACGCCGGCACCCCGAAGTCCGTCGGCACCATCAACAACCTCAACCTGGAGGCCATCGCCAACCTCCAGCCCGACCTCATCCTCGGCAGCCAGCTGCGTGCCGCCGACAAGTACGACGAACTGTCGAAGATCGCGCCCACCGTCTTCTCCCTCCGCCCGGGCTTCACCTGGAAGGAGAACTACCTCCTCAACGCCGCCGCGCTCGACAGGACCGCCGAGGCGAAGGCGAAGCTCGCCGCGTACGAGACGAAGGCGAAGCAGCTCGGCGCGGACATCGGCCCCCACAAGCCGACCGTCTCGATGGTCCGCTACCTCCCCGGCAAGATCCGCCTCTACGCCAAGGCCTCCTTCATCGGCACGATCCTGGAGGACGTCGGCCTGCCCCGGCCGAAGAACCAGCAGATCGACGAGCTGGCGGCCGAGGTCAGCCCCGAGCGGATCGACGAGGCCGACGCCGACTGGATCTTCACCGGCGTGTACGGCGACGCCAAGGCCACCAAGAAGGACACCGCCCAGGCCAACCCGCTCTGGAAGAACCTCAAGGCCGTCAAGGCGGGACAGGCCAAGGACGTCCCGGACGAGACCTGGTACCTCGGCCTCGGCGTCACGGCCGCGGACAGCGTCCTCGACGACCTGCGCGGATACCTCGTGAAGAAGTAGCACCCCGGCGGTGGGCCGTCCGGCCGGGCCGCCCGGCCGGGTTGTCCACAGGTCCGGACGGCGGGGCGCGGGGGCCAGGTAGCCTTTCCCTCGTGCCCCGTCTGTCTGAAGTCATCGCCGCGCTCGACGCCCTCTGGCCGCCAGAGCGAGCCGAGTCGTGGGACGCCGTCGGCACCGTCTGCGGCGACCCCGACGCCGAGATCACCCGCGTCCTCTTCGCCGTCGACCCCGTCCAGGACATCGCCGACGAGGCGATCGCCCTCGGCGCCGACCTGATCGTCACCCACCACCCGCTCTACCTGCGCGGCACGACGACGGTCGCCGCCGGCCACTTCAAGGGCCGCGTCGTGCACACCCTCATCAAGCACGACATCGCCCTCCACGTGGCGCACACCAACGCCGACACCGCCGACCCCGGCGTCTCCGACGCCCTCGCCGGCGCGCTCGACCTCCGGATCACCGGCCCCCTCGTCCCCGAGAACAACCTCGGCCGGATCTGCGAGCTCGACCACCCCGAGACCCTCGCCGAGTTCGCCGCCCGCGCCGCCGAGCGGCTGCCCGCCACCGCGCAGGGCATCCGCGTCGCCGGCGACCCCGGCATGATCCTGCGCCGCGTCGCCGTCAGCGGCGGCTCCGGCGACAGCCTCTTCGGCGCCGTACGGGCCGCGGGCGTCGACGCCTTCCTCACCGCCGACCTGCGCCACCACCCGGTCTCCGAGGCGACCCAGCAGTCGCCCCTGGGCCTGGTCGACGCCGCCCACTGGGCCACCGAATGGCCCTGGTGCGAGCAGGCCGCCGCGCAGCTCGACTCGATCTCCGACCGCCACGGCTGGGACCTCCGCGTCCACGTCTCGAAGACGGTCACCGACCCCTGGTCCTCCCACCACACTTCCTCTGGAGCCCCCAACTGAACGCCGCGCCCGCCGACCAGATCCGCCTCCTCGACGTCCAGGCCCTGGACGTCCGCCTCCAGCAGCTCGCCCACAAGCGCAGGTCGCTGCCCGAGCACGCCGAGATCGAGGCGCTGACCAAGGACCTCAACCAGCTGCGCGACCTGCTCGTCGCCGCGCAGACCGAGGAGAGCGACTGCGGCCGCGAGCAGACCAAGGCCGAGCAGGACGTCGACCAGGTCCGCCAGCGCGCCGCGCGCGACCAGCAGCGCCTCGACTCCGGCGCCGTCTCCTCCCCGAAGGACCTGGAGAACCTCCAGCGCGAGATCGTCTCCCTCGCCAAGCGCCAGGGCGACCTGGAGGAGATCGTCCTGGAGGTCATGGAGCGCCGCGAGTCCGCCCAGGAGCGCCTCACCGAGCTGACCGAGCGGGTCGCCGCCGTGCAGGGCAAGGTGGACGACGCCACCGCGCGCCGCGACGCCGCCCAGGCCGAGCTGGACGCCGAGGCGGCCTCCGTCGCCAAGGACCGCGAGGTCGTCGCCGGTCCCCTCCCGGAGGACCTGCTCAAGCTGTACGACCGCCTGCGCGAGAAGCAGGGCGGCGTCGGCGCGGCCCGCCTCCACCAGCGCCGCTGCGAGGGCTGCCGCCTGGAGCTCGACATCACCGAGGTGAACGAGATCCGCGCCGCCGCGCCCGACAAGGTCGTCCGCTGCGAGAACTGCAGCCGCATCCTGGTCCGCACCGCGGAGTCCGGCCTGTAATGACCTCTTCACGCGAGCTGATCGTCGAGGCGGACGGCGGCTCCCGGGGCAACCCGGGGCCCGCCGGTTACGGCGCCGTGGTCCTGGATCCGGTGACGGGCGAGACGCTCGCGGAGGCCGCCGAGTACATCGGCGTGGCGACGAACAACGTCGCCGAGTACAAGGGCCTGGTCGCGGGCCTCAAGGCGGCCCGGGAGCTGTTCCCGGACGCCGCCGTCCACGTCCGCATGGACTCCAAGCTCGTCGTCGAGCAGATGTCCGGCCGCTGGAAGATCAAGCACCCGGACATGAAGCCGCTCGCCGCCGAGGCCGCCCGCGTCTTCCCGCCGGGACAGGTCCGCTACGAGTGGATCCCCCGCGAGCGGAACAAGCACGCGGACCGGCTCGCGAACGAGGCGATGGACGCCGGCAAGCACGGCCGCCAGTGGCAGCCCTCCGCCTCCACCGCCGCCCTCGACACCTCGGCCGCCCGCAACGCCGCCACCCCGCCCCCCTCGGGCCCGCCCGGCGACGCGACCGCGGGCGCGGCCCGCGCGCGTGCGGCGCTGGCGACGTCGTCCTCCGGGCCTGCGGGCGCCTCGGGCGGTACGGGAACGGGTACAGGCACGGGCGCTTGGCCGAGCGCCGTGGCGCGCCCGGCGAGCTCCGCCGAGACGCTGGACGACGGCCTGTTCGCCGCCGAGGAGGCCGTCGCGGCCTCGGTGGCCTCCGGCGACTTCGAGGCCGAGGCGGGCGTGCTGGCCCCGACGGGCCACGCGGCCCGCACCCACGTCCCGGCGGCAGGGCACCTCGGGGCCGCGCATGCGAGTGCCGAGGCGGCCGCAGGCACCGCCGGTCCGGGCGCGCCCGCGCAGGGCGGCACCACCGCCCCGGCGGCGGCTGCCCCCGCAGCGGCCCCCGCGGCGGGCAGCACGCTCGCTCAGGGCGGCACTTCCGCGCAAGCCGGTGCTGCAGGCGTACCGACCGCCCCCGCGCAGGCCGCTGCCGCAGCGGCGCCCGCGGTGGGCAGCACCCTCACGGAGGGCGGCGCCGCTGTGGCCCAGGCCGGTCCCGCAGCCGCTCCCGCGCAGGCCCCCGCCCCCCGCCAGGGCTGGGCCGCCCCCGACATGGGCGCGCCCGCGACCTTCGTCCTCCTCCGGCACGGGGAGACCGCGCTGACGCCCGAGAAGCGGTTCTCGGGGAGCGGGGGCAGTGACCCCGAGCTGTCGGCGGCCGGGTTGCGGCAGGCCGAGGCCGTCGCCGAGGCGCTCGCCGCGCGCGGCACGATCCAGGAGATCGTGAGCTCGCCGCTCACGCGCTGCCGGCAGACCGCCGGGGCCGTCGCGGCCCGTCTCGGGCTCGACGTGCGGATCGAGCAGGGGCTGCGGGAGACGGACTTCGGCGCGTGGGAGGGCCTGACGTTCGGGGAGGTCCGGGAGCGGTACCCGGAGGACCTCGACGCCTGGCTGGCCTCGGCGAAGGCCGAGCCGACCGGCGGGGGCGAGAGCTTCGCGACCGTCGCCCGGCGCGTGGCCGCCGCACGGGACCGGCTGGCCGCCGTGTACGCGGGCCGCACGGTCCTCCTGGTCACCCACGTCACGCCGATCAAGACGCTGGTCCGGCTCGCGCTCGGCGCCCCGCCGGAGTCGCTGTTCCGGATGGAGCTGTCGGCCGCCTCGATCTCGGCCGTGGCGTACTACGCCGACGGCAACGCGTCCGTACGGCTCCTCAACGACACCTCGCACCTGCGGTAGCGGGCCGGGCAGCGCGCAAACCGATGGCGGCGGGCCCCGTCCCCGTACCACCATCACCCGCATGACCTGGTCCTCCACCGACAGCCCCGCCGTCTTCCGGGCGGCCGCCGCGGAGCATCTCGCCGCCGACCCCGCCCGCAACACCGCCGTGCTCACGCTCATGGACACGGCCGGGCGGCTCGGCTGGTGGACGGAGGCGGACGGCCGGGTCACCGGCGTCCTGGCGGAGGCGCCGCCCGGCGTGACCTCCTTCGGGGCCATGACGGAGGAGGCGGCCCGCGCGCTGGCGTTCCCCGGAGGGCTCCCCGGCGGTGAGCAGCCGACCGAGGTGCGCGGCGAGACCGCCGCCGTCGAGGCGTACGCGGAGGCCACCGGCCGCCCCTGGGCGCCCACCGTCCGCATGAGGCTCTTCCGGCTCGGCGAGCTGACCCCGCCGGACCCGGCCCCGGCCGGCGGGGAACGGCTCGCGACCGAGGCCGACGTCCCGCTCGTCGCCGCGTGGACGAGGGAGTTCGCGGTGGCCATCGGCGACGAACCCGCCGAGGACTACACCGGCTTCGTCGCCGAGCGGATCTCCGAGGGACGGCTGTGGCTCTGGGAGGCCCCCGACGGCCGCCCGGTCTCCATGGCCGCCGTCTCCCGCACGATCGAGGGCCAGGCCCGCGTCCACCTCGTCCACACCCCGCCCGCCGAGCGCCGCCGGGGGTACGCGGCCGGCGCCACCGCGGCGGTCAGCCGCGCCGCCCGGGAAGCCGGAGTCGCGCAGGTCCTCCTCTTCACGGACCTGTCCAACCTCACCAGCAACGCCCTCTACCAGCGCCTCGGCTACCGCCCCGTCACCGATCACCTCGGCGTGCGGTTCAGGGGCTGACCGGCGTCCGCAGCGCCGCCGCCCCGCGCGCCAGCTCCTCCACCCGCGCCCAGTCGCGGGCCGCGAGGGCGTCCGGCGGCAGCATCCACGTACCGCCGACGCAGCCGACGTTCGGGAGGGCGAGGTAGGCGGGGGCGGAGGCGGGGGAGACGCCGCCCGTGGGGCAGAAGCGGGCCCGGGGGAGCGGGCCCGCGAGGGACTTCAGATACGGGATGCCGCCCGCCGCCTCGGCCGGGAAGAACTTCATGTCCCGCACCCCGCGTTCCAGGAGGGCCACGACCTCCGAGGCCGTCGACACCCCCGGCAGGAACGGCACGCCCGAGTCCCGCATCGCGCCGAGCAGCCGCTCGGTCCACCCCGGGCTGACCAGGAACCGCGCCCCGGCGCCCACCGCGTCGACGACCCCGGCCGCCGAGACGACGGTCCCCGCGCCGACGACCGCCTCCGGCACCTCGGCCGTGATCGCGCGGAGGGCGTCGAGCGCGGCCGGGGTCCGCAGGGTGACCTCGATCAGCGGCAGCCCGCCCGCCACCAGGGCCCGCGCCAGCGGCACGGCGTCGGCGGCGTCGTCGATCACGACGACGGGGACCACGGGGACGGTCGGGGCAAGGCCGAACACGCTCGTCATGGGCGCCATCCTGCCCAGGGCGAGCGTCACCCGCAACGAGCGTTGCGGAGGGTGCAACGGGTGGCGGCTAGTGGATTTCGTCCACCAGGACGTCCAGCGCCCCCGCCTTCCCGCCCTCCTCCACCACGTACCCCAGCCCCCGCAGCGCCTCCACCAGCTCCGCCGGCGAACCCGGCTCCGCGCCCGCCTCCAGGAGGCTCCGCACGATCCGGCCCTTCGTCGCCTTGTTGAAGTGGCTGACCACCTTCCGGGTCGGCGCATGCAGCACCCGCACCGTCGCCGTCCGGGCCGCGAGCTCCCCCTTCGGCTTCCACGCCGACGCGTACGCCGAGGAGCGCAGGTCCAGGACGAGCCCGTCCCCGGCCGCCTCCGGCATCACCGAGGCCATCGCGCCCCGCCAGTGCGCGCCCAGCGCCCCGAGGCCCGGCAGCTTCACGCCCATCGAGCAGCGGTAGGACGGAATCCGGTCCGTCACCTTCACCGCGCCCCACAGCCCGGAGAACACGAGCAGCGAGTCCCCCGCCCGCTTCCGCGCCGCCTCGTCCAGCGTCGCCAGACCCAGCGCGTCGTACAGCACGCCCGTGTAGATCTCCCCGGCCGGACGCGCGCCCGCCGTCCGCAGCTCCGTGTTCTTCGCGACCTCGCCGCGCAGCCCCTCGCTCAGGCCCAGCACCTCGCGCGCCTTCTCCTCGTCGGCGGCGCACAGCTCGACCAGCTCGTCCAGGACCGCCGCCCGCGCCTCCGCGAGCCCCGGCAGGGACAGCGACTCCGGCTTCAGCGGCGCCCCCCGTCCCGAGGAGGCCTTGCCTTCGGAGGGCGGCAGCAGCACGAGCACGGTGGTTCTCCTTCGTACGTACGGGGGTGGGGGTGCGGCCCCGACGCTCCAGCGTACGAGGCCCCTCCCCACTCCGCGTACAGGCGCCGGGCCCCACCCCGCGTACGAGGCACCGGACCACCCCGCCCACCTACGAGGTGCCGGGCCCCACCCCGCGCCATACGCTCGGTCCATGCCCCGCCGCCACATCCACGTGACCGGCGCAGCCGAGGCTCCGCTGCGGGCCGCCCTGCGCGCACTCCGTACCGAGCTGGCGATCCCGGAGGACTTCCCGCCCGCGGTCCTCGCCGAGGCCGAAGTCGCGGCCAAGAACCCCCGGCTCCCCTCGTACGACGCCACCGACCTCCCCTTCTTCACCATCGACCCGCCCGCCTCCACCGACCTGGACCAGGCCATGCACCTGGCCCGCCGGGCCGACGGCGGCTACCGCGTGCACTACGCCATCGCCGACGTCGCCGCCTTCGTCACGCCCGGCGGCGCGATCGACGCGGAGGCCCACCGGCGGGTCCTCACCCTGTACTTCCCCGACGGGAAGGTCCCCCTCCACCCGCCGGTGCTCTCCGAGGGCGCCGCCAGCCTCCTCCCCGGCGAGCCCCGCCCCGCCCTCCTCTGGCGCATCGACCTCGACGCCGAGGGCCGGCGGGTCGCCACCGACGTCCGCCGCGCCCTCGTCCGCAGCCGGGCCAAGCTCGACTACGCGGGCGTGCAGCGGCAGATCGACGACGGAACCGCCGAGGAACCCCTCGCCCTCCTCCGGGACATCGGCCGGCTCCGCGAGGCCCTCGAAGCCGAACGCGGCGGGATCTCCCTCAACGTCCCCGAACAGGAGATCGTCGAGCGGGACCACACCTACACCCTCGAATACCGCGCCCCGCTCCCCGCCGACGCCTGGAACGCCCAGGTCTCCCTGCTCACCGGCATGGCCGCCGCCGACCTCATGACCGCCGCCGGCACCGGCATCCTGCGCACCCTGCCCACCGCCCCCGACGGTGCCGTCGCCCGGCTGCGCCGCTCCGCCCAGGCCCTCGGCGTCGACTGGCCGCACCACGTCTCGTACGCGGACGTCGTCCGCTCCGCCGACCCCGCCAACCCGCGCCACGCCGCCTTCCTCCAGGAGTGCACCACCCTCCTGCGCGGCGCCGGCTACACCGTCTTCACCGACGGACACGTCCCCACCCCCGCCGTCCACGCCGCCGTCGCCGACGAGTACACCCACTGCACCGCGCCGCTGCGCCGCCTCGTCGACCGGTACGCGGGCGAGCTGTGCGTGGCGGCGGTCGCCGGGAACGAGCCGCCCGAGTGGGTGCGGGCCGCGCTGCCCGCCCTCCCCGACGAGATGGCCGGCGGCGCCCGCCGCGCCAACACCGTCGAACGCGAGAGCGTCGACATCGTCGAGGCGGCCCTCCTGAAGGAACGGATCGGCGAGATCTTCGACGCGTACGTCATCGACGTGAAGGAACACGAACCGGCCGTCGGCACCGTCCACCTGGAGGACCCGGCGGTCGTCGCCCGCATCGAGGGCGGCGGGTCGAAGCTGCCGCTGGGGGAGTGGCTGCGGGTCAGGCTGTCGGAAGCGGACCCGGGGACGGCGAAGGTCCTGTTCGCGCCCGCGTGAGCGCGTCGTACAGGGCCTTCGGCTCGTCGGCGTGCAGCCGGATCAGCCGCACGGGGCGGGGCGCGCCGAGCAGCCGGGGCGCGTCGACCGGCTCGGTCAGCTCGATGGTGACGGAGGTCCGGGAGCCGACGGCGAGGTTCAGCTCGCCCTCCTTCTTCTCGTGCGAGAAGAGGGACTCGCGCCGGACGGCGGCGATCCGCCCGACCGGGACGCGCACGTCGACGTGCGCGGCCTGCCGGACCCGCAGGACGTCCCCGGTGAGCGTGTGAGGCCGGGTCGCCGAGGCGGCGTGCAGCCCGAGCACGAACAGCACGGTGTAGACGTCGAGGACGAGGAAGACCGCGTGGACGAGGGGCCAGTCGGCCAGCAGGTACGACATGCCGACCGTCTCGACCGCGCACACGAACGCGAAGCCGTACATCAGCGCCGCCTGGTCCCGGGCGTACGGGAACACCCCGCCCGTCCCCGCCACCCCGTCCGCCCGCCGCCCGACCCACCGCACGAGGCTCACCAGGAGCCGCAGCTCGTGCCCGACCAGCCGCAGGACGACCCCGGGCACCAGCTCGCCCAAGGCCTCCCGGGCGGAGAGCCCGCGCCGCCGCAGCCGGAGGAAGACACCGAGCTCGACGCCGAGGACCCCCAGCACGAGCAGCTCCCCGGCGAGAAGCGCGCCCTCGGGTATCCGCACCCCGGCGAGCAGAAGGACGAAGAGCACGCACTCGGCGGGGAGCGCGGCGTAGGCGACACCACGCAGGAGCCGCAGCGGACGGGCGCGGGGCGCGCCGTCCCCGTCCGGCTCGTGGGGCGCGTGGCCCTCGTCCGGTCTGCGGGGCGCGTCGTCCTCGTCCGGTTTGTGGGGTGCGCCGTCCTGGTCCGGCTCGTAGGGCGCGCTGTCCCCGTCCGGCCTGCGAGGTGCGTGCCCCTCGTCCGGCTTGTGGGGTGCGCCGTCCTCGTCCGGCCTGCGGATGGTGTTCGTCATCGGTCCGCTTCCCCTCTCCCCGTTCTCTCCGCCTGTCGTGCCGCCACCAGCTCCACCGCCCGCCGCACCGCCGCCGACTGGGCCGGGGCGAGGTCCGCGAAGAGCGTGTCGGCGAGACCCCCGGCGCCCTCCGGCGGCAGGTCCACCGCCATCTCGTCCGGCAGGGCGGCGGCCATGGCGCGGGCGGCCACCTCCACCCGGGGGTCGTCCGGCGCCGCGTCGGCGAGGGAGTCCAGGAGCTCGTACAGCTCCCGCGCGCCGTCCGCCGCCCCGTGCATCAGCTCGATCAGCCGGACCCGCTCCGCCTCGGGGAGGACGGTGTCGAGGAGGGTCAGGATCTCCCGGTCCTTCGCCGCCATCGGGGACTCGGGCTGCTCACCGAGACCCACGAGCAGCGCGGTCAGCTCCGGCGAGAGGGGACCCTCGGCGGGCAGCCGCCCGGCGCGGGCCTCGGCGAGGAGCGGGGCGAGGCGCTCCCGGCGCTCCCGGATCACCGCCTCCTGCCGGGCCAGGTCGTCCGCCAGCTCCTCCAGGACCTCCACGAGCCCCCGCCCCTCGTCGTCCGCCAGCACGTCCCGCACCTCGTCGAGGCCGAGCCCCAGCTCGGTCAGCCGCCGGATCCGGGCGAGGAGCACGGCCTCCCGGATCCCGTACTCCCGGTACCCGTTCGCCCGCCGCCCGGGCTCGGGCAGCAGCCCCGACTGGTGGTAGTGCCGCACGGCCCGGGGAGTGACCCCGACGAGCGCGGCGATCTCGCCGATCCTCATGCGCCCAGTAGAAACCCTGACGCTGCGGCAAGGTCAAGCGCCGTCCGTCCCGCCAGGTAGCATGGTCGGCACGGCAGACGAGCCGGGCGGACGGCCGCGTGGAGATCCTCGGATCTCCCCGAGGAACGTCCGGGCTCCACAGAGCAGGGTGGTGGCTAACGGCCACCCGGGGTGACCCGCGGGACAGTGCCACAGAAAACAGACCGCCGGGGACCTCGGTCCTCGGTAAGGGTGAAACGGTGGTGTAAGAGACCACCAGCGCCTGAGGTGACTCAGGCGGCTAGGTAAACCCCACCCGGAGCAAGGTCAAGAGGGGACACCCCGGTGTCCCTGCGCGGATGTTCGAGGGCTGCTCGCCCGAGTCCGCGGGTAGACCGCACGAGGCCGGCGGCAACGCCGGTCCTAGATGGATGGCCGTCGCCCCGACGACCGCGAGGTCCCGGGGCACAGAACCCGGCGTACAGCCCGACTCGTCTGTCGGCCCACGTGGGAAGGGCCCCTGAACAGGTTTCCGCCTGATCAGGGGCCCTTCTCGCTTCCTCGAACCCGAGGGCCCGGGTCTCCTCCCGTGCGACGGGGGGTGCGGCGGGCCTCGCCTCCGAGGATGCCAGGACGCGAGCGGCCGAGCCGGATACACTCAAGTCGCCCAAAAATTCCTGTAGTTCGTGAAGAGAGATCGGCCCTTACAAGGCGATGCCGGTTCGACCGCCCCTGCGTCGGGGGGCCGGGCGGTCAGCTCGGCGCCTTCGCCGAGCCCTCTCTGAAAGGAGCTACATGGAGCTGGCGGGATGGGTGACTGTGGGGACGGCTGCGGTCGTAGGGGGCTTCACCGTGGTGGGGCACCTCTTCGATCAGGTTCCCGCGCTCGCCCAGAAGATGATCACGGCGATTCGGTCCGTTCGCGCGGTGCGCGACGAAGTCATGGCCAAGCGCGAGTGATCAGGGGTCCCGCTGGAGAGAGCCCCGAGTCTCCAGCGGGACGCCGTCCCGGAACCCGAGTCGCCTCCTGCGGTCGGCGACGGCGGCGATCGCTTCCCGGGCTCGACGCGCACGCGGCGCCGGTCGCCCTCGGGATCGTCCCCGGCCGCATCCGCGAAGTCGCCGAGACCGGGTGCGCGGGGAGCTGGCCGGTGAGCGCGGTGACGGTCTCCTGAGCGCGCGGGAGCGGAGTCCGGGCGCCCCCCGGCGGGAGTCTCCGCGCATGCCGTCAGCGCCTTGGCCTCCCGCTCTCGTCCGCCCCTCTCCGGTCGCTCAGCCGGACTCCGGGCCGCCGTGGTGGCGGAGCCAGGCCAGGACGGCGCGGACGCGGCGGTGGCCGCTGTCGCCGGTCGAGAGGCCGAGTTTGAGGAAGACGCCGCCGATGTGCTTGTGGACGGCGTTGTCGGTGACGAAGAGGCGCCGGGCGATGCCGGCGTTGTCGTGCCCTTCGGCCATGAGGGCGAGGACCTCGCGTTCGCGGGGGGTGAGGGACTCGACGGGGTCGCCGCGGACGGCGAGGAGCTGGGCGATGACCTCGGGGTCCATCGCGGTGCCGCCGGAGGCCACGCGGCGCAGGGCGTCGGTGAACTCCGTGATGCGGCTCACCCGGTCCTTGAGGAGGTAGCCGATGCCGCCGCGGGGGTCGGAGAGGAGACGGCCGGCGTACTCCTGCTCGACGTACTGGGACAGGACCAGGACGGGAAGCCCGGGGTGGTCGCGGCGGGCCTGGAGGGCGGCGCGGATCCCCTCGTCGCGGAAGGCCGGGGGCAGCCGCACGTCGACGATGGTGACGTCCGGACGGTGGGTCTCGACGGCGGCGAGGAAGCCGGGGGCGTCCCCCGCGATCGCGGCGACCTCGAAGCCCTGGGAGCCCAGGAGGAGTTCGAGTCCGGAGGCCAGCAGGACGTTGTCCTCGGCGATGACTACGCGCACGGCAGCTCCACGGTGACGACGGTCGGCCCGCCCGGCGGGCTGCTGATCTTCATGGTGCCGTCCAGGGCGGCCGCGCGGCGGCGGATTCCGTCCAGACCGCTGCCCCGTGACGCGTCCGCCCCGCCGGCCCCGTCGTCGGTGATCCGCGCGGACAGCCTCGTACCGTCGCGGGCGACGCGGACGGCGGCCCTGCCGGCTCCGCTGTGCCGGGCGATGTTCGCCAGGGCCTCGGTGACGGCGAAGTAGACGACCACCTCGACCGCGGCGGGGACCTCGCCGAGCTCGCCGACGTCGATGCGGGTCGGCACACCGGCCCGGGGGCCCAGGGCGCCGAGCGCGCCGGCGAGGCCCTGGTCGGCCAGGACCGGAGGGTAGACGGTGCGGATGACGGAGCGCAGCTCGGTCATGGCCTCCTCGGTCTCGGCCCGCGCCTGCCGTACGAGGACGGCGGCCGCGTCCGGGTCACGGGGGAGCACCTCCCCGGCCACGGCAAGCCGCATCGCGATGGCCACGAGCCGGGCCTGGGTGCCGTCGTGCAGGTCGCGTTCGATCCGGCGGAGTTCCGCGCCGTGCGCCTGGAGGACGTCCGCACGGGTCCGGGTCAGTTCGCCGACCCGCGCGGCCAGCCGGTCCGCCGGGGACGGCGCCAGGACCGCCAGGCAGCACCGCGCGTGCGCCCGCGCGAGCGGCGGCAGGACGACGGCCGCCAGCACCGCGAGCAGCAGGAACTGCGCCAGGTTGAGGGTCAGCGCCGGGTCCCAGCCGTCGACGCGCACCCCGGACAGCAGCAGCCGGGGCGGATCCGCCGGGGGGAAGGCCCACCACCCCACGGTGACGACGAGCGTGAGGAGCAGATTGCCCAGGCACAGCAGCGCGAAGGCCCCCGCGGGCAGCCCGAAGGCCACCTGCGTCACCAGCCACGCGAGGTCACGGCGGGAGGCGCGCGGACGCGGCTCCACCGGCCGGCCGAGCAGCGCCCCGGCCCGCCGCCGCTGACGCTCCGCCCAGGGCGCCGCCGCCGACGGCACGCACAGCAGCAGCGGCACCGCGACGAGCGAGACCACCGCCGTCACCAGGGTGCCGAGCAGGTAGCGTCCGCCGCGCCCGGTGTCGGCCGACCGTGCGCGGACCTCGCCGATCACAGGGTGCACCGGTCCGTCCTCACTGTCGTACGGGAGTTGGACTAGGGGAGTCCCGTACGGGAGTTGCCGTACGAAATCTGTTCTGCGGGGCCGGGAGCGGTCCCTCGGCGCGTCACTGTACGGGCCGGTCACCGGCGCGGCACTACAGCCAGCTGTAGGCCGGGAGCGGCCACGCGCGGTAACGACGCGCGCCCCGGCGCCTTCCTAGCGTGGCGTTCATGACATCCAGGACCCCGGCCTCCGTGCCGCAGCATCACCCGTCCCCGCAGCGCCACCGCCGGATCGGCCGGAAGTGGGCGGCCGTCGCGGCGGTCGCACTCGCCGCGGTGGGCGCGGCCGTCGCCCTCCAGCCCGCCGACGGCGCGTCGGCGCCGCCCGCGTCCGGCTACCGGCAGCAGGACCTGCGCCGGGACGCCGAGGCCCTGCGGGCGCTGGGGGTCACCGGTGTCCAGGCGCGGGTGACCGCCGCCCCCGGGCGGGACCTGGTCGCGACCGCCGGTGTCGCGGAGGCCGGCACGGAGCGCCCGGTGCCCCGCGAGGGCTACTTCCGGATCGCCAGCACCGGCAAGGCGCTCATGGCCACGGTGGTCCTGCAACTGGTCGACGAGGGAAGGCTGTCGCTGGACGACACGGTGGACCGCCGGCTGCCCGGAGTGATCGCCGGAAACGGCAACGACGGACGGAAGACGACCGTCCGTCAGCTGCTCCAGAACACCAGTGGCCTCCACGACGACCTCCCCGGCTTCGACACTCCGCAGCAGTACCGCGAGCACCGCTACGACACCTACACGCCCGAACAGATCGTCGCCCGCGCGCTGAAGCACCACCCGGACTTCGCACCCGGCGCGGGCTGGGGCTACTCCAACACCGGCTACGTCGTCCTCGGCATGATCGTCGACAGGGTCGCCGGCCGCCCGTGGCAGGAGGAGGTCGAGAGCCGGATCCTGAAGCCGCTCGGCATGAGGCGCACGTACCTCTCGGGCACGGCGTCGACCCTCCGCGGCCCGCACGCCGAGGGCTACCAGGTCTTCGCCTCCGGCGAGCGCGTCGACGTCACCGAGCAGATCGTCCCCGACCTCGGCGGCTACGTCTCCACGACGGCCGACGTGAACCGCTTCCTCCGGGGACTCCTGGGCGGCAGGCTGCTCTCCGGGGCGCGGATGGCCGAGATGAAGCACACCGTCCCCGTCCCCAAGCCCTTCGACACGTTCTGGCCCGGCGGAGGCTACGGCCTCGGCCTGGTCGAACGGCCCCTGAGCTGCGGCGGAAGCTACTGGAGCCACGAAGGGGGCGAGGCCGGCTACATCACCCTGAACGGCGCCACCCCCGACGGCCGCCGCGCCGTCACCGTCTCCCTGACCACCAGCTTCAACGACATGGACAGGACGGTCCGGCAGCAGAAGGCCGCCGGCGACCTCGTCGACCGCGCGCTGTGCGGACGGGGCGAGTAGCCCTCGGGATTCAGGGGCGCCGGACCTCGAACTGGAAGCAGCCGTACTCGACGGCCCGGACGTGCACCAGGGCGACGGCCGGGTCCGCGAAGGCCTCGGCGAAGGCCCGGTCGAAGCCCTCGGCGGGGGTCCCGGGCAGCTCCAGGAGGCGGCCGCCGACGATCCGCCCGGCCGCGTCGTAGCGGCGGAGGGTGCGGAGCGCCCCCGTACGGGAGAAGGGGTACGCCTCCGAGGACGCGGGCCCGCCGCAGTCCTCGGCGTGGACGAAGACGGGACCCTGCTCGTCGTACGCGCCGGGCTCGGCCCCGGTCTCGGCGGCCCAGCGGCGGAGCGGCGCGTACGAGACGAGGGCGATCCGCTCGCCGGGCTCGGACAGCCGCAGGCAGCAGCGGAGGGGATGGCCGCCGTCGGCGGCGGTGTACGGCACGCAGGCACGGCCGGCGTCGTCGGTGACGCGCAGCCGGGCGAGGGCGGAGGGGGCGATGGGGCGGGCGGAGTACGTGGTCATGCCGTCAGGATCACGGGGGAGGGCGCCGCACCGCTGGCGCGATTCGGACATCGAGCTCGGTTGTCAGTGGGCTTCGGTACGGTCGCATCGCGAACCGCTGCGAACAGTCACGAACCGAACGGAGCCGTCCGATGAGCCGTCAGTTCCAGGTCACCTTCGATGCCCACGACCCCCGGGCCCTGTCCTCCTTCTGGCGCGACGCGCTGAGGTACGTCCATCCCGGGCCGCCCGGGGTCGAACTGCCCGAGGGCGCCGACCCGCTGGCCGCCTGGGACGAGTTCCTCGCGCGGATCGGCGTGCCGGAGGAGCAGCGCAACACGCGGTCGGCCATCGAGGACCCGGAGGGGCAGGGGCCCCGGGTGTTCTTCCAGCGGGTCCCCGAGGACAAGGTCGCCAAGAACCGCGTCCACCTCGACGTCCGGGCCGCCCCCGGGCTCCAGGGGGACGAGCGGATGGCGGCCCTGGAGGCCGAGTGCGACCGGCTCGTGGGACTCGGGGCGAAGCGGGTGCGCCGCTTCGAGCCCGCTCCGCCGATGAGCGGCGGCCACATCGTGATGACCGACCCCGAAGGCAACGAATTCTGCCTCGACTGACCGGGCCCACCCTGGCGACGTCCGGCGAAAGCGCAGGTCATACCCTGTGTGGCGCTGAGATGTCGTCAGGGAGGGGCGGGGCCGGGTGGGCGTGTCGCTGGACAAGGGACAGACGCGGGGACAGGGGCGAGATCCGGGACGAGAGCCCGTGCGGGAGTCGCGGTGGCGGCGACCCGGGGTCGTCGTCCTCTGCCTGGTCCTCCTGCCGCCCCTGGGCATCGTCCTCGCCTGGCGGAGCCGCTGGTCGCCGGGGCGGAAGGTGCTCGCGACCGTGCTGTCCGCCGTCTGGTTCGTGGCCGTGGGCACGAGCGAACCGCCGGCGGACGAGCCGGCGGTGGCCGATGCCGAGCCGCGGATCGGCACGTTCCCGTCCTCCACCCCGTACACCCCGTACAGCCCCACGCCGACCCCCCTCGTGCGCCGGGTCGTCGCCGACTACACCGGCCGGAACCTGGAGGCCGCCTCGCGCGCCGCGTACGAGGCCGGGTTCCGGGCGCGGTCGCACGACGCGACCGAGGGC
Organism: Streptomyces sp. NPDC021012; assembly: GCF_044333355.1. NCBI lineage: Bacteria > Bacillati > Actinomycetota > Actinomycetes > Kitasatosporales > Streptomycetaceae > Streptomyces > Streptomyces sp. NPDC021012. Next base: position 502,334 of record NZ_JBIRQU010000004.1, read on the forward strand.
GACAGGGCGCAGCTCGTCGACGGCAACTGGAAGGTCTGCTTCCAGGAGCCGGCCGCCGGGGAGACCGCCACGACCGAGGAAGGGCGGCGGAGCCGGATCGAGTTCGCCGTCGTCGAGAAGACCAGCCCCTGCCCCGCGCGGGACGGCGAGGCCGTCGTCTTCCCGAAGGTCCCGAACGTCGTCGGCAAGACCTTCACGGCCGGCTCCGCGGTGCTCCGGAAGGCGGGCCTGACCGACATCCGGGGCGCGAGCGCGTACACGGACGTCGACCTGTCGGCCCGTCACGACGACTGGCGGATCTGCTTCCAGGACCCCGGAGCCGGCAAGGACGTCGAGCGCCCGCGGTACATGTCCGTACGCCTCTCCCTCACCCGCCCCGGCCTCCCCTGCCCCTCCGAGGACTACTCCCGACTGAACCCGGATCCGCACCCCGACCCGGACCGCCACGGCAGCGGCAGCGGAGGCTCCGGGTCCGACGGTTCCAGCGGTGGTGGCGGCTCCGCCTACTACAAGAACTGCGACGCCGTCCGCGCCGCCGGCAGGGCCCCCATCTACGCCGGCCAGCCCGGCTACCGCTCCGGCCTCGACCGCGACGGCGACGGCAAGGCCTGCGACTGGTCCTGACCGCTGTCAGGGGGACCCCACGGCCGGGGCATACCGGCCCAGCGGTCCCGGCCATGTACGGGTGGGACATGACCATCCCCGTGAACCAGCTCAGCGACCCGGCCGTGCGTGCCTTCGTCACGGCCCTCAACGCCAACGACAAGTCGGCCCTCTTCGAGGTCATGACGCCCGGTGTGACCATGTCCGACGACGGTTCCGACCGTGACGTGCGGGACTGGCTCGACCGGGAGGTGTTCTCCTCGAACGGGCACATGGACGTCGAGAGCGAGGCGGACGGGGGGCGCGAGCTCGTCGCCGACTACCGCAATGACACCTGGGGCGCGATGCGTACCAAGTGGGCCTTCACCGTCGACGGGGGGAAGGTGTCGCGGTTCGAGACCGGGCAGGCCTGACGTCCGGGCCGTCGGCCGGGGGGGGCTAGCCCCGGCCGATGTACGGCATCGTCGTCGCCATCACCGTCGCGAACTGGACGTTCGCCTCCAGGGGGAGTCCCGCCATGTGCACCACGGTGGCCGCCACGTCCGAGGCGGCCATCACCGGCTCCACGGCGGTCTCGCCGTTGGCCTGGAGGATGCCGGTCTGCATGCGGGCGGTCATGTCCGTGGCGGCGTTGCCGATGTCGAGCTGGCCGCAGGCGATCCGGTAGGGGCGGCCGTCCAGGGAGAGGGACTTCGTCAGGCCCGTCATCGCGTGCTTCGTGGCGGTGTACGCGATGGAGTGGGGGCGCGGTACGTGTGCCGAGATGGAGCCGTTGTTGATGATCCGGCCGCCCTGCGGGTCCTGCTCCTTCATGGTCCGGAACGCCGCCTGGGCGCAGAGGAAGGCACCCGTCAGGTTGACGTCGACGACCGAGCGCCAGACGGCCGGGGCGAGGTCCTCGACGGGGACGCCGCCGCCCGCGAACGTGCCGGCGTTGTTGAAGAGCAGGTCGACGCGGCCCCAGTGGTCCCGTACCGCGGTGAAGAGGGCCGTGACCGCGTCCTCGGAGGTGACGTCCGTCGGGACGCACAGGAAGTCGCCGGCCGGGAGGGCCGCGGCCGTCTCCTCCAGGGCCTCGGCCCTGCGGCCCGCCAGGGCCACCGACCAGCCGACCGCCGCGAGGGCCAGCGCCACGCTCCGGCCGATGCCCGAACCGGCTCCCGTCACCACTGCGATGCTCATGGGCGCGCAGCGTACGCGAGACGCGTGCCCCGTGAACTCATCCGTCCGACACGTGGATGTTCTGTACTCGACAAGGAGGAGTCGTCCCGCCCCCCTCGAATGAGGGACGGACAGCATCCGTCTGGGGAGGGGCACATGAACCACGTACAGGACCACTCCGAGGAACTCCGCGCCGCCGCACGCCGCTTGGGACGCCGCAGGTTCCTGACCGTCACCGGCGCGGCCGCCGCGCTCGCCTTCGCCACCCAGCTGCCCGCGGCCGGCGCCGCGGCCGCCGCCGAGCTCGACGCCCGGCGTGTCACCGAGGACCCGTTCACCCTGGGCGTCGCCTCGGGCGACCCCCTGCCCGGCTCCGTACTGCTCTGGACGCGGCTCGCGCCCCGCCCCTTCGAGCCCGGGGGCGGGCTGCCGGCCGCGCGGGTCCCCGTGCACTGGGAGCTCGCCCGCGACGAGCGGTTCACCCGGTCCGTCCGGCGCGGCCTGGCCGTCGCGCACCCGGAGTTCCGGCACACCGTCCACGTCGAGGTCGGGCACCTCGATCCCGACCGGGTGTTCTTCTACCGCTTCCGGGTCGGCGGCTGGATCAGCCCGGTGGGGCGGACCCGCACCGCCCCCGCGCCCGGCGCGCACAACAGTCGGCTCAAACTCGCCGCCGTGTCCTGCCAGGCCTACCAGGACGGGTACTTCACGGCCTACCGCCACCTCGCGGACGAGGACCTCGACGTCGTCTTCCACCTCGGCGACTACCTGTACGAGTACGCCGTCGACGCCACCGGCGGCGCCCGCGCCTACACCGACCGGACCCTCCCGGACGTCTTCGACCGGGAGACCCTGACCCTGGAGGACTACCGGCTCCGCTACGCGCTCTACAAGTCCGACCCCGACCTGCGCGCCGCGCACGCCGCCCACCCCTTCGTCGTCACCTGGGACGACCACGAGACCGAGAACAACTACGCGGGCGACACCTCCGAGGACGACGTCCCGCCGGAGGAGTTCCTGCTCCGCCGCGCCGCCGCCTACCGCGCCTACTGGGAGCACCAGCCGCTGCGCCGCCCCCAGCTGCCCGAGGGCCCGGACATGAAGCTGTACCGGCGGCTGCGCTTCGGGCGGCTCGCCCAGTTCGACATCCTCGACACCCGCCAGTACCGCTCCGACCAGGCGTACGGGGACGGCTGGCAGGTCCCCGGGCCCGAGTCCGAGGACCCGGCGCGCACCCTGACCGGCGCCGCCCAGGAGCGCTGGCTGCTCGACGGCTGGCGGGCCTCCGGCGCCCGCTGGAACGTGCTGCCGCAGCAGGTCGTCTTCTCCGAGCGCCGTGACCGCGCCACCGCCGGCTTCAAGCTCTCCATGGACTCCTGGGACGGCTATCCGGCCTCCCGGCAGCGGATCCTGGCGGGGGCGGAGGCCGCCGGCGTCGAGAACCTGCTGGTGCTCACGGGGGACGTCCACGTCGGCTACGGCCTGGACGTCAAGGCCGACTTCCGCGACCCGGCCTCCCGGACCGTCGGCACCGAGATCGTCGCCACCTCGATCTCCAGCGGCAAGGACGGCGCCGACCGGCCCTCGAACCACGACAAGCTCATGCGGGCCAACCCGCACCTGCGGTTCCTCAACGGGCGGCGCGGCTATGTGACGGTCGCCCTCGGCGAGGAGAGCGCCCGCGCCGACTTCCGTACGGTGCCGTACGTGACGCGGCCGGGCGCTCCCGTCGCCACCGCCGCCTCCTACGTGACGGAGGCGGGCGACCCGGGGCTCAAGCCGGTGTGACCTCCTGCGGGTAGCGGACGCCGACGCGGTCCCGGACCGCGTCGAGCGTCCGCATCACCGCGAGCGAGCCGTCGAGGGGGACGAGCGGGGACTCCGTCTCGCCCGCGCGGAGGGCGCGCATGACCTCGGCGGCCTCGTGCCGGAAGGAGAGCGGGTCGTCCGTCGACACGTACTCCTCCGGCTCGTGGCCGTGGCGGTGCAGGGTGAACCGCTCGGGGAAGAAGAAGCCGCGCGGGACGTCGATCCGGCCGAGCGAACCCGTCACCGAGGCCGTCAGGGGCGTGTCCCCGTCCAGGGAGCAGGACAGCAGCGCCGAGGCGCCCGAGTCCCAGCCCAGCAGCACCCCCGTGTTCAGGTCGACGCCCTCGGGCGAGAGCAGCGCGTGCGCGTGGACCGAGGACGGTTCGCCGAGCAGCAGGTGCGCGAACGACACCGGGTAGACGCCCAGGTCGAGCAGTGCCCCGCCGCCCACGGCCGGGTCCCTCAGCCGGTGGCCGGCGTCGAAGGGGCCTTGGAGCCCGAAGTCCGCCTGGACCGTCCGGACCTCGCCGATCGCCCCGTCGCGGACCAGTTCCGCGATCCGGCGGATCAGCGGATGGCAGTACATCCACATGGCCTCCATGAGGAAGAGGCCCCGGTCCCGGGCGAGGGCGACCAGTTCCTCCGCCTCGCGGGCGTTCAGTGTGAGAGCCTTCTCGCAGAGCACCGCCTTGCCCGCCTCCAGGGCGAGGCCGGCCGCCGCGCGGTGCGCGTGGTGCGGAGTCGCCACGTACACCACGTCGACGTCCTCGTCGGCGAAGAGCCCGGCCCACTCCCCGTACGCTCGGGGGATCCCGAACCGGTCCGCGAAGGCGCTCGCCGACGCCTCCGTACGGGACGCCACCGCGACGACCTCGGCGCCGTCCAGCGTCAGCAGATCCGTGGTGAACCGCTGTGCGATGCCGCCCGTCGCCAGGATTCCCCAGCGCACCTTGTCACTCATCTTCCCGCCCGCCCCCATCCGTCCCGCAGAGGTCTCGACCACGCCGGTCGAACTGAGAGCATAGGTAAAGATTCAACGAAATGGAGCAGTCGATGCCGGAGAGCGGCCAGAAGACGATTCAAGGACGGACGGCCGAACCCGTCCCGGCCGCCGCCACCCGGCGGGCGGGACTCCTCGTCACCCTCGTCCTGGGCGGGCTCACCGCCCTCCCCCCGCTCTCCATGGACATGTACCTCCCGGCCCTCCCGGAGGTCACCGGCGCCCTGCGGGCCCCCGCCGCCACCGTGCAGCTCACCCTCACCGCCTGCCTCGCCGGCATGGCCCTCGGCCAGCTCGTCGTCGGCCCCATGAGCGACAAGTGGGGACGCCGGCGCCCGCTCCTCGTCGGCATGGTCGTGTACGTCCTCGCCACCGCCGTCTGCGCCCTCGCCCCCACCGCCGGGCTCCTCATCGGCTTCCGGCTGCTCCAGGGCCTCGCCGGCGCCGCCGGCATCGTCATCGCCCGCGCCGTCGTCCGCGACCTGTACGACGGCGTCGAGATGGCCCGCTTCTTCTCCACCCTGATGCTGATCTCCGGGGCCGCCCCGATCATCGCCCCCCTCATCGGCGGCCAGATCCTGCGGCTCACCGACTGGCGGGGCGTCTTCCACGTCCTCACCGCGATCGGCCTCCTGCTCACCCTCGTCGTCTGGCGCTTCCTCGACGAGACGCTGCCCCCCGAGCGCCGCCACGAGGGCGGCGTCGGCCAGGCCCTGCGCACCATGCGGGGGCTCCTCGCCGACCGGGTCTTCACCGGCTACATGCTGACCGGCGGGCTCGCCTTCGCCGCCCTCTTCGCGTACATATCGGCCTCCCCGTTCGTGATCCAGGAGATCTACGGCGCCTCCCCGCAGACCTTCAGCCTGCTCTTCGGCCTCAACTCCGTCGGCCTCGTCGCCGTCGGCCAGATCAACGGCAAGCTCCTCGTCGGCCGCGTCAGCCTCGACAAGGCGCTCGGGTTCGGCCTCGGCCTCCTCCTGCTCGCCGCGCTCGCGCTCACCCTCATGACCACCGGCGTCCTCGGCGACGTCGGGCTCGTCCCCGTCGCCGCCGGACTCTTCGTCCTCATGTCCGCGATGGGCCTGGCCACGCCCAACACCAACGCCCAGGCCCTCATGCGCACCCCGCACGCCGCCGGCTCCGCCTCCGCCCTCCTCGGCACCTCCTCCTTCCTCATCGGCGCCGTCGCCTCCCCGCTCGTCGGCATCGCGGGCGAGCACACCGCCGTCCCCATGGCGGTCGTCCAGCTCGGCTGCGCCGTCCTCGCCGTCGCCTGCTTCCTGCTCCTGTGCCGCCCCGGCACACGCGGGAAGCCCGGGTCCGGCGCGCCCGCCTAGACTGTCTCGGTGAACGCCCTCTCCTCCGCCTCCGCCGACTCCCTGCGCGCCGCGCTCGCCGCGGTCCTCGACGGGCTGCCGCCCAACCGGGCGGCGCAGGCCGTCGAGCGGCTGATCGCCAACTACCGGGGCACCACCCCGACCGACGCCCCCGTGCTGCGCGACCGCTCCGACGTCGCCGCGTACGCCGCGTACCGGATGCCGGCGACCTTCGAGGCGGTACGGGGCGCCCTGTACGCCCTGCGGGAGGCGGCGCCCGACTGGGAGCCGCGCGGCCACACCGACGTCGGCGGCGGCACGGGCGCGGCGGGCTGGGCCGTCGCCGAGGCCTGGGCCGAGGAGCCGCCCCGCACCACCGTCCTGGACTGGGCGGAGCCCGCCCTCGCGCTCGGCCGCGAGCTGGCCGCCGGGGTCTTCGACGCCGAGTGGCGGCGCGAGCGGATCGGCGCCGCGCTGCGCCTCGACGACAGCGACCTCGTCACCGTCTCGTACGTCCTCAAGGAGCTGACCGAGGCGGACAGGACCGCGCTCGTCGCCGAGGCGGCCCGCGCCGCGCAGGCCGTCGTGATCGTCGAGCCCGGCACCCCCGACGGCTACGAGCGGATCATCGCGGCCCGCACCCAGCTGATCGACGCCGGGTTCACGGTCGCCGCGCCCTGCCCGCACAGCGGGGCCTGCCCGATCGTGCCCGGCACGGACTGGTGCCACTTCTCCGCCCGGGTCAGCCGCTCCTCGCTGCACCGGAAGGTGAAGGGCGGCTCGCTGCCGTACGAGGACGAGAAGTACGCGTACGTCGTCGCCGTCCTCCCCCAAGCTCTCGGCTTCGCTCGAGCAGGGGGGACCCCCCTCCCGGTGACCCCGGCGGTCTCCCGCATCACCCGCAGGCCGCAGATCCGCAAGGGCCTGGTCCAGCTGGAGCTCTGCGGGCCCGACGGGCTCGCCCGCGACACGGTCACCAAGCGGCACGGGCCCCTGTACAAGCAGGCCCGTGACGCGGAGTGGGGCGACGCCTGGCCGCCGGAGGAGGACCTCTAGCGGGTTCTCAGGGCCGCAGCTCCTGGGTGCAGCACTTCACGCTGCCGCCGCCCTTGAGGAGCTCGCCCAGGTCCATGCCGACCGGCTCGAAGCCGCGGGCGCGGAGGGGGCCGAAGAGGCCCACCGCGGCCTGCGGGAGCAGGACGTGCCGGCCGTCGCTGACCGCGTTGAGGCCGAGGGCCGCCGCGTCCTCGCCGGTCGCGATCAGGGCGTCGGGGAAGAGCCGGGCGAGCACCGCGCGGCTGCCGGGGGAGAAGGCGTCCGGGTAGTACATGACCTCGTCCCGGGCGTCGTCCAGGACGCACAGCGCCGTGTCCAGGTGGTAGTAGCGCGGGTCCACCAGCTCCAGGCCGATCACCGGGCGGCCGAAGAACTCCTGCGCCTCGCCGTGGGAGAGCGGGCTGGAGCGGAAGCCGCGTCCGGCGAGGATCCAGGAGGCGGTGACGGCGAAGTCGCCCTCGCCCTCGTTCACGTGCTCCGGGACCCGCACGGCGTCGTCCGGCCAACCGTTCCCGCGGAACCAGGACAGATGGGCCTCGGCCTCGTCGGCGCGCTCCGGGTGGGCGAACTTCGCGCCGAGGACCCGGCCCTCGACGACCGTCGCGCCGTTCGCCGCGAAGACCATGTCCGGCAGCGCCGGGTCGGGCTCCAGGAGCTCCACGGTGTGGCCGAGCGAGCGGTAGCGGTCGCGCAGGTCCTCCCACTGGGCGAGGGCGAGCGGCAGGTCGACCGGTTTCGCGGGGTCCATCCAGGGGTTGATGGAGTACGTCACCGTGAAGTGCGTGGGTGGGCACATCAGATAACGGCGGGGCGAGGACGTGCGCGGAGTGGGGCGCAATGGAGGCTCCTCACGAAGAAGCGGTGGCGATGGGTGGACCCATGGTCCGCTCTCGGCGCCCTTCGCGCTGTGGACCGTTCGGGTGGTTCGGGCCCGTTCGAGTGGCGAGACGCCCCGTCTCGCCCGCTGCTAGATTGGGGCCATGTCCGAGCCCAGGCCCGCCAAGGCCGCCCCCGACGCCTCCCGCCGCAGCGAGCGCTCCCGCCGTGCCATCTTCGACGCCGCCCTCGCCCTCGTCTCCGAGACCGGCTACGCGAAGACCACCATCGAGGGCATCGCCGCCCGCGCCGGCGTCGGCAAGCAGACCATCTACCGCTGGTGGCCCTCCAAGGCGGCCGTCCTCCTCGACGCCTTCCTCGACCTCGCCGCCCGCGCCAACGAGGCGGTCGGCGGCGACGCCCACAGTGAGATCCCCGACACCGGAGACCTCGCCGCCGACCTCAAGGCCGTCCTGCGCGCCACCGTCGACGAGCTGACCGACCCCGCCTTCGACGGCCCCACCCGCGCCCTCGCCGCCGAGGGCATCGTCGACCCCGAGCTCGGCGCCCGCTTCACCGAGGCCCTGCTCGAACCCCAGCTCCAGTACTACGTCCGCCGCGTCGAGGCCGCCCGGGCCAAGGGCGACATCGACCCGGACGTCGACCCCCGCGTCGCCGTCGAACTGATCGTCGGACCGCTCCACCACCGGTGGATCCACCGCACCCTGCCGCTCACCCACGCCTACGCCGACACCCTCGTCGACCTCGTCCTGCGCGGCCTCGCCCCCCGTCCCTGACTCCCGTCCCCGACCCCTCGCGCGCACCCCGGTTCCGCACTCCGGTCACCCGGGGCGCAGGATGGTGGGACCATGGGCAGAGCCGAACGGGCGAGCATGAGGTGTGAGGGGATAGATGGGCGACGGCATCGGCCGCTACCGCGGCACGGAGAGCAGACTCGCACAGTGGCTGCGCAGGCGCCCCAAACGCACCGCGGCCGACGACGAGAACGACCGCGAGAAGCTGCTCCTGGCCACCGCCGCCGCCGGGCTGCCCCTGGCCCCCGCCGCGTACCCCGTCGGCTACAGCTGTTCCTGTGAGCGGATCGGCTGTCCCACCCCCGCCCGGCACCCCGTCTCCTTCGCCTGGCAGACGCAGTCGACCACCGACCGCGCCCAGATCGAGCGCTGGGCCCGCAACGAGCCCGAGGCGAACTTCGTCACCGCCACCGGCATGGTCCACGACGTCCTCGACGTCCCGCTGGCCGCCGGCCGCGCAGCCCTGGAGCGGCTCCTCGCCGAGGGCGTCGAGGTCGGCCCGGTCGCCGAGGCCGCCGACGCCATCGGCGACGGCGGCCGGATGCTCTTCTTCACCGCCACCCGCGGCACCCCCGAGGACGAGGACGAGTGGTGGCCGTGCGAGCTGGACTGCCACCCCGAGACGATGGACGAGCACCCGGGGCTGCGCTGGCACTGCCGCGGCAGCTACGTCCTGGTCCCCCCGGCCCGCCTCCCCGGTGACGAGGACGCCCACCCGGTCGTCGCCTGGCTCCGCGGCCCCGAGCACCCGCTGCCCGACCCGCTCAACCTCCTGGAGGCCCTCCAGGACGCCTGCGCCCGCCACGCGGCCGACCGCGACGGCGAGCACCCGGCCCACGAGATCGCCTGGCCGCTGACCCGCTAGGGCCGCCGGACGGGGCGCTACGAGCCCTCCGCGCCCACCACGCCCTGGAGGCGGCTCGCGACCGTGACGCCGTTCCGGGCCGTGCCCGTCGGTTTCACCAGGGCGGCCTGGCTGGAGACCCATTCGCGGGTGACCGTGTTCTTGATCTCGCCGGTGAGCAGGGCCTTGGTGTCGGGGCCCACCTTCGGGCGGTAGCCCTTGGCCGCCGTCTGGCGCTCGAAGTACCGGGTGGCGAAGAAGACGAGCGCGCCGCCGTCCCGGGTCCGCAGCCCGAGGGGCGCGAAGTCCCCCTGGTCCGTGACCCGGTCGAGGTACTGGGTGGCCATGCCCAGGCGCTTGGCGGCCTTCTCCCGCTGCGCCCGCCACTCCGTGGTGTGCGGGCCCGGAGCGAACGGCCCCGGCCGCCCGTCCTTCAGGTACGCGACGTACTGGGCGCCGAGGTCCTCGGGCGCGACGGCGAGCGCGCCGCTGTCCGCGGCGACCGGCACCGCGTACCCCTCCTCCTCGGCGAACTCGGGGACGTCGCCCCGGGGGAGGATCGTGAGGTACGCGGCCTCCCACAGCTGCTCGGGGCCGTTGCGCACGAAGACCAGGAGCCAGCGCTGGTCGCCGGAGCTCCGGTTGGAGGCGGTGTCGGCGACGAACCAGCGCGGCCAGCCCGCCTTCCGGGGCAGCACGAACCGCGCGTCGGTGAGGGCGAGGGGCTTGTGGTTCGGGTTCCCGCCGGGCGTGTTGATCGACCGGGCCCGCAGCCCCGCCTGGTTGATGGCCCCGAGCGGACCGGTGACCCGGTCCTCGTCGAGGGCCGGGTCATAGGCCTTGTCGGCCCGGTTGTAGGCGTTCGTGAAGTCGGCGAGGGCCTGCGCCGCCTCGGCCTTCGAGGCCGGCGGCAGCAGCGCCAGCTCGCCGTGCACGGTCACGCAGCCGCTCGCCGTCAGCGACAGGACGGTCGCCGCCGCCGTCGCCGCGAGGAGCCTCGCCGGTCGGCGGTCCCCGGAGGGCGACCACCGCTCAAGCGCTCGCCTCAGCCTCAGCCTTCTCATCGGTCGCCTTCTGCTTCTTCACCCGCGCGGACGGACCCGACCCTATCGGGGCCAGGAACAGCGCGAGCGTCGGGACCAGATACAGCGCCCACACCGTGACCTGAAGGACCGTCGGATCCGGCTGGAAGTTGAAGACGCCCTTGAGGAGCGTGCCGTACCAGCTGTCCGGCGGGATCGTCGCCGAGATGTCGAAGGCCTTGTCCGCGAGGCCGCCGAGGAAGTTCGCCTCCTGGAGGTCGTGCACGCCGTACGCGAGCACGCCCGCCGCCACCACGACCAGCATCCCGCCGGTCCAGGTGAAGAACTTCGCCAGGTTGATCTTGAGCGCGCCCCGGTAGAACAGCCAGCCGAGCAGGACCGCGGTGAGCAGGCCGAGGACGACGCCGACCAGCGGCCCGTACGAGCCGTCGGAGGAGGCGCGGACCGACGCCCACACGAAGAGCGCCGTCTCCAGGCCCTCGCGGCCCACCGCCAGGAAGGCGGTGGCGACCAGCGCGCCCGTGCCCATCTGCAGGGCCGCGTCCAGCTTGCCGTGCAGCTCCGCCTTGAGGTGCCGGGCCGTGCGGCGCATCCAGAAGACCATCCAGGTCACCAGGCCCACGGCGAGGACCGACAGCGAGCCGCCGAGCGCCTCCTGCGCCTCGAAGGTCAGCTCCTGGGAGCCGAACTCCAGGCCGGCGCCGAAGGCCAGGGCCACGCCGACGGCCACGCCGATGCCGATCCAGATCGGCTTCAGCGCGTCCTTGCGCCCGGTCTTCACCAGGTACGCGATGAGGATGCAGACGACCAGACTGGCTTCCAGGCCCTCACGCAGGCCGATCAGATAGTTTCCGAACACGTCGGTTCTCCTCCTCGGTTACGCGAACAGCGTCCGGCCCCACCAGTCGTCCTTGTCGCGGACGCCCGGCGGGACGGCGAACAGTGCCGAACCCACGTGCTGTGTGTACTCGTTGAGCGCGTCGTTCTTGGCCAGCTGGGTCTGCACCGGGATGAAGCCCGTGCGGACGTCCTTCATGTACGCCAGGAAGAACAGGCCCGCGTCGAGCCGGCCGAGGCCGTCCGTGCCGTCCGTGAAGGAGTAGCCGCGGCGCAGGATGGTGGCCCCGTTGTTGCTGTCGGGGTGGGCGAGCCGGACGTGCGAGGTCGGCTTCATGGCCTTCAGGAACGGCTCGTCGTGCTCCTTGGCCTTGCCGACCGGGGCGCCTTCCTTCTTGTCCCGGCCGAAGATGTCCTCCTGCTCGGAGAGCGGAGTGCGGTCCCAGGTCTCGATGTTCATGCGGATGCGGCGGGCGACGAGGTACGAGCCGCCGTCCATCCAGGCCGCGGCGCCCTCGGCGTCCTTGCCGGAGACCCACACGTGCTTCGCGAGCCGGTCGGTCTCGGTGCCCGCGATGTTCCGCGTGCCGTCCTTGAAGCCGAAGAGGTTGCGCGGGGTCTGGGCGTCCGGGGTCGTCGAGGACGTCTTGCCGAAGCCCAGCTGCGACCAGCGCACCGCGACCTTGCCGAAGCCGATCCGGGCGAGGTTGCGGATGGCGTGCACGGCGACCTGCGGGTCGTCCGCGCAGGCCTGCACGCACAGGTCGCCGCCGCTGCGCGCCGGATCCAGGTTGTCGCCCGGGAACTTGGGCAGCTCCACCAGGGCCCCGGGCCGCTTGTCCTTCAGCCCGAAGCGCCCGTCGAAGAGCGAGGGGCCGAAGCCGATGGTGAGGGTGAGGCGGGAGGGCTTGAGGCCGAGGGCCTCGCCCGTGTCGTCCGGCGGCGCCTGCGGCAGGCCGCCGTACGCGCCCTCGCCGACCTCGGCGCCGGCCGTCATCCGCTCGGCGGCCCGCGTCCACTCCTTGAGGAGCTCGATCAGCTCCGCGCGGTCCGTGGTCTTCACGTCGAAGGACGCGAAGTGCAGGCGGTCCTGCACGGCGGTGGCGATGCCGGCCTGGTGCGCGCCGTGGAAGGGCACGGCCCCGCCGGTGTCGGCGACCGGGGCGGTGGTGTCGCCGTCGCGGGTCAGCGCGACGGCGCCGCCGGCCACGGCGGCACCGAGCGCGAGCCCGGCACCGCCCCAGCCCATGACCTTGCGGCGGGAGGGCGCGGCGCCCTGCTCCTCGGTGGTGTTCTCGGACATCCGGTGCAGCTCCCTTCCGATTACTTGACGACCGCGGCGGCGAGCTTGGAGAGCGGCTCGGCCAGGGCGTTGACGCCGTCGGACAGTTCCTTGCGCTGGGTCTGGCCGACCTTCTCGTACGAGGTGAAGGCGTAGCCGCTCTTGTCCGCGCGGTACTTGTCGAGCAGCGTGTTCAGCGCGGCGAACTGCTTGTCGAGGTCGGCGACCAGCTTCGGGTCGTTCTTCACGGCGACCGGCTTGAGCAGCTCGAAGGACTTCTGCGCGCCCTCGACGTTCGCCTTGAAGTCGACGAGGTCGGTGTGCGAGTAGCGCTCCTCCTCACCGGTGACCTTGCCCTTGGCGACCTCGTCCAGGAGCTCCTTGGCGCCGTTGGCCATGGAGGTCGGGGTGATCTCGGCCTTGCCGACCCGCTTCTGCCAGTCCGCGAGGTCCTTGTCGAGGAGGTCGGCGAGCTGCTTCTCGCGGTCGCCGATCTTCTTGTCCTGCCAGAGCGCCTTCTCCAGGCGGTGCCAGCCGGTCCAGTCCTTCGCCGGGTCCTGGCCGTCCTCCAGGCCGTCCTCGCGGACGTCGACCTTGGGGTCGATGTCGCCGAAGGACTCGGCGACCGGCTCGGTGCGCTCCCAGCCGATGCGGGAGGCGGCGTAGGCCTTCTTCGCGGCCTCGACGTTCCCGGCGCGGACGGCGTCGGTGAAGACCTTCACCTTGGGGAGGGTCTCGTCGGCCTGCGCCTGGACGTACTGGCGGTAGGCGGCGACGGCGGCGTCCATCTCGGGGGAGCGCTTGGCGACGGCCTTGCCGCCGGTGGCCTTGACGGCCTGGCGGATGCCGTCGCCCTTCATGCCGGGCTTGCAGGCGATGAAGTAGTCGCCGGACTTGAACTCGGCGGTGATGGTGGCCTTGGTGCCGGGGCCGATGTTCTCGCGCTCGGTGACGATCCGGTCGTCCGGGAACAGGACGTAGACCTCGGTGATCTTGGAGCCGCGGTTCTCGACGGCCAGCTTCACGTGCCCGGCCGGGAACTCCTTCTTCGACACCTCGCAGGAGTCGTCCTTCGCGATGACGGTGACCGCGTCGGCGTCCGCCTTGGAGTCGCTTTTCTCGGCGCAGCCCGTGACGGCGGTCAGAGCGGCCGCGGTCGCGGCGGCGGTGACGACGGAGAGGCGGACGGCTCGCATGGGGGACTCCAGGAACACGGGGGGACGGTGCTGAGGCGGACCTAACTTAACTGAGGCTCACCTCAGCAATACCCACTGGTCCAGTGATTCAGCTCTCAAGCCGGGCGCCGGGGACACGGTGGGATCACAAGCTCTCCATGTAGTCCTCATGAATTGGTCAAGGGAGAGTCAAGCAGGGTGGATTGTCCCGATTGGCACTACTCGCCGGTACGGAGCCGACGCGGGGCCGGTGTCGGGTCGGTGCGAGGAAGCGAGTCCTCCGCGGCCGCCCTTCCCGAGTGGTTGAATTCCGCCATGAACACGACCGTCACTGACATCGACGTCCTCCGGGTCTTCTGCGCGGGCGACGGCCGGTACGGAAACCGGCTCGGGGTCGTACGGGACGCCCGTACCCACCCCGACGAGTCCTCCCGGCAGGCGCTCGCCAAGGAGCTCGGCTTCAGCGAGACGGTGTTCGTCGACGACCCCGAGCGCGGGATCGTCGACATCTACACGCCCGGTCTGCGGCTGCCGTTCGCCGGACACCCGCTCGTCGGCACCGCCTGGCTGCTCGACCTGGAGGTCGTCCACCCGCCCGCCGGTGAGGTGTGGGTGCGCGGCGACGGGGAGTTCACCTGGATCGAGGCGCGCGCCGAGTGGGCGCCGCCCCGCACCCTGCGCCGGTACGCCTCCGTCGCCGAGGTGGAGGCCCTCGACGTGCCCGAGCCGGGGGAGTGGATCTACGCCTGGGCCTGGGAGGAGGAGGCCGCGGGCCGCGTCCGGGCGCGGGGCTTCCCGGGGCGCGGCGACGGCATCGACGAGGACGAGGCGACCGGCGCGGCGGCCCTGCTCCTCACGGCGGAGCTGGGACGGGCCCTGAACATCACGCAGGGCCGGGGCTCGCAGCTGCTCACCGCCCCCGGCCCCGACGGCATCGTGGAGCTGGGCGGACGGGTCCGCCTGGAGGGGACGATGACCCTCTGAGCGCTCGGGCGCCGATCGGGGCGCTCAGGCGCTGAGGGGGAACTCCCCGCCCAGCTCCCGGAAGACCGCGCTGTTGAAGTCGAAGGCGCGCTTGCACTCGTCGACGATCCGCTGCTTCTCCAGGTCGTCGGCGTTCACCCCGTCGAGCAGCTCCCGGTACGCCCGCTTGAAGGCGGCCGGGTTGCCGATCTCCTCGAACACGTAGAAGCGGACGCCGTCGCCCTTGCGGTCGAAGCCCCAGGTCCGCTCCGCCTTGTCGCGGATGATCTGACCGCCCGACAGGTCGCCCAGGTAGCGCGTGTAGTGGTGGGCCACATAGCCGGCCGGCCAGTCGCGGGCGCACTCGGCGACCCGCTCGGCGTACGCGAGGGTGGCCGGCAGCGGGGAGGCCCCGGCGCGCCAGTCCGGGCCGCGCAGGTGTGCGAGGTCCCGCTCCAGGGCGGCCGTGCGGAACAGCTCGGGCCGTATGAACGGTCCCGCGACCGGGTCCTCGCGCAGCGCCTCCGCGCCCTCCTCCAGGGCCCGGTACACGAACCAGAGCTGCTCCGTGTACCGCGCGTACGCGTCGACGGCCAGCCGTCCGCCCAGCAGGTCGCCCATGAACGACGAGGTCTCCGCCTCCGTGTGCTGCGCGTGCGAGGCCGTGCGGATCAGGGTGGAGAAGGGCGTGTCCAAGGCGTGCCTCCGAGACCGATGGGACGGGAACCAGTGGCGATCCTGCCTACTTAGGCTTACCTAAGTCAACTGGTTCCCGACGTCCTGTCGGTAAAACGGTACCCACTTCGGGGGTCAGGGCAACGTAAGGATCTCCGCCCCGTTCTCGGTCACCACGAGCGTGTGCTCGAACTGCGCGGTCCGCTTCCGGTCCTTGGTCACCACGGTCCAGCCGTCGTCCCACATGTCGTAGTCGTGCGTGCCGAGCGTCAGCATCGGCTCGATCGTGAACGTCATGCCGGTCTTGATCTCGGTGGTGTGGTGGGGCGAGTCGTAGTGCGGGACGATCAGGCCGGAGTGGAACGACGAGTTGATGCCGTGTCCGGTGAAGTCCCGCACGACGCCGTAGCCGAAGCGCTTGGCGTACGACTCGATGACCCGCCCGATGATGTTGATCTGGCGGCCCGGCTTGACCGCCTTGATCGCCCGGTTGAGGGACTCCCGGGTGCGCTCCACGAGCAGCCGCGACTCCTCGTCGACGTCGCCGCAGAGGTAGGTGGCGTTGTTGTCCCCGTGGACGCCGTTGATGTACGCGGTGACGTCCAGGTTCACGATGTCGCCGTCCCGCAGGACGGTGGAGTCCGGGATGCCGTGGCAGATGACCTCGTTGATCGAGGCGCACAGCGACTTCGGGAAGCCGCGGTAGCCCAGCGTGGACGGGTAGGCGCCGTGGTCGCACATGTACTCGTGCGCGACCCGGTCGAGCTCGTCGGTGGTGACACCCGGAGCGATGTGCTTGGCGGCCTCCTCCATCGCCTGCGCGGCGATGCGGCCGGCGATCCGCATCCGTTCGATGGTGTCGGAATCCTGCACCTCGGGCCCCGTGTACGGGGTCGGTGCGGGCTTCCCGACGTACTCGGGGCGGCGGATGGAGCCCGGAACGGAGCGGTGGGGGGAGAGCTCCCCCGGTACGAGAAGCGACTGGCCAGACATGCCAGCGAGTCTAACGACCGGGTCTGGGGCAGCATGGTCCCGAAGGAAGGAGCCGAAGACGATGGCCCTGTTCAAGAAGCGCCCCACGGGCAAACCGGGCGAGTGGTACTACTGCCTGGAGCACAAGAAGGTCGAGGAGGGCCCCGAGTGCCCCGCCAAGAACCGCTTCGGCCCGTACGCCAGCCGTGAGGAGGCCTCCCACGCCATGGAGACCGCCCGCGAGCGGAACCTGGAGTGGGAGACCGACCCCAAGTGGCACGACGCCGCCGGGAAGGACCGGACGCCGGAGGACTAGGACCCCTCGGGGCCGGGGCCCCGTAGGCCCGGCGCCCCTGGGCGGGCTCGGGCTCCGCGGGGACCCGGTTTCGCGGAGTACAGGACCCCTCGGGGGTCGTCGGGGCCGTTCAGGCGGCCTCGGCGGCCTCCCGCCGGGTCGCCTCCTGCTGGGCCTTGCGGCGCAGCGAGTCCTCGTCCGTCTCGGAGTCGTACGAGAGCAGCTTCGGCAGCGCCAGGCAGAGCAGCCCCACCGAGGCCACGCACGCCACGCCACCCGTCCAGACGGCCGCCCGGGTGCCGGTCCAGCCGGCCATCGCGCCCGCACGGACCTGGCCCAGCTGCGGGCCGATGCTCCAGGAGAGGACCTCGATGCCGGCGAGCCGGCCGCGCAGCTCCTCCGGGATCGTCTGGTTCCAGATCGTGGCGCGGCCGAGCCCGCTCAGCATGTCGCCCGCGCCCGCGAAGGCCAGGCACAGCAGCACCAGCCACACGTTCCCGAACCAGCCGGCCGCCGCGATCGCCAGGCCCCAGCCCGCCGCGCCCCCGGCCACGAGCAGCCCGTGCCGCCGGATCTTCGAGGTCCAGCCGCTGGTCAGACCGAGGACGAGCGAGCCGACCGAGCCCGCCGCGTACATCAGCCCGAGCGACCAGTCCGCGTCCAGCTCGTCCGCGAGGAACGGGAAGATCGTGTTCGGGAAGGCGAAGAACATCGCCGCCATGTCGATCGCGTACGTGCCGAGCAGCACCGGCCGCGACCAGGCGTACCGCGCGCCCTCCGCGATGCCCCGCAGCGAGGGCTTCTCCGCGTCGTGCGCGGGCGGCGCGGGGGAGAGCCGGCGGCACATCAGGACCGAGACCGCGAAACAGACGACCGTCACCCCGTACGCGGGCGCGTGACCCGCGTACGCCACCACCAGGCCCGCGACCGCCGGGCCCGCGATCGAGCCGATCTGCCAGCGCAGCGAGTTCAGCGCGGCCGCCGCCGTCTGCTGCTCGTGCGGCACGATCCGGGCGAGCAGCGAGTCGAGCGCCGGACGCTGGAGCCCCGCCAGCGCCGACACCCCGGCCGCCACCACGTACAGCGGCCACAGCATCGGCTCCGGGAGCAGCGCGTTGCCCAGCAGGAGCACGGCGAGCAGCCCGAGCCCCGCCTCCGTCCAGAGGATCACCTTCCGCCGGTCGGCCGCGTCCGCGAGCGCCCCGCCGTACAGGCCGAACACCACGAGCGGCACCAGCTCGACCGCGCCCATCGCGCCGACCGCGAGGGGCGAACCCGTCAGCTCCTTGATCTGGAGCGGCAGGGCGATCATCGCCATCGCGCTGCCGAAGTACGTGACGAGCCCCTGCACCCACAGGAGCCGGAAGTCGCCGGACGAACGCCACGGCGCGAGATCGGGCAGCAGGGCGGAGAGCTTGGAAAGGGGGGAGGACACGAGAGGCCATGCTCCGACCGCCGGGCGCGGGGGGCAACCGAATTACGGGCGCCGCGCCCGCTCCCGTACGGGTGGAAGCTCCCCGATCGCCCGCGCGCCGGGCCCCGGCTCGGGCAGGATGCGGGCCCATGGATGCCGTACGGGTCGCGTTGCTGCGGGAAGTGCTCGCCGGGACGGAGTGGCCGGGGGCGGCCCGCCGGTTCGCGGGCGCGCTCCGGTCCTCCGTCGTACCGCACCGGGGCGGCCTGCTCCTGGTCGGCACGGAGGAGTACGAGCCCTGGCACCTGGCGGCGCACCTCGTCGACGAGTCCGCCTGGTCCGGGCTGCCGGAGCTGGCGCCGACCCTCGTACGGCACCGGGTGCGGCCCGGCGACCCGGCGCACCTCGCGGTCGGCCTCGGCCGCCTCGAAGCCGCCGGGCGCGGGGCGACCCTGCTCATGGTGGCGCCGCAGCGGCCGGACGCGGGGCTGCTCCAGCGGGTCCACGACGCCCGGCGCGCGGGGGCGACCGTCCTCACGCTCGACGGGGGCGACGCGGAGGTCCGGGGCCTGGCGCACGAGACGCTCAGCGTGGCGGAGGACGCCGGGGTCGACCTGGACACGGTGCAGCACCTGGTGAGCGCGGCGGCCGGCGAGAACAGCCTGCCCTCCCCGCGAGGGAGCCGCCGCTTCCGCGACCGGCTCTCGGGCCTGGCGGACCGCCTGACGGCCCCGCCGCCGGCGCGGTGGTAGCGCGCGGCCGTCCCCGCCGCCCCGACCGGTCGGTAATGTCGGGGCCATGACTACGACTGACAGCAAGCCCACCCCCAAGGACCCCTGGGACCTCCCCGACGTCTCCGGACTCGTCGTCGGCGTCCTCGGCGGCACCGGCGACCAGGGCCGCGGCCTCGCCTACCGGCTCGCCAAGGCCGGCCAGCAGGTGATCATCGGCTCCCGCGCCGCCGACCGCGCACGGGACGTCGCCGCGGAGATCGGCCACGGCGTCGAGGGCGCCGACAACGCCGAGACCGCCCGCCGCAGCGACGTCGTCATCGTCGCCGTCCCGTGGGAGGGCCACGCCAAGACCCTGGAGTCCCTGCGCGAGGAGCTCGCCGGGAAGCTCGTCGTGGACTGCGTCAACCCGCTCGGCTTCGACAAGAAGGGCGCCTACGCCCTCAAGCCCGAGGAGGGCTCCGCCGCCGAGCAGGCCGCCGCGCTCCTCCCCGACTCCCGGGTCGCCGCCGCCTTCCACCACCTCTCCGCGGTCCTCCTCAAGGACACCTCCATCGAGGAGATCGACACGGACGTCATGGTCCTCGGCGAGGAGCGCGCCGACGTCGAGATCGTCCAGGCCCTCGCCGGCCGCATCGCCGGCATGCGCGGCGTCTTCGCCGGGCGGCTGCGCAACGCCCACCAGGTCGAGTCGCTCGTCGCGAACCTGATCTCCGTGAACCGCCGCTACAAGGCCCACGCGGGCCTGCGGGTCACCGACATCTGAGCCGGCGTCCGAGCCGGTACCTTCGCGGATCGGGGCATGGGGGACACTGGACGGGCAGCATCAGCCGTACCGCCCGACAGGAGCCGACCCCATGCCCCGCCTCGCCCTCTACGCCCTCGTGGTCTGCGCCCTGGCCGTCGCCGCGGCGGTCGTCTCCTTCGTCCAGGGCAACTTCCTGGGCGTGATCTGGGTCCTCCTCGCGGGTCTCTCCTCCAACATGGCCTGGTACTACATCCGGCGCGCGAAGGCCGCGAAGACCGCCGCCCAGGGCTAGACCCGGCAGAACTCCGGGGCCTCCTCCCAGAACCGGAACAGCTGCGAACCGCAGTACCGGCTCAGCTCCGGCACCCCGAGGGTCCGCATCAGCGCGTCGATCGCGTCGAAGAAGGCGTTGTTGACCGCCGGTACGAACAGCAGCGCGATCACGATGAAGAAGCCGTACGGCGCGTACGGCTCGATCTGCCGCTTCACCCGGTACGACAGCCAGGGCTCCACCACCCCGTAGCCGTCGAGCCCCGGCACCGGCAGCAGGTTCAGGAGCGCGGCCGTCACCTGGAGGAACGCCAGGAACGCCAGCGCGAACCGGAAGGCGAGCGGCACCCCGTCGAGCGCGCCCAGCCAGAACGGCGCCGTGCACACGAGCGCGAACAGCACGTTGGCCAGCGGGCCCGCCGCCGAGATCAGGCTGTGCTTCCAGCGGCCCCTGACCCGCCCCTGCTCGATGAAGACCGCCCCGCCCGGCAGACCGATCCCGCCCATGATCACGAACAGCACCGGCAGGACGATGCTCAGCACCGCGTGCGTGTACGCCAGCGGGTTCAGCGTCAGATAACCCTTGGCCCCCACGGTGACGTCCCCGCCGTACAGCGCCGTCCTCGCATGCGCGTACTCGTGCAGACACAGCGACACCACCCACGCCGACGTCACGAACAGGAACACCGCCAGCCCCGGCGACGCGGCGAAGTCCGTCCACACCGCCCACCCCGTGACGGCCATGACGGCGACGATCGCCAGAAAGACGGGGCTGATCCGCCGCTCGTGGCGCCGGGTGGTGGCCGTGGTCATCTCGGGGTCTCCCAGGGGACGCAGAACTGATGCCCGGGAAACGTACCGCCCCCTCACCGGAGTTCCACCCCGCCCCCGCCCCCGCCCCCGTCGCAGGCGCCCGCCGGCCCGCGCCCCGCCGCCGTTGTGGGCAATCGTTCCGCTGGGGCGGAACGGGTGGGCACAACGGACCCGCGCCCTGCCGGCGCCAGAGGCTTCCGAGCCCGGACCCGCACCACGTTGTGCGCCGTGCATGGGGTGCGGGTTCAGGCCCGGAACGCGGAGGCGCCGCTAGAGGGCGCCGTCCCGTGTGCCCACCCGTCCCGCCCAGCGGGACGATTGCCCACACGGGTGGGGGCGAAGCGCAACGCCGCGCAGGGCGCGAGCCCGCACGGGCAGCTGGCAACGCCCCGCACGGGGGGCAGCGGGGCGAAGCCCCGGCGAAGGGGGGCCGCCCGGCGTGGGGGTTCGGGGTGGGGTCGCGGAGAATGGGGGCGTGCGTTATTCCGTGCTCGGACCGACCCTCGCCCACACCCCCGACGGCACCGACCTGCCCGTCGGCGGCCCCCGGCTCCGCGCGCTGCTCACCGTGCTCGCGCTGAGGGCCGGGAGGACCGTCCCCGTGGCGGACCTCGTGGAGGAGGTGTGGCACGGCGACGAGCCGCCCGCCGACGCGCCCGCGGCGCTCCAGGCGCTGGTGGGGCGGCTGCGCAGGGTCCTCGGGCGGGAGAGGGTGGTCTCCGTGGAGGGGGGCTACCGGCTCGACGCCCGGGCCGAGGACGTGGACGCCCGCCGGTTCGAGCGGCTCGCCGTCGAGGGGGTGGCCGCGCTCGGTGCCGGGGACCCGGGCCGCGCCGCCGCCCTGCTCGACGAGGCCCTCGGGCTCTGGCGCGGTCCCGCCCTCGCCGACCTGCCGGACCGGGACGCGGAGGCCGCCCGCTGGGAGGCCCGGCGGCTCGACGCCCGCCGGGCCAGGCTCGACGCGGCCCTCGCGCTCGGCGACGCGCCCGCCGCCCTTCCCGAGCTCACCGCGCTCTGCGCCGACCATCCGCTGGACGAGCCGCTCCAGGCGCTCCGGATCCGCGCCCTGCGGGACACCGGCCGGGCGGCCGAGGCGCTCGACGCGTACGAGTCGGTGCGCCGCGCCCTCGCCACCGGTCTGGGCACCGATCCGTCACCCGCCCTGCGCGCCCTCCACGCGGAGCTCCTCGCCCCGAAACCCGCCGCCCCCGTCCGCGGCAACCTGCGCGCGCGGCTCACCAGCTTCGTCGGGCGCGACGAGGAGATCGCCCTCGTACGGGACGACCTGCGCCGGGCGCGGCTCGTGACGCTGCTCGGGCCCGGCGGGGCCGGGAAGACCCGGCTGTCGCAGGAGGCGGCCGAGCGGGGCACCGAGGACTGGCCGGACGGCGCCTGGGTGGCGGAACTCGCGCCCGTACGGGACCCGGAGGCCGTCCCCGAGGCGGTCCTCGCGGCCGTCGGCGCCCGCGAGACCGTGCTGCGCGGCGCCGGGGCCGAGGAGCTGCGCGGTGGCGGCGACCCCGTCGCCCGGCTCGTCGAGCACTGCGCCGGGCGCCGGATGCTCCTCCTGCTCGACAACTGCGAGCACCTCGTCGCCGCGGCCGCCGAACTCGCCGAGACCCTCCTCGCCCGCTGCCCGGAGCTCCGGGTGCTCGCCACGAGCCGCGAGCCCCTCGGCGTCCCCGGCGAGGCGATCCGGCCGCTGGGCCCGCTGCCCGACGGGATGGCGCTGCGGCTGCTCGGGGAGCGGGGCGCGGCGGTCCGCCCGGGCTTCCGCGTCGAGGACGACCCGGTGGCCGCGGGCGAGGTCGTGCGGCGCCTCGACGGCCTGCCGCTCGCGATCGAGCTGGCGGCCGCCCGGCTGCGGATGCTGACCCTGCGCCAGATCGCGGACCGCCTCGACGACCGCTTCCGGCTCCTGACCTCCGGCGCCCGCACCGTACTGCCCCGCCAGCAGACCCTGCGCGCGGTCGTCGACTGGTCCTGGGACCTCCTCGACGAGCCCGAGCGCGCCGTACTCCGCCGCCTCTCCGTCTTCACGGGCGGCTGCGACCTGGAGGCGGCGGAAGCCGTCTGCGCGGGGAAGGCGATCCCCGTCCTCGACGTGCTCGGGGCGCTCGTCGACAAGTCGCTCGTCGTCGCGGTCCCCGGGGAGACCGGGATGCGCTACCGGCTCCTGGAGACCGTCGCCGAGTACGCCGCCGAGCGGCTCGACGAGGCCGGGGAGAGGGCCGTCGTCGAGCGCAGGCACCTCACGTACTACCGCGAACTCGCCCGCCGGACCGACCCCGAGCTGCGCGGTTCGGGGCAGGCCGCGGCCATCGCGCGGTTCGGCACCGAGTACGGGAACATCCGTACCGCCCTGCGCCGGGCCGTCGACGCCCGGGAGGAGGACGAGGCGCTGGTCCTCGTCCACTCCCTGCTCTGGTACTGGCAGATGCGCGACCTGCGCGCCGACGCGCTGTACTGGGCGGAGGCCGTCGCCGCGCTCGGACCCGACCCGTTCGGGACGCCCGCCGCCCCCGTCGTACCGCTGTACGAGCCGTGCACCGCCGCGCCGCTGCCGCTCTCCGAGGAGCAGCGCTGGGAGGCCCGGCGCGGGGTGCGGCTGATCGAGCTGCTCAACATGGACTACGAGACGGGCCGTTGGATGACCCCCGCCGGCGTCGAGCGGCTGCGGCGGATCCACGCGATCTATCCGCCGGGACTCCCGCAGACCTGTCGGCTGCCCGGCTCCTTCACGGTCTTCGCGGTCCTCCTCATGGGCGAGCCGGGCCTCATGGGCGAGGCCCTGGAGGCGCACGTCGGCGCCTGCCGCCGCCACGGCGACGAGTGGGAGCTCGCCCACGCCCTCCAGCTGCGCGCCAACATGCTGGCCAACCGGGGCGACCTGGCCGAGCGGGCCAGCGCCGACGCGGAGGAGAGCCTGGAGATCTTCGTCCGCCTCGGGGACGCCTGGGGCGCGGCCGAGGCGCTGTCCTCGCGCGCGGAGGCCCGCGAGCGGCGGCTCGAATTCGAGGGCGCCGCCCAGGACTTCGCCGACGCCATCGCGTACGCGGAGCGGATCGGCGCCCAGTCGCAGATGGCGCTGCTGCGCGCCCGCTACGCCGACATGCTGATCGAGACCGGGCGGGGCGAGGAGGCGGAGCGGATCCTGCGCCAGGTGGTGGAGGGCGAGCACGGGCGTGGCCACGAGCCGATGCTGGCGGGGCGGATCTTCCTGGGGCTGCTGCTGGGCCGGACCGGACGGACGGCCGAGGCCCGTGAGCAACTGGAGCGGCTGCTCGAGGAGTTCCGCGCCGACAGCCTCTTCGGCTCCGAGACGTTCTCCATCTTCGAGGGCTTCGCGCTCGGCAGCCTGGCCTGGGTGTACAACCTGGAGGAGCGGTACGGCACGGCGTTCGAGCTGTCCCGGCGGGCGTACGAGCGCTCCCTGGGCGGCCTGTCGCTGATGGTCGCCCCGCAGATGCCGGCGATCCATCTGCTCACCGCGGCCTGGGCCCTCGCCGGTTTCGGCGGCCCCCTCGGCCGTACCGCCGCCGTCCTGCTCGGCGGGTACGAGGGGCTGCTGCCGCCGGGGCACCTGGCGCCGCCGATGGAGCGGGAGAACCTGGCGCGGGCCACGGAGCTGTGCCGGTCCGCCCTCGCGGACGGGGAGTTCGAGGCCGCATACGCGGAGGGCGGCGGCCTCTCCAAGGAAGAGGCCGCCGCCCTGCTCGGTCGCGCCGCCGACGCGATCAGTGAGCGCGCCGAGTCATGATCCCCCGGTCGGGACTCAGGTCTTCTTGCGGAACTTGGCGACCGCGAGCGGTGCCGTGACCACCGTGATGACGACCGACCAGCCGAGGGTCATCCACACCGAGTGGGCGACCGGGCCGCCGTTGATGAGGTGACGGGCGGCGTCGGCGAGGTTGGACAGCGGGTTGTAGTCGGTGAAGGTCTGCAGCCAGCCGGGCATCGTCGTCGGCGGGGCGAAGATCGAGGAGCCGAACTGGAGCGGCATCAGGACGAGCATGGCCACGCCCTGGACGGCCTGGGCCGTCTTCATGGTGAGGCCGAGCAGGATGAAGATCCACATCAGGGCGGCGCCGAAGACCATCGACAGGCCGATCGCGGCGAAGAGGTGCAGGACCGAGGTGTGGATCGTCAGGCCGAGCAGGAAGCCCATGCCGAGCAGGATCGCGGTGGCGATGAGCATCCGGCCCACCTCGACGACGATCTTCGCGATGAGGACCGAGGAACGGGCGATCGGCATGGTCCGGAACCGGTCCATGACGCCCTTCTTGAAGTCGTCGTTGATGCCGGTGCCGACGCCCATCGCGATGTTCATGCCCATCATGGCCATCAGGCCGGGCGTCACGTAGTTGACGTAGACGTCGTTGTTGCCCTTGCCGGCGATGGCGCCGCCGAAGACGTACACGAACAGCAGGATGAAGATGATCGGCATCAGGACGGCGTCGAACATCGACTCCGGGTCCTGCTTGATCTGGAGGGCGTTGCGCCGGGCCAGGGCGCCGATGTGGCGCAGGTTGGCCCGCAGGCCGATCCGGCCCTCCGCGGCGGGCGCGGTGCGGCTCGCGGCCGGGCGGGAACCGCCGGTCCGCGCGGGGGACTTGGTGACAGTGGTCGTGCTCATGCGGCGACCTCCTCGGTGATCGCGCCGGAAACCTCGGCGTCGGCGGTCTTCTGGCCGGTGATCGCGAGGAACACCTCGTCCAGGCTGGGCAGGTGGGTGCCGATGTGGGCGATGCCGAAGCCGCGCGCGCCGAGCAGGCCCACGACGGCCGTCAGCTGCTCGTCGGTGAGGATCGGCACGTACAGCACGCCCTCGTCGGGCACGACGGTCGAGCCGGCGACCCCGTCGAGGCCGGTCTCGCGGAGCGCGGCGGCCATCGCGGGCAGCTGCGCCGGGTCCACGGGGCGGACCTTCAGGGTGCGGCCGCCGACCTTCGCCTTGAGCTCGTCGACCCCGCCCTTGGCGATGACCTTGCCCTTGTCGATGACGGTCAGCTCGCTGGCGAGCTGCTCCGCCTCCTCCATGTACTGGGTGGTGAGCAGGACGGTCGCGCCCTCGGAGACCATCCGCTGCACCTCGTCCCACACCTCGTTGCGGGTGCGGGGGTCGAGGCCGGTGGTCGGCTCGTCCAGGTAGAGGACGGCGGGCTGCCCGATCATCGAGGCGGCGAGGTCGAGGCGGCGCCGCATGCCGCCGGAGTAGTTCATCGCCGGGCGCTTGGCGGCCTCGGTGAGGGAGAAGCGCTCCAGCATCTCGTCGGCACGGGCCCGGGAGTCCTTGCGGGAGAGGTCGAGCAGCCGCCCGATCATGTACAGGTTCTCCCAGCCGGACAGCTTCTCGTCGACCGAGGCGTACTGGCCGGTGAGGCCGATGGTGCGGCGCAGCTGGCGGGGGTGCCTCACCACGTCGTAGCCGGCGACGGTGGCGGTCCCGGCGTCCGGGACGAGGAGGGTGGACAGGCAGCGGACGAGGGTGGTCTTGCCGGCGCCGTTGGGCCCGAGGACCCCGAGGACGGTGCCCTCCCGGACGTCCAGGTCGACCCCGTCGAGGGCCTTCGTCGCGCCGAAGTGCTTCACGAGGCCCCGGACCTCGACGGCGTTGGTGTGTGATCGCGTCATGTCCACCATGGAACAGGGCGCCACCGACAATCCCCCTACAGACGACCGACAGCCCGCCGATGGGGGATGTCGGCGGGCTGTCGGAGGTGCCGCAGTGGCTTTGCGGAGCTAGTGGAAGGTGTGCTCCTCGGCGGGGAACGCCCCGCCGCTGACGTCCTCGGCGAAGGCGCGGGCGGCGTCGCCGAGCGTCTCGCGGAGGTTGGCGTACTGCTTGGTGAAGCGCGGCACCTTGCCGCCGGTCAGGCCGGCCATGTCGGTCCAGACGAGGACCTGCGCGTCGGTGCCGGCGCCGGCACCGATGCCGATGGTGGGGATGTGCAGGGAGCGGGTGACCTCGGCGGCCAGTTCGGCCGGGACGAGCTCCAGGACGACGGCGAAGGCGCCCGCGTCCTGCGCCGCCTTGGCGTCGCTGAGCAGCCGGTGGGCGGCCTCGTCGGAGCGGCCCTGGACCCGGTAGCCCATGGTGTTGACGGACTGCGGGGTGAGCCCCAGGTGGGACATGACGGGGATGCCGGCCTGGACGAGGAGCTCGGTCTGCGGCAGCGAGCGCTCGCCGCCCTCCAGCTTGATCGCGCCGACGCCCGCGTCCTTGACGAGCCGGGTGGCGTTGCGCAGGGCCTGGACGGGCCCCTCCTGGTACGAGCCGAACGGCAGGTCGCCGACGACGAGGGCGCGCTTGGTGCCCCGGACGACGGCGGCGGAGAGCAGGGTCATCTCGTCCATCGTGACGGGCACGGTGGTGTCGTAGCCGAGGTGACAGTTGCCCATCGAGTCGCCGACGAGGATCACCGGGATGCCGGCCTCGTCGAAGACGGAGGCGGTCATCGCGTCGTAGGCGGTGAGCATGGGCCACTTCTCGCCGCGGACCTTGGCGGCGGCGATGTCGTGGACGGTGATGCGGCGGGTGCCCTTCCCCCCGTACAGCGCCTTGCTGCTGTCGGCGGGCGTCTTCTGGGCAGCCTGAAGCGTCATGGTGAACGGCTCCTCTGTTGTGTCATCTCGAGGCGCCCTGTGGCGTCCCCGGACCACATCCATGGTGGCACTTCGCCGGGCGGGCGGGGAAGTGGGCCGGAGTGGCGCTGTTCACACCGCCTGTTCGCACTGCCCGTTCACACCGCCTGTTCGCGCTGCCGCAACGTAAAGACTTCCTCAGTGTTTTCGATACGAGACGGTCTCGTATCGAAATGGCTCTAGTCTGATGGTCATGTCACAGCAGTCCACCGCACCCGCCCCACCCGTCGGGCTCCGCGTCCCCGAAGCCGTCCACCGGCGTCGCTGGGCCGTCCTCGGCGTCCTCATGCTCAGCCTGTTGATCGTCGTCCTCGACAACTCGATCCTGAACGTCGCGGTCAAGACGATCGCCGCACCCGCGCCCACCGGCATCGGCGCCACCCAGAGCGAGCTGGAGTGGTCCATCAACTCCTACACGCTCGTCTTCGCCGGGCTCCTCTTCACCTCCGGCCTGCTCGGCGACCGCCTCGGCCGCAAGAAGGTCCTGCTCTTCGGCATCACCGTCTTCGGCATCGGCTCCGCCCTCGCCGCGTTCTCCGGCTCCCCGGGCGAGCTCATCGGCTACCGGGCCGTCATGGGCCTCGGCGCCGCCTTCGTCATGCCCTCGACGCTCGCCGTCCTCATGAACGTCTTCGAGCGCGACGAGCAGCCCAAGGCCATCGGCATCTGGGCCGGCAGCGTCGGCCTCGCCATCGCCATCGGCCCCATCACCGGAGGCATCCTCCTGGAGCACTTCTGGTGGGGATCGATCTTCCTCGTCAACGTGCCCGTGGTGCTGCTCGCCCTCGCCCTGATGCTGTGGCTCGTGCCCGACTCCCGGGACCCCCACCCCGGCCGCGTCGACATACCCGGCGTGCTGCTCTCCGTCGTCGGACTGGTCCTCCTCGTGTACGGGATCATCCGCGGCGGCGAACTGGCCTCCTTCACCGACGTGACCGTCCTCGCTCCCGTCCTCGGCGGCCTCGCGGTCCTCGTCGGCTTCGTCCTCCACGAGCGGCGCAGCGACCACCCGGCCATCGACATGGCGCTCTTCAGGAAGCCGGCGTTCGCGGCGGCCGTCGCCGCGATCGCGCTCGTCTTCTTCGCCCTCATGGGCGTCACGTTCTTCTCCGCCTTCTACCTGCAGAGCGTCCGCGGCTACACCGCGCTGGAGTCCGGGCTGCTCATCCTGCCGCTCGCCGTCGCGCAGATGGTCTTCGCGCCCCGGGCCCGGCTCGTCGTCGAACGCTTCGGCGCGCGGGCGGTCTGCACCGCCGGCATGCTCCTTGTCGCCGCGGGCCTCGCGGCCTTCGCCACCTTCGAGGCCGACACCCCCGTCTGGGTCCTGGAGGTCGTCTTCTTCGCCCAGGGCGCGGGCATGGCGCACATCATGCCGCCGGTCACCGTCTCGATCATGCAGGCGCTGCCCCGCGAGAAGGCGGGCTCCGGCTCCGCGGTCAACAACACCTTCCGGCAGGTCGGCGGCGCGCTGGGCGTGGCCGTCCTCGGCTCGGTGCTCTCCTCCACGTACCGGGGCGAGATCGAGGGGCACCTCGGCGGCGTCCCGGCGGCCCTGCGCGACACGGCCGGCGAGTCCGTCGAGGCGACGCTCGCGGTCGCCGCGAAGCTCGGGCCGGCGGGCAAGGACCTGATCGCTCCCGCGTACACGGCCTTCCTCGACGCCATGCACGTCACGGCGCTCGCGTCGACGGCGATCGCGGTGGTGGGCGCGGGGGTCGTCGCGGCCTTCCTCCCGGGCCGGCCGGCCCGGGACGGGGCCTCACCGAGCTAGCCCACACCCACCTGGGGCTTCGCCCCCGCCCCCCGTGCGGGGCCCGCACCCGCCTGGGGCTTCGCCCCCGCCCCGTGCGGGGCCCGCACCCGCCTGGGGCTTCGCCCCCGCCCCGTGCGGGGCCCGCACCCGCCTGGGGCTTCGCCCCCGCCCGTGTGGGCAATCGTCCCGCTGGGGCGGGACGGGTGGGCACACGGGACGGCGCCCTCAGCGGCGCCTCCGCGTTCCGCGCCTGGACCCGCACCACCAGGGAGCTGTGCACGGGGTGCGGGCTCAGGCGCGTAAGCCTCTGGCGCCGGCAGGGCGCGGGTCCGTTGTGCCCACCCGTTCCGCCCTGCGGAACGATTGCCCACAACGGGCGGGGCGCGGCCCGCAACGGGGGCGGGTGCGGCCCGCAACGGGGGCGGGTGCGGCCCGCCACGGGGGGCGCGCGCCCGCAACGGGGGCGGCGGGGAGGACGCGAGAGAATCGGGGGTAGGGATGGAGCGGAGGAGAGAGGGAGTGCGCGTGTCGTTGGAGGGCAGCGGGGAGTCCGGACCCCAGGACGCCGAGCCGGTGGCGCCCCGCCGGGGGCGGCCGCGGTCCGAGGCGGTGGAGCAGGCGATCTTCGAGGCGGTCGTCGGCCTCCTGGAGGAGGGCGTGCCGCTCACCGAGCTGTCCATCGAGCGGATCGCCCGTACCGCAGGCGTCGGCAAGGCCACCATCTACCGCCGCTGGCCCGGCAAGGAGGAGCTCTTCGTGGAGCTGCTCCGCTCCCTCGAACCCCCGGACCCGGTGCTCACCGGCACCTCCGTCCGGGACGACCTCGTGATGCTCCTGGAGATGCTGCGGCAGCGCGGCCTCGCCAAGCGGTCCTCCGCCCTGCTCCACAACGTGTTCTCGCAGATGCAGGCCTATCCGAAGCTGTGGGAGGCCTACCAGAACACCGTCATCGAACCGCGCCGCCGCCTCGGCCTCGACACCGTGCGGCGCGGCATGGAGCTGGGGGAGATCCGCGACGACCTCGACGTCGAGTTCGTCCACGACCTCTTCACCGGCCCCCTGCTCCTCCGTACCGTCATCCGGCCCGGCGCCGACCTGGACCCCGGCCTCGCCGAGCGGGTCGTCGACGCCGTCATGGAGGGCATGCGCCCCCGGCCCTGAACCCGCCCCTGAACCCGCCCCTGAACCCGCCCCTGAACCGTACGAATGTGCGCGTTCTGTCACAGCCTGCCCGCCCGCGCCACCAGCAGGAACCCGCCACGCGCCCGTGTCGTCCCTCGGGGAGTACGACGGACCCGTCATCGCCTAGTGTCGACGTCGGGTCACGGAGCGGGACAGCGGTACGGCAAGACGGCAAGGCAGTGAGGACAGTGCGATGGCGCGGGTGGACATGACGGATACCGACCCCTACGGCGCGGGGAACGAGCGTCCCCGGTCCCGGTTCCAGGCCGCTCTCCGCGGGCTCCGCCACGACCGGGGGATCTGGCGCAGAGGCATCCTGCTCGCCGTGGTCGCCGTGGCGCTGACCCTGCTCATGGTGTTCCACTCCGACATCCCCAACCGGATCGGCAACCTGGGCAGCCTCACCGAGACCTTCCTGCCCTGGCTCGGCCTCTTCGTGCCGCTCCTGTTCGTGCTCGCCCTCCTGCGCCGCTCGGCCACCGCGCTGATCGCCCTGCTGCTGCCGGCCGTGGTGTGGCTGAACCTCTTCGGCGGTCTCGTCGCCGACAAGTCGGCCCCGGGCGGCGACCTGACGGTCGCCACGCACAACGTGAACGCCGACAACCCCGACCCCGAGGGCACGGCCCGCGCGCTCGCCGCCTCCGGCGCCGACGTGCTCGCCCTGGAGGAGCTGAAGGGCGACATGGTCCCGGTCTACGAGAAGGGCCTCGCCGAGACCTACCCGTACCACTCCGTCCAGGGCACCGTCGGGCTGTGGAGCAAGCTGCCGCTGCGCGCCGCGCAGCCCGTCGACATCCACATGGGCTGGACCCGCGCCATGCGCGCCTCGGTCGTCACCCCGAAGGGCGAGGTGGCGGTGTACGTCGCCCACCTCCCCTCCGTACGGGTCAAGCTGAACGCCGGCTTCACCGCCACCCAGCGCGACACCAGCGCCAACGCCCTCGGCGAGGCCATCGCCGACGACCGGCACGAGCGGATCGTCCTCCTCGGCGACCTCAACGGCACCATGAACGACCGCGCCCTCAACGCCGTCACCTCGCAGCTGCGTTCCACCCAGGGCGCGGCGGGCGACGGCTTCGGCTTCAGCTGGCCGGCCTCGTTCCCGATGGCCCGCATCGACCAGATCATGGTCAAGGGCGTGGAGCCGGTGTCCTCCTGGGCGCTGCCGGAGACGAACAGCGACCACCTGCCGGTCGCGGCCCGCGTGAAGCTCTGAGACCCGTCCCTACGTCGCCTCCCGCCAGCGGTTCGTGATCGGGAGGCGGCGGTCCTTGCCGAAGCCCTTCGCCGAGATCTTGGTGCCCGGCGGGTACTGGCGCCGCTTGTACTCCGCCGTGTCCACCATCCGCAGCGTCCGCGTCACCAGCTCCTCGTCGAAGCCGGCGGCCACGATGGCGTCCCGGCCCTGGTCGCGGTCCACGTACAGCGCGAGGACCGCGTCCAGGACCTCGTAGTCCGGCAGCGAGTCCGTGTCGACCTGGCCGGGGCGCAGCTCGGCGCTGGGCGGCTTGGTGATCGAGCTCTCCGGGATCGGCGGGGTCTGGCCGCGCTCCTCGGCCGCCCGGTTGCGCCAGCGCGCGAGGCGGAAGACGTCCGACTTGTAGACGTCCTTGATGGGGCCGAACGCGCCGACGGAGTCGCCGTACAGCGTCGAGTAGCCCACCGCCAGCTCCGACTTGTTGCCGGGCGCGAGGACGATGTGGCCCTCCTGGTTGGAGAGCGCCATCAGCGTCGTGCCGCGCAGCCGCGACTGGAGGTTCTCCTCGGCGAGACCGGTGAGCCCGAGCGCCCCCATGTACGCGTCGAACATCGGCTCGATCGACACGGTGCGGAAGTGCAGCCCGGTCCGGCGGGCCAGTTCGGCCGCGTCGCCGCGCGAGTGGTCGGAGGAGTACTTCGAGGGCATCGACACGCCGTACACCTGGTCCGCGCCGAGCGCGTCGCAGGCGATGGCCGCGACCAGCGCCGAGTCGATGCCGCCGGACAGGCCGACGAGGACCGAGCGGAAGCCGTTCTTCGCGACGTACGCCCGCAGTCCGATCACCAGCGCCGAGTACACCTCCTCGTCGTCGTCGAGCCGGTGCGCGTAACCGCCCGTCAGCTCCGGCTCGTACGCGGGCAGCGGCTCCTCGGAGAGCACCACCCGGTCGATCCGCAGCCCGTCGTCGACCACGCCCTCGGGCGCGTCCGCCGAGGCCGCCGGAAGCTCCAGGTCGAGGATCACGCTGCCCTCCACGAACTGCGGGGCGCGCGCGATCACTTCGCCGGCCGCGTCCACGACGATCGAGTCGCCGTCGAAGACCAGCTCGTCCTGACCGCCCGTCATCGCCAGGTACGCGGTGACGCACCCGGCCTCCTGCGCCCGCTTGCGGACCAGTTCGAGGCGCGTGTCGTCCTTGTTCCGCTCGTACGGCGAGGCGTTGACCGAGAGCAGCAGCCCGGCCCCGGCGCTGCGCGCCGCCGGCACCCTGCCGCCCTCCTGCCAGAGGTCCTCGCAGATCGCCAGGGCCACGTCGACGCCGTGGACGCGGACCACCGGCAGGGTGTCGCCCTGCACGAAGTAGCGGTACTCGTCGAAGACGCCGTAGTTCGGCAGGTGGTGCTTGGCGAAGCGCAGGGCCACCTCGCCGCCGTACAGCACGGCGGCGGCGTTCTCCGGGGACCCGGCGGGCCGGCCGAGGCGCGGCTCGGCCCGCTCGGAGCGGTCGAGGTAGCCGACGACGACCGGCAGCTCCCCGAAGCCCTCGTCCGCGAGGCGCCGGGCGAGCCCGCGCAGGGCCGTCCGGGAGGCCTCGACGAAGGAGGAGCGCAGTGCGAGGTCCTCGACGGGATATCCGGTCAGCGCCATCTCGGGGAACGCGACGAGATGCGCGCCCTGCCCGGCGGCATGCCGGGTCCAGTGCACGATCGCCTCGGCGTTCCCGGCGATGTCTCCGACGGTCGAGTCGATCTGATTCAGTGCGAGGCGTAGTTGAGGCACCCGCCCAGTGTAATCGTCAGACCGACGCTATGTCCTGGGATACGACCGGTCCGTGTCCCGCCGCCGACGTGCGGGGCGGCCGCACCCCGCTGATCATGGCCCCATGACGACCACTGACGAACCGGCGGAGTCGGCACGGCCCACCGCGACCGACACCGCGGCCCCGCCGGACGACGGCACCAAGAGACAGTTCATCAGCTGGCTGACGCTCGCCTTCATGACCACCGCGTCCGTCGCCAGCCTGCGGCCCTCGCCGTCCATGGCCATCTACGGACTCGCCGCGATCTTCCTCTACCTGCTCCCCGCCCTCGTCTTCCTGCTCCCCACCGCCCTCGTCGGCGCCGAGCTCGCCTCCGGCTGGTCCGGCGGCATCTACCGCTGGGTCAGCGAGGCCCTCGGCAAGCCCCTCGGCTTCCTCGCCGTCTGGTGCCAGTTCGCCATGACCATCGCGTACTACCCGAGCCTCCTCGCGTACGTCGCCTCGACCTTCGCGTACGTCATCGACCCCTCCCTCGCGGAGAACGGGCTCTACGTCGCCATCGTCATCATCGTCATCTACTGGTCCGGGGTCTGGATCTCCTCGCGCGGCACGAAGACGATCGCCGGCCTCTCCTCCTTCGGCCTGATCGTCGGCACCCTGATCCCCGGCGTGCTGCTCGTCGCCCTCGGCATCGTCTTCCTCGGCCAGGGCAACCCCTCCGCCCAGCCCATGAGCGCCGACCACTGGCTCCCGCCGTGGACCGGCCTCGCCAGCCTGGTCCTCATCGTCAACAACTTCCTGTCCTACGCGGGCATGGAGATGAACGGCGTCCACGTCTCCTCGCTGCGCGAGCCCAAGCGCGAGTACCCGAAGTCGATGTTCCTGGCGACCGGCCTCGTCCTGCTGATCTTCATCCTTCCGGCCCTCGCCATCGCCTGGGTCATGCCCTCGGAGCAGCTCAGCCTCACCGCCGGTCTGATGCAGGCCTTCCAGGCCTTCTTCGACCACTTCTCCATCGGCTGGATGACCAAGGTCGTCGGCATCATGCTGGTCTGCGCCGCCCTCGGAGGGATGCTCACCTGGCTCGCCGGCCCCGCCAAGGGCCTCGTCCTGCTCTCCCGGCAGGAGGGCTATCTGCCGCCCTCCCTGCAGAAGTTCAACAAGGACGGCGCCCCGCAGAACATCATGATCGCGCAGGGCGTCGTCACCACCCTGATCGGCGTCCTCTACGCCTTCAGCGACGACGTCTCCAGCGCGTACTGGATGTTCTCCGTCATCACCGTGCAGATCTACCTCATCGCCTACCTGCTGATGTTCGTCGCGGTCGTGAAGCTCCGCAGGTCCCAGCCGGAGGTCGACCGGGGCTTCCGCGTCCCCGCCGTCGAGTGGGTCGCCGGCATCGGCTTCGTCGCCTCCGTCGCCGCGCTCGTCATCGGCTTCGTCCCGCCCGACCAGTTCGGCGACCAGCCGCTCTGGCGCTACCTGCTGATCGTCGGCGGCGGCCTGCTGCTCCTCGGCCTCGTCATCCCGGCCGCCCTCCTCAAGTACCGCAAGCCCGGCTGGGTCCACCCCGACCACCGGGAACCCACCGCGGCGCCCTGACGGACGCGCCACGGCCCGGCCGCCCCGCGAAGGGCGCGACCGGGCCGCACGGGTGGTCAGGAAGCGGCGTAGACGCTCGCGCAGAACGCCTTGAGCTGCTCGTCCGTCAGGTGCTGGGCGAGGTCGGCCTCGCTGATCATGCCGACGAGCCGCTTGTCCTCGATGACGGGCAGCCGGCGGATCTGGTGGCTCTCCATCTCCTCCAGGACGGCGCCCACGTCCGCGTCCGCCTCGATCCAGCGCGGGGTGCCCTTCGCCATGTCGCCGCAGGTGATCTTCGACGGGTCGTGGCCCATGGCCACACAGCCGACGACGATGTCGCGGTCCGTGATGATGCCGGTCAGCCGTTCGTTCTGGTCGGCGATGGGCAGTGCGCCCACGTTCAGGTCGCGCATCATCTGTGCGGCGCGGTCGAGCGTCTCGTGTGCCGGGATCCACTGGGCCCCGGGATGCATGATGTCCTTCGCCGTGGTCATGGGGTGCGTACCTTTCGTCGAACGTGTCGTACGAACTCCCCGAGCCCACCCATTGTCGGCGCGCGGCCCGGCCCCCGCGACCGCAGCGGTCGCGGGGGCCGGGCCGTCCCGCGGATCAGGCCCCGCGCTCCTTCAGCATGTCCGCCATCAGCGCCATCTCGGACCTCTGCGCGTCGACCATGCCCTGCGCCAGGTTCCGCTCGATGTCCACCGAGCACTTCTGGACGCAGCCCTCGGCCATGTGGACCCCGCCCCTGTGGTGCGCGGTCATCAGCTTCAGGTACAGCACCTCGGCCTCCCGGCCGCTGGCCCTGCGCAGCTCGTCGAGCTGTGCGTTGGTCGCCATGCCCGGCATCACGGCCCCGTCCGGGTCGCCCGTGCCGCCCATGTCGCCCATGCCCATCCAGGCCATCGGCTCGACCCCGGACTGGTTCTTCGGCAGCCCCCACAGGTCGAGCCAGCCGAGCATCATGCCCCGCTGGTTGGCCTGCGTGTTCGCGATGTCGTACGCGAGGCGCCGGACCTCCTCGTCCTTCGTCCGGTCCCGGACGATGAACGACATCTCGACGGCCTGCTGGTGGTGGACGGCCATGTCCCGGGCGAAACCGGCGTCCGCCGAGGAGGAGACCGGGGTGGCCGGGGCCTCGTCGCGGTCGGCGGAGGCGACGGTGACCGCGCCCCCGGCGAACAGCACCGCCAGGGCGACGGCGCTGACCGCCGCCAGCCGCGTACGGTCGATCCTCACTGGCCCATCCCCGTACCGCCCTGACCGCTGGCGTCCAGGCCGCCGGTGCAGGCCGCGCCCGGCTCCGGGGTCTGCGGACCCTGGACGTACTTGGTGAAGAACGCGTCGACGCGCGGGTCCTTCGCCCCGTCCACGGTCACCTGCTTGCCCCAGGCGGACAGCATGATCGCCCCGGCCTGGTCGTCCACGGGGCTCATCAGCGAGTACTTGGTCTTGCCGACCTTGGCGGCCAGCTCCTTCACGTCGGCCGGGGAGGCCTTCTTGTTGTACGTCACCCAGACGGCGCCGTGCTCCAGGGAGTGCACGGCGTTCACATTGGCGATCTTCTTGTCGTAGACCACGCCGTCGCAGTTCATCCAGACCGGGTTGTGGTCACCGCCGACCGGCGGCTCCATCTCGTACTTCACGGCCGTCTGGACGTGGTTGCGGCCGAGCTTCTTCGGGTCCCAGGACTTCTCGCCCGCGATGGGGGCCTTCGCGGCGGCGTCCTTCGCGTCCTGCTGGTCGGACTTCTTCATCAGCACGAAGGTGCCGAAGCCGACGAGGCCCAGCACGACGACGGTCGAGATGCCGATGGTGAGCACGCGGTTGCGGCGCTCACGGGCCTGCTCGGCGCGGCGCATCTCCTCTATTCGGGCGCGGCGGTCGGCGGTGGCGGAAGTGCGGGAAGCCATGGTGATGTCGTCCTTCTTCAGGAGTGGGGTGGAGTTCGGGGGTGGACACGCGCGGGCGGGGCGCCCGGCTATGTCCGGAGAACTTGAAGGACGTGCAGGTCCGGCGCGCGCGGCCGGGCGTCCGAGCGGCGCGTCGGCCCCTCACCGGAGGGCGGCGCGGGACGCGGCGCCCCGCCCTCCGCGTGGAGCGGGGGGTCGAGCGGGGGCGCGCTGAGCACCGCGGGGGAGAGCGAGGGGAAGAGGGAGCAGCCGCCGCGGTCGTACGGGCAGGTGTACTCACCGGTTGCGGCGGCGGTGGCGGCAGCGACGGCGGTGACCGCCGTGGCCTTCGCCGGGCCCTCCGGATGGTGGGCCCGTCCCCCGTCCGGCCCCGTCCCCAGACAGAGGAAGAGCGCGGCGAGGAGCGTCGCCACGGCACTCGCCAGTGCCATGGGACGCGCGTGTCGGGACAGGCGTACGAGCCGTGAGGCCCCCATGGGCGCAGATCGTAGTGGGAGAGAGCCCCCGATGGGCCGAACGGGGTACCACTCGGTAGCGAAGAGCGCGTGGACACGACACCTTCCGTCCCCCGGACCGTCACCCGGATCGGAACGTTCCCCCGTTACCTGAGTCACACCCGAGCAGGCACTATGGGTGTGCAACGTGCGCGAAATCATGTGGTGGGATGCTCAGGTGCCCCCCGATGCACCGGAGGCGGTGGGAGCAGGCGGCCTGACCAGCGAGGATGGGTGTGGAAATGGACAAGCAGCAGGAATTCGTGCTCCGTACGCTCGAGGAGCGCGACATCCGCTTCGTACGTCTGTGGTTCACCGACGTGCTCGGCTTCCTGAAGTCGGTGGCCGTGGCCCCCGCCGAACTGGAGCAGGCCTTCGACGAGGGCATCGGCTTCGACGGCTCCGCGATCGAGGGCTTCGCCCGGGTGTACGAGTCCGACATGATCGCCAAGCCGGACCCGGGCACCTTCCAGATCCTGCCGTGGCGCGCCGAGGCCCCGGGCACGGCCCGGATGTTCTGCGACATCCTCATGCCCGACGGCTCGCCGTCCTTCGCCGACCCGCGCTACGTCCTCAAGCGGGCCCTCGCCAAGACATCCGACCTCGGCTTCACCTTCTACACCCACCCCGAGATCGAGTTCTTCCTCCTGAAGGACAAGCCGCTCGACGGCACCCGGCCCACCCCGGCCGACAACTCGGGCTACTTCGACCACACCCCGCAGAACGTCGGCATGGACTTCCGCCGCCAGGCCATCACCATGCTCGAATCGATGGGCATCTCGGTGGAGTTCTCCCACCACGAGGGCGCGCCCGGCCAGCAGGAGATCGACCTCCGCTACGCCGACGCCCTCTCCACCGCCGACAACATCATGACCTTCCGCCTGGTCATGAAGCAGGTGGCGCTCGAACAGGGCGTGCAGGCCACGTTCATGCCGAAGCCGTTCTCGGACTACCCGGGCTCCGGCATGCACACCCACCTCTCCCTCTTCGAGGGCGACCGGAACGCCTTCTACGAGTCGGGCGCCGAGTACCAGCTGTCGAAGGTGGGCCGCTCCTTCATCGCGGGCCTCCTCAAGCACGCGGGCGAGATCTCCGCCGTCACCAACCAGTGGGTCAACTCGTACAAGCGCATCTGGGGCGGCTCCTCCCGCACCGCCGGCTCCGGCGGCGAGGCCCCCTCGTACATCTGCTGGGGCCACAACAACCGCTCCGCCCTCATCCGCGTCCCCATGTACAAGCCGGGCAAGACGGGCTCCTCCCGCGTCGAGGTCCGCTCCATCGACTCGGGCGCCAACCCCTACCTGACCTACGCGGTCCTCCTCGCCGCCGGCCTCAAGGGCATCGAGGAGGGCTACGAACTCCCGGCCGGCGCCGACGACGACGTCTGGGCCCTCTCCGACGCGGAGCGCCGCGCGATGGGCATCGAGCCGCTCCCGCAGAACCTGGGAGAGGCGATCGCCCTGATGGAGAAGAGCGAGCTGGTCGCGGAGACGCTCGGCGAGCACGTCTTCGACTTCTTCCTCCGCAACAAGAAGCAGGAGTGGGAGGAGTACCGCTCCGAGGTCACGGCCTTCGAGCTGCGTAAGAACCTGCCGGTCCTCTAAGGGCGCCGAGGGAGCCCTGCCCACGCGCGCCGACCGGGCGGGCCCGTGAGGGCACCGCCCGGCCGCGGCGCCGGGCGGCCCGGGGGTAAACCCGTTGCCCGGGGCCCCGGGGGCGGTTCAGACTGCCGCGGTGAAGATCGAACCAGTCGCCACCGCGCGGCTCGTGCTGCACCCGATGACCGTCGCCCACGCCGAGCGCATCGTCGCCCGGCAGCCCGGGGACGGGGACCTCTGGGGAGAGGGCTATCCCGGTGACGGGGACGTCCGGGCGAACACCGGTTTCCTGCGGGGCGTCGCCGAGCGCGGCGACCCGGGGGTGTTCCGGACGTACGAGATACGGCTCGACGGCGTGGCCGTCGGCGGCATCGGCTTCCACGGGCCGCCGGACGAGATCGGCGTCGCGACCATCGGATACGGACTGGTCCCGGGGGTACGGGGGAACGGGTACGCCTCCGAGGCGCTGCGGGCGCTCCTGGAGGTCGCCCGGACGGCCGACGCCACCGGCGTGAAGGGCGATGCCGACCGGGACAACCCGGACTCGCACCGGGTGATGGAGGCGGCCGGGATGCGGTGCGTCGCGGAGGACGACAAGCTCCGCCACTTCTACCTGGGCTTCTAGCGCCTCACGCCCGCGCGGGGGGCGGTCAGCGGGGCGCAGGTGTCCAGTGGAGGCGGCCGTCCAGGCCGATCGCCGCCACCCCGTCCGTGCCCGCGTCCGGGGCGCCGGAGAAGAGGAACCTGTCGAGGGTCCAGACGGGACGGGTGCCGGCGCGGCCGTGGGGGGCCGTGGCGAGGAAGCCGGTGCGGGAGCGGACCGCGAGGAGCGTGGAGCCGCCGCTGACGGGGCCGAAGCCGGCGACGCCGGTGCCGGGGAGCTCGGTGACGGGGGAGACGGGGTCCGTACCGGAGAAGTCGGCGCTGCGGAGGTCGCCGGAGGCGGGCTTGCGGAACCAGAGGCGTACGCCGTCGCCGTCGGGGGCCGGGCTCGCGCTGAGGGCGAGGGTCGTGGCCGGCAGACCGGTCCGTACCGGACCCGCGAGCAGCCCGCCGGGGGCCTGTGCGGCCCAGGCGAGGACGGTGGTCGGGGTGCTGGCGAAGACGTACCCGCGGCCGGTCGCGTCCGTCGCCGCCACCGGGTCGCCGTACACCTCCGCGCCGCCGAGGGACCGCCACGGCCCCCAGTCGCCGTCGGCCCGCTGCTCACGGGCGGTCAGCCGGTGCAGGCTGTCGCGCAGGACCAGGACCGCCCGGCCGTCGGGAGCCACGGTCACGGCGGGCGCGCTGATGTCCGAGGAGCCGGAGGCGTCGTCCCGCTCGGGGGTGCCGAGCGAGCGCCAGGGGCCGAAGGCGCCGCCGGGGGCCGACTGGACGGTGGTGACCACCTCGCGCCGGTAGTCGGCCGCGGCCGCGCCGAGGGTCGTGCGGGTGCCGTAGACGGCCGTCCGGCCGTCGGGCAGGGTCACGGAGGTGACGCCGCTGTCGAGGCCGCCGCCGGGCAGCAGCTCGGGGCCCTGCCAGAGCACGGAGTCGGCGGGCTTCCGCCAGGTCGCGAGGCGCCCGTCGAGGACGGAGAAGGCATGCAGCCCGCCCTCCGGGTCGCGCTGGACCCAGGAGGTGGAGGTGCCCCGGGCGTACCGGACGGTCTTCGTCCAGCCCCGCCCGGTGGGCCGCACGGACACCTTCAGGTCGCCGCAGCCCGCGTCGGCCTCGCAGTCGTGGACGCCGTCCAGCCAGGAGTACGTCTTGAGGGACTCCAGCTTCGTCTCGGCGGCCGCCGGGTCGAGGGTGTGCGGCAGGGCGGAGGTCGGGTAGCCCAGGTAGTTCTGCACGCTCACGTGCGGGTGCCCGGGCAGCTCCGCGTACCGGGCGAGCGCCGCCTGCGCGAACCGCGCCCCGTACAGGTGGTCCTGGTGGTCCCGGAACGCCCCGCTCTTCGGGTACGTGCCGGGGCTCGGGTCCTGCATCCGGACGAAGGTCGGCCGGAACCGCTCCAGGATCCCCGTCAGCGTGGCGACGACCTGTTCCTTCGTATAGGCGAAGTCGGCGGCGACCGGGGTGCCGGCGGAGCGCTGGGACTCCAGCGCGGTGATCCGGCCGTCCCAGAGGCCGTGGAGGCTGTGCGGCCGGTCGCCGTTGATGGCACCGGCCTCGCGTATCTGCAGCCACATCAGCTTGATCTGCGGCCGGGCGCGCAGGGTGTCCAGCTCGGCCCACCCGCCGCCGGCCGTGGGTATCGCCTCCCGGTCCCAGGCGCTGGTCCTGCTGCCCGTCGCCATCTCGGCGTACGCGGCGCGTATGCCGTTCTGCCGGGCCTCGGCGTACCCCGCCTTGTCGGGGGCGACCAGGCCGCGGTCGCGGGGGCGCGAGTTGATCCCGTCGGACTCGCCGGCGGTGAGGTAGACGCCGGTGAGGGGGCTGCCGGAGCGCAGGGACTGGGAGACGTCCGGGTTCATGAAGAACAGGTCGTCGTCCGGGTGGGCCACGATCTGCACCACGGAGACCGGGGAGCCGCCGCCCGCCGCGGGCTTCCCGTGCGCCTCGACCGGCAGGGCCTTCACCGGCGGGTGCGCCCCCGGGGCCTTCGCCGAGGACCCCGCCGCCGCGTCCGGCGTCCCCGACACCGTGAGGAGCCCGACGCAGGCGCCGCCCACCAGGGCGGCCGTCACCACCGTCGCGGCGGTCCTGCGGCGGGACGGGAGGGCGGGGCGGCGCATGGGGCGGAGGGGGCGGAGCATCTTCGGTGGCGTGCTTTCACAAGGGGGCGGACGGGCGGGGAGGTCCCGCGGAAGACAAGACGGACTTTCGGATGATGCGGTTCATCGGACCGAAAGGCGACCGATGTGCGAGATGTCACGGGCGGCCCGCCGCGATCCGCGGGCCCGGCGCCCGTCCTCCGGCCGAGGGGGACGGGCCCTGGGCGCCCGGGCCCCCGCTGCGGATAGGCTCGACTTCCGGGGTTCGTCCCGGGTCTTGGACCTGCTCGGAGGGAGCGGCGGAATGACGGTGCCGGGACGCAGGAGCAGTACTTTCTCACGTCTGCTGCGGCACGGGTTCACCGACCCCTCGGGGGCCGAAGCGCTCCTCGACGGGCCCGAGCTGTCCGCGCTGCGCGGGGACTCCGTCCTCCTCGACGCCCTCGGCGCCACCGCCGACCCCGATCTCGCCCTGCGGGGACTGGTCCGCCTGGTGGAGGCGCAGCCCGAGACGGAGCGGCAGACCCTCATCGCCACGCTGCTCTCCGCGAAGCCGTTCCGGGACCGGCTCCTCGGGGTGCTCGGCGCCTCCGAGGCGCTCGGGGACCACCTGGCCCGGCACCCCCGCGACTGGGAGTCCCTCGTCACCTATGAGGCGGCCGACCTGCATCCGGGGGTCGCCGAGTTCGAGCGGGGGCTCGCCGAGGCCACCGACGCGTTGTCGCTGCGGGTCGCCTACCGCCGCTGCCTCCTGGCCATAGCGGCCCGTGACGTGTGCGGCACCACCGACGTCGCCCAGGCCGCCGCCGAGCTCGCCGACCTGGCGACGGCGACGCTGCGCGCGGCGCTCGCCATCGCCCGTACGGCC
Source organism: Streptomyces sp. NPDC021012 (assembly GCF_044333355.1). Lineage (NCBI taxonomy): Bacteria > Bacillati > Actinomycetota > Actinomycetes > Kitasatosporales > Streptomycetaceae > Streptomyces > Streptomyces sp. NPDC021012. The sequence goes on from NZ_JBIRQU010000004.1 coordinate 544,668, forward strand.
GCACCCGCCGACGCCGCCATGTGCCGGCTCGCGGTGATCGCGATGGGCAAGTGCGGCGGCCACGAGCTGAACTACGTCTCCGACGTCGACGTGATCTTCGTCGGGGAGCCCGCGGAGGGCGCCGACGAGCCCAAGGCGATCCAGGCCGCGACCCGGCTCGCCTCGCACCTGATGCGGATCTGCTCGGAGACCACCGTCGAGGGCACCATCTGGCCGGTCGACGCCAATCTGCGCCCCGAGGGACGCAACGGGCCGCTCGTCCGCACCCTCTCCTCCCACCTCGCCTACTACCAGCGGTGGGCGAAGACCTGGGAGTTCCAGGCCCTCCTGAAGGCCCGCGCGGTCGCCGGGGACCTGGAGCTCGGCGCCCAGTACATCGACGCCGTCTCCCCGCTCGTCTGGCAGGCCGCCGAGCGGGAGAACTTCGTCCCCGACGTGCAGAAGATGCGCCGCCGCGTCGTCGACAACATCCCCGCCGCCCAGGTCGAGCGCGAGCTCAAGCTCGGCCCCGGCGGCCTCAGGGACGTCGAGTTCGCCGTCCAGCTCCTCCAGCTGGTCCACGGCCGCAGCGACGCCACCCTGCACAGCGGCACCACCCTCGACGCGCTCGCCGCCCTCGCCGCCGGCGGCTACGTCGGCCGCGCCGACGCCTCCCAGCTCGACGAGGCCTACCGCTTCCTGCGGGCCATGGAGCACCGCATCCAGCTCTACCGGCTGCGCCGCACCCACCTCGTCCCCGAGGACGAGGACGACCTGCGCCGCCTCGGCCGCTCCCTGGGCCTGCGCACCGATCCGGTCGCCGCGCTCAACAAGGAGTGGAAGCGGCATGCGGCCGTCGTCCGCCGGCTGCACGAGAAGCTCTTCTACCGGCCGCTGCTCGACGCCGTCGCCCAGCTCGCCCCCGGCGAGATCCGGCTCAGCCCCAAGGCCGCCGGACAGCGCCTCGAAGCCCTCGGGTACGCCGATCCCGCCGCCGCCCTGCGCCACCTGGAGGCCCTGGCCTCCGGGGTCAGCCGCAAGGCCGCGATCCAGCGGACCCTGCTCCCCGTCCTCCTCGGCTGGTTCGCCGACTCGGCCGACCCGGACGCCGGGCTCCTCGGCTTCCGCAAGGTCTCCGACGCCCTCGGCAAGACCCCCTGGTACCTGCGGCTGCTCCGCGACGAGGGCGCCGCCGCCGAGAACCTCGCCCGGGTCCTCTCCGCCGGCCGCCTCGCCCCCGACCTGCTGCTCCGCGCCCCCGAGGCCGTCGCGATCCTCGGCGACCCCGAGGGCCTGAAGCCGCGCGGCCGGGACCACCTGGAGCAGGAGGTGCTGGCCGCGGTGGGCCGCGCGGACGACGCCGAGCAGGCCGTCGCGGCGGCCCGCGGGGTGCGCCGCAGGGAGCTGTTCCGTACCACCGCCGCCGATCTCATCGGCTCGTACGGCACCGAGGACAACCCCCGCGAGCAGGATCCCGGCGCGCTCGTCGACCGGGTCGGGGAGGCCGTCACCGACCTCAACGCGGCGACGATCGCCGGCGCCCTGCGGGCCGCCGTGCGCGCCGAGTGGGGAGACGAGCTGCCGACCCGGTTCGCGGTCATCGGCATGGGCCGCTTCGGCGGCCACGAGCTGGGGTACGGCTCCGACGCCGACGTGCTGTTCGTGCACGAGCCGCGCGAGGGCGTCGACGAGCAGGAGGCGGCCAGGGCCGCGAACCGGGTGGTCACCGAGATGCGGCGGCTCCTCCAGCTCCCCACGGCCGACCCGCCGTTGCTGATCGACGCGGACCTGCGCCCGGAGGGCAAGAACGGCCCCCTGGTGCGCACCCTGAAGTCGTACGAGGCCTACTACCGCCGCTGGTCGCTCGTCTGGGAGAGCCAGGCGCTGCTGCGCGCCGCGCCGATGGCGGGGGACCGGGAGCTGGCGGACCGGTTCATCGAGCTCGTCGACCCGCTGCGGTATCCGATGGAGGGCCTCGGCGAGGACGCGGTCCGCGAGATCCGACGCCTCAAGGCCCGGATGGAGTCCGAGCGGCTGCCGCGCGGCGCCGACCCGACCCTGCACGCCAAGCTCGGGCGCGGCGGCCTCAGCGACGTCGAGTGGACGGTCCAGCTGCTCCAGATGCGGCACGGCTGGGTCGAACCGGGCCTGCGGACCACCCGTACCCGCGAGGCCCTGGCCGCCGCCCACGCGGCGGGCCTGATCCCGACGGAGGAGGCCCAGACCCTCGACGAGGCCTGGGTCCTCGCCACCCGCGTGCGCAACGCGGTGATGCTGGTCCGCGGCCGCCCCGGCGACACCTTCCCCTCGGATCCGCGCGAACTCGCGGCGGTGGCCCGGTACTTGGGGTACGAGCCGGGCCACGTCGGCGAGATGGTCGACGACTACCGCCGCATCACCCGCCGGGCCAGGGCCGTCGTCGAGGAGCTGTTCTACGGGGCGTAGCATCCCTGGTGCCCCCGGACAACAGGCCCTGGAGCGGCGCCCGTTGCTCCGGGGAGCCGGGGGTGGGGGCGGCTCGTCCGCCTCCTCGTAGCCCCGACCATCCGAGGAGCCCGCCGTGGACGTCCCGTACCCCCGTCTGCTCGTCAGCCGCTTCGCCGACTGCTTCCGCTTCTACGCGGCGGTCCTGCCGCCGCTGACCGGCGCGGTCCTCGACAAGGGCGGGCCGGACGGGCCGTACGCCAACTGGGAGGCGGACGGCCGGGCCGTCCTGGTGCTCTTCGACCGTGCCGCGATGGCCTCCGTCCTCGGCACCGGGGAGCTGCCGGCCCGGCCGGAGCCCGCCCAGGACGCCTCGATGCTCGTCCTGCGGGTGGCCGACGTGGACAAGGCCCTCGCCCGCTGCCTGGAGTCCGGCGGGGCCTCCGTGCTCGGCGCGACCGACCGCCCGGAGTGGGGGCCCGGCCTGCGGACCGCCCATCTCCGCGACCCCGAGGGGTACTTGATCGAGCTCCAGTCCTACAGCTGATCCGAGTCGAGCAGCCCCCTGACATGGGCCAGATAGCCCGTCAGGGCCAGCTCGAAGGCCTGCTCGGTGCGGCCCTCCGGGGCCGCGCCGAGGGCACGGGCCAGTTGCGGGGTGGCCGTCTCGTCGGCCAGCTCCCACATCGCCTCGGGGGCGGCCATGTCGAGGGCCGAGCCGAGGACGATGTTCTCCAGGGCGATGATCACCGGCATGACGTCCGGCAGCGCGAAACCCGCGTCGAGCAGGCGGCCGACGGCCCGCTCGTACTGGCCGAGGACCTTCGGCGCGCGCACCGGTGAGGTGGTGAGCAGCGGGATCGCGCGCGGGTGGGCGGCGAAGGCGGCCCGGTAGGAGCGCGCCCAGGCGGCCATGGCGGCGTCCCAGGACTCCTCCCGGTCGAGGGCCGAGCCGTCGATCGCGGCGGCCACCCGCTCGCGCAGCAGCTCGACGATGCCGTCCCGCCCGTCCACGTGGTGGTAGACGGAGGCCGTCTGCACCCCGAGCCGTCTCGCGATCTGCGGGACGCTGAACTCCCCCTGCTCGTCGACGATCTCCAGCGCCGTGGTGGTGATCCGCTCCCGGTCGAGGAGGGGTCTGCGCGGCCGGCCCATGAGTCGTCACTCCCTGTTCAGGTCTTCGTCCAGGTCTTCCCGAATCGATGAACGCGAGGCTACATTGCGCAAACCGAAAGCCTTTAGGTTTCCTGTCGCGGAAAGGCTTCCCCCGCCATGTCCTCACCCACCTCCGACGAGCCCCCAGGACTGAGAACCGGCACCCTCACCACCGCCGACATCTCCTTCTTCGTCGTCTCCGCCGCCGCCCCGCTCACCGTCATGGCCGGCGTCGCCCCCGTCGCCATCCTGCTCGGCGGCATCGGCGCCCCCGTCGGCTACCTCCTCGCCGGCCTCACCCTCGCCGTCTTCGCCGTCGGCTTCACCACCATGAGCCGCCACGTCCGCAGCGCCGGCGCCTTCTACGCGTACATCACCCGCGGCCTCGGCAAGCCCGTCGGCATCGCCGCCGCCCTCGTCGCCATGCTCGGCTACAACGGCATGGAGATCGGCGTCTACGGACTCCTCGGCTCCGCCACCTCCGACACCGCCGCCGCCCTCGGCCACCCCGTACCCTGGCTGCCCGTCTCCCTCGCCGGGCTCCTCCTCATCTGGTACGGCGGCTACCGCTCCATCGACTTCGGCGCCAAGGTCCTCGGCGTCCTCCTCGTCGCCGAGACCGGCATCCTCGTCCTCCTCGCCGGCGCCGTCCTGATCGACGGCGGAGCCCACGGCCTCTCGATCGGCGGCCTCGCCCCCGCCCACGTCCTCACCGGCGGCACCGCCGCCGTCCTCGCCTTCGCCTTCGCCGCCTTCACCGGCTTCGAGTCCACCGTCATCTACCGGCGCGAGGCCAGGAACCCCGAGCGCACCATCCCCCGCGCCACCTACATCGCGGTCGCCTTCCTCGGCCTCTTCTACGCCTTCGTCGTCTGGACCGTCATCCAGGCCTTCGGCGAGGACAAGGTCGTCCAGGCCGCCGCCGAGGACCCCGGCGGCCTCTTCTTCGCCGCCATCACCACGTACGTCGGAGCCTGGGCCGCCGACCTGATGCACCTGCTGATCATCACCAGCGTCCTCGCCTCCCTCCTCGCCTTCCACAACGCCATCAACCGCTACGCCCTCTCCCTCTCCGAGGAGGGCGTCCTGCCGAAGGCCCTCGGCAGAATCCACCCCCGCCACCGCTCCCCGTACGTGGCCGGAGCCGCCCAGACCGCGCTCGGCGCCCTCGTGGTCCTCGCCTTCGCGCTCGCCGGAGCCGACCCGTACCAGCAGCTCCTGCTCTGGGTGAACACGCCCGGGATGATCGGCCTGATGCTGCTCCAGCTGCTCGCCGCGCTCGCCGTGCCCTGCTTCTTCCGGAAGACCGACCACCGCGAGGGCGCGCTCCGCACGGTCGTCGCCCCCGCCGCCGCCTTCGTCCTGCTCGCCGGGGCGATCGGCCTGGTCACCGCGCACGTCGACCTCTTCACCGGCGCCTCCACCACCGTCAACACGGTGCTGGTCTCCCTCGCCCCCGCCGTCTTCCTCCTCGGGCTCCTCCTCGCGCACCGGCTCCGCCGCACCCGCCCCGAGACCTACGCCCGCTTCGCCGCCGAACCGACCGACCCCTCCGTCGAAGGAACAGACCCCGCATGTCCGCACCCGACCTCGTCCTCGTCAACGCCCGCGTCCGCGACCCCGAGCTCACCGGTCACACCGCCGTCGCCGTCCATGGCGGACTGATCACCGCCCTCGGCACCGACGCCGAGGCCCGCGCCTGGGCCGGACCCGGCACCGAGACCGTCGACCTCGCCGGAGCCACCCTCACCCCCGGCCTCACCGACGCCCACAGCCACCCCGTCTGGGGCCTGGAGATGTTCACCGGCACCGACCTCTCGGCCGTCACCGACCTCGAAGGACTCCGCGCCGCCCTCCGCACCGCCGAACGCCGCGACGGCTGGATCCTCGGCCACGGCCTCGACCACAACGCCTTCGGCGGCCGCCCCGTCCACCACGACCTGATCGAGGACGTCCTCGACGGCGCCCCCGCCCACCTGCGCCTCTACGACGGACACTCCGTCCTCGTCAGCGCCACCGCCCTCAAGGCCGCCGGCATCGAAGGCCCCCGCACCTTCGCCCAGCACTCCGAGATCGTCTGCGACGCCGCCGGCCGCCCCACCGGACACCTCGTCGAGCACGCCGCCATGGACCTGATGGCCCCGGTCCTGCCCGCCCAGCCGTACGCCGAGCGCCGCGACCGGCTCGTCGAGCTGCTCTCCGCCATGGCCGCCACCGGCCTCACCGCCGCCCACGTCATGGACCTCGGCGGCCCCGACGTCCCCGGCCTGCTCGCCGGCATCGAGGAGGACGGCGAGCTGCCGGTCCGCCTCCGCCTCGCCCCCTGGTGCATGCCCGGCGCCACCGCCGAGGAGCTCGACGGACTCGTACGGCTCCAGGAGCGGGCCGGACGCCTGTGGGCGATCGGCGGCGTGAAGTTCTTCATGGACGGCACCGTCGAGGGCGGCACCGCCTGGCTGGAGCACGCCGACTGCCACGGCCAGGGCACCGACGCCTTCTGGCCCGACCCGGCCGCCTACTCCGCCGCCGTGCGCCGGCTCCACCGCGCCGGTGTCGGCACCGCCACCCACGCCATCGGCGACGCCGCCGTACGCCACGTCCTCGACACCGTCGAAGCCCTCGGTACGGGTGGTCCCCGCCACCGGATCGAGCACATCGAGACCGTCCCCGACGACCAGCTCGCCCGCTTCGCCGCCCTCGGAGTCGTCGCCTCCATGCAGCCCCCGCACACCGCGTACACCCGCGCCGACCACACCGACGAATGGTCCAGGCGGCTCGGCGAGGAGCGGGCCTCCCGCGCCTGGCGCTGCCGCGACCTCCGCGACGCCGGGGCGCACCTCGCCCTCGGCTCCGACTGGCCCATCGCCCACTACGACGCCCGGCAGGTCCTCGCCACCGCCCGGGCCCCGCGCGGCGCCGCCTCGGCCCACCACGGGCTCACCGGCCTGATGGCCCTGGAGGGCATGACCACGCATGCGGCGCTCGCCGCGGGGGAGGAGACGCTCACGGGCCGGATCGCCCCGGGCTTCCGGGCCGACCTCACCGCCTTCGCCGTGGACCCGGTCCAGGCCCCGGCGGACGAGACGGCCGAGGCCCCGGTCCGGCTGACGGTGGCCGGAGGCCGGATCACTTACTGGAGCTGATCGGCTCCGCGTCGTCCTTCGCACGGTCCGTCCCCGCGTCCGCCGGGGGCGGACCGCTCCGCTGCGGCGTCGACGCCGCGGGTTCCACCAGCTGCGGCAGCCGGTGCGGGCGGGAGCCGTACCAGAAGTAGGAGACGGAGAAGCCGAAGGCCAGGCAGACCATGCCGCCGACCGCGTCCATCCAGAAGTGGTTGGCGGTGGAGACGATGACGACGAGGGTCGCCGCCGGGTAGAGCAGGCCGAGGATCCTCGCCCAGGGCGCCCGGGCGAGCAGGAAGACGGTGACGCCGCACCACAGCGACCAGCCGATGTGCATCGACGGCATCGCCGCGTACTGGTTGGACACGTGCTTGAGGTTGCCCGAGGCCATCGAGCCCCAGGTGTGGTGGACCAGCACGGTGTCGACGAAGTTCTGGCCGTCCATGAGCCGGGGCGGCGCGAGCGGGTACAGGTAGTAGCCGACCAGGGCGACGGCGGTGGTGGCGAACAGGACCGTGCGGAACGCCGCGTAACGGCCCGGATGCCATCGGTACAGCCACACCAGCACACCGATGGTCACGATGAAGTGCAGCGTGGCGTAGTAGTAGTTCATCGAGACGATCAGCCAGGTCACCGAGTTCACGGCGTGGTTGACGGCGTGCTCGAAGGCGAGGCCGAGGGACTGCTCGGTCTTCCAGATCCAGTCGGCGTTCCTGAGCGCCTCGGCCTTCTGCTCCGGCACCGCGTTGCGCGTGAGCGAGTACACCCAGTAGCTCACCGCGATGAGCGCGATCTCGAACCAGATCGTGGGACGCCGGGGCGTGTGCGCGCGGAGGCGCGCGAACCTTCCCTCGCCCGCCACGATGGGTGACGACGGGGTCGTCCGGCTGTCCAAGCTCTTCACGGTCGTTTCACCCATAGCGAGAGAGTCTGCCAGATCCCGTCCCCCGACCGATCATCCCTCCGTCGGGTTCCGGGTGCATCCCCTCCCCCTCAGGAAGGAGGGCGCACGGACGCCGGAGCCGAGGCGGTGGAACCACGAACGACCAGCTCAGGCATGAAGACGAACTCGGAGTGCGGGGCCGGGGTGCCCCCCACCTCCTCCAGGAGCGCGCGGACCGCGGCCTGTCCCATCGCCTGCACCGGCTGCCGGATCGTGGTCAGCGGCGGATCGGTGAACGCTATGAGCGGAGAGTCGTCGAAACCGACGACCGAGACGTCCCGGGGGACGTCCAGGCCCTGCTGCCGGGCCGCCCGGATCGCGCCGAGCGCCATCATGTCGCTCGCGCAGACGACGGCCGTGCAGCCGCGGGAGATCAGCGCCCCCGCCGCGGCCTGACCGCCCTCCAGGGTGTAGAGGGAGTGCTGGATCAGCGCCTCGGACTCCTCGGGGGACAGGCCGAGACGCTCCCGCATGCCCTGCTGGAAGCCCTCTATCTTGCGCAGCACCGGCACGAAGCGCTTCGGGCCGACGGCGAGACCGATCCGGGTGTGCCCGAGCGCGGCGAGGTGCGTCACGGCCAGCTTCATCGCCGCCCGGTCGTCGGGCGAGACGAAGGGCGCCTGGACCTTGGGGGAGAAGCCGTTGAGGAGGACGTACGGGACGCCCTTGCCGCGCAGCTGGTCGTAGCGCGTCATGTCGGCGGTGGTGTCGGCGTGCAGTCCGGAGACGAAGATGATGCCGGCGACGCCGCGCTCCACCAGCATGTCGGTGAGCTCGTCCTCGGTGGACCCGCCAGGGGTCTGGGTGGCGAGGACCGGGGTGTACCCCTGCCGGGTCAGGGCCTGCCCGATGACCTGGGCGAGGGCGGGGAAGATGGGGTTGTCCAGCTCGGGGGTGATGAGGCCGACGAGCCCCGCGCTGCGCTGGCGCAGGCGTACGGGCCGCTCGTAGCCGAGCACGTCGAGCGCGGCAAGGACGGACTCGCGGGTGGCGGCGGCCACGCCCGGCTTGCCGTTGAGCACGCGGCTGACTGTGGCCTCACTGACCCCCGCCTGGGCTGCGATGTCTGAGAGCCGCGCGGTCATGAAGGTGGACTGTACCGGTCACGGGACGTATTGCCCACCACTGCCCCACAGACGGTGACGACAGCCCGCTTGCGCAAGGTCTTGCAGGCTTTGCGGGCTCCTTGCGGGGGCATTCGGGCGGGAAAGGGGGCTGTTCTCCCCTGTCAAGCGATCCTTCGGCAACCTTAGGGACACGTGAATGTAACGATCGCCGTTCCTTGCAGAAAGTTCTCGCAAGACCTTTCGGCGCGTTTTCATCCCTGTTACGTTCCTGCCAACCCGGAGCGCCGCGAGGGAGCGGTCGCAATGAGGAAGGTTCCAGCCCCTCGTCTCCCCGGGATCACTGAAGGAGTTCACATGCGGCGTGGCATAGCGGCCACCACGCTGGTCGCGGCCCTGGGCGTGACCCTGGCGGCGTGCGGCGGAAGCGACAGCGGTTCCAACGGCGGCTCGAAGAGCTCGGGCGAGCTCTCCGGCACCGTGACCTGGTGGGACACCTCCACGGTCGGCTCCGAGGACAAGGTCTTCAAGAAGGTCGCCGAGGAGTTCACCAAGCTGCACCCCAAGGTCACCGTCAAGTACGTGAACGTGCCGTTCGGCGAGGCGCAGAACAAGTTCAAGAACGCCGCGCAGTCCGGCTCCGGTGCTCCCGACGTCATCCGCTCCGAGGTCGCCTGGACCCCCGACTTCGCCAGCCTGGGCTACCTCGCCCCGCTGGACGGCACCCCCGCGCTCAAGGACTCCGGCGACTTCCTGAAGCAGGCCACCGCCTCGACGAAGTTCAACGGCAAGACCTACGCGGTCCCGCAGGTCATCGACTCCATGGGCATCTTCTACAACAAGAAGATCTTCAAGGAGGCCGGCGTCCAGGTCCCCAAGACCATCGACGAGCTCAAGTCCGTCTCCGCCAAGATCAAGCAGAAGACCGGCAAGACCGGCCTGTACCTGCGCGGCGACGACCCGTACTGGTTCCTCTCCTTCCTGTACGGCGAGGGCGGCGACATGGTCGACGCCGAGAAGAAGACCGTCACGATCGACAACGCCCAGGGCGTCAAGGCCCTCGCCACCGTGAAGGACCTGGTGGACTCCAAGGCGGCGATCACCGACGCCACCAACGGCTGGGACAACATGCAGGCGGCCTTCAAGGACGGCAAGGTCGCCATGATGATCAACGGCCCGTGGGCCGTCACCGACACCTACGCGGGCAAGGAGTTCGCCGACAAGGCGAACCTGGGCATCGCCCCGGTCCCGGCCGGCTCCGGCGGCCAGGGCGCCCCGCAGGGCGGCCACAACCTCGCGGTCTACGCGGGCTCCAAGAACCTGGACGCCTCGTACGCCTTCACCGAGTACATGACCTCGGTCGAGACCCAGACGCGGATCTCCAAGGAGCTCAGCCTGCTCCCGACCCGCGAGTCCGTCTACATCAAGCCGGACATCGCGACCAACGAGATGATCATGTTCTTCAAGCCGGTCGTCGACAAGGCGGTCGAGCGCCCCTGGATCCCGGAGGGCGGCAGCCTCTTCGAGCCCATCAAGGTCGAGTACACCAAGGTCCTCACCGGCCAGACCACCCCGGAGGCCGGCGCCAAGGCGATCGGTGACTCGTACCGCAAGCTCCTGAAGGACTGGAAGTAAGAAAGAAGGCAGGCCGGCTCATGGCTGTGGACAGTCCCAGCCAGTCGGTGGCGAAGGCCGCGGGCGACAGCGTCGCCCGCGGCCGGAGCCGCGGAACTGGTACGCCGCGCCGCGCGGCGAAGCGCTCCCTCTCCACCCACTGGTACGCCTGGGCGATGGTCGCCCCCGTGGTGATCGTCATCGGCGTGATCATCGGATATCCGCTGGTCCGCGGCATCTACCTCTCGTTCACCGACGCGAACGAGCGGAACGTCGCGCGGTCGATCGGCGTCAACGAGATCCCGGCCACCTACGAGTTCATCGGCCTGGACAACTACAAGGACGCCCTCACCGGGAGCCAGTTCCTCGGAACGCTCGGCTGGACCATCGTCTGGACCGTGTCCTGCGTGGCGCTGACCTTCGCCCTCGGCCTCGGCCTCGCCAACATCCTGAACCGCAGGATCGCCGGCCGCTCCGTCTACCGGATGCTGCTGATCCTGCCCTGGGCCGTCCCCGGCTTCGTCTCCGTCTTCGCCTGGCGCTTCCTCTACGACGAGCGCCGCGGCATCCTCAACCAGATCCTCGCGGGCGGCGGCATCGACGCCGTCCCGTGGCTCAACGACCCCACCTGGGCCAAGGTCTCGGTCATCGCGACCAACGTCTGGCTCGGCGTGCCGTTCATGATGATCGCCCTCCTCGGCGGACTCCAGTCCATCCCCGGCGAGCTGTACGAGGCCGCCGAGATGGACGGCGCGGGCGCCTGGCAGCGCTTCCGGCACATCACGATGCCCGGCCTCCGGTCCGTCAGCACCACCGTGATCCTGCTGAGCACCATCTGGACCTTCAACATGTTCCCGGTGATCTTCCTGCTCACCCGGGGCGGGCCCGGCGAGGCCACCCAGATCCTCGTCACCCAGGCCTACAAGTTCTCCTTCGAGGTCAGCCCGCGCGACTTCGCCCAGTCGTCCACGTGGGGCGTGCTGATCCTGGTCCTCCTGATGGTCTTCGCCGCGTTCTACCGGCGCGTCCTCCGCAAGCAGGGAGAAGTCTGGTGACCACCACGACCCCCACCACCACCCAGGTCATGAACACCCCGGTCCGCGGCCGCCGTTCGCCGCTCGCCTCGGTCGGCCTGCACGCCACGCTGGTCGCCGCCTCCGTGATCGCCGTCTTCCCGGTGCTCTGGGTGCTGCTGACCTCGCTGAAGCCCGCGAAGTACGCGACCAGCACGGACTTCTTCAAAGAGACGACGTTCGAGAACTACACGGGCCTGCTGAACGACACCCCGTTCCTCACCTGGTTCGGCAACTCGCTGCTCGTCGCGGGACTCACCACCGTCGTCGGCGTCTTCATCTCCGCCACCACCGGCTACGCCGTCAGCCGCTTCCGCTTCCCCGGCAAGCGCGGCCTGATGTGGACGCTGCTCGTCACCCAGATGTTCCCGGTCGCCGTCCTCATCGTGCCGATCTACAACATCATGGCGTCGATGGGCCTGCTCAACCAGCCGGCCGGCCTGGTCATCACGTACCTGACCATCGCCGTCCCGTTCTGCGCCTGGATGATGAAGGGCTTCTTCGACACCATCCCGCGCGAGATCGACGAGTCCGGCTACGTCGACGGCCTCACCCCCTTCGGCACCTTCTGGCGGCTCATCCTGCCCCTCGCCAAGCCGGGCATCGCCGTCACCGCCTTCTACTCCTTCATCACCGCCTGGGGCGAGGTCGCCTACGCCTCCGCCTTCATGGTCGGCGACGAGAACCTCACGCTCGCCGGCGGACTCCAGAAGTTCGTCAACCAGTACGGCGCCCAGTGGGGCCCGATGGCCGCGGCCTCCGTGCTCATCGCCGTCCCCGCCGCCCTGGTGTTCCTCTTCGCCCAGCGGCACCTGGTCACCGGCATGTCGGCCGGTGCCGTCAAGGGCTGACGGCCCTGAGCACCCCGCCCGAACGCACCTCCTTACCTCCCAGGGAAGACATGACCCAGCATCTCGCCACCCCGGCCGACGCCCCTACCACCGGCACGCACACGGGCTGGTGGAGAGAGGCCGTGATCTACCAGGTCTACCCGCGCAGCTTCGCCGACGGAAACGGCGACGGCATGGGTGACCTGGAGGGCGTCCGCAGCCGGCTGCCGTACCTCAAGGAGCTCGGCGTCGACGCCGTCTGGCTCTCCCCGTTCTACGCCTCGCCGCAGGCCGACGCCGGTTACGACGTCGCCGACTACCGGGCCATCGACCCCATGTTCGGCTCGCTCCTCGACGCCGACGCCCTGATCCGCGAGGCCCACGAACTGGGCCTGCGCATCATCGTCGACCTGGTCCCCAACCACTCCTCCGACCAGCACGAGTGGTTCCAGCGCGCCCTGCGCGAGGGCCCCGGCTCGGTGCTCCGCGAGCGCTACCACTTCCGCCCCGGCCAGGGCGAGAACGGCGAACTCCCGCCGAACGACTGGGAGTCCATCTTCGGCGGCCCCGCCTGGACCCGTACGGAGAACCCGGACGGCACCCCCGGCGACTGGTACCTCCACCTCTTCGCCCCGGAGCAGCCCGACTTCAACTGGGAGCACCCCGCCGTCCGCGACGAGTTCCGCTCCATCCTGCGCTTCTGGCTCGACATGGGCGTCGACGGCTTCCGCGTCGACGTCGCCCACGGTCTGGTCAAGGCCGCGGGACTGCCCGACATCGGCGCCCACGACCAGCTGAAGCTGCTCGGCAACGACGTCATGCCCTTCTTCGACCAGGACGGCGTCCACGAGATCTACCGCTCCTGGAGGCAGATCCTCGCCGAGTACGACGGGGAGCGCGTCCTCGTCGCCGAGGCCTGGACCCCGACCGTCGACCGCACCGCGAACTACGTGCGCCCCGACGAGATGCACCAGGCCTTCAACTTCCAGTACCTGGGCACCCACTGGGACGCCGCCGAGCTCCGCGCCGTCATCGACGCCTCCCTCGACGCCATGCGCCCGGTCGGCGCCCCCACCACCTGGGTGCTCTCCAACCACGACGTCACCCGGCACGCCACCCGCTTCGCCAACCCGGCGGGCCTCGGCACCCAGCTCCGCGAGGCCGGCGACCGCGAGCTCGGCCTGCGCCGCGCCCGCGCCGCGACCCTCCTGATGCTGGCCCTGCCCGGCTCCGCGTACGTCTACCAGGGCGAGGAGCTCGGCCTCCCGGACGTCACCGACCTGCCCGACGAGGTCCGCCAGGACCCGTCGTTCTGGCGGGCCAGCGGCCAGGACGGCTTCCGCGACGGCTGCCGCGTGCCGATCCCGTGGACCGTCGAGGGCTCCTCGTACGGCTTCGGCGACGGCGGCTCCTGGCTGCCGCAGCCCGCGACCTGGGCCCAGCTGAGCGTCGAGGCGCAGACCGGCGACCCCGGCTCCACCCTGGAGCTCTACCGCAGCGCGCTCGCCGTCCGCCGCGAGCGCCCCGAACTCGGTGCGGGCGACTCCGTCGAGTGGCTGGAGGCACCCGAGGGTGTGCTCTCCTTCCGCCGCGGCGGATTCGTCTGCACCGCCAACACCACCGGCCGGGCCATCACCGTCCCGCTGCCCGGCCGGTATCTCCTCTCCAACGAGGAGGTGGACAGCTCCGCCGTGGAGGGGACGGTGGAGCTGCCCGCCGACAGCACCGTCTGGTGGGCGGTGTGACGATCCCCCTGCCGCGGGGCGCCGGGAGCGGCGCCCCGCGGCTCGCGGACATCGCGGCCCAGTCCGGCGTCAGCGAGGCCACCGTCAGCCGCGTCCTCAACGGCAAGGCGGGGGTGGCCGGCGCGACCCGGCACAAGGTGCTCGCCGCGCTCGACGTCCTCGGCTACGAGCGTCCCGTACGGCTCAAACGCCGCAGCGCGGGCCTCGTGGGGCTCGTCGTGCCCGAGCTGACCAACCCGATCTTCCCGGCCTTCGCGCAGGTCGTCGAACAGGTCCTCGCCGGGCACGGCTACACCCCCGTGCTCTGCACCCAGATGCCCGGCGGCGCCACCGAGGACGAGCTCGTCGAGCAGCTCGTGGAGCGCGGGGTCGCCGGGATCGTCTTCCTCTCCGGGCTGCACGCCGACGCCACCGCCGACCCCGCCCGCTACGCCCGGCTGTCGGCCCGGGGCGTCCCGTACGTCCTCATCAACGGCTACAACGAGCACATCGACGCCAACTTCGTCTCCCCGGACGACCGGGCCGCCGCCCGCATGGCCGTCCGGCACCTGGTCGAGCTGGGCCACGAGCGGATCGGCCTCGCCATCGGCCCCACCCGGTACGTGCCCTCGCGCCGCAAGGCCGAGGGCTTCACCGCCGAGCTGCACGAGCTCCTCGGCGTCGACCGCGCCGAGGCCGAACGGTTCATCAGGCCCACGCTCTTCGGCGTCGAGGGCGGCCACGCGGCCGCCGACATCCTGCTCCGCGAGGGCTGCACGGGCATCGTCTGCGGCTCCGACCTGATGGCGCTCGGCGTCATCCGCGCGGTGCGCGCCCGCGGCCTCGACGTGCCCGGCGACGTCTCCGTCGTCGGCTTCGACGACTCCCCGCTCATCGCCTTCACCAGCCCGCCGCTCTCCACCGTCCGCCAGCCCGTCCAGGCCATGGCGACGGCGGCCGTCGGCGCGCTCCTGGAGGAGATCGAGGGGAACCCGGTGCAGCGCACGGAGTTCGTCTTCCAGCCGGAGCTGGTGGTGCGCGGTTCCACGGCGCAGCCGCCGGCCCGGCTTCCGCAAGTCCTTCCGTAACAAGTTGCGTGGGGGTGCCCGGAGGGTTGACCGGGCGCCGGGGCACTCGTACGGTCACGGCTGAAAACAGTTGCTGAACCTTTCGGCAACTTCTTGCGACAGTGAAGTCAGCAGGAGGAAGCATGGCCAGAAAGACCGTGGCCGCTGCACTCGCCCTCGTGGCGGGAGCCGCTGTGGCCGTCACGGGCAACGCCCCGGCGCAGGCCGCCCCACCCGGCGCGAAGGACGTCACCGCGGTGATGTTCGAATGGAACTTCGCCTCCGTCGCCCGGGAGTGCACCGACCGCCTCGGCCCCGCCGGATACGGATACGTCCAGGTCTCCCCGCCCCAGGAACACCTCCAGGGCGGCCAGTGGTGGACCTCGTACCAGCCGGTCAGCTACAAGATCGCCGGACGTCTCGGCGACCGCACCGCCTTCAAGAACATGATCGACACCTGCCACGCGGCGGGGGTCAAGGTCGTCGCCGACTCCGTCATCAACCACATGGCGAACGGATCGGGCACGGGAACGGGCGGGACCCCGTTCTCCAAGTACGACTACCCCGGCCTCTACTCGGGCGCCGACATGGACGACTGCCGGGCCACCATCTCCAACTACCAGGACCGCGCCAACGTCCAGAACTGCGAACTCGTCCAGCTCCCCGACCTGGACACGGGCGAGGACTACGTCCGCGGGAAGATAGCCGGCTACCTCAACGACCTGCTCTCCCTCGGCGTCGACGGCTTCCGCATCGACGCCGCCAAGCACATGCCGGCCGCCGACCTCGCCAACATCAAGTCCCGGCTGACGAATCCTTCCGCCTACTGGAAGCAGGAGGCCATCTACGGCGCCGGCGAGGCCGTCCAGCCCAGCGAGTACCTCGGCAACGGCGACGTCCAGGAGTTCCGCTACGCCCGCGACCTCAAGCGCGTCCTGACCGGCGAGAAGCTCGCCTACCTCAAGAACTTCGGCGAGGCCTGGGGCTACATGTCCTCCGCCCAGTCCGGCGTCTTCGTCGACAACCACGACACCGAGCGCGGCGGCGACACCCTGAACTACAAGGACGGCGCGAACTACACCCTCGCCTCCGTCTTCATGCTCGCCTGGCCCTACGGCTCCCCGGACGTCCACTCCGGCTACGAGTGGACCGACAAGGACGCGGGCCCGCCCAACAACGGCCAGGTGAACGCCTGTTACGCCGACGGCTGGAAGTGCCAGCACGACTGGCGCGAGATCTCCTCCATGGTGGCCTTCCGCAACACCGCCCGCGGGCAGGCCGTCACGGACTGGTGGGACAACGGCAACAACGCGATCGCGTTCGGCCGCGGCTCCAAGGCGTACGTGGCGATCAACCACGAGTCCTCCGCCCTCACCCGCACCTTCCAGACCTCCCTGCCGGCCGGCACCTACTGCGACGTGCAGTCCAACACCCCGGTCGCCGTCAACGCGTCCGGCCAGTTCACGGCCACCCTCGGCGCCAACACCGCGCTCGCCCTGCACACCGGCGCCACGAGCTGCGGCACCACCCAGCCCGCCACCGCCGGAGCCTCCTTCAACGTCAACGCCACCACGGTCACCGGCCAGAACATCTACGTCACCGGCAACCGCCCCGAGCTCGGCAACTGGGCCCCCGCCTCCGCCCTCAAGCTCGACCCGGCCTCGTACCCCGTCTGGAAGCTGACGGTGAACCTGCCCGCCGGCACGGCCTTCGAGTACAAGTACCTCCGCAAGGACGCCGCCGGAAACGTCACCTGGGAGTCCGGCGCCAACCGCACCGCGACCGTCCCCGCCTCGGGCCAGATCGTCCTGAACGACACCTTCCGCAACTGAGCTTTTCCCCCACGCAAGGGCCGCCCCGCCGGGGCGGCCCTGCCACCCGTACCCCCTTTCCAGGGAGCACCCCCGTGATACCCAAGAGAACGGCGGTCGCGCTGGCCGCCGCGCTGTGCGCCGCCCTCGTGCCGGCCGTCCCGGCCACAGCCGCCGGCAAGGCACCCGCACCGCCCTCCGACAAGGCGCTCGCCGCCCAGCCCGCACGCCAGGACCTCACCCGCGAGCAGTTCTACTTCGTCCTGCCCGACCGCTTCGCCAACGGCGACACCGGGAACGACCGCGGCGGCCTCACCGGCAGCCGTACGGAGACCGGCTTCGACCCGACCGACAAGGGCTTCTACCAGGGCGGTGACCTCAAGGGCCTCACCGAGCGGCTCGACTACATCAAGGGCCTCGGCACCACCGCCATCTGGATGGCGCCGATCTTCAAGAACCGGCCCGTGCAGGGCACCGGCAAGGACGCCTCCGCCGGCTACCACGGCTACTGGATCACCGACTTCACCCAGGTCGACCCGCACTTCGGGACCAACGAGGACCTGGAGGGGCTGATCGCCGCCGCCCACGCCAAGGGCATGAAGGTCTTCTTCGACGTCATCACCAACCACACCGCCGACACCGTCGACTACGCGGAGAAGAAGTACGGCTACCGCCCCAAGGGCGCCTACCCGTACCTCGATGCCTCGGGCCGCCCCTTCGACGACCGTACGAAGATCGGGAAGGTCGACGCGGACTCGTTCCCGTACACGCCGACGACGACCGGCGGGAAGGTCCCGTCCTGGCTGAACGACCCGACGATGTACCACAACCGGGGCGACTCCACCTGGGCCGGGGAGTCCGCCGAGTACGGCGACTTCGTCGGACTCGACGACCTGTGGACGGAGCGTCCCGAGGTCGTCGAGGGCATGAAGAAGATCTACGAGAAGTGGGTCCGCGACTTCGACATCGACGGCTTCCGCATCGACACCGTCAAGCACGTGAACCTGGACTTCTGGACGCAGTGGGCCACCGCCCTCGACGCGTACGCGAAGAAGCAGGGCCGCGAGGACTTCTTCATGTTCGGCGAGGTCTACTCCGCCGACACCGCCGTCACCTCCCCGTACGTCACCCGGGGCCGGCTCGACGCCACCCTCGACTTCCCCTTCCAGGACGCGGCCCGCGCCTTCGCCTCCCAGGGCGCCGGAGCCGACCGCCTCGCGAAGGTCTTCGCCGAGGACTACCGGTACACCACCGACAAGGCCAACGCCTACGAGCAGGTGACCTTCCTCGGCAACCACGACATGGGCCGCATCGGCTCCTTCCTCAAGCAGGACAACCCGAACGCCTCCGACGAGGAGCTCGTCCGCCGCGACCGGCTCGCCAACGAGCTGATGTTCCTCTCCCGGGGCAACCCGGTGGTCTACTACGGCGACGAGCAGGGCTTCACGGGCCCCGGCGGCGACAAGGACGCCCGCCAGACCCTCTTCGCCTCCAAGACCGCCGACTACCTCGACGACGACGAGCTCGGCACCGACCGCACGCACGCCTCCGACGCGTACGACACCACGCACCCGCTGTACCGGTCGATCGCCGCGCTCTCGAAGCTCACCCGCGAGAACCCGGCCCTCCGCGACGGCGTCCAGCAGGAGCGGTACGCCGAGGGCTCCGTCTACGCCTTCACCCGCACCGACCCGAAGACGCGGACCGAGTACCTCGTCGCCGTCAACGGCGCCACCACGCCGAAGACCGTCACCGTCCCCGTCGACTCCGCCGACTTCCGTGCCCTGTACGGGGGTCAGGGCGCCGTCACGGCTGCCGACGGCAAGGTGACCGTCACCGTCCCGGCCCTCTCCTCCCTCGTCCTCAAGGCCGGCGCCCCGCTGCCCGCCCCGGCGACGAAGCCCACCGTGACGCTCAAGGCCCCCGCCGCGGGCTCCACCGGCACCGTCGAGCTCTCCGCCGACGTCACCGGCGGCGGCCTCAACCGGGTCGTCTTCGCCGCCCAGGTCGGCGACGGCCGCTGGCAGACCCTCGGCACCGCCGACCACGCCCCCTACAAGGTCACCCAGCACGTCACCGCCCCCGCCGGCACCGCCCTGCGCTACAAGGCCGTCGCCGTCGACTCCGCCGGCCGCACCGCGAGCGCCCTCGCCGCCACCACCGCGGGCGCGCCCCCGGCCCCCGAGAAGCCGGTCGCCGTCGAGCGGACGTACGCCGTCGTGCACTACAAGCGCGCGGACGGGAACTACGACGGCTGGAAGCTGAAGGCCGCCGGCCAGGAGACGGCCTTCACCGGCCGCGACGCCTACGGCGCCTTCGCCTGGGTCAAGGTCCCCGAGGGCGCCTCCACCCTCACGTACACCGTCGAGAAGGACGGCACCGCCGACGGCCCGCAGCGCGCCATCAGCCTCGGCCGCACCGGCGAGGTCTGGATCACGCAGGGCGCCGAAGGCCAGTCCGACACCAACCCCGCACCGGGGGTCCCGGACAAGACGAAGGCCGTCATCCACTACCAGCGGGAGGACGGGAACTACGACGGCTGGGGCCTCCACACCTGGACCGGCGCCGCCCAGCCCACCGACTGGTCCCGGCCGCTGATGCCCACGCGCGTCGACGCGTACGGCGCGGTCTACGAGGTCCCGCTCACGGAGGGCGCGAGCTCCCTCTCGTACATCCTCCACAAGGGCGACCAGAAGGACCTGCCCACCGACCAGTCCCTCGACCTCGGCACCTACGGCCACGAGGTCTGGCTCCTCTCCGGACAGCCCACGTACCTCCTCCCGACCACCGGCGGCGCCCCGAACCTCGACCTCGGCAAGGCCGAGGCCCAGTGGATCGACCGGAACACCGTCGTCTGGAAGGTGAAGACCACCGACGCCACCAGCCAGCAGCTGGTGTACGCGAAGGACGGCGGGATCACCGTCACCGACGGCGCCCTCAGCGACGAGGGCCGCTGGCTCCGCCTCACCCCGTCCTCCCTGAGCGACGCCCAGAAGGCGAAGTTCCCGCACCTCGCCGCGTACCCGGCCTTCACCGTCGACCCGCGCGACGCCGACCGGGTACGGGACTCCCTGCGCGGCCAGCTGATCGCCACCCAGCGCGCCGCCAACGGCGCCCTGCTCGCCGCCACCGGCGTCCAGACCGCCGGAGTCCTCGACGACCTGTACGCGCCGAAGGCCACGCGGGCGCAGCTCGGCCCGGTCTTCCGGAACGGCCGCCCCGCCCTCTCCCTCTGGGCCCCCACCGCCCGGTCCGTCGCCCTCGAACTCGACGGGAAGACCGTGCCCATGCGGCGCGACCCCGCCTCCGGCGTCTGGTCCGTCACCGGCCCGCGCGACTGGGCGGGCAAGCCGTACCGGTACGTCGTGGAGGTCTGGGCCCCCAGCGTCCAGAAGGTCGTCGAGAACCGGGTCACCGACCCCTACTCCACCGCCCTCACCACCGACTCCGCCCGCAGCCTCGTCGTCGACCTCGCCGACCCGGCCCTGGCCCCCCAGGGCTGGAAGGAGCTGAGGAAGCCCGCCGCCGTGCCGCTGCGGGACGCCCGGATCCAGGAACTCCACATCCGGGACTTCTCGATCGCCGACGCGTCGGCCGAGGCCGACCACCGGGGCACCTACCTCGCCTTCACCGACAAGAACAGCAAGGGCTCGGAGCACCTCCGCGACCTCGCCGCCTCCGGCACGAACTACGTCCACCTCCTCCCGGCCTTCGACCTCGGCACCGTCCCCGAGAAGAAGTCGGACCGGACCACCCCCGCCTGCGACCTCAAGGTCTACGCCCCGGACTCGGCCGAACAGCAGGCATGCGTCACCGCCGCCGCGGCCAAGGACGCCTACAACTGGGGCTACGACCCCCTGCACTACACCGTCCCCGAGGGCTCCTACGCCACCGACCCCGAAGGCACCCGCCGCACGGTCGAGTTCCGGCAGATGGTCCAGGCCCTCAACGGCGACGGACTGCGAACCGTCATGGACGTCGTCTACAACCACACCGTCGCCGCCGGACAGTCCGACAAGTCCGTCCTCGACCGGATCGTGCCCGGCTACTACCAGCGCCTCCAGGCCGACGGCTCCGTCGCCACCTCCACCTGCTGCGCCAACACCGCGCCCGAGAACGCCATGATGGGCAAGCTCGTCGTCGACTCGGTCGTCACCTGGGCCAAGCAGTACAAGGTCGACGGCTTCCGCTTCGACCTCATGGGCCACCACCCGAAGGCGAACATCCTCGCGGTGCGCAAGGCCCTGGACGAGCTGACTGTCGCTCGCGACGGCGTCGACGGAAAGTCGATCGTCCTCTACGGCGAGGGCTGGAACTTCGGCGAGGTCGCCGACGACGCCCGCTTCGTCCAGGCCACCCAGAAGAACATGGCCGGCACCGGCATCGCCACCTTCTCCGACCGGGCCCGCGACGCCGTCCGCGGCGGCGGCCCCTTCGACGAGGACCCGGGAATCCAGGGCTTCGCGAGCGGCCTGTACACGGACCCGAACACGTCGGCGGCCAACGGCACCCCGGCCGAGCAGAAGGCCCGCCTCCTGCACTACCAGGACCTCATCAAGGTCGGCCTGACCGGCAACCTCGCCGACTACCGCTTCACCGACACCTCGGGCCGTACGGTCAAGGGCTCCGAGGTCGACTACAACGGCGCCCCGGCCGGATACGCCGCCGCGCCGGGCGACGCCCTCGCCTACACCGACGCCCACGACAACGAGTCCCTCTACGACGCGCTCGCCTTCAAGCTCCCGGCGGGCACCTCCCCGGCCGACCGCGCCCGCATGCAGGTCCTCGCCATGGCCACCGCCACCCTCTCCCAGGGCCCCTCGCTCTCCCAGGCCGGCAGCGACCTGCTCCGCTCCAAGTCCCTGGACCGCAACTCCTTCGACAGCGGCGACTGGTTCAACGCGATCCACTGGGACTGCCACGACGGCAACGGCTTCGGCCGCGGCCTGCCCCCCGCCGCCGACAACAAGTCCAAGTGGCCCTACGCCAAGCCGCTGCTCGTGAACCCGTCCCTCACGGTCGGCTGCGCCCAGATCGACGCCTCCTCCGCCGCCTACCAGGACCTCCAGAAGATCCGCACCACCGAACCGGCCTTCTCCCTGGCCACGACCGACCGGGTCCAGGAAACCCTGTCCTTCCCGCTCTCCGGCCGCGACGAGACCCCCGGCGTCATCACCATGCGCCTCGGCGACCTGGTCGTCGTCCTCAACGCGACCCCGGACAGCACCTCGCAGAAGGTCGCCGACCTCGCCGGCAAGCACTACGCCCTCCACCCGGCCCAGGCCTCCGGCTCCGACCCGCTCGTGAAGACCTCCACCTACGATCCGACCTCGGGCACCTTCACGGTCCCGGCCCGAACGGTGGCGATCTTCAAGACCAGCTGATCCCACGCCTGACGGGGGCGGCGCCCCCCGTTGTGGGCAGTCGTTCCGCTGGGGCGGAACGGGTGGGCACAACGGACCCGCGCCTTGCCGGCGCCAGAGGCTTACGAGCCCGGACCCGCACCCCGTGCACAGCGCACAACGGGTGCGGGTCCAGGCGCGGAACGCGGAGGCGCCGCTAGAGGGCGCCGTCCCGTGTGCCCACCCGTCCCGCCCTGCGGGACGATTGCCCACACGGGGCGGGGCGGAGGCCCAGACGGGCAGCGGGGGCGCCGCCCCGCACGGCGGGGGGGCGCTGCCCCTCACGCCAGGGCCTTCTCCATCAGCCGCACCGCGTACACCCGGCCGTCGGCCCCCACCTTCTCCAGGTGGGGGCCGACGGCCGTGTACCCGGCCCCCTCGTAGTACGTCCCCAGGACCGGATTGCGCGCCTCGCAGTCCAGCCGGGCCAGCGTCCGGCCCGCGGCCGCGATCCGGTCCTCCGCGTGCGCGAGCAGCATGCGCCCCGCACCGGCCGGTGCCGTCTCCCGGTCGGTCATGAGCCGGTGCACGTAGCCGGCCACCGGCGGCTGCGGTCCCCAGACCTCCCGGTCCTCCCACCACAGCTCGTACGCGCCGACCGTCCGACCCTCGTGCGCGGCGATCCACACCTCGCCCTCGGCGATCCGCGCGCGGAAGTGCTCGGAGCCCCGGGCCCCCGGCTTCCACTGGTCGATCCCGCTGCGCACCATCCAGCGCGCCACCCCGTCGAACAACCCCACCAACAGGTCCAGGTCGCGCTCGTCCGCCTGCCGGAAGGTCACTTGTGTCGTCATGGCGATCACCGTAAAGGTGTGGCCAGACATTCGTTTCCCCAGGAGTGACCCCCATGCCGCAGATCACCGTCGACTACTCCGCGCCCCTCGACCGCCGCGGCTTCGCGCGCGCCCTGCACCCGCTCGTCGTGGAGACGGTCGACGCGACGCTCGACGCCTGCAAGACCAGGTTCCGGGAGGTCGAGGAGTTCGTCGTGGGCGGCGGAGAGGGCGAGGACGTCCTCGTGCACGTCGAGATCGCCCTGCTCGCGGGCCGCACCGACGAGGCGAAGGCACGGCTCGCGGAGGCCGTCCTCGACCTGCTGCCCGGGTACCTCAAGGCCGCCGAGGGGGCCAGGCTCTCCGTCGAGGTCAGGGACCTCGACGGGTCCTACCGCAAGCGCTGATCCGGCACGCCGGGCACGCCGGGCACGAGCGCCGCGAGCCTGGCCACGAGCTCCCCGAAGGGGCCGTCGGCCGGCTCGTCGGCGAGGATGCCGACGAGGATCTCCGCCATGTCCGCGTCGTACGCGGCGCTCACCGCCGCCAGCGCGGCGAAGTCGTGCACGAGCTGGAGCTCCAGCTCGGCGCGCGGGACCCGGCGGCCGTCCAGCCAGAGGAGCGCCGTCGACTCGGCGAGCGACACCCAGGAGCGGACGACCAGTTCGAGCCGGGCGGAGGGCTTCTCGACCTCCAGGTGCGCCAGGATCTGCTCGTACGCGGCCTGCCGCACTTCGTCGATCATCGCGTTCGTCGTGGAGGAGCCGACCGCGGGCCCGCCGCGCATCAGCGCCGCGAAACCGGGCCCGTGCTCGTCCACGAAGTCGAAGAAGCGGCCCATCACCCGCAGCAGCCGCGCCCCGAGCGGCCCCCGCGGCGGCTCCACGAAGCGGGCCGCCAGCTCGTCCGCCGCCCGCCGCAGCGCCGCCTCGTAGAGGCTCTGCTTGCCGGGGAAGTAGTGGTAGACCAGCGGCCGCGAGATGCCCGCGGCCGCGGCGATCTCGTCGATGGAGACCTCGTCGGGAGAGCGGTGGCTGAAGAGTTCGAGGGCCACCCCGATCAACTGCTGCTTGCGCTCCTCGACGCCCATCCTGCGGCGTACCCCGGTCGTCATACGAACAGCCTAACCGCGTCCGTTACGCTCCTGCCCCATGAGCTCTTCCGACCAGGACACCCCGAAGGCCGAGGCCCCGGAGGCCGACGAGCCCCAGGAGACCGAAGAGGCCCGGGAAACCCCCGACTCCCCTGACCCGGAAGGGGAGGAGGAGACCGGGGCCCCCGCCTCCGGGCTGACCCCGAAGCAGGCGCGGCGGCTGCGCGTCGCCGCCGCGTCCGTGCTCCTGGCCGTCCTGGCCGTGGTGCTGGTCATCCGGCTCGCGAGCCGCACGTCCGTCCTGGTCGTCGGCGTGTACGGGCTCGCCATGATCCTCTGCGGGATCGTGATCGAACTCTCCCGCAACGGCCGTACGCGCCTGGGCACCTGGCTCCTGGCCGGCGGCCTCCTCACCGCCCTGGCCCTGGACTGGCTGGTCCTGCCCTAGCGGCTACAGGTCGAGGACGAGCCGCTTCCCCGCGCAGCGCGAGACGCAGATCAGCATCGAGTCGTTCCGCTCCTCGTCGGTGAGCAGCTCGTCCCGGTGGTCGATCTCGCCCTCCAGGACCCGCTGTTGGCAGGTCCCGCAGAAGCCCTGCTGGCAGGAGTACATGAGGCCGGGCACCTTCTCGCGTACCGCCGACAGGAGCGACTGGTCGGCCGCCACCGTCAACGTCCGCCCGGAGCGGCGCAGTTCGACCTCGAAGGCGGTGCCGCCGGTCGTCGCGGCGGCGGTGAAGCGCTCGAACCGCGCCGTCCGCCCCTCGGGCATGGCGGCGGCCACCGCGTCCATCAGACCGTCGGGCCCGCAGCAGTAGACGGCGGTCTCGGCGGGGAGGTGGGCGAGGAACTCCAGTCCGGGGAAGCCGGATTCGTCCTCCGCGACGACGGTGACGCGGTCGCCGTCACCACCCAGCCGCTCGATCTCCTCCAGGTACGGCATGGTGGCCCGGCTGCGCCCGCAGTACACGAGCCGCCAGTCCGCCCCGGCCGCCTCGGCGGCGCGCAGCATGGGCAGGACGGGGGTGATGCCGATGCCGCCCGCGACGAAGGCGTACGCGGGGGAGCCGACGAGCGGGAAGCGGTTGCGGGGCCCCCGGATCTCGATCTCCACGCCCTCGCGGAGCTGCCCGTGGACCTCGCGGGAGCCGCCGCGCCCGTCCTCGACGAGGCGGGTGGCGACGGTGTACGAGGCGGGGTCGCCGGGATCCCCGCAGAGCGAGTACTGCCGGACGAGCCCGGAGGGCAGGACGAGGTCGATGTGGGCGCCCGGCTGCCAGGCGGGCAGTCCGGCACCCTCCAGGCGCAGTTCGACGACGCCCTCGGCGGGCGTGGAGCGCCGGGTCACGCGGACCTTGCGCGGGACGGTGCTGCCCCGCCCGTACCCGGACACGGGGGTGTCGAGGGAGGGCATCGGCCAGAGCGGTGCGGTGGTCATGCGGCTGCGGACGGCGCGGCGGACGAGCAGCGCGGCCCCGGCGACGAGGGCGACGGTGGTGAGGCGGGGCATCAGTGGCCTCCGTTGGCGCCGGGGGAGGAGGCCAGGTAGGCCATGGCCTGCGCGGTGTTGCCCTCCTGGGAGGGGTGGTAGGCGCGGCTGAGGTAGCGGGGTATGGAGCGCAGCATGGCCGGGGTGGAGGGCAGGACGCCCTGCCGGCCCTTGCGGACGAAGTCCGCGAAGGAGGCCTTCGGGTTGACGAGGCTCGGGTCGTTCTCCATGAAGAAGCGGATGCCCCGCTGCCAGAGGAAGACGAGCGCGGAGAAGGCGAGCGCCCAGGTGCGGGCGCGGCGCCGGTAGCCGCCGTCGAGGTGCATGAAGAGCTCGAAGGCGACCGCGCGGTGCTCGACCTCCTCGGCCCCGTGCCAGCGCAGCAGGTCCAGCATGGTCGGGTCGGCGCCGACCCGGTCGAGCTCCTCGGCGTTGAGGACCCAGTCGCCGAGGAAGGCGGTGTAGTGCTCGATGGCGGCGATCAGCGCGACCCGCTCCATGAGCCACCAGCGGCGCGGCCGGCCGGGCGGCAGGGTCCGGTCCCCGAGGAGCTTCTCGAAGAACCAGTCGACCTGCGCGGTGTACGGGGTGGGGTCGAGGCCCAGCTTCCGCAGGTGGGGGAGGACGTCGTCGTGGGCCTGGGAGTGGATGGCCTCCTGGCCGATGAAGCCGATGACGTCCTCGCGCAGCCGGTCGTCGGTGATGTACGGCAGTGCCTGCTTGTAGACGTGGACGAACCAGCGCTCGCCGGCCGGCAGCAGCAGGTGCAGCACGTTGATGGTGTGCGTGGTGAAGGGGTCGCCCGGTACCCAGTGGAGCGGCGTCTCTTCCCAGTCGAAGGAGACCTTGCGGGCCTTGAGCTCGACGTGCTCCGACGCCACCGGTGCAGGCTGCGTATTAGACATGACGTCAATGTACTGAGAAGTAAGTCGCTGACAACAGGCCCGCGCACCGTCTTTTTCCTGGTTGCCGCCGAGTCTTCCCCGATCAGCGAAGGGCACCCGTCCGGCTCCCGCCCCGCAGGGTCCCGTCCAGGTCCGCCCGCGCGCCCGCCTTCGCCCGCACCGCGAGGAGCGGTCCGTCGGAGCGGCCCTCCACCCCGCCGGAGACCTCCAGGGCGGTGAAGTCCGGGCTGCCCGCCGCCAGGACGAACCAGCCGCCGCCCGGCGCCTGCCACAGCACGCCCGCGAGGACCCGGGGATCCCGCACCCCGCAGGCCGGCGAGCCCTCGGAGCGGGCGGCGAGCGCGGCCGGGACCCGGGGCGAGGGGACCAGGAACTGGGCGAGGACCCGGCTGCCCGTGCCCCGCCAGGTCTCCGCGCGCGTGCACACCCAGGTGGCACGCCCGGCGCCCTCCGGCAGCGGCTGCCGCGCGAATCGCCAGGCGTTCACGGACCGCACCCCGTGCCCCCGCACCGCCGCCAGCTGGCACGCCGTCCGCGCCCAGGCCTCCCGGGCCTCCGGGCCCGTCGCGTCCACGGGCGCGGCGGGCGGACCCCACAGCAGCCGGGCGGGCGCCAGCTCGCCCAGGTCGGTGAGGAGCCGCACCCCCTCGCCGTCCCGGACCTGGAGCGTGTTCCAGCGGGAGCAGGCGCCGGCCTGCGCGGGGCTCGGCAGGGGCTCGGTCACCCCGTCGGCGTCCCGCGCCAGCGGCCACGGGTCCTTCGCGGGCATGAGGAGGTCCCGTACGGCCGTCTCCCGCACCCAGGGGGCCGTCAGATAACGGACGTTGCCCCCCGCGCGCGAGACGACGAGCGCGGCGGCGCCGACGGCGTCGGCCGCGTCGGTCCGCGCGAAGTCGAGCGCGGCGCCCTCCGTCCCCTCGACGGGCTCCGCGTACCGCACGGCCCGCAGCCCGTCGTGGAAGAGCACCACCCGCATCGCGTCGACCCGACCCGCGAACAGCAGTTGCGGCGGCCCCATCGGCGGCCCCACGGGCGTCCCCGGCGTCGCCGAGGTCCGCACGGAGCCACCGGGCCGCGCCCACACCGCGAGCGCCCGCCGCAACAGCGCGCTGTCGCCCCTCAGCCCGCCGCGCACCGGCCACACCGAGAAGTCCCGCCGCGTCGCCCCCTGCCACACCCCGGGCTCCACCCGCTTGACCTCACCGGGGTCGAGAGCGGCCTCGGCCGCGGGATTACGCGCGTACGAGGGCGCCGCAGCACCGTTTCTTCCCCACCCGTCCCCCGGCAGCCCCAGCAGCGTCCCGCACACCACGAGCGCCACGACGGCCACGAACCCGGCCCGCGCATGCTGCCTCCGCCGCATCAGATCGGTCGGCCGCGCCTGCAGCGCACACGGATCGAACTCGTCCGACTCCAGCAGCGCGGCACCACTGAGGCGCCGGGGGAGCGCGCTCCCTCCGGGGCCGGCGCCCCGGGGGCGGCCGGCGCCCGACAGTCCTCCGGACTCGTGGCCCCCGAGTGCTCCGGCCTGTCCGGGACCGGCGGTTCGACCGGGTTCCCTGTGTCCGTCGTGCCCGTCGTGCCCGTCGGCGTCTCGACGGCTGCCGCCGGGCGTGGCCGGGCCGGTTGCCCGGCCAGGACCGCGAGGGCCGTCCGGGAGTTCGGCCCGGCCCACCCTCCCGGGGCCGGCCTGCTCGCCGACCCGCTCGGAGCGGCCCTCCGGGGCGGCGGACCCGGTTCCGGTCGGTGCGCCAGGCAGACCGGAACCGTCGGGGCGACCGGAACCGCCGAGGCGACCGGCTGAGCCGAGGCCCCCGGTCCCACCTGGATTCCTGCCCTCACCCGGGCTTCGGGTCCCATCCGGGCTCCCGGTCCCACCCGGGCTCCCGGTCCCATCCGGGCCCCAGGCCCGCCCCGGCCCGCTCTGTTCGCCGACCCTGGCCCTCCCGGATCCGGTCCCAGCGGGCTCGGCGGGCTCGGCGGGACCGGCGGGGTGGCCGGAGTGGCCGGGGTCGGCGAAGGCCGGGTCGGCCAGGGCGTCCGCCTCCGCGAGGGCCGCTGCCGGGTCGTCGACGCCCGCGGCGGCCAGGATGCGCAGGACCTCCGGGTCGCCCTGGCGCTCCAGGCCGCGGAGGACGTATGCCGCGCGGCCGGGGCCGGAGAGCCGGGACAGCTGCTGGTCCAGGGCGAGTTCGTCGGCGCCGCCGACGCGGGGGAAGAGCCGGAGGCCCCACACGTGCGGCAGCAGCGGCGGGAACTGCGCCCGGCGCGGCAGCGCGAGGCGCCGGAGCGGCAGCCCGGCGATCAGCGCCTGCCGCAGCACCTCGCCGCGCACGTACGCGTACCCGGGATCCACCGCGTCCTCGGCCCGGCGCGGGCCGGGCACGGCAGGGCCCGGGACCCGGCGGCGCGGGAGCGACCGCTGGACGAGGGCGTGCGCGGTCAGCACCCGGCGGTTGCGGCCGAGCGAGGGCGGCAGCACGAGATAGGCGATGCGGACGAGCCGCGGATACCGCTCGACGAGCGCGGCCTCGGCCTGTTCGACGTCGACGGGGCCCACGGGCGAGGGAACGAGATCCTGGGTGCTCACGTTCAGCAGAACGAGCGATTCTTCCGATGGTCACCCCGGCCGCCGCCCGGGGATCAGGCCGCGGAGACCGTCAGCCGCTCGCGGATCAGCGCCGTCACCTCGTCCGGGATGCCGAGCCCCTCCCGTACGTACTTCTCCATCGACCCGTGCCGGACCGCCACCTCGTCGAGCGCCGCGTCCAGGTACTCCGGCAGGACCCCGATCAGTTCGAGCGCGAGCTCGGGGTCGCCGCCCTGGGCCGTGAAGCCCTCGATCATCGGCGCGAACGCGAGCCGCACCGCCGGGTTCACCGACAGGTACTCGGCCCGCACCGTCTCCTCGTCCGCGCCGAGCAGCGACAGGACGACCGTCGCCGCCCAGCCCGTACGGTCCTTGCCGGCCGAGCAGTGGAACAGCAGCGGCCCCGCGCCCGGCGTGCCCAGCTCGCCGAGCAGGGCGCGGTAGGAGGCGCGGGCGGAGTCGCTGGAGACGAAGGTCCGGTAGGTCCGGGCGAAGGCCGCCCGCACCCTGCCCCCGCCGAGGTGCTCCTCGGCGAGCGCCGGGTCGGCGAGCAGGGCCTTCAGCCGGGCGGCGGGCGGCAGCCCACTGCCCGCCAGATAGTCGGCGAGGACGTCCGCCACCAGCAGCCGGGCCCCGGCCGGCAGCCGGTCCGGCCGGTCACCCCGCTCGGTCTCCGTCCGGAAGTCCACGACGGTACGGATCCCGAGCCCGGCCACGGCAGGCTCGGCCGGG
This sequence comes from Streptomyces sp. NPDC021012, assembly GCF_044333355.1. NCBI lineage: Bacteria > Bacillati > Actinomycetota > Actinomycetes > Kitasatosporales > Streptomycetaceae > Streptomyces > Streptomyces sp. NPDC021012. The sequence goes on from NZ_JBIRQU010000004.1 coordinate 574,458, forward strand.
TCGAGCCGGTCGAGCTGCGCGGACCGCAGCACGAGCCCGGACCGCACCGAACGCCCCTCACCGAGCGGCAGACCGCCGAGGTCACGGAGATTGGCGACGGAGGTGGCGGGGATGGCGGGCATGGCGTCGACTCCTCCGATTCACACGACTCCCTGCCGACCGTAATGGATCGCCCCACTCCGAGCAGGTCCACCCACTACGCGCCCACACCCGGCATGACGGTGCGCTTCGCTCACGCCCCCCGTGCGGGCCCGCGCCCGGCGGGCCCCCTCCCGGGGGCTTCACCCCCGCCCCCGCGCGGGGCCCGTACCCGCCTGGGGCTTCGCCCCGCCCCGCGTGGGGCCCGCACCCGCTGCCCGTGTGGGCCGCGCGCCCGGCGGGGCGGTGCCCCTCCCGGGGCTTTGCCCCCGCCCCCGTGTGGGGGCCGCACCCGCTGCCCGTGTGGGCCCGCACCCGGCGGGGCGGTGCCCTCCGCCACCCGCCGTGTGGGCAATCGTCCCGCTGGGGCGAGGGGGTCCCCCCTGCTCGAGCGAAGTCGAGAGCTTGGGGGAGGGTGGGCACACGGGACGGCGCCCTCTAGCGGCGCCTCCGCGTTCCGTTGCCTGGACCCGCACCACCAGGGAGCTGTACACAGGGGTGCGGGTCCAGGCACTGAAGCCTCTGGCGCCGGCAGGGCGCGGGTCCGTTGTGCCCACCCGTTCCGCCCTGCGGAACGATTGCCCACAACGGGGGGGCGGCGGCGGGACGCGGGACCGTTGAGGGTGGGTACCGCCCCGGCGGCGCGCGCCCACAACGGGGGCGAAGGGCGGGCACCGCCCTGGCGGCGCGCGCCCACAACGGCGGGCGCCCCCCGCAACCGGGGCGCAAAAGGGCCCGCCCTCACCCCTTCGCCAGCGCCGCCAGCACCTCCGCCTCCCGCTCCGCGCTGAGCCCCGCCCCCGCCCGGTCCGGCCGCTGGGGCGCGACTCCGCCGAGGGAGAGCAGCCAGGTCCAGGTGTCCGCGACGGTGTCCGCGACGGGGCGGCAGTGCAGGCCGGTGGCGAGGGCGCGGGAGACGTCGGCGGTGTGCATGGCGTCGTAGGTCTCGCCCGGCGGCAGCCAGACGGGGAGCTCGGTCCAGGGCTCGGCCCCGGCGGCGAGGAGGGCCTCCGGGGGAGTCCAGCGGAGTTCGGCGTCGGCGCCGGTCGCCCGGACGCAGGCGTCGAGCAGCTCGCCCATCGTGGTGTGCCCGGGCGGCGAGACGAGGTTGTAGGGCCCGGAGAGCCCGGCCGCCACCGCGTCCAGCGTCCACGCGGCGAGGTCGCGGACGTCGATGTACTGGACGGGCAGCTCGCGCGGCCCGGGCGCCAGGACGGGCCCGCCGCGCGCGATCCGGCCCAGCCACCAGGGGAGCCGGCCCACGTTCTCGTACGGGCCGAGGATGAGCCCCGCGCGCACGAGCAGCGTCCGGTCGGGCCCGAAGGCGTCGGTGACGGCCAGTTCGCCGCCCCGCTTGGCCTCCGCGTAGGGCACGTCCCCGTCGTCCGGGGAGCCCTCCACCAGCGGCCCGTCCTCCCCGAGCCCGGCGGCGGCCGGCCAGGCGTACACGGAGCGGCTCGACACGTACGCGTACCGCCCGACCCGGTCCGCGAGCAGCCGCGCCGCGTCCCGGACCGCCGAGGGCGCGGCCGACCAGGTGTCCACGACGGCGTCCCAGGAACCGGTGCCGAGCGCGGCGAGCCCGTCGGGGGCGGTGCGGTCCCCGAGCAGCGAGGCGGCTCCCGCCGGAACGGCATGGCGGCCCCGGTGGAAGACCGTCACCTCCCAGCCCCGTGCGAGCGCGTCCTCGACGATCGCGCGGCCGACGAACTCCGTACCTCCGAGCATCAGCAGTCTCATGATCCGAGCCTGCCCGGCGGGCAGGGCCGGGGCCAGGGCGTTCCGCTCCCGGAGGATTCCGCCAGGGGAGGAACGACTTAGGGAGGTGGGCCTGTCCGGCCTTCCGGCCGGATGACACGATGACGGCGATGACAGATGCCCGGTCGCCCCTGCGCACCCTACGAGCCGCACTTTTCGCGGTCGTGTGCGTGACTTTGGCCGCCGTGGGGCATTCGTCCATGTCCGCGCACCGGCTTCCGGCGACCACGCTGCTCGCCGCCTTCGCCGCCACCACGGCCATCGCCTGGGCCGCGGCCGGACGACGCCGGGGCGCGCCCGCGATCGCGGGGGCCCTGCTCCTCCTCCAGGGCGCGCTGCACCTGCTCTTCTCGACGGCGGGCGGCCACGCGCGGGAGTCGCACGCCGCCGTGCCCGGCCTGGGGAACATGCCGGGCATGGAGTCCATGGACGCCATGGACTCCATGGGGGTGGGCATGACCATGGGCACCCCCACCCCCATGAGCTCCGGCGCCGGAATGCTCGCCGTCCACCTCCTCGCCGCACTCCTCTGCGGGGTCTGGCTCGCCCGCGGCGAGGCCGCGTTCTTCACGCTCGCCCGCGCCGCCCTCGCGTACGCCTTCACCCCGCTCCGCCTGATCCGCGCCCTCGTCCCCGTCGCCGGGACCCCGCGCCGCCCGGTCCGCCGGGCGCGGCGGAACGCCCGCCGCCCGCGCACCGTCGTCCTCGCGCACACCCTCTCCCGGCGCGGCCCGCCCCGGCTGTCCGCACCCCGCGCCACGGCCCTCGGAGCACACGTCTGACCCGGGGGTCGCCTCCCCCTGTCGACTCACCGACTCCAAGGACAGTCAGCCATCATGACCATCGACGATCTCGCGCGCCCGAAAACTCCGAAAACACCGGAAACTCCGGAAGCCGTCGACCCCGGAGCGCCGTCCTCGACGAAGCCCCGGCCCGGCACCTGGAGCGCCCTGCGCCCCCTCGTCCTGCGCCTCCACTTCTACGCGGGCGTCCTCGTCGCCCCGTTCCTCCTCGTGGCCGCCGTCAGCGGTCTGCTCTACGCGCTCTCCTTCCAGGCCGAGAAGGTCGTGTACGCGCACGAGCTGGAGGTCCCCGTCGGCGGCACCGTCCTGCCGCTCTCCCGGCAGGTGGACATCGCCCGCGAGGCCAACCCGGACGGCACCGTCACCGCCGTCTGGCCCGGCGCCGAACCCGGCGCGACCACCCGGGTCCTGATGGCCGACCCCGACGTCCCCGAGGACGCCTCGCTGGCGGTGTTCGTCGACCCGTACACCGGTGAGGTGCGCGGGCAGCTGCCCAGTTACGGCAGCTCCGGCGCCCTCCCGCTGCGGACCTGGATCGACGGCCTCCACCGCGACCTGCACCTGGGCGACCTCGGCCGCAACTACAGCGAACTCGCCGCGAGCTGGCTGTGGGTGATCGCGCTCGGCGGCGTGCTGCTCTGGGTGGGCCGCCGCCGGAAGAGCCGCCGCGCCCTCGTCCTGCCCGAGCGCGGTCCGAAGTCCCGTCGCCGCACGCTCTCCTGGCACGGCTCGGTCGGCCTGTGGGCGGCGCTCGGCCTGGTCCTGCTCTCCGCGACCGGCCTGACCTGGTCGCGGTACGCGGGCGAGAACATCGGCACCGTCCAGGACGCGCTCGGCGGCGCCACCCCCGCCCTGTCGGCGGGCGCGGCCCCGTCGTCGGAGCACGAGGGCCACGGCGGCGGCCACCACGGCGGTACGGCCCCGAAGGGCGCGGACATCGGCATCGACAGGGCGCTGGAGGCGGCCCGCGCGGCGGGGATCGACAGCCCGCGGATCTCGGTCGTCCTGCCCGCCGAGGGCAAGGGGTACGTGGTCAAGGAGACCGACACGCAGTTCCCGGTCCAGCTGGACTCGGTGGCGCTGAACCCGGCCGACGGCACGGTCCTCGACCGCCTGCGCTTCGCCGACTATCCGCTGCTCGCGAAGCTCACCCGCATCGGCATCGACGCGCACACCGGCGTCTTCCTGGGCCTGTTCAACCAGCTGGCCCTCGCCGCCCTCGCGCTCGCCCTGGTCCTGCTGATCCTCTGGGGCTACCGCATGTGGTGGCTGCGCCGCCCCGGCCGCCCGGTGGCGCGCGGGGCCTGGCGGAAGGTCCCGGTGACGCTGCTGCTGCCGCTCCTGGCGGCGACGGCGGTTGTCGCCTGGTTCGTACCGCTGCTCGGTCTGAGCCTGCTGCTGTTCCTGGCGGCGGATCTCACCCTGGCGCTGATCGCCAGGGTGAGATCCGGCCGAACGGCCTGATCAGGGCGTGTACTTGTAGCCGACCCGCCGCACGGTCTGGATCGTGTGGCGGTGCTCGGCGCCCAGCTTGCGGCGCAGCCGGGCCACGTGCACGTCGACCGTCCGGCCGTCGCCCACGTGCCCGTACCCCCACACCGTCGTGACCAGCTGGTCGCGGGTGTGCACCCGGTGGGGGTGCGCCACCAGGTGGGCGAGCAGCTCGAATTCGAGGTACGTCAGGTCCAGCGCCTGCCCGTCGACGAGGGCGATCCGCTGGACGCCGTCGATGGTCACCGACCCCCGCTCCTCCGCCGCGACGGGGGCCTGCGGGGGGACGGGGACGGGGGCCACGGGCAGGTGCGGCTGCTGGTCGGCCGGGACGAGGACGAGGTACCCGACCATCGGCGGGCGCCCCGGCAGCGTCGGCAGCGCGTGCTGTGGCGCGGGCAGCAGGGTCGCGCCGGGCGGCAGGAAGTCCGCCACCTGGGAGAGGTCGACGACCTCGTTCGGATCGACGGCACGCAGTCGGTGCCGGCCGGGGCGGACGGCCGTGAGGGAGGCGCTCTGGGCGTGGGCGCTCTGGGTGTGGGCCATGGCAGATCAGCTCTTTCGCGCGGGGAACGGACGGAGGTGTCTCGTACGTCGTGCGCGTGCGGCCGAAGGCCGGGATCGGACCGTGTACCGATCGGGGCGTTAGAGGGCCGACGCGTTCCTCACGCGTCGACAGCACCGGTCGAAGTCGTGGTGCGCCCGGGTAGGCCAGAACGGCTCGAGGTCGTGGCGACCCTTCGCGGTGTCGTTCTGCATGATGGCCATATCCCTATTAAACCAGGAGGGAAACGAGCTGAGCACCCCCGGTCACCCCCCAACTCGTCCGAACGTCCGGAAAAGATCCGTCGACCTCCCCGTCACACAGCCGGCCGCGGCCCTCGACCAGCCGGCCGCCGCCCCCGGCCCGCCCGCCGCCTCAACCGACCAGCCGCTTCCGCCAGTCCAGCCCCGTGACCAGGATCGCCTGCTCCGGGTCCCCGTCCCACCGCACGCGCAGCCCCTGCCCGCGCAGCGCCCCGGCGACCTCCTCGCCGACCGCCGCGGCCGTCGTCGTCTCCGCCGCGTGGTCGAACCGGCCGTACAGCAGGTACAGCGGCCCGCCGTCCGCCGCGCCCTCGGTGCACTGGGTGTGGAAGTACACGAACCCGCGCGCCCGGTCCGCCCCGTCCTCCGCGCCGATCTCCGCCGTCCCGCAGGACCGGCAGCACGTGAAGTGCTCGCGGGCGACGATCCCGGCCGCGTCCAGCTCGGCGAAGGCGGCGGTGATCCGCTCGGGGTCGGTCGTGCCCTCCCAGCCCGCCATCTCCCCGACGCGCTCCAGCCACAGCCGGTCCACCAGCGCGGCGGCCTGCTCGCGGGAGACCGGGTGCTCGTCCGGGGAGAACACCTCCTCCTGGGCGGCCCGGGTCAGCCGCGCTCGGTCGTCGTAGCCGCAGACGAGCATCGAGCGCACCCGGTTCTCGATCTCCTCCCGCACCTCCCCGGGGAGTTCGGGAACGTCCGGCGCCGCCGGGAAGTCCAGGTCCTCCCAGCTCACCCCGGCGTCCCAGGCGGCTTCGCCGCGTGCCCAGGCCGCCAGGACCTCCGCGACCCGCTCCGGCGTGTCGAGCCGTGTCCCGACGTGCAGTTCGGGCCCGCCGGCCCGGTGCTCCAGCCGGAAGTGCCCGCCGTCGGCGTGCCACACCTGGGCGAAGACGTCCGGCAGGTCCGGTATCCGCTGGAGGACCAGGAAGCGGTCCCCCTCGGCGCCGATGCGCCGCACGAGCCCGGTCAGGTCCTCCTCGGACGGCCGGACGTGCTTCTCCCAGTTCTCGGTCTGCACCGTGATGTCGAGCATGAGCCCACTGTCACAGACCCCACTGACAACGCCGCAGGGGCGCCCACCGTGTGAAACGGCGGGCGCCCCTGTCGGGCTGTGCGCGGGATCAGACCTGGCCGGCCTTCTCCAGGGCCTCGCAGCAGGTGTCCACGATGAGGCGGGTCACCACGTACGGGTCCACGTTCGCGTTCGGGCGGCGGTCCTCGATGTAGCCCTTCTGGTCCTGCTCGACCTGCCACGGGATGCGGACCGAGGCACCGCGGTCCGAGACGCCGTAGGAGTACTCGTCCCACGGGGCGGTCTCGTGCAGGCCCGTCAGGCGCTCGTCGATGCCGGCGCCGTAGTTCTTGACGTGGTCGAGCGGCTTCGAGCCCTCACCGAGCGCCTCGCACGCGGTGATGATCGCGTCGTAGCCCTCGCGCATCGCCTTCGTGGAGAAGTTGGTGTGCGCGCCCGCGCCGTTCCAGTCGCCCTTCACCGGCTTCGGGTCGAGCGTCGCGGAGACGTTGAAGTCCTCGGCCGTGCGGTAGAGCAGCCAGCGGGCGACCCACAGCTGGTCCGAGACCTCCAGCGGGGACAGCGGGCCGACCTGGAACTCCCACTGGCCGGGCATGACCTCGGCGTTGATGCCGGAGATGCCGAGACCGGCCTTGAGGCAGTTCTCCAGGTGCGCCTCGACGATCGGACGGCCGTGGATCTCGTCGATGCCGACGCCGCAGTAGTAGCCGCCCTGCGGGGCCGGGAAGCCGTTGACCGGGAAGCCGAGCGGACGGGTGCCGTCGAAGAAGGTGTACTCCTGCTCGATGCCGAAGATCGACTCCTGGGCGGCGTACCGGCCGGCGACCTCGGCCAGCGCGGCGCGCGTGTTGGACTCGTGCGGCGTCATGTCCGTGTTGAGGACCTCGCACAGCACCAGGACGTCGTTGCCGCCGCGGATCGGGTCCGGGCAGGAGAAGACCGGCTTGAGGACGCGGTCCGAGGCGTGACCCTTGGCCTGGTTCGTGCTGGAACCGTCGAAGCCCCAGATCGGCAGCTCGTCGAGGGCGAGGCCCTCACCCGCGATGATCTTCGTCTTGGAGCGAAGCTTCGCGGTCGGCTCGGTGCCGTCGATCCAGATGTACTCAGCCTTGAAGGTCACGGGTCTCATCCTTTGGCGTGCTGCTGCGGGGATCCGCCGCGGCTCGCGGCACTGCGAGAAGCTGCGGTCACCGCGCCGTCTGCGCGGTGTGTGTTCGACCGCAGCTTCGCAACCTGGGATTTCCCGTCGGTTGCCCGTTTGTGAACCCCGTGTTACTCAGCCATCCGGGTGAACCCGCGTCCGCCGTGCGACAGCGCGTGCGCCGAGCGGCGCCCCACCCCTCGTATACGGGGAGCGGGGCCTGTCAGTACCGCCCGGCAGACTGGGGGCATGGCGAAGAAGATCGGCGACAAGCCCCGTATCGGACTCCTCGGCACCGGCCCCTGGGCCGCCCGTACGCACGCGCCCGCGCTCGCGGGGCATCCGGGCGTCGAGTTCAGCGGGGTGTGGGGCAGACGGCCCGAGGCGGCCGCCGCGCTCGCCGACGCGTCCGGCACGCGCGCGTACGAGGACGTGGAGGCCCTGTTCGCCGCGAGTGACGCCATAGCCCTGGCGCTCCCGCCGGACGTCCAGGCGGCCTTCGCCGTCCGGGCGGCGGCCGCGGGCTGCCACGTCCTGCTCGACAAGCCGGTCGCCACGACGGTGGCGCTCGCCCGCGAGGTGGCGGAGGCGGTCGAGGCGGCCGGGGTCGCCTCGGTGGTCTTCTGCACCCTGCGGTTCGCGGAGCCGACGGCCCGCTGGACGGACGAGCGGGCGGCGGAGGGCGGCTGGTTCCTGGGCGAGGCGCACTGGCTGGGCTCGCTCTACGGCACCGGCTCCGCCAGCGCGTACGCGGCCTCGCCCTGGCGGCGGGAGAAGGGCGGCCTGTGGGACGTCGGCCCGCACGTCCTCTCCGTGTACCTTCCGGTCCTCGGCGACGTCACCGAGGTCACCGCCGTGCCGGGCCCCGACGACACCCACCACCTGGTGCTGCGCCACGCCTCGGGAGCGAGCAGCACGGCCACGCTCACCCTGAGTGCGCCCCCGGAGGCGGCGGAGGCGGCCCTCACGCTGTACGGCACCGGGGGCCGGGCCGAACTGCCCCGCTGGGACGGCGCGGTGGAGGCATTCGCGGCGGCCGTGGACGCCCTCGTCACCGCGGCCCGCACCGGCGAACCCCACGCCTGCGACGCCCGCTTCGGCCTCCGCATCACGGAGATCCTGACGGAGGCGGAGCGGCATGCGGCCCGCGGCTGACGACGGCACGGCCGGTGACGGCGACGACGGCACGACCGGCGGCGAGCCCGTCCTCCGGGCCGTCACGCCCGCCGACTGGCCCGTCTGGCGCGAGGCCCGGATCGCCTCGCTCACGGTCTCGCCGGAGGCGTTCAAGGTGCGGCTCGCCGACTGGGGGCGGGGCGGTGAGGAGCGGTGGCGGGCCCGGTTCGAGGACCCGGCCGCGTACGGCGTCCTGGCCGTCCGCGGCGGTCGGCCGGTCGGGATGGCCGCGGGGCTCCTCGCGCCGGACGCCGTGCCCGAGCTGCGGTCGGTCTGGGTCGCCCCCGAGGCCCGGGGGCTCGGTCTCGCCGCCCGGCTGATCGCCGCCGTCGAGACCTGGGCGCAGGGCACGGGAGCGGACCGGCTCCGGCTCTCCGTGCTGGCGGCCAACGCCCCGGCGATCGCGCTGTACGAGCGCCTCGGCTACGTGCCGGACGGCGGCGCGGGGGAGGAGCGCGTCATGACGAAGGCGCTGGGCGACGCCCTCTGAGGCTCTCCGCGAGGGCCGCGCACAGCGCGTCCAGGGCGGCCCCGTACAGCCGCTCCGGCGGGGTGGCGTAGCCGACGACGAGGCCGTCCGGGTGGGCGGCGCCGCGGGCGTCCGGGTGGCGGTAGGAGGCGAGGCCCTCCGTGGCGACCCCGTGCCGGGCGGCCGCGGCGAGCGCCGCCCGCTCCGTGCCCGGGGGCAGCTCCACGACGGCATGCAGACCGGCGGCGATGCCCGTCACCCGTACCTCCGGCACCCGTTCGGCGAGGACGGCGGCCAGCCGGTCGCGCCGCTCCCGGTGGCGGCGGCGCATGCCCCGCACGTGCCGGTCGTACGCGCCGGAGGCGAGGAGCTCGGCGAGGGTGAGCTGGTCCAGGGCCGAGGCGTACGGCTCGCGTTCCCCCTTCGCGGCGGCGACGGCGTCCACGAGCGCCGCCGGCAGGCACATCCAGCCGAGGCGCAGCGCGGGGGAGAGGCTCTTGCTGACGGAGCCGAGGAGGACGGTCCGCTCGGGGTCGAGGCCCTGGACGGCGCCCACGGGCCGCCGGTCGTACCGGAACTCCCCGTCGTAGTCGTCCTCCAGGACCAGCCCGCCGGAGCGCCGGGCCCACTCCAGGACACCGGCCCGGCGTTCGGGGTGCAGCGGTCCGCCGGTGGGGAACTGGTGGGCGGGCGTGAGGAGTACGGCCCCGGCCCCGGGCGGGACCTCCCCGGTGCGGGCCCCGCCCCCGTCGACCCCCACCGGCACCGTACGGACGCCGGCCTCGCCGAGGAGGCCCCGGTGGAAGGGGAGGCCGTACGCCTCGACGGCCCAGGGGCGCTCCGTACCGAGCACCCGGGCGAGCAGCCGCAGCGCGTGCGCGGCGCCGGAGCAGATCACGATCCGCTCGGGGCTCGTGCGCACGCCCCTGACCCGGGGGAGGTACTCGGCGAGGGCCCGGCGCAGTTCGATCCGGCCGTGCGGGTCGCGGCTCCCGAAGGCCTCGTGCGGCGCGGCGGTCAGGGCCCGCCGGGCCGCCGCCAGCCAGGGGCCGCGCGGGAAGGCGCCGGGGTCCGGCCTGCCCTGGACGAGGTCGTACGGGAGGGGCGGCGGCGCGGCCGGGCGCAGGGGCCCCGCGGCGGGTGCGGCGACCCGCTCGGCGACCCGGGTGCCGGAGCCCTGGCGGGAGGTCAGCCAGCCCTCGGCGACCAGTTCGGCGTACGCGGCGGCGACGGTGTTGCGGGCGATCCCGAGGTCGGCGGCGAGCGACCGGTAGGGCGGCAGCCGCGTCCCCGGGGCGAGCCGCCCCTCGCGCACGGCCTCGCGCAGGGCCCGGATGAGCGCGGCCCGCCGGCCGCCACCGGCGCCGAGGTCCAGATGGAGGTCGTTCCCGAGCGCGTCGGCGCCGCTCACCGCTCCCCGCCGTCGTCCATGAGGTCCCGCACCCCGGTGAGGAACCGGCGTACGGCCCCGGTCTCCTCCTCCGTGAAGCCGCCGAGCAGGGCGACCGTCCCGTCGATCAGCGGCCCGAAGTGCGCGCGGCCCAGTTCCTTGGCGCGGTCCTCGACGGTCAGCAGGACGCGCCGCCGGTCCCGGGTGTCGCGCGTCCTGGCCACGTACCCGAGCCGTTCGAGCCGGTCGACGACGGCGGTCGTGCCGGCCGAGTTGAGGCCGAGCCGCTCGCCGAGCCACCCGGCGGTGGCGTCCGTACCGGCGCGCTCGGCGTCGAGGAGGCAGATCAGGGCCCGTACGTCCGTCGGGTGCATGCCGTTGCGGGCGGCGAACTCGTTCTGGCGCAGGCCGTACTCGACGGTGACTTCGCGCAGCAGATGAAAGATCCGCATCTCCGGTGACGAGTCCACCGAACCCTCCTATGATCTCCAGCGATCCCAATGTCTCGCTGAGCGAGATTATCGACGAACGAGATTATCGCCGAACGAGAGGACGAGCGCGATGCCGCACGCCCGGACCACCGCCGGCACCTACGCCGCGGCCTACGAAGAACTCCTCGCCACCTGGCCCGCCCCCACCACCACCTCGGAACTCCGCACCCCCCACGGCACCACCCACGTCCTCCACCACGGCCCCCCGGACGGCCCGCCCGTCCTCCTCCTGCCCAGCGGCGGGTCCACCGCCTGCTCCTGGCGCGCGACGGCCGCCGCGCTCGGCGCGACGCACCGGGTCCACGCCGTCGACCTCGTCGGCGGACCGGGCCGCAGCCGGGCGGACGGCAGCCCGATCCGTACCGCCGCCGACCTCACGGCCTGGCTGGACGCCCTGCTCGACGGCCTCGGACTGGCCTCGGCCTCGCTCTGCGGCCACTCGTACGGCGGGTGGATCGCGCTCCGGTACGCCCTGGCGGCCCCCGGCCGGACCGACCGCCTCGTCCTCCTCGACCCGACCGGCTGCTTCGCCGGCTTCGGTCCCGGCTACCTCCTGCACGCCCTGCCCGTACTGCTGCGCCCGACGGCCGCGCGCATGGAGGCCCTCCTGACCTGGGAGACCGGCGGGGCCGCGCACGACCCGGCGGTACGGCGCCTCGACACCCTGGCGGCGGAACTGCCCCGGCACCGCCCGGTCACCGGCCCCCGCCCCACCCGCGCCGAACTGGCCGCCCTGCGGCCCCCGACGCTGATGCTCGCGGCGGGGCGGAGCCGCGTGCACGACGCGGCCCGGATCACCGCGACGGCCCGCGCGACCGTCCCCGGCATCGCGACGGAGACCCTGCCGGAAGCGACCCACCACACCCTCCCGACGGACCTGCCGCCCGAGGGGCTGTCGGCGATCACCCGCTTCCTGACGGGCTGAGGAAGCCGACGGGCGGAGGGCTCAGCGGGACAGCGCGTCCCGCACGGCCTCCTCGGTCCGGCCGACGACGGCCGTGCCGTCCTCCGCCGTGATGATGGGCCGCTGGATCAGCTTGGGGTGCGCGGAGAGCGCCTCGATCCACCGCTCCCGGCCGTCCTCGTCCCGGGGCCACTCCTTCACCCCGAGCTCCTTGGCGATGTCCTCCCCGGTCCGCGTGATGTCCCAGGGTTCGAGCCCGAGCCGCTTCAGCACCTCCCGGATCTCCTCCGGCGTCGGCACGTCCTCCAGATACCGCCGCACGGTGTAGTCGGCGCCCTCCGCGTCGAGGAGCGTGAGGGCGCCGCGGCACTTGGAACAGGCGGGATTGATCCAGATCTCCATGCCCCACACGGTACTCGCACGGGCACCCCCCAAGCCCCCCTCCACCACCCCCCAAACCCCACCTGGCCAGGGGCGATTGTCAGTGGGGTTCTCTAAAATGGGGGGTGAAGGTGAGGGTCCCGGGGAGGGCCCGCACCCCACCGTTCGCCAGGAGGTAGCCCATGGCTCTCGCCGTGATCCGGACGCCGTCCATCGAACCCTGGAAGCCGCTGGAGAAGAAGCGGCTCCCCGCGGGCCGCCCCCGCGAGTGGTACGTGACGCACAACCGCCGCCTGAAGGCCATGCGCCTCGCGATCGCGCTCCTCGACGCCGGCGTCTACGTCCCGTCGAAGGCGACGAACGCGACGATCAGCGCGACGGCCGCCGAGATAGGCATCCACCCGCCCTCCGACACCACCTGCCGCATGGTCCGGGCCCTGATCCGCTACGGCCGCTGACACCGGCGGAGCGCCGCCCGGGTCCAGGCCCGGACCCGGGCGGCGCCGTCGCCGGATCCCGCCCGCTACCAGGCCACCGGCAGCCGCTCGGGGAGCCGCTTCATGAAGTTGGTGCGCCACACCAGCTGCTCGACCGGCACCGCGAGCCGCAGCCCCGGCAGCCGGTCGAGGAGCGTCTCCAGGGCGATCTCGGCGTGCCGCTTGCCGAGCGCCGTCGCCGGGCAGTAGTGCGATCCGCCGCCGAAGGAGAGGTGGTCGGAGGCGTTCTCCCGGTCCGGCCGGAAGGCCAGCGGGTCGGGGAAGCGCTCCGGATCGTGGTTCGCGGCCTCCACGAGCACCAGGACCAGCTCACCGGCCCGCACGTCGACGTCGCCGAGCCGCACGTCCTCCAGGGCGAGCCGCGGCAGCCCGTCGCCGATCGACAGGTTCACCCGCAGCAGCTCGTCCATCGCCCCCGCGACCCGGCCACCGCCCCCGGCCAGCGCCTCCCGGACGTCCGGCCGGGTCAGCACCGACACCAGCGCCATCGTCAGGAACCCGGCGGTGGAGATCACCCCGGCCCCGAACAGCGTCACGCCCACCGTCGCCAGCATCTCGTCCGTCAGATGCGCGTACTCCGGATCCTCGCGCAGCGCCGCGAGCTCCGCCATCAGCCCGCCCGTCGCCGGATCGTCGAGCCGCTCGGTCATGTACGCGATGTCCCGGTCCCAGTTCAACCGGGCCGCCTCGATCTCGCGCGGCGCGTTCATGAAGGCCACGTCCAGGCTGCGCAGCAGCCGCGGCCCGTCCTCCTCCGGGATGCCCAGCATCCGGCAGTGCAGCCCCGCCGAGTACGGATCGGCATAGGCGCCCCGCAGCTCCCCGGGCGCCCCCTCGGCGACCAGCGCGTCCACCAGGGCCCCGGCCCGCGCCCGCAGCCACTCCTCCAGACCGGGCGCCTTCGGGTTGATCGCCTTCATCACGGCCTTGCGCAGCCCGGCCCCCGTGATGTTGCCCATGTTGTTCACCACGTGCGGCGGGATCGTCAGCGCGTACTGCCGCGGCGCTCCCGGCGCCGAGGTGTCCTTCAGGCTGAACCTCGGGTCCTCCAGGACCTGTCGGCACAGCTCGTACGAGGAGACCAGCCAGGCCTCGGCCCCGGCGATCGTGCGGACCTTCCGCACCGGCTCGGCGCGCAGCGCGCCGATCTCGGCGGGCAGCCGGGTCCCGTCCCAGTCGAAGGGGAAGGCGGGCAGGGTCTCGACGGCGACGCTCATCGCGCGGTTCCTTCCATGACGGTCTCGACGGGCGTGAGGATGCCGTGGCCCTGGTTGCGCGAGGCCCGGAGCCCGGACCCCCGCCCGTACAGCAGATCGGCCAGCGGCAGCGCCTGGTGGTAGCAGTTGAGCGAGGACGGCACCCCGAGGATCGCGGGCGTGTCCAGGAACAGCGGCACCTCGGCGCAGATGTACGCCCGGCACACCTCCCGCTGCCGCTCGTCGACCACCTGCCCCGGCGCCAGCTTCCCGGCCAGGAAGATCCCGGTCAGCGCGTCGCAGGTCTCCCGCACCACCGGGTCCGCCGCCACCGCGTCGAGCACCGTGCGGTGCAGCTCCCGGTAGGCCGGGACGTCCCCGAACTCCGACATCCCCCGGGCCCGTACCCGCACCCCCGCGGGATCGGCCTCCGCCACGGCCGCCCCGACCTTCGCCCGCACCCCCCGCAGGTTCTTGACGGCCTTCCGCCGCGCCTCGTCGGCCCCGTACCCCAGCGCCTCGTACATGTCGGCGACATGCAGATCGGTGTAGACGAGATCGACCTGGTCGAAGTGGTCCAAGCCCCAGCGCGTCAGCTCGCGCAGCCGCCGGGCGGTGAAATAGCTGTTCCCCGGTGAGACGCCGATGACCACGTGCGCGCCCTCGTCGGCGATGACGCGGCAGTGATCGGTGTACGGCTGGAGTCGGAGCGTCTCGGCAGGGGCGAAAGCCGCCTGAGTCACGTAGGCAGTCCTCATCGCGCCAACTAGTCCCTGCGGAGCCCTGTGCTCCGGGTGTGGCGGCAGCGACGACGACACGCTATCGACCAGTCGCGGAGCGTGAACCCCCTACCCATAGGTACGGGCGACAGTTCGTCAGCTGTTCACGCCCCCGTGATCTCGGCCGGAAACGGCGAGGCCCGCCGTCCCCTCGGAGGGGGCGGCGGGCCTCGTCAGGCAGCCTCGGCTTAGAGGTCGAAGTAGAGCTCGAACTCGTGCGGGTGCGGGCGGAGCTGGATCGGGGCGATCTCGTTGGTGCGCTTGTAGTCGATCCAGGTCTCGATCAGGTCGGAGGTGAAGACGCCGCCGGCCTGGAGGTACTCGTTGTCGTCCTCGAGGGCGTTGAGGACGGCCTCCAGGTTGGTCGGGACCTGCTGGACGTTGGCGTGCTCCTCGGGAGCGAGCTCGTAGAGGTCCTTGTCGATCGGCTCGGCCGGCTCGATCTTGTTCTTGATGCCGTCGAGGCCCGCGAGGAGCAGGGCGGAGAAGGCGAGGTACGGGTTCGAGGACGGGTCCGGGGCGCGGAACTCGACGCGCTTGGCCTTCGGGTTCGAGCCCGTGATCGGGATGCGCATGGCGGCGGAGCGGTTGCGCTGCGAGTACACCATGTTGACCGGGGCCTCGAAGCCCGGGACCAGGCGGTGGTACGAGTTCACCGTCGGGTTGGTGAAGGCGAGCAGCGACGGGGCGTGCTTGAGGATGCCGCCGATGTAGTAGCGGGCGGTGTCCGAGAGGCCCGCGTAGCCCGTCTCGTCGTAGAACAGCGGGTCGCCGTTCGCCCACAGCGACTGGTGGACGTGCATGCCCGAGCCGTTGTCGCCGAAGATCGGCTTCGGCATGAAGGTCGCGGTCTTGCCGTTGCGCCAGGCGACGTTCTTCACGATGTACTTGAAGAGCATCAGGTCGTCGGCCGCGGCGAGCAGCGTGTTGAACTTGTAGTTGATCTCGGCCTGGCCGGCGGTGCCGACCTCGTGGTGCTGGCGCTCGACCTGCAGGCCGACGTTCTCCAGCTCCAGGGAGATCTCGGAGCGCAGGTCGGCGAAGTGGTCGACCGGCGGGGCCGGGAAGTAGCCGCCCTTGTAGCGGACCTTGTAGCCGCGGTTGTTCTCCTCCGCACCGGTGTTCCAGGCGCCGGCCTCGGAGTCGATGTGGTAGAAGCCCTGGTTCGCCGAGGTCTCGAAGCGCACCGAGTCGAAGACGTAGAACTCGGCCTCGGGACCGAAGTAGGCGGTGTCGGCGATGCCGGTGGAGGCGAGGTACGCCTCGGCCTTCTTCGCGATGTTCCGCGGGTCACGGCTGTACTGCTCGCCCGTGATCGGGTCGTGGATGAAGAAGTTGATGTTCAGCGTCTTGTCGCGGCGGAAGGGGTCCACGCGGGCCGTCGACAGGTCGGCGCGGAGCGCCATGTCGGACTCGTGGATGGCCTGGAAACCGCGGATCGACGAGCCGTCGAAGGCGAGCTCCTCGGACGGGTCGAAGGCCGTCGCCGGGATCGTGAAGTGCTGCATCACACCCGGAAGGTCGCAGAACCGGACGTCGACCATCTTGACGTCGTTGTCCTTGATGAACTTCTGGACCTCGTCGGCGTTCTGGAACCCGTTGGTCTGGGACATCCCACTCCTCCTACTCCCGGCCCGGGGAGGGGCGGGGTTGCAGCGGTCGTGCGGCCAGTGCGGTGGCACACGCTGGACCCGACCATAGGCAGACGGGATTTCTCAAGCGTGACCCGATTGTTTCGGCGAAGTTAACCGGGCCGTGTGGCGCACCGCCTCCCTTGCACCGTACTCCGACCCGGGCCGAACTGATCAAAAACGGGCACAGTACCGTGGTCGGGTGGACAACAGGCAAGCACTCGGATCTTGGCTCTCCGGCCCCCGCGCGGCGGCCGAGGACGCAGGCGTCGACTTCGGCTACCGCGGTGAGCAGCTCGGGCTGCCGGAGGAGGGCCCCGGCTCGATCGCCCGCCCCGGGCGGCGCCTCGGCGCCCTCGCCGTCGACTGGGCCCTCTGCATGCTGATCGCATACGGCCTGATCACCGACGGCTACAACCAGGCCACGGGCAACTGGGCCCTGGTCATCCTGTTCGTCCTGGGCGTGCTGACGGTGGGCACCGTCGGCTCGACGCCCGGCAAGCGGATCTTCGGCCTGCGCGTCCTCTCCGTGAACGGAGGCCGCCTCGGCCTGTTCCGGGTGGCGCTCCGATCCCTGCTCGTCTGCCTCGCCATCCCGGCCCTCATCTGGGACCGCGACGGCCGCGGCCTCCACGACCGCCTCTCCGGCGCCGTCCAGGTCCGTATCTGAATCACGTATACGAACAGGGAAAGGCCCCGGACCTCGCGGTCCGGGGCCTTTCTCGTCAGGTCGGGGGTCAGCGCATCTTTCCGCCGCGCGGCATCCGCATGCCCTTCGGCATCGGACCCTTCGGCAGCGGCATGTTGCTCATGAGGTCGCCCATCGCCCGCAGTCGGTCGTTGGCGGCGGTCACCTGCGGGCCGGTGAGCACGCGCGGCATCTTGAGCATGGTCGTACGGATCTTCTTCAGCGGCACCTGGCCCTCGCCGTCGCCGACGATGATGTCGTGCACCGGCACGTCCACCACGACGCGGCTCATCCGCTTCTTCTCGGCCGCGAGCAGGGTCTTGACCCGGTTCGGGTTGCCCTCGGCCACCAGCACGATGCCCGCGCGGCCGACCGCGCGGTGCACGACGTCCTGGCTGCGGTTCATCGCGACCGCGGGGGTCGTGGTCCAGCCGCGTCCGACGTTCTGCAGCACCGCCGCGGCCGCGCCCGGCTGGCCCTCCATCTGCCCGAAGGCCGCGCGCTCGGCGCGCCGCCCGAAGACGATGGCCGCCGCCAGGAGCGCCAGGACGAAGCCCAGGATGCCCAGGTAGACCGGATGACCGATGAGGAAGCCGATCGCGAGGAGGACACCGAGTACGCCGATGCCCACGCCCGCGACGACCAGACCGACCTTCGGGTCCGCCTTCCGGGTCATCTGGTACGTGAGGGCGATCTGCTTCAGTCGCCCGGGGTTCGCAGCGTCAGCGCTGCCCGTGTTTGCCTTCCTCGCCATGTCCTGAAGTTTACGTGGCCCGGGAAGCCCGGCCCGACGCGACCTCCATCACGCGCTGGGCCTCCACCCGGTCCTTGGCCCGGCGGCGGTCCTCCAGGACGGAGTTCCAGGCGTTGCGCCGGGCGGTGCGCTGGCCGGCGCCCAGGAGCAGGGCCTCCACGGCCTTCAGGGCGTCGGTGACGGACGGGATCGCGGTGACGCGGACGTGCGTCGATGCGGCCGGCATGTCGGGGTCCTCCCTCGATTGCGGGTGAGACGAGGTGGGGGGTGCGAGCGGTGGTGGCGGTGAGTGAAACCAGGCTCACAGATCGGTGTTACCAGGACGTGACCCGGCGGTCAAACACTGATGAAACGTTGATGCGGCCGGTTGGGCGAGGGGGAAACGGCGGTGCGGCCCGCGCGCCCCGCTGAGCTGCGGGGTCGTGCGGACCGCACCGGATCCGGCCAGTACTGACCGGTAACTACTTGTGCTCGGATTCACACAGCGGTCAGACGGCCTGCGTGGCGTTGTCGACCGCGCCGCGCTTCTCGATCGCCTGCTGGTACAGCCGGCCCGCGCGGTAGGAGGAGCGGACCAGCGGGCCCGACATCACACCGGAGAAGCCGATCTCGTCGGCCTCCTCCTTCAGCTCCACGAACTCCTGCGGCTTCACCCAGCGCTCCACGGGGTGGTGCCGGACGGAGGGGCGCAGGTACTGCGTGATCGTGATGAGCTCGCAGCCCGCGTCGTGCAGCTGCTGGAGCGCCTCGCTGATCTCCTCGCGGGTCTCGCCCATGCCGAGGATCAGGTTCGACTTCGTGACCAGACCGTAGTCGCGGGCCTGGGTGATGACGTCCAGGGAGCGCTCGTACCGGAAGCCCGGACGGATCCGCTTGAAGATCCGCGGGACGGTCTCGACGTTGTGCGCGAAGACCTCGGGGCGGGAGTCGAAGACCTCCTTGAGGAGCTCCGGCACCGCGTTGAAGTCGGGGGCGAGCAGCTCGACCTTGGTGCGGCCGTCGGCGCGGTCCGCCGTCTGCTGGTGGATCTGGCGCACGGTCTCCGCGTACAACCAGGCGCCGCCGTCCTCCAGGTCGTCGCGCGCGACGCCCGTGATCGTGGCGTAGTTCAGGTCCATCGTGACGACCGACTCGCCCACGCGGCGGGGTTCGTCGCGGTCCAGCGCCTCGGGCTTGCCCGTGTCGATCTGGCAGAAGTCGCAGCGCCGGGTGCACTGGTCACCGCCGATGAGGAAGGTCGCCTCGCGGTCCTCCCAGCACTCGAAGATGTTGGGACAGCCCGCCTCCTGGCAGACCGTGTGCAGGCCCTCGCTCTTCACGAGGCCCTGCATCTTCGTGTACTCCGGACCCATCTTCGCGCGGGTCTTGATCCACTCGGGCTTGCGCTCGATGGGGGTCTGGGCGTTCCGGACCTCCAGGCGCAGCATCTTGCGTCCGTCGGGGGCGACTGCGGACACATCGGCTCCTGTAGCTTCGATTCTTCGGCGCCCACCAGGGTACGCCCGTTGCTTCCATGCCTTGCTCTACGCGTGGCCAACCCGTGGCCACAGCTCGGCATTCCTCAGGCCGAGGCCGTCTCCACCGGACGCTCGATCTCCCGCGGCTTGAGATCCGCGTTCTCCAGGACGTCCCGCAGGTGCCTCTCGACGACCGGGAGCACCTCCTCGATCGTGAGGTCCCGGCCGAGCTCGTTCGCCAGCGAGGCCACGCCCGCGTCCCGGATGCCGCACGGGATGATCCGGTCGAACCAGGTGTTGTCCGGGTTCACGTTGAGGGCGAAGCCGTGCATGGTGACGCCCTTGGCGACCCGGATGCCGATGGCGGCGAGCTTGCGGTCCTCGCGGCGCTGGCCGGCGTTGGACGGGGCGTACTCGGGGCCGTTCAGGCGCGGGTCGAACTCCTCGTCCGTCAGCCGCGGGTCGAAGTCCAGCGACAGACCGCCGAGCGAGGGGCGCTGCTCGACGGGGTCGCCGAGGACCCAGACCCCGCTGCGTCCCTCGATCCGCGTCGTCTCGACGCCGAACTCGGCGGCCGTGCGGATCAGGGCCTCCTCCAGGCGGCGCACGTGCGCGACGACGTCCACCGGGCGGGGCAGCTTCATGATCGGGTAGCCGACCAGCTGGCCGGGGCCGTGCCAGGTGATCTTGCCGCCGCGGTCCACGTCCACCACCGGCGTCCCGTCCAGCGGCCGCTCGCTCTCCTGGGTGCGCCGGCCGGCCGTGTAGACCGGCGGGTGCTCCAGGAGCAGACAGGTGTCGCCGATCTCGTCGGCGAACCGCGCGGCATGCACCTCGCGCTGCTTGTCCCAGGCCACCTGGTACTCGACGGCTTCCTCGCCGAACCCAAGGCGGACGAATCGCAGCTCACTCACGGCCATGCCTCCTCCTGGGTGCCGGGATCCGGGGTCCGGGGATCATCCCGGGCCGGCTCGGCACCATGCGTCATTCGCGCCCATGCCACTGTACGGCGGCGACGGGGACGCCCCTCCGGCAGGTGGACGGGGACGTCTACGTCAGCGATGCCGTCAATCCTCACACGATCGGATGAATGTGGGGCGAAGGTGGCGGTACGGGCCGTGGGGACCGCTAAATTCGCGCCGTTCCATGAGGGTCCGGCGGGGCTGCCGTCCGGGCCCGGAAGGCAGGAGACCGCACAGCTGATGACGGAACGACCACCGCAGCGCATCCCGAACCGCCAGCTCGCCGCGCTCATCGCCGAAGCCGGGTTCTCCAACGCGGGGCTCGCCAGACGGGTCGACCAGCTCGGACTGGAACACGGGCTCGACCTGCGGTACGACAAGACGTCCGTGACCCGCTGGCTCCGCGGTCAGCAGCCGCGCGGCACCACCCCCGCCCTCATCGCCGAGGTCTTCACCCGCCGCCTCGGTCGCCGGCTCTCCGCCCAGGACCTCGGCCTCGACGCCTGCGCGCCCGTCTACGCGGGCCTGGAGTTCGCCGCCACCCCCGAGGAGGCCGTCGACATCGTCAGCGGCCTGTGGCGCAAGGACTCCGGCAGCCACGCCGAACTCCGCAAGATCGCCTTCACCCCGGCCGGCCTCGTCGTCCCCAGCCGCGACTGGCTCATCGGCCGCGCCGACGACCGGGTCGCCCGCGGCGAACCGGCCCCCGTCGCGCCCCGCGCCTCCACGCCCCCGCAGGACCTCCGCGTCCCGCCCCAGGGCCGCTTCTCCGTGCCCCGCCAGCGCGGTACGGACAGGGGGCCCGGCCAGCGGGTCTCCAGCGGCGACATCGCCGCCCTCCGCTCCGTCGGCGAACTCTTCCGCACCCTCGACCACGCCTACGGCGGCGGGCACGCCCGGCAGGCCCTCGTCCGCTACCTGGAGCACGAGGCCGAGCCGATGCTGCGCGGCACGTACGGGGAGAGCACCGGGCGCCGCCTCTTCGCCGCCGCCGCCGACCTCACCCGGCTCGCCGGCTGGACCTCGTACGACATCGCCGCCCACGGACTCGCCCAGCGGTACTTCGTCCAGGCGCTGCGCCTCGCCCAGGCCGCCGGGGACCGGGCCTACGGCTCGTACGTGCTCCTCACCATGAGCTGCCAGGCCGTCTACCTCGGCCACGGGCGCGAGGCCGTGCAGCTCGCCCGGGTCGCCCAGCAGGGCGTCGGGCCCGCCGCGCCGCCCGTCGTCCAGGCGATGCTGCACGCCGTCGAGGCGCGGGGCCACGCGGTTCTCGGCGAGGCGCGGGCCTGCAGCGCCTCCCTCGTCCGCGCCGAGCGCGCCCTGGAGGCGGCCCGGCCCGGCGACGAGGTCCCCTACTGGGCCCGCCACTTCGACGAGGCGCAGCTCGCCGACGAGCTCGGCCACTGCCACCGGGACCTCCAGCAGTACCGCCCCGCCGCCCAGCACGCCGAGCGCGCCCTCCAGCTCCGCGCCCCCGGCTTCGCCCGCAGCCGCCTCTTCTGCCGCGTCGTCCTCGCCACCTCCCGGCTCGCCCTCGGCGAACTGGACCAGGCCTGCGCGCTGGGCGCCGAGGCGGCGCAGCAGGCCTCGGAGATGCGGTCGGCCCGCGCCGTCGAGTACGTCCGCGACTTCGAGCGCCGCCTGGAGCCGTACCGCGACGCGGCGGCGGCCCGCACGTACCGCGACCGGGTGGCGGCGATCGGCTGACACGCACGGCCAGGGCGGAGGGGTCAGGCCGCCGCCCCGGGTTCGGCCAGGGGCGGGCGGACGCCCAGGTCCGTCAGGAGGGACGTCGTGGCGCGGGCGGCGGAGGCCAGGGCGCCGGAGACCGTGCCGGTGTCGCGGTGGTCGCCGCAGACGTAGAGGCCGGCGAGCAGGCGGACCGAGCGGTGCGCGTCGTGCGGGGGCGGCATCGCGGGGACGGCGTCCGGGGTGTGGTGGAGGGCGAGGAGTTCCCAGTCGTCGGTCGAGGTGCCGTACAGCGTGGCCAGGTGCTTGCGGACCCGGCGTTCCGTGTCGTCCGGCGGGGTGCCGAGGACCGTCGAGGTGATCAGGGCCCGGCCCGCGGGTGCCCGGGTCGGGTCGACCGCGCTCATCACCGCCGTGTGGGCCACCGGACCGCCCGGGTCCGACTCCAGGAGGAGGGTGGGGTCCGCGGTGGGCGCCACGGGGGCCGTGTGGTGCAGGACGGTGACCGGGTGGAAGCCGGGCACCCGGAGGCCCGGCAGCAGCTTCGCCGCCGTGCGCGCGCCCGTGGCCAGGAGGACCGAGCGGCAGCCGATGACGCCGTGCTCGGCGGTCGTGACCCGGGAGACCGACACCTCCGTGACCCGGACGCCGGTGCGGACCGTGCCCGGCGGCAGCGCGGCCGCGAGCCGCTCGGGCAGCGCCGCCGCACCGCCCTCGGGGACGGTCGGCCGGCCCAGGGCGAAGGCCCGCAGCGCCAGGTCCGCCTGACGGCTCGACATGCCGAGGTCCGGATCGGCGAGGAGCGCGGCGAGAAGGGGACGCAGCACCCCCTGGACCGTACGGGCGGGGAGCCGGGCGGCGAGGGCCTCGCGGGCGGTCCGCTCGGGGCGGGCGAGGAGGCGCGCGGGAGGCGTCGCGGCGAGCCGGACGAGGGAGGCGCCCAGCCGCGCCTGGTCGAGCGAGACGGCCGGATTACGGGGGGCGCTCGCGAGGGCGCGCGCCATGCTGAACGCTCCCCCCACGCCCCGGTGGACCCCGCCGCCCCGCTGGCCGGGCGCCCGGCGCGGGTGCGGGACGCCCCAGCGCGCGTACCGGCCGTCGCTGTGGACGAGCACCCCCGGACCGAACGGGCGCAGCGGGAGCCCGGACAGCCCCGGCGCGGTCCGCAGTTCCTCGGGCGAGAAGGTGAGCAGCGGGCCCACCCGGTCGAGCCGGAAACCGTCGACGTGGTCCGTGGCCAGCCGGCCGCCGACCTGCGGCTCCGCCTCCAGGACGGCGACCGCGAGCCCGGCGCCGGTCAGCCGGCGGGCGGCCGCGAGACCCGCGGTCCCGGCTCCTACGATGACGACGTCGACGGTCTCCACGACGTCCCTGTGCTGTGCGCTGGTTGCGGTACTGAGCACGTGCCCCTCCCCAGGTCGGCGCGCCGGTGGGAGGCCTATGCCCCCAACGGGCCCCCGGAATGCCCGAGTTCGCGTTCACGTTCGCGTGTGTGTCGAACCGTGGGCATCGAGCCTAGGCAGCGCCCGCGGGGAAGTCGGCCGCGCGCGGCGGGGGTGCACGCAGCACGGGGGAGCGCAGACGCCCTCCCCCGTCGGCGCGGACGCCCTCCCCGCTAGTGCAGCGCCGCCCGGATCGCCTCGTCGATCGTCGGGAACGCGAAGTCGAAACCGGTCTCCAACAACCGCCCCGGCAGCACCCGCTGACTGCCCAGCACGTCCTGCGCGAAGTCGCCGAGGACGACCTTCAGGGCGGGCGCGGGGACGGCGAAGAGGGTCGGGCGGCGCAGCACCCGGCCCATCGCCGCCGTCACCTCGCGGTTGGTGACGGGCTCGGGGGCCGTGAGGTTCACCGGACCCGACAGGGACGGGGTGTCGACCAGGTGGCGCAGGGCGGCCACCTCGTCGTGGAGGGAGATGTGCGACCAGTACTGGCGGCCGTCGCCCATCCGGCCGCCGAGTCCGGCGCGGAAGACGGGGAAGAGCCGTCCCCAGGCGCCGCCCTCGCGGGCCACGACCAGGCCCGTGCGGGCGTACGTGACCCGGATGCCGGCCTCCTCGGCGGGGGCGGCCGCCGCCTCCCACTCCACGCAGACCGAGGGCAGGAAGCCCGTACCGGCGGGGGCGCTCTCGTCCACCGCGCGCGTGCCGGTGTCCCCGTACCAGCCGAGCGCCGTGCCGCAGACCAGCGCCTCCGGCGGGTCCGCGAGCGAGGCGAGCGCCTGGGCGATCGCCGTCGTGCCGAGGACCCGGCTGTCCCGGATCTCCTTCTTGTACGCCTCGTTCCAGCGGCGCTCGCCGACGCCGGCGCCCGCCAGGTGGACGACGGCGTCGACGCCGACGAGCCCGGCGGCGTCCACGTGAAGGCGTTTGGGGTCCCACTCGACCTCGTCGGCGGTCCGGGCCGGACGGCGGACGAGGCGGAGGACGTCGTGGCCGTCGGCGCGCAGGGAGCGGACCAGGGCCGAGCCGATGAGCCCGGAGGCGCCGGTGACGGCGACACGCTTGCGGATCGCGGAACGCTGCATGTCCCCATCCTGCCCTCCCGGGGCCGGGACCTGGCACAGTGGCCGCCATGATCGTGCCGGAGACGCAGATACGTACCGCCGTGCGGGACGACGAGGCCGCGCTCGCGGAGCTCGACCGGGCCACCTGGTCGACGCTCCACGCGGTGATGCCCGCCCCGGAGCCGGGCGCGCCCTTCTTCGACGCGCGCCACCTTCCCGAGGACTACCTGGTGGCCGTGCGCGGGGGAGCGGTCGTCGGTTACATCCGGGTGGTGCCGCCGACCCCGCTCGCCGCCACGGCCCACGTCCGCCAGATCCAGGGCCTCGCCGTCGCCGGGTCCGCCCGGGGCGAGGGCGTCGCGCGGGCGCTGCTGCGGGCCGCCATGGACCGGGCCAGGGAGCAGGGCGCCGTACGGATCACCCTGCGGGTCCTCGGGCACAACGCGCCGGCCCGCGCGCTCTACGCCTCCGAGGGCTTCGCGGTCGAGGGCGTGCTGCCGGGGGAGATCCTCCTCGACGGCGCGTACGTGGACGACGTCCTCATGGGTCGGTCGCTACGGGGCTGAGGCATCCCCCGCCCCGTCCCTCAACAGCCTCATCCCGCCCATCAGTTCCCGCAGGCAGCGGACCGCGAGGGCGGCCGGGGCGCCCTCTCCGCGCTCCGGCGCGTCCGTCTCGGCCCAGGTCTCCAGGGCGATCCGGATGGCGTCGGTGGCGGCCGCCGCCGCGAGCCGTACCTCCAGCGGGTCGGCGGCCGGTCCGGCGAGCCCCGCGACGACCTCGCGGAGCCGCTCCTCGGACTCCTGGTTGACCCGGTACCAGACGGCCCGGAGGGCGGGGTCCTCGGCGGCGGCGCGGAGCAGTCCGCGCGTCCAGCGCAGGCCCTCGGTGTCGGCCGCGCCCGAAGGGGTGAGCGAGGCGGCGATCGAGCGCTCCAGGGCCTCGGGCACGCCCGCGCCCGGTTCCGTCGCGGCGAGGAGCTCCCGCCAGCGGTCGGCGCCGCCCGCGAGGAGCGGGGCGACGGCGTCCTGCTTGGAGCGGAAGTAGCGGTAGAAGGTGCGCAGGGCGACGCCGGCCCGCTGGGCGATCTCCTCGGCCGTGGTGCCGTCGGGGCCCCGCTCGGTGAAGAGCTCGGCGGCGGCGCGGGCGATGTCCAGCTGGGTGGCGGCCTTGCGGCGCTCCGTCAGCGAGGGGGGCGAGGGGGTGGGGGGCGTGGCGCCCTCGGACTTGGTGCTCACCCACGAAGCGTACGCCCGCGACTGCCGAACGTGCATAGCGTGCAGGTGTGGCAAAACGTGCCACTCAGGCGTACGGTGGCAGTACCCCCGGAAAGCTTGACATCGAGAGGTTGTCGACATGAACCAGCTGACCCGCTACGAAGGACGCCGCGCCCTCATCACCGGCGGCGGCTCCGGCATCGGCCAGGCCACCGTCCTGCGGATGCTCGCCGAGGGCGGCCGGGTCGTCGCCGCCGACATCAGCGAGGACGGCCTCAAGGACACCGTCGCCAAGGCCGGCGACGCCGCCGACCGCCTCACCACGATCGTCGTGAACATCGGCGACGAGGCCTCCGTACGGACCGGCGTCGCCGCCGCCGTCGAGGCGCTCGGCGGCCTGGACGTCCTGGTCAACGCGGCCGGCATCCTCCGCTCCTCGCACACCCACGAGACGAGCCTCGACGCCTTCGAGCAGGTGATCCGGGTCAACCTCACCGGCACCTTCCTGATGATCCGCGAGGCGATCCCGGCGCTCCTGGAGGGCAACGACTCCGCCGTCGTCAACTTCTCCTCCACCTCCGCGATGTTCGCCCACCCCTACATGGCGGCCTACGCGGCCAGCAAGGGCGGCATCCAGTCCATGACCCACGCGCTGGCCTCCGAGTACGCCAAGCAGGGCATCCGCTTCACCGCCGTCCAGCCCGGCTCCATCTCCTCCGGCATGACCGACGGCTCCGGCGCCTCCCGGCAGTCCCAGGGCCCCGGCCTGCCCGAGGACACCGACTGGTCCCTCTTCGCCAAGCTCGCCCCCGCCCTCGGCCAGGGCTTCGCCGGCCCCGAGACCGTCGCCGGCGTCGTCGCGATGCTCGCCTCCGAGGACGGCAGGTTCATCACCGGCACCGAGGTCCGCATCGACGGCGGGACCCACTTCTGATGACCGCCGCCGAGGTCTTCGGCGGCCGTACGGCCGTCATCACCGGCGCCTCCTCCGGGATCGGCGCCGGCCTCGCCCGGCACGCCGCCGGACTCGGCATGAAGCTGGTCCTCGCCGACATCGCCGCCGAGCGGCTCGCCGAGTTCGCGGGCGAGCTGTCCGCGACCGGAGCCGAGGTCGTCGCGGTCGTCACCGACGTCGCCGACCCCGCCTCCGTCGAGGCCCTCGCCGACACCGCGTACACCCGGTTCGGCACGGTCGACCTGCTCGTCAACAACGCCGGGATCATGGCCATGGGCTACTCCTGGGAGATCCCGGCCGAGCGCTGGGACGCCATGCTCCGGATCAACATCGGCGGGTACGTCAACGGCATCCGGGCCTTCGTCCCGCGCATGCTGGAGCGCGGCGAGAAGGCCTGGGTCGTCAACGTCTCCTCGATCGGCGGCATGCTGCCGAGCCCGCTGATGGCCCCGTACAGCGTCACCAAGTTCGGCACGCTCGCCCTCACCGAGTCGCTGCACCACGAGATGCTGATGAAGGGCGCCCCGATCCAGGTGTCCGTCGTGACGCCCGGCTCGGTCAAGAGCGAGATCTTCAGGGCCGCCCGGCCCGGAGAGACCGCCCCGCCGGAGATCGCCGCCTTCAACGAGCAGCTCCAGACCCTGGCCGACGAGCACGGGCTCACCCCCGAGGAGCACGCCGCCCGCGTCTTCGAGATGGTCGCCGAGGGCAAGTACTGGGCGATCCCCCAGCCCGAGCAGCTCTTCCCGGCCCTCCAGCCGAGGACCGACATGATCCTCGCCCAGGAGAACCCCCGGCTCCAGCTGGGCTGAGACCCCCGGGGGCGCCGGAATCCGCCCTCCGCGCCCCCGGGTCCTACACCGCCCCGAAGCGCTCCCACAGCCGAGGGAAACGGGCCGCGAGGACGGCGTCGTCCTCCAGGTCGAAGGGGGCGCCGAGCGGCTCCCCGCCCGGCATCGGGATGCCCAGGTCGGGGGTCTCGGCGCCGGTCAGCGCCTCGTAGGCCTCGTCCGCCGCGAAGCCGATCTCCTCGCCGTCCCCGTCGATCTCCACGTCGAAGTCGCCGAGCAGCTCGGCCAGGGCGTCCGGATCGTGCACGCCCCCCTCGTACACCTCCCGGCCCTGGCCGATCAGCCAGCAGCGGAAGGAGTCGAAGGTCTCCTCGCCCGCCCCGTCGAACAGCACGGCCGCGGCACCCCACAGATCCCAGAGGTACGCGCGGTTGAAGCGGGCCTCGAAATGGCGCGCGTAGTCGAGCACCGAGTCGGGGTCAAGCCGGGTCAGCCGCTCCACGAGCAGATCGGCCTGCTCCTCGGGGTCGCCCTCGGCTTCCTCGCGGGTGGCGTCGATGAGCTCCCAGAACTCGGTCTCGTCCATCACGGCACCAGCATCGTGGCTCGGCGAGTCCGACGCACCCGGAAAGCCCGAAAAGAATCCGGACAGAAGGTGTCGTACTTTCCTGCCAGCCTGGTGCGCATGACAACGGAGAACACACCCCTGCGCGGACGGATCTGCCTGGTCGCCGGTGCCACCCGGGGCGCCGGACGGGCCATCGCCGTCCAGCTCGGCGCCGCCGGAGCCACCGTCTACGTCACCGGCCGCACCACCCGGGAGAAGCTCAGCGAGGTCGGCCGCGCCACCGAGACCATCGAGGAGACCGCCGAACTGGTGACCGCCGCCGGCGGCGAGGGCGTCGCCGTCCCCACCGACCACCTGGAACCCGACCAGGTCCGGGCCCTCGTCGACCGGATCGACCGCGAGCGCGGCCGGCTCGACGTCCTCGTCAACGACGTGTGGGGCGGCGAGCACCTGATCGCCTTCGGGAAGAAGACCTGGGAGAACGACCTCGCCGACGGCCTCAGGATGCTCGAACTCGGCGTGCGGACCCACGCCATCACCTCGCACCTCGCCGTCCCGCTGCTGATCCGCCACCCCGGCGGGCTCGTCGTCGAGGTCACCGACGGCACCGCCGCGTACAACGGCACCCGCTACCGCGAGAACCTCTTCTACGACCTCGCCAAGAACGCCCCCATCCGGATGGCCTTCGGCCTCTCGAAGGAGCTGGAGGAGTACGGCGGCACGGCCGTCGCCCTCACCCCCGGCTGGCTCAGGTCGGAGCAGATGCTCGCCGGCTTCGGCGTCACCGAGGAGAACTGGCGCGACGCCACCGAGAAGGTCCCCGACTTCGGCGTCTCCGAGTCACCGGTCTACGTCGGCCGGGCCGTCGCCGCCCTCGCCGCCGACCCCGACCGGCACCGCTGGACCGGCCGGTCCCTCTCCAGCGGGCAGCTGGCGAAGGAGTACGGCTTCACGGACGCGGACGGCTCCCGCCCGGACGCCTGGGGCTTCATCATCGCGGGCGAGACCGGGAAGCCGGACGTGGCCGACTACCGGTAGAGCCCTACCGGTAGAGCTCCGCCATGCCCCGGGCCGCCTCCGCGAACCGCTCCCGGAGCGCGGCCGGGGCCAGCACCTCCACCTCCGGGCCGAGCCCGAGGAGCTGGCCGAAGGCGACCTCCTCGCTCTCCACCCGGAGCGTCACGGTCACCCGTCCCTCCCCGGCGTCCCCCGCCGCGAGCGCCTCCTCGGCCGCTGCCCGGTCCGTCACGTACGGCAGCCTGCGCGCCCCCGCCTCCGTCAGCCGTACGACGACCTCGGCGCGCAGGATCGACCGGGCGAACTCCGCCGCCCGCTCCTCCCAGAAGACGGGCAGGTCGAAGTCCGGGTCCCGGTCGAAGCGCTCCTCGCCCACGGCCACCGCCGTGAACCGGTCCACCCGGTACGTGCGGAAGGAGGAACCCGAGCGCGCGCACACGTACCAGACGCCCGCCTTCAGGACGAGGCCGTACGGCTCCAACTCCCGCTCCACCTCCTCGCCGTCCCCCCGCCGGTACCGGGCCGACACCCACCGGTCGTCCCACACCGCCTCCGCCACCGGCGCGAGCAGCTCCGGCGTCTCCGGCTCCTGGTACCAGCCGGGCGCGTCCAGGTGGAAGCGCCGGGCCGCCGACTCGGAGGCGTCCCGCAGCGAGGGCAGCAGCGCCGCCGACACCTTCAGCCGGGCCGCCGAGGCCGCGTCCTCCAGGCCCATGTCCCGCAGCGCGCCCGGCAGCCCCGACAGGAACAGGGCCTCCGCCTCACCGCGCGCCAGACCCGTGAGCCGCGTCCGGTACCCGCCGACGAGCCGGTACCCGCCGGCCCGGCCCCGGTCCGCGTACACCGGCACCCCCGCCTCGGAGAGGGCGAGGGCGTCCCGCGTGACGGTCCGCTCCGACACCTCCAGTTCGGCGGCGAGTTCGGCGGCGGTCATCGACGGACGCGACTGGAGGAGCAGGACCATCTTGATCAGGCGGGCGGCACGCATGGGCCCACCCTCCCATCCATACTGGGAACTTGGGGCAGCAGACCACAGGGGGGAGAGGCGCGATGCGACGGGGCATAGTGCTCGACGGCCGCTACGAGCTCATGCACGTGCTCGGCGGCGGCGGGTACGGCGAGGTCTGGTCCGCCCGCGACCAGCGCATGCAGCGGGAAGTGGCCGTCAAGTTCCTCAAGCAGGGCGTGGCCCGCAGGAACGAGGACCTCATCCGCTTCCGCCGGGAGATCCGCGCCGCCGCGGAGCTGCCCGGACGGTACACGACCGTCGCCCACGACTGGGGCGAGGCCGAGATCGGCGGCATCCACCTGCCCTACATGGTGATGGAGCGGCTGCCCGGCCCCACCCTCGTCGACGCCGTCAGATCGGGCGGCGTCCCGAAGTGGAACGTCGCCGTCTCCTGGGCGCGCCAGGTGGCGGCCGCCCTCGAAGCGGCGCACCGGCGCGGCATCGTCCACCGCGACATCAAGCCGCACAACGTGATGTTCACGGAGGACGGCGAGCTGAAGGTCCTCGACTTCGGCATCGCCAAGTTCTTCGGCGACACGGTCAGGGAGAGCGGACTCACCCTCACCGGAACCCCCATGGGCACCCCCGTCTACATGTCGCCCGAGCAGGCGAAGGGCGAGCGGACCGTCGACCACCGCAGCGACCTGTACGCGACGGGCGCGCTGCTCTACTTCCTGCTCACCGGTCGGGCGCCCTTCTCCACGGAGAACGGCTACACCATCGAGTACCAGGTGATCCACCACGAACCGCGCCCCGTCGAGGAGCTCGCGCCCGGGATCCCGCCCGGGCTCGCCGAGCTCGTCGGCCGGCTGCTCGCCAAGCACCCCGAGGACCGGCCCGCCTCCGCGACGGAGGTGCTGGCCCTCCTCGACGGGTTCCTGGCCCCCGCGACCGGCGCCGGGGTCCTGGAGGCCGTGGAGCGGGAGGCGTACGAGCTGCGCGAGAAGGTCCTGCGCGAGGTCGGTGAGCTCCGTCAGTTCGCCGAGTCGTCCGCCCAGCGGGTCCGCGACGAGGCCGAGGCCGCCGTGGCCGAGCTGCTGGCCCAGGCCGAGAAGGACGCGCGGGCGAAGCGCCAGGAGGCGGACGAGCTCTTCGAGGAGACCCGCGACAAGGCCCTGCAGGCCGCCCAGGAGTTCGAGACGAACCTGGCGAAGCGGCGCGAGCAGTCGGAGCGGGACCTGGCCTCGCGCCAGGTGAAGGCCGAGAAGCGGCTCGCGGAGATCGAGCACCGCGCCGAGGCGCTGCGCCTGGAGGCGGAGAAGCTCCGCACGGACGCGGAACGCCGGGCCCGCAGGGTCGTGGCGGGCGCGGAGGCGGAGGCGGCCTGGAGCCGGGCCGCGCTGGCCGGGCTCGCCGACCTCCGCGCCACGCTCGACGCGGTGCTCGCCGACAGCAGGTACCAGCCCGTCGGCACCCTGGCGGAGCAGCGCGCGGCCATCCTCCACGACCTGGAGGCCCTCCGGAGCACCCTGCCCTCCGCACCGGAACCGGAAGCCCAGATCGAGGCCCAGCAGCAGTACCGGGCCTGACGGAACGTACGCCGAGGGGCCGCCTCCGTATGTGCGTACGGAGGCGACCCCTCGGACGGATGGGGGCCCTTACAGGCCGTAGCGCTCGCGCGCCTCCTTCACGGACGTCGCCTGGACCTCGCCGCGGCGGGCGAGCTGGGCCAGGGCCGCGACGACGATCGACTGGGCGTCGACGCCGAAGTGGCGGCGGGCCGCGTCGCGGGTGTCCGAGAGGCCGAAGCCGTCGGCGCCCAGCGAGGTGTAGTCCTGCTCGACCCACTGCGCGATCTGGTCCGGGACCTGGCGCATGTAGTCGGAGACCGCGAGGACGGGGGAGTCGACGCCCGCCAGGGCCTGGCGGATGTACGGGACCTGCTCCTCGCCGCGCAGGAGGGCCGCGTCGGCCTCCAGCGCGTCGCGGCGCAGCTCCGTCCAGGAGGTCGCGGACCACACGTCGGCGGCCACGCCCCACTCGGCGGCGAGCAGCTTCTGCGCCTCCAGGGCCCAGTGGATGGCCGTGCCGGAGGAGAGGAGCTGGATGCGGGAGGCGTTCGCGGGCAGCTCCAGGCCGGCCGACTCGGCCGTGTTGAAGCGGTAGAGGCCCTTGACGATGCCCTCGTCGATGCCGGACGGCTTGGCCGGCTGCGGCATCGGCTCGTTGTAGACCGTCAGGTAGTAGAAGACGTTCTGGTCCTCGCCCTCGGCGGCCTCGCCGTACATCCGGCGCAGACCCTCCTTGACGATGGCCGCGACCTCGTAGGCGAACGCCGGGTCGTACGTCAGGGCCGCCGGGTTGGTGGCCGCGATGACGGGGGAGTGGCCGTCGGCGTGCTGGAGGCCCTCACCGGTCAGGGTGGTGCGGCCGGCGGTCGCGCCGACGAGGAAGCCGCGGCCGAGCTGGTCGCCGAGCTGCCACATCTGGTCGGCGGTCCGCTGCCAGCCGAACATCGAGTAGAAGATGTAGAACGGGATCATCGCCTCGCCGTGCGTGGAGTACGCGGTGGAGGCGGCGATGAAGTCGGCCATCGAGCCGGCCTCGGTGATGCCCTCGTTCAGGATCTGGCCGTTGACGGCCTCCTTGTAGTACATCAGCTGGTCGCGGTCGACCGGCTCGTACGTCTGGCCCTTCGGCGAGTAGATGCCGAGCGAGGGGAAGAGCGACTCCATACCGAAGGTACGGGCCTCGTCCGGGACGATCGGGACCCAGCGCTTGCCGGTCTCCTTGTCGCGGATCAGGTCCTTCATCAGGCGCACGAACGCCATGGTCGTGGCCATCGACTGCGAACCGGAGCCCTTGTCGAAGGCCGCGAACGCCTTGTCGGCCGGGGCCGGCAGCGGGGCGAGCGGGTGGGTGCGGCGGGCCGGGGCCGGGCCGCCGAGGGCCGCACGGCGCTCCTGGAGGTAGCGGACCTCGGGGGAGTCGGCGCCGGGGTGGCCGTAGGGCACCTGGCCGTCGACGAACTGCGCGTCCGAGATGGGCAGCTCAAGAAGGTCACGCATGTTCTTGAACTCGTCCGTCGTCAGCTTCTTCATCTGGTGGTTCGCGTTCTTCGACGCGAAGCCCTCACCCAGGGTGAAGCCCTTGACGGTCTGCGCCAGGATGACCGTCGGCGCGCCCTTGAACTCCAGGGCGGCCTTGTACGCGGCGTACACCTTGCGCGGCTCGTGGCCACCGCGGGAGAGGTGGAAGCACTCGAGGATCTTGTCGTCGGACAGCAGCTGCGCCATCGCGACGAGCGCCGGGTCCTTGCCGAAGAAGTCCTGGCGGATGTAGGCGGCGTCGCGGGTCTGGTACGTCTGGACCTGCGCGTCCGGGACCTCGCGGAGGCGGCGGACGAGGGCGCCGGTGGTGTCGAGCGCGAACAGCTCGTCCCAGGCGTTGCCCCACAGCGACTTCACGACGTTCCAGCCGGCGCCGCGGAACTGGGCCTCCAGCTCCTGCACGATCTTGAAGTTGGCGCGGACCGGGCCGTCGAGGCGCTGCAGGTTGCAGTTGATGACGAAGGTCAGGTTGTCCAGACCCTCGCGGGCCGCCAGGGCGAGGGCCGCGGTCGACTCGGGCTCGTCCATCTCGCCGTCACCGAGGAACGCCCACACGTGCGAGGCGGAGACGTCCTTGATGGAGCGGTTGGTCAGGTAGCGGTTGAAGCGCGCCTGGTAGATCGCGGAGAGCGGGCCCAGACCCATGGAGACGGTGGGGAACTCCCACAGCCAGGGGAGGCGGCGCGGGTGCGGGTAGGAGGGCAGGCCGTTGCCGCCGGACTCCTGCCGGAAGTTGTCGAGGTGGGTCTCGTTCAGGCGCCCGTCGAGGAAGGCGCGGGCGTAGATGCCGGGGGAGGCGTGGCCCTGGATGTAGAGCTGGTCGCCGGAACCGTCGGCTTCCTTGCCCTTGAAGAAGTGGTTGAAGCCCGTCTCGTAGAGCCAGGCCGCGGAGGCGAAGGTGGCGATGTGGCCGCCGACGCCGTACTTGGAGCCGCGGGTGACCATCGCGGCCGCGTTCCAGCGGTTCCACGCGGTGATCTTCCGCTCCATCTCCTCGTCGCCGCCGGACTCGGTGATCGAGGGCTCGGCGGAGGTGGGGATGGTGTTGACGTAGTCCGTCTCCAGGAGCTTCGGCAGGGCCAGGCCCGCGCCTTCGGCGTGCTGGAGGGTGCGGCGCATCAGGTAGGCGGCACGGTGCGGGCCCGCGGCCTTGGTGACGGCGTCCAGGGAGGCCGCCCACTCGGCGGTCTCCTCGGTGTCACGGTCCGGGAGCTGGTCGAGCTCGCTCGGATTCTTGCCTACGGGACCGGTCATGATCGCCGCCTTCCGGACAGATGGGGGTGGAGATGGGTGCCTTGTCTGGCAGGACAGGGCGGCGGGCCGGGTGCGGCCCGCCGAAGACTCTAAACCGGCGATCGATGATCGATCAAAGGGTTGAAGGGGAAAACCTCTTCGAATCGAGAAAGTCGGCACCGGGTGTCAAGGAAAAGGGCACCCGGTGCCTAGTTTTCTGCCCTGTTTTCGCAGGTGAGGCTGGATGTATGAGGGTGCGCGCGCACGGATGAGCGGGCCCGCCGAGGAGACGGGCCCGCTCACCGTGCGTAGGGATCAGGCCCGGGGTGCGCAGCCCAGGACGTGCGCCTTCACCAGGGCGCCGATGTTCGGGTCGCCGCGCCGGAAGGCCTCCACGAGGTCCTGGTGCTCCTCCGCGTACGACTTCTGGACCGTGCCCAGCCAGCGGATCGACAGGGCCGTGAAGACCTCGATGCCGAGCGTCTCCCAGGTGTGCAGCAGGACGCTGTTCCCGGCCGCCTTCACCAGCTCCCGGTGGAAGGCCACCGTGTGCCGCACCTGCGCCGTCCCGTCGGCGGCCGCGTCCGCCTCGTACAGGGCCGCCACGTGCGGCTCCAGGGCCGAGCAGTCCGCCGCGAGCCGCCCGGCCGCCAGCTCGGCCGCGATCTGCTCCAGACCGGCGCGTACGGGGTAGCTCTCCTCCAGGTCGGCCGCGGTGAGGTTGCGGACCCGGACGCCCTTGTTGGGCGCCGACTCGATCAGCCGCAGCGACTCCAGCTCGCGCAGCGCCTCGCGCACGGGCGTCTGGGAGACCTCCAGCTCGGTCGCGATCCGGCGCTCCACGATGCGCTCGCCCGGCTTCCAGCGGCCGCTGACGATCCCCTCCACGATGTGCTCGCGGATCTGCTCGCGCAGCGAGTGGACGACGGGGACGGTCATGAAGCGGCTCCTCGGGGAGTGTTGACCCTTAGACAATACGGCGGCGCCCCCGTCCGGAAACACTTCCGGACGGGGGCGCCGCTGGTGAGGCTCGTTACGTTGCCTTTCGCCGACCGTGCCTTACAGACCGAGGTCGACCTCGAACTCGCCGGCCTCCAGGATCGCCTTGACGGCCGTCAGGTAGCGGGCGGCGTCGGCGCCGTCCACCAGACGGTGGTCGTAGGAGAGCGTCAGGTAGGTCATGTCGCGGACGCCGATGACGGTGCCCTCGGCGGTCTCGATGACGGCCGGACGCTTGACCGTGGCGCCGATGCCCAGGATGGCGACCTGGTTCGGCGGGACGATGATCGTGTCGAACAGCGCGCCGCGCGAACCGGTGTTGCTGATGGTGAAGGTCGCACCGGACAGCTCGTCCGGCGTGATCTTGCTGGCGCGGACCTTGCCGGCCAGCTCGGCCGTGGCCTTGGAGATGCCGGCGATGTTCAGGTCGCCCGCACCCTTGATGACCGGCGTCATCAGACCCTTCTCGGAGTCCACGGCGATGCCGATGTTCTCCGAGTCGAAGTACGTGATGGTGCCCTCGTCCTCGTTGATCCGGGCGTTGATGACCGGGTGGGCCTTCAGCGCCTGGGCCGCCGCCTTCACGAAGAACGGCATCGGGGAGAGCTTGACGCCCTCACGGGCGGCGAACGCGTCCTTGGCGCGGGCGCGCAGCTTCATCAGCTTGGTGATGTCGACCTCGACGACCGAGGACAGCTGGGCCTGGCCGTGCAGCGCCTTCATCATGTTGTCGCCGATGACCTTGCGCATGCGGGTCATCTTGACCGTCTGGCCGCGCAGCGGGGAGACCTCCAGGGCGGGGGCCTTCGGCGCGGCGGCGGCCGCCGGGGCGGCGACGGGAGCGGCAGCGGCGGCCTTCTTGGCCTCGGCGGCCGCGAGGACGTCCTGCTTGCGGATGCGGCCGCCGACGCCGGAGCCCTTGACGGACGCCAGGTCGACACCGTTCTCGGTGGCGAGCTTGCGGACCAGCGGGGTCACGTAGGCGCCATCCTCCGACGGCGCAGCCGGGGCGGCCGCGGGGGTCGCCGGGACCGGGGTCACGACGGCCGGAGCGATGGACGGGGCGGCGGCGACCGGAGCGGCCGGAGCCGGGGCCGGGGCGACCGGCGCGGGGGCCGGAGCCGGGGCGGCCGGGGCGGCCGGAGCCGGGGCAGCGGCGGCCGGGGCGGCGGCGGGGGCCGGGGCAGCGGCAGCCGGGGCGGCGGCCGGGGCGGCACCCGCGGCGCCGATGACGGCCAGCTTGGCGCCGACCTCGGCGGTCTCGTCCTCGCCGACGACGATCTCCAGGAGAACGCCGGAGGCGGGGGCGGGGATCTCGGTGTCGACCTTGTCCGTGGAGACCTCGAGCAGCGGCTCGTCGGCCTCGACGGTCTCGCCGACCGACTTCAGCCAGCGGGTCACGGTGCCCTCGGTGACGGACTCGCCGAGCGCCGGCAGCACGACGTCGGTGCCCTGGGCGGCACCGGCGGGGGCGGCGGCCGGAGCCTCGGCCACGGGGGCCGGGGCGGCGGGGGCCTCGGCGACCGGCGCCGGGGCGGCGGCCGGAGCCGGAGCGGCCTCGGCGGCCGGGGCCGGGGCGGCGGCCGGGGCGCCCGTGCCGTCGTCGATGATGGCGAGCTCGGCGCCGACCTCGACCGTCTCGTCCTCGGCGACCTTGATGGAGGCCAGGATGCCCGAGGCGGGGGCGGGGATCTCGGTGTCGACCTTGTCGGTCGAGACCTCGAGCAGCGGCTCGTCGGCCTCGACACGCTCACCCTCGGCCTTGAGCCAGCGGGTGACGGTGCCCTCGGTGACGCTCTCGCCGAGCGCCGGCAGGGTTACGGAAACCGACATGGTTTCAGTTGCTCCTAACGAATTGCGGAAAGTGGTCGTCGCGCCCTGTGATGACGTGAGCGTCAGTCGTGGGAGTGCAGCGGCTTGCCGGCCAGGGCCAGGTGGGCCTCGCCGAGCGCCTCGTTCTGCGTCGGGTGGGCGTGGATGAGCTGCGCGACCTCGGCCGGCAGCGCCTCCCAGTTGTAGATCAGCTGAGCTTCGCCGACCTGCTCGCCCATGCGGTCACCGACCATGTGGACGCCGACCACGGCACCGTCCTTGACCTGGACGAGCTTGATCTCGCCCGCGGTCTTGAGGATCTTGCTCTTGCCGTTGCCCGCGAGGTTGTACTTCAGGGCGACGACCTTGTCCGCGCCGTAGATCTCCTTGGCCTTGGCCTCGGTGATGCCGACGGAGGCGACCTCGGGGTGGCAGTACGTCACCCGGGGCACGCCGTCGTAGTCGATCGGGACGGTCTTCAGACCGGCCAGGCGCTCCGCGACGAGGATGCCCTCGGCGAAGCCGACGTGCGCGAGCTGGAGCGTCGGGACGAGGTCGCCCACGGCCGAGATCGTCGGCACGTTGGTGCGCATGTACTCGTCGACCAGGACGTAGCCGCGGTCCATCGCGACGCCCTGCTCCTCGTAGCCCAGACCGGCGGAGACCGGGCCGCGGCCGATGGCGACCAGGAGGACCTCGGCCTCGAAGGTCTTGCCGTCGGCCAGGGTGACCTTGACGCCGCTGTCGGTGTACTCGGCGGACTGGAAGAAGGTGCCGAGGTTGAACTTGATGCCGCGCTTGCGGAACGCGCGCTCAAGAAGCTTCGAGCTGTTCTCGTCCTCGACCGGGACGAGGTGCTTCAGGCCCTCGATCACCGTGACGTCGGTGCCGAAGGACTTCCACGCGGAGGCGAACTCGACGCCGATGACGCCGCCGCCGAGGATGATCGCGGACTCCGGGACCCGGTCCAGGGTCAGCGCGTGGTCCGAGGAGATGATCCGGTTGCCGTCGATCTCCAGGCCGGGCAGGGACTTCGGCACGGAACCGGTGGCCAGGAGGACGTGGCGACCCTCGACGCGACGGCCGTCCACGTCGACGGAGGTCGGGGAGGACAGGTGGCCGGTGCCCTCGATGTAGGTCACCTTGCGGGAGGCGACGAGACCCTGGAGGCCCTTGTACAGGCCCGAGATCACGTCGTCCTTGTACTTGTGCACGGCCTTGATGTCGATGCCCTCGAAAGAGGCCTTGACACCGAACTGCTCCGCCTCGCGCGCCTGGTCGGCGACCTCGCCGGCGTGGAGCAGGGCCTTCGTGGGGATGCAGCCGTTGTGCAGGCAGGTGCCGCCGAGCTTGTTCTTCTCGATCAGTGCGACGTCCAGGCCCAGCTGCGCTCCGCGCAGCGCCGCGGCGTAACCGCCGCTACCGCCGCCGAGGATCACTAGGTCGAAAACGGTGCTGGCGTCGTTCGCCACGTCACGTCCTCCATGCATGTGCGCTCGTCGCCGGTCGTCGACGACCTGGCGGCGGCTGGTGTCCGGCCGCTTTATTTCGGCCCTGTGGTGGGGGCCCTGTCCTGCCGAGAACCCATCTTCGCACTTGTTGACGGACGACGGGACGCGGGGCCGTGCTCTGAGACGGCCGATCGTCCGTACGGCGGGGTCACCAGAGCGTACGAACCTACGGATTTCGTCGCGAGCGAACAAAGGGGGAAGGCCCCGGAGCCGAAGCCTCCGGAGCCTTCCGTCACACGCGTGGAGCTCAGAGCTCGCCGGCCGCCGTGCGCTCGGCCAGCTTCACCAGGGTGCGGACCGAGGAGCCGGTGCCGCCCTTCGGGGTGTAGCCGTACGGGGCGCCCTCGTGGAAGGCCGGGCCCGCGATGTCCAGGTGGGCCCAGGTGATGCCCTCGCCCACGAACTCCTGGAGGAAGAGGCCGGCGACCAGGCCGCCGCCCATCCGGACGCCCACGTTGGCCATGTCGGCGGTGGGGGAGTCCATGGACTTGCGCAGGTCGGCGGGGAGCGGCATCGGCCAGGACTGCTCGCCGACCTCCTCGGCGATCTCGTGGATCGCGGTGCGGAAGTCGTCGTCGTTGGCCATGATGCCGAAGGTGCGGTCGCCCAGGGCCAGGACCATGGCGCCGGTCAGGGTCGCCACGTCGATGATCGCGTCCGGGTGCTCCTCGGAGGCCTTGGTCAGCGCGTCGGCGAGGACGAGACGGCCCTCGGCGTCGGTGTTCAGGACCTCGACGGTCTTGCCGTTGTACATGCTCAGGACGTCACCCGGGCGGGTGGCGGAGCCGGACGGCATGTTCTCCGCGAGGGCGAGCCAGCCCGTGACGTTGACCTCCAGGCCGAGGCGGGCCGCGGCGACGACGGTGGAGAACACGGCGGCGGCGCCGGCCATGTCGCACTTCATCGTCTCGTTGTGGCCGGCCGGCTTCAGGGTGATGCCGCCCGAGTCGTAGGTGATGCCCTTGCCGACCAGGGCGAGGGTCTTCTCCGCCTTCGGGTGGGTGTAGGCGACGCGGACCAGGCGGGGCGGGTTCGCGGAGCCGTTGCCGACGCCGAGGATGCCGCCGTAGCCGCCCTTGGTGAGCGCCTTCTCGTCGAGGACCTGGACCTTGAGGCCGTGCTCCTTGCCGGCGGCCTGCACGGCGGCGGCGAAGGTGGCCGGGTAGAGGTCGTTCGGCGGCTGGTTGATCAGGTCGCGGGCGCGGTTGATCTCCTCGGCGACGGCCTGGGCGCGCTCGGCGGCGGCCTTGTGGGCCTTGTCGCGCGGCTTGGCGCCGAGCAGGGCCACCTCGCCGAGGGGCTTCTTCGCGTCCTTGCCGTTCTCCTGGTACGCCGTGTAGGAGTACGCGCCCAGCAGGGCGCCCTCCGCGATGGCGCCGGCGTCCTCGGCGGCGGCGATCGGCAGCGCGAACGCGGCCTTCTTCGCGCCGGTCAGGGTGCGGGCGGCGGTGCCGGCGGCGCGGCGCAGGACCTCGGCCTCGAAGGACTCGCCGTCCTCGGGGGCCTCGCCGAGGCCGACGGCCAGGACGACGGGGGCCTTGAGACCGGCGGGGGCGGGGAGCTTCGTCGCCTCACCTTCGGCACCCGAGGCGCCCAGGGTCTCCAGGACGGCGGCGAGCCGGCCGTCGAAGGCCTTGTCGACGGCCTCGGCGCCCGGGGCGACGACCAGCGTCTTACCGGACTTCGCGACGCCGACGACGAGGGCGTCGGCGCGCAGCGTCGCCGCACCGGCAGTGCTGAGAGTGAGAGCAGTCACGGTGGTGAAATCTCGCTTCCATTGAGTTCTGTGGCGGTCGAGGGATGGGCCGACCGTGCCCGCCGCATCGTATTTCGGCCCGGAGAGCGCCGAGAACGAGCCTACGCTCGCTCACCCGGTTCGCTCACGGCGGCGGTGATTCACTCATCCGTGGTGTCTCTTTCATGTTTACCCTTCCGGCTCCTGTCGCCCGGCCACACTCGCCTCATTCACGCAAGGACACCTCACCCGTCCTTCGCCACATCCGCGACATCTCCACGCGTTCCGCCGATACCGGCGGGGCCCGTCGAGGGGGGACACCCGCCATGGACTCCGGCCGAATCCGTACGCCCAGAACCGCGCCCCGCACCGGTCCTCGTACGGGAAGGATCGCGGCCCTCGCCGCCGCCGCGCTGCTCGCCACCGTCGTCCCGTCCGCGCAGGCGGTCGCCGCGACGGCGCCCCGCGTCGACCTCACCGTCCTCGTCGTCGACGACGGCGGCACCGCCGTCGGGGCGATCACCGCCGAGCTGAGGGGCTCCGGCGTCCCGTACCGCACGATCGACCTGAACGACCCGAACCGGCCGGTCGTCGACGCCGCCTTCCTCGGCGACACGGTCGACGGACGCCCCCGCGCCAAGTACCAGGGCGTCGTCCTGCCCCACGAGAGCGCCTTCGGCCCCGACTCCGCCGAGGCCACCGCCCTCCACACGTACGAGCGGACCTTCGGGATCCCGCAGGTCGACGCCTACACCTGGGCGCACCCCGGCGTCGGCCTCGACTACACCGACCAGGGCGGCTGGTCCGGCGTCCTCGACGGCCGCCGGGCCGACGTCACCGCCGCCGGACAGGCGGGCCCCTTCGCGTACCTCGCCGGGGCGCTCGCCTTCGAGGACAACGACCCCTCGATCGCCGAGAGTTACGGCTACGCGGGCCGCCCCCGCACCGGCTACACCAGCTACCTGGACGTGCCCGTCGACGGTGGCGGCCGGGCCAGCCTCCTCGGCGAGTACGCCACCGACGGCCGCCGCGAACTCGTCGTCACCTTCGCCTACAACCAGTACCAGCGGCCGTTCCGGGCGCTCGCCCGCGGCATCGTCGACTGGCTCACCCAGGGCGTCCACCTCGGCCAGAGCCGCAACTACCTCTCCGTCCACGTCGACGACGTCTTCGCCCCCGACGCCCGCTGGAACCCCGAACTCAACTGCACCCCCGGCGACTTCGACTGCGTCGGGGACGACGGAGAGGGCGCGAACCCGATCCGCATGACGGCCGCCGACGCCCAGTACGCCGCCGCCTGGCAGAAGTCCTCCGGCTTCACCCTCGACATGGTCTACAACGGCGGCCAGGGCGAGCAGTGGAAGGCCGAGCACGGCGGCACCGACCCGCTCACCGACCGGCTCGTCGCCGACCGCGCCCAGTACCGGTGGATCAACCACACCTACACCCATCCCTTCCTCGGCTGCGTCCAGGACAACGCCGTCGTCCCCTGGCAGTGCGCCAAGGACACCGCGGGCAACACCCTGTGGGTCAGCCGCTCCGAGATCTCCGGCCAGATCCGCGACAACCACAACTGGGCCGTCGGCAAGGGCATCTCCGTCGACCGCTCCGAACTCGTCACCGGCGAACACTCCGGCCTCAAGACCCTGCCCCAGCAGCCCGTCGACAATCCCAACCTCGCCGGCGCCCTCGCCGACAACGGCGTGAAATGGACCGGGAGCGACGACTCCCGCGAGCCCCAGCAGCGGTCCGTGGGCACCGGCACCGTGAAGACCGTGCCCCGCCACCCCATGAACGTGTACTACAACGTGGGCACCGCCGCCGAGATGACCGACGAGTACAACTGGATCTACACCTCCCGCGCCGACGGCGGCAGCGGCGTCTGCGAGTCCAACCCGACCTCCACCTGCCTGCCCGCCCCGCTCCCCACGGCCACCGGCTACGCCGACCGCATCGTGCCGCAGGAGGCCCGCACCGCCCTCTCCCACGTCCTGGGCAACGACCCCCGGCCGCACTACGTGCACCAGTCCAACCTCGCCGAGGAGCGGCTCCTCTACCCGGTCCTCGACCGCGTACTGGCCGATTACCGGGCCCTGTTCGCGGCGAACGCGCCCCTGGTGAACCCGGCCCAGAAGGACGTCGGCACCGAACTGAAC
Source organism: Streptomyces sp. NPDC021012 (assembly GCF_044333355.1). NCBI lineage: Bacteria > Bacillati > Actinomycetota > Actinomycetes > Kitasatosporales > Streptomycetaceae > Streptomyces > Streptomyces sp. NPDC021012. The sequence continues at coordinate 616,655 of NZ_JBIRQU010000004.1, forward strand.
CGCCGCTCCGCCTGGGAGCAGGCCCTCGCCGCCGGAAAGGTCACCGCCTACCGCGTCGGCACCACGGTCACCGTCAAGGCGCCCTCCGGCGTCGCCGTGCCCGTCACCGCCCCCGAGGGCACCCGCAAGAGGCTCCTGCTCGGCACCACCGCCTTCGGGACGGCCTACGCGGGCACCCGCTCCGCCTGGACCGCGCCCGAACCGCTCCAGACCGCCGTCACCCTCACGCTCCCGACCACCTGACGCCCGACACAGCACGTCCTGGGGGGAACCCGCTCATGCCGAGCAGTGGCCGTCACGTCACCATGCTCACCGAAGGCACCTACCCGCATGTCCACGGCGGCGTCAGCACCTGGTGCGACCAGCTCGTCCGCGGCATGCCGGAGGTCGACTTCGAGATCCTCGCCCTCACCGGCAGCGGCCGAGAACCCGTCACCTGGGAACTGCCGCCCAACGTCACCCGGCACACCGCGTACCCCCTGTGGGGACCCCCGCAGGGCCCGGCCGTGCGCCGGCCCCTGCGGGGGCGCGAACGCCGCCGCTTCCTCTCCGCGTACGAGAGCCTCCTGCTCGCCCTCCTCGACCCCGGGGCGGGCTGCGACTTCGGCACCGGACTGTACGAACTCGCCGAACTCGCCCGGCAGGGCCGGCTGACCGCCGCCCTCCGCTCCGAGCCCGCCCTGCGCTCCCTGATGTGGATCTGGACCATGCCGCACCTGCCCACCCTCGCGGCCCGGCCCACCGTCCACGACGCGCTCACCGCCACCGACCTGCTCGAACACGCCCTGCGCCCGCTCGCCGCGCGGATATCCACCGGCGGCGTGGCGCACGCCGTCTCCAGCGGTCTCGCCACGCTGCCCGCCCTCGCCGCGCAGCACTTCGAAGGGGTGCCCTTCCTGCTCACCGAACACGGCATCTACCTCCGCGAGCGCTACCTCGGCTACCGCACCGAAGCGCAACGCTGGCCCGTCAAGGCCCTCATGCTCGGCTTCTACCGCGAGCTCAACACCCTCGGCTACCGCAAGGCCGACCTCATCACCCCCTGCAACCAGTACAACCGGCGCTGGGAGGAGCGCGGCGGAGCCCCCACCGACCGCATCCGCACCGTCTACAACGGCGTCGACCCGGCCCTCTTCCCCGAGGCCGGACCCGAACCCGAGACCCCCACCCTCAGCTGGTGCGGCCGCGTCGACCCCATCAAGGACCTGGAGACCCTGATCCGGGCGTACGCGATCTCCCGCGCCGAACTCCCGGAGCTGAGGCTCCGCCTGTTCGGCCCGGTCCCGGCCGGGAACGAGGACTACCTCACCCGCCTGGAGAAGCTCGCCGCCGAACTGGGCGTCGCCGACGGGGTGTCCTTCGAGGGCCGGATCAGCGACGTCCCCTCCGCCTACGCCGCCGGCAGCGTCGTCATGCTCTCCTCCATCAGCGAGGGCTTCCCCTTCTCCCTCATCGAGGCCATGTCCTGCGGCCGCGCCACCGTCTCCACGGACGTCGGAGGCGTACGGGAGGCCGTCGGCGACACCGGGATCGTCGTCCCGCCCCGCGAACCGGCCGTCATGGCCGCCGCCGTCTCCGCCCTCCTCCTGGACGGCACCCGCCGCGCCGAACTCGGCCGCCGCGCCCGTCAACGCGTGATCGACCAGTTCACCCTGCACCGCTCGGTGGACGGCTTCCGCCAGATCTACCGCGAACTGGCGGGCGCCCGCCCGGCCACGCTGCCGCCCCAGGAACCCCTCCGCCTGCGCATCCCCGCCCCCCGCCGCACCTCCCCGGCCCTCGTCACAGGAGGCACCCCGGCATGAGCGGCTCCCTCTGGCTGAAACCCCCGAGGACGGAGACCCCGCTCCCGGCGATCCCGCGCCCCCGCGAGGAGGACGACACGGTACGGGCCCCCGCCGGAGGCGACCTCGCCGCCGACCCGCTCGACGAACTCGCCCGGCGGCTCGACGGGTTCGTCGCCGCCGCCGTGCACCCGGACGAGATCGCCGCGATCCTGGAGTCGGACGGCATGACCGACGAGCACATCCGGCTCACCTACGGCCGGGCCGACTCCTTCTCCCTCGCCGAGGACCTGTACGCGCGCGTGGAGCGGCGCCACCCCGAACCGGCGGCGCCGTCCGGCGGCGCCTGGTACGGCGAGCTCGCGGGCTGTCTGCTGCGGGGGCTGGTCTTCACACTGCCCGGCCTCGCGTACGTCCTCGCCGCGCCGCTGCTCGCGGGGGCGCACGGCAGGTTCGGGCTGCCCGCCGGGACCGTCCCGCTGCTCGCCGGGGCCGTCACCGGCTGGATGTGGAACCAGGCCCTCTCCCACCGCGCGTACACCTGGCTCGGCCTCGGCGACCGGCCCGCCGCCGCCCGCGCCCTGCTCACCGGCGCCCCGGCCGGGGCCCTCGCCGGGACGGCCGCCGCCCTCGCGACCGCCGCGCCCGGCGAGACCCCCGCCGCCGTCTTCGCCGCCGGGCAGTCGCTCTACCTCGCCGCCGCGACCGTGCTCCTGGTCCTCGGCCGCGAACGGGCCCTGCTCGGCGCCCTGCTGCCGCTGACCGGCGCCCTCCCCGCCCTCCGCTGGGACCTGCCGGACGCGCTGCGCGCCGCCCTGCTCCTCGCCTCCCTCGCCGCGTCCGTCGCCCTCGCCGCGCCGGCCCTCCGCCCGGGCCTGCGCCGGAGCGCGGCCGGCCGGGGCGGACCCCCGCGCTCCGCCTCCCTCCCGTACGGTTTCTTCGGCCTCGGCAGCGGACTGCTCGTCCTCCACGCGGGCGTGGGCGACACCCTGGTCGGCGGGGCGGGGGCGGTCATCGCGCTCACCCTCTCCATGGGACCCGCCGAATGGCTGCTGCACCGCTTCCGGGGCGAGAGCCTCACCCGGCTGCGGACCCTCTCCACCGCCCGCGAGTTCCGCCGGGCGGTCACCGGAACCCTCGTGCTCTGCCTCGGCGGCTACCTCACCGTCCTCCTCGCCCTCACCCTCGCCGCGGCCCTGGCCTGGCCGGGAGCGCCCTGGCCGACCCTCCCGCGCCTGCTCACCCTGCTCCTCATCGGCACCGTGCTCTGGCTCGGCCTGCTGCTCCAGGCCTTCGGCGCGGTGCTCAGCGCCGCCACCGTCTGCCTGCTCGCGGCGGCGGCGCAGACCGTGGAGCCGGTGGCGGGCCCGCTGGCCACCGGGGGAGCGGCGGCCGTACTCGCCGCCCTGACCTGCGCCCTCCTCGTACGACCGACCGCCCACCGCGCCTAGAGGTGTCATGACGACCAACCCTTCCCTCCTGGTGCCGTACTACGAGCACCCGGCCGAGCGCCCCGAGGCCTGGTCGGCGCTCGTCGACGCGGCGCCCTCCCTGTACGGCGTCGTCCTCAACCCGGCGAGCGGCGCCGGAGCCGCACCCGACCCGGCGTTCACCGAGGCCGCCGGGCGGCTGCGGGCGGCCGGGGTCCGGGTCCTCGGCTACGTGGACACCGCCTACGCCCGCCGCCCGCACGCCGAGGTCGTCGCCGAACTGGTCCGCCACCGCGACTGGTACGGCGCCGACGGCGCCTTCCTGGACCAGGTGGCGACCGCGCCCGCCGCCCTCGCCCACTACCGCCGCATCGCGGTCGCCGCCCGGGCCGCCGGGGCCGCGACCCTCGTCTTCAACCACGGCGCCCACCCGGACCCCGGCTACGAGGCCCAGGCCGACCTGCTCGTCACCTTCGAGGGCCCCTGGGACACCTACCGGACCCTGGACCTGCCGGTCGCCGCCCACTACTGCCACCTCGTCTACGCGGCCCCCGAGGGCTTCCGGCCGGACACCCCGGTGCACTGCGCCGTCCCCGGCACGGGCGCGCACCCCTGGGGCACCCTTCCGCACCTCCTGGAGCCCGCCCGATGAGACGCTCCCCGCTGCCCCTGCTCGTGGCGGTGCTGCTCCTCGCCACGGCCTGTACGGCGGCCCCCGGACCGGACTCCGGGAAGACCGGCGGCCGCTGGCGGCCGGCCCCCGGCCTCGCCTGGCAGTGGCAGCTCAGCGGCCGCCTCGACCCGGCCGTCGACGTCCCCGTGTACGACATCGACGGCTTCGACCACCCGGCCACGACCGTCGCCGACCTCCACCGCCGCGGCCGCAAGGTCGTCTGCTACCTGTCCACCGGCGCCTGGGAGGACTTCCGCCCCGACGCCGACGACTTCCCGAAGGCCCTCCTCGGCAAGGGCAACGGCTGGGACGGCGAGCGCTGGCTCGACATCCGCCGCACCGACCTCCTGGGGCCGCTCATGGCGAAGCGCCTCGACATGTGCCGGGACAAGGGCTTCGACGCCGTCGAGCCCGACAACATGGACGGCTACGAGAACCGCACCGGCTTCCCGCTCACCGCCGCCGACCAGCTCCGCTACAACCGGCTCATCGCCGGCCTGGCCCACGACCGGGGCCTCGCGGTCGGCCTCAAGAACGACCTGGACCAGATCCCGGAACTGCTCCCGGACTTCGACTTCGCGGTCAACGAGCAGTGCGCGGAGTACGACGAGTGCGGCCGCCTCGCCCCGTTCACGGCGGCCGGCAAGGCGGTCTTCCACGTCGAGTACGAGCTGACGACGGAGCAGTTCTGCCCCCGGGCCCGGAAGCTGAACCTGAGCTCCATGCGGAAGAGGTACGCGCTGGACGCCTGGCGCGAGCCCTGTCAGCCCAGCGTCAGCGCGACCAGGGCCACCGTCGCCGCCGTCTCCTCCAGCGCGCCGAACACGTCGCCCGTCACCCCGCCGAAGCGCCGCACGCAGCGGCGGAGCAGCAGCGCCGCCGCACCGAGGCCCGCGCCGGCGGCCAGGACGCCGTGGACGGCGTCGTAGGGGGAGAGGAGGAGGCCCGCCGCGGCGCAGAGGGTCAGGACGGCGGCGGTCGCGCAGGTGGCGGAGCGGGTCGGGACGGTCGCCGCGACGATCGCGCCGAGGCCCTCCGGGCGGGCCGCCGGGACGCCCTGGCGGGACGCGTGGGTGAGGGCGAGGCGGGCCACGGTCGCGGCGAGGGCGGCGCCGAGGACGCCCCGCGCCCAGCCCTCCCCGTACAGCTCGTACAGCGCGGCGACCTGGGCGAGCAGGACGAGGACCAGGGAGATGACGCCGAACGGGCCGATGTCCGACTGCTTCATGATGCGCAGCGCGTCCTCGGCCGGCTTGGCGCTGCCGAGGCCGTCGGCGGTGTCCGCGAGGCCGTCGAGGTGCAGGCCCCGGGTGAGCAGGGCGGGGACGGCGGTGGTGGCGACGGCCGCGAGCAGCGGTCCCGAGCCGAGCAGCAGGAGGAGACCGCCGGCCGCGGCGGAGCAGAGCCCGACGACCAGACCCGCGAGCGGGGCGCAGAGCATCCCGGCGCGCGCCGCGTCCCGGTCCCAGCGGGTGATGCGGGCGGGGAACACGGTGAGGGTCCCGAAGGCGAAACGCAGGCCGTCCATCCGGGCAGGGTAATCGCCGCCCCCGGACGGTAGATTGCGCATACCGCTCATATCGGATCGGGGTGGCATGGGTCACTGGTTCTCCAGGAACATCGTCGAGCCGGGCAAGCTCCCGACGCTGCTCGCTCTGACCTCCTTCGTCCTGACATTCCTGGTCACCCGCACCGTCACCCGGCTCATCCGGGCGGGGAAGGGGCCCTTCCGGAACGTCTCCTCCGGAGGCCTCCACATCCATCACGTCGTGCCCGGCGTGGTCCTCACCGTCCTGGGCGGTTTCGGCGCGGTGGGCAGCGACCGGCACGGCGTCGGCGGGGCCGTGTTCGCGGTCGTCTTCGGGATCGGCGCGGGGCTCGTCCTGGACGAGTTCGCGCTCATCCTCCACCTCGACGACGTGTACTGGTCGGAGGACGGCCGCAAGAGCGTCGAGGTGGTCGTGCTCACCACGGCCCTGGTGGGGCTCGCGCTCAGCGGTTTCTCACCGCTCGGCGTCAACGACATGACCACCGACGAACGCCAGGACCGGGCCACCTTCCTCCTGACCCTGGCGCTGAACTTCCTCCTCGTCCTGGTCACCCTGGTGAAGGGGAAGCTCCGGATGGCCGTCTTCGGGACCCTGGTCCCGTTCGTGGCGATCGTCGGCGCCGTCCGGCTGGCCCGCCCCGGCTCCTGGTGGTCCAAGCGCTTCTACCGCCGCCGCCACCGGGCCAGGGCCCGCTCCCGGCTCCGCACGTACCGCCACGACAGGCGCTGGACCAAGGTCCGGCGCCGCTTTCAGGACCTGATCGGCGGCTTCCAGGAGCGGGTTCCCGGGCGCGGCCCGACACCGCCGGCCTGACGGCGCCCGCGCAGGACCTGGACCGCGATCAGGACGAGGACGGCGGCGATGGCCGCGATGTGCTCCTTGCCCGCCAGGTTCGCCTTGATCACGACCTCGACGGCCATCGCCACGACCACGAGCCCGCCGGTCCAGTACGCCCGGTAGCGCCAGCAGACGTAGACCGCGAGGCCCACCACGGCCGCCGACGGGCCGGTGTCGACGACCTGGGCGTCGGAGGCGGGCAGTCCGAAGGGGCTGTCCGGGCCGAGCGCGATGCCCACGCGCGCGTAGAGCGTGCCGGCCAGCGTCGCCAGATAGGCGACGGCGAGCGTCCGTCCCCGCCCGAGGCAGATCTCGGCGATGCCGAACACCAGCAGGACCTGCGCGAGGGCCCCCCACACGGGCAGGTCGAGCGCGGGGACGAACAGCGAGAGCGGGGTGCGGAGCAGCGCCAGCCACAGCGGGTCCTCGGCCCGTACGGAACCGATGTCCTGGACCGGCTGGTAGCCCCAGTCCTGGTTCTGCACGACCTGGAACAGGGAGGTGAGGCAGACGGCGGCCAGCGTCATCGGCACCGCACGCCACTTCCTCGTGACGAGCGCCGTCCGCACGGTGGTGAACAGCGGCCCCCACTCGCGGCGGGCGAACTCCCGGACGGAGCGGATCAACGGCTGCTCTCCAGATGTCTGCGGTGCATCCACTTCGGCAGCCCGGGGGCCTCCAGGAAGCCCTCGGCCCGGCCGGCGGCGAGGCCGATCCGCAGCAGGTCCGCACTTTTCTCGAAGAGCATGAATCGGGGCTCCCAGATCGGTCGGTACTTGGCGTTGGCGCGGTACAGCGACTCGATCTGCCACCAGCGGGAGAAGAAGCTGAGCAGTGAACGCCACATGCGCAGCACGGGCCCCGCCCCGAGCTTCGAGCCACGTTCGAAGACCGACCTGAACATCGCGAAGTTGAGCGAGACCTGCGTGATCCCGATCTCCTTGGCGCGCTGGAGGAGTTCGATGACCATGAACTCCATCAGGCCGTTCTCGGAGTCCCGGTCGCGGCGCATCAGATCCAGCGAGAGCCCCTGCGGCCCCCAGGGGACGAAGGACAGCACCGCCCGCAGCTCGCCCCGCTCGTCGGTGCACTCCAGCATCACGCACCTGCCGTCCCGGGGGTCGCCGAGCCGGCCCAGGGCCATCGAGAAGCCGCGCTCGGTGGCGCCGTCCCGCCAGTCGTCCGCCTTGCGTAGGAGTTCGGCCATCTCCTCGGCGGGGATGTCCTCGTGGCGCCGGATCCGCACCTCGTACCCGGCCCGCTTCACCCGGTTGTAGGCCTGCCGGACCGTCCGCATGGCCCGCCCGTCGAGCGTGAACTCGTCGGTCTCCACGATCGCCTCGTCACCCAGCTCCAGGGCGTCCAGGCCGTGCCGGGCGTAGATGACCCCGGCCTCCTCGCTCGCGCCCATCACCGCCGGGATCCAGCCGTGCTCGCGGGCCTCGGCGAGCCAGGGCTCGATGGCGCCCGGCCAGGCCTCGGGGTCGCCGATCGGGTCCCCGGAGGCGAGCGAGACCCCGCCGACCACCCGGTAGGCGATGGCCGCCTTCTCGCTCGGCGACCACACCACGCTCTTCTCGCGGCGCAGCGCGAAGTAGCCCAGCGAGTCGCGCTCGCCCTGCTTGTCGAGCAGGGCCCGCAGCCGCTCCTCGTCCTCCTCGGTCAGCGGGTCGACGGCCCGCCGGGAGCGGAAGGCGGCGAAGAGCACCGCGAAGAGCAGCAGCGTGGACATCACGTTGATGGTGACGTCGACCCAGCCGGGCGGGTGGATCCCGGGGAAGCCGGAGTCGTCCGAGGCCAGCGTGACCAGGCGCAGCAGGCCGTACTTCCAGCGGTCCAGGAAGGTGGAGTGCCCGGTGGACTCGTTGGTGACGGTCACCAGCACGGCGGCGAGCAGCGAGGTGACGAGCAGTCCGCCGACCGCCACCGCCGCCGCCAGCTTCGGGTTGGAGCGGTCGCCCTTCGCGTAGAACTCCTTGCGGCCGAGCAGCAGCGCGAGCACGAACAGGGCGGTGAGGGCCAGCGAGATCCAGTTCTGGGCGTGCTGCCGGATCTCCGGGAAGAACATCACGAGGGCGAAGAGCAGCAGGAAGAGCCCGCTGAGCACGAAGTTCAGGATCCACGCGGCCCGCTTGCGGCGCCGCATGGTGATCGCCAGGACGAGGGTGAAGACCCCGGAGGCGAAGCCCGCGGTGAGCAGGTACGGGGTGAAGTAGTTGTCCTCGTTGTGGCGGCGCAGGTCCTGCCCGAACGACACCCAGACGGCGCTCAGGAAATTGACGAACGTGACGACGCGCAGGTACCAGACGGCGAACGCGGCACTCCGCCGCGAACGGGCGGTGCTGCCCCGGGGGGTGGCGCTCCGGGGCGCTGCTTCGGCAGACAAACGGACTTCTCCCATGAAAAGCGATCATATGGGTCGGTGCTTGTCGTACGGAGACGCCGGAGGCGGCCACGCGCGCGTCGCGCGCGACCGCCCCGGAGTCGGTCGTTCCGTTCCCTCGGGCTCAGGCCGTGTCGGCGCCGTCGACGCCCGGAACGGTCGGATCCGGACGCTCGGGCAGCTCCGCCGCGAACGCCGCCGCGGCCTGGACGAGGGGAAGTGCGAGCAATGCCCCGGTTCCCTCACCCACATGGACGCCGTGATCGAGCAGAGGGTTGAGCGCCATCCGGTCCAGCGCCTTCGCCTGCGCCGGCTCCCCGCTCACCTGACCCGCCAGCCACCAGTCCGGCGCCCGGAACGCCGCCCGCTGCGCCACGAGCGCGCAGGCCGCGCCCACCACACCGTCCAGGATCACCGGCATCCGCCGCACCGAGGCCTGGAGCAGGAAACCGGTCATCGCCGCCAGGTCCGCCCCGCCGACCGCCGCGAGCAGCTCCAGCTGATCGCCCAGGACCGGCCGGGCCCGCCGCAGCGCGTCCCGGATCGCCGCGCACTTGCGCATCCACGCCAGATCGTCGATCCCGGCCCCGCCCCGACCGGTCACCACCGAGGCGTCCGTCCCGCACAGCGCCGCGACCAGCGTCGACGCCGGGGTCGTGCCGCCGACGCTCAGATCCCCGAGCACCACCAGATCGGTGCCCGAGTCCGCCTCCTCGTCGGCGATCGCGATGCCGAGCCGGACCGCCGCCTCGGTCTCCTCGACCGTCAGCGCGTCCTCCACGTCGATCCGGCCGCTGCCGCGCCGCACCCGGTGCCGTACCACCTCGGCGGGCAGCAGCTCCGGCTCGCAGTCCAGACCGGCGTCCACGACCCGCACCGGCACGTCCATCGAGCGGGCGAGCACGGCCACCGGGCTCACCCCGTCGAGCACCGCGCGCACCAGCTCGTGCGCCGTGCCCGCCACCCGGCCCGACACGTCGAGCGAGGCCACCCCGTGGTCGCCCGCGAACAGCACGACCTTCGGCTGCCCGATCGCCCGCACCTTGACCGAGCCCTGCGCCGCGGACAGCCACTCGCCCAGCTCGTCGAGCCGGCCCAGCGCCCCCGGCGGCACGGTCAGCCGCTCCCGGCGCTCCTCGGCGTCACGCCGTATCCCGCCGTCGGGGCGCTCGATCAGATCGGAGAAGTCATCCAGGTTCAAGGGTTCCGCCCAGTGATCACGTCAGCGAGGTCCATCAGCGATCGGAACCCTACCCGCGCAGCACCAGCGCCTGCCCCGCGACCACGAGGACGACCTCCTCGCACTCGTCCGCGAAGGCCGCGTTCAGCCGACCCAGCTCGTCCCGGAAGCGCCGCCCCGCCGCCGTGGCCGGCACCACCCCCGAGCCCACCTCGTTCGTCACCGCCACGACCGTACGGCGCGTCGCCCGCACCGCCGCCACCAGCTCCGCCGTCCGCTCCCGCAGCGCCGCCTGCCCGCCGTCCCGCCACCGCTCGTCGTCCCAGGCGCCCACCCGGTCCATGGCGTCCGTCAGCCACAGCGACAGGCAGTCGACCAGCAGCGCCGGACCGTCCTCCGCGAGCAGCGGCACCAGCTCGCACGTCTCGGCCGTACGCCACGAACCCGGCCGCCGCTCCCGGTGCAGCCCCACCCGCTCGGCCCACTCCGGATCGCCCTCCCGCGTCCCGCCCGTCGCCACGTACAGCACCTCGGGGAAGGTCTCCAGACGCCGCTCCGCCTCCACCGACTTCCCCGACCGGGCCCCGCCCGTCACCAGCGTCCGCCGGGGCACCTCCGGCACCTCGTGGTACTCGCCGATGTACAGCGTCGTCCCGTCCGGCACCGCCCGCGCCCCCGCCGCCGCGAGCCGCCGGTCCAGCTCGGCGCCCGTCGGCGCGTCGTGGTCCAGGTGCACCGCGATCACCTCGGTGGCCGGGCCCACCGCCCCGGCCGCCCGCAGCCGGGCCAGCCCGTCCGGCCGCCCGGTGACATCGGCGACGACCATGTCGTACGGCGCGCGGTGCTCGTCCCCGATCCCCGCGGGCGCGCCCCCGGGCGGCAGGTACAGCAGCCGCTCCCCGTCGGCCGAGACCACCTCGTACCCCGTCCCGGGGGAGTCCATCGACACCGCCCGCACCCGGTGCCCGCTGATCAGCGTCAACTCCCGCCCGTCCGGCACCCGCACGGCGGTCGGCAGCCCCGCGGGCACCTCCACCGCCGGCCCGTCGTGCGGATGCGTCAGCAGCACCTGCCGCACTCCCACCAAGGAGTGCCCCGACCGGGCCGCCGCGAGCGCGGCCCCCGGGGTCAGATCGAGCAACAGGGCCCCGTCCACGAGCAGCGAGGTCGCGGCCCTCGCGCGCTTCCCACGGGAGAGCGCGCACACGGCGCAGGGGCAGTCGGGGCGGGGGAGCCCGAGCGGGGCGCCGGTGCCGAGCAGAGTCAGTTCCACCCTCAGATCCTCCCGCGCCACCGCGAGGCGTGCGCGCCCGGCTACGCTGCGGGCAGGAAACCGATCATCCGGTGAGCTCCAGGAGGCTTGCATGGCATGGACGTGGCGGTTCGAGAAGTCCGACGGCACCGAGGTCGAGCCCGTCGTGACCCCCGAGGAGTTCCCCACCCAGGGCGACGCCGAGAGCTGGATCGGCGAGCACTGGCGTGACCTCCTCAGCGGCGGCGCCGACCAGGTGACGCTGTCGGAGGACGGGACGAAGATCTACGGCCCGATGCCGCTGGACGCGGAGGGCTGAGGCCCCGGCGGCGGGGGGGGGGCGGGGCCCCCCCCCCCCCCCCCCCCCCGGGGCCCCCCCGGGCCCGGGGCGGGGGGGGGGGGGGCGCCCCCCCCGGCCAAACACCCCCCCCCCCCCCCCCCCCCCCCCCCGGGGGGGGGGGCGGGGGGGGGGGGGGGGGGCGCCGCCGCGCGCGCCCCCCCCTCGTGACGGTCTGGGTGCTGGGGCCCACGATACCCGCCCCGGGCCCGGGGGCGGGGGGGGGGGGGGCCCCGGGGGGGGGGGGGGGCCCGGCCCCCCCCCCCCCCGCCGCTACAGTTCGCCCAGCGTGACCTGGGCCTTGTGGGTCGAGCCGCCCCGGATGTACTCCACCGTCACCTCGTCCCCCGGCCGCATCGCCGCCAGCGCCTCCGACAGCGAGGTGATCGTCGTGATCTCGGTCTCGCCGAGCCGGGTGATCACGTCGCCCGGCTTCAGGCCCGCCTTCCCCGCCGCCCCGTCCGCCGGCGCCTCGACGATCGCGACGCCCGCCGGCTCGTAGTTGTCGTCGAGGACCGTACGGCCGGTGATGTTGAGGGCCGCCCGGCCCGAGTCCGTCACCTTGCCGTTCTTGATGATCTGGTCCGCGACCGTCCGCACCATCGACGCGGGGATCGCGAAGCCGATGCCGGGCGCCGAGCCGCCGCCGAGTTCGGGGTCGGTCGCGGCGAGCGTCGGGATGCCGATGACCTCGCTGTCGAGGTTCACGAGGGCGCCACCGCTGTTGCCCGGGTTGATCGCGGCCGACGTCTGGACCATGTTCGCGATGGTCGCGCCCGTGCCGCCGCCGTCCCGCCCCTCGCTGACCGTGCGGCCGGTCGCGGAGACGATGCCCTGGGTGACGCTGCCGGACAGGCCGAGGGGGGAGCCCATCGCGAGCACGATCTGCCCCATGTCGACCTCGGCGGAGTCGCCGAACCTCGCGGCCTTCAGCCCCTTCGGCACGATGTCCAGCTTGAGCACGGCGAGGTCCTGCTCGGGGTACGAGGAGACGAGCCGTGCCGTCACGGACTGCCCGCCGGTCGCCGCCGTGACCTTGAAGCTCTTCTCCTGGCCGACCACGTGCGCGTTGGTGACGATGTGCCCCTTGTCGTCGTAGACGACCCCGGAGCCGAGGCTGTTCGACGCCTCGATCTGGACGACCGACGGCAGGACGTTCTTGATGACGGTCTGGTAGTCGTCCTGGAGCTCGTTGGAGACGTGCGGCACCGGCGTCTGGGTGGAGCGCTCCGGGGCGGCCGCGCCCCCGGCGGAGGAACAACCGCCGACCAGTGCGACGGCGCAGGCCCCGGCGGCGAGGGGGAGGAGGACACGACGGGCACGGGCACGAGCATGGGCACGGAAGACGTCCATGTCCGGAGTATCCGATTCCGCCCTGCCCCCGGCCCGGCGAGCGCACCCGATCAGGGGTGCGCGACCACGCCCCTACCCCCGTACCCCGCACAGGTGCAGCAGCGCCGCGATCCGCCGGTACGGATCCGTGCGGCCCGCGCGGTCCTCGGCCGCGAGGAGCCGGTCGAGTTCCTCGGCGGCGGGCAGGCCCGCGTCGGCGGGGACGTCGTCGGTGAAGACCCGCACCCCGTACCAGGCGTGCAGCGGCGCCGCGATCCCCGCGAGCGTCGCCGTGAGCGCGTCGATCCGGTCGGCCCGCACCTTCACGCCGTTGTCGTCGGTGTAGACGTCCGAGTCGAAGGCGGCGAGCGCGCCCGACCAGTCCCCGGCGAGCCCCGGCCGCATGGACAGGGCCTCCGCGTTCCGCACCACCAGGGACAGCAGGCCGCCGGGGGCCAGCATCCGGGCCAGGCCGGCGAGCAGCGCGTCGGGCTCGTCCGCGTACATGAGGACGCCGTGGCAGAGGACCACGTCGAAGCTGCCGGGCAGGAAGTGCACCCCGGTCTCGCGTCCGTCGCCCTCGATCATCCGGACCCGCTCGCGGATCCCGGCGGGCTCCGTCGCCAGCGACTCACGGGCCGCCTTCAGCAGGTCCGGATCGGCCTCCAGGCCGGTCACGGTGTGCCCGGCGCGGGCGAGCCGCAGGGCCTGGGTGCCCTGCCCCATGCCCGCGTCGAGGATCCGCAGCCGCTGCCCCACCGGGTAGCGGCCGGCTATCTGCTCGTCGAGCTGACGGGCGACGATCTCCTGCCGGATGGTGTCGCGCAGCCCGCCGGGACCGGCGGGCCAGTGGGCGACGACGGGCAGCACGGGGCCACCCGACTCCGACGTGGCCTCGCCGAACGCGCGCCCGTCGAACTCCGAGCTGTCGGCGCTCAGGGCCGCTCTCCGCGCTTGACCTGCGGCTTCGGCAGACGCAGTCGGCGCATCTGGAGCGTGCGCATCAGGCCGTAGGCGATGGCGCCGCGCTTCGGCTCGTTCGGGAAGCGCGTGTTGAGCTGCTTGCGCAGACGGATCCAGATGCCGATCGAGTCGATGACGATCAGGACGATCACACCGAGCCAGAGCAGCAGGGAGATGTTCTGCAGCGACCTGTTGGAGTTTCCGAACACCGACAGCACGAGGATCACCACGGCCATCGGCAGGAAGAACTCGGCGATCGCGAACCGCGAGTCGACGAAGTCGCGCACGAAGCGGCGGACCGGACCCTTGTCGCGGGCGGGCAGGTAGCGCTCGTCGCCGTTGGCCAGCGCCTCGCGCTGCCGGGCCAGGTCCGAGCGGCGTGCCTCGCGCTGGCGCTTGGCGGCCTCCTTGCGGTCGGTCGGCACCGTCGCGGCACGACGGCGCTGGGTCTGCGCCTCGCTCCGCTTCGGAGTCGGGCGGCCCTTGGGGGCCTCGGGGTCGCGGGGCTGCTTGGTGGAGAGGTCCGCCGTCACCTTGTCGGTGGGGGCCTTCTCGTCCTTCGAACGGCTACGGAACACAAAACCCAAGGGTACGGGGTGGCGGGCATGAACCCCATGCTGGGCGGGAACGATCCGCTAACGGACTGCGTCTTGGGCGGTACGTACACGGGACGGCACGGGGGTCTCCCCGAGGTCGATCTACTCCCTGGGCGGGAGCGGATGCCGCGCACAGTCGTCCTTGGGGAGGAGCGCATCCCGCTCCGAACAGTGCGGTAATGGAGACAGGGACCGTACTGTGGATCCTGTCGAAGAGCTGGAGCCGAGTCCGTCAGAAGGGGGCGCGCGAAGCCCATGAGCGGTGTCATGAAGCGTATGGGGATGATCTTCCGCGCGAAGGCGAACAAGGCCCTTGACCGGGCCGAGGATCCGCGCGAGACGCTCGATTACTCCTACCAGAAGCAGCTGGAGCTGCTGCAGAAGGTGCGGCGGGGCGTCGCCGACGTCGCCACCTCCCGCAAGCGGCTCGAACTCCAGCTGAACCAGCTGCAGGGCCAGTCCGCCAAGCTGGAGGACCAGGGCCGCAAGGCCCTCGCCCTCGGCCGCGAGGACCTGGCGCGCGAGGCGCTGTCCCGCCGGGCCGCGCTCCAGCAGCAGGTCAGCGACCTGGAGGTGCAGCACCAGACGCTGCAGGGCGAGGAGGAGAAGCTCACCCTCGCCGCCCAGCGCCTGCAGGCCAAGGTGGACGCCTTCCGCACCAAGAAGGAGACCATCAAGGCGACCTACACGGCGGCCCAGGCGCAGACCCGGATCGCCGAGTCCTTCTCCGGCATCTCGGAGGAGATGAGCGACGTCGGCCTGGCGATCCAGCGGGCCGAGGACAAGACCGCCCAGCTCCAGGCGCGCGCCGGCGCGATCGACGAGCTGCTCGCCTCGGGCGCGCTCGACGACCAGTCGGGCCTGGCCAAGGACGACATCCAGGCGGAGCTGGACCGGCTCTCCGGCGGTACGGACGTCGAGCTGGAGCTCCAGCGGATGAAGGCCGAGCTGGCCGGGGGCCCCTCGGCGCAGCAGCAGGCCATCGAGGGCGGCTCCGGTACGAACCAGAACCAGGGCCAGCAGCAGTCCCACCCGCGCTTCGAGAAGTAGCTTCGAGAGGCCTCGGCGAAAGACAGGACGCGTCATGATCGTACGGATCATGGGGGAGGGCCAGCTGGAGCTGGCCGACAGCCACTTCGTCGGGCTGAACAAGCTGGACGACGAGCTGCTCGAAGAGATGGAAGCGGGGAACGAGGAAGGCTTCCGGCGCACGCTGGGCGCCCTCCTCGACGCCGTCCGCCGCCTCGGCTCGCCCCTTCCCGACGACGCCCTGGAACCCTCGGAACTGATCCTCCCGGCTCCCGACGCGAGCCTGGAGGAGGTCCGGGAGATGCTCTCCGACGACGGCCTGATCCCCGGCTGACGAGGCTGTGGGCCGCCGCCGGGTGCGGCGGTCCGCACGGGGGTGCGCCGTACCGTTGTCCCCGTGACTCCACCCGGCCCCGCCACCGGCACCCCCTACGCCCCCGCGCGTGACTGGTTCCGCGCGCATCCGCTCGCCTTCGACGCCGTGATCGCCGTCGGCGCGCTCGTCGCGATGGTCGCCGGGTCGTTCACCGACCCGCACGGCAGCCCGGACGGGCCGACGTTCGGGGACAGGGCGCCCAGTGCCTGGGGCGTGGTCGTCATGATCGTCGGGGCCGCCGCGCTGGTGTGCCGCCGGCGCAAGCCCTTCGCGGTGCTCGCGTTCACCGTCGCGATCACCCTGTTCGAGCTCATCGACGACAACCGGCCCGCCCCGATCGCGATGAGCGCCGTCATCGCGCTCTACACGGTCGCCGCCCGCACCGACCGCCCCACCACCTGGCGGGTCGGTCTCGCCACGATGGCGGTGCTCACGGCCGCCGCCATGGCCTTCGGGCCGACCCCCTGGTACGCGCAGGAGAACCTCGGCGTCTTCGCCTGGACCGGGATGGCGGCGGCGGCCGGAGACGCCGTCCGCAGCCGCAGGGCGTTCGTCGACGCGATCCGGGAGCGGGCCGAGCGCGCCGAGCGGACCCGCGAGGAGGAGGCCGGGCGGCGGGTCGCCGAGGAGCGGCTGCGGATCGCCCGCGACCTCCACGACGTCGTCGCGCACCACATCGCCCTGGTGAACGTGCAGGCCGGGGTCGCCGCCCACGTCATGGACAAGCGCCCCGACCAGGCGAAGGAGGCCCTCGCGCACGTCCGCGAGGCCAGCCGCTCCGCCCTGGACGAGCTGCGCGCCACCGTCGGCCTGCTGCGCCAGTCCGGCGACCCGGAGGCCCCCACCGAGCCCGCCCCGGGCCTCGCCGTCCTCGACGGGCTGCTCGACAGCTTCCGCAAGGCCGGGCTCCCGGTCTCCCTGGCCCGCGCCGACGAGGGCCTGGCGCTCCCGGCGACCGTCGACCTCGCCGCGTACCGGATCGTGCAGGAGGCCCTGACCAACGTGCGCAAGCACGCGGGTCCGGACGCGGCGGCCGAGGTGAGCGTCGTCCGGGTGGGCCGTACGGTCGAGATCACCGTCCTCGACAACGGCACCCCCCGGACCGTCCCGCCGCAGGCCGTCGAGCAGCCCCCCGTCGGCGGCCACGGGCTGCTGGGGATGCGCGAGCGGGTCGGCGCGCTCGGCGGCACCCTCACCGCGGCGCCCCGCTACGGCGGCGGCTTCCGCGTCCAGGCGATACTGCCGGTGACGTCCCGCACGGGGGAGGACCGCGCATGACCATCCGCGTACTGCTCGCCGACGACCAGGCCCTGCTCCGCAGCGCCTTCAAGGTCCTGGTGGAGTCCGAGCCGGACATGGAGGTCGTCGGGGAGGCGCCCGACGGCGCCGAGGCGGTCGCGCTGGCCCGCGCCACCCGGCCCGACGTCGTCCTGATGGACATCCGCATGCCGGGCACCGACGGCCTCGCCGCGACCCGGATGATCACCGCCGATCCCGAGCTCGGCGACGTGCGGATCGTCATGCTGACCACGTTCGAGGTCGACGAGTACGTCGTGCAGTCGCTGCGCGCCGGCGCCTCGGGCTTCCTCGGCAAGGGGGCCGAGCCGGAGGAGCTCCTCGGCGCGATCCGGATCGCGCACGCCGGCGAGGCGCTGCTCTCCCCGGCCGCCACCAAGGGGCTGATCGCCAGCTTCCTCGCGCAGGGCCCCGGCGCGGACGCCCCGGACCCGGGCGTCGCCGTCCGCACCGAGCGGCTCGCCGCGCTCACCGCCCGGGAGCGGGAGGTCCTCGTCCTCGTCGCGGGCGGCCTCTCCAACGACGAGATCGCCGAGCGGCTGGACGTCAGCCCGCTCACCGTGAAGACGCACGTCAACCGGACCATGGCCAAGCTCGGCGCCCGCGACCGGGCCCAACTGGTGGTCACGGCCTACGAGTCCGGTCTCGTACGCCCCCGGGTGGAGTAGGCGCGTACTCCAGACGCGGTATGCGCGGGATAAGGAAGTGGACCCGGGGGCCGAGGAATTCCGGACGTGGATCGCTGATCGTGTATGCGGGGGGTGCCACGGTGTGCCCGCCTGCCGACGAGTACGCCACAGAAGAGAGACCCCATGTCCTGGCTGTCCAGATTCAGCCTCGCGCAACGGGCCCTGATCGGGCTGATGTCCATCGTCGCGATCGTGTTCGGCGCGATCGCGATCCCGCAGCTGAAGCAGCAGCTGTTCCCCTCGATCGAGCTGCCGATGGTCTCGATCCTCGCCCCCTACCAGGGCGCCTCTCCCGATGTGGTCGAGAAGCAGGTCGTCCAGCCGCTGGAGAACAACCTCAAGGCCGTCGACGGCATCAAGGGCATCACGTCCACCGCCTCCGAGGGCAGCGCCGTCATCATGGCCAGCTTCGACTACGGGGACGAGGGCACCAAGCAGCTCGTCGCCGACGTCCAGCAGGCCGTCAACCGGGCCCGCGCCCAGCTGCCGGACGCGGTCGACCCGCAGGTGGTGGCCGGCTCCACCGACGACATCCCGACCGTCGTGCTCGCCGTCACCTCCGACAAGGACCAGCAGGCGCTCGCCGACCAGCTGGACAGGACCGTCGTCCCCGCCCTGGAGGACATCGACGGCGTCGCCCGGGTCACCGTCGACGGCGTCCGCGACCTCCAGGTCTCCGTCACCCCGGACGACCGCAAGCTCGCCGCGGCCGGCCTGAGCCCGATGAAGCTCGCGGAGGCCATCCGCAACGGCGGCGGCACCATGCCCGCCGGCGCCTTCTCCGAGGCCGGCAAGAGCCGCACCGTCCAGGTCGGCGGCGGCTACACCTCGCTCCAGCAGATCCAGGACCTGCGGATCAAGCCCGAGAAGGGCAGGGCGGTCCGCCTCGGCGACGTCGCCACCGTGAAGCAGGAGGAGGCCACCCCGGTCTCCCTGACCCGTACCAACGGCAAGCCCAGCCTCGCCGTCCTGGCCACCATGGACAAGGACGGCAGCGCCGTCGCCATCTCCGACGCGGTCAAGGACAAGCTGCCGGAGCTGCGCGAGGACCTCGGCGCCGGCGCCGAGCTGACCGTGGTCTCCGACCAGGGCCCGGCCGTCGCCAAGTCGATCTCCGGCCTCACCACCGAGGGCGCGCTCGGCCTCGTCATGGCCGTCCTCGTCATCCTGGTCTTCCTGGCCTCGCTGCGCTCCACGCTCGTCACCGCGGTCTCCATCCCGCTCTCGGTCGTCCTCGCCCTGATCGTGCTGTGGACCCGTGACCTGTCCCTGAACGTGCTGACGCTCGGCGCCCTCACCATCGCCATCGGCCGGGTCGTCGACGACTCGATCGTGGTCCTGGAGAACATCAAGCGGCACCTCGGATACGGCGAGGAGCGGCAGGCCGCGATCATCACCGCGGTCAGGGAGGTCGCCGGCGCGGTCACCTCCTCGACCCTCACCACCGTCGCCGTCTTCCTGCCGATCGGCCTGGTCGGCGGCATGATCGGCGAGCTGTTCGGCTCCTTCAGCCTCACCGTCACGGCCGCGCTGCTCGCCTCGCTGCTCGTCTCGCTCACGGTCGTCCCGGTCCTGTCGTACTGGTTCCTGCGCGCCCCCAAGGGCACCTCGGCGGACCCGGAGGAGGCCCGCCGGCTGGCCGAGGAGAAGGAGACGAAGAGCCGCCTCCAGCGCGCGTACGTGCCGGTGCTGCGGTTCGCCACCCGGCGCCGCTTCACCAGCGTCGTCATCGCCCTCGTGGTCCTTTTCGGCACCTTCGGCATGGCGCCGCTCCTGAAGACCAACTTCTTCGACCAGGGAGAGCAGAAGGTCCTGACGGTCAAGCAGAAGCTGGCCCCGGGCACCAGCCTCGCCGCCTCCGACGAGGCCGCGAAGAAGGTCGAGAAGGTCCTCGCCGACACGAAGGGCGTCAAGGACTACCAGGTCACCGTCGGCTCCTCCGGCTTCATGGCGGCCTTCGGCGGCGGCACCGGCTCCAACCAGGCGTCGTACCAGGTGACCCTGGAGGACTCCGCCTCGTACGAGAAGACCCGGGACGCCCTGCACGAGGCGCTCGGCAGGCTCGACGGCATCGGCGACACGACCGTCGCCGCCGGTGACGGCTTCGGCAACCAGGACCTCAGCGTGGTCGTCAAGGCCGCCGACCCGGCGACCCTGAAGAAGGCGGCCGAGCAGGTCACGCAGGCCGTCGCCCAGCTGAAGAACGTCTCCGACGTGCAGAGCGACCTGTCCCAGTCGGTGCCGCGGATCTCGGTCCGGGCCAACGAGAAGGCGGCCGACGCCGGCTTCGACGACACCAGCCTCGGCATGGTCGTCGCCCAGGCGGTGCGCGGCACCCCGGCCGCCAAGGCGATCCTCGACGACACCGAGCGGGACGTCCTGATCACCTCGGCCCACCCGGCCACCACGCTGGCCGCGCTGAAGGCGCTGCCGCTCGGCCCGGTGAGGCTCGGCGACATCGCGCACGTCGAGCTGGTGCCGGGACCGGTCTCCATGACCCGGATCGACGGCGCCCGCGCGGCGACGATCTCGGCCAAGCCGACCACGGACAACACCGGTGCGGTGAGCGCCGAGCTCCAGACGAAGATCAACGCGCTCGACCTGCCCGAGGGCGCCATCGCGTCCATCGGCGGCGTCTCCCAGGACCAGTCCGAGGCCACCGGCAAGATGGCCCTGGCGATGCTCGCCGCCGTGGCGATCGTCTTCATGCTCCTGGTCGCGACCTTCCGGTCGCTGGTCCAGCCGCTGATCCTGCTGGTCTCGATCCCGTTCGCGGCGACCGGAGCGATCGGCCTGCTCGTGGCCACCGGCACGGCGATGGGCGTCCCGGCGATGATCGGCATGCTGATGCTCATCGGCATCGTCGTCACCAACGCGATCGTCCTGATCGACCTGATCAACCAGTACCGGGCACAGGGCCTGGGCGTCGTCGAAGCGGTGATCGAGGGCGGCCGGCACCGGCTCCGCCCGATCCTGATGACCGCCCTGGCGACGGTCTTCGCCCTGCTGCCGATGGCCCTCGGCGTCACCGGCGAGGGCGGCTTCATCGCCCAGCCGCTGGCCGTGGTGGTGATCGGCGGTCTGATCACCTCGACGCTGCTGACCCTGCTCCTCGTCCCGACGCTCTACGCGATGGTGGAGCTCCGCAAGGAGCGCCGCGCGAAGAAGAGGGCGGCGAAGCGGGAGAAGAAGGCGGGCGGCGACACCCCGGTCCCGCCGCAGGCCAAGGAGCCGGCCGCGGTCTGATCCGCAAGGCCGGCGGCACAACAGACCCGAAGGGGCGCCCCGCGGTGTGCGGGGCGCCCCTTCCGTGTGTCCGTACGAGGAACCGTTACGGCAGGGCCAGCATCCGCTCCAGGGCGAGCTTGGCGAAGCTCTCGGTCTCCTTGTCGACCTGGATCTGGTTGACGAGGTTGCCCTCGGCCAGCGACTCCAGGGTCCACACCAGGTGCGGCAGGTCGATGCGGTTCATCGTCGAGCAGAAGCAGACCGTCTTGTCGAGGAAGACGATCTCCTTGCCCTGGTCGGCGAAACGGTTCGCCAGGCGGCGGACGAGGTTCAGCTCCGTGCCGATCGCCCACTTGGAACCGGCCGGGGCCGCCTCCAGGGTGTTGATGATGTACTCGGTCGAGCCCACGTAGTCCGCGGCGGCGACGACCTCGTGGCGGCACTCGGGGTGGACGAGCACGTTCACGCCCGGGATGCGCTCGCGGACGTCGTTCACCGAGTCCAGCGAGAACCGGCCGTGCACCGAGCAGTGGCCGCGCCAGAGGATCATCTTGGCGTTGCGCAGCTCCTCGACGGTCAGGCCGCCGTTCGGCTTGTGCGGGTTGTAGAGCACGCAGTCGTCCAGGGACATGCCCATGTCGCGGACGGCGGTGTTGCGGCCCAGGTGCTGGTCCGGCAGGAACAGCACCTTCTCGCCCTGCTCGAAGGCCCAGTTCAGGGCCCGCTCGGCGTTGGACGAGGTGCAGATCGTGCCCCCGTGCTTGCCGGTGAAGGCCTTGATGTCGGCCGAGGAGTTCATGTACGAGACGGGCACGACCTGCTCGGCGATGCCGGCCTCGGTGAGCACGTCCCAGCACTCGGCGACCTGCTCGGCGGTGGCCATGTCGGCCATCGAGCAGCCGGCCGCGAGGTCGGGCAGGACGACCTTCTGGTCGTCGCCGGTGAGGATGTCGGCCGACTCCGCCATGAAGTGGACGCCGCAGAAGACGATGTACTCGGCCTCCGGCTTGGCGGCGGCGTCGCGCGCGAGCTTGAAGGAGTCACCCGTCACGTCGGCGAACTGGATGACCTCGTCGCGCTGGTAGTGGTGGCCGAGGACGAAGACCTTGTCCCCGAGCTTCTCCTTGGCGGCGCGGGCGCGCTCCACGAGGTCCGGGTCGGAGGGCGAGGGCAGGTCGCCGGGACACTCCACACCGCGCTCGCTCTTCGGGTCGGCCTCGCGACCGAGCAGGAGCAGGGCGAGCGGCGTCGGCTGCACATCCAGGGGCTGGGCGGTGGTCACGTCACGCACCCTTTCTTCGGGGTCTTCGGGAAACGCTTTTCGTCGAAATGACGCTATCTATCATAACTGCTTCACGTCAGAATGACGATGGCCATAGTGTCGATGTGACGAATTCGCCGTCCGCACTCCTGGACATGGTGTGCGAGCATGAAAGAAGAAAGACCCGCTCGGCCCGGAATGAATCCGGGACACCGCCGGTTGCAACCGTCGGCAAGCAGTCTCCGTACACACCGGGAGAGAAGCAGATGTCCGTATCGGACGAGAAGACCACTGTCAGCGACGGCATCCTCCTGTCCGACGCCGCCGCGGCCAAGGTCAAGGCCCTCCTCGACCAGGAAGGCCGCGAGGACCTGGCCCTGCGCGTCGCCGTTCAGCCCGGCGGCTGCTCCGGCCTGCGTTACCAGCTGTTCTTCGACGAGCGCTCGCTCGACGGCGACGTCGTGAAGGACTTCGACGGCGTCAAGGTCGTCACCGACCGCATGAGCGCCCCGTACCTGGGCGGCGCGTCGATCGACTTCGTCGACACGATCGAGAAGCAGGGCTTCACCATCGACAACCCGAACGCCACGGGCTCCTGCGCCTGCGGCGACTCGTTCAGCTAAGCCGTACGCACGTGAGGGCGGTGACCCCGGGATCTCCCGGGGTCACCGCCCTCACGCGTACCGGGGCCGCCCCGGGCCCGCGGGCCGAAAGCCCCCGGGCCGCGCCCCCGCGCCCGCCCGACGCGCTCAGCGCCGCGGCACGGCCTCCCCGCTCGCCGCGTCCACCACGGTCCGGTCGCCCAGCGGGCTCTGCAGCGTCACGGTCAGCGTGATCTCCTTGGCGATCGCGATGCACACCCGCCCGGGGTCGGCCTTCTCGTCGATCCGCACGGTCACCTTCTCCGGGGTCTCCACGGCCTTGGCGGTGTACGTGCTGCACACCCCGCCCCAGAAGGTGACCGTCAGGTTCCGGCCGTCCTCCGCCGTCCGGTACGACTCGATCTGCCGGGCCGGCGCCGTGCCCTGGTCCGGCGGCGAGGGCTTCGCCGGCGGTGCCAGGTACTCCCGGGCCACCGCCGTCTCCACCACCGTGTAGGGCGCCGCGTCCACCGGGTCCGCGGTGAACAGCCACGCCGGTACGAGCAGCCGCTCGCCGGCCACGTCCCGCGCGGCCAGACCGAACACCGCGGCCGTCACCGGGACCTCCGTCGGCGGCGCCACGCCCGCGTCCGGGCGGCAGGGCGCGACCGGCTCGTCCTTGCCGTTCCCGTCGACTCCCGCCCCCGCCGGCGGGTCGGTCGCGCAGCCGCCGATGCCGACCGGGCCCGTGCCCTTCGACTCCTCGTTCAGCTCGGCGAGCGCCTTCGACGCCCCGACCACGGGGTACGTGGTGCCCTTCGCCGGCTCCTTGAGCATCCCGCTCCCGCCGACGGCCTTCCCGTCCGGGCCGATGTGCAGGCCCGTCGACCAGCCGTAGGTCGGCAGCCCGGCCACCACCGGATCGGCGTTGACCACCCGCACCGAGCCGTCGATCACCTGGGTCGCGGTCACCTTCGCGTCGTCCTGGCCGAGCGCCTTCAGGACGGGGACGGCCGCCGCCTTCGCCGCCGCCTCGCTCACCGGCGTACGGCCCGCGACCGGGGGCTTCACCTCGCCCGGGGGCGGGCAGGCCGCGCCCTTGAGGCAGGAGTCGCCGGCCGGGCCGCCGTCGTACCAGGAGTACGTCCAGTTCCCGGGCGCCTTCCGGGCCACGTCGAGGCGCGGTCCCCGGCCGTCCTTCTCGGGCCCGACCGTCCAGACGTCCCCGACCAGCGCGGGCCGGCCCTTGATCCCGAGCGCTTCGGCCAGCCTGGCCACCTCCGCCGAGGTGACCAGGCCCTCGGGCCGGTGGACCGCGGCCGAGGAGGGCCCTTGGGGGAGGGGGCCCTTGGCTTTGTAGACCGTCCCGCGCGGGCCGCCGCCCGGGTCCGGTTCACCGGGCGCGATCCCGGCACCGCCGCTGCCGCTCTCCGGGCGCGGCGGCGGGGACGGCACCGTCCGGGCGGCCGCGTCGGCCACCGCGGCCGGGGCGGCCGCACCCTGGGACGTCGCCGCCACCGCCAGATAGACGCCACCGCCCCCGGCGAGCAGCACACTCGCCGCCACCGAGGCGGCGAGGACGTTCCGTCGCCTCCGAACGCTTTCCGTACCGCTCACCGCAACGCTCCCTCGTCTCGACCGGACGCCGATGGGACGGAGCGGAGGGGCGGACGGTTCCCGTCCGTCAGCCGCCGTACTCGGCGGTGGCCTCGATCAGCCGGGCCGAGGCCGCCGGCACGACCACGCCGTGGATCGACGCGGGGGAGACCCGTACGGGCCGGGGGGAGACCGGAGCGACCCAGTGGGGGGCCATCCGAGCGCCGTCCCCGCGCAGCTGGGCGAGGCTCAACTCGGACTCGTGTCGCTCGCGAGGAGCGGGGTACATGGTCATGGGCGCACCGTATGCACCGCAGCGCTCCGGGGAAAAGACCTACTCTGGGGTAGTTTCCACTGTTCGGCAGGGAGCCCCCCAGCCGGTAGCGTGAACTGTCGTCCTTCGTTCGAGCGCCTCGCGCGCCCCTACTGAATTCCGCAGGAGCACCCCGCCGTGCGTATCGCAGTCACCGGCTCCATCGCCACCGACCACCTCATGACCTTCCCCGGCCGGTTCGCCGACCAGCTGGTGGCCGACCAGCTCCACACGGTGTCCCTCTCCTTCCTCGTCGACAACCTCGACGTCCGCCGGGGCGGTGTCGCCCCGAACATCTGTTTCGGCATGGGCCAGCTCGGTGGCAGCCCGATCCTCGTCGGCGCGGCCGGGTACGACTTCGACGAGTACCGCGCCTGGCTCGACCGGCACGGCGTCGACACCGCCTCGGTGCGCATCTCCGAGGTCCTGCACACCGCGCGCTTCGTGTGCACCACCGACAAGGACCACAACCAGATCGGCTCCTTCTACACGGGCGCCATGAGCGAGGCCCGGCTGATCGAGCTCAAGGCCGTCGCCGACCGCGTGGGCGGCCTCGACCTCGTCCTCATCGGCGCCGACGACCCCGAGGCGATGCTCCGCCACACGGAGGAGTGCCGCACCCGCTCCATCCCCTTCGCCGCCGACTTCTCGCAGCAGATCGCGCGCATGGACGGGGAGGAGATCCGCACGCTCCTCGACGGCGCCACGTACCTCTTCTCGAACGAGTACGAGAAGGGCCTCATCGAGTCCAAGACCGGCTGGACCGAGGCGGAGATCCTCTCCCGCGTCGGCCACCGCGTCACCACGCTCGGCTCGCGCGGCGTGCACATCGAGCGGGTCGGCGAGACCCCCATTGAGGTCGGCTGCCCCGAGGAGACCGCCAAGGTCGACCCCACGGGCGTCGGCGACGCCTTCCGCGCGGGCTTCCTCACGGGCCTGTCCTGGGGCGTGAGCCTGGAGCGGGCCGCGCAGGTGGGCTGCATGCTGGCCACGCTGGTCATCGAGACGCTGGGCACCCAGGAGTACACGCTGCGGCGCGCCAACTTCATGGAGCGCTTCACCAAGGCCTACGGCGAAGAAGCCGCCACCGAGGTCCACACCCACCTGCTCTGACCCACCGCCCGCCCGCCGGGCGGTGCCCCTGCCAGCCCCCGTTGTGGGCAATCGTTCCGCCGGGACGGTGCCCACCCTCAACGGTCCCGCGTCCCGCCGCCGCCCGCCGCCGTTGTGGGCAGTCGTTCCGCTGGGGCGGAACGGGTGGGCACAACGGACCCGCGCGCTGCCGGCGCCAGAGGCTTACGCGCCCTGACCCGCACCCCGTGCACAGCGCACATGGGGTGCGGGTTCAGGCCCGGAACGCGGAGGCGCCGCTAAGCGCGCCGTCCCGTGTGCCCACCCTCCCCCAAGCTCTCGGCTTCGCTCGAGCAGGGGGGACCCCCTTCGCCCCAGCGGGACGATTGCCCACACGGGCGGGGGCGAAGCCCCAGGCGGGCGCGGGCCCCACACGGGGGCGTGGGTGAAGCCCCGGGAGGGGGCACCGTCCCGCCGGGCGCGGGCCCGCACGGGCAGCGGGGCGCGGGCCCCGCACGGGCGCGGCGTGCTACGACACCCGGCGGACCACGTACGCCACCCCACCCCCCGCCGAAGGCGACTCCCCCACGTACTCCTGCCCCCGCATCTCGCACCACGCCGGAATGTCCAGCCGCGCCGCCTCGTCGTCCGACAGGACCGTCACGGTCCCGCCCACCGGCACGTCGCCGATGACCTTCGCGAGCTCGATCACGGGGATGGGGCAGCGCTTGCCGAGGGAGTCGACGACGAGCGAGTCCGAGGGCGCGGGGGAGGACGGTGCGGAGACGGGGGCGCCCAGCCGCTCCCGTACCGCCGCCACCACCCCCGGAAGGACCGCGAGGAAGCGGTCGACGTCCTCCGCCGAGGTCCCGCCGGGGAGGGACACGCGGACGTTGCCCTCGCTCAGTACGCCCATCGCGCGCAGCACATGGCTGGGCGTCAGCGTCGAACTCGTGCACGACGAACCGGACGAAACGGAGAAACCCTCCCGGTCCAGCTCCGACAGCAGCGTCTCCCCGTCGACGTACAGGCAGGAGAAGGTGACGAGGTGCGGGAGCCGGCGCACCGGGTCGCCCACCACCTCCACGTCCGGCACCAGCTCCGGCACCCGGGCCCGGATCCGGTCCACCAGGGCCCGCAGCCGCGCCCCCTCGGCCGCCGCCTCCGCCCGGACCGCCCGCAGCGAGGCCGCCGCCGCCACGATCGCCGGCAGGTTCTCGAAGCCGGGCGCCCGCCCCGACTCCCGTTCGTCCGAGGGACCTTGGGGGGCGAACCGGACACCCTTGCGCACCGCGAGGAGGCCGACGCCCGCCGGCCCGCCCCACTTGTGCGCGCTCGCCGTGAGCAGCGACCAGCCCGCCGGGACCGGTCCCCAGCCCAGCGACTGCGCCGCGTCCACGAGGAGCGGCACCTCCGCCGCCCGGCAGGCCTCGGCGACCTCGGCCACCGGCTGCTCCGTCCCCACCTCGTGGTTGGCCGACTGGAGGCAGGCCAGGGCCGTGCCGGAGCCGAGCGCCGCCGCGAAGGCGGACGCGTCCACCGCGCCCGAGCGGTCCACCGGCACCTCCGTCACCGTGCCGCCCGCCGCCGCGTGGGTCTCGCCGGCATGCAGGACGGAGGAGTGCTCGACCGCCGAGACCACGAGCCGGTTCCCGACGCGTCGGCGCCCCGCGAGCGCGCCGGAGACCCCGGCGTGAACCGCGCGCGTCCCCGAAGGAGTGAACACGAGCTCGTCCGGCCGGCACCCCACGGCCTCCGCGGCCGCCTCCCGGGCCGCGTCCAGCAGCAGCCGGGCCCGCCGCCCCTCCCGGTAGAGCCGGGCCGGATCGGCCCACCCCTCGTCCAGGGAGGCCAGCAGCGCCTGGCGGGCGACGGGGTGCAGCGGGGCGGCGGACGCGGCATCGAAGTACGGCATCCGCCCACCGTAGAACGAGAACACCCCCACCACGGCCCCGGGACTCCCGCCCCGCACCGAAACCCCGCGGCCCAGGCCCCTCGGCATACATCGAAGCCTCACGGCCCGGACCCTCGGCATGCGACGGAGCCTCACGGTCCGGGGCTCCCGGCATGCGACGGAGCCTCACGGTCCGGGGCTCCCGGCACGAGACGGAGCCTCACGGTCCGGGGCTCCCGGCACGAGACGGAGCCTCACGGTCCGGGGCTCCCGGCACGAGACGGAGCCCCATGGCCCGGGGCTCCCGGCACGAGACGGAGCCTCACGGTCCGGGGCTCCCGGCACGAGACGGAGCCTCACGGTCCGGGGCTCCCGGCACGAGACAGAGCCCCATGGCCCGGGGCTCCCGGCACGAGACAGAGCCCCATGGCCCGGGCCCTCGGCGCGCGGCAGAGGCCTCGCGGCCGGGGGATCCCCGCGCTTGACGGGCCCTCGCGGCCCAGGGGGCCCCGTACGTGACGCGACCTCGCGCCCCGGGGCTCCCGGCGCGCGGCCGAAGCCTCGCGGCCCAGGACCCTCGGCGCGCGGCGAAGTCCTCGCGCCCCCGGGCTCCCGGCGCCTGGCGGCGGGCCCTCGTCGCCCGGGGCCCCAGTGTGCGATGAGGCCTCGTCAGAAGTGGGTGGCGGCGCGCCGGCAGGCGGCCGAACGGGGGTGTCGTACCCCCCTCCGGAACACCGGAGTCCACCCCTTCGGGGACTCGGACGGCGCGTTGGGCACCCTCCCCGCGCGACCCCAAATAGCGTCCAGTAGGGTTTGGTCCGCATAAACATCCAAACCCCTGCCCGCGGCCGGGGCGGCGACCGACCAGCGAGACGGACGGCCGTGGCCGACCACTGCGGGCCGAGACTCTCGGGAAGGCGCTACGTGAGTCCCAACGGCTCCGACCGCTCGTCGCGGCGCCCGATGCGGCGGAAGCTGCCGCAGGTGCTGACTGCGGGCCTGATCCTGGCGACAGCCACGGGCTGCTCGTACAACTGGGAAGACTTCCCCCGCCTTGGCATGCCCACCCCCGTCACGGAAGAGGCGCCTCGGATCCTCTCCCTCTGGCAGGGTTCCTGGGCCGCGGCCCTGATCACGGGCATCCTGGTGTGGGGCCTGATCCTCTGGGCCACCATCTTCCACCGGCGCAGCCGGACCAAGGTCGAGGTACCTCCGCAGACCCGTTACAACATGCCCATCGAGGCGCTGTACACGGTCACTCCGCTCATCATCGTCTCGGTGCTCTTCTACTTCACCGCGCGCGACGAGTCGAAGCTCCTCGAGCTCACCCCGAAGCCGGCTCACACGGTCAACGTGGTCGGCTACCAGTGGAGCTGGGGCTTCAACTACGTCGAGAACGTGCCCGGTGTGAAGGGTGACGCCAAGACGGACAAGAACCTCGCCTCGCTCCCGGACAAGTTCCTCGCGGACTTCCCGGAGAACGCGGGCGGTGTCTACGACGCCGGCATCCCCGGCGACCGGAACCCGCAGACCGGCAACCCGGGCCCGACCCTGTGGCTGCCGAAGGGTGAGAAGGTCAGGTTCGTCCTGTCCTCCCGTGACGTCATCCACTCGTTCTGGGTGGTCCCCTTCCTCATGAAGCAGGACGTCATTCCGGGTCACACCAACTCCTTCGAGGTGACTCCGACCCGTGAGGGCACCTTCCTCGGCAAGTGCGCCGAGCTGTGCGGTGTCGACCACTCCCGGATGCTCTTCAACGTCAAGGTGGTCTCTCCGGAGCGCTACCAGGCGCACCTGAAGGAGCTGGCCGAGAAGGGGCAGACCGGCTACATCCCGTCCGGCATCGCGCAGACGGACCCGGCTAGGAATGCGGAGAAGCACCAACTGTGAGCATCCCCAACGAAACCCAGGGTGCCGCCGCGGCTGAGGACTCGTACGAGAACGAGCTGCCCGTACGGCGCAAGCAGCCCGGCAACGTGGTCATCAAGTGGCTCACCACCACGGACCACAAGACCATCGGTACGATGTACCTGGTCACGTCGTTCGTCTTCTTCTGCATCGGCGGTCTCATGGCGCTCTTCATGCGCGCCGAGCTGGCCCGTCCGGGTACGCAGATCATGTCGAACGAGCAGTTCAACCAGGCGTTCACGATGCACGGCACGATCATGCTGCTGATGTTCGCGACGCCCCTGTTCGCCGGTTTCGCGAACTGGATCATGCCGCTGCAGATCGGCGCGCCCGACGTGGCGTTCCCGCGGCTGAACATGTTCGCCTACTGGCTGTACCTCTTCGGCTCGATCATCGCGGTGGCCGGCTTCCTCACCCCGCAGGGTGCGGCCGACTTCGGCTGGTTCGCCTACTCCCCGCTGTCGGACGCCGTCCGCTCGCCGGGTGTCGGCGCCGACATGTGGATCATGGGTCTGGCCTTCTCCGGCTTCGGCACGATCCTCGGTTCGGTCAACTTCATCACCACGATCATCTGCATGCGCGCTCCGGGCATGACGATGTTCCGCATGCCGATCTTCACCTGGAACGTGCTGCTGACCGGTGTCCTGGTCCTGCTCGCCTTCCCGGTCCTGGCGGCCGCGCTGTTCGCCCTGGAGGCGGACCGCAAGTTCGGTGCCCACGTCTTCGACGCGGCCAACGGCGGAGCGCTGCTCTGGCAACACCTCTTCTGGTTCTTCGGACACCCAGAGGTGTACATCATCGCCTTGCCCTTCTTCGGCATCATCTCCGAGGTCATCCCGGTCTTCAGCCGCAAGCCGATGTTCGGCTACATCGGTCTGGTGGCCGCGACCATCGCGATCGCCGGTCTGTCCGTGACCGTGTGGGCGCACCACATGTACGTCACCGGTGGCGTGCTCCTCCCGTTCTTCTCCTTCATGACGTTCCTCATCGCCGTACCGACCGGCGTGAAGTTCTTCAACTGGATCGGAACGATGTGGAAGGGCTCGCTGTCCTTCGAGACCCCGATGCTCTGGGCCGTCGGCTTCCTGATCACCTTCACCTTCGGTGGTCTGACCGGCGTCATCCTGGCCTCGCCCCCGATGGACTTCCACGTCTCCGACTCGTACTTCGTCGTGGCGCACTTCCACTACGTCATCTTCGGCACCGTCGTCTTCGCGATGTTCTCCGGCTTCCACTTCTGGTGGCCGAAGTTCACCGGCAAGATGCTCGACGAGCGCCTCGGCAAGATCACGTTCTGGACGCTGTTCGTGGGCTTCCACGGCACGTTCCTGGTGCAGCACTGGCTCGGTGCCGAGGGCATGCCGCGTCGTTACGCGGACTACCTCGACGCCGACGGCTTCACCACGCTGAACACGATCTCGACGATCTCGTCCTTCCTGCTCGGTCTGTCGATCCTGCCGTTCTTCTACAACGTGTGGAAGACCGCCAAGTACGGCAAGAAGATCGAGGTCGACGACCCGTGGGGCTACGGCCGTTCGCTCGAGTGGGCGACCTCCTGCCCGCCGCCGCGGCACAACTTCCTCACCCTGCCGCGGATCCGTTCGGAATCCCCGGCGTTCGACCTGCACCACCCTGAGATCGCCGCTCTCGACCAGCTCGAGAACAAGCCGCACGAGGCCGCGGCCCTCACGGGCAGCAAGGAGGCCGGCAAGTGAAGATCCAGGGCAAGATGTTCATCTGGCTGAGCGTCTTCATCCTTGCCATGGCGATCCTGTACGGCGTCTGGTCCAAGGAGCCGGTCGGTACGACGGCGCTCTTCCTGGCCTTCGGCCTGGCCATCATGATCGGCTACTACCTGGCCTTCACGGCCAAGCGTGTCGACGCGATGGCGCAGGACGACAAGGAGGCCGACGTCGCGGACGAGGCCGGTGAAGTGGGCTTCTTCGCCCCGCACAGCTGGCAGCCGCTCTCGCTGGCCGTCGGTGGCGCGCTCGCCTTCCTCGCCATCGCGATGGGCTGGTGGATCCTGTACTTCTCCGCCCCGCTGATCCTCGTCGGCCTGTTCGGCTGGGTCTTCGAGTTCTACCGCGGCGAGAACCAGAACCAGTAGCGGTACCCCGCTCCGCACCGGAGCACCCGAGGGGCCCGGACACTTCGTCAACGAAGTGTCCGGGCCCCTCTTTTGCAGCACTCGGCGCGCCGGTCGCGAGGAACGTACTTAGCGTGAGGTCATGAACGACACGCCGCGCATTCGGACTGTTCTGAGCTGCACCCTTCTGGCCGTCACCGTCACCGCCGGCGCCACCTCGTGCGCGGGCTCCGACGGCCACCCGCTGTCGGAGAAGGCCTACGACGCGGCGGACCAGCTCGCGGTCAGCGCCCCCGCCGACGGCGCCAAGGCGGACCCCGAGAAGCCCCTGGAGATCACCACCAAGGGCGACGACGGCCGGATCACCGACGTCACCGCCACCGACTCCTCCGGGCACCACCTGGCCGGCGAACTCACCGCGGACGGACAGCGCTGGCGCTCCACGGCCGCCCTCGCGGCCGGCGCCCGCTACACGGTCCGGGTGGCCACCGAGGACGAGGACGGCGCTCCAGGCGCCCGTACGTTCACTTTCGAGACGGCTCCGGCCAAACGGGCCCTCACCGTGACCTTCGGGCCGGAGGCGGGCACGTACGGCGTCGGACAGCCCATCACGGCGGAGCTCAGCCTCCCCGTCAAGGACCGGGCGGCCCGCGCGGTCGTCGAACGGGCCCTCAAGGTCCGCTCCACGCCCGCCGTCGAGGGCTCCTGGTACTGGGTGGACGACAAGAAGCTGCACTTCCGTCCGAAGGAGTACTGGCCGGCCGGGGCGATCGTCACGGCCACCGGCAACCTGGACGGCCTCAAGGTCGGCGACAAGCTCTACGGCGGCGCCTCCAAGCCGCTGAAGCTCACCATCGGCGACCGGATCGAGGCCGTCGCGGACGCCGAGTCGCACTACATGACCGTGAAGCGCAACGGAGAAGTGATCAACACCATTCCGGTGACCACCGGCAAGCCCGGCTTCTCCACCCGCAACGGCATCAAGGTGGTGCTCGGCAAGGAGTACTACGTGCGGATGCGGGGCACCAGCATCGGCATCTCGGAGGGCAGCTCCGACTCGTACGACCTGCCCGTGTACTACGCCACCCGGGTGACCTGGAGCGGCGAGTACGTGCACGCGGCGCCCTGGTCCGTCGACTCGCAGGGCGTCGAGAACGTCAGCCACGGCTGTGTCGGCATGTCGACGGGGAACGCGGCCTGGTTCTACGAGACCGTCCGCCCCGGAGACGTGGTCCGGGTCGTCAACAGCGCCGGCGAGGCGATGGACACCTTCGGCAACGGCTACGGCGACTGGAACATGCCGTGGGACAAGTGGCGCACGGGCAGCGCCCTGGTGGAGACCGCCGGAAGCCCGGTGACCCCCGACGAGAAGGCCCGTCTGAGGCCCTCGATCTGACCCCGGGGGGGGCCGACGCCGGAGGGGCCTGTCCGTCGGACAGGCCCCTCCGCGCGGGGCCGGGGCGGCTCAGGCGTCGATCGACAGGCGTGAGCGCAGCAGGGCGGCCAGGGAGGCCGCGAACTCGACCGGTTCCACCGGAAGGGTGACCGCGGCGTCCGCGCGGCTCCAGGTGGCCAGCCAGGCGTCCTGCGGGCGTCCGATGAGGAGCAGCACCGGCGGGCACCGGAAGACCTCGTCCTTGATCTGCCGGCACACCCCCATGCCTCCGGCGGGCACCGCCTCGCCGTCGAGCACGCACACGTCGATCCCGCCCTCGTCCAGGCGCTTCAGGACCGCCGGCAGCGTCGCGCACTCCACGAACTCGACCGGGGGAACGTCGGCCGCGGGCCTGCGTCCGGCCGCGAGCCGCACCTGCGCGCGGGTGTTGGCGTCGTCGCTGTAGACCAGGACCGTGGCACTCGACTGCATCGTTCCTCCGTGGGGAAGTCCGTGGGAAGGTCGTCGATCGATGCGCCGGATGCTACTCCGGTCCACACCCCGTCAACACCCGTTCAGCACCTGTTCGAACGGCGCTCCGGGGCCCTCGCACTGGGCCGTTCGGGCTGGACACGGCCCCCTGACACTCCGAACGGCACCCCCCGGAGTGAGGGCGGGATAAGCGACCGACATAATGTCGGTCGTGGCGACAGTAACGACAGTAGAAACAGGGCACGCGCACCCGTCGGTCAATCGACCGAACCTCACCAGCGTCGGAACCATCATCTGGTTGAGCTCCGAGCTGATGTTCTTCGCGGCCCTCTTCGCGATGTACTTCACCCTGCGATCGGTGACGGGTCCCGAGTTCTGGGCGGAAAAGGCCTCGGCCTTGAACTTCCCCTTCTCGGCGACCAACACCACGATCCTGGTGCTCTCCTCCCTCACCTGCCAGCTCGGCGTCTTCGCCGCCGAGCGGGGCGATGTGAAGAAGCTCCGGACGTGGTTCATCATCACGTTCGTGATGGGTGCGATCTTCATCGGCGGCCAGGTCTTCGAGTACACCGAGCTGGTCAAGAAGGACGGCCTCTCGCTGTCCTCGGACCCGTACGGCACGGTGTTCTACCTGACCACCGGCTTCCACGGACTGCACGTGACGGGCGGTCTCATCGCCTTCCTGCTGGTCCTCGGCCGGACCTACGCCGCCAAGAGGTTCACCCACGAGCAGGCAACCGCCGCCATCGTCGTGTCCTACTACTGGCACTTCGTCGATGTCGTCTGGATCGGCCTCTTCGCCACGATCTACATGATCAAGTAATCGGTTCCGCCTCCACGGCGGACCGAGACATCCAGCAAGCATCGACGCAGAAGATCCTGACACCGGGGTAATCCGTGAAAAAGCTCTCCGCACGACGACGCCATCCGCTGGCGGCGGTCGTCGTCCTACTTCTCGCGCTGGCGGCCACGGGGGGGCTGTACGCCGCGTTCGCGCCCGCGGGCACGGCGAAGGCCGATGAAACCGCCCAGTCCCTCGCCATCGAGGAGGGCAAGAAGCTCTACTCCGTCGGCTGCGCCAGCTGCCACGGAACCGGCGGTCAGGGCACCACTGACGGCCCGTCCCTCGTGGGCGTCGGTTCGGCCGCGGTCGACTTCCAGGTCGGCACCGGCCGTATGCCGGCCCAGCAGCCGGGCGCCCAGGTCCCGCGCAAGAAGGTCATCTACTCGCAGGCCGAGATCGACCAGCTCGCGGCGTACGTGGCCTCCCTCGGCGCCGGCCCGATCGCGCCGACCGAGGGGCAGTACAGCCCTGACGGTGCCGACATCGCCAAGGGTGGCGAGCTGTTCCGCACCAACTGTGCCCAGTGCCACAACTTCACCGGTGAGGGTGGCGCGCTGACCTACGGCAAGTACGCCCCGAGCCTTGAGGGCGTGGACCCGAAGCACCTCTACGAGGCCATGCAGACCGGCCCGCAGAACATGCCCTCCTTCCCGGACACGACCATGCCGGAGAAGGAGAAGAAGGACATCATCGCGTACGTCCAGGCCGTCAACGGCGACAAGTCCGCCAGCCCGGGTGGCCTCAAGCTCGGTGGCCTCGGCCCCGTCAGCGA
The DNA here is from genome assembly GCF_044333355.1 of Streptomyces sp. NPDC021012. NCBI lineage: Bacteria > Bacillati > Actinomycetota > Actinomycetes > Kitasatosporales > Streptomycetaceae > Streptomyces > Streptomyces sp. NPDC021012. The sequence goes on from NZ_JBIRQU010000004.1 coordinate 651,786, forward strand.
GGGCCTGTTCGCCTGGATCTTCGGTCTGGGTGCGCTGATCGCAGTTGCCATCTGGGTCGCGGCCCACACCGCTAAGGCCAAGAAGTCATGAGTAGCCAAGAGATTCCAGAAGAGACCCTGCCGGCAGGGCAGGACACCGCGCACGGCGCGGTGACGGTCGCCGACGACCCGTTCGCCGACCCGGGCCTCCCGCCCCACAAGCCCCGCATCCAGGACATCGACGAGCGGGCCGCCCGCCGGTCCGAGCGTGCGGTCGCCTTCATGTTCACGCTGTCGATGCTGGCCACCATCGGCTTCATCGCCTCGTACGTGATCTTCCCGGTCGACAAGATCGTGTACATCTGGCCCTTCGGCCACGTGTCCGCGCTCAACTTCGCCCTGGGTCTGACCCTCGGTGCCGCCCTCTTCTTCATCGGCGCGGGCGCGGTCCACTGGGCCCGCACCCTGATGTCCGACGTCGAGGTCGCCGACGAGCGTCACCCGATGGCGGCGACCCCCGAGGTCAAGGCGAAGGTCATGGCGGACTTCGCGGCCGGTGCCGCCGAGTCCGGCTTCGGCCGCCGCAAGCTGATCCGCAACACGCTCTTCGGAGCGCTCGCGATGGTTCCGCTGTCCGGCATCGTCCTGCTGCGTGACATGGGCCCGCTGCCCGAGAAGAAGCTCCGCTCCACCATGTGGACCAAGGGGCTCCAGCTCATCAACATGAACACGCACGAGCCGCTGCGTCCCGAGGACGTCGCGGTCGGTTCGCTGACCTTCGCGATGCCCGAGGGCCTCTCGGAGCACGACGAGCACTTCCAGACCGAGATCGCCAAGGCCGCCCTGATGATCGTCCGGATCCAGCCGGAGGACATCAAGGACAAGCGCGAGCTCGAGTGGTCGCACGAGGGCATCGTCGCGTTCTCGAAGATCTGCACCCACGTGGGCTGCCCGATCTCCCTGTACGAGCAGCAGACGCACCACGTCCTCTGCCCGTGCCACCAGTCCACCTTCGACCTCTCCGACGGAGCCCGCGTCATCTTCGGCCCGGCCGGTCACCCCCTTCCGCAGCTGCGGATCGGCGTGAACGACAAGGGCTTCCTCGAGGCGCACGGCGACTTCGAAGAGCCCGTCGGTCCTGCCTTCTGGGAGCGCGGATGAGCACTGTGACCAACACGCAGAAGAAGGCGCCCGCCGGTGAGCGGGTCGCCGACTGGGCCGACGGCCGCCTGGGGATCTACACGCTGGCCAAGGCCAACATGCGGAAGATCTTCCCGGACCACTGGTCCTTCATGCTGGGCGAGGTCTGCCTCTACAGCTTCCTCATCATCATCCTGACGGGCGTCTACCTGACGATGTTCTTCCACCCGTCGATGAACGAGGTGGAGTACGTCGGACCGTACGTCCCGCTCCAGGGACAGCTGATGTCCGAGGCGTTCAACTCGACCATGCACATCTCCTTCGAGGTGCGCGGTGGTCTGCTCATCCGGCAGATCCACCACTGGGCGGCGCTGATCTTCCTCGCCGGCATGTTCGTGCACATGATGCGCGTCTTCTTCACCGGCGCGTTCCGCAAGCCGCGTGAGATCAACTGGCTGTTCGGCTTCCTGCTGTTCTTCCTGGGCATGTTCACCGGCTTCACCGGTTACTCGCTCCCGGACGACCTGCTCTCCGGCACCGGTGTCCGCTTCATGCAGGGCGCGATCCTGTCCGTGCCGGTCCTCGGCACGTACCTGTCGATGTTCCTGTTCGGCGGCGAGTTCCCCGGCGGCGACTTCGTCGCCCGGTTCTACTCGGCGCACGTGCTGCTGCTCCCCGGCATCATGCTGGGCCTCGTGGTCGCCCACCTCATCCTGGTGTTCGTCCACAAGCACACGCACTTCGCCGGCCCCGGCCGCACCAACGACAACGTCGTCGGCATGCCGCTGCTGCCCGTGTACATGGCGAAGGCCGGAGGCTTCTTCTTCCTGGTCTTCGGTGTCATCGCGGTCATCGCGGCGATCGCCTCGATCAACCCGATCTGGGCCATCGGCCCGTACCGCCCGGACCAGGTGTCCACCGGCGCCCAGCCCGACTGGTACATGGGCTTCGCCGAGGGTCTGATCCGTGTCATGCCGGGTTGGGAGATCAACCTGTGGGGCCACACGCTGGTCCTCGGCGTGATGATCCCGCTGGCGATCTTCCCGGCGGTCCTCGCGGCCATCGCGGTCTACCCGTTCATCGAGTCCTGGATCACCGGCGACAAGCGCGAGCACCACATCGCGCAGCGCCCGCGCAACGCTCCGACGCGCACCGCCTTCGGTGTCGCCTGGATCACCGCGTACATGATCATGCTCGTGGGTGGTGGAAACGACCTCTGGGCGACCCACTTCCACCTGTCGCTGAACTCGATCACCTGGTTCGTGCGGATCTTCTTCTTCGTCGGTCCGGTCATCGCGTTCATCGCCACCAAGCGGATCTGCCTCGGCCTCCAGCGCCGCGACAAGGACAAGGTGCTGCACGGCCGCGAGTCGGGCATCATCAAGCGCCTGCCGCACGGTGAGTTCGTCGAGGTCCACGAGCCGCTCAGCCAGGGCGAGCTGCACCGCCTCACGGCGCACGAGCAGTACGCGGCCGCCGAGCTTCCGCCGGCCGTCGACGAGAACGGCGTCGAGCGCAAGATCGGCCGCATGGAGAAGCTCCGGGTCAAGCTCAACAAGGGCTACTACGGCGACGACAACCAGATCGCCAAGCCCACGGTCGAGGAGTACAAGGAGATCCAGAGCGGCCACGGCCACCACTGATCGCCTTTGAACACCTGACCTTGTAGGTCGCCACGGCGAGAGCCCCGTCCATTCGATGGACGGGGCTCTTTGCCGTCCCCGGAGGTCGATAGGGTGGAACCGTATCCGTCACGTGATCATCACAGGAGCTGCCATGAGCGCTGCGACCCCCGCTGGAGGACCTACGTCGGCGGGCCGCTCCTGGCCCGTCCTCCTGAACGGCCTGCTCGACGGCCAGGACCTCACCGCCGACGACACGGCCTGGGCGATGGACCTGATCATGAGCGGCGAGGCGACCGACGCGCAGATCGCCGGGTTCATGGTGGCGCTGCGCGCCAAGGGCGAGACCGTGCAGGAGATCGCCGGCCTCGTACGGACCATGTACGCGCATGCCAACGTCATCGAGGTGCCCGGGAAGACCGTCGACATCGTCGGCACCGGCGGCGACGGCGCCAAGACGGTGAACATCTCCACGATGGCGTCGATCGTGGTCGCCGGGACCGGTGCCAAGGTCGTCAAGCACGGCAACCGCGCCGCCTCCTCCGCCTCCGGCTCCTCCGACGTCCTGGAGAAGCTCGGCGTCAACCTCAACCTGACCCCGCAGCGGGTCGCCGAGGTCGCCGACGAGGCCGGCATCACCCTCTGCTTCGCGATCAAGTTCCACCCCTCGCTGCGGCACGTGGCCGCGGCCCGCGGCCAGCTGGGCATCCGGACGACCTTCAACGTCCTCGGTCCGCTGACCAACCCGGCCAAGGTGCGGGCCCAGGCGGTCGGCGTCGCCGACCCGCGCATGGCGCCGATCGTGGCCGGGGTCCTCGCCGAGCGCGGCAACTCCGCCCTCGTCTTCCGCGGCGACGACGGCCTGGACGAGCTGACCACCACCTCCACCTCCCGGGTCTGGGTGGTGAGGGACGGCGGCGTCACCGAGGAGCGCTTCGACCCGAGGGACGTCGGCATCGGCCTCGTCCCCCTGGAGGCGCTGCGCGGCGAGGACGCCTCGTACAACGCCGACGTCGCCCGCCGGCTGCTCGCGGGGGAGACCGGGCCGGTACGGGACGCGGTGCTGCTCAACGCGGCGGCGGCGCTCACCGCCCTGGAGCCCGGCACGGGCACCCTGGCGGAGCAGCTGGCCGCGGGCATCGCGAAGGCGGCCGAGTCGGTCGACTCCGGCGCGGCCCGCCGGTCCCTGGAGCGCTGGATCGCCGCCAGCAACGCCTGAGGGCATGTGAACGGCGCATTGCGACCCCGTCCCGGATGCCGGGACGGGGTTGCGGCGTCGTGATCGTCTGGCATAAGTTCTGGAACAGGTCATGAGTGACAGCTGCAAGGCCCCGGCCGGCTGTCCGGCAACCCTCCGTCCGTGGCGGGGTGCCCCGGGTGAAGACCAGGCCGTACGAGCAGAAGCCTGCGGCAAGCGCGGACCCCTGCGCACCACCCTGGGGTCCTTGGTCCTCTAGGGAGCGTTGTCTCGTGAGCAAGCGAATGCGTTAGGGCCTTTCCGGCCCCTCTTCCCCTCTCCACCCGTATGCGGCGCAGCCCTTCGCGCGCTGCCGTCCCACGGGCCCCTTCACGCCTTTCGCGCCCCTTTTATGCCGGGAGATACCGCCATGTCCGCACGCCCGAACGCCGCCGTTGAGACCGCCACCACCGTCGAGACCACCGCCGTCGAGTCCGCCGACCCCTGCTGCGCCGCCCCGCTGCCGGTCCTCGGCCGGGACGTCACCGTCCCGCTCGTCACCGGCGGCGAGGTGACCTACGCGGCGCTCGACTACGCGGCCAGCGCGCCGGCCCTCCAGCGGGTCTGGGACGACGTTGCCGCGTACGCCCCGTACTACGGCAGCGTGCACCGCGGCGCCGGCTACCTCTCCCAGCTCTCCACCGACCTCTTCGAGAACAGCCGGGTCACCGTCGCCGAGTTCCTCGACTGCCGCCCCGACGACCAGGTGGTCTTCACCCGCTCCACCACCGACTCGCTCAACCTGCTCGCCGCCGTGATCCCGGCGGACTGCCAGGTCTTCGTCTTCGAGACCGAGCACCACGCCTCGCTGCTGCCCTGGCGCGACGCCCGGGTCACCTACCTCAACGCGCCGCGCACCCCGCAGCAGGCCGTCGAGACCCTGGAGCGCGCCCTCGCCGACCGCGACCCCTACGGTCCGGCCCTGGTCTGCGTCACCGGCGCCTCCAACGTGACCGGCGAGCTGTGGCCGGTGCGGGAGCTGGCGGCCGCCGCGCATGCGCACGGCGCCCGGATCGTGCTCGACGCCGCCCAGCTCGCGCCCCACCACCCGGTCTCCGTACGGGAGTTGGACGTGGACTGGGTCGCCTTCTCCGGGCACAAGCTGTACGCGCCCTTCGGCTCCGGCGTGCTCGCCGGCCGCGCCGACTGGCTGCAGGATTCCGAGCCCTACCTCGCGGGCGGTGGAGCGTCCCGCAAGGTAGCCCGTCGGGCCGACGGTGGTGTGGACGTGGAGTGGCACACCACGTCGGCCCGACATGAAGCCGGTTCGCCGAACGTCATCGGCGTCTACTCGATCGCCTCCGCCTGCAAGGCGCTCACCGAGGCCGGCTTCGACTCCCTCGTCGCCCGTGAGCGGCACCTGATCGCCAAGGTCCGCGAGGGCCTGGCCGAGGTGCCCGAGGTGCGCGTCCTCTCGCTCTTCGGCGACGACGCGCCCCGCGTGGGCGTCATCTCCTTCGTCGTGGAGGGCTGGAACAGCTCCCACTTCGCCGCCGCGCTCTCCGCCGAGTACGGCATCGGCGTCCGCGACGGCCTCTTCTGCGCCCACCCGCTGGTCCGCACCCTGCTCGGCAGCGACCCGCAGGACCCGGGCGAGTGCGGCGCCCCCGAGGCGGCTCCGGGGGAGCGGTCCCTCAACGCCATCCGGGTGAGCTTCGGCGCCGGTACGCCGGACGAGCACGTGGAGCGGTTCGTCGGCGCGGTGAAGGAGCTCGTCCGGGACGGCGCGCAGTGGAAGTACCGCACCGAGGACGGCCGCTGCGTCCCGGACCGCGGCTGATCAGTCACTCGTACGGGTGAAGGGGGCCTCCCGGTCTGGAGGCCCCCTTCAGTCGTGCCGCAAGCGCGGTGTCAGGACTCCAGGCCGATGGCGAAGGCCGCCTCCAGGTCGTGCTGGGAGTACGTGCGGAAGGCGACGTGGGTGTCCGTGGCCTCGACGCCCGGGATCTTGCTGATCCGGCCGGGGATCACGTCCGCCAGGTCGTCGTGGCGCGGCACCCGGACCATGGCGATCAGGTCGTACGTACCGGTGACCGAGAAGACCTCGCTGACGCTGTCGAGCGCGGCGATCGACTCGGCGATCTCGGGGATCCGGTCCACGCTGGTCTTGATGAGCACGATCGCGGTGATCACGGCTGGCTTTCTCCCTCGGTCGCCGCGGCTGGGGCTTTCACTCTATCCCCACCGCGGAAGCGCCCCCAGGCGTAGAGGAAGCCGACGGAGAAGCCCACGACATGGGCCAGATAGGCGACGCCCGGTCCCGCGCCCGCCGCCCGCGCGGCCAGCCACTGGAGCGTGAACCAGAAGATCAGCACGATCCAGGCGGGGAAGCGCAGCGGCAGGAAGAACAGGAAGGGGAAGAGACTGGTGACCCGGGAACGCGGGAAGAGGAAGAGAAAGGCCCCGAGCACCGCGGAGATCGCCCCGGAGGCCCCGACGAGGGTCTGCTCGCTGTCGGCGTGCGCCACCGCGTACCCGAGCAGGGCGACGTAGCCGGTCCCCAGGTAGAAGAGGCAGAACTCGACCGGCCCCATGCGCTCCTCGGCCATCGCGCCGAAGACGTACAGGAAGAGCATGTTGCCCAGGAGGTGGAGCCAGCTGCCGTGGACGAAGAGCGCGGTCAGCGGGGTGAGCAGGGCGCGCGGATCGCCGCTCGTCAGCTCGGCGGGCACGACGCCCCAGCGGCGGAAGTAGGCGCCCTGCGCGGCGAGCAGCTCGTCGCCCGTGCCGTACGCCGGGGCGAGTCCGGCCACCGGACTGATCACGAAGAGCAGGCAGCAGGCGGCGATCAGTCCGTACGTCACCGTGGGGCCGCTGCGGGTGCCCCGCCAGGCACCGAGGGCCGCGCCTCGCCAGTCGATCATGGACAGATCATGGCGTACCGGGGCCGAAGTGGACAGAGTGCCTCGCCGTGCCCCGGTCTCCCCGCGAGGCCTTAGGGTTACGGGCACCACCACCGCAGTTCGACGGCGCACCGCGGCACCCGCACCTGGTACCACGCAACAGGAAGAAGGACGGACCGATGACGACGGTTCCCCTGCCGACCGACGAGACCCGCTGGCGCTGCACGCTCTGCGGCAACCTCACCCGCTTCGACGTGACCCGTTCCTCCAAGGTCGTGGAGTACGTCCATCTGGACCTCGCCGGGGACCCGACGGTCGAGGAGCGGCAGGTGGTCAGTGAGACCATCGAGTCGGTCCGCTGCCGCTGGTGCAACGCGGTGGACCAGATCGAACTGGTGGACAGGCCGGGCACCGCCTCCTGAGGGGCGGTACGGACGACATAGGGGTGACGGATCGTGGAGCAGCCCGCGCACGGTGGTGAGCCGGCCGGCGCGGCAGGTGACGCTGCCGAGACGCTCGACCACCCATTGCCGGAAGGCGTACGGCGGCGGGTCGTCGCGCTGGTCGCGGACGCCTTCGGCGGGCTCACCGTCGCGGAGCTGCCCGCACCCCTGCGGCAGTACGCCCGCTTCACCGCGAGCCGGCGGGCCAAGTTCGCCGGCAACGCGATGGCCGCCGCCCTGGAGAGCGACCCGCTCTTCCGGCAGCGGATCGGCGAACGGTTCAAGCAGGGGCAGCCCGAGCTGGCCGGGGCCGTGGAGACCGGCACCCCGCCCGCGGCCGCCGACCCCGTCGACGTGGCGGCGGCCGCCTATGTGCTGCGCCCGCCCGGCTGGGTCAAGCTGGTCGCCGCCGCCGGCGAGGAGGCCCAGCGGGTCGACGCCGAGCGGGCCGACGAGGCCGGCCGGCGCGAGCTGGAGCGGCTGCGCGAGGAGCTCGCCGCCGCCCAGGACCGCTCCAGGGGCGAGACCGAGCAGCTCCGGCGCGATCTGGAGACCGCCCGCAAGGAAGCGGAATCGCTTCAGCGCAAGCTGCGCAGCGCCCAGAGCGACATCAAGCGCGGCGAGGCCGCGCTGCGCAAGGTGCAGGGCGAGATCGAGGCCGCGCGCGCGGAGTCGGCGGCCCAGGTGTCGGCCGCCGAGAGCGAGACCCGGCGGCTCAGGGCCCGGCTCGGCGAGGTCGAGGCGGCTCTGGAGGCGAGCCGCAGGACCGCCCGCGAGGGCCGCTCGATGGAGGACATGCGGCTGCGGCTGCTGCTCGACACGGTCCTCGACGCGGCCCAGGGGCTGCGGCGCGAACTCGCGCTGCCGCCCGTCTCGGTGCACCCGGCGGACACCGTGGACGCGGTGGAGCCGGGGCGGATGTCCCCGAAGGACATCGCGGCGCGGGCGCTCTCCGAGACGGACCCGGCGCTGCTCGACCAGCTGCTCGCGCTGCCGCAGGCGCATCTGGTCGTCGACGGCTACAACGTCACCAAGACCGGCTATCCCACGATGCCGTTGGAGAAGCAGCGGCTGCGGCTGCTCGGCAGCCTGTCGGCCCTGGCGGCCCGCTCGGGCGCCGAGGTCACCTGTGTCTTCGACGGGGCGGAGCTGGCGGCCCCGGTGCTGCTCGCGCCGCCGCGCGGGGTGCGGGTGCTGTTCTCCAAGCCCGGTGTCACGGCTGACGAGTTGATCCGTCAGCTGGTCAGGGCGGAGCCGCCGGGGCGGCCGGTCGTGGTGGTCTCCACCGACCGCGAGGTGGCCGACGGGGTCGCGAAGGCGGGGGCGAGGCCGGTGACGTCCGCCTTGTTGCTGAAGCGGCTTTCGCGTCTCTCGTGACGCATTGCAAGTCCTGGGCGGTATGCCCGAATTATGGATGGCGCACCGTCAAGTGCTCATCACTGCCCGTGCGATGTATGTAAATAAAGTGGTGCGTGAGCGAGATTTTTGCCATCGGGATTTGAACTGATCACAACTTGGTCACTAGGGTCGGGCTTCGAACCTTCGCGCGGTTGATCACCCATCCGGGGTGGCGGCGGAGGAACCGCCTGCCCCTGACCGGTTGGGCGGCTCTGAGGAAGAAGGAGCTCGCCCCCGTGGCGTCCCACCGTCGACCCAAGCAGCCGAGCCGTACCCGTGTGACCGTGCTCACCGTGACCGCAGCCGCCGCCGTGGCGCTGACCGCGCAGTCCGGGGCCCAGGCCGCTCCCGCCAAGCCGAAGATCGACGAGGTCAAGTCGAAGGTCGACAAGCTCAACGAAGAGGCAGAGGTCGCCACCGAGCAGTACAACCTCGCCGACGAGCAGCGGGGCAAGCTGCAGAAGGAGATCACCCAGCTCCGGGACAAGGTGGCCCGCGGCCAGGAGGAGCTCAACACCCTCCGCGACCAGATCGGTTCGGTCGCCAGCGCCCAGTACCGCTCCGGCGGCATAGACCCGGCCCTCCAGCTCTTCCTCTCCGCCGACCCGGACACCTACCTCGACAAGGCGTCCGCGATCGACCAGCTGAGCGCCCAGCAGGCCGACGTGCTCACCACGATCCAGGCCAAGCAGCGCACGCTCGCCCAGGAGCGGGCCGAGGCCACCTCGAAGCTCGCCGACCTCGAGGACGTCCGCAAGACCCTCGGCGAGAAGAAGCAGAAGTACCTCGGCAAGCTGGCCGAGGCCCGCAAGCTCCTCGACACCCTCACCGCGGCCGAGCGCCAGAAGATGGAGCAGCAGGACCGGGAGAAGGCGCAGCGCGCCAGCCGCGACGCCGCCGGCGCCCGCCCCGACCTGGGCAACGAGGCCCCCGGGAGCAGCTTCGGCGCCGCCGCGCTCGCCGCCGCCGCCACCCAGCTCGGCAAGCCGTACGTCTCCGGCGCCGAGGGCCCCTACTCGTACGACTGCTCCGGTCTGACGATGTGGTCCTACCGCCAGGCCGGTGTCGGCATCACCCGCACCACCTACACCCAGCAGAACGACGGCGTGAAGATCGGCCGCAGCCAGCTCAAGCCGGGCGACCTGGTCTTCTTCAACAACCTGGCGCACGTGGGCCTGTACGCGGGCAACAACACCGTCCTGCACGCCCCCCACACGGGCGCCGTCGTCCGCTACGAGTCCATGAGCACCATCGGCTCGTTCATGTTCGGCGTCCGCGTGGCCGGCTGACCCGCCGCCGCGACCCGCTCCGGCCCACCGCCCAATCGGGTGGTTCGCCGCGACGCGCACTGACCTGACGCCCCGCCGGTGACCTGTGTTCTCCGGCGGGGCGTCACTTTGTGTGCCCGGCGCCTTCGTTGGACGAGGACTGATCAACGGCTACTGTCTGCCGCGCCAGTCTGCGTCGAGCCGAACGGAGCGCGATTCGTGGCGTCCCACCGCCGACCCGCGAGGGTCACCGTCCTCACCGCCGCCGCCGCGGCCACCGCGGCGGCGTCCCTCGGGGCCGTCCCCGCGAGCGCCGACCCCGGGGCCACGCCCGCGGCCACCCGCGCCACGGTCGACCGCCTCTTCGAGGAGGCCGAGAAGGCCACCGAGGGCTACAACCGCGCGGACGAGAAGGCGGACGCGCTGCGCCGGACGGTCTCCCAGGCCCAGGACAGCCTCGCCCGGGGCCAGGAGCGCATCAACCGCATGAGGGGCGTGCTCGGCGCGGTCGCCGGGGCCCAGTACCGCTCCGGCGGCATCGACCCCGCCCTCGCCCTGCTGCTCTCCTCCGACCCCGACAGCTATCTCGACCGGGCCACCGCCCTGGACCGGGTCACCGCCCGCCAGAGCGCCGCGCTCGGCGAACTCCGGCGCGAGCAGCGCGCCCTGAGCCAGAAGCGGAGCGAGGCCCGCACGGCCCTCGCCGAACTGGAGCAGAGCCGGGCCGAGGTCGCCCGCCACAAGCGCACCGTCGAACGGAAGCTCGCCGAGGCCCGCCGGGTGCTCGCCTCCCTCACCGTCGAGGAGCGCACCGACTACGAACGCGCCTCCCGCACCGGCGAGCGCGCCGGCGGGCCCGACGGCGGGCCCGACGGCGGGACCGCCGAGGCCCTGCCGCCGCTCGCCGACCTCGGCCCCTCGCGGGCCGCCGCCGCGGTCATCGCCGCCCGCAGCGCGATCGGCAGGCCGTACGTGTGGGGGGCGACCGGCCCCTCCGCCTTCGACTGCTCGGGCCTGATGGTCTGGTCGTACCGCCAGGCCGGGATCAGCCTCCCGCGCACCTCCTCCGCGCAGCGGTACGCCGGCCGGCAGGTCCCGCTCTCGCAGGCACAGCCCGGCGACCTCGTCACCTACCGCGGCGACGCCAGCCACGTCGCCATCTACGCCGGGAACGGCCAGGTCATCCACGCCCCCTACCCGGGCGCGCGGGTCCGCTACGACCCGGTGAACATGATGTCCCACGTGACGGTGACCCGGGTCTGACGCGCTGCTCTTCCCGCTCGCCTCCGGGGCGCCCAAGCCGGGCTCACAGGTCCGGGCGTGCTCGCCCCCTCGTTCCTCGGGGGCTCCGCGCGCCCGGACCTGTTCCCCCGGCCGCGCCCCTTCGGCGCCCCGTACGATCGAGGGCGTGGCGACCCGGCGGAACGCAGCGGTGCGCGGCGCGGCGGCGGGTCTGCTGGCCGCGCTGCTCGCGCTCGCCGGGTGCGCGGCCCCCGAACCGCCTGCGGGCCCGGCGCGCGGGGAGATCCAGGGCCTCCTCGACCGGCACGCGCGGGCGATGCTCGACCGGGACGAGGCCGGCTACCTCGCGGCCCTCGACCCCGCGCTCGTACCGGCCGCGCGCACCGAGTTCGACCGGCTCGCGAAGGTCCCGCTGGACGACTGGGGCTACCGGGTCACCGGGGTCGACCGGACCGGCGAGGGCAGGGCCACCGCCAGGGCCGAGCTCGGCTACCGGATCAAGGGCTACGACTCCGGGCCCGCCACCACCGAGCGGGTCCTCGACCTCGCCGAGCGGAACGGCCGCTGGTACGTCACCGGCGACCGCGCCGCCGAGGGCGCCCCGCAGCAGCTGTGGCAGCAGGGCGAGGTCACGGCCGTGACCGGTCGGCGCAGCCTCGTCCTCGGCGTGGGGCAGAGCGGGGAGCGGCTGCGGGAGATCGCGACGGCGGCGGACCGGGCGGTGCCCGCCGTCGGGGACGCCTGGCACGGGAGCTGGGCGGGCCGGATCGTCGTCCTCGTGCCCTCCTCGATCGAGGCGATGGGCCGGCTCCTCGGCGGCCCGGCCGCCTCCTACCGGGGCATCGCGGCCGTCACCACCGGCCACACGGGCGGCGGCCCCACCGCGCCCGCGGACCGGGTGATCGTGAACCCGGACGCGTACAACGTGCTGGGAGAGTTCGGCCGGCAGCTGGTCCTCACCCACGAGACCACCCATGTCGCGACCCGCGTCCAGACCACCAAGGCCACCCCGGTCTGGCTCTCCGAGGGCTTCGCCGACTGGGTCGCCTACCGGGGCACCGAACGCACCGCCGCCCAGGCCGCCCCCGAGCTGCGCCGCGCGGTCCTGGCCGGCGACCTCCCGGCGGAGCTCCCCGACGACGCGGCCTTCGCCTTCGGCGGCGACGCGGAGGCCCTGGCCCGGGCGTACGAGGGCGGCTGGCTGGCCTGCGAGCTGATCGCGGACCGCTGGGGCGAGGAGAAGCTGACCGCCTTCTACCGCGCGGTGGGCGCCCACCCCGGCCGGGACGGCGCGGTGGAGAAGGCGCTCCGGGAGGTCCTGGACACCACGCCGGAGCAGTTCACCGCCGACTGGCGGACGTACCTGGGGGAGCGGCTCGGCTGACGGCCCCGGCCCGGCTCAGAAGGAGCCGGACAGGGCCTTCTCGCGCTCCGGCCGGCCCGCCTGCGCGGGGATGGCCGCGGCGAGACGCGGCTCCGTCACCGTGTGCCGCCACAGGATCCGGCAGGCGATGAGGGTGGCGGCGATCAGCAGGCCGTTCCGCGTGAACAGCACCGCGATGCCCAGCGGATCGCTCCGCGTCACGTGCGAGAACCACACCGGGAACTCGAACTGCGTCACCGCCGTCGCCCAGAGCACCAGGTGCGCGGGCTTCCGCATCCGGCTCGACCGGTAGGCGAGGCACACCGCCGCCAGGCCGACCAGCCACAGCATGTACTGGGGGGAGAGCACCCGGCTCGTCGTCGTGAACAGCAGCACCGCCACGAAGGCCGCGTCCGCCACCGTCGACGAGGCGAAGTGCCGCGCCCGGAACCGCCACACGAGCAGCCAGCCGAAGGCGGCGACCGTGAGCACCAGCGCGGCCGTCGAGACCGTGGACACGTACGGGCCGAGGAACTCGATCGAGCCGTAGTTCATCCTCGCCTCGCCCTCCCAGCCGACGTGCCGCAGGACGTGGAAGACCATCGCGCCCAGCGACTCGACCTCCGTGCCCCGGTCGCGCTGGAACCCGAGGAAGGCCAGCGCCCCCGGCATCCACAGCAGGCAGAAGCCCAGCGCGGCCGCCGCCGCGACCACCGCCGTCGACCAGGAGCGGAAGGTCGCCCGGCCCTTCGGGGCGCCCGCGAGCAGCAGCACCGGCCACACCTTCAGGACGGCGCCGAAACCGGCCAGCGCGCCGAGGACGCGCGGGCTGCGGCCCGCCGCGAGCAGCGCGGCCACGGCGACGGCGGTGACCATCACGTCGTACCGGGCGTACGCGGTCGGGCCGAGCAGCGGGACGCCCGCCAGCCAGAACCAGGCACCGCGCGAGGAGCGGCCCGCGCGGCGGCCCGTGTACAGGAGCAGCCCGAAGACGAGGGCGTCGCAGAGGAAGGCGAGCAGGAAGAAGGCGGAGGCGTAGCCGAGGAACGGCAGCAGGCCCGGGGCGAGGATCGCGAACGCGGCGGCCGGCGGGTACTGCCAGGTGACGTCGTCCAGCGGGTACGTGCCCGTCCGCAGGACCTCGTACCAGCCCTGGTAGATGTGCGAGACGTCGAAGGTGATGTCCGGTCCGGGGATCACCACGATCTTGAAGACGCACAGCAGCAGGAGGACCCGGGAGAGCCCCCAGAGGCCGAGCGGAAGTCGCAGACCCGTGCGTGACCCGTTCCCCACGGCACCCGTCGTCACTGTCGCGTCCCTGTCCTGTCGGCCCGCGGTGGCGGGGCGGTCGTGTTGCCGGGCGGTGGATGCGATCGCGTACTGTCGGCCACGATGCACAAGACCCTGATCGTAACCAACGACTTCCCGCCGCGTCCCGGCGGAATCCAGGCCTTCCTGCACAACATGGCACTCCGCCTGGACCCCGACCGGATCGTGGTCTACGCCTCCACGTGGAAGCGCAGCCGCGAAGGGATCGAGGCGACGGCCGCGTTCGACGCCGAACAGCCTTTCACGGTCGTACGGGATCGCACCACCATGCTGCTGCCCACACCCCGGGCGACCGCCCGCGCCACCGCGCTCCTGCGCGAGCACGGCTGCGAGTCCGTGTGGTTCGGCGCGGCCGCCCCGCTCGGCCTGATGGCCCCCGCGCTGCGCCGGGCCGGAGCGAAGCGGCTCGTCGCCACCACCCACGGGCACGAGGCGGGCTGGGCCCAGCTCCCCGCCGCCCGGCAGCTCCTGCGCCGCATCGGCGAGGGCACCGACACCATCACCTACCTCGGCGAGTACACCCGCTCCCGGATCGCGACGGCCCTCACCCCGGCCGCAGCGGGGCGCATGGTCCAGCTACCGCCCGGAGTCGACGAGAAGACCTTCCACCCCGACTCGGGCGGCGACGAGGTCCGCGCCCGCCTCGGGCTCAGCGACCGCCCGGTCGTCGTCTGCGTCTCCCGGCTCGTCCCCCGCAAGGGCCAGGACACCCTGATCCGGGCCATGCCCGCGATCCTGCGGCGGGTCCCGGACGCCGTCCTCCTGGTCGTCGGCGGCGGCCCGTACGAGAAGGACCTGCACCGCCTCGCCGCCGAGACGGGCGTGGCCGGATCCGTACGGTTCACCGGCGCCGTCCCCTGGTCCGAGCTGCCCGCCCACTACGGGGCCGGCGACGTCTTCGCCATGCCCTGCCGCACCCGGCGCGGCGGCCTCGACGTCGAGGGCCTCGGCATCGTCTACCTGGAGGCCTCCGCCACCGGCCTGCCCGTCGTCGCCGGCGACTCCGGCGGCGCGCCCGACGCCGTCCTCGACGGCGAGACCGGCTGGGTCGTCCGCGGAGGGTCCGCCGAGGAGACCGCCGACCGCGTCGCCACCCTCCTCCTCGACCCCGAGCTCCGCGCCCGCATGGGCGAGCGGGGCCGGGCCTGGGTGGAGGAGAAGTGGCGCTGGGACCTGCTGGCGGAGCGGCTGCGCGAGCTGCTGTAGTCCCCGGAGCACGGGAAGGGGCCCGGGGCGATGCGATCGCCCCGGGCCCCTTCGCCGTACCCGCCCCTACTTCGTGTAGATGGCCTCGATCTCGTCGGCGAAGTCCTTCGCGACGACGTTCCGCTTCAGCTTCAGGGACGGGGTGATGTGGCCCGCCTCCTCGGTGAACTGGGCGGGGAGGATGCGGAACTTGCGGACCGACTCCGCCTTGGAGACCGCCGCGTTGCCGTCGTCGATCGCCCGCTGGACCTCCGCGACGAGGTCCGCGTCGTCCCGGAGGGAGGCCGCCGTCGAACCGGCCGGCTTGCCGTGCTCGCTCGCCCAGCGGCCGAGGAACTCCTCGTCGATCGTGACCAGCGCGCCCACGAACGGACGCCCGTCGCCGACCACCATGCACTCCGCGACCAGCGCGTGGGCCCGGATCCGGTCCTCGATGACCGCCGGGGCGACGTTCTTGCCGCCCGCCGTGACCAGGATCTCCTTCTTGCGGCCGGTGATCGCGAGGTAGCCGTCCTCGTCGAGGGTGCCGATGTCACCCGTGTGGAACCAGCCGTCCGCGAGGGCCTCGGCCGTGGCCGCCGGGTTGTTCCAGTACTCCGTGAAGATGTGCTCGCCGTGCAGCAGCACCTCGCCGTCGTCGGCGATCCGCACCACCGAGCCCGGCAGCGGCTGGCCGACCGTGCCGATCTTCTGCCGGTCCCACGGGTTGAAGGCGGTCGCCGCGCACGACTCCGTCAGGCCGTAGCCCTCCAGGACCGTGAAGCCGATGCCCCGGAAGAAGTGGCCGAGCCGCTCGCCCAGCGGCGCGCCGCCCGAGATCGCGTACTCGCCGCGACCGCCGAGCACCGCCCGCAGCTTGCCGAAGACCAGCTTGTCGAAGACCTTGTGCTTCAGCTTCAGGCCGAAGGACGGGCCCTGCGGGGTGCCGATCGCCCGGCTGTACGCGATGGCCGTGTGCGCGGCCTTGTCGAAGATCTTGCCCTTGCCGTCGGCCTGCGCCTTCGCCCGCGCCGAGTTGTAGACCTTCTCGAAGACGCGCGGCACGCCGAGGATCAGCGTCGGCCGGAACGCGGCCAGCTCGTCGGTCAGGTTCTTGATGTCCGGTACGCAGCCCAGCTTGATCGGCGCCATCACGGACGCGACCTCGACGAGCCGCCCGAAGACGTGCGCGGCCGGCAGGAACAGCAGCACCGAGCACTCGCCCGTGCGGAAGAGGGGCTTCAGCCGCTCCACCACGTTGCCGCACTCGGCGAAGAAGGCCCGGTGCGTCAGGACGCAGCCCTTGGGGCGGCCCGTCGTGCCCGAGGTGTAGACGATCGTCGCCGGGTCGTCCGCGTTCGCCGCCGACATGCGCTCGTCGAGCAGCTCGTCGGAGACGTCCGCGCCGGTGGCCGTGAGCCGCGCGACCGCGTCGTCCTCGATCTGCCAGACGCCCTTGAGGTCCGGCAGGTTCTCCCGCACGGACTCCACCGAGGCCCGGTGCGCCGCGCTCTCGACGAGCGCCAGCGTCGCGCCGGAGTCGCCGAGGATCCACTGGATCTGCTCCGGCGAGCTCGTCTCGTACACCGGCACGGTCACCGCGCCCGCGCTCCAGATCGCGAAGTCGAGGAGGACCCACTCGTAGCGCGTGCGGGAGAGCAGCGCGACCCGGTCGCCCGGCTCCACGCCGGCCGCGATCAGGCCCTTGGCGGCCCCGCGGACCTCGGCGAGGAACTGCGTGGCGGTGACATCGGTCCAGACGCCGTCGACCTTGCGCCCCATCACGGCGACGTCTGGGTGCTGGGAGGCGTTGCGGCGGATGAGATCCGTCAGGTTGCCGTCCGTGGGGACCTCGTACAGGGCCGGAAGGCTGAACTCGCGCAAGACTGCTGCTCCTCATCGGGCGCCGGCGCCACGGCTCTGTGTGATGCACCGGTGAAGTCCATGGTCGGGCAGGTGCTCGGTGGGGGTGAGCACGACTGGTGGACTGCCCGGACGTTACTCGCCGGTACGCGGTTCCCGGTAGGGGGTCCCGGTCAGATGTTCCGTGCGTCACACATGCGTGACGGTGCTCTGCGCACAGTAATCCACAGGTTTCACGACTCCCAAGTAACCGCAGGTGACACCCCCTAAGGTGGGTTCATGCGAGTCCATGTGGTCAGTGACGTGCACGGCAACGCCGGCGACCTCGCCAAGGCGGGGGAGGGCGCCGACGCCCTCATATGCCTGGGTGACCTGGTCCTCTTCCTCGACTACGCCGACCACAGCCGGGGCATCTTCCCCGACCTCTTCGGCGCCGAGAACGCCGACCGGCTCGTCGAGCTCCGTACCGCCCGCCGCTTCGACGAGGCCCGTGACCTGGGCCGACGCCTCTGGGCCGAACTCGACGTCGACCGCGACACCGCCATCGAGGCCGCGGTCCGCCGCCAGTACGCCGAACTCTTCACCGCCTTCCCCACCCCCACGTACGCCACCTACGGGAACGTCGACATCCCCCGGCTCTGGGCGGACTTCGCCGGGCCGGGGACGACGGTCCTCGACGGCGACCGGATCGAGCTCGGCGGGCTGGTGTTCGGCTTCGTCGGCGGCGGGCTGCGCACGCCCATGCGCACCCCGTACGAGATCTCCGACGAGGAGTACGCCGCCAAGGTCGAGGCCCTCGGCGACGTCGACGTCCTCTGCTCCCACATCCCGCCGGACGTGGCGGAGCTGACGTACGACACCGTGGCCCGCCGCTTCGAGCGCGGCAGCCGGGCCCTCCTCGACGCCATCCACCGCGTCCGGCCCCGCTACGCCCTCTTCGGCCACGTCCACCAGCCGCTCGCCCGGCGGATGCGGATCGGCGCGACCGAGTGCGTGAACGTCGGCCACTTCGCCTCGACCGGGAAGCCCTTCGCCCTGGAGTGGTGACGGCGCGGCCACGAGGGCGCGATAGCCTTCCCCCGGCACGCCTGTGCCCTCGTACTTCCGCCGGACCGCACAGTGGAGGAGCCACCGCGATGGCCGAACACACCAGCTCGAGCATCACCATCGAGGCGGCGCCGGCCGACGTCATGGGTGTGATCGCCGACTTCGCCCGCTACCCCGAGTGGACCGGCGAGGTGAAGGAGGCCGAGGTCCTCTCCTCCGACGACGCCGGCCGCGCCGAGAAGGTGCGCCTCCTCCTCGACGCCGGCGCCATCAAGGACGACCACACCCTCGCCTACACCTGGACCGGCGACAACGAGGTCAGCTGGACCCTGGTCAAGTCCCAGATGCTCCGCTCCCTCGACGGCTCCTACCTCCTCAAGGCCCTCGCCGCCGACCGCACCGAGGTGACCTACCAGCTCACCGTCGACGTCAAGATCCCCATGCTCGGCATGATCAAGCGCAAGGCCGAGAAGGTCATCATCGACCGCGCCCTCCAGGGCCTGAAGCAGCGGGTGGAATCGGGCGCGTAACGCCCCGCCCGGCGCGGGCGCGGGGCCGTGGCAGGGGGCCGGTAACGTTTCGCCGCATGCGGATCATCCTTGTCACCGGTCCCGGCGGCGCCGGCCGTACCACCCTCGCCGCCGCCACCGCCCTCGCGGAGGCGCAGGCCGGCCGTAGGGTGCTGCTGGTCTCGGAGGAGGCGGAGCCGGTTCCGGGGGTGGAGCGGCTGAGGCCGCGGCCCGGGGCCGACTTCCGGCGGGAGTTCCTCGCCCTCCAGGACCGCTCCGCCGCGGCCTTCGACCTGCTCGGGGCCGCGCCCTTCGAGGAGGCGGAGCTGACGGAGCTGCCCGGGAGCCGGCAGTTCGCCCAGCTCAGGGCGGTGCGGGACGCCGCCGAAGGAGGGCATGACCTCGTCGTCGTCGACCTGCCCCCGCTGCGGGAGGCGCTCGCCCTGCTCGCCCTGCCCGGGCAGCTCCGCCGCTATCTGCGCCGCCTGCTGCCGCCGGAGCGCCAGGCCGCCCGCGCCCTGCGCCCGATGCTCGCGCAGCTCGCCGGCGTGCCCATGCCCGCGCAGTGGCTGTACGAGACCACCGCCCGCTGGGAGGCGGAGCTCGCCGCCGTCCAGGCCGTCCTCGAGGCCCCCGGCACCACCGTCCGGCTCGTCGTCGAACCCGGCCCCGGCGCCGCCCGCGCCCTGCGCACCGCGAGGCTCGGCCTCGCCGTCCAGCACCTCGCCCTCGACGCCGTCGTCGCCAACCGGATCCTCCCCGCCGCCTCCGAGGACCCCTGGCTCGCCGGACTCGCCGCCGAACAGCACCGGCACCTCGCGGAGCTCCGCACCGACGCCACCGGGGCCACCGGCGAGCCGTACGGGCTGCACGAGCTGCCGCACCTCGGCCGGGCCCCGCGCGGGCCCGAGGACCTGGCCCTCCTCGCGCCCGCCCGGGCCGGGAAGCCGGTCCCCGTACCGGAGTGGGCCGTCGAGGACCGGCGCGAGGAGGACGGCGTCCTGGTCTGGCACATCCCCCTGCCGGGCGCCGTCAAGGAGGAGCTCTCCCTCGTCCGCCGCGGCGACGAACTGCTCCTGACCGTCGGTGCGTTCCGCCGCGGCGTCCCGCTGCCGGGCGCCCTGCGCCGCTGCACCGTCACCGGCGCCGGGCTCGTCGACGGGGACCTCCGGGTGCGCTTCACGCCCGACCCCGGGCTCTGGCCCCGCACTCCCTGAGGCGGCGTGTACCGTCGAAGTACGCAGCCACTGAGGAGTACGCCATGAGCGATTCGGACGCCTGGGCCAAGGCCTGTGCCGAGGACCTGGAGGCGGAGAAGGCCCGCCGCCGGGCGCGGCGCGACGACGGGCCCGGCTCGCCCGCGGAGGAGTTCCGCAAGCTCTTCGAGGCCGTGGCCGAGAAGGTCTCCGGCGGCCTCGGGAACCCGCTCCTCGGCGGCCAGGCCGCGCAGACCGCCGTGGAGACCGTGCAGCAGCTCGTCAACCAGGCGAAGGCCGTCGTCGAGCCCGTCATCGAGCGCAACCCGCAGGTCTTCGACCACCTCGCCGCCGCCGGCAGCGAACTGCTCGCCGCCTACCGCTCCGCCGTCGAGGGCCACGAGACCCGCTGGACCCGCGGCGGTGCCGTACCGGACGACGACGACCCGCGCCGCGACGCGGACCAGGACACGCCCCGCAAGGACGACGAGGGGCCCGGAACCGGCCAGCACATCGACCTCGACTGATCGGTGGGCCATCCCCGCTCGGGTACGGTGGGCCTTAGCGGGGCTCGACCGAAAACTGAGGGACACATGGGACTCACCATCGGCGTCGACATCGGCGGCACGAAGATCGCGGCCGGCGTGGTCGACGAGGAGGGCAACATCCTCGACACGCACACCGTGCCCACCCCGCCGACCCCCGAAGGCATCGTCGACGCCATCTGCGCCGCCGTCTCCGAGGCCGGCAAGGGGTACCAGATCGAGGCCGTCGGCATCGGAGCCGCGGGCTACGTCGACGACAAGCGCGCCACCGTCCTCTTCGCGCCGAACATCGACTGGCGGCACGAGCCGCTCAAGGACAAGGTCGAGCAGCGGGTCGGCCTGCCCGTCGTCGTCGAGAACGACGCCAACGCGGCGGCCTGGGGCGAGTACAGGTTCGGCGCCGGCCAGGGCCACGAGGACGTCATCTGCATCACCCTCGGCACCGGCCTCGGCGGCGGCATCATCATCGGCAACAAGCTGCGCCGCGGGCGCTTCGGCGTGGCCGCCGAGTTCGGCCACATCCGGGTCGTCCCGGACGGTCTGCTGTGCGGCTGCGGCAGCCAGGGCTGCTGGGAGCAGTACGCCTCCGGGCGCGCCCTCGTCCGGTACGCCAAGCAGCGTGCCCAGGCCACCCCGGAGCGCGCGGAGCTGCTCCTCGGCCTCGGCGACGGCACCCCGGAGGGCATCGAGGGCAAGCACGTCAGCCAGGCCGCCCGCGCGGGCGACCCGGTGGCGATCGACTCCTTCCGCGAGCTGGCCCGCTGGGCGGGCGCCGGTCTCGCCGACCTGGCCTCGCTCTTCGACCCCTCGGCGTTCATCGTCGGCGGCGGCGTCTCGGACGAGGGCGACCTCGTCCTCGACCCGATCCGCAAGTCCTTCCGGCGCTGGCTGATCGGCGGCCAGTGGCGCCCGCACGCGCAGGTCCTCGCGGCCCAGCTCGGCAACAAGGCCGGCCTGGTCGGCGCGGCCGACCTGGCCCGCCAGGGCTGAACCCGGTACGAAGCCGTACGACGACCGCCCGCCGCGTCCTCTCGGACACGGCGGGCGGTCGTCGTATGTTGGCCGTCATGGCGATCAGTGAGCTGCCCAACTCCCGCACCGAGAGCGACGGTTCGGCCGTCCTCCGGGTCCTGAGCTACAACGTCCGCTCGATGCGTGACGACGAGGACGCCCTCGCCCGGGTGATCCGGGCCTGCGCCCCGGACCTCGTCTTCGTCCAGGAGGCCCCGCGCTTCTTCCGCTGGCGTAAACACGCGGCCCGGCTCGCCGCCAAGAGCGAGCTCGTCGTGCTGAGCGGCGGCGCCACCGCGGCCGGTCCGATGCTGCTGTGCTCGCTGCGGGCCACGGTGGAGCGCACGGAGGACGTCCTGCTGCCCCTGACGCCCGGCCTGCACCGGCGCGGCCTCGCGACCGCCGTCGTCCGCTTCGCCGGGGCCCGGCTCGGGGTGATCAGCTGCCATCTGAGCCTGCGGAAGGACGAGCGGTACGAGCAGGCCGGGATGGTCCTCGACCGGCTCGCCGCCCTCGGCACCCCGCACGCCCTCGTCGCCGGCGACCTGAACGAACGCCCCGGGGGCCCCGCCTTCACCCGCCTCACGGATCGGCTCCAGGACGGCTGGGCGGTCAGCCCCTGGGGCGGCGAGCACACCTCGACCCCCGCCGACCCCCACCAGCGCATCGACGCGATCCTGGCGACCCCGGGCGTCGAGTTCCTCGGCTGCGGAGTCCCGGAGGACCTCGACCCGGCGGACCTGCGGGCCGCCACCGACCACCTTCCGGTGCTGGCGGCGGTCCGGGTGCCCGCAGCGTCCTGAGGGCCGCCCCCGACTCGACCGGCCCGGGCCACCTGCCCGGCGGACGGAGTCCGGCGCAGCCGTCCGAAGCCCGGGAGGCGCCCCGGCGCCGACCGGCGCGAGGGCGGCGCCGGGAGGATCAGCCCACCTTCCGGTGCCGGTGGCGGTCCGGGTGCCCGCCTCGTAGGGCACGCCCTACACGACCGCCCCGCGGCCCGGGTCGTCGAAGCCGTCGTCATCGTCGTCGTCGTGCTTCATGCG
This sequence comes from Streptomyces sp. NPDC021012, assembly GCF_044333355.1. Classification (NCBI taxonomy): domain Bacteria; kingdom Bacillati; phylum Actinomycetota; class Actinomycetes; order Kitasatosporales; family Streptomycetaceae; genus Streptomyces; species Streptomyces sp. NPDC021012. The sequence continues at coordinate 674,049 of NZ_JBIRQU010000004.1, forward strand.
GGCCACCAGGGTCGCGAAGCCGCCCAGGAAGCCGCCCACGCAGATCGTCGTCAGCCACCAGGTCATGTCCCACTGGAGGAGGACGGCGAGCAGCATCAGGACCGGGCCGCCGACGACCGCGAGCCAGGCGAACTTGGTCGTGGTGTCCGCCTCGGGGAGCGGGGGCGGCTCCGGCGGGACGAAGTGGCCCTCGTCGGCGCCGCCCGCCGTCCCGTCCGGCTCGGCCGGGCTGTAGTCCCGGGGGCCGCCGGGCCGCACCCCGGGCGCGAAGACGATCGAGCTCCCGAGCGCGGGCCGCTCGGGACCCGCCTCCGGGTCCTCGTCCGCCTCGGGGTCCTCGGGCGCGGGCTTCGGCCGGGGCTTCCAGGCCGTGCCCTTCACCGGCCGGATCTCCCCGGAGTCCTCGTCCTCCTCGGGCTCCGGCAGCGACAGGTTCTCGACGGGCCGGAACGGCTTCGTCCCCGGGGGGTCCGCGGGCTCCTCGCCGTACCCGGCGACGATCGCGGCCCAGGCCGCCTCCTCGTCGATGGGCTGCGGCTCCCGCCCGTCGCCGTCCTGCTGCTCAGCCACCGCTCCTGCTTCCCTTCCCGTCGGCCAGCTCCGGGGCCAGACGCTCGACGAAGGCCAGGCTCTCGTCGAAGATCCGCTCCGCATCATGGTCCAACGTCGCCACGTGGTAGCTCTGTTCCAGCAGGACCTCCCGGACGTCCGTGGAGGAGATGCGGGAGAGGATCCGGGCCGAGTCGACGGGCGGCACGACGTGGTCCTGGGGGCTGTGGAGCAGTACCACCGGCTGGGTGACCTGCGGGAGCTGCGCGTCCACGGCCTTGAAGAACTGCCGCAGGGAGTGCGCGGCGTGCAGCGGCACCCGGTCGTAGCCGACCTCGGCCACGCCCTCCTTGGCGATGTCGCTGGCGATGCCCTTCGTGGAGGGGACCAGGTGTCGGACGACGGGCAGCGCGTGCGCCGTCAGGCCGTGCACCTTGTTCCCCGGGTTGACGAGGACGATGCCCCGCACCGCGTCCCCGTGCTGGGCGGCGAGCCGCAGCGTGAGCGCCCCGCCCATGGACAGGCCGAAGACGAAGACGGTCCGGCACCGCTCCAGGAGCTCGCGCAGGGCCCGGTCCACCTCCGCGTACCAGTCGTGCCAGGTGGTGAGCTGCATGTCCTGCCAGCGGGTGCCGTGGCCGGGCAGCAGCGGCACCGACACCGTCAGGCCGCGCTCGGCCAGGTATTCGGCCCACGGGCGCATCGACTGCGGGGAACCGGTGAATCCGTGACAGAGAAGGACGCCGACCTCTCCGCCCTCATGGCGGTACGGCTCGGCTCCGGGAAGGACCGGCACCGGGGTCTCCTGTTCGGTTGCGACTCCGGCGTCTTCGGGTGCGCCGGAGCGGACGGAGTACGGGGAAGGGACCTTCACGGTACGCGACCGGACCGACACCGACCAGGGCCGTAGCGGGGGCCGTGTGCAGGTAAGGGATAAAGTCGTGGCGACGGCACACGGAAGGCATGGCGAGTTGATCTACGGCGCAATGAAGTTCTCCCTCGGAGGGTCCCTGAAGCTTGCCTTCCGGCCCTGGGTGGAGGGTCTGGAGAACATTCCCGCCGAGGGGCCCGCGATCCTCGCGAGCAACCACCTGTCCTTCTCGGACTCCTTCTTCCTGCCCGCCGTCCTGGACCGCAAGGTCACCTTCATCGCCAAGGCCGAGTACTTCACCACCCCCGGTGTGAAGGGCAAGCTCACCGCCGCCTTCTTCAAGGGCGTCGGCCAGCTCCCGGTGGACCGCTCGGGCGCCCGCGGCGCGGGCGAGGCGGCCATCAAGGCCGGCATCGAGGTCATCGAGGGAGGCGGGCTCTTCGGGATCTACCCCGAGGGCACCCGCTCGCCCGACGGCCGTCTCTACCGGGGCAAGCCCGGCGGCCTGGCGCGCGTCGCCCTGGCGACCGGCGCGCCCGTGATCCCGGTCGCCATGATCGACACCGAGAAGATCCAGCCGCCCGGCAAGATCGTCCCCAAGCTGATGCGCCCGGGGATCCGGATCGGCAAGCCGCTGGACTTCACCCGCTACCAGGGCATGGAGGGGGACCGCTTCATCCTCCGCTCGGTGACCGACGAGGTCATGTACGAGATCATGAAGCTGTCCGGCCAGGAGTACGTCGACATCTACGCGACCGCCGCCAAGCGGCAGATCGCGGACGCGGAGAAGGCGGCCAAGGAGGCCGTAAAGGCCGAGATCGCCGCTCGGGAAGAGTCCGGCGCGTAAGTCCCCGCGAGGGGTTTTCCGGGGGTGGGGGAGATGGCCAAGCGCGAGCGTGTCGTGCGCATGTCGGTCGAGCTGCCGCTGTGGCGGGCGCTGTCCGGCTACCGCGTCCTGACGATGGTCTACGCGGTACTGATCTTCACCTTCGGCCGGGAGCGGTACGAGCGGCCCTGGGTCGCCGTCGCCTATCTGGCGGTGCTGGGCGTCTGGACCCTCGCCACCCTCCCCAAGGTGGCGAACGCGGCGAGCTGCACCAAGCGCTTCCTCGTCGCCGACCTCGCCGTCGCCCTCACCGGCATCCTCCTCACCCCGCTCGTCGACGCCCAGGCCCAGTCGGTCGACGGCCCCACCCTGCCGTCGATATGGACCGCCGGCTCCGTCCTCGCGTTCGCGATCAAGGGCGGCTGGCGCTGGGCCGGGGTCGCCTCCTCCCTGGTCGCCGTCGCCAACATCGTCGAGCGCGGGCACCCCACCCGGGACACCTTCCACAACGTGCTCCTGGTCTGGGTCGCCTCCATCGCCATCGGCTACGTCGTCGAGGTCGCCCGCGCCTCCGAGCGCACCCTCGCCCGCGCCCTGGAGATCGAGGCCGCGACCCGGGAGCGGGAGCGGCTCGCCCGCGACATCCACGACAGCGTCCTCCAGGTCCTCGCGATGGTGCAGCGGCGCGGCACGGCGCTCGGCGGCGAGGCGGCCGAGCTCGGCCGGATGGCGGGGGAGCAGGAGATCGCCCTCCGCACCCTCGTCGCGGGCGGGCTCACCCGGCCCAGCCTGGTCTCGGAGGACGAGTCCGAGGGCGCCTTCGTCCGGGTCGTCGAGGTCGACGACGAGCCCGACGACGACACGCCCGTCGACCTGCGCGTCCTGCTCGCCCCGCGCGCCGGGGCCAGGGTCACCCTCTCCGAGCCGGGCGCCCCGGTCCCGCTGCCGCCGCCCGTCGCCCGTGAGCTGGCCACCGCCGTCGGCGCCGCCCTGGACAACGTCCGGGTGCATGCCGGGGAGGACGCGCACGCGTGGATCCTGATCGAGGACTGGCCGGACGAGGTGATCGTCACCGTCCGGGACGACGGCCCCGGCATCCCGGAGGGCCGCCTCGCGGAGGCCTGGGGCGAGGGCCGGATGGGCGTCGCCCTGTCCATCCGGGGGAGACTGCGGGATCTGGGCGGTTCGGCCGAGCTGATCTCGGTCCCCGGCCAGGGCACGGAAGTCGAGTTGAAGGTTCCACGGGGGAAGGCAGGGGAGAAGTGAGCGAGCAGCGGATCAAGGTGATGGTCGTCGACGACCATCCGATGTGGCGGGACGCGGTCGCCCGCGACCTCGCCGAGGCGGGCTTCGACGTGGTCGCCACCGCCGGCGACGGCGAGCAGGCCGTGCGCCGCGCCGTCGCGGCCGGCCCCGACGTCCTCGTCCTGGACCTGAACCTGCCGGTCAAGCCGGGCGTCCAGGTCTGCAAGGAGCTCGTCGGCGGCCGCCCCGAGCTGCGGGTCCTGGTCCTCTCGGCGAGCGGCGAGCACGCCGACGTCCTGGAGGCGGTCAAGTCCGGCGCCACCGGCTACCTCCTCAAGTCGGCCAGTACGGAGGAGCTGATCGACGCGGTGCGCCGGACGGCCCTCGGCGACCCCGTCTTCACCCCGGGCCTGGCCGGTCTGGTCCTCGGCGAGTACCGCCGGCTCGCCTCCGAGCCCGCTCCGGCGGCCGGCACCGACGAGCCGAAGGCCCCGCAGCTGACGGAGCGCGAGACCGAGGTCCTGCGGCTCGTCGCGAAGGGCCTCAGCTACAAGCAGATCGCCGAGCGCCTGGTCATCTCGCACCGCACGGTGCAGAACCACGTCCAGAACACCCTGGGCAAGCTCCAGCTGCACAACCGGGTGGAGCTCGTCCGGTACGCCATCGAGCGCGGCCTCGACGACGCCTGAGGCCCGCCTTTCGAGGCCGGGAGCCCCGATGGGCCGTATATTCGCGCATAGCGTGCATCTACGGCCCATCGTGACGATGAGGGGAACCTCGTGGAAATCCTGGCATTCGGCGTGCAGGCGGACGAGCGGCCCCTCCTGGAGAAGGCCTTCGAGGGACACCACGGGGTCCGCTGTCTGAGCGTCTTCCTCGACGAGGACACCGCCCCCATCGCCGCCGGCTACGAGGCCGTCTCCACCAGCGTCAACGCCGATCTGAACCACCGGGTCCTGCAGACCCTCGCCGCCGGCGGCACCCGGCTGATCGCCCAGCGCTCCACCGGCTTCAACAACATCGACCTGGAGGTCGCCGAGCGCCTCGGCCTCACCGTCGCCCGGGTCTCCTCCTACTCGCCGTACTCCGTCGCCGAGTTCGCCTGGACCCTCGCCCTGGCCGTCAACCGCCGGATCGTCCGCGCCTCCAACCGCACCCGCGACTTCGACTTCAGGCTCGACGGACTGATGGGCCGCGACCTGCGGGGCCGTACCGTCGGCGTCCTCGGCACCGGCAAGATCGGCGAGGCCTTCACCCGGATCGCCCACGGCTTCGGCATGCACCTCCTCGGCTGGGACGTCGCCGAGAACCCCGCCTGCGTGGAACTCGGCATGAAGTACGTCGACAAGGAGCGGCTCTTCGCCGAGGCGGACCTCGTCAGCCTCCACGTCCCGCTCATGGAGGCCACCCACCACCTCGTCGACGCCGCCGCCCTCAAGGCCATGAAGGACGACGCCATCCTGGTGAACTCCAGCCGCGGCGGACTCATCGACACCGAGGCCCTCGTCGGGGAGCTCCGGGCCGGCCGCTTCACGGGCGTCGGCCTCGACGTGTACGAGGCGGAGGCCGGGCTCTTCTTCCTCGACAAGTCCCTGGAGGTCGTCGAGGACGACACCCTGGCCCGCCTGGTCACCTTCCCGAACGTGGTGGTCACCTCCCACCAGGCCTACTACACCGCCGACGCGGTCGGCCAGATCATCGACACCACCGTCCAGAACGTCCTCGACTACACCGCCGGGCGGCGCGGCGAGAACGTCCTGGTCCCGAGGGCCTCCTAGACCAGCACGCCGGCGAGCAGCGAGGCCGTCAGGAAGGCCCCGTCCGTCGTGAGCACCGACTCCGGGTGGAACTGCACCCCCGCGAAGCCCGGTCCGCGCAGCGCGTGCACCTCGCCGGTCTCCGCGTCCCGGCTCACCTCGATGCGGTGCAGCGCCAGCTCCGTGGCCGTCCGGTCGTCGCAGCGGGCCGTGAAGCTGTTGTAGAAGCCGACCGTCCGCTCCTGCCCGAAGAGGTCGATCCGCAGCTGCGCGCCCTGGAAGGGGGTCCGCTTGCGGACGATGTCCAGGCCCAGTTCGGCCGCGATCAGCTCGTGCCCCAGGCAGACGCCGAGCAGGCCGTGGCGGTGTTCCCGTACGAGCTCCGCCGTCAGGCCGCGCAGGAAGCGCATCTTCGGGTCGGACGCGTCCGAGGGGTCGCCCGGGCCGGGCCCCAGGACGACCGGGCCCTCGTGGGCGAGCGCCAGCTCCCGCAGCCCCGGCTCGTCGTAGCGGAGCACCGAGACCTCGAGGCCCGAGGAGCGCAGGACGTGCGCCAGCATCGCCGTGAAGGTGTCCTCGGCGTCGATCACCAGCGCGTGCCCCGACAGCTCCGCCGACCTGACCTGCATCTTCAGCCAGAACGGCGCCAGGTCCGCACGGCGCGCGTCGAGCGCGGCCCGCACCCGGGGGTCCTCGGCGAGCCGCGGCGCCACCGCGCCCTCGTCACGCGGCCGCCCCTCCCGCACCCCGAGCGCGGCCAGCACCCCCGCCGCCTTCGCGTGGGTCTCGGCGACCTCACCCGCCGGGTCCGAGTGCCGTACGAGCGTCGCCCCGACCGGCACCCGCAGCCGGCCGTCGGGGGCGATGTCGGCGGTACGGATCAGGATGGGCGAGTCCAGCGTCTGCGCCCCGCTCGCGTCCGTACCGAGCAGGGCGAGGGCGCCCGCGTAGTACCCCCGGCCGCCCTCCTCGTGACGCTCGATCACCCGGCAGGCGTTCTGCACCGGGGAGCCGGTCACGGTCGCCGCGAACATCGTCTCCCGCAGCACCTCCCGCACGTCCAGCGAGGACCGGCCGCGCAACTCGTACTCGGTGTGCGCGAGATGGGCCATCTCCTTGAGCCGCGGCCCGACCACCACCCCGCCCATGTCGCCGACCGTGCACATCATCTTCAGCTCCTCGTCCACCACCATGGAGAGCTCCTCGGTCTCCTTGCGGTCGGCGAGGAAGGCGAGCAGGTCCTCGGGGGTCGGGGCGGCCCCGGCCGGGTAGCGGTACGTGCCGCTGATCGGGTTCATCACGACCGTGCCCCCCGACATCCGGACGTGCACCTCGGGGCTCGCCCCGACGAGCGTCCGCTCCCCGGTGTGCACGACGAACGTCCAGTACGCGCCCCGCTCGCCCGCGAGCAGCCGCCGGAACAGGGCGAGCGCGTCGGCGCGCCCGAAGCCCGGGATCTCGCCGGTGTAGGTGCGGCGGATCACGAAGTTCGCGCCCTCGCCGGAGCCGATCTCCTCGTCGATGACCCGCCGCACGGTCTCCGCGTACTCCTCGTCGGAGACGTCGAAGCCGCCGCCCTCCACCCGTACGTCATGGGCGGGCAGCGCGGCGAGGGCCTCGTCGAGCGGCAGCTCGTACGCCTCGTCGGCGACGAGCACGGAGAGCGGGGTCCCGTCGTCCCGCACGTCGAAGCCGCGCTCCCGGATCTGCCGGAACGGCACGAGCGCGAGCGTCGGCACCGGCCCGACGGGCAGCTCCGCGAGCCGCTCGGCCTCGTGGACCCGGCCGATCAGCACCTCGACGGTGTCGTGGTCACGGCCGGGGGTGCGGCGGCGCAGCAGGGCGAAGGGAGGGCAGGAGTCGTCGAGGAGACGGGAGAGGTCCATGGGGCGTGTCGTTCCTTCCGAGTGGAGTACGGAGAGGAGGAACGGCCCCGGGTACGAGAAAGGCCGCCCCTCGGGCGGCCTTCGCGGGTCAGTCGGTGTACGCGCGATCAGTGGGCCGCCGGATGAGCGGTCCACCACCAGTTCTGGTTCGAGTGCGCGTACATGCGAGCACTGTAACCCAGCCGGACACGGGAACGGGGCCCGGTCCGCACCGTGGACGGTGCGGACCGGGCCCCGAGGCCGAGCGAACTACCCGATCAGAAGATCAGGTTGTAGGACTGCCAGCCCGGGCTGACCTGCACGCGCGCGGCGTACGGGGCGGTGGCGCTGCCCGTGCCCTTGTACAGCCACAGCGCGCCGGACGCGTCACGGGCGACGAAGTCCACCTTGCCGTCACCGGTCAGATCGCTCGGACCGGTGATGCTGTTGTAGATCTGCCAGCCGGTGCCCACCTTGACGCGGGCGGCGTACGGGGCGGTGGCGCTGCCGGTGCCCTTGTACAGCCACAGCGCGCCGGTGCTGTCACGGCCGATCAGGTCGGCCTTGCCGTCGGAGGTCAGATCGCCGGTGCTGACGATGCTGTTGTAGATCTGCCAGCCGGTGCCGATCTTCACCCGGGGGGCGAACGGCACCGCCGGGTTGCCGGTGCCCTTGTACAGCCACAGGACCCCCGACTTCTCGCGGGCGATCAGATCGGGCTTGGAGTCCCCGGTGAGGTCGCGGACGCCGATGATCCTGTCGTAGATCCCCCAGCCGGAGCCGGTCTTCAGGCGCGGCTTGAACGGCGCGGACGGGTTGCCGCTGCCCTGGTAGTACCAGAGCACACCGGAGGCGTCCCGGGCCACCGCGTCCCCGGTGCCGTCGGCCCGGAGCGCGGTCAGCGGCGTGACGGCGTTGTAGATCTGCCAGCCACCGCCGACCTTGTACTTCGTCAGGAACGGCACGGTGGCACTGCCGGTGCCCTGGTACTGCCAGAGGACGCCGGAGGCGTCACGGGCGAGGAGGTTGTAGCGGTTGGTCGCGGTGACGGCGGGCTTGGTCGCGACCTCCTTGACGTCGCTCGCCTTCACGAACGCCAGGCGGTGGTTGTAGCGGATCGGGATGAAGACGTTGGTCGTGCCGACGACCCGGGTGCCGTCCACGTTGAACGCGCTGGAGTAGTAGTCGCCCGCGACGGGGTCCCCCGCCTTCGTGTACAGCTGTCCGGCCGGGAGGCTGTACTTCGTCAGCGACTCGCTGTTCCTCGTCTGGACCGGGACGTTGGTTCCGGCGTAGGAGGCGTCCTCGGGGTAGGCACGGCCGTAGACCGGGATCGAGGTGGCGCCGTCCTTGGCGGTGATCGCCGTCTTCACGCCCACGGGGGCCGTGTACTGGCCGCCGGGGTTGTAGAACCAGGCCTTCTTGCCGCCGTACCAGATGGCGGTCCAGTCGGTCCGCGACTCGGCGATGACGTGGGTGCTGCCGGCCGTGACCTTGTTCGCCCCGGTGGAGCCGAACTGCCAGCCCGCGCCCAGCCCGGTGTACGGGTCGGTCAGCGCCTTGGTCTGGTCGGCCACCGGCTCCGAGTACAGGTAACCGAAGTTCACCGGGAGCGGGATGGTGGTCTTGGTGACCCACTGGTCATTGACCTTCTCCGTGTACTTCATCGCCTGCTGGTTGGCCGACGTGAACGGAGGCACGATCCGCACCAGCTGGTCGGCCTGGAGGAGGCCGCCCGCGTTGCCGGCGCCGGTGGGGACGCCGAGCAGCTGCATGAAGTGGTTCCAGTCCCAGAACGGGCCCGCGTCCCAGTGGTCCTGGAGCAGGGCGTCGTGGATGCTCGGGACCTCGTCGTGCCCGATGACGTGCTCGCGGTCCAGCGGGACGTTGTACTTCGCGGCCAGGTACTTCACGAGGTTCTTGGAGGCCTCGTACTGCGGCTCGGTGTACCAGCCGCCGTCGCCCTTGATCGCGTAGCCCTCGTGCTCGATGCCGATCGAGTGCATGTTGATGGTCTTGTTGTTGGCGTGGAACGCCTCGTTCTTGGTCTCGACCATCTGGGTCACGCGACCGTCGGCGCGCACGATGTAGTGCGCGCTCGCCCACGTCTCCGGCGTCTGGAAGACGTTCACAGCGCCGTCGTGGGTGCCCTCGACGTCATGGATGACGATCTGGCGGACGTCGAAGCCGCCGGTGCCGTTCGGGGTACGGCTCGCGATGTTGTAGTTGCCCTTGTCCTCTGTGTAGAGGGCGGGAATGAAGGTGCAGGCCACCGTGGGCGGGCACTCGACCGCCGGAGTCTCAGTCGTGCTCGCGAAGCTCGCCGCCAGCGGCACGTTCGACGGCTTGACCGGCTCGACCGACGGGTCCGCCGGCAGGACGACCTGCTCGCCGTCGGCGGTGACCTCCTGCTCACCCGTCTTGATGGACTCGAAGACGCGCTGAGCGAAGAGGTCGGATTCCTTGCGGTCGGACTGGCTGTAGCGGGCCACGGCCGGGTACCACTCGCCCGGGTCGTCGGACAGCTCGGCGCCGGCCTGCTTCTGGTACTCCGCGAGCAGCGCGGCACCGGCGCGGATCGAGTCGCCGCTGTCCTTCTGGACGGCGTCGGTCGAGCTGTCGATCAGCTCGGCGGCCTTGTCCAGGGTGTGCAGCTTCGGGTCGGAGGTGTCGACCGGCTTCTTGCGGAGCGACGCCAGGACCTTCTTCTTGTCGAACTTCTTGTCGATCGACGGGTCGCCCGTGCCGTTGAGGAGGTGGGCGAGGCCTTCGGTCGGGTCCTCGACGTCCTCCGGGTCGACCTTCGTCAGACCCATCACGTTGTACGCGCCGGAGACGCTCGGCTGCCCCTCGTGGGACTCCCACCGCGTCTGCCGGTACGACACCGCCATCAGCACGCTCTGCGGCACATCGAACTCGCGCGCCGCGTTTGCGAACTGCGACTGGAGGGAAGAGTCCCCACCGGACTTGCCGTCGCCCGCCGCGCCGAGGAGGCCTGGCGAGGCGACCGCGACGGTGCCGATGGCTGCCGTCGCGACGACCGCCGCCGCCGCTCCGTACAAGAGTCGTTTCTTCTTGCGATCCCTGCGATGCCCCTGGGTCACGCCCACCCCTGTGAATTCGACTTTGCTCTTGTTAAACGGGCCGCAGGGTAACACCACTCGGTAGCGCGAAGATCCTCGGGGGACATTTCAGGCACGCGTTCGAGACGCGCGTCTCAGCTACTGGGCAGAGGGACAGGACCGGACGAAGAACCCCTTACTGTGGTGCTTGTGACCGTGAACGCTGAATCCCACGCCGTCGCCAAGGCGACCTGGCGAGACCTGCCCGCGGCGCAGCAGCCCGAGTACCCCGATGCCGAGGCTCTGCGCGATGTGATCGCGGACCTCGAGTCGTATCCTCCGCTCGTCTTCGCCGGCGAGTGCGACCAGCTGCGCGCCCGGATGGGAGCCGTCGCCCGTGGCGAGGCGTTCCTGCTCCAGGGCGGCGACTGTGCCGAGGCCTTCGACGGCGTGTCCGCCGACCACATCAGGGCCAAGCTCAAGACGCTGCTCCAGATGAGCGCCGTCCTCACCTACGCGGCCTCCGTGCCCGTCGTGAAGGTCGGCCGCATCGCCGGCCAGTACTCGAAGCCCCGCTCCAAGGGCACCGAGACCCGCGACGGCGTGACCCTGCCGACCTACCGCGGCGACTCGGTCAACGGCTTCGACTTCAACGAGAAGGCCCGCATCCCGGACCCCGAGCGGCTGAAGCGGATGTACAACGCCTCCGCCTCCACGCTCAACCTGGTCCGCGCCTTCACCACCGGTGGCTACGCCGACCTGCGCCAGGTGCACGCCTGGAACCAGGACTTCGTGAAGTCGTCCCCCTCGGGCCAGCGCTACGAGGCGCTCGCCCGCGAGATCGACAACGCCCTGAACTTCATGAAGGCCTGCGGCACCGACCCGGCCGAGTTCAAGGCCGTCGAGTTCTACGCCTCCCACGAGGCGCTGCTGCTCGACTACGAGGGCGCCCTGACCCGTACGGACTCGCGCACCGGCAAGCTGTACGACACCTCCGGCCACATGGTCTGGATCGGTGAGCGCACCCGCCAGCTCGACCACGCCCACATCGAGTTCTGCTCGCAGATCGCCAACCCGATCGGCATCAAGCTCGGCCCGACCACCACGGTCGACGAGGCGCTCACCTACATCGACCGCCTCGACCCGGACCGCGAGCCGGGCCGGCTGACCTTCATCGTCCGCATGGGCGCCGACAAGGTCCGCGACAAGCTCCCCGAGCTGGTCGAGAAGGTCACCGCCTCCGGTGCGGTCGTCGCCTGGGTCACCGACCCGATGCACGGCAACACCTTCGAGGCGGCCTCCGGCCACAAGACCCGCCGCTTCGACGACGTGCTCGACGAGGTCAAGGGCTTCTTCGAGGTGCACAAGTCCCTCGGCACCCACCCGGGCGGCATCCACGTCGAGCTCACCGGTGACGACGTCACCGAGTGCGTGGGCGGCGGCGACGAGATCTTCGTCGACGACCTGCACCAGCGCTACGAGACGGCCTGCGACCCGCGGCTCAACCGCAGCCAGTCGCTCGACCTGGCCTTCCTGGTGGCGGAGATGTACCGCGATCAGTAAGTAGCTTCCTACGGGGATGGGGCACGGATCGTTGTGATCCGTGCCCCATCGTCGTATCAAAGGCTTTTGCGCCTCCGGGGCGCCGGGTAAGGTTAGGTTAGCCTTAACGATCTCGGCGGGAGGTGAACCGCGTGTACGTCTGCTCATGCTTCGGTGTCACGGAGAAGCAGGTCAAGGAGCACGCGGACGCGGGTGCCTGCACGCCCCGCCAGATCGCCTCCGCCTGCAAGGCCGGCACGGACTGCGGCTCCTGCGTCCGTCGCATTCAGGCCATTCTCGGGCGCGGCAACTGCCCGCGACGCGAGCTCGTGGACCAGGGCATGCCCGCCCTGGCGACGGAGACGGTCGTGGACCTCCGGGAAGCGGCCTAGGCCCCTAGGGGGGACTTCAGCTGGGCTGCTCGATGAGCGTCGAGATGTACAGCGCCTCGCCCAGGGACTCGATCAGCTCCAGCTGCGTGTCCAGGTAGTCGATGTGGTGCTCCTCGTCGGCGAGGATCTCCTCGAAGAGGTTGGCGGACGTGACGTCCCCCTTGGCGCGCATGACCTCGATCCCGCGCTTGAGGCGGTCGATCGCCTCCACCTCGACCTGGCGGTCCGCCTGGAACATCTCGGTGATCGTCTGGCCGACCCGCACATGGAAGAGCCGCTGGTAGTTGGGCAGGCCGTCGAGCATCAGGATGCGCTCGGTCAGCTTGTCCGCGTGCTTCATCTCGTCGATGGACTCTTCGCGGGTGTACTTGGCGAGCTTCGTCCACCCCTTGTTGTCCTGGATGCGGTAATGCAGCCAGTACTGGTTGATGGCCGTCAGCTCGCCGGTCAGCTGCTCGTTGAGGAACTCGAGGACCTCGGGGTCGCCCTGCATCGCTTCAGGATCCTTCCACGCTGTGTGTCCGCACCGTGACTAGGCGGGATGGCCGCATCCTCGCACCCCGAATGGGGGGCGTCCAGTAAGTGCAGGCTTAGTGTGAGTTGCCCGAATCGAGTCGCCCGGTGGTCGCCTGGTCATGACCACCCCTCGCCGTCTGTCACCATGGAGGACATGGGTCAGCCGGAGAGCGGAGTACACCGGGAAGCGGGTCAGCCGGATCGTTCGCCGGACCTTCCGTCGGATCTTCCCTCGGAGCTTCCGCCGGGACAGCGGATCCAGCGCGGCTGGCCGGTGACCCATTACGGGCCCGTCCCCAGGTTCAAGCCGGACCGCTGGGAGTTCCGCGTCTTCGGGGCGACCGCCGACGGCGACAAGCGCTGCTGGAACCACGAGGAGTTCTCGGCCCTCCCGTTCTCCACGGTCCTGGCCGATCTGCACTGCGTCACGAAATTCAGCATGCTCGGGGCCGAATGGGGCGGTGTGCCCGCCCGCACGATCCTGGAACTCGCCCCGCCCGCGCCCCACGTCACGCATGTGATGGTCTGGGCCGAGTACGGCTACAGCGCCAACATGCGGCTCGCCGACTTCGCCGCGGACCGCACGATCTTCGCCACCCACAAGGACGGGGAGCTGCTCACCGCCGAGCACGGCTTCCCGCTGCGGCTCGTCGTCCCGCACCTGTACGCCTGGAAGGGTCCCAAGTGGGTCCGGGGCGTGGAGTACATGGCGGCCGACCGCCGGGGCTTCTGGGAGGAGCGCGGCTACCACAACCTCGGTGACCCGTGGACGGAGCAGCGCTACTCGTACCAGGAGGAACCGGGAGACGGCCCGGAGCTGTAGCCGCTCCGGACCGTCTCGGTGGTGGTTCCGCGCTTCCTCAGTGGTGGTACTGGTGGACCACCGCGTGGCCCTTGCCGCGGCCGATCATCCACTTGTTGACCGGCGTGGTCACCACGAACGCGAGGGCGAGCGAGACCGCGAGCGCGATCCAGAACAACGCCTCGTCGAGGTGCGCGTCCATGGCGCTGGGCCAGAGGGCGATGACGCCGTTGTCGATGATCTCCATGACGGCGATGGAGAGGGTGTCGGCGGCGAGGGCGACCTTGAAGGCCGTCTTGAAGTCGACGCCGGCGGACAGGATGCCGCGCAGGGTGAGCGCGTAGCCGAAGAAGAAGGCCAGGACGATCGCGAGGACCATCGTCGGCAGGTTGCCCCAGCCGAACGCGGTGCCGATGATCATGCCGAGGACCTCGCCGATGGCGCAGCCGGTGAGGCAGTGCAGCGTGGCCTGGGCGGCCATGGACCAGGAGACGGTGCCACCGGGGGTGTGGTGGTGGCCGGCGTGGGCGTCATGGCCGGTGTGACCGGTGTGGCCAGCGTGGTCGGCGTGGGTGTCGTGACCGGTGTGGCCCGCGTGGTCGTGGTGACCCTCGTGCCCTGCGTGGCCGCCGTGTCCTTCGTGCCCTGCGTGACCCTCGTGCCCGGAATGGTCGTGGTGTGTATGCGCTTCGTGCTGCATGAGGTGCCCCCAGCCTCGGGTCTACGGCTCTGTCGTCGATAGGAACCGTATACCCCCCTAGGGTATTCCTCAAGGGGAAGTGATCATCCTCGGCGCTCGCGGAGCTTCTTCAGGAGCTCGACGTCGGCGACGTGCCCCTCCTTGCCGCCCGGGGTCTCGATGATCAACGGCACGTTCTCGGTGGCCGGGTGGCGCAGGAGGTTTCGGAACGCCTCCTCGCCGATGTGACCGGCGCCGATGTTCGCGTGCCGGTCCTTGTGCGCGCCCACCACGTCCTTCGAGTCGTTGGCGTGGATCAGCTTCAGCCGGCCCTCGCCGACCGTCTCCACCAGCAGGTCGAGGGTCTGCGCGGCGCCGTGCGGGCCCGCCAGGTCGTGCCCGGCGGCGAAGATGTGGCAGGTGTCGAGGCAGACGCCCAGCTTGGGGTGGCGGTCGAGCGCGTCGAAGTACGGGCCGAAGTCCCAGGTCCGCGAGCAGAGCGAGAAGCCCTGGCCCGCCGTCGACTCCAGGAGCAGATCCGGATCGTCCTCGTGCGTCAGCTCGTCGAGGAGCGGCAGCAGCCGCTCCCGCACCTGGGCGAGGGCCACCTCGCGCGGGCGGCCGCCGGTCGCCGATCCGGTGTGCACGACCACGCCCTTCGCGCCGATCTCGCGGCCCCGGCGCAGCGAGTGCCGCAGCGACTCCACCGACTTCTCCACCGTGGCCTCGGTGTGGGAGCCGAAGTTGATCAGATACGGGGCATGCACCCAGGCCGAGATCGACGCGGCCTCGCACTCGGCCCGGAAGCGCTCGTCCTGGGCGGGGTTGCCGGTGGGGGTGGCCCAGCCGCGCGGGTTGGCGACGAAGACCTGCACGGTCTCGGCGCCGAGTTCGCGGGCGTAGCCGAGGCCGACGGTGGCGAGGCCGCCGGCCACGGGGACATGGCCGCCGACGGGGTTGCGCATGAGTGTCTAGAGTCCCTTGATCGTGATGGTGACGGTGGAGCCCTCGGGCGCGGTCCCGCCGCCCTCGACGGACTGGCTCGCGACCGTGTCGCCGAGGTAGGGGAAGGACTTCTTGATCTCGACCTCGAAGCCCGCGTCCTCCAGGGCCGTCCGGGCGTCCTCGGTCGACTTGCCCGTCACGTCCGGGACCTCGACGAGCTTCGGCCCCTTGGAGACGGTGAGGGTGATGACGTCGCCCTCGGCGGCCCGGCTGCCGCCGGCGAGGGACTGGGCCGCGACGGTGCCGGCGGCCTCGGGGGAGTTGATCCGCTCCGGGGCGACCTTCACGGTGAGCCCCTCCTCCTGGAGGGCGGCCGTGGCGTCGGCGACGGTCTCGCCGCTGACGTCGGGCACGTCGACGGGGGAGCCCTTGCTGACCACGAGGGCGACCGCGGAATCGGGGCTGCGCTCGGTGCCGGGCTCGGGATCGGTGCTGATCACGGAGCCCTGCGCGACGGAGTCGCTGAAGGCGTAGGTGATCACCCCGGGGGCGAGGCCCTCTTCCTCCAGGGTGCGCTTGGCCTCCGCGAGCGGCTTGTTCTTGAGGTTGGGGACCTTCACGATCTCCGGGCCGCGGGAGAGGGTGAGGGTGACCGTGGCGTTGCCCCGGACGCGCTCGCCGGGGGCCGGGTCGACGGCCATGACCGTGCCGCGCTCGTACACGTCGCTGAACGCGCGCTTCGTGCCGCCGACGTCGAGCCCGGCGTCGGCGAGACGTTTCGTCGCGGCGGCCTCGGACTGGCCGAGGACGGCGGGGACGCGGGTGAACTGGCCGGAATTGATGTACCAGACGCCGGCGCCCAGACCGAGGGCGAGCAGCACGGCGGCGACGAGGAGGAGCGGGCCGCGCGGGGGCCGCCGGCGGGCGGCGGGCGGAGCCTCCGGGGCGGGCAGCCGGCTGGTGTGCTCGGTCGCCACCGGTACGGGGCGGGCGATCACGCTCGTCCGGTCCTCGGCCGTGTCGCGGACCTCGGACCGCGCCGACGGGGGCACCGCGTCCAGCTGCTCGTCGCCGAGCCCGGCGCGGGCCTCCCGGAGCAGGGCGAGCAGCGCGACGGCGTCGTACGGGCGGAGCTCGGGGTCGCGGGCCGTGGCCGCCGCGACCAGGTCGTCCAGCTCGGGTGCGAGCCCCGGGACGGTGGCGGACGGGGCGGGCACGTCGGTGTTCAGGTGCTGGTAGAGCACCTGGGCGGGGGTGTCGCCGGAGTGCGGCTTGCCGCCGGTCAGCATCTCGTAGAGGACGACACCGCAGGCGTACACGTCGGCGCGGGTGTCGGCGGTGCCGTGCTCGATCTGCTCCGGCGCGAGGTACGAGACCGTGCCGAGGACCGCGCCGGTGGTGGCGGTCGCCGAGCCCACGGCCCGTACGAGACCGAAATCGGCGACCTTCACCCGGCCGTCGTCCCCTATCAGGACGTTCTCCGGCTTCATGTCCCGGTGCACGAACCCGGCCCGGTGCGCGGCGCCGAGCGCGGCGAGCACCGGCTCCAGGATGTCCAGCGCGGCCCGGGGCGACAGGGCGCCGCGCTCGCGCAGGACGTCGCGGAGGGTGCAGCCGGCGACGTACTCCATCGCCAGATAGACGTACGCGCCCTCGGCGCCCTGGTCGAAGACGCCGACCACGTTCGGGTGCGCGAGCCGCGCGACGGACTTCGCCTCGCGGATGAACCGCTCCACGAAGGCGGCGTCCGCGGCGAGGGCCGGGTGCATCACCTTGAGCGCGAGCACGCGGTCGAGGCGGGTGTCCACGGCCCGGTAGACCGTGGCCATCCCGCCGACGGCGATGCGCGCGTCCACGCGGTAGCGGCCGTCGAGCAGCCGCCCGAGGAGGGGGTCCTGAAGGGTCGTGTCCACGGCGACGAGTCTACGAGGACGGGACAGAAGCCCCGGCCCGCCGCCCGTGACTGCAGCGCACCTGTGACGCGCCTCGCCCCGCCCGTTGTGGGCGGTGCCCCGCCCCGTGTGGGCAATCGTCCCGCTGGGCGGGACGGGTGGGCACACGGGACGGCGCCCTCTAGCGGCGCCTCCGCGTTCCGGGCCTGAACCCGCACCCCATGCACAGCGCCCATGGGGTGCGGGTTCGGGCTCGGAAGCCTCTGGCGCCGGCAGGGCGCGGGTCCGTTGTGCCCACCCGTTCCGCCCTGCGGAACGATTGCCCACAACGGGGGGCGGCGCAGCCCACAACGGATCAGAAGGCGGGGCGTTCCGGGTCCAGGTGGGCTTGGCCCGTCGTCGGGGAGGACGCCTCCGCGAAGTGGCGGCGGGGGATGCGGCCGGCGCGGTGGGCGAGGCGGCCCGCCTCGACCGCGTGGCGCATGGCGGCGGCCATGAGGACCGGCTCCTGCGCGCGGGTCACGGCGGACGCGAGCATGACCGCCGCGCACCCCAGCTCCATCGCGAGCGCCGCGTCCGAGGCCGTGCCCGCGCCGGCGTCGAGGATGACGGGGACGCCGGCGCGCTCCACGATGAGCTGGAAGTTGTGCGGGTTGCGGATGCCGAGTCCGGAGCCGATGGGGGAGCCGAGCGGCATGATCGCGGCGCAGCCGACGTCCTCCAGCTTCCGGGCGAGGACGGGGTCGTCGTTGGTGTAGGGGAGGACGGTGAAGCCGTCGTCGACGAGGGTCTCGGCCGCCGCGAGGAGCTCCTCGCCGTCCGGGAGGAGGGTCCGCTCGTCCGCGACGACCTCCAGCTTGATCCAGTCCGTGCCCAGCGCCTCCCGCGCCAGCCGGGCGGTGAGGACGGCCTCGCCCGCCGTGTAGCAGCCCGCGGTGTTGGGCAGGACCCGGATGCCGAGGCGTTCCAGGACGGAGAGGACCGAGCCCTGGACGGTCGGGTCCAGGCGCCGCATGGCGACCGTGGTCAGTTCCGTACCGCTGGCGAGGAGGGAGCGTTCCAGGACGTCGAGGCTGGGGGCGCCGCCGGTGCCCATGATGAGGCGGGAGGAGAACTCCGTACCGCCGAGGGTGAAGACGTCGTCGGACATGAGCGCTCAGCCCCCCTGCACTGCCGTGAGGACTTCCACCCGGTCGCCCTCGCCGAGCACCGTCGTGGCCCACTCGCCGCGCGGCACGACCTCCTCGTTGACGGCCGCGGCCACGCCCGAGGGCGCGGTGCTCAGGGTCGACACGAGGGCGTCGAGGGAGAGGGGGCCCGCCAGGACGCGGGGCTCTCCGTTCACGGACACGTTCATGCGGGCTGCTCCTGACGTACGGGGGAGAAACGGCGGGGGGTGAAGGGGCGCGCCTCGTCGGGGAGGGCGCCCGTGGTGAGCGCCTCCGCCATGACGTCGCCGGTGACGGGGGTGAGCAGCACCCCGTTGCGGTAGTGGCCGGTGGCCAGGTGGAGGCCGGGCAGGGCGGTGGGGCCGAGCAGCGGGGCGTTGTCGGGGGAGCCGGGGCGCAGTCCGGCGCGGGTCTCGGTGAGCGGCAGCTCGGTGAGGCCCGGGACCAGCTCGTGGGCGTCGCGGAGGAGTTCGTACACCCCGCCCGCCGTCACCGTGGTGTCCCAGCCCAGTTCCTCGCTGGTGGCGCCGACGACGAGCTCGCCGTTCTCGCGGGGCACCAGGTAGACGTGGCTGCCGCGGACGACGGCCCGGACGGTGCGGGAGAGGAAGGGAGCGTACGGGGCGGGGATCCGCAGCCGCAGGACCTGGCCCTTCACGGGCCGGACCGGTGGCAGGACCTCGTCGGGGACGCCCGCGAGGCGGCCGCTGAGGCTGCCGGCGGCGAGCACGACCTGATCGGCCGTCAGCTCCTCGCCGCCGGCGAGGAGGACCCCGCGGGCCCGGTCGCGGACGGTCGTCAGGCGCTCCGCGAGGGCCCGGTGGAAGGCCACCCCGGCCCGCTCGCAGGCCGTCACCAGCGCGGCGGCCAGTCGGCGCGGGTCGACCTGGTGGTCCCCGTCGACCCGCAGCCCACCCCGGACGCCGGGCGCCAGCATCGGTTCGAGGCGGCGGCACTCGCGGCCGCTGAGCCACTCGGAGACGAGCCCGCAGCGGGTCTGCAGGGCGTGCAGTTCGCGCAGGTGGGCCCGGTCGTCGGCGTCGAGGGCGACGGCGAGGGTGCCGCAGGCGCGGTAGCCGACGTCGTGGCCGGCGGCTTCCTCCAGTTCGGCGACGAAGGCGGGATAACGCGCCGCGGAGGCGAGGTTGAGCCCGAGCAGGGTCTCCTCGCCGTAGTGGAGTTCGGTGACGGCGGCGAGCATCCCGGCCGCGACCCGCGCGGCCCCGCCGCCCGGATCGGGGTCGACGACGGCGGTGCGCAGTCCGCGCTGCGCGGCCCGCCAGGCCGTGACCAGGCCGATGATGCCGCCCCCGACCACGAGGACGTCGGACCTCAGGACATCGGAAGAACGCATGGGCGTCCAGCCCCTCCCTTCGCCGGCATGACCCGGATCAGGTTCGTACGGTCGGAGGCCGTCCCAGCCTCCCTCTCAGCCCGGTCGTCCGGGCTCCCGCGAGTGCTTTACGTCCGCCAGACTAGCCCGCGTCTCCGGGGGGCCACAGACCCCTCCCTTCCTGACGCACCGTCAGATGCATAAGGTGGTCGAGTGAGCGAGCAGAAGCAGGCACAGCAGCACGTCGTGATCGTCGGCGCCGGAATGGCGGGCGTCCAGACCGCCGTCGCCCTGCGCGAGCAGGGCTTCACCGGCCCCGTGACCCTCATCGGGGCCGAGCCCCACCAGCCCTACGACCGCCCGCCGCTCTCCAAGGCGATCCTCCTCGGCAAGGCCGAGGACTCCGCCTTCGAGATCGACTTCGAGGACCTCGGCATCGAGCTCCGCCTCGGCCTGGACGTCACCGGGCTGCGCGCCGCCGACCGCGAGATCGACACCGAGACCGGACCCGTCGCGTACGACGTCCTGGTCCTCGCCACCGGGGCCCGGCCCGTCACCCTGCCCGGCACCGAGGGCGTCCCCGGGGTCCACCTGCTGCGGACCCTCGACGACGCCGTGCGCCTCGGGCCCGTCCTGGAGCGCCGCCACTCCGTCGTGGTCGTCGGCGCCGGCTGGATCGGCGCCGAGTTCGCCACCGCCGCGCGCGAGGCGGGCTGCGCCGTCACCGTCGTCGAGGCCGCCGACCTCCCCCTCACCGGGGCGCTGCCCGCCGAGGTCGCCGCCCCCATGGCCGAGTGGTACGGGGCGAACGGCGCCGAACTCCTCACCCACGCGCGCGTGCTCACCGTCGAGCCCGGCGCACCGGGCCGCGTCGTCCTCGCCGACGGCCGCGAACTGCCCGCCGACGCCGTCGTCGTCGGCATCGGCGCCCGCCCCGCCACGGACTGGCTCACCGGCTCCGGCATCGCCCTCGACCCGAGCGGCGCCGTCACCGCCGACGACCGGCTGCGCACCTCCCTGCCCGATGTGTACGCGGTCGGCGACTGCGCCTCCTTCCCCTCCGCCCGCTACGGCGAGCGGCTCCTCGTCCACCACTGGGACAACGCGCTCCAGGGCCCCCGCGCGGTCGCCGCCGCGATCACCGGGGCCGCCGACGCGCCGTACGACCCGGTGCCGTACTTCTGGTCCGAGCAGTTCGGCCGCTTCGTGCAGTACGCCGGCCACCACGCGGGCGCGGACGAGCTGCTGTGGCGCGGCGACCCGGCCGACGAGGCCTGGTCCGTGCTCTGGCTGCGCGAGGGGGTGCCGGTGGCCCTCCTCGCGGTCGGCCGCCCCCGCGACCTGGCCCAGGGCCGCAAGCTCATCGAGGCCGCCGTCCCCGTCGACCCGGAGCGCGCCGCCGACCCGTCCGTCCCCCTGAAGGCGGCGGTCCGGTAGGGCCCGGCTACCGACTGTCGGTCCGGGATGGCAGGCTTGTCCCGTGACCGAGATTGACGTGAAGATCGATGCGCTCGTCCCCGCCTGGCTCTATGTGCCCGACATCGCGGAGATGCTCGATGTCGACGTGCTGCGCGTGCGGCAGCTGATCAAGGACGGCCAGCTCATCGCCGTCCGCCGTGGCGAGAACAGGTCCCTGCAGATCCCCGCCGCCTTCATCCAGGGCGACAAGATCGTCAAGGGCCTCGTCGGGCTGCTGACCGTCCTCCGGGACGACGGCTTCACCGACGAGGAGATGCTGGAGTGGCTCTTCACTCCGGACGAGAGCCTGCCGGGCACGCCCGCGCAGGCGCTCAACGAGAACCGCGGCACGGAGGTGAAGCGCCGCGCCCAGGCGCTCGCCCTCTGAGGCGCGCAGACACCGAAGACACCACCGCGGGTGCCGCGGCGGCCGGGTCCCCCACGGGCCGGCCGCCGCGGCACCGGCGACACGAACGGGGGGAACCCACCCATGTCCACGCCTCGTGAGCGGCTCGCCGACGCCCGGCTCTACCTGTGCACCGACGCCCGGAAGCGCCAGGGCGACCTGCCCGCCTTCCTCGACGCCGTGCTCTCCTCCGGCGTGGACGTCGTCCAGCTCCGCGACAAGGGCATGGAGGCCGGTGAGGAGCTGGAGCACCTCGCCGTCTTCGCCGAGGCCGCCCGCCGGCACGGCAAGCTCCTCGCGGTGAACGACCGGGCCGACGTCGCCCACGCCATCGGCTCCGACGTCCTCCACCTCGGCCAGGGCGACCTGCCCGTGCCCGCCGCCCGCGCGATCCTCGGCGAGGAGGTGCTGATCGGCCGCTCCTGCCACGCGGAGAGCGAGGTCGCCGCGGCCGCCGCCGAGCCGGGCGTGGACTACTTCTGCACCGGCCCCTGCTGGCCCACCCCCACCAAGCCCGGACGGTACGCCCCGGGCCTCGGCCTCGTGCGGTACGCGGCGGAGCTGGCCCAGGACCGGCCCTGGTTCGCCATCGGCGGCATCGACGAGACCAACCTCGACGAGGTCCTGGACGCGGGCGCCCGCCGGATCGTCGTCGTCCGCGCCATCACCGAGGCCGCCGACCCGGCCGCCGCGACGGCCGCCCTCGCCAAGCGCGTCCGCGAGCGCGCCGAGGCCTGAGGGCCGTACCAGCGGTACCGCGGGGCGCGCGGCGCAATCCCGATAGTTGTCCGAAAAGGTGTCCATTACTCGGACGCCGTCTACGCTGCCGCCCGCCCCCCGTCTAACCTGCCCGTATGGCCCTTGGTACCGCTTCCGTCCGCTCGGACCGTGCGCGCACCGTCCGCGAGATCCTCGCGGCCGGTGAGACGTCGTACTCCTTCGAGTTCTACGCGCCCCGGACCGAGAAGGGCGAGCAGGTCCTCTGGAACGCCATGCGCCGGGTCGAGGCGGTCGGCCCCAGCTTCGTCTCCGTGACCTACGGCGCCGGCGGCTCCACCCGCGGCGGCACCGTCAAGGCCACCCAGAAGATCGCCTCCGACACCACGCTCACCCCCGTCGCCCACCTCACGGCCGTCGACCACTCGGTCGCCGAACTGCGGAACATCCTCGGCCAGTACGCCGACGTGGGCATCCGGAACATGCTCGCCGTCCGCGGCGACCCGCCGGGCGACCCGCTGGGCGAGTGGGTCGAGCACCCGGAGGGCGTGAAGTACGCCGCCGACCTCGTCCGGCTGATCAAGGAGTCGGGAGACTTCTGCGTCGGCGTCGCCGCCTTCCCGGAGATGCACCCCCGGTCCACCGACTGGGACACGGACATCCGGCACTTCGTGGACAAGTGCCGCGCGGGCGCCGACTACGCGATCACCCAGATGTTCTTCGACCCGGAGAACTATCTGCGGCTCCGCGACAGCGTGGAGAAGGCGGGCTGCGAGACCCCGATCATCCCCGAGGTCATGCCCGTCGTGAACGTGAAGACGCTCGACCGGCTGCCCCAGCTGAGCAACGCCCTCTTCCCCGCGGATGTGAAAGAGCGCATCCTCGCCGTCAAGGACGATCCCGCCGCTGTACGCTCCATCGGTATCGAGTTCGCGACGGAGTTCTGCGCGCGTCTGCTCTCCGAGGGTGTCCCCGGACTGCACTTCATCACGCTCAACAGCTCCACCGCGACGCTCGAGATCTACGAGAATCTCGGACTGCACCAGCAGTCGTGACCGGTCGTACCCGCCCCGACCCGCGGCGGTGACCGCGGAGAGGGGCGGCGGGGCATGGGGTGGACGGTCCTCTACATCGCGTTCGGCGTGGTCGCACTGTGGCTGCTGGGGGAGGTGCTCCTCCAGTACAAGGCGCGGCTGCGCTGGCGCCTGCTCGCCTTCGGCGGCTTCCTCGGCGTCGTCGTGGGCGTCCTGCTGCCCTCGGTCCTCGTCATCATCGCCGGGGCCGTCGCCTTCGCCGTCGGCCAGACCTATGTGACGCTCTCCTTCCGGCGCGGCTTCTCCACCGGCTGGGCGATCGGCGGGAGCCCGCGCGAGAGCCGCCGCCGCAAGGCCGCCCCGCCGGCCGGACCCACTCTTGAGGTCACCGAGCTCTCGTACGACACCGTGGACTCCGCGTACGACACGGAGGACGGGCCCGGCCACGAGCCGCGCCCCGAGACCGCCGCCGGGACGACCGCGGTCTACGAGCCGCAGCCGATGCCCGAGGACACCGGCCAGTACGGGGTCTACGACACCACCGCCCAGGCCGCCGGCACCGGGTACGGCACGGAGTACGACCCCTACGCGTCCGCGTACCAGCAGCCCGGATACGAGCAGCCCTCCTACGGACAGCCCGGCCACGAGCAGCAGCAGGCCTACGACTACGGCACCGCCGCCGGACAGCAGCAGTACGCCGCGTACTCCGATCCGTACATCGGCCCCGGCACCGACGGCCAGCAGTACGGCTCGTACTACAACGACCCCTACGCGCCCTCGTACACCTACGACACCCCGCCCGGCGGCGTCTGGGTCCCGCAGCAGCGCGACACCGACCAGGCCCCGCAGCAGCAGGCCCCGTACGGCTACGAGCAGCCGCACCCGGACGACCAGCAGCAGTACCGCTACTAGGGCCTACCGGGAGCCGCGGAAGTCCGCGCCCTCCACGATGAGTCCGGCCACCAGCGCCCCCGACATGCCCGCGTGGGCGAGCCCGCCGCCGGGGTGCGACCAGCCGCCCGCGAAGTACAGCCCGGGGACGGGGGAGAGGTTCGCCGCCGGGAGGTACGTCCCGGCGGCGTCCGCGAGCGCGGGGGGCGGGATCTCGGCGGCACCGGTGGCGGCCCGGACGTCCTCCGGGCTGCGGACCTCCCGCCAGAGCAGCCGCTCGGCGAGCCCCGGCACCGCCCGGGCGGCGGCCTCGGCCATCCGGTCGGCGAGGCCGCTCCAGTCCTCCTCGGACGTGAGGTCCACCATCGCCGAGACCGTCACCGACTCGTGCTCCGCGTCGGGCCGCGACTCCGGGTCGTCGGGCCGCAGCACGGTCACCGTGGGCCGCTCGCCGTCCCCGTGGACGACCGTGCGGTGCGCGGCCTCCTCCTCGCGGGCCCCGCGCAGGGCCAGCAGGAGCGTCAGACGGCCGGTGGACCCGTGCGCGAAGGACGGCCACTCGTCGCCGTGTTCCCAGGGGAGGACCTGCTCGCGGTAGAGGGACGGCACCGGCGCGCCCGCCACCACGTGGTCCGCCTCCACCGTCCCGCCGGAGGCGAGCCGGATCCCGACGGCCCGGCCCGCCTCGGTCAGCACCTCGTCCACGGGCGCGTCGAAGACGAACTCCACGCGCCGCTCCCGGCACCGCTCGTACACCGCGTCCGCGAGCGCCCGGATGCCGCCCGCCGTGTACCAGCTGCCGAAGGTCTGCTCCATGTACGGCAGGACGGCGGCGGACGCCGGGGCGGCCCACGCCGGGACGCCGTACGCCTCCGCGTAGGAGTCCAGGAGCGCGACCAGCCGGGGCTCGCGCAGCTCCCGCGCGCCCACCTGGGCGAGCGTCCTCGTCGGGCGGCGCAGGAAGCCCGCCTTGAGCGCCGGGTACGGCTCGCGGGCGAGCGCCTCGCGGCCGGCCGGCTGCGGCTCCTCCAGGAGCGGGCGCCGGGTCCGGTCCCAGGCCTCGCGGGCCCGCGTCAGGAAGTCGCCCCAGCGCTCGCCCGCGCCCGCGCCGAGCGCCGCGTCCAGGGCGTCGACCGTGCCGGCCCGGGAGGCGTTCGGCAGGTCGACGCGGGTTCCGTCGGCGAAGACGTGACGGGCCGCCGGATCGACCTGCGTCAGCGTGACGCACTCCTCCAGGGGCTTCTTCCCGGTCTTCACGAACAGGTCCCGGTAGACGGCCGGCAGGTGCAGCAGCCCCGGACCGGTGTCGAAGGCGAAGCCGTCCCGCTCGAAGCGGCCGACCGCGCCGCCGTACGTCGACGTCTTCTCGTACACCGTCACCGCGTGCCCGGCGACCGCGAGGCGCGCCGCCGCCGCCATGGCGCCGAGTCCCGCGCCGATCACCACAATCCGTGCCATGCGGGCGAGTCTATGGGGCGTCCCGGGACCCGGTCAGAAGTGGTCGGACCCGTCGTCCGGCGGGGCATGGGCCGGTGGGCGCGCCCCCGGGGCCGCGAGCCGTCTCTCCTCCCGCCGCTGCGCCCAGCGCCGCCAGCCGCGGCGGATCCGCTGGGCGAGGAAGACCAGTATCGCCAGGCCCGCCAGGAGCAGGACGCCCGCGACGACCGCCGCCGCCACCGGATGGAAGAGGGCGAAGGTGACGATCGCCGCCACCCCGAGATCCTCCGCGAGGCTCAGCGCGATGTTCGAGAACGGCTCCGGCGAGGTGTTGACCGCCAGCCTCGTCCCCGCCTTGACGAAGTGGCTGAGCAAGGCCGTCGAACCGCCGACCGCGCCCGCCGCCAGCTCCGGCAGCGAACCGCTCTGCCCGGCGAGCAGGGCGCCGACCACGGCCCCCGCGACCGGCCGGACCACCGTGTGGACGGAGTCCCACACCGAGTCGACGTACGGGATCTTGTCCGCCACCGCCTCGCAGAGGAACAGCACGCCCGCCGCGACGAGGACGTCGGTGCGCTGGAGGGACGCGGGCACCTCGTCGGTCAGCCCGGTCGCGCCGAAGAGGCCGAACAGCAGGACCACCGCGTACGCGTTGATCCCGCTCGCCCAGCCGCTGGTGAACACCAGGGGGAGTACGGACACGCCCGCGATCGTAGCCAGGACTGAGTATCCGTACCTAGAGGACGAGATGAGTAGGTACGCGGATGGGGCCGGTGCCGGCGGGAGGGGAGAGTGGAGCCCACGGAAGGGGCGCGGCTCCGGTACCGCCGGCACGGGGCTGCGGAACGGGGCCGTGCGCCTGCCGGCACGGGGGCGCGAAGGGAAGAAGCCGGTGCGGCGAGGCTCGGGGGGATCGAGCCTCGCCGCACCGGCCTTCCGCCGTGTTCGCGCTCAGCGGCCGCCGACGCGGCCGTGCAGCAGGCGGGACAGCGCCGCGTGCACGTCGTCGAGCGAACGCTCGCTCTGGAAGGCCTGCCAGTCGAGCGCCGCCACGAGCACCATCCCGACCAGGGCCGAGGCCGTCAGCTGGACGTCGATCTCCTCGCTCAGCTCACCGGCCGCCACCCCCTCGCGCAGCACGCCCTCCACCACCGCGACGGCCTCCTGACGGACCACCAGGAGGGTCGAGTTCCAGGCGCGTCCGGTGCGCCAGAGCTCGGCCACGTACAGCTGGGTGAAGGCCGGGTAGCGGTCGATGAAGACGAGGCCCGCCCGGATCATCGCGTCCAGCGCGTCGACCCGGCTCCCGCCGCGCTCGGCGGTCTCCTCGGCCGCCGAGCGCAGGGAGCCGGCGAGCAGCGACACGCCGTGGCGCAGCAGCTCCTCGAAGAGCTCGGTCTTGCTCTTGAAGTTGTAGTAGACCGTGCCCTTGGCCACGCCGGCCCGCTCGGCGATCTCGTCCACCGTCGTCGCGGAGAAACCCTGCTCCGCGATGAGGGTGACGGCCGCCTCGTAGAGCTTCGTGCGCGTGGCCCGGCGTCGGGTGCTGCTGCTGTCCATGGCGTCGATTCTCACAGGTTCAGAGCGACAGTTCGGGGTGGAGCCGGTCCAGCGTCCACACCTGCTTCTTGCGCGCCGTGACGGCGGTCAGGGCCAGGGCGCCGACGGTGAAGGCCGCCAGGACCGCGCAGGCCTGCCAGACCGGCCCGAGCCCGCCGCCCGTGATGAGGCGGCGCAGCGCCTCGACCACGTGGCTCATCGGCAGGAACGGGTGGACGGCGTTGAAGAAGGCCGGGCTGGTCTGGACGGGGTACGTGCCGCCCGCCGAGGTCAGCTGGAGCATCAGGAACGCGAGCACCAGGATCCGGCCCGCCGCGCCGAAGTGGGCGTTGAGCCACTGGATGATCGCGGCGAAGCAGCAGGTGACCAGGGCGAGGAAGCCGATCGTGCCGGCGGCCCGGGCCATCTGGAGGCCGAGGCCCCAGTGCAGGACCGACATCAGGGCCGCGACCTGGAGGACGCCGATCGCCGCCACCGGGAGCCAGCCCGCCAGCGCGATCCGCAGGGCGGAGCCGCCGGCCGCGAGGGCGCGCCGGTTCAGCGGCTGGATGATCATGTACGCGACCATCGCGCCGACCCAGAGGGAGAGCGGGATGAAGTACGGGGCGAAACCGGTGCCGTAGTTGGGCGCCTTGTGCAGGGACTGGGAGGCCAGCTTGACCGGGTCGGCCATGACCTCCGTACGCCGGTCGCGGTCCTGCCGGTCGTAGTCGGGGATCTGGTCGACCCCGTCCTTCAGACCGGTGGCGAGGGTGCCCGAACCGTCGGCCAGCTTGAACAGGCCGCCGTCCAGGGCGCCCGCGCCCTTCTTGAGCTTGCCGACACCGGTGTCGAGGCTGACCGAGCCGGTCTTCGCCCGGGTGATGCCGGTGTGCAGCTGGTCCGCGCCCGTCGCGACCTTCCGCGCGCCCGCGTTGAGCTCGTTGATCTTCCGGATGGCGCCCTCGACGTCCTCGTCGAGGTGCGGGGCGCGGGCGGCCAGCTCGTCGGCCTGCTTCACGAGCTTGGCCAGGCGCGCGTCCAGGGTCTTCAGGTCGTCGGTCTGGCCCTTGGTGAGCTCGTGCACGTCGTCGGCGATCGTGGCCACGTCGCCGGCGGTGACGGAGGCCTCCTTGAGCTTCGCGCAGACCTTGGGGTCGAGCGGGGGAGCGGTGGGGGCGGCGTCGACGCACAGCTCCCGGTGGAGCCGCACGAGACCGTCGTCGGCCTTGTGGGCGGCGGAGCGGACCAGGGGCGCGCGCTTGACCAGGTCGGCCAGGTCGTGGCGGGCGGCCGTGGCGGAGTCGGAGACGAGCCGGGCGGTGTCGCGGATCGACTTGCCGTTGTTCGCCAGGTACGGACGGACCTTTTCGGCGGTGCCGTTCACCTTGTCGGCGAGGGCCTGCGTGCCGTTCGCGACCTTGCGGGAGCCGTTCTCCAGGTCCTTGGCGCCCTTGTCGAGCTTCTTCAGGCCCGCGGCCAGGTCGCCGCTGCCGGCCTTGGCGTCCGTGAGCCCGTCCGACAGGCTCTTGGAGCCCTTCTTCGCCTTGTCCACGCCCTCCTTGAGGTCGGCCGCGCCCTTGGCGGCCTTCGCGGTGGCGTCGTGGATGTCGGAGAAGGAGATGAAGATCTTGTCGAGGAAGCTCCGCGAGGACTTCGTGGAGGCCGCGCTGCGCACCTCGGAGAAGACCGTCCGGGAGATCGAGCCGACGATGTAGTTGTTCGCGTCGTTCGTCCGCACCTGGAGCGCGCCGGTCTCCGGGGAGTCGCCGGAGCTGGAGGCGATGCGGGTGCTGAAGTCGCCGGGCATGGTCAGGGACAGGTAGTACGTCCCGTCCTCCACGCCCTTGCGCGCCTCGGCGTCGCTCACCTCGTGCCACTCGAAGGTCTTGCTCTCCAGGAGCCCCTCGGTGATGTCGTCACCGGCGTTGATCTTCTTGCCGCCGGCGGTGGCGCCCCGGTCCTCGTTGACGAGGGCGACGGGGATCTTGTCGAGCCTGCTGTACGGGTCCCAGAACGAGTACAGGTACAGGGCGCCGTACAGCAGGGGCAGCAGCAGGATCGCGACGAGTGCGGCGCGCGGCAGCTTTCCCCTGCCGAAGCGCTTCAGCTCAAGCGCGGCCAGTTTCGGCGAGCGCATCGGCCGCCCCCTCCTCGGTCGTGGTGTCGGTGGTGCCGCCGGTCGCCGTCTCCCCGACGGCGGCGGTGTCCTCGGCGGCGGTGGCCGGGTCTTCGGCGGTGGTGTCCTCGGCGGCGGTGGTGGCGTCGGGCGCGGTGTCCTTGCCGGTGTCCTTCGCGAGGCGGGTGCCGGTGGCGGGCGCGGTGTCCTTCGCGGTGGCGGCCGGGGGCTCGGCGGTGTCGTCGCCGGCGAGGGTCGTGATGCGCAGGGCGTCCTCGGGGGCCTCGCTGCAGACGGCGAGGACCGTCGTCCCGGACGCGGCCAGGGAGCGCAGCAGCGCCCAGGCCTCGGCGCGGTCGGCGTCCGAGAGCTTCAGGTCCGTGTCGTCCACGGCGAGCAGCCGGGGACGGCCCATCAGGGCCAGGGCGATCGAGAGCCGCAGCGCTTCGAGACGCTCCAGGTCCCGTACGGAGGTCCGCTCGCCCTTCGGCAGGGCGTCGAGGTCCAGACCCACGGCCGCCACGGCCTCGTCGATCCGGGCCCGGGACGCCGCCGCGCGCTCGGCGGGGCGCCGCAGCAGGGCCCGTACGGAACCGTCGTAGCGGCGCTGGAGCAGGGCCCGCTCGCGCAGGTGCTCGGCGACCGTGAAGGCGGGGTCGAGCTCGCTGACGCCCGGGACCTGGCCGAGCGCGGTGATCCGGCGCACGGCGGCCATCTTGCGGGGGAGGGCGAGGCCGCCGACCTCGGCGTGGCCCTCCTTGGTCCTCATCCGGCCGGTGAGCGCGAGCAGCAGACAGGTGCGCCCCGAGCCCGAAGGGCCCTCGATCGCCACCAGCGTTCCGGGCTCCGCCCGGAAGGAGACCTTCCGGAAGGCCCAGCCGCGCGGCCCCTTCAGTCCGAAGCCGTCCGCGACGACGGCGGCGCCGTGCGGCTGCTCCTCGGTTTCCGCGCCCACGGACTCACCCCCCACTCCCCTTTTGAACTGACCAGTCAGTTCAAAAGTTACCCCTGAGTCGGCGATGAGGCAAAACCCCAGGTCAGCGCGATTGTCAGTGGGGCACGACACGATGAACACATACGGCCACAGCGCCGTCACACGACGACAGGAGGCTCGTCATGGCCGGCCCATCCGCAGCAGCCACGCCCCGC
This sequence comes from Streptomyces sp. NPDC021012, assembly GCF_044333355.1. Lineage (NCBI taxonomy): Bacteria > Bacillati > Actinomycetota > Actinomycetes > Kitasatosporales > Streptomycetaceae > Streptomyces > Streptomyces sp. NPDC021012. The sequence continues at coordinate 704,244 of NZ_JBIRQU010000004.1, forward strand.
CGCCGTCCCACCCCCGGAGAGACGGGGCCCGGCTCCGACATCCACCCCGTCCAGCGCCGCTCCGCCGCCCCGCCCGCCGCCCTCGACCTCCTCGCCAAGTCCCACGCCGGACTCGCCGAGGCCGCCGTCCTCGACCGCCCCCACGAGCGGTACGCCACCGCCCACCTCGCCGCCCTGCGCGCCGCGGCCGCCGTGCTCGCCGCCCGGGCCAGACCCGACACCCGGCCCCGCCACCGGCAGCCGATAAGGAGCACCTGGGAGCTCCTCCCCGGCCTCGCCCCCGAGCTGGCCGAGTGGAGCGCCCTCTTCGCCGCCGGGGCCCCGCGCAGAGCCCGCGCCGAGGCCGGCATCAGCGGCGCGGTCACCCGGCGCGAGGCCGACGACCTGCTCAGGGACGCCGAGCACTTCCTGCGCCTCGTCGAGCGGCTGCTCGCCCTCCGGCCGGTACTGCCCCCGCAGCCCGGGGCCGACGGGAGCCCGGGATGATCCGAAAGGAGAGGGCGAGGCCATAGGGTGGGGACCGTCCAGACCCGTCACCGAGGAGTCAACAGCCGTGCCGGACCCTTCCCCTGTCTTCGGCCGTGAGGCGTCGTCGCGCCCGTCGCGCGCCTCCCTGCGTACCGCCGTCGTCTGGGACGTCCTCAAAGACGCCCTGGACCGCCGGGTCGAGGCCACCGGGAAGGCGGGCCTCGACGTCCTCGACACGGGCGGCGGCTCCGGGAACTTCGCCGTGCCGGTGGCCCGCCTCGGCCACCGCGTCACCGTCGTCGATCCCAGCCCCAACGCGCTCTTCGCCCTGGGCCGCCGGGCCGCCGAGGCCGGCGTCGCCGACCTCGTCACCGGCGTCCAGGGCGACATCCGGGGCCTCTTCGACGTCGTCGAGCGCGACTCCTACGACGCCGTGCTCTGCCACGGCGTCCTGGAGTACGTCGACGACCCCGCCGAGGGCGTGCGGAACGCGGCCGCCGCGCTCCGCCCCGCCGGCAGCCTCAGCCTGCTCGCCGCCGGGGTCGGCGGCGCCGTCCTCGCCCGCGCCCTCGCCGGCCACTTCACCGAGGCCCGGCACGCGCTCGACGACCCGGCGGGCCGCTGGGGCGGCGGCGACCCCGTGCCCCGGCGCTTCACCGCCGAGCAGCTCGCCGAGCTCGCCGACGCGGCCGGTCTCGAGGTCGGCGCCGTGCACGGCGTCCGGGTCTTCGCCGACCTCGTCCCCGGTGCCCTCGTCGACACCGAGCCCGGGGCCGCCGAGGCCCTCCTCCGGCTGGAAGCGGCCGCCGCCGAGCTGCCCTCCTTCCAGGCCATCGCCACCCAGCTGCACGTTCTCGGCCGGAAGCGGGCCTGAGCGGGACGGCCACCCGTTCGACGGAGTGCGCCACAGCCCGCCCGATCCGGGGCTCCGCCCCGTATGATCGGGGGACACCATCCGGCATGACGGACGAGGGGCTGGGGAATCAACGCCTCAGCAACCGATCCGCATGGCGGCCCGGATTGGCTATCGGTATTGAGGCGGGTTTCACGGGGGCGATTCCCTGCCTATCCTGAAAGGGCCGCAAACCGGTCGCCCCCGCGACCGACGACTAGGAGGACTCCGTGCCGCTCTCGGAGCACGAGCAGCGAATGCTCGAGCAGATGGAGCGAGCGCTGTACGCCGAAGATCCCAAGTTCGCGACAGCGCTCGAGGGAAGCGGGCTGCGTACGTACACCCGGCGACGGGTCTACCAGGCAGTCGTCGGCTTCCTGGTGGGTATCGCGCTCCTCATGACCGGAATGGTCTTCCAGGAAGACGGCCTGATCTGGATCAGCGTGGTGGGTTTCCTCGTCATGCTGGGCTGTGCGGTCCTGGCGGTCACCGGATGGCGCAAGGCGCCCAAGCCGGGCGAGCAGAGGGCGGCCGGCGGCCGTCAGGCTCGGCAGCGACGCTCCATGATGGACCGGATCGAAGCGCGGTGGCAGCGTCGCCGCGACGAGCAGCAGGGTGGCGGCCACTGACGGCCCCCGAGCGGTAGCCCCGCCCCCGATTTTCCCCGAGCCCCGCAGGCCCGCGCCCCAAGCGCCCGCCCTGCGGGGCTCGGCGCGTTTCCGCGCCTACCCGCGCCCGGCTGGGCGGCGCGCTTCACCCGGGGCTTCGCCCCCGCCCCGTGTGGGGCCCGCACCCGCCCCGTGTGGGCCGCGCGCCCGGCGGGGCGGTGCCCCCTCCCACCCGCCGTGTGGGCA